>NZ_JMLK01000016.1 GCF_000686725.1 Clostridium akagii DSM 12554 | reverse complement strand
GAGCAGATGAGGAGTATATAAACAATTTTATTACAACTGATATTAATGTTCATATTAAATCCTTTTATAACAAGGTTAAAAATGATGAGGATGGTAGAAGTAAAATATTAAAAATAGTAGATGAGGACATTCTTGAATTTTCAGAAGAAATAATGGACATGATTGAAAAAAAACTTGATAAAACACTAACTGATAGATTTTTATATGCATTAAGTCTACATTTAAGTTCATTTTTAAACAGATTAAGTAATCATCAAAATCTTAAGTATACAAATATAGAAGGTATTATAAATGATAAGCATGAGGAATTCAATATTGCAGTAGATGTAAAGGGCATGGTTGAAAAAAAATATAATGTGGTTGTTCCCAAAATTGAAGTTATATATCTTACCTTGCTAATCAGTTCTATTACGGAGGAACAAACAAATGAGCATGTGGCAATAATTGTAGCGGCACATGGAAGTAGTACAGCAAGCAGTATGGTTAATGTGGCAAAACAGCTTCTAGGGGAGGGTGTAATCGAAGCAATAGATATGCCATTAGAAGTTAGTCCCACTAGAACTTTAAATGAAATTATTGAAAAGGCTAGAGAAATAGACATGGGCAAGGGTGTTCTACTACTTGTTGATATGGGTTCACTCGTGAGCTTTGAGTCTATAATAATGGAAAAAACTGATATAAAGGTTAAGACACTAGATATGGTTACCACATCATTAGTATTAGAAGCCATAAGGAAAGCATCTATTTTAGACATGAATTTAGATGCCTTATATAATTCTCTAAAGCAATTTAGAGGGTATTCAAAGATTGAGGAAGAAGATAAAGTTACTAATGAAGAACATACAAATATAAAAAAGGCTATAATAACAATATGCTCCACCGGTGAGGGGACTGCAGTAAAGCTAAAAGAACTTGTGCAGAACATTGTTAAAAGTACAGATGAAAAAGATATTGAAATTTTACCAATAAGCATAAAAGACATGAAAGAGGAAATAATAAAAATAAAAAATAACTATAGTATTATAGCTTCTGTTGGTATTTTAAATCCTAAAATTGAAGCTCCATTTATCTCCCTTGAAGAGTTAATTAGTGGACATGGTGAAAATATTTTAATGAGCATAATACAGAGAAAAAACTTTAAAATTGAGAAAGGCCATGAAAATGTGGTAGTTAAGGATCTATGTGAGGACAGCTTAAATCAATTTTTGACTTATTTAAATCCTTCTAAAATAATAAGTGTATTGTATCAATTTGTAAATCTTTTAGAAGAAAACACAAAAATAAGCTTTAACAATGCAACAAAAATAAGAATAATGGTGCATGTAGGGTGTGCACTAGAGAGAATGATAATAAAGGACGGGTTAAAGTACAAGAGGGAAAGAGCTAAGCTGAATTCCAATTTGGTAGAGATTATTACAGAGGCAAATAAAGTATTTAAAGAAGCAATAAACGTAAGTTTAACTGAAGATGAAATATTATTTTTGGCAGAAATGATAGAATAAAATATAATACACTGATACACTTCTATTTTGATACACTTTTTATCGGTGAAAGATTGAAATCAGTATTGAAATTATAGAGAAAGTGTATCAATATAAAAGAACAAAAAAAAAGATTGAAATTTAAAATGGCTATTTTAAAAGATCTAACAAAAATATAAAAAGCAATACACTATTTTGGCACGACAATTGCTATATATAAGTGTAACAACTTAGGTGAAAGTGCTGCCGAGGGGGATCAGTTGTAATGATTATAGTTTTAGCAAGAATTGATGACAGATTAATACATGGTCAAGTAGCAACAATTTGGTCAAAAGACACAAAATGTCAAAGAATAATTGTATGTAATGATGATGTAACAAAGGACTCAATTAGAAAGACGCTTTTGGAGCAAGTTGCACCTCCAGGAATTAAATCAAGTGTTGTAGGGATTGATGAGGCAATAAGAGCTTATAACATTCCAAAATACAAAAATGATAGAGTGCTATTGTTATTCACTAATCCAACTGATGTTGTAAGAATGGTTGAAGGTGGAGTTGACATAAAGAGTGTAAACATTGGTGGTATGTCATTTAAAGAAGGAAAGAAACAGATAACTAGTGTAGTATCAGTAGATGGTACGGACATTGAAGCTTTTAAAAAATTAAATGAAAAAGGCATTGAACTAGAAATAAGAAAAGTTTCTTCAGATTCAAAAGTAGATTTAATGTCAAAACTATAAGATTCAACATATTAAATTATGGAGAAACAAGTTAAATTTTGAGCTTCGATTGTAAGCGTTATCATTATTAATTTGGTTACAGGTTTTTCAAAAACTTTTATATAAATTTTACTGTAACAAATAAAAAATAGGAGGTATAAAAGATGGTAGGAATTATTCTTGCGAGTCACGGAGAATTTGCTAAAGGCATCTTGCAATCTGCTAAAATGATTTTCGGAGAGCAAGAAAACGTACAAGCTGTTACGTTGATGCCTAGCGAAGGACCTGATGATTTTAAAGCAAAAATGAAAGATGCAATCACATCCTTTGACAGCCAAGATGAGGTTTTAATCTTAGTTGATCTTTGGGGCGGTACACCATTCAACCAAGCAAATGGTTTATTTGAAGAACACAAAGAAAAGTGGGCAATCGTAGCCGGTATGAATTTACCAATGGTTATTGAAGCTTATGCTTCACGTTCTTCAATGGAATCAGCACAGAAAATTGCGGCTCATATTTTAGAAACAGCTAAAGAAGGGGTTAAAGTTAAGCCTGAAGAATTAGAACCAGCAGATAATAGTAAATCTTCAGCAACTTCTGCTAAAAGACCTAATACAGGTGCACCTGGATCATTCGAATATGTTTTAGCTCGTATTGATTCTCGTTTACTTCATGGTCAAATAGCGACTGCTTGGGCAAAATCTGTGAACCCTACAAGAATTATTGTGGTGTCCGACGAAGTAAGTAAAGATGAGCTTCGTTCAAAATTGATTACACAAGCTGCTCCTCCAGGAGTTAGGGCTCATGTAATTCCAGTTAATCAAATGATTAAACTTGCAAAAAATGATAAACAATTTGGAGGAGAACGCGCATTGCTTCTTTTTGAAAATCCACAAGATGTTCTTAGAGCAGTAGAAGGTGGAGTACCTTTGAAGACAATCAATATTGGTTCTATGGCTCACGCTGTAGGTAAAGTTCAACCTAGCAAAGTGCTTGCTTTTAATCAAGCAGATATTGATACCTTCAAGAAGCTTAAACAAGCTGGACTAACTTTTGATGTTCGTAAAGTTCCAAATGATTCAAAAGAAAATATGGATGAAATTCTTAAAAAAGCACAATCCGAACTAAATAAATTAAAATAATCTAACTATTCAAAAAAAGGAGGATTAATAATCATGACTTTAAATATAATTCAAATAATATTAGTCGTTATCGTTGCATTTCTAGCTGGTATGGAAGGTATTTTGGATCAAACTCAACTTCACCAACCAGTAGTTGCATGTACGTTAATTGGCTTAGTTACAGGTAACTTATTACCATGCCTAATCTTAGGTGGTACTCTTCAAATGATAGCTTTAGGTTGGTCCAATATCGGTGCTGCCGTAGCACCAGATGCAGCACTGGCATCTGTTGCATCAGCAATTATTTTAGTTCTTGGTGGCCAAGGTACAGCAGGAGTTTCTTCAGCTATAGCTATTGCTGTTCCATTAGCAGTTGCAGGATTATTATTAACAATTGTTTGTAGAACTATAGCAACAGCAATTGTACATTTTATGGATGCTGCTGCTGAAAAAGGCAATATAGCAAAACTTGAAATGTGGCATATTGTTGCAATTTGTATGCAAGGTGTGCGTATCGCAATTCCAGCAGCTTTGATTTTAGCTGTAGGCGCTGGTCCAATTCGTACATTACTTTCAGAAATGCCTGCTTGGTTAACAGCTGGTTTAGCAATTGGTGGTGGAATGGTCGTAGCTGTTGGTTATGCAATGGTAATCAATATGATGGCTACAAAAGAAGTATGGCCATTCTTTGCAATTGGTTTTGTGTTAGCAACTGTTACACAAATTACACTTATCGGACTTGGTGCAATCGGTGTATGTTTAGCTCTTATTTACTTAAAGCTTACTAAACAAGGTGGCACAGGTAATGGTGGAAGCTCAAATACGGGTGATCCATTAGGCGATATTATAGATAACTACTAAGAAAGGAGGGAAAATTAAAATGGCAAATAAAGTAGAATTAACAAAAAAAGATCGTATTTCTGTATGGTGGCGTTCACAATTTCTTCAAGGTTCATGGAACTATGAAAGAATGCAAAATGGTGGTTGGACTTACTTGATGATTCCAGCAATAAAGAAATTATATAAAACTAAAGAAGAGCGAACAGCTGCATTAAAACGTCATATGGAGTTCTTTAACACTCATCCATATGTAGCTGCACCAGTAGTTGGTGTAACATTAGCATTAGAAGAAGACCGTGCAAATGGTTTACCAGTTGATGATGTAACTATTCAAGGTGTTAAGGTTGGTATGATGGGACCTTTAGCAGGTGTCGGAGATCCAGTTTTCTGGTTTACAGTTAAACCAATTTTAGGAGCATTAGCTGCTTCTATGGCTATGGCTGGTAATATCCTTGGACCAATTATCTTTTTCTTCGGTTGGAATATCATCCGTATGGCATTTATGTGGTATACACAAGAGTTTGGTTACAAAGCAGGTACTCGTATTACCGATGATGTATCAGGTAATTTACTACAAGATGTTACAAAAGGAGCATCAATCCTTGGTATGTTCATCTTGGGATCATTAGTTAACAGATGGGTAACAGTTAAATTTGTACCAACAGTATCATCCGTTAAGTTAGCAGACGGTGCATTCATTGATTGGAGCAAAATTCCTGCTGGAGCAAAGGGTATTCAACAAGCTTTGCAACAACAAGCAGGTGGATTGTCATTAACTGATCATAAGGTTACAACATTACAAAACAACTTGGATTCGTTGATTCCTGGACTTGCAGGATTAGCACTTACATTTTTGTGCATGTGGTTACTTAGGAAGAAAGTATCTCCAATTATAATTATTCTTGGGCTCTTCGTAATAGGTATTGTTTTCCACTTAATCGGATTAATGTAATATTTTTTACTTAGCCTGGGCCTTTTGGCCCGGGTTTTTTAAACATAGGCAGTTAATGTAAAGTAAGAAAAAATTTTACAATATAATGAAAGAAGTTGTTGCAAATATGATGAAAACTATAATTTCTGCTTTTGAACAACAAGTAGAAAAAACTCCAACTAGAGTAGGTGCAGAATTTGGCGATAATCAAATTACTTATGATGATCTTAATAAGAGAGCTAACTCATTAGCAAATTATCTGGTAAATGAATATGGTATTTCTTCTGGCGATATCGTTCCATTGTTTTTGGAAAGAAACGAAAAGATTATTGTTGCAATATTGGCAGTCTTAAAAACGGGTGCTTGTTATACAGCTTTATCTAAGCAATATCCAGAGTCTAGAATAGATTATATTAAGCAACAAACCGAAGCTAAACTAGTTATTGATGATAAATTCCTTTCTCAAAATTTCAAGCAATATGATAGTAATTTGAATGTATCAATTGATACCAATGATTTAGCCTATATTGTTTATACGTCAGGAACAACAGGAAATCCTAAAGGGGTATTGCATACTCATAAAAGTGTTGTGAGTCATATTCAGTCTTATTGTAAATACCTTAAACTTGATATTAATAATAGTTATAATATGTTGCTTCTAGTTAACTATGTATTTTCGGTTGCAACAACTCAAATATTTGGAGCACTATTCAATGGTCATACATTAGTGATTTCATCACAAGATTGTCTTGAAAATATTCAAAAATTTTCAGACTATATCAATGAAAAAAAGATTAATTATTTTCAGTGCACGCCGTCACTTGCTGATAGTTTAGATTATAAAAAATTAAAGCATGTCCATACTGTAGCTGTAGCTGGAGAAAAAATTCCCAAAAGTCTTTTTTACAATACTCATGGAAATGATATTAAATTAGTCAATGTGTATGGACAATCAGAATTCCACGCTGGAACTGCGAAGACGATAGAAAGGGTAGAAGATATTAAAAAAATTGGAGCAGCCTTAGATAACATGACTGCTTATGTCTTGGATGATAATATAAATGAAGTAGCAATTGGTCAGGTTGGTGAAATGTGTGTTACTGGTAATCAACTTTCAAAAGGGTATCTTAAATTAGAAGGGGAAACAAAATCACATTTTGTTTCTAATCCATTTGGCGAAGGAATACTTTGTCGAACTGGTGATTTAGTAAAAAGACTTGATAACGATGAATTTGAGTTTGTTGGTCGTAATGATTTTCAATTAAATATTAATGGTATACGTACTGAACCTGCTGAAATAGAGGCTCAGATTGAAAAAATTCCTGAAATTGAAAAATCGGTAGTTGTTGGATATGATGATAAATTCATCGCAGCTTACTATGTAAGTCATAAAGAGCTAGAAGAAGAATACATTAGATCAATTACAAATAAATACTTGCCAGAATATATGCAGCCACAAATGTATGTTTGGTTAGAACAATTGCCTCTTAATGTGAATGGAAAACTTGATAGAGCTAAGTTACCCAAAATAGAAATTGATATGGCTCAATATCAAGCTCCTACTACAGAAACAGAAAAGTTTATTGTTGAAGCAATAGAACAAATTTTAAAATCAACTCATGTGGGGTTACTAGATAACTTTTTCCATTTGGGCGGCAATTCGTTGAATGCTATGCGATTGTCAAATTACGTATATGAAAAGACTTATAAAAGATTAAGTACGCGAGATATTTTTGATAATCAGCAAGTCAAAGAATTAGCTAAATTATTAGGATCATTAGAAATTGAAGATGAAAATACAATTGAACCCGCAGGTAAAAAAGAATTTTATCCAATGAGTCCTGCACAAAAAAGAATGTTCATCTCCCATGAAATGAATAAAAATGAAACAACTTATAATGAACAAACAGTAATAGATTTCTCTTTTAAAGTGGACAAATCAAAGTTAAAATACGCTCTAAAAGAAATGATTATGAGACATGAATCTTTGCGTACAAAATTTTCAAATATAAATGGAGAGTATGTTCAAGAAGTAATGGCTGAAAATACTCTGGATTTTGAAGAGGTACCTTACACTGAAGACTACTCAGGATTTGTGAAACCATTAAATCTGCATACAGGACAAACAATGAGAGTTCGATTATTACAAGGTTCAGAATATAATTCGCTTTTTATCGACAAACATCACATAATTACTGATGGTAGAAGTGAAGAAATATTTTATCAAGAATTAGGACAATTATATGGAGGTAATCACTTAAACGCTCATGAATTACACTATAAAGACTATAGCACTTGGTTTAATGAACTTAATTGTGCCGATGAAAGGAAATGGTGGAATGATTACCTTTGTGATTACCAACAGCTCGAATTGGCAAACGATTACAAACAGGATAAATATCATAGTCCTGTGGGTAAAACATATAGAATTTCAATAGATAAAACTTTGGTAGAAAATATTCATACATTTGCTATACAGAATGGAATTAGTAAGTATATGGTTTTCTTTAGTTCAATTAGTATTCTTTTATCAAAGATGTATCATAGTGAAGATTTCATTTTGGGAACGGTTACTAATGGTAGAATTAACGAAGCTACTGAAAATATGTTAGGGATGTTTGTTAATACATTGCCCATACGTGTAAAACCACATCCAAAATTAACAGTGAAAGAGTTTATAAACAACATAAAAGATAATGTATTAACTGCAATTTCAAATCAGAACTATCAATTTGAAGAAATAGTAAAAGATCTTCATGCCACAAGTGGAAACAGAAATCCGCTCTTTGATTGTATGTTTGTTTATCAAAATACTGAAGTAAGCACACACTATTTTGATGGTAAAGCAAAGAAAAATTCATATAAAACAACTAAAGCAAAATTTCCTCTAACTTTTGAAGTTGAGAATTCAAACTCGAACATGGAATTGCTACTTAATTATGATTCTTCATTATTTATGGCTAAAACAATTGAAAGCCTTGCTGCTAATTTCATAGATACTTTAAAAATCGTTATCAGTAGCTCAGAGAAGAAACTTTCAAATATATCTTTTGTAACAGAACAAGAGCATTCAAAACTCCTAGATTTTAAGAAAGCAGGAGATTATAAAAATGTTGTTGCCTTATTTGAGAATCAAGTAAGATTACTACCTGATGATACTGCTTTAAGGTACAACGATAAATCTTTCAGTTATAAAGAATTAAATACAGAAGTCAATAAGTTAGCGAATTATCTAATAGATGAACTAGAAGTTCAAACTGAACAAAAGATACCATTAATGATTAAACGGACTCATAAAATGGTTATTGCAATCCTTGCTGTATTAAAAGCTGGTGCAGCATATGTACCGATTAGTCTGAAATATCCCAAGGAACGTATCCAATATATCTTAGATACTTGTGAAGCTAATTTTGTTATAGATGATAAATTTATGAATCAAGAATTTCCTAATCACGTGAGTAACCCTGAAAAAGAAATAACATCTAAACAACTGGCCTATATAATTTTCACTTCAGGCACTAGTGGAAAACCAAAAGGTGTTATGGTCAAACATAAAAACTTGAGTAATTATGTTACTGAAGTTGCCAAAATGGACAAGTCTGGGATGCATGAAGGAGTTGTGAATGGTGCCTTTTTTGAATATGTCTTTGATTCATCAATTCATGATTTGGTTAGACCATTTACTATGGGCGAAAGTGTAGTCATTTTAGATACAGATTTAATTTATGATATTGACCTTTTTATTCATACTTTGAATAAATTTCAAGTGAATGCCATTGGTATGACACCATCCTTGGCAGCCAGGATAAATTTGAAAAAAGTACCAACCATGCAAGTTATACATTGTGGTGGAGAGGCAATTACACAGGAAGTAATTAACAAGTATAAAGACTCCTCAATCCAATTGAATAATTGTTATGGTCCAACAGAAACAACTGTGTTAAGTTTTGTAAATAATGATGTTACGGATTTATCCATTGGTAGACCAATAGGTGGGGTTGAACCTTATGTGTTAGAAGATAATAAACAACTTCTACCTAAAGGAGCAGTTGGTAACTTATATATTGGTGGAAATCAGGTAACTTGCGGTTATGTAAATCAACCTACAGAAACAGCTGAAAGATATATTAAAAATCCCTTTGGAGAAGGCATAATCTATGATACAGGTGATTTGGTTCGATGTTTGAATGATGGCTCATATCAATATCTTGGGAGAAAAGATTTCCAAGTAAAAATTCGTGGCTATCGTGTTGAATTAGGTGAAATCGAAAATAAACTTAACGATATCGAAGAAATAGATCAAGTTGCTGTTATTGCGAAGAATGATAACTTGGTTGCTTATTATGTTTCTAACCTGGACTTTGAAAGTGATGAACTATATGACGAGTTAGCAAAATCTTTACCTAATTACATGATTCCAATGGCATATATACATATGACAGAATTACCACTTACTATTAATGGAAAATTAGATATTAGATCTCTACCTGAACCAGTATATAAAGATGAGTATATTGCTCCAAAAACATCACGTGAGAAAGAAATTGAGAAAGCTTTATGTAAGGTTTTAGGACTAGAGAAGGTTTCAATAAACGCAAATTTCTTTCGTTTAGGAGGAAACTCTATCGCCGCAATTTCTCTTGCTAGTTTAATAAATATTCCAGTAAAAGCAATATTTGAACAAAAAACCATTTCAAATCTTGCTAAAGTATGTGAAAGAACTCAAATTGTTGAAAAACAAGTGTTTAATGGAGAGAAAGATCAAAATCTATCCTATGCACAGGAACGTCTCTTCTTTATTGATAAGCTAGAGCAAGGAACTGATGCATATAATATTCCTTTACTTTTAACACTTAATAAAGAAGCAAATCATGAAAAACTTGAACGAGCAATTAAAGAAGTAGTTAAACGTCATGAAATCTTAAGAACAATCATTGTGGACTCTTATCAAAAGGTATTAGATAAAACCATTGAAATAACATATGAACGAATAGATATAGATGATTTCTTTGCGTATTCATTTGATCTTGAAAAAGAAATACCCATTAAAGTAAATATTTATGAAGATACAATGGCTATAAATATTCATCATATTGCTTTTGATGGTTGGTCTACTAATATATTTTTGGAAGAAATAGTTCATTTGTATGATGGCGAGTATCTTGAACCTGTGGAAGTACAATATAAAGATTATGCTAAATGGCAAGTTACATCACAAAGTAAAGACTTATTAAGAGAAGAGAAAGAGTATTGGCTAGAAAAACTTTCTGGTTATGAAACACTTGATTTCCCAACTGATTTTCCTAGACCAAAACAATTTGATTATGATGGAAAAGAGTTCGACTATGAATTAGATGAATTGCTAATTCAACAATTGAATGAAATTGCCAAGGAACATAACACTAGTCTTTTTTGTGTAACGCTTAGTGCATTTATGTTAGTTTTGTCAGCATATACAAATCAAAAGGATATTGTTTTGGGGACTCCAATTGCAAACCGTAATATTCAAGGTACCGAGAATATGATTGGAATCTTCGTGAACACATTGGTTATTCGTTCTGTTATTAACTCAGATGATACTTTTAGTGAATTAATAAATCAAAATAATGATCAGATGTTAGAGGCTCAAAAGCAACAAGATTTATCTTTTGGACAAATAGTTGATGCACTTGAAGAAGAAAAAGATTTATCAAGAAATCCGATTTTTCAAATTACGTTTGGATTCCAAGATATTGTTGAAGAGGTTGAACGTAATGATTTGTTCACTTCAGTTAATGAAGACCTTCATATCAATAGTACAAAGTTTGATATTTCGCTTATTCATATAAAAAACATAGTGAATTTTACTTTTTCAACAAAACTTTTTAAAGAAAAAACTATTGAAGAACTAGCAAAAACTTATGAACTAGTTTTAAAACAAATAGTTAAAGAACCCAAAGTCGCAATTTCAGATATTATTTACAACCGTGAATTAGGACAGAAAGAGAAAGAAGAATATCCTAACCTTCCAGTTCATACACTATTTGAAAAACAAGCAAAACTTCATCCAGACAACAAAGCCATTGTGTTTGGCGAAAATAGTCTGACATATAAAGAATTAAACGAAATTTCAAATCAATTTGCCCACACGCTCATTGATAATTATGGTGTAGTTTCTGGGATGCACATTCCTATTTTGATGAAACGAAGTGAAAAATTTGTAATAGCAATAATAGGTATATTAAAAGCTGGAGCAAACTATGTACCAATGAGTTATGAATATCCTCAATCAAGGATAGACTATATTACAAAAAAGGTTGATGCACCGTTTATCGTTACTGATGATTTTGAAATTAGTTCCATGGAAGTAACAAATCCTAATGTGCCAGTATTTGAAAATTCATTAGCTTATATTATTTTCACATCAGGAACAACAGGAGTTCCTAAAGGAGTTATGATTGAACACCATGGAATTGTAAATGCGATATATAATCAAATTCAGTTATTTAATATCACTACAGCTACGAAAGCCGTACATTTTGCTAATTTTGTATTTGATACCTCTGTTTCTGAATTATTCTATACATTACTAGCAGGTGCAACTACTTATTTATTAGATGACCAAACTCGTATGGATTATCAATTGCTAAAGGAAATAATTGAAAAAAATAATATTTCATTAGCAGTGCTACCTCCAGCAATTCTAAATTCGGAAACCTTGTTGTCATTAAATATTTTGATTGTTGAAGGTGAATCAACGCCAAATAATATTTACCATGCTTATGAAAATAGTGGTACAACCATAGTTAATGGATATGGCCCAACTGAAACAACAGTATGTGCGACTATTAAAATCTATGAACATGGAATGAACTCGAATAACATAGGCAAACCTTTAAAAAATGTTGCTGTGCATGTATTAAATGATTCATTGCATGAAGTCCCAATAAATGCCATAGGTGAATTATTTATTGGTGGAGTAGGGCTTGCAAGAGGTTATATCGGAGATGAGGAAAAAACGAATAGTTCCTTTATCAATCATCCGAAATTTGGAAGACTATATAAAACTGGCGATTTGGTTAAGCAATTGTCATCTGGAGATTTAATTTATATTGGTAGAAATGATTTTCAAGTTAAGGTTAGAGGATTCAGAATAGAGTTAGGTGAAATTGAAGCGAAATTAATTGAACAAGATTCTATTGTTCAATGTCTAGCCTTAGTCAAAGGTAACAATATAGTTGCCTACTATAAAGGTGAGTTACAAAATACATTGGAAGGTTTATTACCAACATATATGCTTCCAACTAGTTACGTGCAACTAGTTGAATTTCCATTGACACTGAATGGGAAAATTGATCTTAGAAAACTACCAGAACCTGCAATAGAACACAAAAAATTTATTGAACCTGAAAATGCCAGAGAGAAAGAAATAGCAAAGGCATTTACCGAGTTATTAGAAATTGATAAAGTTTCGGTACTGGATGATTTTTATGGACTCGGAGGGAACTCCATTCTTGCTCTAAAACTATCAAATAAAATAAATCTACAAGTAAAACAAATATTTGAAGCAAAAAATATTCGTAATTTAGCGAAGCTAAAACCAAGATCGATAAAAGTAACAAAAGAGAATTTCTCATCTGAGGATGAACAGGTTCTTTCCTTTGCTCAAGAAAGTTTATGGTTTATTGAACAGTTTGAGCGAGGTACCAGTGCTTATAATGTTCCATTAATACTGCATCTATCAAATGATGTTTCAGTAGAAAATCTTGAAAAAGCTCTCTATAAAATTGTAGATAGGCATGAAATACTGCGAACAATAATTACGGATAATTACCAAGTCGTGACTCATGATTCGTTTAAGGTAAGCCATGATTCAATTAGTGTTCAGAAATATGCTGATCAAGTTTTTGACCTAGAAAATGAAATTCCAATACGAGTAAATATTTTTGATAATCAATTGGCATTAGTTATCCATCACATTGCTTTCGATGGTTGGTCAACAGAACTTTTACTAAAAGAACTGATAAAACTTTATCACGGTGAAGAACTAGACCCATTAAGGGTACAATATAAAGACTATGCTAGTTGGCAAAGAAAATATCTTGCACATGAAAAAGTTGCAGAACAGATTGATTTTTGGAAGTCAGCTCTTGATTCTTACGAAAACTTATATCTTCCAACTGATTACGAAAGACCGAAGAATTTCACTTATAAGGGTTCAGATGTTCATGAAGCGTTTCATGGGAAACTGCAGCAAGATTTAGAGGCACTGGCAAGAAAACACCAAACTAGTCTTTATACTATAATGTTAAGTGCATTAGATGTAATGTTGGCACAGTTTAGTTATCAGCAAGATATTGTTGTTGGGACACCATTTGCCAATCGTCACATTGAGGGGACAGAAGACTTAATTGGATTTTTCATCAATACATTACCAGTACGAACATTGATTACTGAAGACATGACATTTGAAAAACTTATTAAAGAAAATCATCATGAGGTTATTCAAATTCAAAACCATCAAGATATTCCTTTTGAACAAATTGTAAAAGCACTTAATGTGTCGCAAGATTCGTCAAGAAATGCTATTTTCCAAATATTGTTTAGTGTTCAAGATTTTTCACCGAATGCATTAGTTCAAAACGACTTATTTACGGATATGAATAGTGGAATAAACTATAATACTGCAAAATATGATTTATCTGTTTTAGTCGAAAATGGCTATATCGGTTTTAATTACTGCAACGATCTTTTCAAAGAATCAACCATCCAAGCGATGTTAAAAACTTATGTTTTAGTATTGAATAGAATAATTGAAAATGACAAGGCATCAATAGGAGAGTTCGCAGTATCTGATGATTATGCAAAAGGTAAAATTGTCCATTATCCAAATAAAACGGTTGTGGATCTATTTAAAGAACAAGTAGCACGCACACCAGACATTATTGCAGTTGAATACCAGAATATCCAATTGACATATGCAGAATTTGATAAGCAAACTAACCATTTAGCAAATTATTTGCTAGTAAATGGTGTTAAACCTGGAGATCGAATTCCTTTGATACTTGAACGTAGCGAAAAAATGTCAATTGCCATCTGGGGAGTTTTAAAAGCAGGTTGTGTTTATGTTCCTATTTCTCCTCAATTTCCAGAAGAAAGAAAACAATATATTATTAAACAAATAGGAGCGAAACTAATTATTGATGAATCGTTTGATGTCTATAAGAAAACTAGTGATCATGATCCAGAAATAAGGCCTTCTATGAATGATCTTGCTTATATCATTTTCACTTCTGGAACAACTGGAAAACCAAAAGGTGTAATGATTGAACATGCAGGACTTAGCAATCGTGTTCAATGGATGAATGAAGCTTACCCAATAACAGAAACTGATAAAATTTATCAAAAAACCAATTATGTATTTGATGTTTCTGTTTGGGAACAAGTATGGGCATTATTAGCAGGTGCGCGTATTGTATTTGCTTTAGAATGCGGTCACAAAGATCCGCTTTATTTAGCGAAAGAGATTAAGGATAAACAAATAACAGTAATGCATTTTGTTCCAAGCATGTTAGATGCATTTGTTGATACTTTGAAAATGTATAAAAAAGACCTTAATACAGAAAGTTTTGATATTAGTTCCTTGAAATATGTATTTTGTTCAGGCGAAGCATTAAACGTTAATAGTGTTAGAAAGTTTAAAAATCTTGTTCCTAACGCTAAAATGTACAATTTGTATGGTCCAACTGAGGCAAGTATCGACGTGACATATTTTGATTGTAACGATCATTCACTAGAAAAAGTGCTTATTGGTAAGCCTGTTCCAAATACTAACTGTTATGTATTGAGTCGTTCAGAGCGTTTATTACCAAACGGAGCAATTGGTGAACTAGCTTTAGGTGGTATTCAATTAGCTAGAGGATATATCAATCAACCGAAACTAACAGCTGATAAATTTATCCAACATACTATGCTTGGACGAATTTATAAAACAGGCGATCTTGTTAGACTACTAGATACGGGAGAATTTGAATATCTAGGACGTAACGACTTTCAAGTTAAAATTCATGGGTTACGTATTGAACTTGGAGAAATTGAAGCGAGACTTACTCAAATTACAGAAATTAAACAGGCGGTTGTGTTAGCAGTCAACGAACATCTAGTTGCTTACTATCAAGCTGATCAAGAGTTATCAGATGAATTTCTTGAACTTGAATTGGAAGAAAGTTTAACTGATTATATGATTCCTAGTGCGTTTGTTTTTATGGAAAGCTTTCCACTTACTATTAATGGTAAATTAGATAAAAAAAGGTTGCCTATACCTAAATTCAGATTAGAGGAATTTGTACCACCAGAAACTGAAATTGAAATTCAACTGCAAGAAATAATAGCAGATATTCTAGGTTTAGATAATAAGGATGTAAGTGTAACGGTAAGTTTTTTCCATCTTGGAGGAGATTCAATTAAGGTAATTCAGTTAAGTAATCGAATTAAGCAAAAATTGAATCAAACAATAACGATAAAACAAATTTTCGCCGCAAAAACTATTAGGAATCTTTCACGATATGTTGGAAAAGCTAAAAAGATAGAAGTATTAAGTGAGCAAGGAGAATTAACAGGAGACGTTAAATTACTTCCAATCCAGGAATGGTTCTTCGAAGATTTTAATTCCAATTACTTTAACCAGGCTTTTGCTATTTCTTTACCAAGAAACATTGATCTAGATCGTCTGAAAAAAGCTCTAGTTGATTTAGTAAATTATCATGATGCGCTACGGTTATCTTTCCATGGGAAAAATCAGTATTATACTGAGAAAATAGATAATATTGATATATTGGTAGCCGATTCTCCAGAAGAATTCAGTCATATTCAAGAAAGTTTTAATCTTAGTGGAAATCTTTACCGTTTCGTATTTAAACAAAGTGAGAATGTTTTAGCTGTGATATGTCATCACTTGATAATTGATACTGTTTCTTGGCAGATTATTGCTTCAGATCTAAAAGAACTTTATGCGGGACATGCACTTCCACAAAAAGGAACTAGTTATCGTCAGTGGTCTGAAGAAATCCGAAAACTGAACACTAAAGGTGTGTCTTCAGAAATCAATGTAAGCGATAAAGAAGTGTTTAAAACATCTGATAAGTACAAGAAAGTCACTATTAAATTTGATTATAAGTTGACGAAACAATTATTAAATAAAGTTAATCAAGTTTATAATACTCAAATTAATGAAGTATTGTTCACAGCCTTTGCACGAGCATTAAAATCTGTCCATGGTCAAGACATTAGCCATATTAAATTGGAATCTCACGGACGAGCCGAAATCACCGAAAATATTAATATTCAACGAACGGTGGGTTGGTTTACAGCAATATATCCCAAAAAAATTTCAACTGATTTGATGAAAACGAAGCATTATAACAGATCTGCCACGGATTATGGAGTTAGCTATGGTGCCAAATATGGAATTCACTCAAATAATCTACCAGGTATATTGTTTAACTATTTAGGGCAAATGGATAATGGTTCTTCAGATGACTGGTCAATTATTACTAGTGATCTTGGAGACACAACTAATGTTAATTTCAAAGACTATCTGACTGTAAATGGTGGGATATTCCAAAAAAAATTAACTCTTGAAATAAGTGGTAATTTAGAAGGTATTGAAAGCTTGGCAAGCCAATATAAGGTTAAATTAAAAGAATTAGTAGATGAACTGTTATCATTCCATAGAACTTACTTGACCAGTGAAGATATCGATTCATCCATATCTCAAGAAAAATTAAATGAACTTCAAAAAGATCAAGAATTGGAAGACGTTATATCCGCTAATACCTTGCAAGAAGGATTTATATACCATGCATTAAATAATGTTACAAATGATGATGCATATATTTGCTCTTACATTTTTGACTACGAACAGACAATAAATGTTGATAAATATCGTAAAGCATGGTCTATAGCTCAGAAAAAATATCCAAGCTTGCGTTTATGTTTGAATTCTGATTATGAAGAGATACTTCAAGTGATTCCTAAAGATGGTAATCTAGATTTTGAGCTAGTAGAAAATATTGATTTAAATAAAGTTGTCCAAGCTCAAAGAATGACTCCTTTTGATTTAAAATCTGGAAGTTTGTTTAGAATTAGACTCATCAAGCATAATGACAGTCATTATACTTGTGTCTTAACAAACCATCATGCCATATTAGATGGATGGTCTAATCCTCTTATGCTAGATTTTGTAAATGATACCTATGATAAGTTGTGCAAAAATCAGCAGGTGACTATTCGTGAAGATATTACATATATTAAATCTCAAAAATATCTTGAGAGCACTAAAAACGATTCAGCTGTTTTTTGGAAACAATATCTTGGAGAAGTATTTCATCCTGATTTAGCTGGTTTATTTAAAAAGGAAAAACACACAGTAAAACTTGAGGAAATAAACAGAATTAAAGAACCAAAAGACAGTGTATTTGAAATTAGCGGCGATAATTATGACAAACTTAAAGGATTTGCAAATAATAAAGGTTTCACAATTAATATTATTGTTCAATATGCATGGCACAAATTGTTAAGTGTTTATGGTGGTGTTAAAGAAACAACTGTGGGTGTTGTCAATGCAGGGCGAAATATCCCTGTAGAGGGTATAGAAGAAAGTGTCGGTCTATATATTCGTACTTTACCTGTACAATTTACTCACACAAATGATGGTATTGACTCTCAGCTTCAGAGATTACAAGATATTAATAATGATTGCATGATGCATAGTAATGTTAGCCTTGCAAGCCTTCAATTAAATGGCACACGGCTCTTTGAAACGTTATTTATCTATGAAAATTATCCATTACCAAAGGAGGATGGAGATAGAGATAAATTGCGAATAACTCATTTTGATGGACAAGAAAAATTAGATTATCCAATAACCGTTGTACTCTATGAAAATGAGCATGGATTAAATTTCCAATTTAAATATTCAGGTGAAATTTTTGCGGATAATGTCATAGCTGAATTGTTTTACTTCATGCAAAGCATAATTGAACAACTAATTCAAGAGGTTGATGAATTCACTTATGTAAATGAAATACCTGATTTTGGTACAGCACATTATCCAGAAACTACTATTATTGAACAACTTGAGAAACAAGTGAAACTTCATCCAAATAATGTTGCTTTAAAATTTGGAAATTTAAACTATAGTTTTGATGAATTGAACTCAAAAGCAAACCAAGTAGCACACACACTTGTTGAAAAAACTGGAATAAAACCAAGTGATCGTGTACCTCTTTTACTAGAAAAATCAGAAAACATGATTATTGCAATTATTGCAATATTGAAAGCAGGTGCTATTTATGTTCCGATGTCACCGACTTACTCTTTAGAAAGAATTGAATATATTAAAGGGCAAGTAAAAGCAAAAATTGTGATTGATGAAGAGTTTATGAAACAAGAGTTTTCAAGTAAAAAAGAAGACCTTCCAATAAAAGTTGAACCAAGTGATTTAGCATATATTATCTTTACATCTGGAACAACAGGTAGGCCAAAGGGGGTAATGGTAGAACATCGGAATTTCATAATTTATTTGGAAGATATACTTGCTGCTATCAATAATACTGGAACTGAAGATATCGAATTTGGTTGTATTGCAGAGTACGTTTTTGACATCTTTGGTACTGAAGTATTTGGACAATTATTGAGAGGTAAGACAGTAAATCTATTTGCTGGGACTCCAGAAGAATTTCCTGCGTTCATGAAGAATCATTATGTGACTACTTTACAATCGACTCCTGGAAAGATTAGCTACCTATTCCAAGATAACGATAAGGAGATTATTTCCACATCTCTTACAACAATCATGGTGGGCGGAGAGAAGATGAATGATGCTTTTGCAAATCGCTTCCAAGATATTAACTTAATTAATATTTACGGACCTACTGAAGGAACTGTTTGGACATCAATGAAGAAAGTTTCAGATAACTATTCAAATATTGGGTTACCATTTCCAAACTATTCTCACTTCGTATTGGATGAAAATAGAAAACTTCTTCCAAAAGGCGCAGTAGGAGAACTTTATGTAGGTGGGCCTCAACTTTCACGAGGGTACTATGGTCAAACAGAGTTAACAGAGAAATCTTTTGCTAAAAATCCATATAACACAAAAGGAATTGAAGAATACAGTCGTATTTACAAAACTGGAGATATCGTGCGAGTATTGCCAAATGATGAGTTCGAATTGATAGGTAGAAATGATTTCCAAGTGAAAATCAGAGGATTCAGAATTGAATTAGGTGAAATTGAAAGTGCCATGTTTAAAGTCAAAGGTATAAAACAAGTAATTGCTTTAGCGTTAGGCAAGGAGGGGAGTAAACATTTAGGCGTATATTACCAGAGCGATGAAGAAATTCAACGTGTTGAGATTGAAAAGGTATTGTCTCTTTATTTAACAGATTATATGATGCCAGCCGGTTATAAACATGTAAAAGAATTCCCACTGACTATTAACGGTAAAATCGATAGAAGTGCACTACCAGAAATCACATATGAAAATAATGTAGAGTTTGCTGCTCCTCAGAATGATGTAGAACGATGTGTATTAGATGCAATGTGTGGTTTACTTGATGTCGATCCGAAGGCTACATCTATATTAGAAAGCTTCTTTATGATTGGTGGAGATTCAATTAAAGCAATCAAGTTAGTAAACATATTGAAGGAAATCTTTAATAAGAAAATTACTATAAAAGAGATCTTTGATGCTAAAACGATTAAGGGAATTGCACAAGTGATTCAAGCTTCTCATTATAGTAACGAAATAAATAGGCTCGTTGTGACAAAACAATACTTTAAAAATAAAGAAGATCAAAAACTTTCATTTGCACAACAGAAATACAAAATAGTACCTGTAAATTCTTATAGCAATATCAAGATGGCTTTCAAAATTAACGAAGGAATAGATCCTGAAAAATTAGCAAAAGTAGTAATTGAAGTTGTTGATCGACAAGAAATATTACGGACTAGAATTTATGACACCTATCAAGTGGTAGATGAACGACCTTTAGTGATAACTCATAATAATATCCATCGCTATGAATATTTCGATCATCAATTTCATTTGGAAAATGAAATTCCTATACGAGTTAATATATTTAATGGAGAGTTTGTATGTGTAATAGATCATGTGGCATTTGATGGTTGGTCAACATCCTTATTCTTAGATGAGATTGAAAAGTCTTATTACGGAGATGAATTACCTGTGTTACCTTATCAATTTAGAGACTTTGCTAGATGTCAGAATGATTTCTTAAACAGTGCTAAAAAGAATCAACAAGTAAACTTCTGGCGCGAAGAATTCAAGAATTATGAAGGCTTAAATCTTCCAGAAGATCATATTTCAGGCGAGACTGCTAAAAACAATGGTGGAGATGTATATCTCCATTTGGAAGATGATTTTTATAATCGATTGACTAAAGTGGTTAAAGAAAGAAGTATGACGCTACACAATGTGTTGCTTGGCACTTATTATTTGATGCTATCAAGTGTAAGTGGACAACAACATATTCCCATTGCTATACCGACTGTAAATCGAAATATGCAGGGACTAGAGAATGTAATTGGATTATTTATAAATCAGTTCCTATTAACAATGGATATTGATAAAAACCAAAGCTTTTCAACGTTTGTTCATCAGCTGAATAACAAGATTATTGATGCCCAAAATAATCAAGATATTCCCCTTGAACAACTAATTCATGAACTAGATATAAGACTAACTGGTAATGATGTTTATTTTGGCATTCAAGGATTTAAAGGTGAAGCTTTAGAACACTCGAAATTGTTTACTTCTATTTCAGAAATGACTGGACATTCAGATAAGGATGCATTTTGCGATCTTACGATTTTTGTATGGGGACAAAACATAGATTTTAACTATAAGCGAACATTGTTCCAAGCTGAAACAATTGAGAGATTTTCGCGTATTTACAAAACTATTTTAGAAGAAATAGTAAATAATATAGATATTAAAATTAAAAATTTGATTGGAGATAAACTAAATGTTAATTGAGATGTTAAAGGGAAAAATTCATCGTGCGACTGTCACGCAAGCAGAATTGGATTACGTAGGTAGTATCACAATTGATGAAGAATTAATTGAAGCTAGTGGAATTATTGAATATGAAAAAGTTCAGATTGCTGATGTTAATAATGGAAAACGATTTGAAACCTACGTCATTGCAGGTCCACGCCATTCAGGAATGATTTGTATGAATGGTGCAACTGCTCGTTGTGTTTCTATAGGGGATAAGGTTATTATTATGAGTTATGCTCAAATGGAACCAAAGGAAGCAAAAGAGTTACAGCCTTACGTGGTTTTAGTGGATGAAAAAAACATGATTGAAAAAAAAGTAAGATATGAAAAATATGGACTATTAACCGAAGAGTTGAAAAGCTTATGAGAGATTGTGGATTTTTAACCCCAGTAACTGAAAATTTCCTACATGCCTATGGTGTTGGGAAAGTTGCTTTTGAATTAGCTTTAAAATTCAATGTAGATCCAGAGACTGCCTTTATTGCAGGTAGTCTCCATGATCTAGGCGGAGCAATTCCTGATAGCAATCGGGTTGAAGTGGCTGAATCTTTAGGTATTGAGTTATTTCAAGAAGAACGTGAGGTGCCGATGCTTGTTCACGCAAAGCAGGGAGATTATTTTGCACAAGTCTTGTTTGGAATTGAAAGTCATGATGTGTTAGATTCAATTCGCTATCACACTACCTGTATTGATAATGCAAGTAATTTAGTTAAAATTATTTTTATTGCTGACAAGATTCACTGGGATCGAAATGGTGAACCTCCATATTTGAAAGGTTTGTTAAATGCCTTAGATCGCTCTTTAGATGAAGGCTGTTGCTATTTTCTTGAATGGCTGTGGAACTCTGATCTTTATGTGGTTCATCCTTTTCTCGTTAGAAGTTATGGTTATTACTTGAAAGGGCAAAATTTCCAAGCATTGACCAGAGAAACTAGAAATGTTTATGTGAGTGAAGATATCAAAAAAAAATATTTTTTAAATGAGATTGTTTGTGAATTTCAAAAAGCTTTTGGAATGGGGGAAAAAGCATCGGAATTGTTTCCAAAGGGAAGTGATAGCTTTAACAAAGCTTTTATTGCAGCTGTATTATCAAATAGTGCAAATACTATTTTTGAAAATCAGCGACAATATGTAGCAAATAAGTTTGGGCTAAAAACTGGACATGAAACTAATGAATCACTACTTCCCAAATTGAGTCATTACTTTGCAAAGAATAGATTTGGAATTGATGATCCTGAATTACTTCAAGCAATTTTGTATCATCAACAGAAGTCAGATTGTGAAAATGAAATTTGTTACTCTGTAAAAATTGCATATCAAAAGATCCACAAAGAGGAAACAAAATAGTCACCAGGTAATAATATCAAACTGAAATTAGTTTTTATAGAGGTTATTGATTATGATAAATATCAAGAAAAATATATTTAAATTAGATAAGCATTTAATTACAAATTTTATATGAAGGGTGAAGTGGAAAAGTTATGAATGATAAAGATGTACTTTTAAAAATTTTTAATTATGAAAAGATAAATCCCCATAAAATTGCTTTAGTAGATGAATTTTTACAATTGACTTACCAAGAGCTTGTAGAAGCAATTGAAGAGGTTTCTAAAATCATACGTGAGCAAAATTTGAGGGGGAAAATCGTTGCGTTGCAAATTCCTCGAAGTATTTATTTTCCTATTTTAGTTTTTGCATTAACAAAAGAGAATATTACGTTTATTCCTCAAGATATTGCTCAACCCATAGCAAGGTTAGAGGAAATGGTTCAGTTAGCAGGGGCACAAGTTGTAATTTCACTTGAAGAAGGAAAATATATGTTTGATGAAGTTAATCCTGCCAGTAAGAGTTCATCAGATGCATGGTCAATATATTTTACTTCGGGGTCAACAGGAACTCCTAAAGCTGTTGAAATTTCCGAACAAAATGTAGAAAATACAGTTATATGGCAAAAAGAAGAATATGAACTAACAGATCAAGACAAGGCTGCTGCATTCACACCTTATTCGTTTGCAGTAAGTTATATGGATCTTTTTTCAGTAATTTGTGCAGGTGGTACATTATATATATTAAGTGAATTTTTGAGACACGATTTAGCTGCTTTAGAAGAATATTTGAATAAGCATAAAATTACATTTATGAATGCAACAACTATGATTGGGGATATTATTATCCGTTCAATGGATATTCCAAGCTTACGTTTATTAACACTAGCAGGTCAGAGATTTCCTGATATAGACCTTAGTCATTTATCATTTAAAGTAATTAATGTTTATGGAAATACGGAATGTGGAGCTGCGTCTATCTGTAAAATAAATTCAAAAACTCAAAAAGTAACCATTGGAAAACCTGTAAAAAATACGAAGGCATTAATTTTAGGAAATAATCTTCAGGTATTGCCTGAAGGAGAAATTGGTGAGTTATTTATTTATGGTGTACAAGTTTCCAGAGAATATTTTATGAATAGTAAAGCTACAAAAGAAGCCTTTATAAATATCAATTATTTAGGAAAAAATCTAAGAGGGTATCGAACAGGGGACTTTGCTCGTGTTTTACCTGATGGAAATATTGAATATCTAGGTAGACGTGATCGACAGTATAAGATTAATGGTGTCCGTATAGATTTATCAGAAATTGAACGTGCTTTTTATAAATTAGTACCAACAACGAAACAATTACATGTGGTTGTTTACAATGAACAACTTTATTGCTGGTTTGCTAACGATAAGAAGTTAGAGGAAGAGAATCTTCTTCAAGGTATAGCAGATTTATTACCATCAATTATGATTCCATCTCGCATTAAACAAGTAAATGAATTACCTGTAAATGGTAATAGCAAAATTGACGAAAAAAAATTATTCAAGGCATTAGAAGAGGAAAACGAAAGTAACAGAGAAGTAAAAGTGCCATCAGCCATCAATAGTGCCAGCATTCAATATTTAAAAAAGGCTTGGAGCGAAATTTTAAATATTGATTTAAAACACATTAATGTAAATAGTGATTTTAAAAAATTGGGGGCGACGTCCCTTCAAATTATGGAATTAGGCATAAAATTACTGCAAGATTTAGGGAAAAAATTAAACTTTGTTGATTTGCACTATCACACAAAACTATATGACATGGTAGGATTTATTGATCGAAATGATAATTTTCAACCAATTTATACATTTGTTAAACGTACTCCTCAGATGGAAAATATACCAGCTCTTTTTGTAATCCATTCAGGAAATACTGGCAGCGATGTTTATAAGCCACTATTCAACAATATAAAAAATTCAAGATTTCCAATTTATGTTATAGAACCTCATAATTTATTAACACCTGAGGACAGAATTGAGGGTATCGAGAACATCGCAGATTACTATATAAAACTTATCGAGAATTTTATGCCTGAAATAGATATGTCGAGGTTTAATCTAATGGGTTGGAGTTACGGTGGTGTGATTGCTAATGAAATTTGTCATCAACTTGAAAGTAATACAAGAAAAAAAAAGGTTGATAAGTTAACACTATTAGACTCCCCTTTTTATCTAGAGCAATCTGATTTAGATCGAGTTCGTGGACGCGAAGCAAATGGATACTATAGAAAATATTTTGAGGAAACACATATCTTTGAAGGAATGGATGAAAAAAATATAACCACTGAACACTTGATTGAGAATAATCATCAGGTTTTTCTAGACATATTTAATTATAAAGTTAATAAAACCTACACTCCTACCACCTATATACGAAGTATGATTGAAGAGAAACCACTAAGTGATGAGAAAATTCACTCTGTTTTTGATAATGTTGTCATTAAAGATGTTTATGCTGGACACGATTATCTCTTTGTAGATGATGATGCACGACAATTCATCCAGAAAGAGCTTGATTTAGTTCCAATGGAGTAATTATAAAATGAAAAAAATAATTTATCATTTTGAAGATGAGATGCTCTACGAACCGGTATTATCATTTGTTCGTAGATATGCACCTTTTCGTTACGCTTATGCAATGAAATACCACCAAAAAAAAGATCGATATAATGCTTTAATGGCTTACGTATTACTTTGTGTGGCTTCTGAGCAACTCATTGGTGAATTATCGCTTGGAGCAAATGGTAAACCATATTTTAAAAATGATTTTTTGGAAAATCATTTTTCTATATCGCACACTGATAATATGGTAGTTGTAGCTATTTCAAATCAAAATATAGGTATTGATATTGAGCAGTATAATAAAGTTAATTATGAAATTTTATCAATGGTTTGCTCCAAGAAAGAACAATATCAGATAAAAGAAAATTCTCAACTCCCCACTTTTTTTTGGACGGCAAAAGAGTCATTAAGTAAATTATTCAATGAAGATTGGTATTCGTCTCCGATGACTGATTTACTATATGATGGTCATGATATTATTGATCGTAATAATCTATCTGTTAATTTTGAGCATTTCGATTTTTCCAAGAATGCTTTGTGTATTGCTAGTGAAAGTTCAGAGGTTAGTTTAATAGAAAAAGCTGGCTCGAAAAAAATTTTAAAGTTTATAACTAAAGGTAATGATGATTAGAAGAACTTTGGATAATATATTAATTTATCTATTAAATAGTTGTTCGTGAATTAGCTTTGGGATAACAATTGCGAATTTTTAATTTGAGGATTATTGCATCTTAAGAAGGTATATTATATACTATAGTCAACAATCATTGTACAATGGTTTATTAATTTAGAGCAAGCATGGCAGTTATTGTCCGGAGAGCATGGTAAATATTTTGAAAGTATTTAAAAATTCCCACTAAGTTTTAAAATATAGATATTAATTATTAGAAACAAATATAAAACATATAATAGAAAAAATTTATATATAAAGAGAAAAGGGGTAGAGCGTATGGTTCAATCATTAAATACTAAGGTGGATATAGTAGTTGATGCAACATCTTTTGGAGGTTTTACGGATTATGGTAAAATCATGATTGGGGACAAAAGTTTTGAGTTTTATAATTCTCGTGATTCTCAAAAATGCATTCAAATTCCTTGGGAAAAGGTTGACTATGTCATTGCATCCGTGTTGTTAAAAGGAAAGTGGATTCCACGATATGCCATCAAAACAAAGGAAAATGTTACCTACACTTTTTCTTCTAAAGAACCAAAAAAAGTACTTCGTGTTGTTAGAAAATATGTTGATCCAAGTCATATGGTTAGTTCGTTAAGCTTTTTTGATGTTGTAAAGCGAGCGGTGCAATCAAAATTTAAGAAGAGCTGATTAGTAGTGATTTTATCCAATCGCTGAACTTATTATAGGTTATAATAAAGCCTGAGTTATTTAAAACCGCAAGTAAAAAATACAGTAAAGCACTTGAAACTATTAAAATTAAATATCTCAAGAGAATTTGACTTGTAGAAAAAGCACTGTATATGATATTCTTTATATAGTGCTTTTTTGTAATTAGAAATTCATCGGACGGGGGAATAGCTTAGTGATGCTTTATATAAATAAAATAAAAAATTATTACTATTATATAGTTTTGCTTTTGGGAATAATATTAAGTATATTATGGGTTGTTTTTATTAAGACTAAACCTATTTCAGATTTTAATTACTATAACCAACTTGCAACAGATATTGCAAATGGAGGCTTTTGGGGAGATACTAGGCAGGCCATAGGTTATCCGATTACTTTGGGATTTGTATATTGGATATTTGGCGCGGGTATTATTAAGGCAAAGATATTTAACTTGATTTTAACTGGTATAAGTTATTTATTATTTTATTATATATTGAGAAAATTAGAGATTAAGGAAATAGTAAGGAAAATAATTTTTACTATATTTGTGCTATTTCCTAATAATATATTTTATAACAGTATTTTGGCTAAGGAAATACTAATGACTACTATATTATTAATGGTAACGGCAATTTATTTAAGTAAAGTTAAATATAAGTATATTTACATGGGAATTCTAACAGGATTTATTACAATTATACATGCATCATTTTTAGTATATGTGTTAGGAATTTTTTTAGTGGAATTGATTTGTACAAGAAAATTAAAAAAAGCAGTGACAGTAAGTTTAATTATTCTTTTATTTACATTTTTGACCATTTCACCACTAGTCCTTCGAAATTCTAAGCTTATGGGACAATTTACCTATGTATCAACAAATAGTGGGGTAGTTCTTTACATAAATAATAATTCTCAAAATAACACTGGTGGCTGGATGTCATCAGCTAGTGTAAAAAATTCAGTTGTTAATTTGCAGGTTTACAAAGACGGAAATAGGGCAACACGATGTAAAATATTTAAGGCAGCAGCATCAAAATGGATAACATCGCATCCTATAAGGTTTATTCAATTGGGAATTATGAGATTAAGAAACACATATTTTGCAGGTGAAGATATATCATGGGTATTTCCAGGGACCAATTTTAAATATGAACAAGAACATGCACTGCAAAAGTTTACCCAAAATATAAGAAAAATAGTATTTATACCTGGGGTTATATATATATTATTTTTAAGTGTAACAAAAATTGTTGACTTAATTAAAAATAAAGGGAATAGGGATAGTATAAATTATAAATTTCAGGTATACATTCTTATGCTGTTTTATATGTTTAGTGTTACTCAATTTGTAACAGAAGGACAGAGTAGATATTTTTTTCCATTGATATTTATAATGGTATTTTGTTTTGTGCAACTACTTTATAATATTTTCAGCAAAGTTCAAGTAATATTGGGTTTTGGAAAAAATACAATATGAGTTATACTTGAATAAAATCATTGCATGCACTGGATTAAGTATTTTGGAGGTAAAACATTGAAAAAAGAAATATTGAAATTATTAAAAGATAGCAGAGAAGTTTTTGTTTCTGGGGAAAATATAAGTGAGAATTTTGGAGTAAGCAGAACTACAATTTGGAAGTGTATTAATCAGCTAAAGGAGGAAGGATATGACATTGAATCTATATCAAAACGAGGATATAGATTATTATCTTGCCCGGACGTATTAACCTACGAGGAAATAGAAGACAAATTAGTAACAGATAGATTAGGAAGAACGATAATACATTTTGATTCTTTAGAATCAACAAATATTACGGCTAAAGAATTAGCACTAGATGCTGCACATGGAACAGTGGTGATAAGTGAAGAGCAAACTAATGGAAAAGGTAGGCTTGGAAGAAACTTTGTTTCACCTAAGGGTAAAGGTGTGTGGATGTCAATAATAATGAAGCCGTGCATAGATCCGATGAAAGTTTCACTGCTTACTCAAATTGCAGCAGCAGCAGTTAATATGGCTCTTTCTGACATAAATATAGAAAGTCTTATAAAATGGCCTAATGATATAATAATAAACAATAAAAAAGTTTGTGGCATATTGACAGAGATGAGTTGTGAGCTTACTATGGTGAACTTTGTAGTACTAGGGATTGGTATAAATGTTAATGTTGATGCTTCTGATTTTGGTGAAGACATAAGTAAAATTGCAACTTCTCTTAAATTAGAAGTGGGTATGGAAATTGATAGGAAAAAATTAGTAGCACGTATTCTTAATAATCTTGAAAATTTATATGATGATTATATTGAAAGAGAGGATATAAAAAAATCAATTTCAATCTGTAGAGAAAAATCTATTTTAATTGGAAAAGAAATTAGGGTAATAAGAAAGGGTATTGAAATAAATGCTAGAGCTTTAGAATTAAAGGAAGATGGTAGCTTAGTTGTAGAATATGAAGATGGAAAACATGAAGCACTTATTTCGGGAGAGGTATCAATAAGAGGTAAAAAAAGTTATGTTTAGAAAATAAATATAACTTTTTAGTGTTGTGGAAGGCATTGTGGGTTAAAAACCTTCCACAACGAATTCACTCTTTTAATATATAACCTTTCTTATTCATATATTCTAAAAGACGTACGTCAGAGCTTGGAAAATCTATGTTGAAGCAATTTTTTATAAGCGATGTATTAAGAGAAGAATTTTGTGGGCGTTTTGCTGTGTTAGAAATAAAATTTTCAGGCAGTTCTAAAATGGTTCTTTCAATTTGTGCAAGACTAAATATCTCCTTAATCCAAAGGGATTTACTTATGCTAGGAGGATTACAACAGTTGTAAATTCCATATAAGTCAGAATGAAGCATTTCTTTTATTGCATCACAAAAATCCTTGCAGTAGGTTGGGTTACCAATTTCTGTACTACATACAAATATGGAAAAATTTCGATTATTGATTATTTTGTTAACAAAACAATCATCATAGCCAAATAACCAGCCTGCTCTAAGTATAAAGTACTTTTTGCAAAGAGTTCTGATTAGTTTTTCACCAGCGAGTTTTGTTTTACCATATATATTAACAGGATTACATTCATCAGTTTCAAAATTACTGCATTTACAATTGTTACTATATACATAGGATGTTGAAAGGTAAATTATTGGTATGTTAAGTATGCTACAAGGATAGGCAACATTTAGTGTACCTATAGTATTTTGTGTATATGCGCTGGACTCATCCATTTCACAGGTGTCAATATTATCTTGTGAATCTAAATGTATAACTATATCAGGGCTCACTGAGGTTATGGTCTTATAGGTAAGATCTTTTTTTGATATATCAAGTATCTGCCTTGTGAAAGCAAATACTTGATTGTTTTGAGCAAAGTAGCTTTCTATATATTTTCCTAAATTACTTTCAACTCCTGTAATTAGAATTTTCATAAAGTAGAATTACCTCCAAAACACAAATAATAACAATATATTATATGAAACAAAGTCTTAAAATAGAACTATTGAATAAATCAATTAGTAGATATATAATAATATCTTGCATGTATATAATTTTCGTAGGAAATGAGGTGCCAAAGTGTCCATAGAAAAAGGCGAATTTGAATTTGAAAAGGGTAAACTTAAAACCACACAAAAGTGGATAGAAAATGAAAGAATTTTAGCTGATAAAAATGATAATGAACTTAAGATGAAAATTGCAGAGTTAAAAAAAGAATCCAGAGGAAGATATAGCGAAGAATTAGAGACTGCTCAAAAACTATATGCCATAACTCATAAAAATCTAGAAAAATATATTGAAACAAAAGATGAACCTTATTTTGCAAGAATTGACTTCAGAGAAAGACTTAGAGATAACGAAAGCTTTTACATAGGAAAATTTGGGCTTGGAGATAGTAAAACTGGTGACGAAATAGTAATTGATTGGAGAGCTCCCATAGCTGATCTATACTACAGTAAAACTCAAGGAGAAGCATCCTATGAAGTACCGGATGGCTTTATTGATGGAGAACTTAACATGAAACGCAAATTTCTCATAAGGGAACGAGAACTTGCAGACGCTTTTGATGAAGGTATTAATGAAATAATTTTAAAGTCCGCAGATGGAGAAAATACACTTACAGATGAATTTTTGAAGATAAATCTTGAAGAAAGCGTCAGTAGTAAACTTAAGGATGTAGTTGCAACAATACAAAAAGAGCAAAATGATATTATAAGAGCAGGTAAAAATGCACCTTTAATAGTACAAGGGTCTGCAGGTTCGGGAAAAACTACAATTGCACTTCACAGGCTTGCGTATCTATTATATAAATACAATAAAACATTAGCTGGAAAAGATATTTTAGTAATTGCACCTAATAAACTATTTTTAGATTATATATCCATGGTGCTTCCAAGTCTTGGTATAGATATGGTTAAACAGATGACATTTGAAGAGCTGGCAGTAAAGAGCCTTAAAATAAAGGGTAAAGTGATTACCAAGGACAAAAAACTATCGTCAGTACTTGAGTCAAAAGAAAAAAATAAATATATAACGGAGAGTAGCAAGTTTAAAGGGTCCTTATTTTACAAAACAATCTTAGATAGGTATATAAGATATATTGAGATTGAGGATGCCAATGTGGACAATATAAACGTAAATGGGTTTCCACTTTTTAAAGCTTCTGAAATAAAAAGATTATTTGTAAGAGATATGGCACACCTACCTCTTGATAAGCGAAAAGATGAAATAAAAAAGTATTTTAATAATAAACTCAAAGAAAAATTACCTGAATTTGTTGCAAAAATATCAGCTGATTTTGAATATAAAATAGCTACAGTAAAAAACAATATGGAAGATGGAGAAGAGAGAAGAAAAATAATAATACAAATTTATGATGAAAGAGATATTAGAAAAAAACAAATTTTAAAGTTGTCAAGAGAGAGCATGGAAATCTACTTTGATAATTGGAAACATTCAGATACAAAAAAACTTTTACAAACAATGTTTGAAAATGAAGAAATAATAGGGAGAATAGCTGAGCAAACTATTCCTATAAAACTTTGGAGATATATTCGAGATGAATTTCAAAGTAATGAAGAAAATGGGTCCATCGATAGTGATGATTTAACTACTATAATGTACTTGAAATTCAAGCTTGAAGGTGTTCCAGAAGGATATATATTTAAACATATAGTAATTGATGAAGCACAAGATTACAGTGCATTTCAATATGCAGTAATTAGGCATATGGCAACAAATGATTCGTTTACAATTGTTGGGGATACAGGACAAGGAATCTATTTTTATAAGGGTATAAATAGTTGGGAAAATCTCATTAAGGACGTATTTAATAATTCTGCTACTTATGTTCAATTGACCCAAAGTTATCGTTCTACTGTAGAAATAATTAAGTTTGCTAATAAGGTACTAAAAAAACAAGAAAATAGCTTGAAGCCAGCCATGCCTGTTTTAAGACATGGAATGGAACCTGAAGTAATCAATTTCAAAGGAAATAAAGATTTTTCTGATAAATTAGATGATATTGTAAAACTATGCGACAAAAGAGGTAAAAATAGTGTGGCCATTATTGGCAGAACTTATGAAGAATGCAAAACAATAAAGGAATTCTTAAAAAAATACAGCAAGCATAATTGGGAACTAATTAAAGACACAGAAAAAAATGTTAAAATGGAGAAGATAATTATTCCATCGTATATGACTAAGGGGTTAGAGTTTGATTGTAGTGTAATATATAATTGTAATAAAGATAATTATGATGATAATGAACTTGACAAGAAGATACTTTATGTTTCATTAACTAGGGCATTACACCTTGAATATGTATGTTACGAGGGGGATATTTCACCACTTTTAGACTAAACATTAATTGAAAAAATAATTTAATGTGGTAGAATGGTGGATAAGGAAGTTTTATATTTGTTTAAATCCCAATATAATATAGAGCAATAAAGGAGACTAAATAATATTTAGGATTCAAGGTAATAATAGGAGGATGATTTTATGAGTACTGAAAAATTAAAAGATAATATTCACTGGGTTGGAGTGAAAGATGAAAAACTAAGAGTTTTTGATATAATAATGGAAACAAAGAGAGGAAGTACATACAATTCCTATTTAATTGATGATGAAAAGGTAGCCGTAATAGATTGTGTTAAAAGTGGATTTTTTGATGAATTTATGGCGAATATAAAGGAAGTAATAGGAGAGAGAAAAGTTGACTATATAATTGTTCAACATACAGAATTAGATCACAGTGGTTCATTAATAAAACTTATAGAGGCTTATCCAGATGCAATAGTAGTTGCATCAAAGGCAGCAATTAACTATGCAAAGGAAATTGTAAATAGAGATTTTAATAATCAGGATGCAATAGCACTGGGAACTCTTAATTTGGGAAAGTCTACTCTTAAATTTATTTCGGCTCCTAATTTGCATTGGCCAGACACTATGTTTACATATTATGAAGAAGCAAGTACTTTATTTACTTGTGATGTAATGGGATGTCATTACTGCCCTGAATATTGTCTTAAGGATAAATGCCAAGGGGATTATTTAGATGAAATGAAATATTACTTTGAAGTTATAATGTCGCCTTTTAAGAGATTTGTCAATGCAGGACTTGATAAAATAGAAGGACTAAAGATAGATATAGTTGCACCAAGCCATGGTCCAGTTCATATGACTGATGCTGATAAATACATAAAACTTTACAGAGAATGGGCAAAAGAAGAAGAAAAGGAAAAAAACGTTCAGGTTTTTTATATAAGTGCTTATGGCAATACAAAAGCAATGGCAGAGTATCTTGCAGAGTCTATAAATAAAAAAGGAATAAAAGCAGAAGTACATGAAATAACAGAGACTGATCCAGAAAAAGCTTCCCAGCTCCTTGAGAATGCAAGTGGCATATTAGTAGGATCACCTACTATAAATCAGGATGCTGTAAAACCATCATGGGATTTACTTTCACATGCAAGTGCTATCACTGGTAGAGGTAAAGCAGCTGGTGCATTTGGTTCATTTGGTTGGAGCGGTGAAGGTGTTCCAATGATTACAGAAAGACTTAAATCACTTAAATTTAAAATCGTACCAGGTGGTTTGAAATTTAAATTTGTACCAGCAGAAAAAGAATATAAAGCAGCAGATGAATTTATAGAAAAGTTTATAGAACTACTTTAATCTATTAATAGTGAATATATCAAAGTAGCTAGAAATTATGAATAAGTTTTAGAGTTACAAGCGATAAGTGGCGAGTTACAGGTTTTTATAATTGTTGTAAATAAAAAAGGATGGAAGCAGATTTGTTCACACAAATCTGCTTCCATCCTTTTAATGATTTCTCTGCGCGAGCAGAAAATCTTCATTAACTTGTCATTTATCACTTGTAACTGTTGAATTATATAATTATTGATTTGTAGCAATTTATAATAACTATAAGAAACCTTCAAAACTATTACTGTAAATATTTAAAGGTCCAGTCAACAAGTCCCATTACAAGTTCAGTTGTAGTATTTCCCTTATCAAGTAAGGTATTCAGCTCAACTAAATCCATGGATTTTACAAGCTCAGTTTCCATTAAATATTTAATTAGATATTTAGCATCCTCAAGATTCATTCCATTTGAAACTGGTGTTCCAGTTCCAGGAACTAGGGTTGGGTCAAGACAATCTATATCAAAGCTAAGATGTATAGCATCTACTTTATTTTCAGATATTTTTTTGTGAATTTCATCAAGTATTGTATCAATACCTTTATTTTTAACATCTTGAGTTGAATAAACATTTAGATGTTTTTGTATTGTAAGGTCTTTTTCACCATTATCTAATGATCTAGCACCTATGATGAAAACATTTTTAGGATTAACCTTAATACCTTTATAATAGATATCTGTAAGTGAAGATGAACCAAATCCCATCGATGCGGCCAGTGGCATTCCATGAACATTCCCTGTATCAGAAGTTTTATCAGTATTTATGTCACCATGAGCATCAACCCATATTACCGCAATATTTTTATAATATTTGCTTACACCTGCGATGCTTCCAATTCCTAGTGAATGGTCCCCACCTACCACAAAAGGAAAACAATTCGATTTAAGCGAATTGTATACTTGTTTTGCTAAATCTGTGTTTACATCTACAATGGGTGAAAGATATTTCATATTAGTATCTGAAGAGTATTTTTCATCAGTATTAACGCTTGGTACATATATATTACCTAAATCATGTATTGTATGATGATTATTTTTTATGACATCTACTATTTTATTTTCTCTTAATTTATCAGGGCCAAGGTCCACGCCCTTTTTATCAGATCCATAAAACAATGGAACGCCGATTAAATTTACGTTCATTTCACATACCTCCGAGTAAAACATCTGGAAGAAAATAGACTAGCATACTGACTAGTTATTTCTTTAGATATTAATGATATTGTTGCGTACTGTTTGATTATATAGCAATTTTAAAATATATAAAGAGTTTAAGCAATATGCGGAATATTTGCAAAATTATAATAATACATAATCATGCACAATAATAATATATTATATTTATAATATAGCCATAAATGTGTTATTATAGTTAGTAGATGAGTTTTTACTATTAAATTTAATCAAAAAAAACTTATAAATATTAGAAAAATTTTTTATTGAAATATGTGGATAATCTGATATATATTTTAATAAAAGCAAAGTAGGAGGATTATTATGGAAAAAAACGCTATAATAGATTATTTAAAAGAAAATGATTTAGGAGATATAGAAGAAATCAAATATAAAGATGATGTTTTTCTTGCAAGATTTTATTATGATTTTGATGATCCTGAAATCGAAGCTGCAACAGCTTATGCAAACGATGAATGTACAGAGGTGTCTGGCGGGGAAAAATGGAATCAAGAATTTTTTATACCTTATCTTAATGATTTAGTGATAGATAATGTAGGAGAAATAATTGAGGATTGCATGGAAAAATTTTCAGTGGAAGCGCAGTATATCACTTACGATATAGATGAAGAAGAAATTGATTGCGTTGAAGTAATCGTTGAATTTGGAAAACGTGGTCAAGATTTAGACATAGAAAAAGTTATAGATGATTTAAAATTATAAGAATACAAGCTTTTACAAGAAATGTGTATAATAATAGAGCTACAGTCTTATAATCATAAATAACAGCATAATTATAACTTGAAACTAAAATTTAAAATGATATAATAATACAAGTAGCAAGTCCTGAGGTGTTCGTAAAACTTATATGTTCAACCGACAGATATATTTAGGGATTTTCAATAATAGTTGTGGATGTCAAGCTTCCATATTAGGAGAAGTAGGCAGAAATAATTTGAGGGAAACCCACCTGCGAAAGTGCGGGTGTGACTCTTAGGTGTAACGGCACGTTGGGAATAATATTGTAAAATATTAATTAAAAAATATGTGACATGGAGTGTATTCATGTCACATGATTATGATATGGCCCCATGGTCAAGAGGTTAAGACATCGCCCTCTCAAGGCGGAGTCACGGGTCCGATTCCCGTTGGGGCTACCAGATATATAAAATAAGCAAGTTTACGTAGTTTGTAAACTTGCTTATTTTAATTTAGGCTAAAAATCTCTAATTTTGTTAGTCATAAAGTTAATCTTATCAATACACTTACTTTTCTTGTTTTGATATTCTCGATATACGTCCGCTACTTAGAATAAATTAACTTGACAATTTAAAAGGGCTATTGTATTATATAAACGAGAATGATAATCAATATTAAACAATGCTGAAAGGCATTTATTTTTTGATGCGGTGTTGAGAATGATTATTAATAGAAAATAATGAGGTGGTGTGTTATGTCTAAGGAAATAACTCTAGATGAAGTACAAATAAACTTCAAAGCAAAAGTACTGAGAGTAGACCCAACTAGTAAGACTAGACGACGAATAATGGACATGGGTATTGTTAGAGGAACAGAGATATTGGTATCAGGAAAAGCACCTATGGGAGATCCAATTGAACTACAACTAAGAGGATATAATTTAAGTCTTAGAAAAAAAGAAGCAAGGGATATTATTGTAGAATTGCTGTAAAACTAATTTTATAAAGGGAGGACTATTATGGATAAAATCTATATGCCGCTAAGTTTTATCACTATGGGAAAATTAGCAGAGATTGATAGGGTTGTAGGAACAGAAACAATTTGTAAAAGACTTATGGAGATGGGATTTAATAAAGGTGCCGTAGTTGAAATTATAAATAATGAGTCAGGGCCTATGTTAATTAGGGTAGGAGAATCAAGGTTAGTTTTAGGCAGGGCTATGGCGCAAAAGGTGATGGCACGAGAAGTTTAATAAAGTATATTGGGAGGTAATAATGAATAAAAATTTAGTATTTGCTTTAGCAGGTAATCCGAATTGTGGTAAGACAAGTTTGTTTAATGAATTAACAGGTGCAAGACAACATGTTGGAAACTGGCCCGGGGTAACTGTTGAAAAAAAAGAAGGTAAACTTACATCTAGTGGAAGAGAAATTACTGTGGTAGATTTACCTGGTACATATAGCTTAGGAGCTTATTCAGAAGATGAAGTGGTTGCACGTGATTTTATACTAAAGGATAATCCAGACGTAGTGATAAACGTAATCGATGCAAGCAACATCGAAAGAAACTTATATTTAACAACTCAAATTTTAGAAACTGGAGCTAAAGTTATTTTAGCATTAAACATGATGGATGAAGCTGAAAATAAAAAAATAGAAATACAAGTACATAAATTAGCAACGCTCTTAAATATTCCAGTGATTCCAACTACAGCTACTAAAGGTCTTGGAGTGAAGAAACTTATTGAAGCAGCTATAAGTTTAGGTGAAACTAAGGAAGATGATAGGGTAGATAAATATAAAATTGACTATGGAACAGCTGTAGCAACTGAAGTTTCCAAAATAGAAAGTACATTTCATGAAAATAATCTAAAATTAGAATACCCGCCTTTTTGGCTTGCTATAAAATTATTAGAAAATGACGAATTTATAAATAAATATGTACATGACACTGAGAATGCTGAAAAGGTAGAGAATCAATTAAAAAATAGCAAGGATATATTGGAAAATTCAATTGGTTATGACGTTGATGCATATATAGTTGATAAACGTTATGAATTTATAGGTAACGTAGTAAAACAAGCTGTAAAACGAGATAAATCAAATGAAAGCAAAAAAAACGTGTCAGATAAAATTGATGCTGTAGTAACTAATAAATGGCTCGGTATACCGATTTTTGCAATTATAATGTTCATAATGTATCAAATAACTATGACTATAGGAAATGGAATATTAACAGATTTAGTTGGCAGACTTTTTGATTCTTTAGGTTCTTGGTCTTCTAACAATTTAGCTTATTTAGGCGCTCCTCATTTGATTCGTTCATTTGTTGCAGATGGACTTATTGCAGGGCTTGGTTCAGTAATTGGGTTTACGCCAATGATCTTTTTAATGTATCTTTTGATATCAATACTTGAGGATACTGGTTATATGGCAAGAGCAGCTTATGTTATGGACAGGTTCATGAATGCCGTTGGACTTCATGGAAAAACAGCTGTATCACTTATAATAGGTACAGGTTGCAATGTTGCAGGAGTTATGTCTACAAGAACTTTGGAAAGTAAAAAAGATAGAATGATAGCAATTTTAATAAGCCCATTTATGTCTTGTACTGCAAGACTTGCAATTTATGCTGTATTTGCTAGTGCTTTCTTTTCAAAAATAAAAGTGGGGATTTTTGATGCAAGTGGAGTTGTTGTATTTGGACTTTATGTTTTAGGAATTGTTGTTTCAATAGCTGTTGGTAAGTTTTTAAGCAGTACAGTATTTAAGGGTGAGGAATCATATTTTATAATGGAACTACCACCATACCGCATCCCCACAGCTAAAGGTACATTAATTCATATGTGGGAAAAAGCAGGAGCCTTTGTAAAAAAAGCAGGAACGGTTATTTTAGGCGCTGTTATAGTTGTTTGGGTTCTTTCAAATCTTCCATTTGGAGTAGAGGCAGGATCTAGAGATAGTTTGGTTGGTATAATTGGTGCGTTTATAGCCCCAGTATTTGCTCCAGCTGGGTTTGGTACATGGCAGGCAGGAATAGCGCTTATAACCGGATTTGTGGCAAAAGAGGCGGTAGTAGGAACTATGGCCACAATATATGGAGTGGGCGAGGGTGCTAAACTTATAGCCGCAGTTCATAGCGCATACACACCTCTTTCAGCACTATCATTTATGGTATTTACACTTCTTTATGTACCATGTGTTGCAACTATTGGTGCAATAAAAAGAGAAACAAATTCAGCTAAATGGGCTATTATTGTTGTAATTTATACATGCACAATTGCATGGGTTTTAGCAGTTGTAGTGTATCAAGGTGGAAGGCTTTTGGGGTTTAACTAGTTTATACATTGATAATGAAATTCATTATTATAAATTATGCGAAATGCTTTAACAGAAAGGGTTGATGAAAATGTTAATGAAAATATTACAAAGATTATCTAAAGGTGGGCTGTATTCAAATAGCTCAATGGCTGAAGAGCTTGGGGTCGATGAGTCTATGGTAGAAGATATGATAATACAACTTCAAAACATGGGATACATTAACAAAGATAATATGAATGCATCTTCAAGTTGTGATTGTTGTAGTGACTGCATGCCAAGTACTACAAAGAGCAAAAGTAGTTGTTGTGATGGTAAAAGTAATATAGAAATTGGAATTTGGAATATAACAGATAAAGGTAGAAATACGCTTAAAAGAGTATTTAATTGATTGTTCACAAAATAATCAATGTTTAGTAAAATAAAGCTAGATATCTAAAATTAGATATCTAGCTTTATTTATTTGGTAACTACTGTTACAGCATTCTCCCATTTGAAGGCAGCGAAGTTATAACTAAAAATTTAAAGTAATACAGCTCCAATAACTTTTGGAAAATCAGAAGATAAGGTTTATTATAAAAAAAATAATATTCCACTTTACGTAGACATCAGATTCAAGCATACGTAGGTTGATATAATTGGAAGACTTATGATATTATTTTAATTATAAGACGATGCTATGGGGAGGGTAAAGAATGGATAATAAAAAGGTTGGTTGTTTTATTGCCAGTCAACGAAAAGAAAAATCTATGACACAACAAAGCTTAGCTGATAAACTTAACGTTACAAGCAAGGCGGTATCAAAATGGGAAACCGGGCAAGGATATCCTGAGATAACAACAATCCCTACATTAGCTGAAATTCTAGAAGTTACAACTGGAGAACTTCTAAATGGTGAATTCAGTACAAAGGAGAATAGCGATAAAGTTGGTATGAATACTATAGATAACTTTTTGAAAAGGAGAAGTGGAAATAATATATCAGTTTTTATTATTGTATTGACATCAGTTTTCTTGTCTTTTATATTATTTGCTATTGGATACATAAAAAGTAAGAAGTATTAAGTTAGTCAGGGAAAGTAACTTGTTGATAAGTATGAAAAAAAATCTTGTCGTAAAACTGATTTTTTAAAAAATAAATGTTGAGGTGAAAATATGGATTTTTTAGTAATAAGTGAAAATATATCTGAACAAATTCGCAATTTTAAGGAGTTTATTGTTGAATATAAGATTCCTATAATTTGTTCTCTTATATTTAGTTTGATTTGTTTTGGATTTATGCTAACCAATCATTCATTGACTATAGATGAAGAAACTTGGATTAATAGTAGTGATCCTAGTAATATTAGATTATGGCTAATGCAAGGGAGGTTTGGAGTTTTTTTAATTGATAAAGTTATTTCACCAACTGGTAATTATATTCCATTCTTATGGGACTTTTTATCAGTGCTAATATGGAATTTTTCTGGTGTTTGTTTTTTATTTTGTATTTCGATGTTTTATACAAAATTCAATAAATTCTCATCATTTGTATTTTGTTCTTATTTTTCTTCACTTCCACTTGTCGTAGGAGAAATTCTTTCATATTCCATGTTTAACTTGCAACAATCATTAGGTATGTTACTTATGTCAATCTCGGTATTATTTATATATACATATTTTAAATTTAGGCATGAAAAATATATTATTATTAGTTCAATACTATTATTTGTATCCATCTCAATTTATCAGGCATTTGTGGTTGTGTATATAGTAATGATTATTGCATATGTATTGATTTTTGGTCTAATACATAATTATAATAAACAAATTCTAATAAATATCATAAAGGCTATATTTGCATTTATATTTGGAGTTTTATCATATTATTTGATTAATAAAATTATAACTAAGTTTATTGCCCCTGATCCAGGAAATTATCTTACAGGATATATAGGTTGGAACAGAGGGAAAAGTAATATCCATGTAATGCTAACCACTTTGCATTATGTAGAAAAAATATTATTTGGTGATTCAGCTGTGTACGGAGGCAAAGTTATTTTAGTAGTGACGTGCTTATTTTTTATTTATTCAATTTTTTCTTTTATTAATACAAAAAAAATTATTAATAAATCTATAAACTGCGTATTAGCAATTTTATTGCTAATATCTCCTTTTATGTTGTCTATTGTGCTTGGAACTTCAGGGATAACTGGGCGTACTTATATTGCACTTCCTTTGGCTGGAGCAATCGAACTTCTTTTAGTTAACAATCAAACAATTAAGATTAGAATAATTAATCCAATAGTAATAATGGCAAGTGTGCTCATTTTGTTTTTCAATTCAATGTATATGAATAGGCTCTTTTACGATAGCTATATGGTATATCAGTTTGACACAAATGTAGGAAATGAAATTATTCATGATATTGGTATTGATGGATATGCTTATAATAGTGTACCTATTGTTTTTATAGGCATGCATGATGTAGATAGAAAGATCATTTCAAATACTTCAGGGTCCACCGGTGGATCTTTTTTTAGCTGGGATGATGGTAATAATACTAGAATAATAAACTTTTTAAGATCGGAAGGTTATGGGGTTATTATGCCTTCTACTAGTCAAATAAAATATGCATATGATAATTCTAAGAATTTGATAAATTGGCCAAGCAGATATAGCATTAAAGAATTAAATGGTTGTATTGTTGTAAAATTGTCCACTCCTTCATCAACATGGATGTCGGTGAATGGTGTTAAATCAACACACTAGATTAAAATTTATCCCATGGAGACTATTTGAATACTGCCATCTTCTTTAAATGGGAAAATCAGAAAACTATGTTAATAAGTTTCGGATGGAGTAAAAAACTCCACCTGAAACCAAAAACTCTGTTTATAGTTTTAAATCGTCTATATTGTTTAGCCATGCTTCAATGCAGGAAGTTATTCCTTTGAAGCTTTCTTCTTCAAAAGGAGAATCTAAATTTGCTAGCTTTAACAGCTCTAGAAAGGATTTACTTCCGCCAGCCTGGCATAAAGTTTTGTAATCTTCCCAGGCCTTAGGTCTATTTTCATTTGCTTTTTTCCAAAATTGAAAAGCACAAATTTGGGCTAGGGTATAATCAATATAATAAAAAGGCACCTCATAAATATGTGCTTGCTGCTGCCAGTAGCCTCCGTCTTCTAAAAATTCATTATCCTCATAATTTCTATGTGGTAAGTATTTATTTTCTATAGTTCTCCAAGCTTGCTTCCTTTCTTTAGGCGTCGCTTCTGGATTTTCGTAAACAAAGTGTTGGAATTCATCTACTGTAACTCCATAAGGAATGAATAGAAGAGCTTCACTTAAATGAGAAAATTTATATTTATCTGTCTGTTCTTCAAAAAATAAGTTCATCCAAGGCCAAGTTAAAAATTCCATACTCATAGAGTGTATTTCAGCAGCTTCTGAAGTAGGCCAATGGTATTCGGGTATTTCGTAACTTCGGCTTTCGTAGCATTGGAAAGCATGACCGGCTTCATGGGTTAAGACATCTACATCACCTGAAGTACCATTAAAGTTTGAAAAGATAAAAGGTGACTTATATTTGCTTATATAAGTGCAATAACCACCCCCAGCTTTCCCCTTTTTAGTTACTAGGTCTAAAAGTTGATTTTCAACCATAAAATTGAAATATTCTTCTGTTTCAGGAGATAATTCAGAGTACATTTTTTTACCGTTATTTACAATCCATTTTGCATCACCCTTTGGTTTTGCATTACCATTCTTATAGGTAATATTTTCATCATAATAGTTTAGAGTTTCAACACCTAATCTTTTCTTTTGTTTTTCTCTTAGACTACTTGCTATTGGAACAATATATTTCGCCACTTGTTTTCTGTAATTTGCAACCATTTCAGGATTATAATCTGACCTAAGCATTCTAGCATAGGCAACTTCAACAAAATTTTCATAACCCAGTTTTTTGGCTATTTTTGTTCTAACCTTTACCAATGAGTCATAAATGCGATCTAATTCTGATTCATTGTCTTTAAAAAATCCCCATCTTGCAATGTTAGAGGATTTTCGAATGTCTCTGTCTGTAGATTGCTGAAAGGGTATTAATCCAGATAGATTTTTTTCTTCTCCCTGAAAAATAATTTTAGCTGAGGCAATTAATTTAGTATATTGACTTGAAAGCTTATTTTCTTCCTGTAAATCTTCGATGATTTCAGGAGAAAAAGTTTTAAGGGATAGTTCAGCAATAGTAAATAACTGTTTGCCCCACTTATCTGTCAGCTGATTTTTAAACTTAGAATTTATTAATGCAGTATAATATTTAGAAATCAGTTCTTCATACAAAGGGCCATTTTCATCAAAAAAAGTTCGTTCTTCATCATAAAATTTATCAGTAGTATCAACAGTATTTCTAATATATACAATCTGGTATAAAGATTCAAAATCGCTTCGCAAACTATTTATTTTTACCATTAGTTCATCTTGCTCTTTAAAATTTTCGGCTGCGATAAATTTGTCTAAGACAGAATTGAAATCAGCTTGAAGTAACCCAATATCAGGTCTTTTGTATGGAAACTCATTAAATTTCATTAAATCCCTTCTTTCTTATAAAGTTATATTCTACAAAAGTTATTATTTTCCTGCTTTATAACTGAAATTAAGCCTAGCTACTGTTATTCAAGGTTTTTTTATTTTCATTATTTTCATACTCAAACATCTTATCAGGCACAATCCATCTTATTCTTTCATTGAGTAGCAGGACTATTAAGGAATTAATAGTATTTAAACTTTTAGCTGTAAATGCATCAAAATATTGAAAAAATGATAAAGCACCAAATGCAATATTATAAAATTGTGAAAAAATAATATTTTGTTTTATAAATTTGTAAGATTTTTGCGACATATAAATAAGGTCTGATAGACTTTTAGCATTGTCATCAAAAATAATGCAGTCAGAGTGAAGCTTGATTTTATCACAGGCAGAGCTAGAAAAACTTATGCTTACATCAGCCGATTTCATGGCATCAATGTCATTTATGCCATCTCCAACCATCATAATGGTTCCAAACCTTCTAGCTTCAGATATAACTGATAACTTATCTTCACAGCTACATTCAGCATAAACTTTTTCAATGCCAAGTGATTTGGCAAAAGAACATGATTTTTCATAAGTATCACCAGTCAATAAACTAATATTGCGTATACCTCTGTATTTTAGTTTGTCAATAAGTAAGTGGACATTGTTACGAATTTCATCTTCCATAGAAATAATACCAACAAGTTTATTGTCAATGGCAATAAATAGGGGATAATATAATAGTTGCTCATATTTATTATATTTGCCAATTCCATGAGAAAAATCAATATTTTTATTTTCAAAAAATTTCATATTACCAATAAGTAATTTATGGTTGTCATAAACTGATTCTATTCCTTGTGATGGGATTATTACAGAGCTTTTTAGTTTTGATACATCATTGGTTTCACCTACATTATTTTGGAGTTTAATAGAAATTGGGTGATAGTTGTTGGATTCGCAGGCATCACATATCTTTAGTAATTCTTGAGGAGAATAAGAATTGTTAAAAGATTCGATTTTTACAATTTTCATATGTCCATAGGTTAATGTTCCTGTTTTATCAAACATAATATTATTTGTGTTTATGATGTTTTCAAAGGTATTGGGGTTTCTTAAATATATATTGTGATTTTTTAATAGAGCTATATAGTTCTTCATGCCATGACTAAGTGCAGTGGCTGTGGCTGATGGGGTAAGAACAAGTAGTAAGGATAAAGCATTTAACATGTTACCTGTGAAAATATAGTTTAGACCTGCTAGACCCAAAGCTGCTTTTGTTATTTTATTTTGATAGGCACCAACTTTTTTATGTATATTTAAATTATCTAATGAAATATCTTTTTTTGTAAATGACATTGGAGCACTTTGCATTTTTATTTTCAAATCTCCAAAAACAATAACCTGACCTTCTTGTATTTTTTCACCACTTGTTACCTGATTTGCTATAGGTTGACCAGTAGTATATAGATTATTAACTATGGCAGTACCATTTATAATATCACCATTAATAGGTGAAACTTCTCCCTTATGGATATAGACTATATCACCAATACTTAAAGTGCTTACAGGTACAAGTATTTGTTCATCATTATCCAATGCTGTCCAAATCATTTCTGCGGTTTTGCCCATTCCTAAGGTTAGAGTTTCAATGCATTGGACTTCAGCAGAATATTTAATGTATTCACTAAGACTTTTTAAAATAAGTACTAAGACACCTTTACTACTCTCACGTAATATGGTAAATGATGTAGCAATAAGTTTAAGCAGTATATCTGAATCAGTTGGGATGTCACTACTGAATTTTTTATACAGTTTTTTTAATAGAGGATATCCACCTATAATTGTTACGGCAGAGGCAGCTTCAAGTGCTACAACATTTTTACTTATAGAAAACTTTCCAATAGTATAATGTTTTACTTTAAGCAGTAAATATAACATGTCAAAGAAAAGAAATTTCCATTTAACCTTATCTTTTTTTTCTATAGTTTTATAATAAAGCTCATGATTCTGCTTTTTTTCTTTGGTTGAATAATCCATTGAAGCAATAGCAGATTCAATATTTTGTGAAAGAAGGTTATGGTTTGTTTTTTTTGCATCATATACAATTAAAATAGAGCCAGTAGTATGGTTAGTCCTACTACAAACAACTCCATAAAGGCAAGATATATAAGAATTTATATATCTTGCCTTTAGTGCGTCGCCGTAAACTTCCCGAAGTCTAAAATGTATTCGCCCGGGGATGACACTTATTTCATTAAGCACAGGGACTGCCTCCTTTAAAAAGTTATGTTTATTTAATTTTATTTTTTAACTCAGTAAGTTGTTTTTTTAATGTCTGGATATTTTCAGACATTTGCTCATTACGTTTTATGGGTTTTGTATCAAAGCTACTAGCAACTCTTTTAAAACGTTCTTCGCGATGAGTCATTGCTTTTTCATTAACATCTTCAATGAAGGATTTAGTAGCGCTTCCCATGGATATTGCACCTGCGGCTATGTTAACAGCCATGGGGTGCAATTTGTCTTTGATTAAAGAATAAATTATATTGTAACCTAAAACTCCAACTCCAACACCATATAAAAACTTTTTATTATTCATATATATTAAACACCTCCAATTAATTAACATCTAAATTATTGACTAATAGAGAGGTTTTAATCATTATTTGTTGAATAGCATATACTTTATAATGTTTTTGTAAAGCTGTTTATTATCTGTGATTTGGCATTCATTAAAGAAAAAATTACTTATTTTATTAGCGTGACTTGCCCATAAAGAAATTAGCTGCTTTTCTTGTGTTGGGTTATCTTTTATTTGCTGAACACTAACTTTAACTAGGTCTTCTAATGTTTTCTCAATGTTACTAAGATTATTATCTAAATCTCTAATATTATCATTTAGTATTGTATTTTGAAGGTTGGATTTCATTAAAATGCTCCTTTTACTTAGATGATAATTTGTGGCATACATAAACTATATTAACTATTTTCTACAGGTGGCATTTTTTTCTTTTTATTTGAATATTGAGCTTCTGCCACAATATCTTCCAAGTTTTCTCTTAAACTTGAGGCTTTTTCTATTGTTACATCTGCTATGGAATAAACTGCACTCAATGCACCCACCGCAATATTTCTTAAAGGATTTGTAAAAATTTTTTTCATAGAATGTGTTATTGGTTTTTCTTCAGCCAGTTCACTACCTATTTCTTCGTATTCATCAGAAAGTTTGTTTAGTTTTAGGAGAATTATTTCTATACTTTTATTAATTTGCTTAAGGTCCCCACCTATGTTGGTGGTATTGATTTTTAATTGGCTTACCTCTTTACTTAAGTTGTCATAGTTTGAATGCAACTGATCAATATCCCTTTGCATTTTCTGTGAATTTTGTTGTAATTCAATATTTTCGTCACTCATATTAATACACCTCTACAATACATTTTATAAATATATATTTTCCATAATAATAAAATTTATTCTATAAAAAAATATAGATTTATACATCCATGAATAACAGAAGATTTTTAGGGGAAAATTTATTGATGAAGTTAACAAGAAATTAACATAACTATAAAATATGGATGGTGTTAAAGATGTTGTATTCTAGCGAGAGTATAATTAGCCAAAGTGTGTATGATGAAAAATTATTGTCTAAAAGGATTAGGATACCTGTTAAAATCGTGTACAGAAATGGAGAAGTAGCACAGAGATTAGTAAAACATATGGTTATGTTAAGCGGAGTAATTCATTGCAAAGCAAATCCAATAACAGGTAATGTTTTAGTGGTATTTAATGAGGAACTAGCTAATGAAAAAAACATTTTAGAGCACTTAAAAATTTTCATTGGAAATTCAAAAACTTTAACACAAAGAAATGTAATAAAACTTAATAGTAAAAGAAATGATAAACAAGCCAAATTAGAAATTAATGCAAAAAAAATCATGCAGGGCAGAGATTTGAGTGAAAGTAGTTTATGGCATTATAAGGACTATTCGTTAGTAGCAACTATTCTGGGGACAGATAAAAGGCTAGGATTAAATCACCATAGTATTACTCAGCGTACAAAAAAATTTGGATTTAATGTATTATCAGAAAAGAAAAAAGAATCCATTTTTAATAGATTTATTCAAAATATAAAAGACTTTTCAACAAAATTATTAATTGTAGTAAGTGGTGCTTCATTTTTAATTGGCAAAATACCAGATGCCATAGCTATAATTGGAATAGTAATCCTTCAGACCACATTGAGCACATTACAGCAAAACAAAGCAGAAAATTCTATTTATTCTTTAAAAGATATGATGGTTCATAAGGTAAAAGTTATTAGAGACGGATATGAGCAGGAGATAAATTCAAAATATATTGTTCCAGGAGATCTTATAATGCTTGAGGCTGGGGAAAAAATACCTGCAGATGCTAGGATAATTGAATGTAACAATCTTAAAACTTCCGAGGCATCTCTCACAGGGGAGTCGCTTCCTGTATCAAAATCTACTGAAGTATGTAATAAATATGCGGATTTAGGTGACAGATTTAATATGGTTTATATGGGGACGGACATATTATCTGGAAGAGGAAAGGCATTAGTTGTAAACACAGGTATGAACACTGAAATTGGAAAAATAGCAACTATGATTCAAAATATAAATACTGAACTTACACCACTTCAAAAAAAAATGATGAATTTCACGAATAATCTTACTAAGATTTGTATATCTATGTGTTTTATTGCAGGAATTGGAGGCTTGGTAATGGGGAGAACCATAGGTGGTATATTAACTATGGTAATAAGTTTTTCAGTAGGAGCAATGCCAGAAAGTCTTCCAGCTATAGTAACTGTTGCCATGGCAGTAAGTGTTCAGAGAATGGCTAAGAGAAAAGCAATTGTAAGAAAGCTTCCATCAGTAGAAACTTTAGGTGCGGCAAATGTTATATGTTGCGACAAGACAGGAACTTTAACCATGAATGAAATGACTGTAAGAAAAATTTATGTAGACAACACCTTCTATAGTGTATCAGGAACAGGCTATGATCCAAAAGGTGAAATAACATCTACTGAAAGCACCTGTGCAAGTAAAAGTGCACTAGGAGAACTTTTAAGGTATGGAGTATTGTGCAATAATTCAAGTCTTTCGAAAGAAAAAGAGTGTAAATGGGTTATAAAAGGAGATCCTACTGAAGGAGCTCTTATAACCGTAGCAAAAAAATTCGGTATAGATATTAAATATATAAAAGAAACTTTCAAGCGGTTACAAGAAATACCTTTTGAAAGTTCAAGACGCTATATGACTGTGTTAGTAGAGACTCCAGAGGGGAAAATAGCTATTTGCAAGGGAGCCATGAGTTCAGTAATAAAAAACTGTAAAACTATTTATGAGAATGGAGAGGAAAAGCTTTTGACCTTAACCCATAGGGAAAAACTCAATGAAATTTGTACAGACATGGGAAAAAGTGCTCTTAGAGTATTAGGCTTTAGTTTTAAGAAAATTGAAAAGAGAGAAGAAAAAAACATAGAAAATAACCATGTATTCCTTGGAATGGTTGGTATGGAGGATCCGCCAAGGGAAGATGTGAAAAAATCTATACAAAAGTGTCATAATGCTGGTATTGAAGTAGTGATGATAACTGGGGATAATAAAAATACTGCGTCAGCCATTGGAAATGAGTTAGGCATATTAACAAATGGTATGGTGATTTCAGGCTTTGAGCTGGAGAATATGAGTGATAGTGAACTGGATTCTAAAATTGGAAAAGTTCAGGTTTTTGCACGAACTTCCCCAAAACAGAAGTTGAGAATTGTAAAAGCATTTAAGCGATTCGGCTGTGTGGTTGCTATGACTGGAGATGGAGTAAATGATGCTCCAGCCATTAAAGAGGCAAATATAGGAATTGCTATGGGTTGCAATGGAAGTGATGTAGCAAAAGATGTGGCAGATATAACTTTAGTGGATGATAAATTTTCAACTATAGTAAGTGCTATAGAAGAAGGTAGAAACGTATCTAATAATATAACAAAATCAGTTAGCTATTTACTTACAGGTAGTGTTGGAGAGATGATAGCAATTTTTATGACCACAACATTTACTAGAAGTTTGCCACTACTGTCTATTCAGATATTACTAGTTAATGTAATTTGCGAGTCTATTCTAGGAGCACCACTAGCACTAGAAGTTCCTAGTGAAGACATCATGAATAAACCACCGTTAAAAAAGGAAAAACCTATTATTGATGGAGAACTAAGTAAAAAAGTATTAAAAAGAGGTATAGGTATTGGCTTGTCAACATTTGCGGCTTTTGAAATTCCTCAACTGTTAGGTATGGGAATAGCCAAAGCAAGAACTATTGCCTTTACAAATTTAGTATTTACTCAAATTATAAATTGTTATTATTGCAGAAACAATACAAGTATAAGGCTAAGCAAATATATGGTGGTAGCTATGGCATCTTCAGTAGCACTATTTACTGGTATAATTTATGTTCCAGTTATAAGATCTTTGATTGGAACAGTCCCTTTAAATATTATGGACTGGACGCTTGTATCAGCGCTTACCATAATTAGTAGAATATGAAACGTATCCAATTGTAATTCTAGTATTTAGTAAATAGCTTGAGTGTAATTATTCACCATCTACGTGAAAATATGATAAAATAATAGGGAAACATGTAAGTTTCTAGATTTGAAAGCTTACATGTTTCCTTATTTTTATCTTGTTAATGAAAAAATGCTGACACAAATGGGAAAATTGTATATAATTAGTCTTTATCATAAATATTTTTAGTAAAAATCACGTCAGCATTAGTTATAAAAGGTGTTATAATCTATCAAGTAGCGGTAGGAAGGCTTTAAGTACACAAGGAGGCAGTTTATGAATATATCATTTGTTTCGGTGGCTTCATCAATAATTTTTTTTATGAATTTATTATTTATTATAGTTGCAATATACGTAGAAAGAAAAAAACCAATGGAGATTGGGATGTGGATTCTTATATTTACATTTTTACCTGGTGTGGGTTTTGTATTATATCTTTTTTTAGGGAGAGGTTTAAGGTTTAGTAAAAAGAAATTGTTTAAGATAAAGAAAGAATATGATGACGAGTATAATACTAGGATTATTGAACAAAAAAATTTATTGGAAAACAAAGAATTTTCACTTGAAGATAAAAATAGCAGATCCTACTATGATATCATTGAAATGCATATCAATGAGAGCAAAAGTATATTGACAAATGATAATGATATTAAAATTTTTATTGATGGAAAAGATAAGTATGCATGTCTTATAAAAGATATAGAAGAAGCAAAATACACAATACATCTTTTATATTTTATAATTAAGGATGATAACATAGGCAAAAAAATAGTTAATCTACTTACTAAAAGGGCCAGTGAGGGAATAGAAGTACGTCTTTTATATGATCACTTAGGGAGTTATTTTACACCAGATGGAATGTTTAAGGATTTAATACATGCAGGTGGTAAGGTTAGTAGATTTTTCCCTATTAAGTTTGGAACTTATCTTAGGGCAAATTACAGAAATCATCGTAAAATTGTAGTTATTGATGGCAATATTGGATATTTAGGTGGTATGAATATAGGTGACGAATACATGGGATTAGGTAAGAAAAAGGTGCCATGGAGAGATACTCATATTAGAATTACGGGATCAGCTGTTTATATGCTTCAAACAAGGCTTATGCAGGATTGGTATTACGCCTCAAATGAACAGGGAATAAGTGTAGAATTATTCCCACCGGTGAAATCTAATGGTAAAATAGCAATGCAAATTGTATCTAGTGGTCCAGATGCTAGTGGTCAGCAAATAAAAAGAGGATTCATAAAAATGATAAATTGTGCAAGGGATTCTATATATATTCAATCACCATACTTTATACCAGATGAGACTTTTTTAGAATCATTACAGATTGCAGCTATGTCGGGGAAGGATGTGAGAGTAATGATTCCTGGTATTCCTGACAAAAAAATGGTTTATAGAGTGACTTTTTCATACATACAAGATTTAATGGATTATGGCATAAAGGTATATATATATCCTGGATTTTTGCATTCTAAAATGCTAGTTATAGATGAAGAGGTAACCTCAATTGGAACAACAAACATGGACATAAGAAGTTTTAAATTGGATTTTGAAGTCAATGCATTTATATATGATGCTGGCTTTTCATTAAATTGCTCTAATATTTTTGAAAATGATATGAAAATATGTAAATTAGTTACTGCAGAATGGTATAAATCAAGAAGTTTATGGTATAAGTTTCAAGAAGGGTTTTTCAGATTGTTCTCAGGGCTTCTGTAGATTGAAGCTAGGTAAATTATATGTTACAATATAGGTAAAATTCATGTACTGCATAATTAGAAGTCTAGGAGGAAGTTTATGTTAAATATTGATATAAGTATGGCACTTGTAAGGGTTACAGAGGCAGCAGCCATCCAATCAGCAACCTTTATGGGTAGAGGAGATAAAATGGGAGCTGATCAAGCGGCTGTTGATGGTATGGAAAAGGCATTTACGTTAATGCCAGTTAGGGGTACAGTTGTTATTGGTGAAGGTGAACTAGATGAAGCACCAATGTTATATATTGGACAAAAGGTTGGTATTGGTGAAGCTAATATGCCTGAAATGGATATAGCAGTAGATCCTTTAGATGGAACAATCTTAATCGCAAAAGGGTTACCTAATGCTATAGCAGTAATTGCTATGGGACCAAAAGGTAGCCTTTTGCATGCGCCAGATATGTATATGGAAAAGATTGTTGTAGGACCTGGGGCAAAAGGTGCTATTGATATAAAAAAATCTCCAGAAGAAAATATTATAAATGTAGCAAGAGCTCTTAAAAAAGATGTAACTGAGCTTACAATAATTGTTCAAGAGCGAGAAAGACATAATTACATAGTAGATGCAGCTAGAAAAGTTGGAGCCAGAGTTAAGTTATTTGGAGAAGGGGATGTTGCAGCAGCTCTTGCTTGCGGATTTGAAGAAACCGGTATAGATATGCTAATGGGTATTGGTGGTGCTCCAGAGGGAGTTATAGCAGCAGCGGCCATAAAATGTATGGGTGGAGAAATGCAAGCAAAACTTGTACCACATAGTGAGGAAGAAATAGCTAGATGTAAATCTATGGGCATTTCTGATGTGAATAAAATATTTGGAATAGATGATCTAGCAAAATCCGATGATGTATTTTTTGCAGCTACTGGAATAACAGAATGTGACTTACTTAAAGGAGTTATATATTCAAAAAATGAGATAGTTACAACTCATTCCATTGTAATGAGTTCAAAAACAGGCACTATAAGATTTGTAGAGGCATTACATGACTTGAATAAAAGTAAAATCGTGGTAGAATAAAATTAGTTATAAATAGAAAGGCGGTTTGAATGCAATGCCTGTTAAGATAGAAACATTAGCTGAGGACATGAAATTAGATGTAATTATAACAGGAAATAAAGAGGCTGAAGTTTACCAAAGTGATATAAATAGGCCAGGATTACAATTCTCTGGGTTTTACAATTATTTTGCCAGTGAAAGAATTCAAGTAATTGGTAATGCAGAGTGGAGTTTTCTTGATGCAATGAGAGTTGAAATAAGAACAAAAAGGTTGAAAAAGTTTTTTCAATTCGAGACGCCATGTATAGTTATCGCTAGAAATATGGTGCCACATGAAGAATTTTTGGATGAAGCTAAATCCCACAATACTTGGGTTCTTAGAACCGACATGGTTACCACACGTTTTATAAGCAAAGTGATGAATTATCTTGATGAAAAATTGGCACCAGAGACAAGAATGCATGGCGTTTTAGTGGATATGTATGGGTTTGGAATACTAATAACGGGTGAAAGCGGTATAGGTAAAAGCGAAACTGCTTTGGAACTTATAAAAAGAGGGCATAGGTTAGTGGCAGATGATGCTGTAGACATTAAAGCAATTGAAGGTATTTTACATGCAAAATCTCCATATATAACCAATGGAATGCTTGAAGTAAGGGGTATGGGAATAATAGATGTTCCTGCATTGTATGGCCTTAGCTCAGTATTAGATACAAAAACTATAGATATGGTTGTGTATCTAGAACAATGGAAAGAAGGCAGCGACTACGATAGACTTGGAATAGATAATGAATTTATTCAGATTTTAAATGTTCCTATAAGAAAAATGACAATTCCAATAAGGCCAGGTAGAAACTTAGCCGTAATAATTGAAGCGGCAGCTGCAAACTATAGATATAGCCTCACATCAAAAATATCACCTGTTCAGACTATAAATGAAAGAATGGATGGAATGGCAGATAGTGAAGATAGATAGTAAAGAAGATATAAGAAAGTACATATTTAGCCAGAGGAAAAGGCTAGTATTTGATGAAAAGAAAAAAATGGATGAGTTAATTTATAATAGTGTTATAAATAATCGTATTTTTGTAAATGCTAGTGTTGTATTTATATATGTAAGTTTTAATAATGAAGTTGATACTCATAGGATAATAGAATATGCTTTAAGACTAGGTAAAAGGGTATGTGTGCCAAGGGTTATAAATAAACAAAGCGGAATGAAAGCTTTATTTATAAATTCTCTTAGTGAGCTTGTAGTTAGTAAATTTGGTATATTAGAACCAAAAGACAGTGAAAATTCATCTTTACCAAATGAAATTGATATAGCCATAATTCCCGGACTTGCTTTTGATAGAATTGGTGGTCGGATTGGTTATGGTGGTGGGTTTTATGATAGATTTTTTTCATGTGGCGTATGTAAAAAGATAGCTTTAGCATATGAATTCCAAATGTTAAAAGCTATCCCAATGGAAAAATATGATGTATTAATAGATGGCGTAATAACAGAAAAAGATTTTATAGATTTTAATATTTAATGTTAAAATTGCTATAAAATACAGGGGGAATTAAATTGGCACAGAAAAAAAATGTATTAGAGAGTAAACATGAATATGCTTGGGAAAAGTATACAAGTAAGACCCTAGATAAGGTATTCGAAATTTCAGATACATATAGAAAATTTATCTCAAAGTGCAAGACTGAAAGAGAATGCGTAACAGAATTCATAAAGCTTGCAGAAGCAAATGGTTATGAGGATTTAAATAAAATTATAAGTAGTAACAGAAAATTAAAAATGGGAGATAAGGTATATGCTAATAATAAGGGAAAAAATTTAGCATTATATCTAATTGGGAAAGATTCATTTGAAAGTGGAATGAAAATTTTAGGAGCACATATTGATTCACCTAGGCTTGATTTAAAGCAAAATCCACTATATGAGGATAGTGATTTAGCACATCTTGAAACACATTATTATGGCGGAATTAAAAAGTATCAATGGGTTACTATTCCACTTGCAATTCACGGTGTAGTTGTTAAAAAAGATGGAGAAGTAGTGAATATAAAAATTGGTGAAGATGATACGGACCCTGTGTTTGGGGTGTCTGATCTTTTAGTACATTTATCTCAGGACCAGCTAAAAAAACCATTAGCTACAGCTATAGAAGGCGAAAATTTAAACATTCTAATAGGAAGTATACCAGTAAAAGATAAGGATATTAAGGAAAAGGTTAAATACAATATGCTTAATATTTTAAATGAAAAATATGGTATAGACGAAGCTGATTTTGTTTCAGCTGAACTTGAGGTTGTTCCAGCAGGTGCAGCAAGAGATTATGGTTTAGATAGAAGTATGGTGATGGGTTATGGTCAAGACGACAGAATATGTGCTTATACGTCTTTCGAAGCTATGCTTGAAATTAAGGAAACTGATAAAACATGTGTAACAATTCTTGTGGATAAAGAAGAGATTGGAAGCGCTGGGTCAACTGGAATGAATTCAAGATTTTTTGAAAATACAACAGCAGAAGTTATTGCATTATATGAGGACTACAATGATTTAAAACTTAGAAGAGCACTTTCTAATTCAAAGATGTTGTCTTCAGACGTAAGTGCTGCCTTTGATCCAAATTACCCATCGGTAATGGAAAAGAAAAATTGTGCCTATCTTGGAAAAGGTGTAGTTTTTAATAAATACACAGGTTCTAGAGGAAAATTAGGTTGTAATGATGCTAATGCAGAATTTCTTGGACAGATAAGACAGGTTATGGATAAAAATAATGTATCATGGCAAACATCTGAGCTTGGTAAGGTTGACCAAGGCGGCGGTGGAACTATTGCATACATTTTGGCTCAATATGGAATGGAAGTAATAGATTGTGGAGTTGCACTTCTTAATATGCATGCACCTTGGGAAATAGCAAGTAAAGTTGATATATACGAAGCAAAAAATGCATATGTGGCATTTTTTAAGGATATTTAATTAGGTATATTTAAAAGAAAGGGGCTATTTCAAAATGATGTAAATAATTTTGAAATAGCTTACTTATTATTCTTTTAGCTTTTTCAAAAAAATGTCTATTCTTTTTTCATCTAAAAAAACTGAAGCTAGTGAGCCGTGTTTTGTATCATCAGATTTACTAGTATGAAAATCTGAGCCAGCTGTAATAATTTTATTGTAATCAGAGGCTATTTTAATAAATCTTATTGTATCATTTGTGCTGTTTAATGGATAAATTGCCTCTATTCCATCAAAATCTAATTCCATAAGTTTAGGAATGGGGCTCTTTTTAACTAGAATAGGATGAGCTAGGACAACTAATGCATTAGCTGATTTTAAAAGCTTTATTCCATCTTCAAGTTCAAGGTTTTTGTTTGGCACATAGGCAGGACTGCCCTCATTTATTATATTATCAAATATATAATTTAAAGAATATTTGTAACCAGCATCAATTATTGCTCTGGCAATGTGTGGTCGCGCAACAACACCATTAGAATTTTTAAGCACTTTTTTATAATCAATAGATATGTTAAAATATTTTTCTAGCCCTTCCACAATGAGTTTTGCTCGAATGACCCTAAAGTCAGTTATTTCTTTCAAAAAAGCTTGAAAGTTCTTATTTTTATAAGATTGGTCCTTAAAATATCCAAGGACATGTACGCTTTCACCATTATAGCGAGTCGAAAGTTCCATGGCTGGAATTACTTTTATATTTAATTTTTTACTTTCTAGTATTGCTTCATCAATGCCTGCAGTGGTGTCATGATCTGTAATTGCCATAATATTTATATTTTTATTTTTGGCAAGATTAATCAGGTCCATTGGTGAAAAGGATCCATCTGATTTATTTGAGTGGGTATGAAAATCTCCTTTAAAGTACATTTTATCACTTCTTCCATATAGTGTTAGAATTATTATATAGTATATAGTATATAGTATATACTATAATAATAAAATGAGACAACCATTAAAAATGAGAGGAAATATAAATGGAAAGAATAACAAAAATAGTGGAAAATCGTAGATATAAAGCTTGTTTAAGTGAAATAAAGTCGCTGGAGAAAAGCAGAAAATTTTGTAAACACAATAAAAAACACTTTTTAGATGTGGCAAGGATTGCATATATTTTGAATCTTGAAAGAAAGATAAATATTAATAAGGAAATTATATATGCAGCAGCATTTCTTCATGATATAGGAAGACATAAGCAGTATGAAGAGGGGATACCTCATGAAAAAGCAAGTGCTGAAATAGCGCCAGGTATATTAATGGATTCAGGATTTAGTGCAGAAGAAATAAATGATATAGTAAATGCTATTGAAGAACATAGACAAAATCATGGTAAAACTTCTGCACTTGGAAAAATAATTTATGAAGGGGACAAACTTTCAAGAAAATGTTTTTCATGTAAGGTGAAAAAAAAATGCAATTGGAAAGAAGATAAGAAAAATAATACAATAAAATATTAGTATGCCTAAGGAGTGAATTTTAAAAATGATGATTGGAAATAAAAAATTTGATTTAGGGAAAAAAACATATGTAATGGGAATACTTAATGTAACTCCAGATTCATTTTCCGATGGAGGAAAATTCAACAATACTGACAAAGCAATTGAACAAGCTAGGAAGCTTATAGCTGATGGAGCAGACATTATTGATATAGGCGGAGAATCAACGAGACCTAATTATGCTCCCATTAGTGAAAATGAAGAAATAAAAAGGGTAGTGCCTATTATACAACTTCTGGTAAGAGAGTTTGATATACCAATATCCATAGATACTTATAAATCAAATGTTGCAGAGATTGCAATAAAAAATGGTGCCAGTTTGATAAATGACGTATGGGGATTTAAAAGAGATAGGAATATGGCAAAGGTTGCAGTCAAATATAATGTACCATGTTGTATTATGCACAATAGAGAGAATGCCGTTTATAATAATCTAATGGAAGATATAATTATTGATTTAAATGAAAGTATTGAAATAGCAATTGAAGCAGGAGTAAAACCTGAAAATATAATAATAGATCCAGGCATCGGCTTTGCTAAAAATCATGAGGAAAACCTTAGAGTAATGAATGAATTGGAAAAAATAATAGCCATGGGCTATTCAGTTCTTCTTGGCACCTCCAGAAAGTCTATGATAGGCAATGTATTAAAACTTCCTGTAAATGAAAGAGTTGAGGGAACAGTTGCAACTACTGTAATTGGTATAATGAAGGGATGCGACTTTGTAAGAGTTCATGATGTTTTGGAAAATAAAAGGGCAGCAATGATGACTGATGCCATAATAAGGCCAAGGAGTGAAATATAATGGATAAAATATTTATTAAAGACTTGCAGGTCTATGGGTATCACGGCGTTAATAAAGAAGAAAAAAAAATGGGTCAGAGATTTTTAATTTCACTTGAGCTTTACATGGATTTAAGTGTTCCTGGTAAATCAGACAATCTTAAACATACGGTAAATTATGCAGAAATATGCGAAAAGGTGGAAGAAAAATTCAGGGAAAATAAATTTGACCTTATTGAGGCAGTTGCTGAAAGTATTGCAAAATTTATTCTTAGTAGTTTTAATTTAGTACAGGGAGTTAAGGTGAATATTAAAAAACCATGGGCACCAATTGGTAAACCTCTAGATTTTGCAGGTGTGGAGATAAGCAGATTTTGGCATTTGGCATACGTTGGGATTGGATCCAATATGGGTAGCAGAGAAGAAAATATACATAGTGCTATAGAAAAAATAGGTATAGCCACATCTACTGTTCCTAAAGTTTCTAAGCTTTATGAGACTAAACCTGTAGGATATATAGAACAAGAAGATTTTTTGAATTGTGTGATAGAAATAAAAACACTATTTAAACCAGAAGAATTGTTAGTAGAACTATTAGGAATTGAAGGACAACTCAAAAGGGAAAGAACTATAAAATGGGGACCAAGGACAATAGATTTGGATGTATTATTATTTGATGATGAAATCGTGTCTCAGGAAAATTTAATAGTTCCTCATCCTAGAATGCATGAAAGGCTATTTGTACTTCAGCCATTATGCGATTTAGCACCATACAAACTTCACCCAGTACTAAGGGAGAGGATAATAAATCTAAAGGAAAATTTAATTAAAAATGAACAAGATGATGTTAAGGTATATGATATTATTTCAAAATAATAATTATACTAAATCTATTTTTTTTAGATGTCAATTATTACTAATCTCTTGGTATTATATTTTTACAAAATTGAAATAGATTATAGGAAACTGGAAGACTGTCCATATTAATATAATCTCTAGGATAGTCTCCATCCCAGGGATAGATTGATAAATATTTTTCATTATAAACCTCAGCCACATAACTTGTATTTTTAAAAATAAAATATAACTTGTATGGTGCCTTCATTGTTAGATCGTTTGGTTTATTAATAAAATCCACACTACGAAGAGTTAGTGTAGAATTTTTTATAAGATTACATTCAGCTTTATCTAGAGTAACTTTTTTATAGAAATTAGTGTCTAGCAATAATATTTTATAATCATTATTTAGTTTTAAGTCTCCGCACAATAATTCAGTATAATAAAAATTATTCGGCTTTTTTTGCTGAAAGGTGGGGAGATTTGAACAAGAAGTTAGGCTTATGCAAAAAAATAATAAAATAAATATGTACAGTTTCTTTTTCACTTATATCATCCCTTCATCAGTGTCTTAAAATATGATATGATATGTAAGTAACTTTTAGTACAAATTTATATAACATAGATAGGGTTGGTTTAGTAAATACAGTTATGTTATAATATAATATTATTAGTCATTTGAAAGAAAAAAATAGCATACTGGCTTGTTATTTTTTTGAATATGCTATAAGATAAATTCACGAGGAGATGTAATAATGCCGCAACATTCATTATCAAGAACGGAGCTTCTTATAGGTAAAGAAGCATTAGAGAAATTGAAAAGCAGTAAAGTAGTAGTCTTTGGTATAGGTGGTGTAGGTAGTTATACCGTAGAAGCCTTAGTACGAAGCGGAGTTGGGAAAATAGTTCTTGTAGATGATGATACAATTTGCCTTACAAATTTGAATAGGCAGATTCATGCAACTTTTGGCACTATAAGTAAACCAAAAGTTCAAGTTATGAAGGAAAGAATTTTAAGCATTAATCCTAAGTGTGAAGTTATACTTCATCAGACTTATGTAAAAGAGGATAATATAGATGAAATAATTGGGGAAGATGCAGATTACGTTGTGGATGCTATTGATACTGTAACTTCAAAATTAGCATTAATAATGTGGTGCAGAGATCATAAAGTTAAAATTATTAGTTGTATGGGAACAGGTAATAAACTTGACCCAACACAATTTAAGATTTCAGATATTTACAAGACAAAAGTTTGTCCATTGTCAAAAGTCATGAGACATGAACTTAGAAAGAGAGGGGTAGAGTCTCTAAAAGTGCTTTATTCCGAAGAAATGCCTTTAAAACCAAAATCTGATGAGGTTATTACATGTAAAGAAGGCTGCGTCTGTACTGGAGGAAGTAAGAAGTGCCTTGCTAAAAGGCAAATTCCAGGAAGTATTTCCTTTGTTCCACCAGTTGCGGGGATGATAATCGGTGGAGAAGTTATTAAAGACATAATTAGGGTGCAATAAAGATAAAAGTAAAAAAAATAGCTTTCTATTAGAAATATTAATTCTAATAGAAAGCTATTTTTAAAGATGCCTTATATTACTAAAGTGACTTTCTGCCAGCCGGGTGGTTTTTCAGTTTTCCATCAATGGTTAAGCCACCTTTTTTCTCATCTATTCTTACGATAGTAATAACTCTTTCGCTACCAAGTTCAAAGGGTATTCTGTGTACTTTTTTTATTAAATCAAATACTTCATCATATTCACCTTCAACAGTAGTGCTCATAGCACCAATTTCGTATTTTAAGCCACTATCTTTAATATAATCTATTGCTGCATCAACTTGTTTATACAGTTCTTCTTCAGAAACTGCTGGAACTAAAGGCATAACAGCTATGTCTGCAATTACCATTTGTAACATCTCCTCTGTAAGCAAATTATCATATAAAAATCACTGCTAATTGACAACTAATTATGTTAGAGCTCTTTCGCCGGTGAGTGCCTTTGAAAGTATCTTCATTGGTAGTAGACCAATTATAATAACACATATAGCACCTTCTGCAAGCATAAGTGAACCATTTACTGAAAGAGAATAAATTATAGGTGAAGTTCCTTTTGGAGCAAAACTCCCAAAAAACAAAACTCCAGATATAAAATGACATATAAATTTAACAAATAATGCTACTACGCTTCCTAGTATTTTTTGATTTCTAAAGTATCCAGCAAGGCCTAGTGCCATAGAAGGAAGAGGATAATCAAATAAAAGCTGTGTTGGATAAAGTATATATGGATCTATTATTAAGGTTAACATTCCGTGTAAAAATCCAGCCAGTATTCCAACTTCTGGTCCATAAATAAAGGCTATTAAAAGTATTGGTACAAGACTTCCAAAGGTTACACCGCCACCTTGGGGAAAATGGTATATCCTAAATATTTGAAGCACAGCAGAAAGCGCCAAAGCGATACCAATCTGAGTTATCATTTTAGTATTTAGTTTAACCTTTCTAATTTTCACAAATCCCAAAACAAGAAGTAATAAACCTACTAAAGTTATAACGGATGATGGATGATGTGATATTTCAGTTACATTTGTTAAAAATGATGGAACTAGGTTTTTAATAAAAGAAAACATATAAAAAGACCTCCTGTATTTTAACTAGGAGACCTAAAGGATCAATGAGAAAGCTTTATTTAAAATAAAAAACTGTAATTTGTAATTACAGCAGATATATAAACTGCTTCCCTACGCTAGAATTATCTAGATCAGGTTAAAGGGTTAATGCAAAAACATCTCTCAGCCTTAAGGCACCCCTAGCTAATTTGTTATTATTTTGTATAATAAAATTATAATACAATAAAACTTATCATGCAAGTTTTAGTTTGGATCTTTTACATTTTGTTATTAATGAAAGGTTCAGCATGAATCAATGTATTAGAATTACTGAAAAGTTTATTAATTTCAACCTCCACGCAAGTGCATACATCATGAACTTCTATTAATGATTTATTAGAATCGAATAATAGATGTATATTAATCTCACAGGTTTCACCACTTTTTCTTGTTCTAAGTTTATGAAAGGACTTTATTTCGGGATGATTTTTTAAAATATCTATGATTTTTTCCAGATCTATTCGTGAAAGGCTACTATCAACAAGATCTTTCACTGAATTTTTTATAAGAGTAACTGAAGTTCTAATAATAAGTAGTGCTACAAAAATGGCGGATAGGGAATCAAAAAATGAAAGACTTGTAATCTTTACAAGTGCTAAACCTATTAGTACACCCAAAGAAGTAGCAGAATCTGTAAGTAAATGCAGACCATCTGCTTTTAATGATATTGACTTTGTTTTTATTGAAGTACGCAGTATATTTATAGATACCATAAAGTTTAAAAAACAGGATAAAGCCATTACTAGCATACCTGAATATAAATATTTAATATTGTGCTGCAAAATAAGATTACTAAAAGCTTCATACATAATTATGACTCCAGTAACTAAAATAAGTATGGCTTCAAAAAAGCCAGATACATTTTCATATTTTCCGTGCCCAAAAGGATGCTCAGCATCTTCCTTTTTATTAGATTTTTTTATTGAAAGAAAGGAAATAACACTGGCTATTAAGTCAATTGAAGAGTGTATCCCCTCAGATATTACACTTACAGAATTAATGCAAATGCCAGTAAATAACTTAAATAATATTAAAATTGAGTTTGAAATTATAGACAGAAGTGCTGCTTGCTGTTTTTTCATATCTATCTCCTGGATTAAATTAATAAATTACAAAAAATTACTATATTATACTATGCTCACTATTGATAAATTGTAAACAATTTTATAGAAAATACTTAAAATATAGTTTTATATATGTAGCTGTGATAAACTAATAGATATATAAGTGATTTATTTAATAATATAATGGGAAAAATAGCAGTGTATAATAAATAAAACGTGGTGATTAATATTGAAAAGAACTAATAGAAGAATGGCAAATATTATCTTGTTAATTTTTGCTATAGTATTTTTATTTTCCTATGCTTTTAAGGATAATTTTATCGGTGGATTAATTTCAGGTTGTAGTGCTGCAGCTCTAATTGGAGGTCTTGCTGATTGGTTTGGAATTACAGCTATATTTAAAAAGCCGATGAATATAAACTGGCCAAGTGTAATTTTTCGAACGAATATTATAAATAGAAACAGAGATAGAATTATAGATACAATGGTAGATGCTGTTGAGAATGACTTGCTGAATAAAGATAAGCTAAAAGCTAAATTTGCAAGTTATAAATTATCTGTGGTCTTAATTATTTTCCTTAAATCAAAAATCGGTGATAAGCTTTTAGACAAAGTAATAGATGAATTTACTAGCATGGCTTTGGTGGAGAAGGAGAAAATAGGAACGCTTTCATATGAAGTTATATTAGGTGTATTGCACGAAATTAACCTAAATGATTTTTTATATGAAGGTTTACAGTGGACACTAGTTAATGGATACCAAGATAAAGCTATAGACAAAATCATACCAGTGATACTAAAAAATGTTCAGAGCGAAGATAGCTTTAACTTAGTGCAAAAGATTTACCATGATTCCATGAAGAGTTATGAAAAAAACAGCACAGGAAGAAAACTAGTAAATAAATTTCTTTTGGGAAATGTACTAGGTATATCCAGTGATAAAGCCGCAAAGATAATACAGGATAAATTAATAATTCTTTTAAATCATATGTTAATTAAAGATGACAAGAACAGAATAGCTATTAAAAATATCATGAATCAGTATATTAAAAAATTAAAATATGATCAAGTTTTAATTAATAAAATACAAGATTTTAAAAATAAATGGTTACTGGAAAATCATGGATTAAAGGAAAGTATAAAAGATATTACGGTGAATTATATTGAAAATAATGTTAATAGACCTTATGAACTTTTCAAAAATCTTAAATTTGAAAAACGTAAAATATTATATAATTTACTAAGGGAAGAAGAAAAAATGCAAAAGATGGATGAAACCATCAAGGAGCTCATATTCAAGGCAATTGACGAAAAGCATGGAGAGATAGGAAAACTTGTTAAGAAAAATTTAGATAAGTACAATAATGATGAAATAACAAATCTGCTTAAAGAAAAGGTGGAAGATGATTTACAGATTATAAGAATAAACGGTTCTGTTGTTGGTGGGGTAGTTGGTATAATTACTTACTTATTAACATTTTGGATAAGATAGGATGGTTTTTATGAATTATAAAAATAAAGCAAATATTACATTACTATTTGTGTTTATAACATTTATAGTGATTTCAATTTTAAAATATATTTATGGAGATTTAATTCTAATAAACTTCCTATTTATGGTGTCTGAGGCTTCACTGGTAGGTGGCGCTGCGGATTGGTTTGCAATCACTGCTATATTTAGAAAACCGTTAGGTATATCGTTTCATACTGCAATTATACCTAGAAATAGGGAGAAAATAATACAGGGTATAACTTCGGCAGTAGAAAATCAACTTCTTACTAAAGAGATTATAGAAGAAAAAATTTCTCAACTTGATTTATCAAAAGTAGTCTTAGGCATATTAGAAGAAAATGAAACGACAATGTTAAACTATTTGGAAAAATATTTAAATGAATATTTCTCTAGTGGTGGAAAAGATAAACTAGTGGAAATAAGTGAAAAAATAAAAAATGAGCAGCTAAAATCGTATAGTCTCACAAATCTTCTTAACTTATTTTCTAAGAAAGTATATAGCTCAGGATATGATGAGAAAATAATTGATAATATTATTCAGCAGATTATAATATTATGTAGAAATGAAAAATTCGAAGCATTAGTTTATAAGGTACTTATGGATTTAAAAGAAGAAAAATGTGATAACTTTTTATCAAAATTAAGTTTTGATTTTTTAGAAAAAACAGATAATGTGAATTTAAGAAATGCTGCTACAAATTTCAAGCAAGGGATAATAGATGAACTTTTTAAAATGAATAATAGTGATAATAGCTTTAGAGAAATCATAAAAAAAGAGATTTTCCAAATGTTTCTTAGCATAGAGCAGCATAGAGAAAAAATAGAATTTACTAAAGAAAAATTTATAGATTCAATTGATATAAATAAGATTGTAGACAAAATCACTAAAAGTGATAATAAATCATCACTTTTAACAAAATTTATAGTTAAAAACATACAGATTTATTTTCATAAAATTTCAAAAAATCATGAATTTAATTTAGGCTTAGATAATGTTATAAAATATGCATTGATAAAGTTTACAGAAAGAAATTTTAGATTCATTGGTTCATTAGTAAGTGAAACCTTAAATGAGTATGATGATAAAAAACTCAATGCATTTGTAGAGGACAAATTTGGGGAAGACCTTCAATGGATAAGAATTAATGGATCTGTAGTTGGAGGTCTAATAGGTGGAATTCTATTTATATTTTTAAAAGTACTTTATGATCCTTTTATAGTACCCATAATCAGGAGGATAATTTAGAAAAAAGTATACAATTTTCAGGCGAATATTTAAATATATAAGTGAGTCACACAAAATATATTGGCATAATATATAGTAAGAATACAAGTAAAAAAGCAAATATTATTAATATAAATAACTTTGGGAGGAGTGTTAGTTTTTGCAGGAAGAAAAATGTATAGTTTGTGGAAAAGTAGGAGAAAAACATCATATAATATTTAAAAGAGATGGTGGTCTTGATTTTTGCTTAAATTATGTATATCTTTGTGCTGAGCATCATAGAGGCAAGCATAGTCCACACAGAGATATGAAGGTAAATATAGCATATAAACTAAAATTTCAAAAAGAGATATTCAAAATTTTAGTGAAAAAATATTATTTTATGGATGAATTAATTAAGCTTTTACTTTTAAACCCATCTCAAGCTAGAACTATATGCAAAAAATTCAAGCTATACAAAGAAGGTTATAAAAAAGAAGATATAATCAAAAGACTTATGGGTGGCAAGCTATACTATGAATTTATGATTGATAAAGATTATGATGAATCTTGGAATATCGTAGACGATTTTATTGAAAATCCTGTATATAAATTCTATGAAAAAAATAAACTAGCGTAAAACTAAATTTTCTTATTTAAACGTCCTGAACATGGAATAAAATCTATGTTTGGGACGTTTTTCATAAACCTTATTAAGCCATAATTTGAATAAAAAACATAGTAATTATTAATTAAAATTGGGGAAAATATTTTGGAAAGGGGAATTGATATGAATAATAAACTAACTAATACTAATAATAATAAAGGCGAAGATGGCAAATTTACAAAGAAAAATATTAAACATAGTCCTCAAGATGAAAGCACTAGAGCCATTTTTGGAGCAAAAGATAATGAAAAAAAATCTCGATAAAATTTTGAAAGGAGTTTTTTTATGATGATTAAAGAAGGTTTAGTTCCAACGGCACTTGGTACAATAGTTACAGCTGCAGGAGCAACATTAATTGCAAGGAAAATGTCACCAGCAGTATCTGCTGGCATATTAGGATTTGGTTTGGCGCACATTGTGCTTGGATCTATTGACTTAGTAGAACATAAGCATAAAGGATTATTTGGTTAAGAGGTGATTTACTAAATGGAAGAAAACACAAATATTAAGCATAAAAGAGAAGATACGGGGAATGAACCTAAAAAATGGTCTACTGATCCTACTAGTGAAAAGTATCACTCCAGAAGTGCAAAATTCAAAGCCGAAAACAAGAAAAAATAAAAAACTTTAATATGGAGGCAAGTAGGTTAGTGAGAATAAGCCAACTTGCCTCCATAGTTTATTTGTTTTTGTATTCACTCGGAAACCTCCAAAAACAATACCAATCTCCATATATGGTATTGTTTTTGTATTTTATAAATAAAAAGATGAAAGCATTTATGCTTTCATCTTTTTATGCAAATACTACTTTCCACTTATTTTCTTTTCATAGTCTTCAACAATCTTTTTAGTCATTTGACCACCAACGGAGCCATTTTGTTTTGAAGTAAGGTTTCCATTATAACCTTCTTTTAATGGAGTTCCAACTTCTTGAGCTGCTTCCATTTTAAATTTGTTTAAAGCTTCTTTTGCTTCTGGAACTAAAACTCTATTTCCTCTACTAGCCAAGTTAATTACCTCCTTATAATTTTATCCTTTTTTTATCATTCTTAAGTTTATAACTAACAATAGATAAAAAGGATCAGTTCAACTAACGGCAAGACTTGGTCTAAAGCCTTATCTCAAAGTAAGTTGCACTTTATGATAATATATTGTGTTAAAATAAAAAATATATGTTAGGGAAACAGTTGATAAATTACAAAATTAATGTAATAATAAGAGCAATATAAGGCAGAAAGGAAAAATCACATGATATTTTTTGGACATGTTGGACCTACAACTTTAATACTTAAAGCTTACGATAAACTCACTGAGAAAAAAAATGGGACTCCAATTGATTATAGATTTGTTGTAATTGGTTCTGTTCTACCGGATTTAATTGACAAACCTATTGGCGATGTATTTTTTAGAAAAGAATTTCAAAATACTAGGCTTTTTGCTCATTCACTTTTATTTTCAGGGATTTTATTGTTAATCGGTTTATATTTAATGATAAAAAATAAAAATAGAGCTAATAATTTTTTTGTTTTAGGTATATGTAGCCTTATCCATCAGATTCTTGATAGTATGTGGCTATATGCTAGGACTTTTTACTGGCCATTTCTTGGATGGAAGTTTCCAACTAGACCAGAGGGCAAGTGGCTTATGGAGGGCTTCCAAAGACTACTAACAGATCCTACTTACTATGTAACTGAAATTCTTGGACTTGTTATTGTAATTTATTTTGTGGCGAAGCTAATTAAAAATAAAAAATTAAAACAATTTTTGAGAACTGGCATTCTATAAAATATAACATTAAGATTAATATATACATAAGTTGGTTAAAATACTAAAGGGAATTAAATATTTAATATAATATTGATTCCTAAAAGTATACAGGAGGTGTTTGTTTACGTCTGAATTTCATAGAGAAGTTTCTGAAATTGATATTCTTAGAGATCGGCTTGAGAGTCTAATAAAAGAAAAACACGGGAATTTATTAGATTCCGAAGTTGTAAATGTAAGTAAAGAGCTTAATGCAGCATTAAACAGATACGAAAGTTTGCAAAATAAAAACCACTAAAGATTATTAACAGGTGATTGTGAGAGTGCTATATGGACAAAATAATATGTTTAATTGGAGAGTCTGGTTCTGGAAAATCAAGCGTAGCAAAAATTTTGGAACAAGATGGATATAATTATATTAAAAGTTATACAACTAGAGCTAAGAGAAACAAAACAGAAGATGGGCATATATTTTCAAATGAAAGCTCCTTTAGTAAATTTAAAAAAGAGGAGCTTATTGCCTATGTCGAGTTTGATAAATGTAGATATTGGAGCACTAGGGAACAATTCATGGGTAAGGGTAGTTCCATTTACATAATAGAACCTTGTGGAGCTATAGAACTTAAAAATAGTATTAAGGATTGTGAAGTATTATTGATCTATTTAAAAGTAGATAAAAATGAAAGATATAAAAGAATGAAAAAGGACAGAGGTGAAGAAATAGCTGAAAGAAGGATGCAACACGAATCTCATACAGGAATTTTTAATAGCATTAAATGTGATTATGTTGTTGACGCAAATAGAGACATGCTTCAAGTTATTTGTGACATAAAGGAAATAATCACAAGGAATAATGGATAAGATAAAAATTGGCGTTAATAGTGACAAGGCAAAAAAAAGTTTTTAACTTGTCATTTGAAACTTCTTTATTTAGTAACAATAAAGGCTGTAGGTAAATATCGCCCTCCTGTACTTCCTAGAGGACCACATGGTTTATTTATAATATCTCCATCATAATACATTACTGTTGAAGAACCACCATCAAGATTTGAAGCATTAATAGCACCATATTTGATCATTATATTTTGGACTTCTCTTATGGTAGCACCTAAACTGTAAGTAGGTTGTCTGCCATCAATCTCAAGTAACAAAACCCTTCCATCCACTGTTTGTCCAATTGCGCTTCTAGGTTGAATTCCCCAGCCACCGTCGCCTATAATAGTAGTTGCGGTTCCGTTTATAATTAGTGCAGGACCAAAAGAAACCGCATCCTTAATATTATTTTTTCTAATATCGGCTAATGTAAAATCGCCAGTAATAAGCCTATTATTATAGTCAAAGCCAACAATGTTAAATGATTGCATACCATCATTGTATAAAACTTTTCCATTTTTAACTACAATGCCTGTTGGAATTCCGCCATTACCTTCTCCATTATAATCTTGAAATCCACTGGCGGTAATTGCGGCTTCTGCATTATATTTTTTTGCAAGTACGGATAACTTGAGTCCAGAATGATTTTTACCAAATTCATTAATTAAGGCTAATTGAATTCTAGCAGGGTTGTCTACTATCATAAGTTTCCCAATATAATTGGTATCTTTAATGTTTATTATTGATATATTATTAGAATTGCTGTAAACGGTATCTGTGCTGGTAGTGTTACTAGCTTCACTCACAACGCTTTCGGGTGGGTCATGATTTATTATTTTGATTTTACTTATATCTGTTTTAGCACTTGTAGGTACCACTTTATTTTCATTTAAAATTTTATCTATTTCGGTCTTTGATATAAACATTGTTGCTAACCACTGGTGCTTAAAAGTGCTCATAGCAGTAGTAACCCACAAGGTTCTCAAGTTTGTGAATGGGTTAAAATTACAATAAAAAACTAATAACATGAATATAGAAAACAACAAGGAAATTGAAATTATAAACTTTATCATGAATCTTATTACTTTTTTTATTATCTTTAGCTCCATATATTTACCTCTCTTTTATTTTATATTTTACATTAAAATACACTATATGAGAAGTAGATATTAAAATTGTTCACACCTATAGTTAAATATGGTTTTAAATTATAAAATCAATATAGATTCACTTAATCCATTTATCGATTTTTGATGTTAAATAATTTAAATCCACTGGCTTTGATATATAATCATCCATACCTGCAGAAATGAAATTTTCTTTATCGCTTGATAATGCATAGGCAGTCATAGCAATAATAGGCGTATGTCTTTTGGATAATAATTCTTTTTCTCTTATTATTAATGTTGCAGTATGCCCGTCCATGATGGGCATATTGATATCCATAATTATCAGGTTGAATGGGAATTTATCATATAATTCAATTGCTGCTTTACCATTTTCAGCGATTAGAACATTTAGATGCTTTTTCTTAAGAACTATTTCCACTATTCTTTGATTTATTTTTTCATCCTCAACTAATAGCACAGTTTTATTATAATCAGACTTGATTCTAGAACTATCCTTTACAAGGTAGTTGTTATTTACCATAGATCCAATTTTTTTAAGATTAACAGTGAAATAGAATGTAGTACCAACATTCTCAGCACTTTCTAACCATATAGTTCCGCCCATTAAATGTACTAGACTCTTAGATATAGCGAGGCCTAAACCAGCACCTTGATACTGCTTAGTGTAGGTGATATCTAGTTGGTTAAATCTTTCAAATAATAAGTTCTGTTTCTCCTTAGCTATCCCTATTCCAGTATCTTTAATTGCAAATTTTACTTTTATAAAATTTGCATCCAAATGGTATGGTAAAACCTTTATTGTTATGTTACCAATTTTCGTAAATTTAACTGAATTTCCAATTACGTTTGATAATACCTGCCTTAGTCTGGCTTCATCACCACTCAAAATAGCCGGTATATTTTTATCTATTTCAACGGTTAGTGCTATATTTTTTTGATTTGCACTAATTTGAAATAAAGTTGTAACCTCATTAACAATATCTTTGATTTTAAATGGTTTAGATTCTATTACGATTTTACCTGCTTCAATTCTAGAAAGATCTAAAACATCGTTAATTATTGTAAGTAGTACTTTAGTCGATTTCATTACCAGGCTTAAATATTCCCTTGGCTCTTCATCTAAATCAGTCATTAAAGCTAATTGGATCATTCCCATTATCCCATTCATAGGGGTTCTAATTTCATGACTCATGTTTGCAAGGAATTGACTTTTGGCAATATTTGCTTGCTCAGCCTGGAGTTTTGACTTGGTTAGCTCCTCTTGAATTTCAATACGTTCAAAAATTTCATTTTTTAGTTCACTATTAGCTTGTTGTAATTTCACATTAAGTTTATCAGTTTGTTTTTTAGAGTCTACTGCTGATTTTTCAGCCTTAATATTTTCAGTTTTATCAAGTCCCATAGATATAAAGCCCATAATATTCCCTTTTTCATCGTGAAGCATTGAGCTATGCCATTCACAGAATAATATGCGACCATCCTTTGTTAGATTTTCATTGCTTGTAATGCGTTGTATTCCATTATTAATTAGGGTTTGTGCCATATCACTTATTGAAGGTGAAGGAATAATTTCCTTTGGCACAAGAAAATCCATTAATTTTTTTCCAATTACCTCTTCTTTGGACCATACAAAAAGTTCTTCCGCCCTTTTGTTCCAATCTATAAACTTAAAATCTTTATCCCAAATACCAAAAGCAAGTGGAGAGTTTTCATATACACTACGATAAAATTCTTCACTTTTTTGAAGTGCCTTCTCTATTTTCATTCTTTCTAAAACTTCTTCCTCAAGGAGAGCGTTAGTTTCTTCAAGTTCTGCATTCATGTCTTGTAATTCTATGGTTCGTTTTATTACGGTATTGTCTAATTCCTCATTTAATTCTTCAAGCTCGCAGTTTGTCTCATGTAGCTGTTTAGTCCTAGAAAGAACATTATTCTCCAATTCTAAATTTAATGCTTGTATTTCATTTTCCTTTTGGCGCATAGTTTCCTTTATTATTTCAAAATAATAAGATAACTGAGCGAATTCTTTATAAATATTAGTGTCAGGAGAGATGCTGTAATCACCGGTAGAAATAAGTTCTGTTTTATGTATAAGATTTTTAAAAGTTTTTGTTATATTTAGTACACACATTGTAGATAAAACAAAACAAAATAAAAGAATCACAACTAAAGTTATGTACTGGTGAGTTTTGATATTATTCAATGAAAAAAAATCTCCGTTACTAGATATAGAAATATATCCGAGAATTAAAGCAGGTAAGATAAATATTAACATATTATTTAATAACATCTGATATTTCAAACTAAATATTTTTCTCATATAGTAGCCCCCTCTGACATCAGTTGTCTATTTAACATGGGTTCAAATAATTAATCTTATTGACAATATATGATAATTATCGTACTATTAACGAATTAAAGTGATTCTTGTTACATTATAATATTAAATGATATTATAATCAAATTTAATGTTTTAATTGTGAATTAAAAATATTAGTAAATATTTCTAAAAAAATGGTCGAAATATGTTGAATTATATAATTTTGTATAGTATTATATTGATAAGTTAGTTAGCTATAACTAACTTGGAGGTAAACAAGGTGAAATTTGATATAGTGCAGAGAAAAGAAAGTATAATTATAACAGCTATTGAGGTGTTATATGAAGTTGGAATTAATGGAATGACGATTAAAGAAATAGCTACAAGACAGAATATATCAGAGCCAGCCATTTACAGACATTTTAATGGGAAAAAAGAAATTATCAAAGAAATTTTCAGAAGATATTCTATCTACGATGAAGTAATAAAAAATACAATTGTTGATAACAAAATAGAAGGTAAAGAAGCAATAAAATATTTTTGCAAAGCTTATGCAGAATATTACCAAAATTATCCAGAAATCACCACTATAATGTTTTCTTTTGATACTTTTAAATATTTTGAGGATATTAACCAAAAAATGAAAAATATTATGGAAGATAGGTATAATTTATTATTTTCTTTTGTTTCAAAAGCTATTGAAAAGGAGGAAATTCCATTTAATAAAGGTGTTGAGGTGCTCACAGATTCAATATTTAGTATTTTATGGGGGACAACTTTTCTATGGAGAATGAAAAATTGTAGTTTTAATGTTAAACAGAGAATTATTTTGGCAGTTGATAATATAATAAAGTTTTAGAGGGAGATGAGATTTATGAAAACGGTTTTGATTACAGATGATGCAGCTTTTATGAGGATGGCATTAAAAACTATGCTTGAAAGAAATAAATTTGAAATAATTGGGGAGGCGGAAAATGGGAAGATTGCTATTGAAAAATATAAAATTTTCAAACCTGATATTGTAACATTAGATATTACTATGCCAGTAATGGATGGTATTGAGGCATTAAAGCAGATAATTGCATTTGATAAAAATGCAAAAATAATGATGATTTCAGCACTTGGGCAACAAACAATTGTAAGACAAGCTGTAATTTTAGGTGCAGTAGGGTTTGTTGTAAAACCATTTAATGAAGAAACAATAATAAAAGCTTTTAACAAATTGTAATAATTTTGTAGAAAGTAGGGGGAATCTATGTCAGAAGATGGAAGCAGCAGAGAACCAATGTTAGAAATATATCTATTTGAAGCAACGCAGCTAATGGAACAACTTGAAGAAATTAGTATTGAGTGTGAAAAAAACAAAAAAATTGGTACAGAAGCAATAAATGAAATCTTCAGGATTATGCACACTATAAAAAGCTCCTCAGCTATGATGATGTTTAATAATATATCTGTTTTAGCTCATTCTATGGAAGATTTGTTCTATTTTATAAGAGAAAACAAAGAAGCAAGTATCGATTTCGAAAATTTGTTTGATTTAGTTCTTTCTGGTATTGATTTTATAAAAGGGGAAGTTTCAAAAATTGAAAATGATGGGGAAGCTGATGGACTTAGCGAGGCATTAGTACTAAAAAGCTCTGGTCTTCTTCAGAATATGAAACAAGCAACGGGATCGGTTATAAAAAGCGATGTAGTTCAAGCAGAAGAAGATACTAAATATTACATAAGTTCCTACGAAAGCTCAAATAAAGATTTGAAACAGCAAAAATTTGTAGCAAGAATCTTTTTTGAAGATGGATGTGAAATGGAAAATGTTAGAGCCTACGCTGTAATTCATAATCTAAAAGATAACGTTTGGGAAATGTATCACATACCAGAAGACGTTATAGAAAGTGACCATAGCACAGAAGTAATTAGAAAAAGTGGTTTTTTAATAGGGTTTGCCACTGATATGAGCAGAGAAAAAGTTGAAGAACAACTAAATTCAATTATTTTTTTAAGAGAATTAGAACTTTTGGAAGTTCAGGAGTATCCACAGGAGCTTAAAGCATTAGGGGGAAAGGTTAAAAAAGAAATTATTCTAGAAGAGCCTATAGGACAGGTAGAGAAGAATAAAGATGATAATGATCATATAGCGAAAATCCCAAAGCAACAAAGCATTATAAGCGTTAACATTTCAAAATTGGATACGCTACTAGATTTAGTAGGAGAAATTGTGATTTCAGAAGCAATGGTTACAAAAAATCCGGATTTACAGGGATTGCAACTAGATAATTTCAAAAAAGCTTCAAGGCAACTTAGAAAACTTACCAATGAGTTACAGGATATTGTAATGTCCATAAGGATGATACCAGTATCTATGACTTTTCACAAGATGAATAGAATTGTGAGAGACATGAGTAAGAAGCTAAATAAAGAAATTGAACTTGAAATTATAGGGGAAGACACAGAGGTAGACAAAAACATTATTGATCATATTTCAGACCCACTTATGCATCTTGTTAGGAATTCATTAGATCATGGAATAGAAGGAAAAGATGAAAGGATGACTACTGGTAAATCTGAAATTGGTAAAATCACCTTAGAGGCAAAAAATGCTGGGGGTGATGTGTTTATAATTGTTAGCGATGATGGAAGAGGTCTTGATAAAAAAAGGATATATGAAAAAGCAAGAATTAAAGGATTAGTAACAAAAGCAGAAGATGAATTAACTGATAAAGAGATATTTTCCAATATATTACTACCGGGGTTTTCTACGAATGAAAACGTTACAGAGTATTCAGGACGTGGGGTTGGCATGGATGTAGTGAAAAAAAATATTGATAGCATAGGGGGAGCTATTTCCATTGAAAGCAAAACAGGAAAGGGGAGTAAAATATCAATTAAGATTCCATTAACTCTAGCAATAATAGATGGGCTGGAAATAGCAGTAGGAAGATCTAAATATACAATACCAATTACAAGTATTAGAGAGTCTTTCAAGCCAAAAGAGAATGATGTAATTGCTGATGCCGAAGGAAATGAAATGATAATGATAAGGGGCAGAGCCTATACAATATACAGACTTCATAAAATATTTAACATTGATACAAAAGTAACATCGTCAACAGAAGGAATAATGGTAATGGTAGAAGATAATACAAGAGCAGCATGTCTATTTGTAGATTCATTAATTGGGGAACAACAGGTAGTGGTTAAAGCTTTGCCAACATATATAAAAAAAACTAAAGGTATTGCAGGATGCACTATACTAGGTGACGGAAATATAAGTCTTATTTTAGATGTAAGTGGCATTTTAGACAGATAAAGCAAAGGAAGGGTGGTAATAAGATGGAAGAAATATTGGATGAAGTCATGGAAACTTCTGAGGATACTCAAAGGGGAAAATTTCTTACATTCTCTGTTGGCAAGGAGGCCTATGGCATTGAAATTAAGTTTGTTACAGAAATAATAGGGATACAGGATATAACGGAAGTACCTGAACTTCCTGATTATGTGAAAGGAATAATAAATCTCAGGGGAAAAATAATTCCAGTAATTGATGTAAGGCTCAGGTTTAAAAAAGAGGCAAAAGTTTATAATGATAGAACATGTATAGTTGTAATAGACATAAAGGCAACTTCTGTGGGGCTCATTGTGGATAATGTGGCTGAAGTTATTACTATAGAGGACAGCAATATTGTACCTCCACCAGATATAAAAACTGGTTTTCATAATCGCTATGTTAGGGGAATAGGAAAGGTTGGGAGCGAAATCAAGCTTCTACTTGATTGTGACAAATTGCTTAATGATGAGGAATTAGACAAAATTACTGAACTAGTATAAAAGGGGGATTATTAAATGAAATTTTATAAAAATTTAAAAATATCCACTAAGCTTTTAATTGGATTTGTTATTGTAGCTTTATTGAGTGCGGTGGTTGGCGTTGTTGCCATCGTTAATACTAATGGTATCATTACCAGAAGTAACCAAATATATAATGAAAACTTATTGCCACTTAAGCCAGCTGCACAAATTGAAATTGATTTTTTAAAGGTAAGAGTTAATCTAAGAGACATGGCTCTAGCGAAAACACCAGAAGCTAAAGTTAAATTTAGTAATAATGTTGATACCGTATTCCAAGATTTACAAGACAATGTGCAAACCTATTCTAATGGTATTTCATCTACTGCAGAAACGGCCAATTTGAAAACTATGAAAGACTCAATTACAAAGTATATTGTTGTTAAAGACCAAACTAGGACTTTAATAAATGCAGGTAATACTGATGCGGCTTTAGCTTTGATGAATGGTGAAGCAGCAGTTTTAACTAGCCAACTTGATGCAAGTATTACTAAAGCTTTTAAGTTAAATATGGATCAAGGGGATGCAAATGAAACAATTAATGATGCAGCAGGGAGTAATTCAATAATAACCATAACAATAATAATTATTATAGCTATAGTCTTATCAATAATTTTAGGGCTAGTGATTTCAAAAATAATTGTAAATCCTATAAAAAAATTAGTGAATTATGCCGATAGACTTACACTTGGAGATGTTGACGTAGAAATAGATGATATTTCAAAGGACGAAGTTGGGACTTTGATGATAGCTTTTAAAAAAATGACAGAGAACATTAAAGAGCAAGTTAATGCAGTGGAGAGTATAGCAGCCGGTGATTTGACGGTTACAGTTAATGTAAAATCAGAAAAAGATGTGCTGGGCAAAAATATAATAGGTATGGTAAAAACCATTAAAGAATTATTAGTTGAAACAAACAAACTTATAAAAGCAACACAAGATGGTAAACTTGAAACAAGAGGTAATGCTACATTATTTAATGGCGGATGGGGAGAGCTTATAGTAGGAATAAATGAAATGATAGATGCGTTTGTAATACCTATTAATGTAACTTCAGACTATGTGGATAAAATAAGTAAAGGTAAAATACCAGAAAAGATAACAGATAACTATAATGGAGACTTTAACATAATAAAAAACAATTTAAATCAATGTATTGATAGCATTAATTTATTAGTTTCAGATTCAGGTAATCTAGTTGAAGCTGCATTAGAGGGAAAACTTTCTATTAGAGCAGATGCTAGCAAGCATAATGGAGATTACAAAAAAATAGTTGAAGGAATAAATAATACATTAGATGCGGTTATAGAACCTGTTAAAGAAGCAGCGGCAGTATTAGAAGAAGTGTCAAATGGTAATCTTAAGGTACATGTTAAAGGAGATTATAAAGGAGATCATGCAGATATTAAAAATGCATTAAATGACACCATTGATTCTTTAGCTTCTTATGTAACTGAAATTTCAGAAGTTTTAGAACAAATGTCAAACTCAAATCTTGAACTATCGATCAATAATGAGTATAAAGGAGATTTTGCTCAAATTAAGGGTGCACTAAATCTTATAATTCAATCATTTAATGAAGTATTTACTGAAATTAATAATGCAGCAGATCAAGTTTCAGCAGGATCAAACCAGGTTTCAGATGGAAGTCAAGCACTATCTCAAGGAACCACTGAACAAGCAAGTTCAATCGAAGAATTAACATCTTCAATCACTGAAGTGGCAGCTCAGACAAAGCAGAATGCAGTTAATGCAAGTCAGGCAAATGAACTAGCACTTGATGCTAAACAAGGAGCAACACTTGGAAATTCTCATATGAAAGATATGCTTAAATCCATGGAGGAAATCAATGAGTCTTCATCAAATATTTCAAAAATAATCAAAGTTATTGATGATATAGCTTTTCAAACTAACATATTAGCATTAAATGCTGCAGTGGAGGCAGCAAGAGCAGGACAACATGGTAAAGGGTTTGCAGTAGTAGCAGAGGAAGTAAGAAATCTTGCAGCAAGAAGTGCAAATGCGGCTAAAGAAACTACAGATTTAATAGAAGGGTCAATTAAAAAAGTTGAGTTTGGAACAAAAATTGCAAATAATACAGCAGAATCCCTTGATCAAATAGTTGTAGGAGTAACTAAAGCAGCAACACTAGTTGGGGAAATCGCAGCTGCGTCAAATGAGCAGGCAACCGCAATATATCAAATAAATAAAGGAATAGAGCAAGTATCAGATGTGGTTCAGACAAACTCCGCAACTGCAGAGCAAAGTGCAGCAGCTAGTGAAGAACTATCAAGCCAAGCATCAATGCTTAAAAATATGGTTGGAAAATTTAAACTAAAAAGAGGTAACTATGTTTCAGCAATGAATGAAGTAGTAGGAGCTCAAAATAATGCAACTAAAAATAGATTTTCGAGTAGTGCAGAGGCTACAAAGAATAAAAACAAACCAAGAATATCATTAAGTAATAATGATTTTGGAAAATACTAAGAAAAAATTTATTAAGACCATAATGCTTAGTTTTATTAAGTATCATGGTCTAATATAAAAAGTTAAAGGTGAAAATATGATAAATATAAAGATTAGTGAATTTAAAGAACTTACTGCATATATGAAAAAAAATTATGGAATAAATCTAACAGAAAAAAAAGTCCTTATTGAAGGCAGACTTAGTAATATGATTATGGAAAAGGGATTTAGCAATTTTTCTGATTACCTAAAATTTGTATTTAAGGATACTTCTGGAAATGAAATCAGTATTCTGATAAATAAACTTACTACTAACCATACTTATTTTATGAGAGAAGCAGATCATTTTAAATACTTTAGGGATACAGTAGTTCCATATTTAGAGGAAAACTCTAAAAATAAAGATTTAAGAATTTGGAGTGCAGGTTGTTCTAGTGGTGAAGAACCATATACTTTAGCTATGATAATTAAAGATTATTTTGGAAATCAAAAGGATATGTGGAATACAAAGATACTAGCCACTGATATATCTAAAAAAGTATTAGATGAAGCAAAAAATGGAGTTTATTCTGGAGAAGCAGTAAACACTATACCTAAGTATTGGTTATTAAATTATTTTAACAAAATTGATGGTGAAAACTATGAAATTTGTGAAGAAATTAGAAACGAGATAATATACAGGGATTTTAATTTAATGACTGAAATATTCCCTTTTAAAAAAAAGTTCCATGTTATATTTTGCAGGAATGTGATGATATACTTTGAGCCAAAAACAAAGGTGGAATTAATAAATAAATTTTACGACATCACTGAACCGGGCGGATATCTTTTTATAGGTCATTCTGAATCAATAGATAAGAATGAGACTAAGTACGATTATATTATGCCTGCGGTTTATAGGAAAGGATAGTGGAATATGAGTATAACAAAAAAAGTAAGGGTATTAATTGTTGATGATTCATTACTTTTTAGGGAAACAATCGCTAGAGGTATAGCACTAGATCGTGGCATAGAAGTAGTTGGAACTGCGGCAGATGCCTTTGAAGCACGAGACAAAATAATAGAACTTGAGCCAGATGTTATGACTTTAGATGTAGAAATGCCAAAGATGAATGGAATTGAGTTCTTAAAAAGACTTATGCCTCAATATCCTATACCCGTTGTGGTAGTAAGTGCAGTAAGTGATAACGTTTTTGATGCATTAAATGCAGGAGCCGTGGACTTTGTTACAAAAATAAATTCAGTGACTGGCACTAGTAAGGAAGTTTTTATAAACGAATTAATTATAAAAGTGAAAATTGCATCCATGGCTAAGGTAGGTCAACTTAAAAAAGATATCCCAAATGAGAGACACATAAATAAAATTAATGCAAGAAAGAGTAACACAATAATTGCTATTGGTGCATCAACGGGAGGGACTCAGGCTATTCTTGAAGTAGTTAAAGGATTCCCAATAGATATGCCAGGCGTTGTTATAACACAACATATGCCACCTGTATTTACAAAAATGTATGCTGACAGATTAAACAATTTATGCCCAATGGAAGTAAAAGAAGCTAAAACGGGAGATATAGTACTTCCAGGGATAATTCTTATTGCGCCAGGTGATAAGCACATGGAGTTAACAAAGCGGGGAACAAATTATTATGTAGAATGTTCTACCGGTGCAAAGGTAAATGGTCACTGCCCTTCAGTGGATGTACTGTTTAATTCAGTGGCGGAGAGGGCAGGAAGTAATGCTATTGGAGTCATATTAACAGGAATGGGCTACGATGGAGCAAAAGGACTTATGAAAATGAAAGAAAAAGGTGCTTATACTATTGGGCAGGATGAGCAATCTAGTGTAGTTTATGGTATGCCTAAAGTTGCTTATGACATTGGTGGTGTTATGAAACAAGTGCCCTTGGCAAGCATTCCAAAATTAATTTATTCTATTCTAGAGGATAAAAAATAGCTGGGCAGAATGGAGGAGCTAATGGATGTAAAACGTTTAGAAAATTTTAGTAATCTAGCAAAAAGGCTGGATATTAGCAGTATAAAAAAGCAGGCTGAAAATTTTAATCTTAACGAACCTTATCTTAAAGCATTTGACTCTTTGAACATTTTCATAATTATATTGAATTCCTGTAGACAAGTTGTTTATGCAAATAAAACCTATTTAAAACTAATAAACATAAATAGTATATCACAAATTTTAGGCAAAACACTAGGTGAGACTTTAAGTTGTATTCATGCTTTTAAAAACCAGTGTGGATGTGGAACAGCATCTGCCTGCAAAAATTGTAGCGCAGATAATATTGTACTAAAATCAATTATAGTAAATGAAGAATTTGAAGATGAAATTTCAATAATTAGAAAAATAGATGGGTTTGATACACCACTTAACCTATTTGAAAAGGTTGCACCTATAGAAATAAATGATGAAATATTCCATCTAGTTTCTTTTATTGATGCCACGGACTCTGTTATTAGAAGAACTATGGAAAAAATATTTTTTCATGATGTAATAAATACTGCAGGGGCTTTAAAAGGAATACTTAACCTATTAAAGGATGAAATTCCTTCAACTTACGAAAATCAAATTATTCAGGTTGAAGGGCTATTTGAAGGACTCATAGATGAAATACAATCTCAAAAGCAGATTTTAGCTGCTGAAAATAATGAACTTTTTATTGCAATGGAAGATTTTAATTCTAAAGAAGTATTAATTACATTAAAAAAGCTTTATAAGGGCTATAGTAATTCAATAAATAAGATAATTAATATAGATGAAGATTCTATAAGCATAAATATGAAAAATGATATTACTTTATTAAAGAGAGTAGTAGGAAACATGATTAAAAATGCCCTTGAAGCTACAGATATAAATGGAGTGGTTACTATTGGATGTAATGAAATTAGCAATGGAAGTTTAAAATATTGGGTGAAAAATGGTAGCTACATTAGTGAAGAAGTACAAAAAAATATTTTCAAGCGTGCTTTTTCAACTAAAGCAAATATTAGGGGACTAGGTACATACAGTATGAAGCTTCTAGGTGAGAAATATCTAAAAGGTGATGTTGGCTTTACTTCAAATAAAAATGAAGGAACTTGCTTTTATATTGAAATTCCAAAAGAAAAATATAAATAAGGGTGTGATATTAATGAGAATATTAATAGCGGAAGATGATTTTGCCAGCAGATTATTTATGAAAAAATTTCTTTCTAAATATGGGGAATGTGACGTTGTTGTTGATGGTATAGAAGCAATAGATTCCTACATAAATGCAACAAATGAAGATAATGTATATGATTTGATTTGTCTTGATATTATGATGCCAAGACTCGATGGAATGAAGGCTCTTAAGTCCATTAGGGATATTGAAAAACAAAAGGGCATTGAGGGAGATGAAAAAGTTAAAATAATTATGACCACAGCATTAAACGACAAAGATACGGTATTGAGTGCATATGACGAAGGGTGTGAAGCATATGCTTGGAAGCCAATTGAAACTGAAAAATTCGTTATGGTCATGAAAAATTTAGGGCTAATAGAATAATATATGGAATAGTTGCCATATTAAAAACTCGTTTTCTAAGTATTTTAGAAGCGAGTTTTTTGACTTTTTGAGGTATGTTTTAAATAATAATTAGAATATTTTACATTGTTTATGTAAAATATATTGAATTTAGAATTAAGCTAAATTTATAATTTTCAAAGAAAATATACAATATTATAAAAAATAACACATAATATGTTGATTTGTGCAAAATTATATTGTACTATGAGTTAATGATTACTAAATTATAGGTATATTATGCGAGAATACATATCATTTTCCACTTTCTTTTCCTAAAAAACATTGAATAAGGAGGGCTGTTAATGGGTAAATTCTCTTAGCAGTTGAAAATATAAAAAAATTTTAGAGGAGATGGGACTTATGAAAAAAGTTTTGATTACAGATGATGCAGCATTTATGAGGATGTCCTTAAAAACTATGCTTGCAAAAAATGGATTTGAAATAGTCGGTGAAGCTGAAAATGGAGCTATAGCAGTTGAAAAATACAAGGTACTTAAACCGGATATTATAACACTTGATATAACAATGCCAGTAATGGACGGCTTAGAGGCATTAAAACATATTAGAGATGTGGACAAAAATGTAAAAGTTATGATGATATCTTCAATGGGACAAGAAAGTATTGTAAGAGAAGCCGTGATGACTGGTGCAACTGGATTTGTAATAAAGCCATTTAATGAGGAAACATTACTAAAGGCTTTTAATAAACTATAGTATTTTTGTAGAAAGGGTGAGAAATCTTATGTCAGATGATGGAACTACTAGAGAACCGATGTTAGAAATATATCTTTTTGAAGCAACACAGCTAATGGAGCAACTTGAAAAAATTAGCATTGAATGTGAAAAAAACAAAAAAATCGGCCCTGAAGCAATAAATGAAATCTTTAGAATTATGCATACTATTAAGAGCTCATCAGCTATGATGACATTTAACGATATTTCTGTTTTAGCACATTCAATGGAAGATTTGTTCTATTTTATTAGAGAGAACAATGAAGCTAAGATAGATTTTGAAAATTTATTTGATTTGGTACTTTCGGGAATTGACTTTATTAAAGGGGAAGTTTTAAAAATAGAGAATGATGGAAATGCTGATGGATCAAGTGAAATTTTAGTATTAAAAAGTTCAAACCTGCTTAAAAATATGAAAGAATCCAGTGAAGGCGCTGTTAAAGATATTGTATTAGAACACCATGAAGATACTCCAGAATACATAGGTTTACGTGAAAACTCAAGTGAGGAAGATAAACGTAAATATGTAGCAAGAATTTTTTATGAAGATGGATGTGAGATGGAGAACGTGAGAGCTTACGCCGTAATTCACAATCTTAAGAATATTGTAAGTGAAATTTATCACATACCTGAGGATGTTATTGAAAGTGAACATAGTACAGATGCAATTAGGAAAAATGGACTTTTAATAGGATTTAGTACAGATATAGGAAAAGAAAAGGTGGAGGAACAACTTAATGGAATTATTTTTTTAAAGGAGTTAGATTTCGCTGAGGTTAAAGAATATCCACCAGAACTTAATGTATTAAAATCTAAAAAAACAATAGTTTTAGAAGATTTAGTAGAAAATACAGAAACAATTGTAACGAGAGAACTAGCAAAGCAGCCACAAATAAATAAAGATGGAGCTGAGCATATAACAAAAAGTGCTAAGCAACAAAGTATTATAAGTGTTAACATCTCAAAATTGGACATGCTACTAGATTTGGTAGGTGAGATAGTTATTTCCGAGGCTATGGTTGCAAAAAATCCAGATTTAGAGGGATTACAACTAGACAATTTTAAAAAAGCTTCAAGGCAACTTAGAAAACTTACCAATGAACTACAGGATATTGTAATGTCCATAAGGATGATACCAGTGTCAATGACATTCCACAAGATGAATAGAATTGTTAGGGATATGAGTAAAAAACTAGATAAGGAAGTTGAACTTGTTATTATAGGTGAGGAAACAGAGGTTGATAAAAATATTATCGACCATATTTCCGATCCACTTATGCATCTTGTAAGGAATTCTTTAGATCATGGGATAGAAGAAAAAGAGGAAAGACTTGCTTCTGGTAAACCTGAAATTGGAAAAATAACATTAGAAGCAAAAAATGCTGGTGGAGATGTATTTATAATTGTTAAAGATGATGGAAAAGGATTGGACAAAAAAAGAATATATGATAAAGCTAAACTTAAAGGTTTAGTTACAAAATCTCAAGATGAATTATCGAATAAAGAAATATTCTCAAATATTTTACTACCTGGATTTTCCACAAATGATAACGTAACAGAGTATTCTGGCCGTGGAGTTGGGATGGATGTAGTGAAAAAAAATATTGATAGTATAGGGGGATCTATTTCAATTGAAAGTGAGAAAGGTAAAGGAAGCACTATATCAATTAAAATTCCGTTAACGTTAGCTATTATTGATGGACTAGAGGTGGCAGTTGGAAAATCTAAATACACAATACCAATTACAAGCATTAGAGAATCTTTTAAACCAAAAGAGAACGAGGTAATTGCTGATTCTGAGGGGAATGAAATGATAATGATACGGGGCAGAGCCTACCCAATATATAGACTTCATAAAATATTTAATATAAATACCACAGTAAAAAAAGCTACTGAAGGAATAATGGTTATGGTAGAAGATAATACAAGAGCTGCTTGTTTATTCGTAGACTCATTAATTGGGGAACAGCAGGTGGTTGTTAAAGCGCTACCAACTTATATTAAGAAAATTAAAGGAATAGCTGGATGTACAATACTTGGAGATGGTAATATCAGTCTCATTTTAGATGTAAGTGGAATTTTAAGCAGGTAAAATTAAAGAAAGGTGGTATTAAAATGGAAGAAATTTTAGATGAATTTATGGAAACTTCAGAGGATACTCAAAAAGGAAAATTTTTAGCATTTTCTGTTGGTAAGGAATCCTATGGCATTGAAATTAAGTTTGTAACAGAGATAATTGTTATACAAGAGATAACAGAAGTTCCTGAATTACCAAGCTATGTGAAGGGAATAATAAATCTTAGAGGAAAAATCATCCCAGTTATTGATGTACGGCTTAGGTTTAAAAAAGAAGCAAAGGAATATAACGATAGGACATGTATCGTTGTAATTGAAATAAAGGCAACATCTGTAGGACTTATTGTAGATAATGTTGCTGAAGTAATCAATATTGATGAAAATGATATTGTTCCTCCACCAGATATAAAAACAGGATTTCATAATCGCTATGTTAGAGGAATAGGGAAAGTGGGAAACCAAGTTAAGTTATTGCTTGATTGTGGAAAATTACTCAAGGACGAGGAACTAGAGAAAATCGGTGCTCTAGTATAAAAGGAGATTATTAAATGAAACTATTTAGCAACGTAAAGATAGGTACAAAAATATTATTAGGATTTTTTATTGTGGCAATTGTTGCGATGGTAATTGGTATAACAGGTATAATCAATTTAAATACAGTATCTAATAAAGATAGCGAAATGTATGAAAAAATGACAGTTCCAATGAGTAATCTTTATAATATGGATCAAGCATTTGAAAAAATCAGGATAAATGTTAGAGACATATTATTAGAAACTAATGAAAAAAACATAGCAGATCTTAAGCAGCAAGTAAAAGATAATGAAGCCATGTATAATACTAATTCCGATGAATTTGAAAAAACACTACTAACAACTAATGGTATTGCATCTGCGAAAGCTACGGAAAATTCAATAGTAGCCTATGCGAAAGTAGTAGATGAAATTATAGCACTAGCAGAGCAAAATAAACACGATGAAGCTATGGCACTTACAAATGATAAAGGTGTAAAGGCGAATAATACAGTTGTAGCTAATATGCAAAAATTATCCGAATTAAAAATATCATTGGCTAAGTCAGCTTCTGATTCAAATAAAGCTACTCAATCAAGTGCTAGAAATCTAATGATTGGATTTATAGTTATTGGTGTAGCACTGGCTATTGTACTAGGAATGATTATAGCAAAATCAATTACGAGCCCAATAAAAAAATTAGTGGATTATGCGGATAGAATTGCACTTGGTGATGTTGAAATAAAAATCACAGGTGAATCAAAGGATGAGATAGGAACATTAATGATAGCATTTAGGAAAATGGTTGCGAACATATATGAAAACTCAGTTTATGCTGAGAGAATTTCTAAGGGAGATTTTAGTGTTGAAATAAATCCTAAATCTGATAAAGATGTACTAGCAAAAAGTATGATTCTTGTAGTTGAAGCTGTTAGCAGGCTTGAAGCAGAAACAAACATGTTAACCAAAACTGCTATAGATGGTAAATTATCCACACGTGGAGATGTGACAAAGTTTAATGGAGGATATAAGAGCATAGTTGAAGGCTTAAATAACATTTTAGATGCTGTAGTTGAACCTATTAAGGAAGCATCACAAGTATTGCAAGAAATGTCAAATGGAAACTTAAAGGTAAATATGAAAGGTGATTATAAAGGGGATCATGCGGAGATTAAAAATGCTTTAAATGGTACTATAAACTCATTATCTTCTTATATAGCTGAAATCTCAGAAGTTTTAGAACAAATGTCTAATTCAAATCTTAATTTATCAATTAATAATGAATACAAAGGTGATTTTGCTCAGATTAAGGATGCATTAAACCTTATTATTGAATCTTTTAATGAAGTATTTACGGAAATAAATAATTCTGCGGACCAGGTCTCTTCAGGTTCAAATCAAGTTTCAGATGGAAGTCAAGCACTATCTCAAGGAACAACAGAGCAAGCAAGTTCTATAGAAGAATTAACTTCCTCTATTACTGAAGTGGCAGCTCAAACAAAGCAGAATGCAGTTAATGCAAGTCAAGCAAATGAATTAGCACTTGATGCCAAAGAAGGAGCAACACTTGGAAATTCTCATATGAAAGACATGCTTAAATCCATGGAGGAAATCAACGATTCGTCATCAAGTATTTCAAAAATAATTAAAGTAATTGATGATATAGCTTTTCAAACTAACATATTAGCATTAAACGCTGCAGTTGAGGCAGCAAGAGCTGGACAACATGGTAAAGGGTTTGCAGTAGTTGCAGAGGAAGTAAGAAATCTTGCAGCAAGAAGTGCAAATGCGGCTAAAGAAACTACAGATTTAATAGAAGGTTCAATTAAAAAAGTAGAGTTTGGAACAAAAATTGCAAATAGTACAGCAGAATCACTGGACCAAATAGTAGTAGGGGTAACTAAAGCTGCCACACTAGTAGGAGAAATAGCAGCCGCATCAAATGAACAGGCAACTGCAATATATCAAATAAACAAGGGAATCGAGCAAGTATCAGATGTGGTACAAACTAATTCTGCCACTGCAGAGCAAAGTGCAGCAGCTAGTGAAGAACTCTCAGGGCAAGCATCAACGCTTAAGAATATGGTAGGAAAGTTCAAGCTAAAAATGGATGCAACAGGACAAAACAGCAAATCATCTGCAAATTCTTATAAAATTCAGAATTCATCAAAAAAACCAGGGGTCTTTGCTGAAAATATACCATTAACTAAAAATAAACCAAGAATATCTCTAAGTAACAATGATTTTGGAAAATACTAGCAAATATTAAATATTCATTGATTATTTTCAAAAAATGGGAGGAAAATAAATTATGATATGGTTTAATAATATGAAAACACCGTCAAAATTATTATTTGGTTTTAGTATTACAACAATTTTAGGATGTTTTATTGGTTATATGATGCATTTAGTAATTGAAAACATAGGCTCAAAACAAGTTTATAATTCAACATTTATAATGCTTGTAATTTCTATAATAGTGATTATTTTAATTGCTATTATAATAGATTTAACAATATCTAATTTTATAAGTAAATCTATTAAGAATGTGGTTTCTGATATAAATATACTTGGGGATACAATAGCTGAAGGCAAAGTGCAAACAAGGTTAGATGTAGCAATGCACAATGGAGATCATAAAAAAATAATGCAAGGCATAAATAAAATTATTGATGAAATCATTAAACCATTAAATGAATCAAACAATGTTTTAGCAAATATGGCTGTAAATGATCTTACAATTAAAATGACAGGCTCATACAAAGGAATGATGAAGGAATTTGCTGAAAATATAAACTCAGTTAATGAAAGAATTGTAAATATAGTGAAATTAAATACAGAAATATCAGTAGGTAATATAGATGGAATTCAAGAAATCATTAATATTGGTAGACGGTCAGAAAATGATAAGTTAATGCCAACAATGATTGTTATGATGACTAACATAAAAAACCTTATTAAAGAAGTTAATGTTTTATCAGAGGCTGCTGTTAGTGGGGATATTGAAACTAGAAGTGATGTTTCAAATTTTAAAGGAGGTTATCGCGAAATTGTGGAAGGATTTAATAAAACTCTTGATGCAATTAGTAAACCAATAAATGAGTCCAAAAAAGTTTTGGCAAGTATGGCGTTAAATGACCTCACCAATAAAATGACAGGTTCTTATCAGGGAACTATGAAGGAATTTGCTGAAAATATAAACTCCGTTAATGAAAGAATTGAGAGTATATCATTTTTTCTTACACAAGCATCTTTAGGCGATACAAGCGGACTTAAGGAGCTTAACAAGATTGGAAGAAGATCAGAAAATGATAAATTAATGCCAGCAATGATTATAATGATGTCAACCATAGAAAATCTCATTAAAGAAATTACGTTCATAGCGGATGGTGCAATAGCCGGAAAGCTTGAAACTAGAAGTGATGCATTAAAATTTCAAGGTGGGTATAGAAACATATTGGAAGGATTAAATAAGACACTTGATGCTGTATCTTTGCCAATAGATGAAGCCACAGAAACTCTTAGGCAAATGGCTAAAGGTGATTTAAGTGGAGGCATGGTAGGAGAGTACTTAGGTAAGTATAAAGTAATAAAAGATTCATTAAACCATACACTGGACTCATTTAATGAGGTATTTATAGAAATAAACAATGCTGCAGATCAAGTTTCTTCAGGTTCAAATCAGGTTTCAGATGGGAGTCAAGCATTATCGCAGGGAACTACTGAGCAAGCAAGCTCAATAGAAGAATTAACATCTTCCATTACAGAAGTGGCAGCTCAAACAAAGCAGAATGCAGTTAATGCTGGTCAGGCAAATGAACTTTCGCTTAAGGCTAAGGAAGGTGCAGTAGTTGGAAATTCCCATATGAAAGGCATGCTTAAATCTATGGAGGAGATAAATGAATCATCTTCTAATATTTCAAAAATAATCAAAGTAATTGATGATATTGCTTTCCAAACTAATATATTAGCACTGAATGCTGCAGTTGAAGCAGCAAGAGCAGGTCAACACGGGAAGGGGTTTGCGGTAGTAGCAGAGGAAGTGAGAAACCTAGCAGCAAGAAGTGCTAATGCAGCAAAGGAAACTACGGATTTAATTGAAGGATCTATTAAAAAAGTTGAATATGGAACTAAAATTGCTAATAATACAGCAGAATCTCTTGATCAAATAGTTTTAGAGGTAACTAAGGCAACAACTTTAGTGGGAGAAATTGCTTCAGCATCAAATGAACAAGCAACTGCAATATATCAAATAAATAAGGGTATAGAACAAGTTTCTGATGTGGTACAAACTAATTCAGCAACGGCAGAGGAAAGTGCAGCAGCTAGTGAAGAACTTTCAAGTCAAGCGGCTCTGCTTAAGGGCATGGTAGGGAAGTTTAGACTAAAAACAGATAACAATGCGAATTATACTGAACAATCCTTAGGGCTTGAGAAAAATTATAATTGGCAAAAGGACAAACAAGTGGATGATGATATGGTTATAACTAAAAATAAACCAAGAATATCTTTAAGTAGTACGGAGTTCGGAAAATATTAACGAGGCATCTTCAAAAAAATAACTAGTCAGTATGCTAGTCTATTTTGTGCCATACTGCGTAGACATAACCCTTAAATAGCACCACTATTAGCGGGACATGTCGCCTTGTCTGGCGCAAAATATCCGTCGCATCTTTGACTTGTTATTTTCTTTCAGATGCCTTAAAACTCATTAATTAGTAAAGAGGAAAGGATTCTTGGATATGAATATAGCAAAAAAAGTAAGGGTGCTAGTTGTTGATGATTCATTACTATTCAGAGAAACAATTGCTAGAGGAATAGGCTCGGATCGTGGAATTGAGGTAGTTGGAACAGCAGCAAATGCTTTCGAGGCAAGAGATAAAATAATAGAACTAGAACCAGATGTTATGACGTTGGATGTAGAAATGCCCAAAATGAGCGGAATTGAATTTTTAAAAAGACTTATGCCACAGTATCCTATACCTGTGGTGGTGGTAAGTTCTGTAGGAGAAAATGTTTTTGATGCGTTAAACGCAGGAGCAGTGGATTTTGTTACAAAAATAAACTCAGTAGCAGGAACAAGTAAGGACGTATTTATTAATGAATTAATTATAAAGGTTAAAATTGCATCTATGGCAAAAATCGGGCAGCTTAAAAAAAACATTTTAAATGAAGCACATATAGATAAAATCAACACTAAAAGTAGTAATTCAATAATTGCTATAGGTGCTTCTACTGGTGGAACTCAAGCCATTATTGAAGTAATAAAAGGATTCCCTAAAGATATGCCAGGTGTTGTAATTGTGCAACATATGCCTCCAGTGTTTACAAAAATATATGCTGATAGATTAAATAATATTTGCTCTATGGAAGTGAAAGAAGCAGAAAATGGGGATGTTGTTCTTCCAGGAAAAATACTTCTTGCTCCTGGGGATAGACATATGTCATTAGTGCGACGTGGAAATAATTATTTTGTAGAATGTTTTACTGGTGATAAAGTAAATGGTCATTGCCCGTCAGTGGATGTACTATTTAATTCTGTGGCAGAAAATGTAGGAAGTAATGCTATTGGTATCATATTAACAGGAATGGGTTACGATGGAGCAAAAGGACTTATGAAAATGAAGCAAAAAGGTGCAGTTACCATTGGGCAGGATGAACAGTCCAGCGTAGTTTATGGAATGCCCAAAGTTGCCTATGACATTGGTGGCGTTATGAAACAAGCATCATTAAGAAATATTCCAAGGCTAATATACACTATTCTTCAAGATAAAAGATAAATGATTCAAATGGTATATAAGGGGGGACTACAGATGAAACTACTATACAATTTAAAGATAGGTACAAAAATATTAACTGGCTTTTTTATGGTGGCAATTATAGCCACTGTAATTGGTATAGTTGGAATGGTAAATTTAAACACTCTGGATATTAAGGGCACTGAGATGTATGAAAAAATGACGGTTCCAATGAATGATCTTTATGATATGGATGAGGCTTTCCAGAAAATGAGGTCGAACTTAAGAGATGTAGTTATATCTAGCAATGAAAAGGATATGTTGGATTCTGAAGATCAAATAAAAATAAATCAAGTGAATTACAATAAAAGTTCTGATATATTGAAAAAAACTTTATTAACAGACTCAGGTAAAGAACTTACTAAAACCACAGATCAGTCAATCGCATCTTATGAAAATGTGGTAGATAAAATCATGGTACTGGCAAAAGAAAATAAAGATGATGAAGCAATGGCATTGCTAAAAGGAGAGGGCGCTAAGGCAGACAACCTGGTGGAAAAAAATATGCAACAATTGTTAGATTTGAAAATTTCCCTAGCAAAAACTTCAGCAGCTTCAAATACAGCTACTGCATCAAATTCAAAAAGTATAATGCTAGGATTTATAATAATTGGTGCAGCACTGGCTATACTTTTAGGAATATTAATTTCTGCATCAATTACAAAACCAATAAAAAAATTAGTTGAATTTGCAGATAGACTTTCCATTGGAGATACTGACATAGAAATTAGTAATTTTTCAAAGGATGAAACAGGAATATTGATGCTAGCTTTTAAGAAAATGCTAGACAATATTAGAGAACAAGTAAATGCAGTTGAAAAGATAGCTGCCGGTGATTTGACAGTTGAATTTAAAGTTAAATCTGAAAAAGATGTGTTAGGTAAAAATATAGTGGGAATGGTAGAAACTATTAAAGAACTATTATTAGAAACAGGTAAGCTTATAAAAGCCACACAAGAAGGGAAATTAGATACAAGAGGTAATGCTGATATATTTAATGGCGGATGGAAAGAACTTATATCTGGAATCAATGAGATGATAGATGCTATTGTCGAGCCAATTAAAGAATCAGCAGCGGTACTTGAGGAAATTTCAAAGGGAGATTTAAGGGTGAATGTTAATGGAGATTATAAAGGAGAACATGCTGATATTAAAAACGCATTAAACCTTACAATAAAATCCCTTAATGAAGTGTTTAGAGAGATTAATAATGCTGCAGATCAAGTTTCTTCAGGGTCAAATCAAGTATCGGATGGAAGTCAGGCACTTTCACAAGGAACAACTGAACAAGCAAGTTCCATAGAAGAACTAACATCTTCGATTACAGAAGTAGCTGCCCAGACAAAACAGAATGCAGTTAATTCTAGCCAAGCAAATGAGTTGGCTCTTAAGGCAAAAGATGGTGCTACACTTGGTAATTCTCATATGAAAGAAATGCTTAAATCTATGGAGGAGATAAACGAATCATCATCTAATATTTCAAAAATAATTAAGGTTATTGATGATATTGCTTTTCAAACTAATATGTTAGCCCTAAATGCTGCAGTGGAAGCAGCAAGAGCAGGACAACATGGGAAAGGGTTTGCAGTAGTGGCAGAAGAAGTAAGAAATCTTGCAGCAAGAAGCACAAGTGCTGCAAAGGAAACAACGGAATTAATTGAAGGATCAATTAAGAAAGTTGAATTAGGAAGAAAAATTGCTGACAATACAGCAGAATCACTTGATGAAATAGTTTCTGGGGTAACTAAGGCAGCAACCTTGGTTGGAGAAATAGCATCTGCTTCTAATGAACAGGCAACTGCAATATATCAAATAAATAAGGGAATAGAACAAGTTTCAGATGTAGTACAAACTAATTCAGCAACTGCAGAACAAAGTGCAGCGGCTAGCGAAGAACTTTCAGGTCAAGCATCAATGCTTAAAAATATGGTTGGAAAATTTAAGTTAAAAACCAGTGCATCTATACAATATGATGAACATAACAGTGTGAAAGTAGAAAAAGGCAAATTCAAAAATAATGACGATTTGCCAGTGGCAAGAAATAGGCCAACAATATCTTTAAGTAATAATGATTTCGGAAAATACTAAGAAAAAATTCATAGTAGAACATGAGCAGTTATTTTACTAAGACTCATGTTCTTATATGAGAATTAAAGGTGAAGAGATGATAACACTAAAAGACAGTGAATTTAGAGAACTAACTACATATATGAAAGCAAATTATGGAATAAATCTTATTGCAAAAAGGCTTCTTATTGAGGGTAGACTTGCCAACATGGTTACAGAAATGGGTTTCACTAATTTTTCGGATTATCTGAAATTTGTTTTTAAAAATGCTTCGGGGAATGAAATCAATATACTTATAAACAGGCTTACTACCAATCATACCTATTTTATGAGAGAAGCAGAACATTTTAAATATTTTGGGGATAAGGTGCTTCCATATTTAGCATCTAGCTCTAAAAATAATGATTTAAGGATTTGGAGTGCAGGATGTTCTAGTGGAGAGGAGCCCTACACTCTTTCTATGATAATTGCAGATTATTTTGAAAACGAAAAATCTATTTGGAATACAAAAATATTGGCTACTGATATATCCGAAAAAGTATTAGAACAAGCTAAAAATGGAATTTATACCGAAGAAGCGGTAAATATTATACCTAAATATTGGACGCTAAAATATTTTAATAAGATTAAAGATGGAAAATATCAAATTTGTGAGGAAATAAGAAATGAAATAATATACAGGGATTTTAATTTAATGACTGGAATATTTCCTTTTAAAAAAAAGTTTCATGTTATATTCTGTAGAAATGTGATGATATATTTTGAGCCTAAAACAAAGATGGAGCTGATTAATAAATTTTATGACATGACTGAAACAGGCGGTTATCTTTTTATAGGTCATTCTGAGTCAATAAATAAAAACGAGACTAAATATAAATACATTATGCCTGCAGTTTACAGGAAAGAATAGACAAAGAAAAATTAGGGGAAATCATGGCGATAGAGAATAAAGGGGGAATATTAAATGAAATCTTATAGAAATTTAAAAATATCTACCAAACTTTTAATTGGATTTATTATGGTAGCCTTGTTAAGTGGTGTAGTTGGAATTGTGGCTATTGTAAACACAAATGGAATTATTAGCCGAGGTACACAACTATATGAAGAAAATTTGGTGCCACTTAAACCAGCATCAAAAATTGAAACTGACTTTTTAACTGTGAGGGTCAAACTAAGAGATATGATCCTTAGTAAAAACACAGAAGATAGGGCTAAATTAAGCAATGAAGTTGACACATTATATAAAGATTTAAAAGACAACGTACAAAACTATTCTAAAGGTGCTTCATCACCAGAAGAAATAGCCAATCTTAAAATAATGCAAGAATACATTGAAAAATATGATAATGACAAAGATCAAATAAGAGGACTAATAAATTCAAATAAAATTGATGATGCTATAGCGCTAATGAATGGGGATGCATCAATTTTAACTAGCAAACTTGATGCAAGTATTACTAAGGCATTTCAAATAAGTATTGATGAGGCAGCTCAGCGTCAAGCAGATAATAAGGCTGAAGGCACTAGAGATGTGATTATAATAGTACTGGTTATTTTATTGGCCATAATTATCGCAATAATTTTGGAAATTGTGATTTCAAGAATTATTGGAAAACCAATAAAAGAACTTGTTGAGGCATCAAAAAGTATAGCTGCGGGAAACCTTAATGTAAAGTTATCTTTTAATACTAAAGATGAGGTGGGGGATTTAGGAAAAGATTTTGAAAAGATAATTTTTTCACTTAAAAACCTAGTAAAGGATACAGATATGTTAGTTGAAGCTGCTGAAAATGGAAAGCTGGATATACGTGCTGATGCAAGTAAACACTATGGAGATTATAAGAAAATAGTTGAGGGTGTAAATAATACTATTGATGCCATTACAGCACCAATAAATGAATCAAGGAAAGTGCTGTCTAAAATGGCTTTAAATGATCTTTCTCTTACAATGACAGGAACATACAAAGGGAATATGAAGGACTTTGCGGAAGACATAAATTCTGTTCATGCAAGAATTTCAGCTGTAGTAAAATTGCTTATTGAAATATCAGTTGGGGATATAAGTGGGATTCAGGGACTTATTACCATTGGAAAAAGGTCTGAAAATGACGAGTTAATGCCTTCAATGATAGTTATGATGACAACAATAGAAAATCTAGTAAAAGAGGCTAATACAATAGCAGATTATGCTGTAGAAGGTAACCTTAAGGTTAGAAGTGATATATCAAAATTCCAGGGAGGATATCGAGAGGTGTTAGAAGGATTTAATAATACACTTGATGCTATAGAAGGACCAATAAATGAAACTCTAGAAGTATTAAAGGCAATGGCGGAGGGAAATTTAACTATAAGTATGGATGGAGATTACCAAGGTAGTTATGGCATTATAAAAGAGTCAATAAACCATACTTTAGAAGCTTTTAATGAAGTGTTAGGTAGCATTGCTGATGCATCAGATCAAGTTCTATCTGGTTCAAATCAAGTGTCAGATGGTAGCCAAGCACTATCTCAAGGAACTACAGAACAAGCAAGTTCTATAGAAGAATTAACTTCATCCATAACAGAAGTAGCAGCTCAAACTAAACAGAATGCAGTTAATGCAGGACAGGCAAATGAGCTTGCACTTAGTGCCAAAGAAGGAGCAACACTTGGAAATTCACATATGAAAGATATGCTTAAATCCATGGAGGAAATAAATCAGTCATCATCAAATATTTCAAAAATAATTAAGGTTATTGATGATATTGCTTTCCAAACCAATATGCTAGCATTAAATGCTGCGGTAGAAGCGGCGAGAGCAGGGCAACATGGGAAAGGATTTGCAGTAGTTGCAGAAGAAGTAAGAAATCTTGCAGCAAGAAGTACTAGTGCTGCAAAGGAAACAACGGAATTAATTGAAGGATCAATTAAAAAGGTAGAATTCGGAACAAAAATTGCTAATAATACTGCAGAATCTCTAAACGGAATAGTGGTAGGTGTAACTAAAGCCGCAACTTTAGTTGGAGAAATAGCATCTGCTTCAAATGAACAAGCAACTGCCATATATCAAATAAATAAGGGGATAGAGCAAGTTTCAGATGTGGTGCAAACTAATTCCGCAACTGCAGAGCAAAGTGCAGCAGCCAGCGAAGAACTATCAGGTCAAGCATCAATGCTAAAAAGTATGGTAGGAAAATTTATACTAAAAAGAGATACAACTTTATTAAATAATGGTATAGTATCGGAGAAAAGTACAAATAGATTAAATAATAAATTTTCATCCCGTACTGAAATCGCACTAACTAAAAATAAACCCAAAATATCTTTGGGTAATAATGAATTTGGCAAATACTAAAGATTAGGACTTTTCTGCATTAGGAGAAAAATGAATATAATGAGGATGTAAGAAAATTTGTATAAATAAATCTTCTTACATCCTCATTTTTCAAGTAGAATAAATAAAGAAGAGTAGGTATATATTAAAATATATGATAAACTCTATGTATTGTATATTTTAAAATAATGATCTTTTCAGTAAAAATTTCATTTAATTAACAGGAATTCTAAGCAAATGACTAATTATATAAAAGGGGAGTGTCAAATGAAAGATAAGACAACCAAGCAGAAAATAACTATAGCAGTTCAGAGATTTTTAGAGAAAACAGGTGGAGTTAAACATGATTTAGTGCTTCTAGCAAATGTAATCGATAGACTTCCTGGATCTTCTAATTTAGGATCTCAAGCTTATGAAGAACTAATTGAAAATAATTACTTAGTTGATTTATTTGATTTAATAGATAAAAGAGAAGTTGCTGAGGATGAAAATGATGCAGAAAAGGCTGAGAAATACGATAAAGAAATTAAATCTATAGAATTAAATCATGGTATAACTAAGGATGATTCTAAACAATTAATCTCAGCATTATCAAAAGAAATTGGAAAAACTATTTCTAATAAAAAAGAATAAACAATCTTAATATGATTTTAAAAAAACTCTAGCAGTTTATTTCATTCCGCGGATCATCATGGAATGAAATAAATTATTGCTAGAGTTTTTTTATTTACATTTTTGCAATCTATTGACAATATGCAACATTATAGTAAAATATATGTATACAAATAATATTAGGATGTGATGATATGTCAAATGTGCTTTTTTTAAATGTTCCAGCCCATGGTCATGTTAATCCAACTCTAGGACTGGTAGATGAATTAGTTAAACAGGGAGAAAATGTAACTTACTTTTGTACAGATGAATTTAAGGACAAAATTGAAAAAACTGGTGCTACTTTTATGAGCTATGGAGAAGAAAATGATTTGTTCAAAATGGACCATAATAATCATAAGAAAAATAATATTAATGATTATATTGCTTTCATGATTAAAACTCTTAATTTAAGCGAAGTAGTTATACAAGGAATTTTGGATAAGATCAAAGATAAGAAATTTGATTACCTAATACACAGCGCTAATTTTCCATATGGGAATATGATTGCTCAAATATTAAAACTTCCATCTGTTTCTTCATTTGCAGTATTTGCCACACCAAAAGAAATTATATCGCTGAACTCATTATCTATATCAAAAGAACAAATATTAAATAATCAAGTTATTGATATTTATAAAAAGATAGGGAGTAAACTAGAAAATAAATACAGAATAAAAATGCCTGAAATTATTGATATGTTTTATAGTAAAGGAAATATTAATATTGCATACACCTCTAATTATTTTGTTTCACATCCAGAATATTATGATAACAGCTTTATATTTATTGGACCACCAATATACGATAGGGAGGAAAATTTGGATTTTCCCTTTGAAAAATTACAAGGGAAAAAGGTTATGTACATTTCACTAGGTACAGTTTTTAATAATACTAATAGTGATTTTTATGATATATTCTTCAAAAGTTTTGGGAATAATGGAATGGTTGTAGTTATGGCCGCATATAACGTGGATTTATCATCATTTGATATACCAGATAACTTTATTGTTAGGAATTATGTACCACAATCTGAAATTCTAAAGTATACAGATGTTGCTATAACACATGCTGGAATGAATAGTACAAATGATTTATTGTATAATAATATACCTTTTGTGGCCATACCTATAGGGGCAGATCAACCATATATGGCTGGAAGAGCAGAAGATCTTGGAGCGGCCATTTCACTTGATAAAGACAAGCTAACTGAAGAAATTCTAAAAAGTTCTGTGGAAAAAGTTTTATCTAATCCAAGCTATCTTGAAAACATTAAAAAAATAAGTGATTCTTTTAAGCAAACGGGTGGTTATAAAAAAGCAGTTGAAGAGATTTTTAAAATGAAACAAGAAATGGATATTTCAATTTAGAGTATTTTTACGAAAAATGCTCCGGATACTCAAAGGTTAATGTAATGAAAAAATTGGTAGCCAGGCAAAATCTAGTAATCAGTAAAATGAACTAGGGGGAAAACCCTAGTTCATTTTATAGTTATTGAAACTTCTATTTTATATATTTTTATACAAGGTTATTTGATTTTATGCTAATATAGTGAGTATTGTTACAGTATATTGGGGGAAAAAAATGTTAGGAAGATATAAAAGTTATAAAATAAATATTTTAATAAATTTTTTAATTATATTAACAATAGGGGTACTAACCATTGGTTTTTATAAGGATAATAAAATTGACAAGGTAAATGCATATAAAGCAAAAATAGTTAATAGACAAATAGAAGTTAAAGAAAATAAAGACGAAAAAATAGAGAAACTTAAATTTCCATACGAAAATAGAAATTGGTTAGCAGTTGGTGATAGTATTACACATTATAATAAATATCAGAGCATAGTGGCAAATCTGTGTAAAATCCATACAGTTACTACTGATGCGGTTTATGGCGAACAACTTGGATCTATGGCGTGCACGTTAACAAAAAAGAACCTAGCAAATGTGGATTTAGTAACTGTATTTGGGGGTACTAATGATTATGGTAAAAATAAATTACTAGGGAAAATAAGCGATGATAAAACTATAGACACATTTTATGGGAATATAAAAAATGTTATTAATAAAATATCAATATTAAATCCTAAAGCCAAAATTGTTTTTTTTACTCCCTTAAAAAGAGGGAAATTTGCAAATCAACCTGTTTATCCAAAATCAAATAAGGCAGGGTTTAAACTTAAGCAGTATGTAGAAGCAATTAAGGTAATCTGTGGTGAAAAATCAATACAGGTAATCGACTTATTTAATGATAGTGGCATCAATGAAAACAATCTATCGCAATATACTTTTGATAATCTTCACCCTAGTGCAGCAGGATATGATAAAATATCAAAAGTTATTGCTGATAAATTAAACAATCCAAGTAAATAGTTCATATGTGATATGAAAATAATATGGATTATGATATCCTTCATAAGTAAGAATTATAGGATTTAATTTGATTCTGAAATTTTCATTTATTTGAAGTTTTTATTGTTGATCTCAAAACTCCATATTTTGTATTAGAGAAAGAGTTAACAGTGATATTGGGTTGACCTATATCTACATAACTAATACTAATACTGTCACCTGGTTCAGTTACAGGTACAGAGGCATCCAAATTTGAAGCTACGGTGTAGATAACGCCGGGTGCTTCTTTAAGAGTAAAGTTAAAATAGGTTGTACTATTAATTGTAAATGAACCTATTCTGTCTACTGTTCCGGTTAAAGATTTACTAATTCCGGTGCTACCTACACCTGAGCTACCACCACTTGATGATAAGTATTGCAAGTAATTATTTTTACATTCCTGTAATGTATCTCCTGTACCTACTACATTATAATCTTTTACAGAAACCATTGCATATAACTTAGTAAGATTATTTTTGTCATTAAGTGTGGTAAAGTAAGTTGGGATACTGTCTACATTAACTAATACAGATGGAGATGCTTTATAGCCTAGATTTTGTACTTTACCTTCTGCGGATGCCTCGGCAGATTTTTCACTAGCGCCAGACATATTAAATACAAAAGGTTGTTCTGTTCTAGAATTAACTAGAATGAATCCTATAGTTCCAGTGTCTTTACCCACGGAAGTTAATCCAGAATAGTAGTAACAATTACCTTTATCATATACCAAGGTTAAGTCTGATGAAGTTGAGAATTTACCTGAATTGTCAAAATTAAAAAAACCATGAATATAGTCACCATAGGAATTTATATGATTTTCAACTATATTATATGGTTGTACTCTATCTATCCATTTAGGTATATCTGTCATGTTATAGTTAGATACATTTCCTGTTTGAGCATCCACAGTTACAACCCCTGTAACTTTAGCGCCTTGGGTTCCGATTGTCTTATCGTAAGTAGATATTGTCCAAAACGGTCTACCACTGTTATCAATCTCAAATGTAGCATCTGTCAATCCTTTACTCATATTACCTGAGTAGTAGGCTTTCCTATACACATAATCATTAAAAAATGCTTTTGTCTGGTATTTAATGTGCAAGGGTTGACCATTAAGAGTGGTAACTAATCTAACATCTGTCTGGTCTGTTGCTGATACAATTACATATCCTGGAGTGCCATCATTTAATAGCCACTTCATAAATCCACTATGCAATAAAGGGGCTACATAGTACATTTTGCCATTAACACTTTGTAGTGTTAAATCCCCAAGTTCTGATTTGCTTCCTATAGTTGCATCTTGACCTAACACCTTATCAGCTAAATTCAAGGCAACTGCAGCATTCACGGTAGGTAACTGTTTAGGGTCTATAGGATTAATTTTTTGAGTAAAGCTTACTGTACTTATTTTGGGTAGTAGCGATTTATAACTTGATGACCTAAACATTGGAGTAGAGAATAAACTAATTAGTGCAAATATTATGATTGGAAGTAAAGGTAGTACTATTTGTTTAAATAAGGTGTTTATACCACTTACATTAATGGATACAAGTGCTAGTATTAATGCTGCTATTATCCATAATGCTGCAAATCTTAGGGATATCACAGGTAAAACCTTGTAACTAAAAGCTATAAGAAGAACCGCCAACAGTATATTTAAACCTATCTTTCTGACTTTTTGCATTTTTTTTAATCCCCTTTAAATATATTTACTATTATCCTAGTAAGTACTTAATAGGATAATAGCTAATTAAAACATAAATGTCAAATATATTTAATATACTCATTCAATATAACAGTGTACTACTAAGGTATTGACATAATAAATTATAACATATATAATTGCACTAGGCTCAATTTATAAGGGGGACATATTTATGGCTAATGCAGTATTAAAAATTAAAGATTTAAAAAAAGTAATTGGCAAGCGTACCATTGTTTCAGATATTTCCATGGAACTTGAAAGTGGAGAAATATTTGGTTTTCTTGGACCTAATGGCGCGGGTAAGTCAACAACTATTAAGATGATTGTTGGTTTATCAAAAATAACAGAAGGTGATGTATTTGTAAACCAATGTTCAGTAAAAGATGATTTTAAGGGTGCAATGCGCAATATTGGTTGCATTGTTGAAAATCCAGATATGTACAAGTATATGTCCGGACTAGACAACCTAAGAGTATTTGCAAAAATGTATAAAGGTGTAGGTGAGGAACGAATTAATGAAGTTGTGAAAATTGTGGATCTTGAAAAGGCAATAAAAGATAAAGTAAAGACATATTCTCTTGGAATGAAGCAGAGGCTAGGTATTGGCCAAGCACTTTTACATAATCCAAAGTTACTCATACTTGATGAACCTACCAATGGTCTTGATCCTGCTGGAATTAAAGACATGCGTAATCTGCTTAAAAAACTTGCAACAGAAACTGGACTTACAGTTCTTATCTCCAGCCATATACTAGGTGAAATGCAGCAGATTTGTGACCGTGTATGTATAATTAACAAAGGAAAGATAATAACAGTGAAAACAGTTGATGAGATACTTAATATGACAGCAGCAGATGGCAAAAGTATTTTATTAGTAAAAACTGATAATAATGAAAAGGCCGCTTCGCTTCTTTTAAATGTAAACATTAATAGTAGCGTTATGAGTGATGGAATACACGTTGAGACCACCCAGGAGCGCGTTCCTGAAATAATTACAACATTAACAACTGCAGGCATATCTGTTTATGGCATGGATAAACAAGATGCACAATCACTTGAAGATGTATTTATGAAGCTTACAGGGGAGGGAAAATAATATGGGGAACTTTATTACACTGGTTTCAATAGAAAATACGAAGTTATGGAAAAGAATTTCTGCAAAAGTAATGTTAATAATAATGGTAGTTTTAATAGTTTTAGGTACTGGTATTTATAAATATTATATAGTGTCTAGCAAAACTTCTACAACAACTACAGTTTCACAAAATTGGAAGCAAGAACTCCAAAAGACTGTCACTGCTGAAAAAATTCAGCTAGACCAAACTGAAAAATCAACAAGTAAGACAGCAGCTGCAAGCATAGGACCTATCCAAAAAAGTATAGCAGAAAATGAATATAGAATTAATAATAATATAAAGCCAGAATCAAAGTCAAGTATTTGGACAATGGTAACTGGTCTGTATACATCTGGGTTTAGTTCACTTATTGTACTTTTTGTAGTAATTGTATGCACAGCTTCAGTAGCTGGTGAATTCTCAGAAGGCACTATGAAAATGATGATATCCAGGCCTTACCGTCGTTATGAGATTCTTTCAGCAAAATTAATATCTACATTAATTTATGGAATAGTTCTTTTAATAACAACATTTGTGCTACTATTCTTATGTTTGGGGATATTTTTCGGATTTAATGGAATAAATGCAAAGGGAATGATTTGGATAAGTAGCAAAATAGTTTATGCTCCTTCTGCACTAAAAACACTATTTATATTTGGTCTTGATTTTCTTCAAACCATTGTATTTATAATAGTAGCTTTCGCAATTTCCGCAATATCTAGATCACGGTCTATTGCAACTGGATTTTCAATATTTTTGGTTGTTATCGGAACATCTATTCTTACATTGCTAGCTACACTTTTCACATGGGGAAAATATTTACCATTAGCAGTGACTAATTTTTCAGGATTTGTATCTACCGGTACAACAATAGCAGGTACAAGTCTTTCTTTTGCTCTTATAATATCACTTGCATATAGTGTACTGTTTTGCTTTTTAGGTTACTTTATTTTTGAAAAACGAGATATTTAAACAAGCAAAAATGGAATTTAATTTTTATCTTGCACATATTGATATAGAATCATTAAATAGTTAAAGAAATATACCATTGAGAAAGGGGGTGTTGCACTAAGAAATTAGTGTAGCACCTCTATTTTCAACAGTATTACCTGTAGTTTTATAATAATTAATTTTATCATTTAGTTTTTCAAGATGTTCACTGGATTTTGCTATTCCTATTTTCTTTTTTTAAGGCAAATAGTATAAATTTGTTTTAAAAAAAGTGATATGAAATCAAATATTTAATGAGTGAAAAATATGATGATAAGCATGTCTATTTAAAACAACCACACAGCTTATTATCCCATTACGTCAAACAAATTTTGAGATTCTTTAGAAGTTATATCTACAATTTTATAGAAAAATTCTTTCTGAGTTAAATCTCCTCTATCAAGGACTTCTGCGATTTTTCCATCCCTTAAAAATACAAGTTTTTTCGCATAACTTGCTATCATGGAATCATGGGTAACCATAAGTATTGCAGTTCCATCATCTTCATTACGCTTCTGAAATATCTTTAGCAATTGGTGAGAATTAGTTGTATCCAAATTGCCTGTTGGCTCATCTGCTACAATTAGTTTAGGATTAGTGATTAATGCTCTTGCCGATGCAGCCCTCTGCCTTTGTCCACCAGAACATTCATTAGGAAATTTATCAAGTACTTCAAAAATATCTAAATTTTTAGAAATGTCTTCAGTTTTCTTATTTATTTCTACTTTTCCAACATTAGCTAATACTAATGACACTCCAATATTCTCTCTTATAGTTAACGAATCTATAAGATTAAAATCTTGAAAAACAAAACCTATGCTTTCATATCTAAGCTTTGCAACATGTGCCTCTGTCATATCAAATATATTTTTATCATTAAATTTAATAGTACCTCTAGTTGGCGTGTCCACAGTAGATAATACATTCAAAAAGGTGGATTTCCCAGATCCTGATGGGCCCATTATACACACAAAATCTCCTTCATTAACTGTCAAATTAACATTGTCCAAGACTTTTAATTTACTTTTTTCACCATAAATTTTAATGATATTTTTTGCTGATATTATTTCTTTCAACTTAAATCCCCCTATAATAATATTTGAGTGCTGCCACATATTATAAAAATCTATATGAATTATTTTTAAGTACTAATTTTTTATACAGATTATAAGAAACTACACCTGTAATTAAAAACACAACTACAAATGTAAATAATAACATTCCTAATAAACCAATAGATAAAATATAATTCTTTTTAAAGAGAATTAGAAATATTAAAATATGAAATAATGGTATTCCCATAGTTATAGAATAAAACATCTTAAACTCATGCCGAATAATTTCTTCGATTTCTAGAGTAGTATATCCAATGAGACCTAACTGCCTAAAATTATGTTTCTTATTATCGGTCTCCAGCATGATTTTATATATAATACTCACTGCGATAAGAATTATTAAAGTAATATATGAACATATACATATAGTTTTTACCTGCTGTGAATTTTTGTAGATTCCAATAACACATAAAAGCATTTCTGAAGTGACGGTCAATGTTATAATCAAAATTTTTAGTTGTTTTAATGATACATATAAATTACTTAAGGATATCAATTTTATCTTATTATCCGAATATTTCGTCTTTTTAAGTTTTAATATTTTTTCCGGAACATAATAGCTTAAAATACCACTAATAGAAACGATAGTAAAGAAAATATCAACCAGCCCAACTGAAACAGCATTTTGAGGTATTGATTTTAGAAATAGAGAACCAACTGGAATAAAATATGCAATAATATATACAATTGAATTTATTTTGATAACTCTTACATCCTTAGATCTAACTTTTTTTTGTTCACCTATTAAATCAATAATCTCTCTATTAGCTGTAAAAGCAAAATCACCTAGACTCACATATAAAAGCTGCAAAATTATAATTGCAGCAGTTCCCCATATAACTGGAGTTGATAGTACCAATATATTTCCACTCGTTCCTAATATAATATACATAAGGGAAAGGAAAGCTGGGACGAATATTATACCAACTAATATTCCAATGGCACCACCCATTATTTCAATAATAGCATTTTGAAAAAGCATCATTCTTGCCAATTTACTTGGCCATATACCACTTAATTCTACAATAGCCATTTCCTTTGTTTTGCTCATAACAAAATACGAATTAGCATAAAAAGTAAATACACATACAAGAAGTATTAACAAAAAAATGACATCAGTTGGTATATTAGCTGCTACATCACCTTCTTTGCTTTTAGCTAAAATGAAATCACTATTAGTTATTATGTTCAGAAGATTTACTATAATGCTAGTAGACAAAATTATAGATAGCAGATATAGAGTGCTTTGCTTTAAATTTGTCTTTAACATTTTCACTGAAAATTTGTACATACCCATATTAAGATCTCCTTATTTTTTATCAATTTCCACCAATTCTTCTATTAGCCTGTATTTTAGGGCACCCAAGGGAGTAATCGCACTTCTACTTCTAACTGAAAATACTTCTATATAAGAAAATAATTCCTTCTCTGAGGATATTATCTGCCTAACCTTGTTATTTTTACTTCTTTTTATAATTACTTTTTGATTGTTTCTTATAGCATCTAAGGCATCAACAAATATTTTTTTTACATACTGATACTGCGTTTCATTTTCCTTCACTTTTTTATCATATAGATTCCCTTCTAAATAATCTAATTTATAATTGTTTAAATATGTTTTGTATAAATAGATTTCAAAGTCATCATAAAGTATATATTCACTTTCTTCATTCTTTACTGATCCAAATACTCTTTCCATAGCAGAATAAGTTACAATCCATATATCTCCTGCCAGTTTTATCTCATTTTTCTGAAATTTTTTTCTCTCTATAGCTTTCCTAATAGTAGAACCATCTGATAAATTCCATTTTTTTGCTGCCTCCGATAATGTCATAATAGCACTTAAATCTGTGGTTGATTCCTCATCATTTGTAGCAAACAAAGCCTTTATATCATCTTTTCCTAAAGTCCCATTAAAGACATCTAGCTTACTGCCATATTTATCATATTGATTTGATATAACAAATATATTTTGTTTTTCATAAAGTAAATTATAAATATCGTTGATACCAGTGGCCAATTTCATATGTAAATTATCAATATTGTCATAAATTTTTGCTGGGAATAGTCTTCTATCATCTGTTGTAATAATACTAATGTCCTTCATAATATATTCACTCCTGCTAGATAAGTTATCACTATGTAGTGACAAGTTCATTATATGATTACACTTATATATACTCAAGTCAAAAAAATGCCTATTTTGACCTTAAATTTAACATTTATGGATACATGGCGACTTTAGATCTAATTAGCTCAGATTTACTTAATAATTTGACTAAAAGATATATAAAGGTGACTTATCAATCTTTAATTCCAGCTCTTGCAAACAAATAAAAAAGACTGCACCAAATAGCTTCACAGCTATTTGGTGCAGTCTTTTTTTATAGTAATCTGGTGAGGATGGTGGGATTCAATATAATACCTAATAATAACTAAAAAGCTTATGACTACAACGTTTATATGAATACAATAAAAAGTATATTTGGGGATGATATTTGAGTTTGTTCTATAGTTTGAATTTTTCAACTACACTGTTTAATTCAGCACAATTGCTTTAAGCTTTTTTGCACTACCATTTATTATCCCAAAAGATGCTTCCTGCTCTTCCATTGAGGCGAAACATCTTCTGAAATTTTTCCACTAAGTTCTGTTATCGTAGATATCATATCATTAATATTTTCAAAAGTCCAAGTATAGGATTCGTTCGGCATATAAAAGTTATTAATCTTCAGCTCTGAAAGCACTATACTTTTATATAGCTATAATGGTATAATATGTTATTATAAAGTTAAACTTAATTATGTGAGGTATACATTATGAAATTTTTTTCATCTAGCAAAGATGGATATATGATTTTCAAAATTTTGCAATTATTATCGCTTTTACCAATTTTAAAAACTTCATTAAATGGCCATATACAAATATTAAATATATGCTTAATTGTTTTCTTAGCTATAAACGATTATTTTGCAAGAGATTTCAGCGAACCCATAAAATATATTTCTTATATTTTAAGCAACTTAATAATATGTTACCTTTTATACAAATTTAAAACGTATGGAGCATCATTTTACTATATTCTTATGGTTGTTGATTTAATCATATTGAATAAGAAAATTTTAAAAAGTATAGTAATTGTCAATTTCATTTCTAATATTATTTCGAATGGAATTTTATATTCAAATAATCTTCATGTTACTATTACAAACGCATTATCTAGTTATGCTCTTACACTTATTATTTGCTTTTTAATTAGAAGAATGATTATAGAAAAAAAGAAAAAAACACAACTTTATGAAGAACTTAAAGAAAATAATTTAACATTAAAAGAGTATTCAAGAAAAATAGAAGAGCTTACCATTACAAAAGAAAGAACTAGAATTGCCCAAGAACTTCATGATTCCATGGGACATTCTCTGGTGGCATTAAGTATGAATTTAGAATATACAGAAAATATCATTGATATAAAACCAGGGAAAGCTAAAATCACTATTCAAAATTGTTATTCCCTTTCTAAAGATTGCTTGAATAATTTAAGAGAAGCAGTTAGCGTGCTTAAAGAAAATAGTACCATTACCTTAAAAAATGATATTGACCAAATTTTCCTTGACTTTAAAATTGCAGACAAATATGAGTTTAATTTAGATTTTGATGAAACCGTAGAAAAGGTAGATAGCAAAATTAAAACTTGTATTTATAAGACATTAAGAGAAGCAATTACCAATGGCATAAAACATGGGAATGCTACTTCTTTTAATATACATATTTATAAATCATCAAAGGACATAATTTTCAAAATAGAGAATAACGGCAGTCCATGCAAGGAAATTGTACCTTCTAATGGCATCATAGGCATGGAAGAAAGAATACATTTACTTAATGGTGAAATTACTTTTTATTCCGAGGATAAAGATGGATTTACTATTGAAGGAAAAATTCCAGAAAACATTATAGTGGAGGGTAATTCATGATTGATTTAGTTATTGTAGACGACCAAGAAATTGTACGTGAAGGTCTTAAAATGGTTTTAAGTTTAAACGAAGAAATAAATTGTATAGGTGAGGCTTCTAATGGTAAACAATTAATGGAGCTGCTTAAAAAACTTTCTCCCCAAGTAATATTAATGGACATCAGGATGCCCGTTATGGACGGTATAGAAACAACAAAATTTGTTAAAGAAAATTACCCAGGTATAAAGGTTATTATATTAACTACCTTTAACGAAGACGACTATATTTTTCAAGGATTAAAATATGGAGCTGACGGGTACATTCTTAAAGATTCTGGCTCAAAAGAAATAATAAATTCTATAAAAACTGCTTTAGAAGGAAGTATACTTTTAAATCCTAAAGTTACTGAAAAAGTTATTAAAGCTTTAAACTCCAGGCCCGCTGAGACCTCTGCCCAAAAGAAAAATCAAGAAAAAGGAAAATTGCTACAAACATTAACTCCCCGTGAAATTGACGTAGTCAAACACATCATGGATGGAAAAAGTAACAAAGCAATAAGTGAGGCTTTATTCGTTACTGAAGGCACTGTGAAAAATTATGTGTCTAAGATACTAGAAAAGCTGCAAGTAACTAACCGGACTGAGCTTGTAATTTACTTGCAAGACTTTATCTAGTCAACCCACATAACGTCTTAATGTATGTAGGAACGGATTACTTACAAATGCCAATTTATTAATATGAATGGCAAAAGTTATAGGCTTGAACATATAAAATCAATATTTTGATAAAATATAATTGGAAAAAATTCATGAAGCTATTTACTGTATTTTTAATGAATACGATTGGAATAGCAACAAAGCAAAAACTTTTAGGAAGGTATCGCTTTCAAAAATAATAAATAAGGAAATACTTTATGAAAATCTTGTTTGTTTCTCTAGATTACGTACTCATAAGCTACTAGGAATTATCTATTCCTAGTAGCTTTATTTTTGTGAGAAATCCAATGAGTACTGTTATGAGAAAGCTATATGCTAGTGTTAATAAGATTGTTGTAATTATTGATAAATAAAATTCATTTAAGGCATATTTTTCATCTAATTCTCGTACTATATCATCCATAAGTTATGTTTTGTGTCGTAACTTAATTATAACAGGAGATTTCATAGATGTTTTTTTCTTTTCTTTTTTCGAAAACTATTCAAGCATTTTCGCTCATTTATAGATATAAATAACAATTGACATTACTATAATACAAATGTATAATTTGTACATATTACAAAAACATATACAAATTACGAAAATTCGTACAAATTACGAAAATTCGTACAAATTAAAAACATATTTTATCCTACTTTATCTTAAGTTAGAAGAGTTAGCGGGCAAACAAATAAAACTTATATGGAAATTATACACAATATATGCATCTAAATGTAAAAAAATATTAAAAAATATATATAATATGAGGGGTGATTTTTCAATGGAACTGGAAAAAGAAAAAAATTTTAATAGAAATGCAACAGTTATTATTGGTAAAAATGAAGAATATACGGAAATAGAAAAAAATATAGCATATGCATATGCTACTGTTTTAGGTTTGAAAGAAATTGATGTCTATGGGGCTTTCAATTCCATGGGCGGAAATTCCATACTTGCAACTAATCTTTTAATGATTATCGAAAAACAATACACTGGGATAGTTGATATATCTGACATTTTTACATATTCAACAGTGGTAGATCTTGCAAAATACATTGATAGAAAAATTGGTATATTAACGAAAGAATCTAGTAGTAGGGAAATAGATGGAGAATCAGAGGAAGAGTTTTCAGAAATGAAATTTAAAGAATTGTTAGATGATTTGGAAGGTGGATTCACCTCAGTAGAAGATGCAATGGAATCTCTTAACGGAAGTATGTTAAAGGAAGATGAATAAAATATAGAGGGAGGATAAGATGAATAAAAATATAAATCAAATAAATAAGCAAGTCCTTGGTATGGTAAAGGACGGAAAAATGACCAAGGATTTGGCACAAAGTATACTAAGTGCACTTAATAATAAGAGTGAGGTTAAGCAAAACAAGGATATTGCCATTATAGGGTCGTCATTAAGATTTCCAGGAGTAAATAATATAAATGAATATTGGGAAATTTTAAAAAATGGTAAAAGTAAAATAGGCTGCTTTCCCAAATTAAGAAGAGAAGATACAGATTTATTTCTAACCAAAGATCAAAAACTTAAAAAAGATCCATACTTAAAAGCTGGTTATCTTGATGAAATAGATAAATTTGATGCTGGATTTTTTAATATTTCACCAAAAGAAGCTACGATGATGGATCCATATCAAAGACTCTTCTTGCAGGTGGCATATGAAGCTACGGAAGATGCAGGATATGGAGGAGATAGCTTAGGTGGTAGTAGAACAGATGTTTTTGTCGGAGTTGATCACACCCCAAAATTAAGATTTGCTTATCTAAAGGAGATTGACAGACCAAGTTTTCTTGCAATGACAGGTTCATGGTCAGGTATGCAGGCTACTAGGGTTTCGTATTTATTAAACCTTCGTGGTGCAAGTATGGTAATAGATACAGGGTGTTCATCTTCTGCAGTTGCATTGCATAACGCATGTAGATCATTGAGGAATAATGAATGCACTATGGCTTTAGCAGGAGGAGTAAATCTGTTACTGTGTCCAGTACAGGAAAATGATATGTTTGGTGGTGTGGAGTCTAATAATGGAATAGTAAGACCATTTGATAAGAATGCTGAGGGTACGCTATGGGGTGAAGGTGTTGGAGCTGTACTTCTAAAACCACTGAAAAATGCTATTGAAGATGGTGATCATATTTATGCTGTAATAAAAGGAAGTGCAGTAAATAATAATGGTGCCTCCTCCAATGCTATTACTGCTTTAAGTGCCGAGGCACATAAAGATTTGTTACTAAGAGCATGGCAGGATGCAGAGATTAATCCAGAAACTATATCTTATATTGAGGCCCATGGAACGAGTTCAGTTATGGGGGATGCAATTGAGATTAGTGGTATTAATAACGCATTTAGAGAGCATACAAAGAAAAAGAATTTTTGTGGAATAGGTTCTGTTAAAGGAAACATCGGGCACTTGGTTTCCTGTTCCGCAATGGCTTCATTGTTTAAGGTAATACTTGGTATGAAAAATGAAGTGATACCATCAACCATAAATTATCAGGAACCTAATCCATATGCAAATTTAAGTAATTCATCTGTGTATGTTGTGGACAAGCCAACCCCTTGGAAAAGATCTAATGAAGTGCGTAGGGCAGGAATAAGTTGCTTTAGTTTTACAGGAACCAATTGCCATATAGTAGTTGAAGAACCACCATATAACAATAAATTACAATCTGTTGAAAATGAGGAATTTTCAATATTTATTTTATCTTGCAAAACTAAGAAAGCCCTTGAAGATAGCATAGAAAACTATAAAAAATACTTACATAGGAATCATAATGAAAGTATTTCTAATATATGTTTTACTTCATGTGTAGGAAGAGGACATTATGGATTTAGGATTGCTATGATTATAGACAGCATTGAAGACCTTAGAGAGAAAATAAATATACTTAGCGAAAAAGGCTTTGAGAATAATGAAGTCCATGGAATATATTATGGTAAATACAAACTTGTTAGTAGCACAAAACATGACAAGGATGAGGGGGAAATCACTGAAGGTGAAAAAAGACAGCTTAGTGTAGCTATCAATTCAAAGATAAGGGAAACAGTGGCTTCACATAATGAATGTCAAGGATTATTTGAAGAAATATGTAGTAAATATGTAAAAGGAGCAGATATACAATGGGGATTAATTTATTCAGAAAAGAAAACAAAAAGAGTCATGTTACCACTATATCCTTTTGAAAAAACACGTTACTGGGTAGATTTGAGCCATTATAAAGCAATTAAAGAAAATAATAGTAAAGAAAAAGTTATAGTAACCCATCAGTTAAAAGAGCAGGATTTTTCAGTTGTAGATAGAGTTATTCAGGGAATGAGAGGATTTGAAAGATCCAAGTTAATAGCAGAGACAAGCACCAATGAAAGTGAAAATGACAAAGAGGATGTATTTTCTTTGATTGAAGATTACGGAAGATTTATGCTACTTAAAGTTTTAAAAAATATGGGAATATTGTTACGACCTGGAATAAGTTATCATAAGGATACACTTATTAAGGAACTAGGGATTGTAGATCTTTATAGAAGACTATTTATGGCACTAATGAATATACTTGAAAAAGGTGGTTTTGTAAAGATTGAGGACGACGTAATTAATGTAAGTGAATTAGTAAATAGTAGTGAAACTATTTACAATATTGAAAATCTTGAGAATATGGAAAAACATATAGTAAAGAAATATCCTGATATGGAGGCTTATTTTAAATTAATTGAAAATTGTGTTGGTAACTACGATAAAATACTCACAGGCAAAACATCAGCTGTTTCAATAATGTTCCCAAATTGTTCAATGGATTTAGTGGGAGATATATATCAAGGAAATAGAGGGGTGGATTATTTTAATGAATTAGTTGCGGTAAGTACGACAAAATATGTGGAGGAAAAATTAAATGGTGATATGGATTCACAGATTAAATTAAAAATACTTGAAATAGGTGCAGGTACTGGAGGAACTAGTGAATATATATTTCCTGCGATAAGTAAATTTTCAGATAATGTTGAATATTATTATACAGATATTTCTTTAGGATTTGTTAATTATGGAAGGGAAAATTATGCTGGAAAGTATCCTTTCATTAAATTCAGACCGCTAAATATGGAGAAAACAATAGAGAGCCAGGGATTTAATCCAGGAGAGTTTGATATTATCATAGCTGCAAATGTTATTCATGGTATGCGTAATTTGAAGAACTCATTAAATGAGGTTAAGAAGCTGCTTAGGACAAATGGAATTTTGCTTTTAAATGAAGTGACAAGAGTTCAAGATTTTACAACACTTACATTTGGATTAACATCTGGATGGTGGGCTTTTGAGGATGAAGAAGAAAGAATTAAATACTCTCCACTTTTAGACCGCAATCTTTGGAAAAAATTGTTGAAAAGCATTGGATTTAAAAATGTAGATGCATTTGGAGACCTATATTCGGATAGCTCTGAAAAACAACATTCTGTTTTATCAATAATAGTTGCTGAAAGTGACGGAACTTATGAAAAAAATGCCGTTTTGGATGATGCAGAATATGTTATTCCACAAAGGTTAGAATATAGTGATAACGAGGTTATAGAGGTAAAGATTAAAGGCAGAAAAGATGAAGTTTATACTTACACTGAAAAAATGGTTGCACGTATTTGGGCTGAGTCTCTTGGATTTTATGAAATTAATATATTTGATAATTTTGCTGATTTAGGTGGAGATTCCATAATAGCAATGAAGGTAGTAAATATTATAAGTACTACAATGAATAAAAAAATAGATATGCAAGAGGTTTTAAAGAAGCCAAGTATTGCAGAATTTGCAGCATATCTAGATGAATTTGTATTGTGCGAAGACTGTAATGAAAATCTTAAGAAGAATTAATAGTGCCAATTATAAAAAAATTATATTATTAATTTAAATAATTGAAAATATATACCCAAAATCACTAAAATATTAAAGTAAAGGTGAGAAAGATGATATTATTTTGTTTACCTTATGCAGGTGGATCCAGTGTTTCATATCATAAATGGAAGAGTGTACTAAACAGTAACATAAAACTACAACTGGTTGAATTAAAGGGCAGGGGGTCTAGATATAATGATGGATTTTATGCTGATTTTGAAGAGGCAGTTGACGATGTATATATGAACATAAAAGATAAAATAGTAGATGACGAATACGCGATTTTTGGACATAGTATGGGAAGTAGTCTTGCTTTTGAACTCTATTATAAAATAATTGAAAGTGGTGGTAAAGTACCAAAATGTATATTCTTTTCCGGATGCAAGGCACCACAGTGCCATAAAAAAAATAGAATGATGCATAAACTTCCTGATTTTGAATTTATGAGTGAGGTTATAAAGCTTGGTGGTACACCAATTGAAGTAATTGAAAATAAAGAACTTTATAATTTAGTAATTCCAATATTAAAAAATGATTTTAGAATACTGGAAACACATGAATATATAGAGAAAAACAAATCTATACAATGTGATATAACTATCTTGAGTGGTAGGGAAGATAAAATAACTTTTGAAGAACTAAATGAATGGAGAAAGCATTCTTCAAAAAACACAAGAATAGTTACATTTAAGGGAGGACATTTTTTTATTAACGATAATGTTGATAAAATTATAAATTTAATTGAAAGCACTTTATTATAAGTTAAGACAATCATATATTAAATGCCAGTATGGAGTGTAAAACAACATGATTTTAATAATTGCATGAAATACATAAAGTTAAATATTTGGGGGGGGGGATGAGTATGAAAAAAGCAGCAGATAAACCTTATAGTGCACTTACCGATAATTTAAGTACTGATGAATGTAAAATTATTAGTGATGAGGAAAAAAGAAAAATACTATATGATTTTAATAATATAGATGTTGAATACGGAAAAGATAAGACAATACAGGAGTTGTTTGAAAATCAAGTAGAAAAAACGCCTAATAATATAGCATTAGTATTTAAGGACAAACAAATGACATATAAAGAATTAAATGAAAAAGCCAACTCTCTTGCAAGAGTCTTAAGGAAAAGTGGAGTGGATAAAGAGAAAATAGTAGGAATATTAGTTCAAAAATCCACAAAAATGATAATAGCAATGCTTGGGGTATTAAAAGCAGGTGGAGCGTACCTTCCAATAGATCCAGATTATCCAATAGACAGAATAGAATATATGCTTCAAGATAGTGGCGCATCGGTATTATTGACACAAGGGAAGAAGTACGAAATTAAAGGTTACAATGGTGAGACTATAGATTTACAAAGTTCAAATTTATTCGAAGAAAATAAAGAAAATTTACCAATAGCAAGTAAAGCAACAAATTTGGCATATATTATATATACTTCGGGTACTACAGGAAAACCTAAAGGAGTAATGATAAGCCATTTAGGAGTAAGCAACTTAAAAGTCCTGTTTAAAAATGAGATGCAAATATGTGAAGGCGATAGGATATTACAATTTGCAAGCTTTTCATTTGATGCATCTGTGTGGGAAATTACAATGGCTTTGTTAAATGGTGCACAACTAAATATACCCCAAAAAGAAACAACCATGAATTACATAAAATTTCAAGACTACTTAAATAGTAACAAAATTACGGTTGCCACTTTGCCACCAGCATATTTAAATAGTTTGGATAGCACTGAAGTTAAAACTTTAAGACTATTAATTACAGCTGGGTCATCAATAGATAAAAAATTATTAAATAAGTGGAGTAATAAAGTAAAGTATATAAATGCATATGGACCAACTGAAGTTACAATTTGTTCTAGTATATGGCATTACAATGATAATGTTGCGAAATTGGATGCAGTACCAATAGGAAAACCAATAAATAATCTAAGAACTTACATTGTGGATGAAAATAATAATTTAGCGCCAATAGGGGTAGAAGGTGAAATATGTGTATCTGGAGATAGTTTAGCTAGAGGTTATTTAAATAGAGAAGAAATCACAAAAGAAAGATTTGTGGAAGATCCATTTAGACCAGGAAATACAATGTATAAAACTGGAGATTTTGGTAGGTGGTTAAAAGATGGTAATATAGAGTACTTAGGTAGAATAGATAGTCAAGTTAAGATAAGAGGATTTAGAATAGAGCTTGGAGAAATTCAAAATTTGTTAAATCAATGTAATGAAGTAAAAGAAAGTGTGGTATTAGCTAGGCAAGATAGTAGTAGAGAATTAAAATTAGTTGCATATATTGTAGTTAATGATGATAAATGCACTAAGAATGAAGATATGCAAAAACAACAAATTTCTGAATGGAAAAGTAGTTATACCGGTAAAAATATTAAAAATGAGGAAATGCAAGAATGGATTAAATTCACGATAGATCGTATACTTTCCCTAAAACCAAATAGTTTATTGGAAATAGGCTGTGGATCTGGTATGTTGATTTTTGGTATAGCAGATAAATTCAAAAAATATCATGGAACAGATATTTCTAATAAAGCAATTGAATATGTTAGGAATGTTATTGGAAAGAAAGAAAATATTAAAGATAAGGTTACACTTATAAGAAGTAGTGCAGAAGATTTTTCAAAAATTAAAGAGAATGACTTTGATACTGTAATTATAAATTCTGTAATACAATATTTTCCTAACATTCATTATTTAATTAATGTAATAAAAGATTCTATCAGCAAAATAAATGGTAGAGGAGTGATATTTCTTGGAGATATAAGAAATTATTCTCTCTTAAAAGCATTTTATACGTCTATATCAATATATCAATTATCTAATGATACTCAAATAGATTTGTTGAAAAATAGAATAGTTAAATCTGTTTTAAATGAAAAGGAATTAACTATTAATCCTATGTTTTTTTATGCATTAAAGCAGTCCTTGTCTCAAATTACTCATGTAGAAATTAGATATAAGCGTGGCAATAGTCATAATGAGTTAACTAAATTCAGATATGATGCTATTCTTCATATAAATTCAGAAATAGATCCAGTAATAAAAGATGAGGTTGATACTGCCATCGATTGGAGTAGCAATAGATTAAGTGTTGATGCAATAAATAACATTCTTGTAGAAGAAAAGCCTAAAATACTTAAAGTTAAGAATGTTCCAAACGCTAGATTAGCGGAAGTATTAAAACAAGAAAAAATATTGGCTAATGGAAAATATTTTAAAAATATTGGAGAATTAAATAAAGCAGTAAATAACGAATTATATAACAATGGAGTTGAGCCTGAAGAATTTTTTAAAATAAATAATGAAGATTATATTACCGAAGTTATTTGGGCAGGAGATGGAAACGACAGATATTATAATGTGATATTTATGGATAAAGCAATGTATACTAAAGAAAATAACTATGCACTACCTTCTTGGCAAGATAGCAATACACTCAGTTGTGATTGGGGAAAATATTGTAATAATCCTGTAAAAGGTAAGTTAGAAAAAAAACTATTACTTAAAATAAAAAGCTACCTAAAGAGTAAGTTACCAGCATATATGTTACCGTCATCTTATATAAGAGTTGAAAAAATGCCATTAACACTTAATGGGAAAATAGATATAAAAGCACTATCCAAAATAGATGATACAAACGTTATGCAGCAAGAATATGAAGCACCACGAAATGAAACAGAAAAGAATCTTGTAAACATATGGGAAAAAGTATTAGAAAGAAAAACTATAGGAATAAACGAGGATTTCTTTGATTTAGGAGGACATTCATTAAAGGCATTAATAGCTATATCTGAGATGAAAATGAAATTGGAAATAGATATAGATGTTGGGGATATATTTAATAATCCAACTATAAAAATGTTAAGTAAACTAGTTGAAAAATTGGATAAAAAACAATATATAAAAATTAAAAAGGCAGAAGAGAAGAAATATTATAAGGCTTCATCTGCAGAAAAAAGAATATATACATTGTGGGAAATAAATAAAAATAGTGTGGAATATAATATTCCAATGATTGTAGAAATAAAAGAAAAAATGGATAAAGATAAAGTGGAAGAAGTATTAAACAGCCTTATAAGCAGGCATGAAGCATTAAGGACAAGCTTTGAAATCATAGATGGAGAAATACTTCAAAAGGTACTAAAACAATGGAAATTAGATTTTAAGTATAAAGAATTGTATAAAAAGGATATAAAAAAGGAAATAGGTGACTTTATAAAACCATTTAGCCTAGCAAAAGCACCTTTATTAAGAAGTGAACTTATAAAAACAGAAGAAAACAACTATATATTTCTCTTGGATTTTCATCACATAATATTTGACGGTGTATCAAATGTTGTAATTATGGACGAGTTTAAGAGGCTTTATAGAGGTGACAAATTAGGTGAAGTGGAATTTCAATATAAGGACTATTCAGAGTGGCAAAATGGATTAGAGGAAAAAGAAAAGGTAAAAGACCAAGAAGCGTATTGGGTGAACAGGTTTAAAGGTGAAATACCTATACTAAATTTAATCACTGATTATGAAAGGCCTATAATTAGAAAACTTGAAGGAAATAAAATAAGTTTTACAGTAAGTGAGAAATTGACATCAAAGATTAACTATATGGCAAGAGAAACAGGAACAACACTGTATATGGTACTTTTGTCAGCTTTAAATATATTATTATCAAAATACAGCAGTCAAGAAGACATTATAGTGGGTACTGCAGAGGCTGGAAGAGCAAAGGCTGAATTTAGAAATGTAGTGGGAATGTTTGTAAATACTGTAGCACTTAGAAATTACCCAAATGGTAATAAGACTTATAGGAAATTCTTAGAAGAGGTAAAGAAGAATACAATAAATGATCTTAAAAATAGCGAATATCAATTTGAAGATCTAATTGGTAAATTAAATATAGAAAGAGATGTAAGTAGAAATCCATTGTTTGATGTTATGTTTACAGTTGAAAACATGAGTATAAATAATGAAAATGATGTAATTGAATTAAAATCTAATCTAGTAAAGTTTGATTTGAGTTTAATAGTAGTCGAAAAAGAAGATACAATAAATTTTGACTTAGAATATAGTACAAGTTTGTTTAAAAAAGAAACAATAGAGAGAATGATAAATCATTACAAAAATATACTGAAAATTATAACCACAAATGCAGATATAAAGATATCAGAAATAGAAGTACTCACTGTGGAGGAAAATAACAGGATATTATATCAATTTAATAATACAAAAGAGGAATATAGTAAAGGAAAAAACATAAACGAATTATTTGAAGAACAAGTTGAGAGAACACCTAATAATATTGCGGTGGTATTTGGCAATGAGCAATTAACCTACAAAGAGCTTAATGAAAGAGCAAATTCTTTAGCAAGGGTATTAAAAGAAAAGGGAGTAGTTAGAGAAACCATAGTAGGAATAATGGTAGAAGGTTCACTGGAAATGATAGTAGGAATAATGGGAATACTGAAGGTAGGAGGGTCATATCTACCAATTGATTCAGAATATCCAGATAACAGAATAGAGTATATGCTAGAAAATAGTAAAGCAAATATAATATTAACACAAAGTAAATTTATTGGGAGAATAAATCATGGTTGTGAAATTATAAACTTAGAAAATAATTTGCTATATGAAAGGGACAAAAGTAACTTGAAAATAGTTAGTAGACCTGAAAATTTAGCTTATGTAATATATACATCAGGGTCTACAGGAAAGCCTAAGGGTGTAATGGTAGAAAATAAATCATTGGTAAACTTATGCTTCTGGCATAATACATGCTTTAATGTCACGCAAAACGATAAGGTAACAAAATATGCTGGATTTGGTTTTGACGCATCTGTGTGGGAAATATTACCTTATATAATTAAAGGGGCGGCTATATTTTTAATTCCAAATGAAATACGATTAAATGTTATGAAACTTAATGAATTTTATAACAAGAACAATATAACAATAAGTTTTCTACCAACTCAGTTGTGCGAACAATTTATGAGGCTAAAAAATAATTCATTAAGAATATTATTAACGGGGGCAGATAAACTTAATACTTATAAAAAGCAAAGCTATAAATTGGTAAACAATTATGGACCAACGGAAGGTACGGTAGTTACTACAAGTTTTGTGGTAACTAAGCAATGTAATAATATACCTATTGGTAAACCGATAAGTAACGTAAAATGTTATATTGTAAATTCAAATAACCAATTGGTCCCAATAGGGGTAGCAGGTGAATTATGCATTGGAGGAGAGAGTTTAGCCAGAGGATATTTGAATAATGAAAAATCAACTGTAGAAAGTTTTGTGGATAATCCTTTTTATATTGGAACGAAAATGTATAGAACAGGAGATTTGGCAAGATGGCTACCTGATGGAAATATAGAGTATCTAGGAAGAATGGATAATCAAATAAAAATAAGAGGATACAGAATAGAGGTAGGTGAAATAGAACGAAATTTATTAGATCAAAAAGAAATAATAGAAGCTGTAGTTACAAGTAGAAATGATAAAAACAACAACAAATATATATGTGCATATGTAACTACAAATTCTGAAATAACCACTAAAAAATTAAAGGAAAAACTATCAAAGAAATTACCAATTTATATGATACCTAACTATATAATACAATTGGATAAAATGCCAATTACACAAAATGGGAAAGTTGACCAAAAGGTATTGGCTTCAATAGATATTACTCAGGAACTTGAAACAAAATATGAAGCGCCAAGAAATAAAACAGAAGAAATCTTAGTAAAGGTGTGGGAAGATGTACTTTGCATAGACCATATTGGAATTGATCATAATTATTATGAACTGGGCGGAGATTCTATAAAATCAATATTAATAGTATCAAAGCTTCAAAAGTATGGTATGAGTCTTGAAATAAAGGATATAATGCAGTATCCAGAGATAAAACAATTAAGTAATCATGTAAAGAATAATGATCTC
>NZ_JMLK01000015.1 GCF_000686725.1 Clostridium akagii DSM 12554 | reverse complement strand
GAGGCAGGTTACCCACGTGTTACTCACCCGTCCGCCGCTAGAAACCCGAAGGTTTCTCGCTCGACTTGCATGTGTTAAGCACGCCGCCAGCGTTCGTCCTGAGCCAGGATCAAACTCTCATAAAAAAGTGTTTGATTAAGCTCATTTCGCTTAATATAAATATTTTAAATCTTATTTCTAAGATTCAAAGAAATTTGCTGGTTTACTTAATTCTTATTCTCTGTTTAATTTTCAAAGATCACTGTGTTGCCGTTAAGCAACTCTTATATAATATCACAAGTTCAAACCCTTTGTCAATACTTTTCTTTTGGTATCAATTACAGTTTGTTGTTTCTTTTTTTCTCGTTTGTTTCTTGCGACGTGTTCTATAATACCATAATTATTTGCCATAGTTTAATATGTATTCCTCAATTATTCAAATTAAATTCAATATCCTTTGTTTAATTATATATATTCATTAATTTATTGTAATTGATACACACGGCATAGTATATGATTATAAAATATGTTTTTACAACACTTTCATAAATTCAAGGCATCCAAAAGGATTTCAATTCCTATATGTTCTTATCTCTTTAAGATACCTCAAATGAAATTTTAAGGGATAGTAATTTAGTTTAATTACTATCAATCAGCAAATGATACACCTATACTTCTTCCTACTCTTATAAGTTCACCATCAACATCTACGTTTCTTGTCTTACCTATAACGTTTTCAAGTGATTCAGATGATATCTTATTTCCAGCTAAGCATACCATTCTTCCAAATTCTCCGTCATTTATCATTTCTACAGCCTTCACCCCATATCTTGTAGATAAAATCCTATCATAAGTTGATGCATTTCCTCCCCTTTGAATATGACCAAGTACTGTACATCTAACCTCATGATTCTTAACTAACTCTTCTAAATCAGTTGCAAGCTTATTTCCTATTCCTCCAAGTCTTATAGGATCAGGGCTATCTTTTACTATCTTGCTTACTACAACATCTCCATATTTAGGTTTTGCACCTTCTGCAACAACTATTATACTAAATAATTTTCCTAAATTTTCTCTTTCTCTTATCTTGTTAACTATCTTATTGATGTCATATGGAATTTCTGGAATTAATATAACATCTGCAGCACCAGCAATTCCAGACTCCAAGGCTATCCATCCTGCATTTCTACCCATTACTTCAAGTATCATTATTCTATGATGGGATTCTGCTGTTGTATGTAGTCTGTCTAGTGCTTCTGTTGCAACATCAATAGCTGTATTGAATCCAAACGTTACATCTGTTGCAGGTAAATCATTATCTATTGTTTTAGGAACGCCTATAATTTTCACACCTTTTCTAGCAAAATCCCTAGCACTAGTTAATGTACCATCTCCTCCTATTACAACTAAAACATCTATGTTAGATTTTTTTAAATTTTCTATAGCAATATCTGATACGTCTTTTTTTATTACTTTTCCACCATCCTCCACAGCATAATCAAATAGATTATCTTTGTTTGAACTATACAAAATAGTTCCACCCTTGTGCAATATTCCAGAAACACGTTCCAATGTTAATGGCACGGCTTGATTGTTGTATAGCCCTCGATATCCAAAAGTATAACCAATAACTTCATAACCATATTTAAGAATTGCTGTTTTTGTAACCCCTCGAATTACAGCATTTAATCCAGGACAGTCCCCCCCTCCAGTGAGTAATGCAATCTTTTTTATCTTATTATACATAACTAGTCCCCCTCATTCCATATTCAATTAAATTATACATTATTTGTATTTAAATTGAAATGATATTTTGAACAATATTACTATACTTAATAATTTATAAATGATATTTATTACAAATAGTATCACTTGATTTTTTATCATATCCATTTTTCATGTATTGTTCCAGTGTTTCATGCATCTCTACATAAAATCCTTGGTCTTCACTTATCATTTTATTTTTAATCAATTCCTTTATTACACCTTTATTGAAAATAATTTTCCATTCTTCATTGTCTAAAAATTGTTTATATCTTTCATATTCTGATTTTTCTACTTTCTGAACATACTGGCCATCATAAAATATTATTATTTCATTTGATACTACCAAAATTTTTTCTACCATCGAACATATTGGTGTATCTAAAGTATCTGAAACAATTAAAATAAGAAGCTCCTTTGCATCCTTTACCATTTTTGAACACTGCACTCTACCCATACCTATATCATTTTTTATCCATTTACCATTGCTTATAAGCTCATCAATTTTGATTTCCATATCCATTTTACAGCACTCCTCTAGAAATATATTTACATTTATTATTACCTAAATACAAAAAAAAACCCGTGAACAAATCACGAGTTTTAAAAATCAACTTATTTTATTATAACTATTTATGTATCAATATAACTATTCTAAACATTTATCACTCTAGTTGCTGCCAATACTAAAAATATAACGGCAAAAGCTATTCTATATATAGCAAATATTCTCATTGGTCGTTTCTTTAAGAAGTTCATAAATTTTTCTACTACAAATAGTGCAACTATAAAAGAAACAACAAATCCAATTGCTATCTCTATTCCTTGCATTGCGGTTATAGATGACATATTTTTAATTAATTCATAACCTGTTGCTATAAACATAGTTGGAATAGCAAGAAAAAAAGAAAATTCTGCTGCAGCAACTGTTGTAAGTCCTACGATCCATCCACCCATTATTGTGGAAGCAGATCTTGAAAATCCAGGCCAAACTACAGAAATACATTGAAAACATCCTATTAGAAATGCTTGTTTTAATGTTATATCCGCTATGTCCTTTGTACCATTTCCATTTCTATATTTGTTCTCAACTAATATCATAAGTATACCACCTACAAGTAGTGCTAATGATACAGGCAATACCGCCATAAGATGGGCATTAACAAATTTATTTGCTAGAAGTCCAATTACTCCAGAAGGTATAAATGCTACAATAAGATTTCTCCAAAGTTTTGAACCAAAACTTTTAAACGTTGGATCAGCTATTGTCTTGAATGAATGAAGCAGTTTGTCCCAGAACAGTACTACTACAGCAAGTATAGCTCCTAACTGAATTACAATCCCAAACAATTTACTAAAGTCTCCAGTAAAGTTAAGAAAGTCACTAAACATTATCAAATGTCCCGTTGATGATACTGGCAAAAATTCAGTTATACCTTCCACTATTCCAAGAATAATTACTTTTATAATAATCAATATATTTGCAGTCATATTTTTTTGCACACTCCATTCTCTTATTTTTTTAATTTTAAATGTTACTACTTTATACTATCAATTAAAAAGATTTATAATTCAATTTTACTTATTATTTCTTTTTCAACTTTTTGCACGTCAGGTACATATGATTTTAAAAGTTTTATATTGCCTTTTATTTCGTATCTTCCAAGATATGCTGGAATAAAAATACTGTCTCCTGCTACTATGTTTTCATTTCCACCCTCAAAATGAATAGCTCCATTACCTTCAACACAAGTAAATATGTAAAATCTATCCTGATCACTATTTTCTACAACACTGTTTTTAATATCATAAAGTTCAAAAGAAAATTTATCACACAAATTGTAATAAGTTTTATCAAAATCTTCTCCCTCGATCTTTAAACCCTGACTTTTTTTGCCTACAAGATCAAAATCTATAACATCTAAAGCCTTAGCCACATGAATTTCTCTTCCTCTATTGTAGTCATATACTCTATAAGTTGTGTCACTGTTTTGTTGTATTTCAGCAATAATGACACCTTCTCCTATTGCATGTACCATTCCACTTTTCACGAAATATACTTCGCCTTTTTTAACTGGTATTCTATTTAAATATTTATCCAATGTTCCATTATTTATTGCATCCTTAAACTGTTCTTTTGTACATTCTTTTGTACCAACCACTAAATTTGCACCTTCAAATGCATCGACCACATACCAAATTTCTGTTTTCCCAAGTTCTCCTTCAACTCTATGTGCATATTCATCATTTGGATGAACTTGAACAGACAATTTATCCTTAGCATTGATTAATTTGATTAAAAGAGGAAACATTTTAGCATTTATTTTACTTCCCAGTATTTTTTCACCTTGTTGTTTTATAAGGTTATCAAATCTAGTACCTTTAAATTCGCCATTGGCAACAATACTCATTCCATGTTGGTGACATGCAACATCCCAGCTCTCGCCAATCTCTCCATCGGGCAAATTTTTTCTAAGGTTTTCTAAATCTCTTCCGCCCCAAACTTTTTCATAATATAAGTTTTCAAATTTTAATGGATAAAGCATAATTTAATCTCCCATCTACTCATAATAAGTTTCACACATAATACATATTACAGCTATAAACTATAATTTTCAATTAAATATGCTCACATTATTGTTAATTTATACATCAAATCTACACTTTAATATCATTACGTTCAAATAATCCCTAGCATGAATTCTTATGTAGTTTGTAAACATAGATAAGTTATGCTAACATATACACGTAAATTTAGCCATTATACATTACTAAAAGAGTTTATTTAAGGAGATTATTATGAATACAAAATCGAAACAATATTTAATGCTTATAGGTGGCACTGTCCTATATTCGTTGTATGCTTCACTGTTACTAACACCAGCTAAAATAGGTACTGGAGGCGTACTTGGAATTGCACTTTCCCTTCATAGTTTATTTAACTTTAAAATAGGTATCACTTCAATAGTTTTAAATATACCATTATTTATCTTTGGTTTTAAATTTTTAGGCCGGAAATTTGCCATAAAAAGTGGAATTATTGTACTGTTTTCTTCTCTTATGATTGACTATATAAGTTCCTTGCTTCCAAATTTTTCTATACTACCCATTAATGATAAACTAACTTCAGCCATTTTTTGCGGTGTAGTTTCAGGGATATCCATGGCAATGTTATTTATGGGTGGTGGATCTACAGGAGGCTTTGACATATCTGCCAAGGTTTTTAGAAACAAATTCAAGAATGTACAGCTGTCTCACATTCTACTTATACAAGATTTTTTTGTATATGTGTTTGTAGGAATAGTAATGGGACCTCATTCAGTATTATATGCTCTTATAATGAGTTTTATCCGTTCTAAAACAATAGATACGATGCAGGAAGGTATTGCTTCCTCCAGGCAGTGTGTAATAATATGTAATAATTATGAAGAAATTATTGAAGAGGTAAACACAATACTTGGAAGAGGAGTCACTGTGTTAAATGCCACAGGTGGTTTTTCACACAACAATAAAAAATTCATCTATGTGGTGGTACAAAAGCATCAAATTACTGCGCTAAGATTGATTATAAAAAAAATAGATCCTTTAGCTTTTGTAGCAGTTTCTCCAGTTAACGATATCTTGGGAAATTACAAACAAAAATCTCTCTCCGTATAGCATAATCCATGGGTACTGCCCCAAATGTTATATCCTAAAAATACAAATGAGTTCAGGATGCCTTTTTTATGCCACTATTTGATAACATATATAGGCATCCTTCTTCTCATAATTTTATGGTAGTCAACCACTAATAGAAAAGCTAATTAAGCAAGATGACATGCTGATTGATGACCTTCTGCTATTTCTTTAAGCTCCGGTACAGTTTTACTACACTTGTCCATAACATAAGGGCATCTGGTGTGGAAACGGCAACCACTAGGTGGATTAGATGGACTAGGAATATTACCCTTAAGAATTATCCTATTTCTTTTTAAAGTAGGATCCGGTACTGGTATGGCAGATAAAAGTGCCTTTGTATATGGATGCTGAGGATTACTAAATAATTCATCTCTTGTAGCTAATTCTACGATAACTCCTAAATACATAATAGCAATTCTATTACATAAATGTTCCACAACGCTTAAATCATGAGATATAAAAAGATATGATAATCCTTTCTTTTGTCTTAGATCACTAAATAAATTTATTATCTGTGCTTGAATTGACACATCAAGTGAGGATACCGGTTCATCTGCCACAACAAATTCTGGATTTAGAGCCATTGCTCTAGCAATTACTATTCGTTGCCGTTGTCCTCCTGAAAATTCATGGGGAAATCTATCAATATAGTTAGAAGACATGCCACATAATAAAATTATTTCCTCCACCTTTTCACGCACATTTTGTTTTGTAGCAAATCCGTGTTCTAAAAGAGGTTCCCCAATTGCATCACCAATTCTCATTTTAGGATCCAATGAACTGTAGGGATCCTGAAATATATATTGAACCTTGGGTCTTAACGCCTTTAGATCTTTTTTAGAGAGATTATGTATATCAATGCCACCAAATTTTACTGTTCCTGAAGTTTTTTCGTTCATTCTAAGAATTGTTTGACCTATAGTTGTCTTTCCACTTCCCGATTCTCCAACAAGACCAAACGCCTCTCCCTTATTAATGCTAAAGCTTACTCCATCCACTGCTTTTACATTACCAACTACCTTTCCTAAAAAGCCACCGGTAATAGGAAAGTATTTTTTCAAATTATTTACTTCTAATAATATCTCACTCATATATAACTCCTTCCTCATAAAGCCAACATGCTGTTTTATGACTATTAGATTCCGAAATAAATTTCGGCATTTTTGTTTTGCATATATCCATACATTTTTCACATCTATCACTAAAATAGCATGATTCTTTAAGTTCTGATAAATCCGGTACCTGCCCTTTTATAGAATAAAGTCTTTCCCTTCGCTGTCCAATAATTGGTTTAGACTTTAAAAGACCCATTGTATATTGATGTTTAGGGTTTTTAAATAGCTCTAGTACTGGGGCTTCTTCTATTATTTTACCTGCATACATTACAATCACATAATCCGCCATTTCTGCTACAACACCAAGGTCATGAGTGATAAATAATATAGAAGTATTATATTCCGCTTTAATATTACGAAGTAGATCTAAAATTTGAGCTTGAATGGTTACATCTAATGCAGTAGTAGGCTCATCTGCAATAATAAGTTTAGGATTACAACTTAGGGCAATAGCAATCATAATTCTTTGTAGCATTCCTCCGCTTAATTCATGAGGGTAAGATTTTATTATTTCCTCTGCTCTTGGAAGCCCGACAATATTAATAAGTTCTATGGCTTTGTTATTTGCTTCTTTTTTACTTATTAAAGTATGTTCCATTATTCCTTCTATCAATTGCTGTCCTATTGTGAATACTGGGTTTAGTGATGTCATAGGTTCTTGAAATATCATAGCTATTTCATTACCTCTTATGTTTCTAATGTCATTTTCACGCATTTTCAAAAGGTCTTTATTATCATATATAATTTCTCCACTAACAATTTTACCTGGTTCATTTATAAGTCTCATAATTGACAGTGATGTAACACTTTTTCCACAACCTGATTCTCCAACAATACACACTGTTTCACCTTTTTTGATTCTAAAGCTTATATTATCAACTGCTTTACTTACCTCTTCATCAGCATAAAAGTAGGTTTTTAAATTATTAACTTTTATTAAATCTTCCTTCATAATTATTTACCTGCCTTTCATTTTGGGATCTAATGCATCCCTAAGTGCATCACCTAACAAATTTATAGCCACCACAGTTAAAAATATAGCCATGCCTGGTGGAATCCAGAGCCAAGCTCTTTTTTGAAAATCGATCAAATTATTTGCCGCATTTATCATGTTTCCCCAAGATGGAGTTGGTGGTATAACACCAAGCCCAAGGAAACTTAATGTAGACTCACTAAGTATCCCACTAGCAGTACTTAATGTAGCTACTACTATTAATAAAGGAAATGTGTTGGGTATTAGATGATTAAATATTTTTCTTCTATCACTTAATCCAAGCACATCTGCTGCTTTCATAAAAGTTTGTTCTCTCAGAGAAAGTACTTGTCCTCTAATAAGTCTAGCAAGACCTGGCCATCCAACCAGACTTAGCATTAGCATAACAATGTACAATCTATAATCTGATGACACCTTTAATTCTGATAATAAAGCACCTACAATAATGAGGAGTGGTAATCCTGGAATTGACATTAAAATATCTGCAATACGCATAATTATATTGTCTATTACACCTCCGTAATATCCAGAAACAGCTCCTAATATAGTACCTAATATAAGTGAAAGTATCATAGATGTAATTCCTATTGTTAGTGATATTCTACCTGCAAGCATTAATCTAAGTAGAACATCCCTTCCATAATCATCAGTTCCTAGAATATGTGCTAAATTAGGTGGATTTTTAATCAATGCAACTTCAACATCATTAGAATTATATGGCGATAAAAATGGACCAACAAAACTGAATAAGAGTATGAATACAAGAAAACCAATACTAATCACAGCTAATTTGTTTTTTAATAACCGTTGAACTGCTTGATGCCATTGAGTTTCTGATCTCTTTTTTGATGGTTCCAGTTTATGTTTATTAGCTAAAAGCATATATAGTTATCCTCCTTTCTTATTTTAATCTAATTCTTGGATCTGCCACCGCATATAAAACATCGGCAAAAAAGTTCCCCATAATAGTTAAAAATGACAGAAGCATTGTAAATGTCATTAGTACTGGATAATCTCTAAAACTAAGTGCCTCAAGTTGCAACCTACCAATACCTGGCCAATTAAATATTTGCTCTGTTATAATAGCTCCAGAAAAAAGCCCAGGAAGTTCAAATGCTAGCAAAGTAATTGCTGGTAAAATGGCGTTTTTTAAAGCATGCTTAAATACAATAGTCCTCTCCTTTAACCCCTTTGCTCTTGCTGTTCTTATAAAATCTAATTTAAGAGCATCAATCATTCCCGATCTAAAATATCTTGTAAGTGAGCCTATACTTAAAAAAGTAAGTATTCCAACTGGAAGTATCATGTGCCTTATAACTTCTAAAACATATGATAAACCGGTAGATGTACTACCAGTATCTATCATTCCGCCTAAAGGTAAGATCTTGAGATCTACTCCAAAAAACTTAATCATCAAAAGACCTAGAAAAAAAGATGGAAAAGACAATGATGCAAATACTCCTAAAGTCACCAATCTATCGAAAAGCGAATGTTGTTTAGTTGCTGTATAAACACCAATCACCAATGCTATTGACCATGTAAGCGCTAGGGTAACTATGGCGATAATAAATGAGTTCCATATATATTGATTTATTAGTTTTGTTACTGATTCTAGGTACTTTAGCGAAAATCCAAAGTTACCTTCCATTGCATTTTTTACCCATATAAAATATCGCATTATTATAGGCTTATCTAACCCATAAAGCACTCTAAGTTCATGAGCTCTTTGAGCTGTAATTTGTCTATTTGAATCAATATAATCTCCTGGCATTAAGGCAAACAAATAAAAAATTATTACTGAAACACCTATGAGAGTTGGAATCATATGTATAAATCTACGCAATATATATTTTTTCATATAAACCTCCTAAAAATGTCTAGCTAAAAGCTAGACATTAAATGTTTTAGTTTTCAATTTTTAGTTTTGATAAATTAGTTGAAGAAACTCCAGAAAAATTATTATTATCTAATCCCTTAATTCTACTATTCCAAGCTTTTACACTTTTTCTATAATCAATTAATATAACTGGTGGATTATCTGTTAACTCTTTATATAATTTTTGGTAAATTACTTTTCTCTTTTTAATATCAACAGTACTTACGCCTTCACTGATTAATTTATCAGCTACAGGATCTGAATATCCCGAAACATTTTCAGAAGTTTTTTTCGATGAGAATTCTTCTACTGAATCATTTGGGTCAACTAAACCACTTGTGCGAACAGAGGCTAAATCATAATCACCTTTATTAAGTTTACCAACCAAAGTATTAAAATCCATAATTTCAGGTTCAAAATCCACACCAATAGCCTTATAATCTTCTTTTGCTATGGGAATAATTTCATCAGTGCTTTTTGTAGTTAAATATGAAAGTCTAAGTTTTTGGCCATTTTTCTCACGTATACCGTCACTACCAACTTTCCAGCCTGCTGCATCCAATAGTTTTTTTGCTTTTGATTGATCAAATTTGTATTTATTTATACCATCTTCATTATATGACCACACTAGTGGTGATGTAGGAATATTAGCTACTTGTCCATAACCTTTATACTTTACGTCAATAATTTTTTGACGATCAAGCCCATAAGTAAGAGCCTGCCTAACTGATTTATCTTTTAAATAAGATTTTTTATTATTAAAATAAATATAACCATAATCACTTACAGTACTTATCCTTACATTAGCAAAACCAAAGCTTTCTAATTCATCCACAGTATCCTTGTCTGTAGTAAAACCATCCTCATCCGTTTCTCCAGTTTGGAATAACTGTAAATTTGTGTCCTTTGATGTAACTTTGTAAATAAGATTTTCAATTTTAGGTTTTCCAGCATAATAATTATCATTTGCTGTATAACGAACTTCTTGTCCTGGAATATACTTATCAATCTTATATGGACCGGCTCCTAAAGGCGCTGCATATAAAGCTTTTAAATAATCTAGACTGCCCCTCTTATAGTCCTTACCATAATATGTCTTTGATAAAACCTGCCCTCCTAAAATAGTTAAATTAAGTGGGTTTACTTTTTCAGTAGTAATCTTAATTGTAAGTGGATCAACAACCTTAATACCTTCTATTGAATCCGATTTACCATCTTTATATGCCTCACTACCCTTTATAAATGAAGTTGAAATATCAATATATCCACTATACGCCGGATCATCCAAAATTGTTAATGTGAATGCAACATCATCTGCGGTTAAAGGTGATCCATCACTAAATTTTAATCCTTCTCTTAAATGGTACGTATAAGTCAAGTTGTCTGATGATATATTCCAGCTCTTAGCAAGATCTGGAATAGGATTACCTTTTGGATCTTGGCCAACGAGTGATGCAAAAATAGGATCAGTAGCATTTCCATCCCAGCCATTATCATAAAAATATGGTAAGAAAACTCCTCCTGGCTCCGATATAGCTGCAACGAATGTATCTGTACGTTGTTTTGCTTTATCTGGACTTTTGCTAGGATCCGTTGCCTTAATGTATTGATCTCCAATACTTGATACTTTTGATGCCTTCACATTTTGGTTTGAAGCTACTTTTGTCCCACATGATGATAAAAACATAACTGCACTAACAGATAAAATAATTGCGCTAATAAATCTTTTTTTCAATAAAAACACCCCTTTTTTAATATGTTGAACCTTGAATTATATATTGTAATTTTTTGGGCTAATTTTCCTTCCCGTAAAAATGGCAAACAAATAAACTAAAAAAAAATCTTCTCATAGATAAAACTAAGAGAAGATTTTAAAATTCTTTTAGTCTTATCTTTCAAAACAATCTGCTGAAATTGGCACCGATAAACTACTAGTTCCGGTTGTCAAGGATTCATAGGGTCAGTCCCTCATCCTTTCTTGATAAGAATTATATGTTATATTCAATTATAAAATATGCTAGTTTACGCCTCTAAATATTATAGATTTTATACCAGTTGTTCTTTTCCTACTATTTGTATATGTTTTGTATAATTTGCTATGTTTTTATACTACCTTAATTGTTTAATAAAGTCAATATCAATAGTATAATTTAAGCAATGGACTTTCTAACCCATATGATATACAATAAAATCTGTATAAATATAATAATATATTGTGTTTTACACACTAATATATTCCCTAGTAGGAGGTGTCTGTGATTAAAATTAAATCTTTACTTAGCATTTTGATTTCAAAAGTAATAATTAAATTATCCAAAACTTTGTTTAAAGGTGGCTCTAATTTTCCTGGAAAGGTGGCACTAAAATTAGATAAAAACATCCTTAGCACCGTTGCAAAGGATTATAAAATCATACTGGTAACTGGTACAAATGGAAAAACAACAACTACCAGTATGATTTACAATATGATTAAAAGTAACAATAAATCTGTTATTACAAACAGTACTGGTGCTAATCTTGAACCTGGAATAACTTCTTGTTTTATTGACAATTACAGATTTAATAAGGATACTTCAGAAAAATATGCAGTAATAGAAGTAGATGAAGCTAATCTTAAATTTATTACTGAATATTTAGTGCCAAAAATAATAATAGTAACTAATTTATTTAGGGATCAGCTAGATAGATATGGTGAGGTTTATACAACCTTAACAAAAATATTAGAAGGTATAGTTAAATCACCTGAATCTACTCTATTATTAAATGGTGATGAATCTCTACTTGGAGATTTAAAAGTTCCAAACCCACAACTATTTTACGGTTTTGAATGTTCTCCAAACAAAAGCACAGTAGTAGATATAAATGCTGATGCAAAATTTTGCAAGAATTGCAAAAATGCTTATTCCTATGAATTCATTACATATAATCATTTAGGAAAATTTTATTGTGAAAAGTGTGGTTATAAAAGACCAGCTCTTGACTATTTTGTTAATTCCATAGATGAACTAACTACTTCAAGTTCCTTAGTTAAAATAAATGATTTCCAGTACACAATTAATCAACCTGGAGTTTACAATATATATAATGGACTCTGTGCAGTGGCGGCTGCTAAAATTTTAGAAATAGATGAAGAAGTTATTAGTAGCGCTCTCAAAACTACCGCTAGTAGCTTTGGTAGACAAGAATCCATTCAAATAAATGGGAAAGAAGTTAAAATAATATTAGTTAAAAATCCAGCTGGTTACAATGAAGCTCTTAACACCGTTTCAATAGACCAGAGAAGTTTAAACTTATGTATGTTATTAAATGATAACTATGCAGATGGACGAGACGTTTCTTGGATTTGGGATGTTAATTTTGAACAACTTAAAAACCTAAATATTGCAAATACAATTGTTGGTGGATCAAGATTATATGATATGGCTGTTAGACTTAAAGTGGCAGGTCTTGATTACAGTAAATTTTCAGTATGTGAGAACCATGAAACTTTATTAAAAAGTATAGAAGATTGTCCTGGGGAAATTGTATACATACTTGCCACTTATACAGCTATGATTAATTTTAGAAAATTCTTACACGGCAAAAAGCTTATTAAGACTCTCTGGTAAGCTACATTTTAAATTGGTGGTGAAAATAATGGAACTTAACATTTGTCACTTATATCCTGATCTTTTGAATGTTTATGGTGATGTAGGTAACATATTAATACTAAAATATAGAGCTTCTAAAAGAAATATCGATGTGAATGTATATAATGTATCTCTTAATGATTCTTTTAAGGCTGATGACTACGACATAGTTTTTTTCGGTGGTGGACAGGATTATGAACAGTCCATTGTTTCAAATGATTTAATACAAACAAAAAAAGATGAAATTTTCAAATATATTAATGGGGATAAAGTATTCCTATCAATTTGTGGAGGGTATCAGCTTTTAGGTACTTACTACACAACACCTGATGGTGAAAGGCTAGATGGTCTAGGTATTCTTGATATACGTACAGACGGTGGAGATACAAGATTCATTGGAAATACTGTTATTAAAAATGAAGAGACTGGTGAAACCCTTGTTGGTTTTGAAAACCATTCTGGAAGAACTCACATTCATGATTCAAAACCCCTAGGTAAAGTTATTTCAGGCTTTGGGAATAATGGTTTTGACGGTTTTGAAGGTGTTATTTACAAAAATACTTATGGAACATATTTTCACGGTTCGCTTTTATCTAAAAACCCTGAACTTGCAGATAAATTAATTAAGACAGCTCTAGAATTAAAATATGGTGAAGTGGAACTAGAACCTTTAGATGATGAATTTGAAATTAAAGCAAAAGAATTTATCATCAATCGAGAAAATCAAAAATAACTAAAAATGCGGTAGCGCTTAGATGCATCTAAGTGCTACCGCATTTTATTCATTCTATCATTGGAACTACAAATTCGAATCTTGTAAACTTGCCCTTCTGTGTGTACATTTTCACAGTTCCACCTATGTTTTCTATTTCACCTCGCACTGCAGCGAGTCCAACACCTCTACCTGAAAGCATGCTCACTTGATTCTTCGTGGAAAATTTATCCATAAAGATAATTTCTAGTATTTCTTCTTGTGTAAATGTATCTATCTCATTTCTGGAATATATACCTTTTTCTATTGCTTTTTCTCTAATTATTTCATAATCAATTCCATTGCCATCATCTGAGATATTCATAATAAATTTACCTTCTGCTTTTTCTATGTAGCAACTTATTTCACCATATTCAGCTTTGCCAGCATAAATCCTGGCATCCGGTTCTTCAATCCCATGATCAATAATATTTTTAAATATATGTACAAGCGATCTTATGAATTTTGTGTACCTTTTCTTGTCAATATAAACATCATCACCATATATCTTAAAATCATCAATAACTTTATCAAGCTTTTCTGCCATGCTTTTAGTATAATCATTGTAACTGCCTATAATATGCTTTACATTTGTAAATTTCAAGTTGTTTATTATCACCAGCATGTCCTTCTGATCCTTACCCTGATATTTTCTCTTTATTTCTTCTTCTATATCGTTTAATCTTTCCTCACTAACAGCAATTAAATCCTCCTTTTCAAAATATCCGTCACCTAATGAACTATCAATGGTTTTAATATCTTTGCTTATAATCTTGTCACCGTTAACATTCTTTACAAATTCAACTATATCATAAATATTAACATTTTCCATATTGTCTAACATTACAGATAATCTGTCTTCTAGTTTATGTAACCTTTTAGATGTATTGTGCACGGAATACAATGCAAAATCACCTTTCATAGTATGCACAATCCTATATATCTCATATAATATTTGTTTTTTATCATTACAGCCATTTATTATTTCATAGGCTCCATCAGTGAAAAATTTCTTTAAATTTTCAAACGCACTGTTTACCTCTTCTTTGTGCTTTATTGTCTCAATTATTAATTTCACATTATTTTTTTCCTCGATATTTTTATTTTCTAAAATTTCTTTTTCTGTTATATCTGTTAAAATAATCATTATTGATTTTTGTGAAAGATTATTTATTACTTTCCACTGAATCTCAATGGACTTTTTGTTTATCTTTATTATTTGGGGTAATACAGATAGGTAGATTTTGTTTTTTGCCTTACTTGGCTCATTAAAAACATTTGAAAATACATCTCTCATAATTTGTATATTTTCATCTTCCATTGATAATGCTAGCATATCCAGTATATTTTTATTTTCAATTTTATTTCCGAATATTTCAATGCATTCCCTACTATACTCTGGGTATATATTAAGATCTTTACCAAACAAAAGAAATCCTTGCCCTGCATTATTTAGCAAATTTTTAATAGAAGAATTTTTTTGTTCTATTTCCATTGAGTGAATTTTTTCTACTTCATTTGCTTTTTTCAGTATTAACTGTTGCTTGCTTAAAAGTTCTATCTCTCGTTCCTTTGTTTTAGACATCTCTATTAATAACTCACGTATACTAACTACTCCAGCACATTTATCATCTTCTAAAACTACAATAAAATCATACAAATCATCTTTGCTTCTATTCATAGCAATAAAACCTATTTTAGCCATATCACAAGAAATATCAACACATACAATATGGGATTTCATAATCAATTGAATATTCCGGTTCATATAAAGGGAATATCCGAATTGTCTTCCAACCTTTTGATAAAAATCAGTTCTCATTAAAAGTCCAACCGGTTTATCCACATCAGCTATTACTATGCCTTCTACTTCTTTATTGGCTTCAAAGTATTCATGAACAACATTTCCTTTTACTTCTATGGAAAATATAGATACATCCTGAACTAATTTAGCAATTGTTTCTCTCATAAAATCACCCTACCAATTTATTCACTAGTTAGAGCCTCTTCAATTGAAGTCAATACTTTTTCTTCATCAAATGGTTTTGTAATATAATTTTTTGCCCCATTATTTAAAGCATCAAGAATTTTATTTCCTTGACCAAGTGCTGTAATCATAATTACCTTAGCATCATCATAGCTATTCATTATCTTTTTTAGAGCAGATATCCCATCTAAATTTGGCATTGTTATATCCATAGTAACTATATCTGGTTTCAATTCTTCATATTTTTCATAAGCTTCATTACCATCTGCTGCTTCACCTATAACTTGATGACTTGATGTTTCGATTATTCTCTTAAGCTTCATTCTAGAAATTAAAGAATCATCAACAATTAGTATATTTGCCATTTTTAATTACCTCCATTATATAACTATTTATTTTTTCAAACTATTATTCTTTGCTTAAAATATAACTTGGGTAGAAATTATAATATCTATCTTACCGAAGCTTAAATGACATGGAATTTTGTACATTTTTTCCACACTTACTATTTTCCCTTTTTCACGAATTTCCTGAGGACATAATTCAAGTTCCATACCTACATTAGATAGGTTTGATAAAAACAAACCATTTTGGCAATTAATAAATTCACCTAATGAGTCCTTTGCCATATCATTCATTTCAGCACATTCTTCCTCTGCATAAATAGAAGCAAATTTAGACATTGTTTTTTCATCTCCAGCAAACCCAGTAAATATATGCAGTGGACCCTGAATTTGTTGCATAGCAATATATTCGTAATTATAGGATGATATCATTTCTGACTTTTCAATCATAATTTCTCCATCGACGAACCTAATTAAATTCCTAATAAAGAGTTCTAAATATTCATAGTAGGTTTCTTTATTTAAATTATCTTCTACTTTAAAAAACATACTAACAATTTTATCTATGTCATTATTTTTTAATATTGCTATCTCCTCAGAAGTAAAACGCGAGTCTTCTTTATATTTAATTAAAACATCTTCATATTTTTCAAAAGTAAAATACCCTTTGTCAATTAGTCCTTGTCCTAATAAAACATTGGACTTTTTTTGTGAATGGAGTAGTTCTTCCAATTTTTCTTCTGTTAAATACCCTTCCTCTATAGCTAGTTCTCCAAACCTACTATCTTTTATTGTCTGCATACTAATGACACTGTTAACTTGCTCAGCGCTCATATATCCAAAATCAATAGCCAAAACTCCAAGTTTTACTCTTATAGCTTTTTGAGCTTCCAATACATCTTTAAGTTGTTCACCTGTAATTATTTTTTTCTCTAGCAAATAATTTCCGAAATACTGATTAAACATATTAACGCTCCCTTCAATTTAACCCCTTAAGCATATTTTTTTAAATAGTTAATTGGTATGTTAGTTCCTTTTATATAGACATCTTATGTTATATGTTCACATAAATATTAATGTATTATCATGTTGAGTTATAGCATTAAATTGTTAATTACAAGTAAAGTTTTAATTTACTACAAAATTTTTACTTATTGTTTGATAATTTAAATAAAAATAGCACCAAGATGGCTTTTTAATCCCATCTTGGTGCTATTTTTGTAATTACATCACTATAAATATAAGTTTATGTCACACTATAAGATTCCTTCAGAGTCTTTGTTTTTTTCCAAATCATTTAATGTACTATGTTTTACTCCATAAGTGAAATAAAGGATTATTCCCATTGATAACCATATAAGGAATCCTATCCAAGTTACGAGTTTTAATTTACTCAATAACACTAGACAGCATACTACTGTTATTGCAGGTAAAACTGGTACCCCTGGACAGCTGAATTTTCTTTTAAAGTTTGGCATTGTTTTTCTAAGTACAATAACTGCAAGAGAAACAACTATAAAACTCACTAGCGTACCTGTGCTCAAAAATTCAACAATTATATCAAGAGGTAAAACTCCAGCTATTAAAGCTGCAACAATACCAGTTATAGCAGTTGCTATATAAGGTGTATCATGTTTTTCGTGTATTTTTGAAAATGCCTTTGGGATTAATCCATCTCTAGACATAACCATAAATACCCTTGTTTGGCCATATAAAACCGCTATCATTGTTGAAATCATTCCAAGGATTGCTCCTACTCCAACTAAAGCTGATCCCCAAGTGATTCCCACTCTTGCCAATGCTCCAGGTACTGCATTTTGTAGCAAAATTTCTTTGTATGGAACCATACCTGTAAGTACAAATGCAACTGAAATATAAAGTACAGTTACTACTGCTAAACATATAAGAAGACCTCGTGGTACATCCCTATTGGGATTTTCAGCCTCTTCAGCTGTAGTTGATATTGCATCAAAACCAATATATGAGAAGAATATACTTGCTGTACCTGCAAAAATACCTTTAAATCCAAAGGGTGCAAATGGTTTATAATTTACAAAATTAATATGAGATACTCCAAGAAACAAAAATAAAACTATAACAAATAATTTTACACATACAATAGTATTATTTACACGTGAGCTCTCTTTCACTCCACGATACAACATATATGTTAAACTTAATGTTATCAAAACCGCTGGTAAATCTAGAATTCCACCCTTACTTGGTGAGGCAGTAATCGCATGAGGAATATTAATTCCTACATTTTGTAGAATACCTACTAATGTTCCTGACCACCCAGAAGCTACAGCACTACAGGCAACTAGATATTCTGCAGTTAGACACCATCCAACTATCATAGCTATAAATTCTCCAAATGCTATATATGCATATGAATATGTACTTCCTGATACCGGAAACATAGTTGCTAGTTCCGAATAACAAAGTCCACATAGACATGCAACTATGCCTGCTAAAACAAAAGAAACAATAATTCCAGGCCCTGCCATATGAGCCCCTGTACCCGTTGCTACAAATATTCCAACTCCCACTACTGCTCCAATTCCTAGAGCTGCAATATCTCTTGCCTTAAGATTTTTTTTCAAATGTGATTTTTTTGCACTGTCAAGCATACTTTCCAATGTCTTTTTCCTAAATATGTTCAATTGTAAAGCCTCCTATATTCTTTAAGTTATCATATGTATTATCAAAAGTATAATTTTATTATCATTTTAATAAATTATGTAACTCTCATTATATAAGTATTTTTATGAATTTTAAAGGGTATTTGCACTTATTAGTTAATATTTTCACACATTTTAGTATAAAACGTTTTCATTTTGACATTTTCACATAGATATAACACTTATCTATTATTAATAAATGGGATTAACAATTGGTAACATACCGCTAATTGTTAATCCCATTTATTAAATATATTTTATATTACTCTATCTTCCATATCCATTTTCATGTGAATTTTGCCATTTCCACGCTGTTTCAATTATTGTTTCCAATGAATTAAATCTAGGTTTCCAATTAAGTTCTTCCATTGCTTTCTCTGAAGAAGCTATCAATATTGCAGGGTCACCTGCACGTCTTGGAGCTATTTCAGCATCAATATTAAGTCCAGTTACCTTTCTCGTAACATCCACTACTTCTTTTACTGAAAATCCCTTACCATTTCCAAGGTTATATGTAGCACTATCTTTGCCACTTTTTAGTCTTTTAAGAGCTAGTAGATGTGCACTTGCTAAATCAGTTACATGAACATAGTCTCTAATACATGTACCATCAGGAGTTTTATAATCATCTCCAAAAATATATATTTTTTCTCTCTTTTTAAGTGCTGCTTGAAAAATTAATGGTATAAGATGAGTTTCAGGATTATGATCTTCACCAATTTTTCCATTAATATGAGCTCCTGCAGCATTAAAATACCTTAATGCTGTATATTTTATTCCATAGGCCCCATCGCACCATTTTAATATTTTTTCTACAGTAAGTTTTGATTCACCATAAGGATTTGTTGGGAATGTTTTATCACCTTCTAAAATAGGAGTATTTTCTGGTTCTCCATAAGTAGCTGCTGTAGATGAAAATACTATGTATTTTGTACCGTAATCTCTCATAGCCTCCAATAAACTTATAGTTCCTCCTACATTGTTAGCAAAATACTTTAATGGATTTTCTACGCTTTCACCAACAAGTGAATCAGCTGCAAAATCAATAACTGCTTCTATTTTATTTTCTTTAAATACCTTATCTAGTATTTTTCTATCCCTAATATCACCTACATATAACTTGCCACCTAAAACTGCATCAATATGACCTTTTTGAAAATTATCAAGAACTACTACATCTTCGCCATTTTCCAAAAGCTCTTCTACCATATGACTTCCTATGTAACCCGCTCCGCCACAGACTAATATAGACATGTTTTTTCCTCCTCAAGCTAACTAAAATATAGCTATACTTATAATTAATAGTACAAACTATTATTATAAGTATAGCACAATTTAACATATTTTCTTAATTCTAATTAGTTAAGCTTTTGTAACTTTCTATCAATAAATCATTGTCTTCTCCTGAAACTTTTATGGTCATACCATCGTTAATATTTCCAGATATAATTTCTCTGGCAATTTTAGTTTCAAGATTATTTTCAATATATCGTTTTAGTGGTCTTGCTCCATATACAGGATCATAACCTTCATCAGCCATAATTCTTTTTGCACTATCTTCAATTGTAATTTTTATGTTTTTCTCTCTGAGTTTTGTTTTTATATCTTCAGTAAATATATCAATAATTTTTACTATTGCCTCTACATTTAATGGTTTGAACATTATTATATCATCAAGCCTATTTAAAAATTCAGGTTTAAATCTGGACTTCATGTCATTCATTATGTTCTTTTTAACTTCTTCACTAATACCATCCCTAACATCATCATTAGTCAAATATCTGCTTCCTATATTAGAGGTCATTATTATTATACTGTTTTTGAAATCTATAGTTTGCCCTTTACTATCGGTAAGCCTTCCATCATCTAAAATTTGGAGAAATATATTAAATACATCATCATGAGCTTTTTCTATTTCATCAAATAATATTACACTGTATGGTTTTCTTCTTACAGCCTCTGTAAGTTGCCCACCTTCTTCATAACCAACATATCCTGGAGGTGCTCCAATAAGCCTTGACACAGAATATTTTTCCATATATTCTGACATATCAATTCTTATTATATTTTCCTCACTATCAAAAAGTGTTCTAGCTAATGTTTTGGCTAGTTCTGTTTTCCCAACGCCTGTAGGTCCAAGGAATATAAATGAACCAATAGGTCTTTTTATATCTTTAAGTCCAGCCCTCGCCCTTATAACAGCATTTGCTACAGATGTTATGGCTTCACTTTGACCTATAACTCGTTTGCTAAGCTCATCTTCAAGTCTCAGAAGTTTTTTCCTCTCACCTTCCAAAAGATTTGACACAGGTATTCCCGTCCATTTTGAAATAATATCTGATATTTCAACTTCTGTTACTTCTTCTTTTAAAATTGAATTTTCTTTTTTATCATGAATTAGATTTTGTTTTTCTTCTATTTCCTTTGTAAGCTTTGGTACTACTCCGTATTTAAGCTCTGCTGCTTTATTTAAATCATATTCTCGTTCTGCTTTTTCGATAAGCCCATTTGCTTCCTCGAGTTTTGTCTTTAATTCTTTGATCTCAGTTATTTTGGATTTTTCTTTTTCATATTTCGAAGTAAATTCTTTATCTTTTTCTTTTAGCTCACTTAACTCTTTTTCGATTATTTCTAGTCTTTTTCTGGAAGCCTCGTCGCTTTCTTTGCTTAGAGCTTCTTTCTCAATTTCCATTTGAAATATTTTTCTTTTAAGTGTATCCATCTCCGCTGGCATACTGTCTATTTCTGTCCTAATCATGGCCCCCGCCTCATCAATCAAATCTATGGCCTTATCTGGCAAAAATCTGTCCGTTATATATCTATTAGAAAGCTTTGCAGCTGCTATAATTGCTGAATCATGTATTCTTACTCCGTGATAAATTTCAAACCTTTCTTTTAATCCTCTTAAAATAGAGATTGTATCCTCAACAGTTGGTTCTGAAATTACAACAGGTTGAAATCTTCTTTCAAGTGCTTTGTCTTTTTCTATATACCTTCTATATTCATCAAAAGTAGTAGCACCAATACAATGCAAATCTCCTCTGGCAAGAAGTGGTTTTATTATATTTGCTGCATCCATTGCACCTTCACTTTTTCCTGCTCCAACAATAGTATGAATTTCATCTATAAATAATATTATTTTCCCGTTACTACTTTGTACTTCCTTTAAGACAGCCTTTAGCCTCTCCTCAAATTCTCCCTTAAACTTTGCTCCTGCTATAAGTGAACTCATGTCTAAAGAGAAAAGAATACAGTCTTTTAAACCATCTGGAACATCCCCCTTTACAATTCTCTCTGCAAGACCTTCAACAATTGCCGTCTTTCCAACACCAGGCTCTCCTATCAAAACCGGATTATTTTTGGTTCGTCTTGATAATATCCTTACAGTTCTTCTTATTTCCTCATCCCTTCCAATTACAGGGTCTAATTTATGCTTTTTTGCCTCACTTACAAGATTTATCCCATATTTATTTAAAGCGTCATAAGTTCCTTCTGGATCTTGTGAGTCAACTTTTTGGTTTCCTCTTACTTTTGATAGAACCTGCAGAAATTCTTTTTTGGATACATTATTGTTTTTTAGTATAACTGATATAGGCTCACTTCTACCAAGATTTAAAATTGCTAAGATTACATGTTCTGAACTTATATATGAATCTTTAAAATCCGTGGCTATTTTTTCAGCATCAACAAATAATTCATCATATTTTCTAGTTATATATATTGAAGAATTATCAGCACCTTTGCCAAGTACTTTAGGCATTCTATCTAATTCCTTTTGAATATCTATTTTTAATTTTTCTACATCCACACCCATTTTACTGAAAATATTAGGAATAAGACCATCTTCCTCAGAGACTAGTGCCATAAAAAGATGTATAACCTCTATACTCTGATGATTATTCTTTATAGCCACCTCTCTAGATTCATTTATTGCCTTTCCAACCTTAACTGTTAATTTTTCACTATTCATATATTCCATCTCCTAAAAAAATAATTTACAAAAAAATTAATTAAAGGTGTTAAACTAACACCCTTAATTATATACTAACCATTAAAATATAACTTAATAATTTTATTTTATTATAATTTTTCACTTAATTTTATTGCAAAAGAAAAATATTTTAGTGCTTCAGGAGTGTTTTCATTTTTGTAATATAAATTACCTAGTTCTAAATACCTATTATAAACCTGCTTCTTAGTACCTATTTTCAATAAAATATCTAAGGATAAATTCATATACATTTCAACCATTTGAAATGTTTCGGTACTACTTATTGTTACTGCCTTAAAGTAGTAGGCTTTCTCAATAAAAACATGATTATCCAAATCAATTGCATAATTTAATATCTTATCCGTAAGATCCCTTGCCTTATCAATTTTATTTATATCTATCAAAGTTTGTATTACATCAATCATAAAATTCACATAACCAAATTTATCCTCATCAGGATATAAATCCATTGCTTTGCCTATATATTCATAGGCATTTTCGCTTTTTTTTGTACCAATCATTGCTGATCCATATCTGTACAAGAAAATTGCTCTTTTTCTAACGTTATCTTCGCATAACTCCAAAGATAGCTTTTTATATTCCTCAAATTTATCATTATTCACTTTAATACAAAGAACAGCCAATAAATTATAAATTTCAGCCTTATAATCATCTCGATTCAGTTCATCCATGTAATCCATTAGCTTAACAACTATTTCATAAGATTTTTCATACTTTTTTATAAGTAAATAGCAGTTTGCCTCCTGATAAATGGCATTTGTAATCATCTTGTAATCTTTTGATCCGTTTAAAATTAAGTCTTTACGTACATTATTAAAATAACTTGCTGCTTGAAAATATTCATTTCCCATGTACAAATATCTTCCAATATCAAGATAATAAATTAATCTATTACTATCTTCGCCAGTTTTCCCACATAAATTATAGTATTTAGCAGTGTAACCTTGGCATGAATTAACATCTCTTATATCCAAATAATAATTAAATAATAAATGCATAATATTAAAAGCGATTGAATAATATCTATATTCTTCTGCGTATTCCAAGTTATATTTAAACATTTTTTCATGTTCAGATTTAATAGAATTAGAAAAGATATTATTCAAGTTTTCTTTTAATTGTTCTTTAATATCTTTTGTTAAATAGTCGATATCAATCTCCAATCTTTCTGCAACTAATTTTATTACCCAATCTTCTGGAACTATTTTTCCATTTTCAATGCAACTCATTTTAGAAATTGATATTTGATCAGAACATACATCCTTAAGAGTATATCCCTTGTATATACGTGATCTTTTGATTTTTTCACCAATAGATAGTATTTCCATGCCCCACTCACCTATCTTTTCCGCTTATATGTATTTAACTACTCCAAGTTGTTTAAATGCTTCAACGCCCTGGCTCAAATATTCAGCTGCTTGTTTATCATCACCATTGTCCATATAAAACTTACCAATAGTTATAGAAAGTTCACCTACATATTTTGTAAGGGATACTTCTTTTGCATAATCTAACGCCATAAGTAAAGTTTTTTCTGCATCTTTAATATTTTTATCCAAAATGTCCACTCTATATTTTAGTAAATAATATTTTATTAAGCTATCTGCGTTTTCCGTAGATATATTTTCCATTATCTCTCTAAGTACTTCTCGTGCATTTTCAACGTTTTTTAGCTTAATATAGTTATCACATATATTTGAGAGTGTTTCAATAATTGAATTTTTGTCACTTTTTATCCTGATTTCTTTGGCATTATTTAAGTGAATAAAAGATTCTTCTAAATTATCAAATTCATAAAATAATCTACCCAAATCATTTTCTATATCACCAACATATGCCATATCTTTATTTTTCTTAAATACATCAAGGGATTTTTTTGAATATTTTATTGCATTGTTTATATCCTGCTTTTTGATATACTCCTTAGATAATAGCAAAAGTGATTTGCCATACTCTTTGTTATTGTTTATTTCAAAAAATTTTTCTTTTGCAAGATAGCTGTAATTTATTGCCTTATCCATATTATCTAGCTTAAAATAAATAAGAGCTATATAATAATATATCTCACCAAGTAAAAAATCATTTCCAATATCATTTTCCTGGAAAACCTTTTCCGCCTGCTGAAAGTAACTACAAGATGAGTGATATGCTTTTAAATCAAGTGTTATCTTGCCAAGCTTCACATATGTGTTAATTACATCTTCTTGTAGACCGATTCTAATAAAAATAGCATTCGCGGCTAAAAAATACTGCTGTGCTAGTCCCATTTCATTTTGTTCTGTACTTATTATTGCTCGTAGATATAAATTTTTGGCCTTTCGACTATCCAAAGAATACTTTTCTGCATAATACATAGCACTTTCCAAAAATTGCTCACCTAGTTGGAGTTCATTGTTCAAAATATGCGATTCTCCGACATTTTCATAATAACTACATATTTTTTCCGCTTGAGTTTCTTCAGATTCCATTAAATATTCCACGGAAGTATTTAATGCTCCTGCTAAATATTCTAATAAATCCATACTCGGATTAGACTTACCTGATTCCACTAGGCTTATTTGACCTGGTGTTATTCTATCTCCAGCTAAGTCTTTTAGCGTCATACTAAGATCTTTTCTTCTTGATTTGATTTTTTCACCTAAAGACAGCATTTCCATATTTTATCTTCCTTTACCTTGGTATGCATTTGTAAAAAATAAGCATATTTTTTTATATCACAATAATATGTTCTATTATATCATAATTTCTTTGCTATTTACAAAACAAACCATGAATTAAATTAAATTATTTTTTAAAATATTTTACAGCTTATTAGTATTTTATCTATATTTTTACTAATATATTTAATATAATTATAAATTGTTTTTATAGAGTTATCTTAATATAATCAATCAATTATTTGATTATATTAATAAATTTAAATATTATTATTAAATTATTTAATTTAAGTATTGATTTATTTAATATATCATATTATAATAAAAATATAGAAAAGGAGATAGTAATTATGACCTATAAAGTAATAACTAAATGTCCTATATGTAGTTCAAAACTACATATTATTAAACTTAAATGTAACAAATGTGGTACTGTACTTGAAAATGACTTTGAGTTTTCTAAGTTTGAATGCTTAGAAGAGGAACATCTTAATTTCATGGAAGTTTTTCTAAAGTGTAGAGGAAATATTAAGGACGTAGAGAAAGAGCTTGGCATCTCATATCCCACCGTAAGATCTAAATTAGATGAAGTGGTTGCTGCACTTGGCTATTCTACTGAAGTTAAAAAGGCCACAACTAACAACAAAGAAATACTAGATATGCTAGAAAAAGGCGATATATCAGCCCAGCAGGCCATAAATTTGATGAAGGAAAATTAAAATTTGAAAGGATGTATTAAATATGAAAGAAGAAATTAAAAGAATTTTAAAAATGGTTGAGGATGGAAAAATCGATTTAGATAAAGCAAGTGAGCTCATTGAAGCTATTAACAACTCTTCTGATGTACCACAATTATCTGCATTAGGTAACCTAGATAAGATGCTAAAAGTAAAAGTTTTGTCGGCTACAAAAGACATTGTAAATGTGAACGTTCCTGTTAAATTTTTAAAAGCTATTGGAAATGCTGTTAATAACATTAAAATTCCAGGCATATCTGATGCAGAGGGTATAGATATAAAAATGATTATGGAAGCAATTGATTCAGGGCTTGAAGGTAAAATCGTGGATGTAAAAAGTAGCAATGGTGACATAGTTGAAGTGTCTATAGAATAACTATTTAAAACATGCTTAACTACAATGTTTATATGTATATGGGGGTAAGAATAAAGTTGAAAATATATATAAAATTAAATAGTGGAAAAAGTTTCAAAATACCAGCCCCGATAATCCTAGTAAAAGCCGCCCTGAGCTTTGGAGGCTTTGGAGTATCAATTGCCAGAAGATATATTCCAGAAAATCAAAAACAATACATTGATTGTATAGACTTTAGAGAACTAAAAAAAGGTTTTGATGTATTACGTAATTATAAAGGTTTAACCCTTTTAGAAGTACATGCCAGTGACGGAACAGATGTAACTATAATTATTTAAATTAGAATATCATGAAATTTTTTTAAAATTATTTTTATTGTTTGGAGTGTTTCTTTTCCTCACTTGAAAAATACACTCCAAACAATAAAAATAATAAACACCAAAACAAGAAACAAGGAAATTGGATTTGCAAAATTAACCGTCCAGCCAATTCCGCATAGTTATTGAAACTCCACTAGCTACGCTCCCTGGGTAAGTTCTTCCTCTAATCTATTGAAATATTCTTCCATAAATTCTAGCCGCTGCACTCCTATTTCTTTTGCTTTTTTTGTGTACAATTTATCAGGAATCTTTTTGAACTTCAATTCATATTCAATAAAAGGTGTATGTTTTGAAACATCTTTTAGCCTTCCATTCTCCACAGTATTACTATTTAAATAATCTTCAAGCGATTCATCTATTGTTAATCTTTGTCCAAATTGTCCTGCTAGCATAAATGTTCGAGCAATTCCAGTTGCACCAATAACATCAAGTTTATCAGCATCAAAAAGTATTTTTGCTTCTATGGTATTGGGTATGTTCCCTGTTCTAAATCTATGTGTTTTAATACAATGTTTTATCCTTTTGATTTTTTCTTTTTCATATTCTAAATTTCTTAATATTTCACCAGCCATGTCACTACCTAAAACGGCATGGTCAATTTGTCCTGTTTTATCCCCACTTTCTTCTACTCTTGCAATATCATGTAGTAATGCTGCAGGAAGCAAGATCTCTAAATCAACATTTTTCTCATATTTTGAAATTAGTAAGCATAGATTATATACCCTAAATACATGGTCTAAATTATGAGCTGAACAAGTTAATTTATCTTTAACAATTTCTATAATTTTTTTATGTTTCATCTCTGCATTCATTTGTATTTTCCTCCTGATGTTTGTATAATGTTTTTCTTTTTCTAATATACACTTTGTAGCTAGAAAATCATATTTTTTTAACGGAAACTCGACTCACGGAAACTCGACTCGCTGCGCTCTCTGAGTAAGTTCCACTATATCAAACATATGTTCTGTTGTCAAATTATTCTTATTTTGTGTTTTTTTATTTTAGTTCCACAAACTAATAACAAATAACAGAGTTAATATTGTCATAGCTATAAGTTTAAAATTTGAATATAATTATGTTATATTTATTAATGCAGTATACATAAATTTTTATTGATTGCTACAACAACATTATATTATGGGGGCTTATACTATGGATAAAAAAATTATTTTTCTAGATATTGATGGAACTTTGTTAGATGAACACGACGTCATTCCAGAGTCAGCAAAATTGGCATGTATTATGGCTAGAAAAAATGGACATTCAATTTATTTGTGCACAGGTAGATCTAAAGCAGAAATTTATGATTTTATCATGGATGTTGGATTTGATGGAATAATAAGTGCCGGCGGCGGTTATGTTGAAATTGGTGATAAAATGTTATATCACCAAAAAGTTTCTGATGAAAGTGTGTTGCATATGGTAAGTTACTTTAATGAACATAATATAGATTTTTATTTAGAATCAAATGGTGGTTTGTTTGCTAGCAAAAATCTGCTACCACATGTTGAACTTTGTATATACGGTGATTTAGATAACGATCCTATTGCCCAAGAAAGAAAAAATAAGCATCCGCATCCATTCGTCTCAGCACTAATATTAGGAGAAGAAAATTTATATCACGGTGATATAAATAAGGCTTGTTTCCTAGAGAATAAAGAAGTGTTATTTGAAGATATAAAAAAAGAATTTGAAGGTGAATTTAATATAATACAATGCACCATGCCTATTTTTGGACAAGGTAGTGGTGAGCTTATGGTTCCAGATATACATAAGGCATCAGCCATTAAAGTATTAATATCACATCTAGGAATTTCACAAAAAAACACAATTGCTATTGGTGACGGTATGAATGATGCAGAAATGCTAGAATATTGCGAGTTAGGTATTGCTATGGGTAATGCACAAAAAGGACTAAAATTAATTGCTGATGAAATCACAGATTCTGTTAATAATGATGGTATTTATAATTGCTTTAAAAAACATAGTCTAATTTAAAAACTATTTAATTTATATCTTACCAATATTAATATTCGATATCACCTTCTTAGTTCACTATATTGAATATTGATCCTATTTTCCTTCGAAAATAATAACACTTTATTACAACACTCTATAAAACCAGCTGTGAGATCATAAAAATGTTAAAATGTATTCACATAGCTGGTACAATTGATATGTGCTATAAAGGAGATGATATTAAAATGAGTGACAAAAATACTAATACCGAAGATACTACTGCTACCATAGAGATAGATAAAATTATAGAAAAAGATGCTACTATTAGAATGGATAAAGTTATAGAGAAAAATACTAAATTCAATGGGCTTAAAAAATGGTTTGGCAAATATATTATTACTTTTTCAAAAAAAGCTACAGAATATATTACTGCTTTAGCAAATTCAGTTGCTATAGGTGCTAGTTCTTCCTCAAAACAAATTAGCAAGTACACTACTACTTGTTCAAAGCAAATATCTAGAACTAAGTTTTCAGCTATAATGAATGCTAAGTATAATGAGATCTACGGTGAAATACGTAATGAATTAATGAAAATTACTAGTAGATTAGTTATTAAAAATGGCCCTGAAAAAGTGGACAAATTCAAAACATCGGATTACTCTGATACTACAGGAACTAAGACTCAAACCATAAAAAAAATTTGTGCTTCAATTGTATTTATTTTTAAAAAGATACTTGCCTTGGTTAAATGTGTTGTTGTGTTTATTTTAAATGCTGCTACTATACTTATTGTTTTCGTGGCAAGAATTGTTTATTTTACTGCTAAAGAAATTATTTTTTCCTGTAAGGAAATAATGCTGGCATTAAAAGATGCTGTTTATAATTTCAAGCGTTTTTAAAACCAATATTAAAACTCTCCTCCTCTAATCTTTAGGGATGCAAATAGACTTATACAAACAACTCCGCTCGCATCCCTAAAAATTTTAACTCTTAACTTATCATTTGATTTTCTATCCAACAGTTGTCAAATCCCATTTTTCATAAATCTTAGGCACATCACTTATGAGCCTTTTAGTGTAAGTTTCTTTTGGATTTAATATAACTTCATCTGCACTGCCATGCTCCACGAATTTACCATGTTCCATTATATATACAGCATCCGATACGTAATATGCAAGACCAATATCGTGTGTAATAAATACAATAGTCATATTATTCTCATCACGTAATTTTAACAGCATATCCAGTATGGTCGCTCTTGAACATGCATCAACCATAGATGTAGGCTCATCTGCAATTAGAATTTTAGGCTTCAATAAAAAGATTCTTGCAATCATTAGACGTTGCATCTGCCCACCTGATAGTTCAAACGGATACTTATTAGTAAGTTCCTGGAATTTTAAATTTACAAAGCCACAAGCCTCTGTCATAAATTCAGTCTTTTTCTCCTTTGACAGATGTTTTCCCCCCCTCATATTTATGCAGTCTAAAAGTACGGCATCTATCTTATAAAACATATTGAAAGCGGCGAATGGATCTTGAAATACCGCTTGTATTCCCCTCCAGTAATCCTTTTTCTTTTTATGGGAAGAGATATCTCTTATCTTTCCATCAAAGTATATCTCACCTTCTGTCACACTAGTAAGACCCAATATCATCTTAGTTATTGTGGTTTTACCACTTCCACTCTCCCCTACAATAGATATAACCTGACCTTTACAAAATTCAAAATCCACATGATCTACAGCAATTGTTTTTGTCTTTTTATTCCCAAATATTTTAGTTATACCTTTTCCACTTAGACAAGTAGCAGCTTTTTCGTTACTCATAAGCATACGCCTCCTTAAGTTCCTCTATTGAATATAAACAACGATACATTCTGCCATCACTAAAATTCCTTTCCTCAACCTTTTGAATGCTACATTCCGTTCGTGCAAGTTTGCACCTTTTCGCATATCTGCATCCCTCTGGCGGATGCTTTAAATTTGGTGGAGTGCCAGAAATCACAGTAAGTTTTCTATTTTTAATACCTGCTTCAGGAACGATGATTGCACCCATTAGTCCCTTAGAGTATGGATGCCTAGGGTCAAATACCATTTCCCTAGCGCTCCCTTTTTCCACCATTTGTCCTGCATACATAACCATAATATCATTGGTTACATTATAAAGAAGAGGAAGTTCATGGGTAATAAAAATCATAGATTTAATCAATCCTTTTTCCATAAGGTTTCTCAGCATCTTAATAACCATCTTCTGAGAACTAACATCTAGGGCTGATGACGGTTCATCTGCAATAAGTACTTTTGGTGAAAGGATAGTTGAAATAGCAATAACAGTACGTTGCTTCATACCACCGGACAATTCCACCGAATGCTTTTGCAATACTTCAGAAGGTAGCCCCAAAAGCTCAAATCTTTCCTTAGCAAGGTCGCTTATATCTTTTTTTGATGCCTTTGGATTATGAGCATAAATGACATCTTGAATGAGACTTATAATCTTTTGTGTGGGATTTAGTGCATTCATAGCAGCCTGTGGAATATAGGCAATTTCGTTTCCTAAAACCTGCTTTCGTACATCATCTGGATTCATGCTTGAAATGTTCCTTCCATCTATGATAATGTCCCCGCTTATATAATGAAGAGGTGAGAAATAATACCCCATCAAACTAAGTGCCAGAGTAGATTTCCCACATCCAGATTCACCAGCAATGCCAAGGGATTTTCCTTCTTCTATTTTTAAAGATACGTCATTAACTGCATATACCCCCTCTCGTTGCCTAGTTATATATTTTGTATTTAAATTATTTACTTGAAGCATAATTTTCCCCATATTTTACTCCTTAATCTCTTAATTGTGGATTGAACACCTGATCAAGCCCTGTATTCATCAAATTAAGTGAAAATGATATCAAAGTGATTGCCAAAATCACTGGCACAAAAGCCCACCAAGCTCCAGTAAGAGGTGCTTTGTATGCCATAGCCCAATTCATCATAAGCCCAAGTGTTGAAACTTTAGTTGTAGCTGGCCCTAGACCAAGCATAGAAAGCTGTGCTTCAGCAAGAATACCAGAAGATATCTGAAGGATAAATGCCATTACTACGTAGGAAGCCACATAGGGCAGTATATCTGTAGAAATAATTCTGGGAAGGCTATGTCCTGACAATTTTGAGAGATTAACGTGGTCACGGTTTCTTAAAGAGATTACCTGAGATCGTACTGACCTTGTGGTCCATGGCCAAGAAGTAATACCGATAATGCATGCTGTAAGCATAACACCTCTTGCATTTTGCCCTACACTAAATGATATCAAAACTAATAGAATAAAAGAGGGTATAACTGTAAATATATTTGTGACAAACATAATAAAATCATCTAATGTTCCTCCTACGTATCCTGAAAGTAGTCCTAGTACCAATCCAATAAGTGTAGCTGTAATACCTGCAACTAATCCTATTTTTAGTGATGTGCCCATAGCCGATACAAGTTCTGTTAGCACATCCCGTCCAAAGTTATCAGTTCCCAAAATAAATGTTTTTTCATTTAAAATATCATTAGTGTTAACAAACGCCTGTGAATCAAGTGGAGCTTTTGACTCTAATTCTCCGTTATTATCTTTAGTTGCAATATACACATCAGCATTGCTCATTAGTTCTTTTATTTTGTCATTAAGTCTCATATATCCTTGCTTCTGAGCAGCAAGCAGTCCTGTTTGCTCCGCAGCTTCCTTATAATTCTCGTTCCATAAATCAACAAGAGATGTTGCATTATTAATATTTATTTCAGACTTCTTTACATTCCCAAATCTAATAAGCCAGTCAGCCATACTCTTTTTATCTTCTTCTGATATAGAATTAAGTTTTGCTGAAACTGTGTTTATCTTCAAGCTATATTCATTTGTCTGAACTACATCTTTTACCGATATATACGTTCCAGGTTTATTGAACAGCCCACCTATCATATTTAAAGGATCTGCTCTTACTATCAATGGATAAAATATGATTGTAAGTAACATAAACATGAAGATTATAAACCCTATAATAAATTTAGGAGAATGAAATACTTGTTTTATCATATTTTTCATAATATCACTCCTCCTGCGCTGCCTTGACTCTTGGATCGATAAAACCATAAAGTATTTCCACAGCCAAGTTTGCAATAAGTACCATGATGGTAATAATTAGTGTACATCCTGAAATAAGCGGATAATCTCTTCCAGTTATAGCTGCTAGCAAAGTAGTCCCAAGCCCTGGATAACTGAAAATAATCTCAGCTACTAATGCACCACCTACCATAGTTCCTAATGATAATGCAAGTCCTGTAATTTGAGGAAGCATTGCATTTCTAAATACATATTTTACAACCTTCCTGTCCTTGATACCAAGGAAACGACTATATTTAACATAATCTGCATTAAGTTCATATATTGACATTGAACGCATACCAATAGCCTGCCCTCCAATGGTAATAAGTACAATTGACCAAAATGGAAGTTGATAATGATAAATAACTGACCCAATAAATTGGAGGCTAACATTTGGATTTAAATCGTATCCATATCCCAGTGATGTTGGAAACCATTTTAAATAAACTCCAAAGAAAAATAGTAATAGAATAGCCATTCCAAATGCAGGCATATTACTTAAAAATAAAAAAGTTGGAAGTATAGCTTTATCCCAAACTCCTTTTATATATGCTGCCACAGCACCTAAAATATTACCCAAAAACCAACCTACAAGAATAGCCGGCAGTTGCAAACATACTGTCCACCATACAGATTTTGCTAATATATCTGATACCGTTCTTGGGTAATAAGTAAATGACACACCTAAGTCACCTCTAAATAAATTCTTAACAAATTGTAGAAACTGCACATACAAAGGTTTGTTTATTCCAAAAGTTTTTACGTATTCTTCATAAACTTTCTGTATAGCTGTTTGGTCAGTCATACCATTTGATGCTCTTACTGCTATGGCTGATACTGGGTTGCCAGGCATTAGGCGTGGCAAAAGAAAGTTCAAGCCCACCGCAACAATAAGAGTTAACACATACCATATTACCTTATTAAAATAATATTTTTTATAACCTTTCAAGACACCAACCCCTCTAGTATTCCTTCAGATAAATAAATATTCTTTTTCCTTAGCCTTAATTCTGTTTAACATAATTTATAATAAATGAAAATTAGCCACATCTTTCATTTGTTAACAGGAAAGTATGGCTAATTTTTATGCACAATCTTTGAGTGATTTATTTACTGGTTAATTTAAGTGAATACAATCCTGCAATACCATACCCATCTGTTAAATCATATGGAGGTATCTCAATCCCTTGCTTAGATTTTGACCCTTGCTGTGGAAAATTGGTCCATACACTTTCATTAACTGTATAAAATACTTCTGGTCGATACATTAATGCAAATGATGGTACTTGTGTTAAATAAATATTAGATAACTCTGTGTAGTATGATTTAAGCTTTGCTTGATCGGTCTCATGGGGAATTAATTCTAAAAGCTGATCCGCCCTTGCATTTGAGAATCCGCCATAGTTTCCTAGCATTTGAGTTTTCATTGAGTTATATGAACTTGATAGTATGCCGTAAGCACGTGTCCAAGGGTTTGAGATACCTGCCCCTGATGGACTCCACATAGCTATATCAAAGTTCTTGTTTGATAAATCATCATAAAATGTATTTGCATCAGGGAAATACGTTTGAATATCAATACCAATCTTCTTTCCAGCTGCTGCTACAATTTCAAGTGAAGCATTCCAATCTGACCATCCCTGTGGACATTCTGCCTTAAATGAAAGGTTTTTCCCATTATATTCACGAATCCCATCACCATTTGTATCTTTTATGCCTGCAGCATCCAAAAGTTTTTTTGCTCCATCAATATCATTTCCAGCCCACTGAACGCTCTTTAATGCACTTTGATCCACTAATGCCTGTTCTCCTTTTGTTGGATTCATAAGACTTCGTGGTACATCTGTAAATGATGGTGAATAGCCACCCATAGCTGTTTTAATAATCTGGTCATAGTCAACTGCCATAGCAATTGCCTTACGCACTGCAACTTGATCAAGTCCTGGCTTTTTTAAATTATACCAAGCAGTTGGCATTGTAGCCGCTACATAATATGGAGATTCTGGCAAATAAGTTGATATTTTTCCGCCTGACATCATACTTGCTACATTACTTATAAACTGCTGAGAAACATCAACTTCTCCAGCCTTGAAAGCTGTATCTCCAGAAGCGTTATCTTTGAACAAATTTTGAGCAATATATTTAGGAACTGGAAGTTTACCCCACATTGAAGTTGCCTTTCCCCAGTAACTATCATTTCTCTTAAATACAACCTTTTGGTCATTGGATATATAAGGTTTATATGGTCCAGATGCAACGAAATCATCCATCTTATCAGTCTTAATTTTGGTAGCATCATTATTATCTCTTGCTTCAACTTTCTTAATATATGCTTTTTGCATTACAAATTGTTTTGGTAAATATTCTTCAAGCTTTAATGGGTTGACTGCTTGACCTGAACTATTTAATTTTGCTGTAAATACAACTGTGGAAGCATCTGGTGCTTTTACACTTTCGATATATGTTGAATAGTCTAAACCAGCTGAACTTTGGTATTTAACATTTGTATCAAATGTGTAGACTACATCATCAGCTGTAACTGTGGTCCCGTCACTCCACTTTGCATCTTTATTAATTTTAACAGTAAGTATGGTATGAGCATCATTCCATACAGGATTTCCCTTTGCTAATAATGGATACATTTTGGCATCCAACATATTATACATGTAAAGGGTTTCATAACTTAGTGTTCTGGATGAATCCTTTTGCGTAACACCTAATGCATTGTTTGAATTACTAGATAATGGATTCCAATCATTAATTGCTCCCCACTGCTGTCCATTAAAATACAGTGTTTCATCCCTAGGCGTTGAGTTCTTATCTGTAACTGCTTTGCTGTCACCTGTTTTGGTGGAATTTCCAGTAGTGCCACTTGATCCACAACCAACAAACAATGATCCCATCATTGCCGCTACTGCAACAACCATAAAAATTTTTTGTAAATGCCTCCTCATCTAGAATCCCCCTCTTAAATATATTTTATTTCTGTGATTTATTATGATATTAAAATATAGTCCTGTTATAAATATTTTATGATAACCTTTTCATATAATGTTTATTTTTTTATCTTATGAAAATTATGATGTTCTCCAAATTTCCGGTTCAAAACCTTTTATAAACATGCTAAGTTCAAAAGACATCTCCTCAGCATGCCATACCCTTGTGCAAAATGGCGTACCGCGTCCATTAAATGAGTAAATAAAGTGTACTATTTTTTCATCATTTATCTCCATGCATATAGCTCCTATGGCACGATCCCAGGATGAATCATGTTTCATGATAGTGGTAGTAAGCACTATCAAAGCATGAGGATACTTTTTGCGTATATTTAAAACAAAGCTCCTGTAATGTTCCTTCCAAATTTTTGCCTTCACTCCATCTTTATCCGCCTTCATATAATCTTCGGGATATGCATCATTTTGCCCAATATCAATTACTACTACCTGGGGAATATATCTTTTAAAATCCCAATTAATTACATCCCCAAGATCTGGATTGAAATGAAGTTTATCATAAATACTTTCCATTCCAATTCTATCTGGTGAATGGAAATATCCCGTATTATTAAGAAGAGATATGCCGCCCTGTGCGATAATACTCACACAAGCCTTCAAATTTCTCGCTGTCATCATTGCATAGGAGTACCAAGCATTTGAATATTGTCCATTATAATTACTCTCTTTTGTTACTAAATAATCTGTATCCTCAATTTGCTCTCCTGCCGCCGCGGAGTCCCCATAAAATTCTATACATCGCCCTGACTTTTTAGGTGTCATGATTACCTCACTATCTTTATCTATAATAAAACCGTAGAAAGTGAATTCATGACAGGAATCTTGTCTTTTAAAAACTATTACTTCATGGGCTTTAACCTCTCGTGAATCATTTTTCAATATTATTTCCTGTATACTGTTATCATTTGAAAGCAGGAATTTTTTCTGTATTCCATCTAAAATACAACCTATATAGTTATCATAATAGCTATGATTATTTTTTATTAATATTTTAAGTTTTGAACCAGTAAATGCCATTGAAACTGAACTCCCGGGAAATATAAATACTGGTGACAAAGAATGTGAAAAATCAATTCTTCCGCTGTAAGTAAGTTTTTCTGTACCTCCATTAACAAACTTTTCAGTCTCTTCTAAAACCAATTGCTTTCACCTTCTTATTTTATAGAGCGCAACAATTTAGGAACTTCAAAGTTGTCAGCTTATTTTCTAAAGTTCCTTATATTGATTTCAAAACTAGTTTTCAGTGTTTTGTAAATGTTTTTATATTATAGTTTATTGTATCATATTTGCATTTATGTATATACTTTCTATTGCCAGTATGCTTTATTTTTATATCAACTTTGAAATTACTTTTTACAGGATTTCTGAATAATAAGTATTTTATCCATTTCATTCACCTAATGCCATTCCTGCAAGCACATCTGCCCGCTCATTATATGTTACACCAGTGTGTCCCTTTATCTTAATGAAATTAATTTTAATAAGTTTTGAATTTTCTTGCATGAACCCATGATAATGTTCGGCAATAGGCGCCTTCCTATTCCAAGTTCCAAGTGCCCAGCATTCTATGCCTTGATAGTCATAACAAAGGTTGATTTCTTTATATCCATTTTTCACAGCATAAGTAACGGCCTTCATAGCACCTGTAAGTTCCCCCGAAATATTTCTTAATGCAACTGCCTCTGGTTCTTTATTACCAGCACCACTTTCCTCATAAACTACTTCATCATTCAACACAGCTACTACCCCGTATGAATAATTACCTACTACCTCCTTAAAACTTCCATCAACATATATAGTAAGCAAAGTATGATCAGCTGTTTCCAATGTTTTGCAGTTGCTAGTTTGCATATCGAGAAAATTTTGAGCTAATTCTCTTGTTGTGAAGCTTTTATAGATAACACCTTTAACTCCCTTTATTTCTTTCTGACACTCAGGCCAGCTTTCATATATATTTGGTGTTCCACTTGCACCATTTGCTACAGCATAAAATTTCGACATGTATTTGTTTCCCCTTCCTATGCATCTTCAAAAAAATAGCAAATTAGTATACTAGTCTATTTTCAAGAAGTTGCCTTATGTAATATATATTTTTTAGCCTTTTTTCTTTATTATAACTTTTAAACGCTATAATTGTATATAAATATTCTAGCTAAAATTTCCGAATTTCCATTAAACATTCTAACCTTCGAATATTTTATCTAAATAGTTCTCTTATGTCAATTATTTGCCATTAGACATTTACATAACGTAGTGTATAATGATGTTATGTAAACAAATAATCTACACACTTAAGCTAATGATCAATTTATAATCATTTAAATTTATAGAGAAATATAGGAGGTATGTTTGTGAATAAGGTAAAAAATAAATATATATTAATACCTGTTACAATAAGCATTATATCGCTGATTATATTAGGTATAATTAATTTTTCAGGTCTTAACACAGCTAGCAAACAATACTTATATTTTCGTAAAGATGTGTCAAGTAATCTAGTTGATGAAGTATTTGTTACTAATTCACCAAAAATTAATGTAAAACTTAAAAATGGTACAATTTATCAAACAGATAATCCTCGACTAGATAATTTCAAAGAACAATTACTAGAAGCTAATGTTCAGGTATCTGAGACACCATATTTCCCTAGAGCTGAAATATTACCAATAGCTAGTCTTGTAATTTGTATAATAGCATCAATACTTATGATGATAAAATCTAAAGCTTTCGGTGCAAAAAAAGCATTTGCGGTAGATTCTTTAGATGTAAACCCAGAGGCGAGTGCTACTTTCGACTTTAACTCTGTGGCAGGCAATGAAGAAGCTAAGGAAAGCGTCAATGACATTGTAGATTTTCTTAAGAATCCGGAAAAATATTCTCGTTACGGTGCAAGAATGCCAAAAGGAATCATCCTTTATGGAGAACCCGGTACTGGTAAAACTCTTTTAGCAAAAGCCGTAGCCGGTGAAGCTAAAGTTCCCTTTTATGCCATGACAGGTTCTGATTTTGTTCAAATTTATGTTGGTGTTGGCGCAAGTAGAATAAGACAGCTTTTTAAAAAAGCCCGAACAAATGGTAAAGCCGTAATTTTTATAGATGAAATAGATGCCATTGGAAAAAAAAGATCTGGAAGCACTTCTGGTGGTTCAGATGAGAGGGATCAAACCCTTAATGCATTATTAACAGAGATGTCTGGTTTCAATGAAAAAGAGGGAATAGTTGTTATTGCTGCCACAAACAGATTAGATATGTTAGACTCCGCTCTTTTAAGGCCAGGTAGGTTTGACAGACATATCGAGATATCACTTCCTGATTTATGTGCAAGAAAAAAAATAATAGAACTTCATCTGGAAAATAAGCCACTTGGAAAAATAGATATAGAGGACTTAGCGCGTAAAACTGTATATTTTTCAGGTGCCAAGCTGGAAAATCTTATAAATGAAGCTGCTATTATAGCTTGCAAAGATCAAAGCGAATTTATTGAAGACAGTCATATTGATAAAGCATATTCAATAGTATTAGCAGGTCATGAAAAAATAAATCGCTCTAGTATAAATGAAAAAGATAGAAAAATAACAGCTTTTCACGAAGCCGGACATGCTTTGTTGTCACTTAAGCTCCTCCCAGATGATAAAGTTTCCAAAGTTACAATAATTCCAAGTACCAAAGGTGCTGGTGGATATACTTTAAGTATTCCTCAGGATACCATGTATCAGAACAAAGATTATATAAAGAAAAAAATCATGGTTCTACTTGGTGGAAGATTAGCTGAAGACCTTATATTTTCTAAGGATTTTATAACTACTGGCGCCTATAGTGACCTTAAAGAAAGTACAACTCTTGTTAAAAATATGGTTACTCAATATGGAATGGGTGATAGTTTAGGTTTACTTAATCTTTCAGAACTTTCAAATATAGATTGTACTATTGGCAATGACATAACTTTAGAGTGCAAAAATATTCTTAACTCACTTTATGAGGAAGCTAAAACTCTTTTAACTTCAAACCTCAATCATTTGTACATGCTTTCAGAAGAACTTTTGGATAAAGAAACACTACTTTCGGATGAGATTTATAAAATAGTTTCAAGTGATAATTTATAAGTTACAAGCTAGTTTAGGAAAATTTTTCTGCTACGCACAAAAGTGGATTAAAATAGGAATGCAGGCAGATTTATTACACAAATCTACTTGCATTCCCTTTTAACGTGTTTGATTATTTTGCCCCTAGGCAAAATCTCCATCACTTGTAACTTACCTCTAGGCTTTTTAGCTTAATTTGCTAACTTTTCTTTGTACAATAGCCATGATAAAATTGTTCCACTAATAAATCCACCTAGATGCGCAAATAAGTCAATATTCGGTACTGAAACAGAAAAGATAAGATTTATTACTATTACGGCTATAACGTTTTTTAAAAATCCTTTTCCAATCCTGTCTCTAAGTTTATATGCCATAACAAGTGTTGCCCCCATTATGCCAAATATTGCACCCGAAGCTCCTATTGACATAGAATTACTAAATAAATAACTTAGAGTGGATGCACCTATAGCAGAAACAATATAAATCACTATATATCTTGATTTTCCATAGATTTTTTCAACCAGTTTTCCTACTATGTACAGGGAATACATATTCATTGTTATATGTACAATACCTGCATGCAAAAATTCACTGGTTAATAGTCTATAATATTCACCATTACTAATAAGCGAGTTTTCCTTTGCTCCCATTGAAATCAATACATTAGAATCTATATTAAATATATTACCGGACAAATACGCAGATATTAAAAATACTACTATATTAATCCCTATAATAATATATGTAAATAAATAATCAGATTGATTTTCATAAGAAACCCTGGAATTTATAATGGTTTCTATTTCTCTAGATCTACCATCCATGTCTGATGAAATATATAAAATTTTATTTTTCTTAACATTTAATGCTATGAGCCTATTTTCATTTAGGTTAACATCAGCATTACTTTTTGTTACTAAAACCTTAATATAATCTATACTGTCTTTATGATTAATTTCCAAATCATTTACGACTAAGTCTAATTGTTTTCGTTTATTATTTTCAAAAAATATAAAAAGTTTTTTAGGAAACATTTCACTATTTATAACTCCCCATAAATAATCACTTCCACATTTAAGCTCTGTTATTTGATAATTGTTATTCCTGCAAATACTTTCAATAAGTGATCTTGTATTTTTATCCATAATATTCTCCATTTTAATAGATAGTTTATTATTTTTAAATATTTCACTACAACTAAAGGACTATTTTTTATTATTTGCTATAATTAATCCATTTTTAACATTAATCAAACTACATCTTCTATTGTAATATTAACATTATATATTAAGTCAATCTCATAAAATCTTTCTGAACGTTCTATTGACATGGCATTCAAAACCCTTATAATTGGTCTATCAGGAAATCCGCTATTTTGCCTTACTACATAACCTTCTACCTTATTTGATAAAATCACATGACTACCTAATGGATAAACTGAAAAAGTATTTTTAAATTTATTTACAATGTTACTGTCAAACATACTACCGCTACCCGCCAATATAAGTTCATAAGCATCATTAGGCTTAAATCTCTTCCTATAGCTTCTATTACTTGCAACTGCAGCATATACGTCACATACACAGGCAACCCTTCCAAATTTAGATATAGAATTACCACTTAATCCGTATGGATAACCTTTTCCATCAAATCTCTCATGATGTTCTGATACAACCTTAATTGTATTGTCGGATATTGTATAATTTTTCTCTAGAATTTCTTTTCCATAAATAGGATGCTTTCTTATTATCCTATACTCAGCATCAGTTAAAGCTCCTTCTTTATTTATTATAGAGTAAGGTACCTTTGTCTTGCCTATATCATGTAAAATTGCCCCTGTACCAAGTTCTCTCAATTCACTTGAATTAAAATTCATATTAAGTCCTAGAAATGTTGACATTACACATGTATCGATGCAGTGAAGATACGTGTAGTTATCATATGTCTTTATATCGAAAAGACAATTGTTCACATCTCCTGTTTCCACAATATAGTCAATTAACTCTTCCAATACTTTTACTGATTGTCTTATACTTGTTTTGTCATTATTACAAATATTTTTCGTTATTTGTGACATATTTTTCATAGTCAAACTTTTAAGTTCTACCAATTTTTCATCGTGAGTAACTACATCTTCAAACCTATCGTCCTCTATATAAACATAAGAAACACCTATTTCTTTAAGTCTTTGTATAAATATACTATTTAATTTAATACCCACTCTTAGTAATATGGCACCTTCATTAGTATATATATTTTTTCCTAAAACATCATTTTCTTTAACATTATCCATAAACTCTAATCTCATAAAGTTCTCCTTATTAATCAAAGACTAAAATTCCCGATTATTTATTATAATATTACATCATTATGTAATAATTAACAAGATACTTTATTTTGATTTTATTTTAAATTGATTAATGAAACCATTCAATTCTTAATTTAATGCATCCATGGATAAGTTAAATATTATGGACTAGCATATAAGTTGATAAATCCTCAGTTTTAAGAAATAAAACTGAGGATTTATCAAATAACTTGCAACATTATCGTTTGAAACTTGTCGCTTTTAGTTTTCTAGCATATCCAATAACTTATTGAAGGTATCTATTGTATCCTCAAGAGGTTTTGGTGTTGTCATATCAACTCCGCCTCTTTTTAATACTTCAATTGGATAATCACTAGATCCACTCTTCAAAAAACCTTTATATTTAGATACCGCATCTTTTTCTTCACCAAGCATCATATTACAAAATGAATTTGCTGCGGAGTAACCAGTGGCATATTGATAAACATAAAAATCACTATAAAAATGAGGTATTCTTGCCCATTCCATATCAATTTCTTTGTCAACAACCATGTTTTTTCCAAAATATTTCACATTAAGTTCATGCCATATTTTGCAATAATCATCTCCTGAAAGTGGTGAACCATTTTCTATACTTTCATGTATTACTTTTTCAAATTCTGCAAACATAACTTGCCTAAACACTGTAGTTCTTATTTGTTCAAGTTGTTGATTTATAAAATATAATTTTTTTTCTTTGTTTTGTTCCTTATTTATCAAGTGATTAATAAGTAAGCATTCATTGGTAGTTGAAGCAACCTCTGCACAAAACAATGAGTAATCTGAATATATAAAAGGCTGATTTTCCCTTGAGTAATGCGAATGTATTGAGTGACCCATCTCATGAGCTAAAGTTGATACATCATTCAATTCGTAATTGTAATTTAATAGTACATATGGCATAGTATCATAACATCCAGAAGAATAAGCTCCCCCTCTTTTGCCCTTGTTTTCAAATACATCTACCCATCCATTATCAATACCTTCTTGAAAGATTTTTAAATAATCTTCTCCAAGAGGTTTCAATCCTTCTTTTACAATTTTCACAGCATCTTCAAACTCAATATGTTCTTTTGGAACATCAACTATAGGAACATATAAATCATACATATGAAGTTCATCTAAGTTTAAAAGCTTTTTTTTGATTTCCACATACCTGTGCATAGAAGCTTGTAGCCTATCATTTATAGTTGCCACAAGATTTGTATATACAGCTACTGGAATATCATTTGGCATTAAACTAGATTCCATAGAATTATTGTACTTTCTTACCTTAGATTGAAATACAAAATTTTTAACAGAAGATGATAGTGCCTCGGCAAAGGTATTTTTGTATTTTCCATAAGTATTAAATAAAGTAGTAAATGCTTTTTTCCTAACTTCTCTATTTTTAGATTTTATATAATTACTATATTTTACTTCCGTTAGTTCAACCTTTTTTCCATCCTCATCAGTTATGTTAGGAAATGTCATATCCGCATTTGAAAGCATACTAAAAATATTACCTGGTGCTTCTAGACAATCAGAAACTCCAGCTAAAAGTTTTTCTTCACTTTTTGAAAGTATGTGTGGCTTCATTTTCAAAATATCATTAAGCGCAAATTCATACATTTTTAATTCTGGTAGCTCCTTAATTTCTCTTTCAATAGTGCCTTCTGGGAGTGCTAATATTTCTGGAATAAAAAAAGCCTCTGCACTACTAAATTCTGAAAAATAAGAATCTATTTTGCTTCTTAAAATTTGAAATTCATTATTTCCAGTATCTTCATCACTTCTTTGATGTGCATAGACAAGTAATTTTTCTAATATTCTTGAAGCCTTTTCATCTAATTTGTAAAATTCCAACAGCTTTGTGCTTTCGCCAAATTTTCCACTGAAATTACCTATTTGTGATACATAATTTTTAACTTTTTTTAAATCCTCTTCAAAGGCTTGGTTGTTCTTGTATATTTTATCTATTTTCCATTTATATTTTTCTTCAATCATATCTCTTGATTTTGTTTTTTCTATTTTATCCATATATTTTTCTCCTCTCGGATTCGATGTGTTTTTATTACAATCACTCATAAAAAATACTTTTAACACTTTTTTAGTATAAACTCTCTTTATCTTTAATTTCCTCAAAAGCATCCTTAATGGCTTTTTCAACAAGAATACATGTTTCTACAAGCTTAGCTTTCATATCCATATGTTCTGATAAAAAATCAAATTTCAGTTTCCAAGTGGGATTATATTCATCATCTACATCATCTATTTCATAACCTTGTTTTGTAAATATATCATAGTTAAAAACATCAAAAATAGCTGAGTATTCCCATTCTTCAACATCTTTACATGTATCAAAAAACATATTAACCTTTTCACCATCGTAGTACATTTTAGACACATATTCTGCTCCATCACTCACTTCATAGCTACCAAGCTCTCTTACAAAAAGATTACTGGCTTTATCCTTTTCCATTAAAACTAAAGACGAAAAATTCATTATAACACTCCTTTATTTATATCAAAATTAAAGTACATTGAGTCTTTACAAATGGTTCTATATTTATTATAATATATTTACATTTTATGGATATTAATTTAAGGCGGTGGTTTCTTTGAAAAAAAATTCTAAACATAAAAATACATTGATAGTTTTTTTCTGCATTTTAGTTTTTATACTTATTATAGTAATACATAATATTCAAAACAGCAAAAATACAGATATTAATTATTCTGCAAAGCATTATTTAACTACTGGATTTTTTAACAATTATAAATTGTACAATGTGGATTATTACCACCTTGTATTTTCAGACACAAAAATTGCAATACTTGAGGTACAGGGCATGGAATATAAAGTTCCACATAAGACTGTTAAATATAGAATGATTATGCAGAAGAATAGCGAAGGTCTTTGGAGTGTTAAAACACTTGAACCACTTTCATATTTAGAAAATGTAAATAAATCCAATTAATATAATCATTTTTCATTGTTTTCAGATATTTTTTTCAAGCAATCCTGACAAACAGCCTTCATATTAAGTTCATGCTCTAGAAGAACAAATCCAGTTTTGTTCTTAATTAATTCTTCTATTGGAATCATAGGGCAATCTATCTCTACCTTTTTATGACAACAACTACATTCAATTTTATGCTTATGTTTATATTCTTTTATTTTATAATTATATTTTCCGTCACCTAAATCAAATTTATCCACAATATCTTTGCTTGCAAACAGTTCTAGACTCCTATAAACTGTGGACAGGTCAATATTATTCCCTTGATCAACTGAGGTTTCATATATAAAATCCGCAGTTATTGGTTGAAGAGAATTATATATAATATTTAAAATAACTACTCTTCCTCTGGTTATTTTAATTTTTTTTTCTTTTAAACAAGATTCATAATTCACCATATCACCTTATAATAATTTTTATTTTAATTATATCACATATATATCATTGTATAATCTCTGATGCAAATATAATCATTAAAAAAGCATCAATTTTATTCCAAATACTATAAGTATAACTCCACCCATAAAATCTGCATATTTGGCTATTACATCAATTTTAGAAATAAATACTGAAATAATAAACCCAATTGAAGAAATGATCAATGTAACTACTCCAATGAAAACAGTTTGAACAAGTAGTGAAACTAAATCTAGACTATGTCCTAAAATAGTGAATCCAATAACCAATGCATCTATACTTACAGATGCACCAAGAATAGCATACATCTTATTCTTCAGCAAAAAAGTATTATCTTTATGTTCAAAACCATCTCTAATCATAATTATTCCAACAATAGATATAATTGCTCCCCCCATTATTTTAGGTATAGATATAATATATGTACTAAAGAAAAATCCTAGATATGCACCTATAAATGAAAATAAAAATTGAAAAAAGCCAAATGATATTGCAAATAATATTTTATTTTTTATTCTAAGTGACCTGTTTATACCAATACTTATAGCAACACCAAATGCATCTAATGACAATGCCAGTGCTATTATAAAAATATAGTTTATATTCATAAATTCCTCCTGTAAATAATTATTATACATCTTAGTCATATCTTTAATATATATTTGAATCCATAACTAATATATGTTAAAATACTTTCGGGTAGTATCGTTTCGAACTGCACCAAAAGTGTTATTTTAAAATAAGATTATTATTCTGCTCATATCAAATTGAATGGGACAGCTTATACGGGAGCTACGGGGTTGTCTCAAAATTAGAAAATTGCTTTGCAATTTCTCTTACTTTTGAGATAGCCCCTTTATTATTATAAAAAGCTGGTGATGCCATGGATTTTAATATTGGTTTTATAGGTGCTGGAAGAGTTGGAGTAAGCCTAGGTAAATATTTTAGTATTCATAAACTAGAATTATCTGGTTACTACAGCAAAAATCTAAATTCTGCTAAAAAAGCTGCCAGATTCACAAATAGCTTTTTTTACTCAGAATTAAAAACCCTAATTCAAAGTTGTAATGTAATATTTATAACTACTCCCGATGATGTAATCCCCCAGATATGGTCTGAAATTAAAGAATATAATCTAAAAGATAAAATCATTTGCCATACAAGTGGTTCCTTATCCTCATCAATCTTTTTTAGCATAAACACTTTAGGAGCATTCGGATATTCTATTCACCCAATGGGTGTTTTTTTTGATAAATTAACCACCTATGAATCGTTAGACAAAATATATTTTTCAATAGAAGGAGATGAACAATATCTATCTGCATTAAAAAATGTTTTTAATGGCTTAGGCAATAAAGTTATTCTAATAGATAAAGATAAGAAACCACTATACCATCTTGCTAGTGTTACTGTTTCAAATTTGGTACTCTCACTTTTAGATATAGGATGTAGATATCTGGTTGATTGTGGCATTGATAATGAAACTGCCTTAAGTGCACTTATGCCATTAATAGAGAACAATATAAATAACATAAAGAAAAGTGGATTTATTAATGCTTTAACCGGCCCTGTGGAGCGCATGGATGTAGATACAATAAACCATCACCTATCCGTTATACCGGATAAAGATGCTGAATTGTATAAACATTTGTCTTTGAACTTAGTAGATTTATCTGAGAAAAAAAATATCCAAGTTTCCTACGATCAATTAAGAAGAATACTAAATAACATGAGGAGGTAATAAACATGAAGAACAGTGTATCAACTTTCATGGATGCAAAGGGGAAAAATGAAAAACTAACAATGCTAACTGCTTATGATTATTCTATGGCAAAGATTATAGATAATGCTGGCGTTAATGGGATTCTAGTTGGTGACTCTCTTGGAATGGTATGCCTTGGATATAAAGACACATTAAGTGTAACAATGGAGGATATGCTTCACCATATAAAGGCAGTTACTCGTGGCAGCAAAGACGCCCTTGTAGTTGGTGATATGCCCTTTATGTCCTATCAAACTTCTGTATATGATGCAGTTAAAAATGCTGGAAGAATAATTCAAGAGGGCTGCGCTGGTGCTGTAAAGCTTGAAGGGGGAGCTACTGTATATGAAGAAGTTAAAGCTATTGTTAAAGCTCAGATTCCAGTAATGGGGCATATTGGACTAACACCTCAATCTGTAAATATGTTTGGTGGTTTCAAGGTTCAAGGTAAAGATGAAAACAAGGCTAAACAAATAATAGATGATGCAAAAAAATTAGAAGATGCTGGAGTATTCTCTATTGTGCTTGAAGGCATACCTTGGAAACTTGCAAAAATCATAACCGAAAGCGTCACTGTGCCAACTATAGGGATTGGTGCTGGCAAATTCTGTGATGGACAAATTCTTGTATATCAGGATATGCTAGGATTATTTACAGATTTCACGCCTAAATTTGTTAAGACCTATGGCAATGCTGGTGAAGTTATGAATACTGCATTTAAAGATTATATTGATGAAGTAAAAAATGGTGTTTTTCCTTCTGAGGAACACAGTTTTAAAATTGATGATGAAATTATCGGCAAATTGTATTAGGGGGAAACTAGTAATGAACATATTAAATTCAATAGATGAAGTAAGAAATCAAATAAAAACATGGAGAAAAGAAGGTCTCAGTATTGGTCTTGTACCCACTATGGGTTTTTTACATGAAGGTCATGAGAGTCTTATTAGAAGAGCCGCAAAGGAAAATGACAGAGTTATAGTAAGTATATTTGTAAATCCAACTCAATTTGGTGCAAACGAAGATTTAGAAACTTATCCTCGGGATATGAAAAATGATGAATCTTTATGTTTTAGTGCAGGTGCTAATCTTATTTTTAATCCATCACCTTCAAGTATGTACTTTGATGATGCATGTACAACAATAAACGTAGCTGGGTTAACTGATGGTTTATGTGGTGCAAAACGTCCTGTCCACTTTGGAGGTGTTTGCGTGGTAGTTTCTAAGTTATTTAATATAGTAACGCCTGATAAAGCTTACTTTGGTGAAAAGGATGCCCAACAGTTAGCTGTTATAAAAAGAATGGTAAGGGATTTGAACTTTGACATTGAAATAGTTGGCTGTCCAATAATAAGAGAAACAGATGGACTTGCCAAAAGTTCTAGAAATACCTACCTATCAGAAAATGGCAGGAAAGCTGCTCTAATACTAAATAAAAGCCTTAATTTATCTAAAGAGGCCCTTAAAAATGGTGAAAGAAAGTCCAGCATTTTTAAAGATATAATTAAAGAAAAAATTAATTCTGAAGTCTTAGCTAAAATTGATTACATTGAAGTTGTGGATAGTTTAACATTAAAACCCGTAACAAATATAAAAGCTTCTATTTTAGTTGCCATAGCTATCTATATTGAAAATACAAGGCTTATTGATAATTTTACGTATAAAGCATAATTTTATTAAATCATCAAAGAAAATAGATTAATCCATTACCCTAGTCTATTTTCTTTGAGATTGCCCTACTAAGGAGGATACTATGTTATTAAATATGTTAAAATCAAAAATTCATAGAGCAACAGTCACAGAGGCAAATCTAAACTACGTGGGAAGCATAACCATTGACAAGAATCTTATGGACAAAGCCAATATTGTTGAATATGAAAAGATACAAGTTGTGGATATAAATAACGGAAGCCGCCTTGAAACCTATGTTATTCAGGGAAAAAGAGGTAGCAAAGTTATTTGTTTAAATGGAGCTGCTGCAAGATTTGCTGAGCCAGGTGATAAGGTTATTTTAATGACATACTGCCAATTAGATGAAGACGAAGCTATAGACCACAAACCAATAGTAGTTTTTTTAGATGATAACAATTCAATTTCTCAAATAACTGATTTTGAGAAACATGGAGAGATTAAGTAAATATGTTACAAATTTCAGGGAGGTAAGTAGATTTATTTAACAAATCTACTTACCTCCCTATTTTATTCATTTTTCGTCTTCTCAGAAAACTCTTCATTACCTAACTACTTGCTACTTTTAACTTGTGATTTTTTCCTTGGCTTCTTTATCAGCAATTTGCATAGTACTATGCTTTCTACTATATGCAAAGTAAACAACAAGCCCTAGTGCAAACCATATAATGAATCTAATCATTGTTAAAACTTGAAGTTGAGCGATTAAATATGCACATGCAGCTGCTGATATGATAGGTGTAAAAGGAACTCCTGGACACTTAAATGCTCTTTTAAGATCCGGTCTTTTAATTCTCAATGCTATTACTCCTAAAGAAACAATTATAAATGCTGCAAGTGTACCGATGTTAGTAAGTTCTGAAACGATACCTATTGGTAAAAAACCTGCGATTACGGCTGCTGCTATTCCTACTATAACCGTACATGTTATTGGTGTCTTTGTCTTTTCATTTACATTACCAAGTGCTTTAGGTATAAGTCCATCTCTAGACATTGCAAAGAATATTCTAGTTTGACCAAACATCATAACTAATAATACTGAAGTTATTCCACATATAGCACCAACGGATACTAAAGCTGAACCCCAGTTAATACCTATTTGCTGAAGAGCAAATGCTACTGGAGCTGAAGTACCTTTAAATTTAAGATAAGGAACTACTCCTGTTAATATAGCTGAAACTACTATATAAAGTACTGTACAAATTACAAGTGAATAAATAATTCCCTTTGGTAAATCTTTTTGAGGATTCTTAACCTCTTCTGCTGCAGTAGACACTGCATCAAAACCTATATATGCAAAGAATACATAAGCTGCACCTTTAACTACTCCACTAAAACCATAAGGCATAAAAGGATGCCAATTAGCAGGTTTTACATGACCCACTGCTAAAATTATGAATAATACAATAACTGAAAGTTTTATTATAACTATAATATTATTTAATCTTGTACTCTGCTTAACCCCTGTAATTAAAAGCAAAGAAATTAAAGTAACAATAATAACTGCTGGTAAATTAACAAAACCACCCTCCAAAGGTGCAGATGACAATTTACTTGGAATGGTAATTCCTAAGTTTCCTAGTAAACTTACTGCATATCCTGACCAACCAATTGCCACCGTACCTATACAAACAGTATATTCAAGTATAAGATCCCAACCTATAATCCAACCCCATATTTCACCAAGAGCAGCATAGCCATAAGTATACGCACTTCCTGCAACTGGTACCATTGCGGCAAATTCAGCATAACAAAGTGCGGCAAAAGTACATGCAAAACCGGCTATAACAAATGATAGTACAAGTGCTGGTCCTGAAAAATTTGCTGCTGCCAGACCTGTTATAACAAAAATACCAGTTCCAACAATGGCTCCAATTCCAAGTAAAGTAAGTTCAAACGGTCCCAAAACCTTAGCCAGGGATTTTTTACCCTTCGTTTCTGCGATTAAGACATCAATTGATTTTGTATTAAATATTTCTTTCAAGTAAAAGTCCCCTTTATTAATATTTTCATAACAACTCAGATATATAATTGCTAATTTAATAACAATTATACCATTTTGATATATATATTCAATACCTAATTATCATTTTTACAGCTTAGATGTATTTATGTATTTATTTTAATATATTACGCTAATTGTAAAATTTATATTTCAACAATTTATTAATGATTTTGCCAAAAAAGGACATCATATGATATCCTTTATCCGTATAAATCTTTATATATTATTTTAAATACTTCAAGAGCTTCACTGATATTACCCTTTAAAAGTATTTTTTTATTTTCTAATTCTATAATTCCACCTTCAGTTAAAGAATATACCTTTTGTGTTTTTCTAATTTCATCGTTCCACGTTCCAATTATGTGACCGCTTTTTTCCATTTTTTTTAATAAAGGATATATTCCACCTGTGCTAGGTATCCAGAGGCCATGAGTCTTTTCTCCAATTTTATGTGCTATATCATTTCCATTGGTAGCTCCCAAACTTAAAATATAAAGCGCATATAAAGGAAGTAGTCCCTTTGTAAAAACTTGACCAACTGACTGTTCCTCTTTTTCAATTTTTTTTAGTTTAGCTAATTTTTCTTTGTATTCCTTGTAAAGCCTTTTTTCTTCCTCTTTAACATCAAAGCCTTTAAAGCTACCCATATTTTATTCTTCCTCTACCAGAACAAGCCCTACAAGTCCCGGTCCACTGTGAACTCCTGACACTGGACTTATGCATCCGCCCCAATGCATTGATGTTACATTCTCAAATCTTTCTATAACATCTTTAACCTTTAAGGTGTCTTCTTCTCCATTTCCATGCATAGCATAAGCAGTACATCTTTTTTTGTCCGTTATTTCTTTTGCTATCTCAACTAATTTAGACAAAGACTGTTTTCTACCCCTAACTTTTGCATAAGTAAAATATTTGCCATCAATATCCACTGATATTATAGGCTTTAAATTTAACAATGTACCTATTGTACCTGATACCTTACCTATTCTTCCACCTTTAATTAAGAATTCTAATGTATCTACCACAAAAAACAGGTGTATTCTTTTTTGCAAGGAAGGTATTTTTTCTACAATTTCATCAAGAGTTTTCCCTTGTTCTATAAGCTTTGCACATTCTATCACAAGTGCGCCTTCCCCAAGTGATATGGATTTTGAATCACAAATATATGATTTAACTTCAGGATGATTTTGGCTCACTAATGTTAATCCATTATGAATTCCTGAAAGTCCTGTTGATAATGTTATACCAAGAACTTGTGTATATCCTTCTTTTTTTAATTCCTCGTAAACATCTTCCATATCTTGAAGTGCAGGCATTGAAGATGTTGGTATCTCTCTGGCAAAGCCATCATAAACCTGTTGCGAAGTTATTTCGATTTTATCCTTATACTCTCTGTCCTTATATATAATTCTAAATGACAGCACCTTTATATTGTATTTCTTAACTAACTCATCCGGTAAATCAGCTGTTGTGTCAGTAATTAATGCTACTCTTTCCATTTAGACATCACTCCCAAATTTTTTATATTTCTATAATTTATTATACCAATATTATATCACTACTGAGTATATTATCAATAGTGATATATATACTCAGTAGTGATACTAAGTAATAAAAAAAACTCATCTTATTAATATTAAAGTACATATAAAAGTATGCAAAGAAAATGACAAGTGCTTCCTGCAAGTACAAATAAATGCCATATAGCATGATTGTATGGTATTTTGTCGAATAGAAACAAAACAGCGCCCAATGTATATATTATTCCACCAATTACTAGCAATGCTACTCCTGCTGTAGGCAAATTAGCAATTAATGTTTTTAAATAAAATACTATTAACCATCCCATTACAACATAGACAATTGTAGAAACCACTTCAAACTTACCAGTAAAAAACACTTTTATTGTAATCCCTATTACTGCTGCTACCCAAACTACTCCAAAGATTATCCATCCACCATGGTTTCTAAGTATTGTTAATGCAAATGGTGTATATGTCCCTGCAATTAGAATATATATGGATGCGTGATCAAAAATTCTAAGTACCCTTTTAGCCCTTTTATTAATTATACTGTGATACAGTGTGGAAAATAGGTAAAGTAATACAAGACAAGCTCCATAAATTGTATAACTAACTATGTACCAAGTATTCCCATAATGTGTAGAGAAAACTATAAGGAGTACTAATGCTGAAATTGCAAGAAGTGTTCCTATACCATGGGTGACTGCATTTGCTATCTCTTCACCTTTACTATAAAAACTTTTTTTAGGCATAATTTTCACTCCAATCTTAATATTTTATCTTTATAATAATATTATAGACCAAATTAAAAGACAATAGAACAAATTTATGTATCCTAACAATTTTCAATTTTTATTTAATCGTTGTTAATACCAGTTAAATATCTTATAATATACTTTGGATATACAAAATGTAACATTAATACTTTATACGTAATAACCAAATATTATAATTAAAAAAAGGTGATATTGTGAAATTCAAAGAAATATTTACTAACTTTATGGGCATGAGAACTTTAAAAACAGCTATTGCGGTATTTATATGTATATTGGTCACAAGACTACTGGGCATAGAATATCCCTTTTATTCTTGTATAGCAGCAGTTATTTCCATGCAAGGTTCAGTTTCCTCGTCCTTCCATACTGGTAAAAATAGAATGCTTGGTACATTTGTAGGTGCCTTTACTGGACTTATATTTGCGCTTATCGCACCTGCAAATATTTTTCTAATAGGATTAGGAATTACAATTGTTATATCCATATGTAGTCATTTAAAATGGAATAAATCTGTAAGTATTAGTTGTATAGTATTTTTGGCTATCATGACCAACCTAAATGGGAAAAGTCCCTTTATCTACAGCTCAGGCAGATTAATTGAGACTTTTATAGGTATAGTTATTTCAGTAGCTGTTAATTATGCCATATACCCTCCAAAATATTTGAATAGAATAATTTTATCTAGTAACACGCTTGTAGATAATACAATTTTATTTTGTGGAAACAAATTTTGCCATAATATTACCATGGATATCCAAGTTATAATTAAAGAAATTTCTCATTTAAATACGCATATAGAAAATTACAAAAAAGACTTTATAATAAAAGCAAGAGAACTTATAGAAATAAATACAGTTTTAGATATTATAAAAATATGTGACCTAATACTTATAAGTATTAATATTATCAATTCTTTGGGTGATAATTTACATATAAATGATGATAATAAAAAAAGGCTCACCAAATTATATAATTACAATTTAGATGATCTAATCTATGAAAACAATAATTTGAATATAGTCTTCAACTATCATCTCAATATAATAATAAACTGCATGGAAAAACTATTAAAATTCGAAATTAACAAAAAACAAATAGGCAACGTTCACTAACGATTATTGTATGTAAAAGCAGTAATAAACTGCTATGGAGTTTTAGAGTGACAAGTTTCAAGTGACAAATTGTAGACAATTTTTTGCTAACGCAAAACAATCAACCAAATATAATAATATTGGGTTGATTGTTTTTATTTTGCCTAAAGGCAAAATATCCTTAACTTGTCACTTATCACTTAATAACTGCTTCTCTTTCACTATTTGGCTAGTTCAAGAATAGTATTGGCATAAATTTTAGCATTTGCTACTAAATCATCAATTTCAATATATTCATTAGCTTGATGATCTAGATCTGGTTTTCCAGGAAATATTGGTCCGAAAGCAACAATGTTAGGCATTTCCTTAGCATATGTTCCTCCTCCAATAGATAATAACTTAGCTTCTTCTCCTGTTTGCTCTGTATAAACCTTTTGAAGTGTTTTTATAAGTTCATGATCTTCAGGGAAATATAATGGTTCCTGATGTTGCATATTTTCAATAACCATTCCAGTACCACTTATTTTTTCATTAAATGGATTCATGAGTTCTTCATAAGTCTTAGTTACGGGGTATCTTATGTTTAAAGCAAGTATTGCTTTATCTTCATCAATATTTACAACTCCTAAATTAAATGAAAGTTTACCTGAAATTTCATCTTCTAGCCCTATTCCAAAAGATTCTCCGTTAGTTTCAAGTCCAACATATTTATTAAAGAAATTGATCAAATCTAGTATATCTGATTTTCCAAGATCAAGTTCGCCTAAGAATGCAAAAAGTTCCATAATCGCATTTTTACCTAGTTCTGGTAAACTTCCATGAGCCGAAATTCCGAAAGCTTTTATTATTACCAAATCATCTTTTTCTTCTGCTTTTAAATCATATCCTGTTCTTTCTGCAAAATGGTAGCAACTTTCAATTACGCTGCTTTTTAAATCAGCTTTAACTCCTGCTTCACAATAATCAGGAACCATATTTGATTTTTGTCCACCTCTTATATATTCAATGGATATTTCGCTTTCTGACTTAACTGAAAGCTCCTTAACAAGGTCAAAAGTAGTAATACCCTTTTCGCCATTTATTATTGGATATTCAGCATCAGGAGTAAATCCCGATATTGGTGGTTTCTCTCTTGCAAGATAGTATTCAAGTTCTTTGCTACCAGATTCTTCGTTAGTACCAAAAATAACTCTTACCTTTTTTGAAAGAGTAGCGCCTGAATCTACAAGTGCCTTAAGTCCAAACAGTGCAGACATTATAGGTCCTTTATCATCTGTTGTTCCTCTTCCATATATTTTACCATCATGTATTTCAGCTGCATAAGGTGGATATTTCCAACCAGAACCCTCTGGTACTACATCAAGATGTCCTAAAACACCAACATATTCTTCTCCAGTTCCATATTCAGCATATCCCACATAATTATCTAGGTTTACAACCTTAAAACCTAGGTCACTTGCTATAGTCAATACTAATTCAAGTGCATTAGCTGGTCCTTCACCAAAAGGCATACCCGCTTTAGGTTCCCCCTCTACACTTTTTACTCTTACAACGTCTTGAACAGCTTCAACTAATTTTTCCTTAAGCAAATCTACTTTACTATTAATGTCCATATATTTTCCCTCCATTATGCTAGTCTTTATATTACTAGTAACTGCTTATATTATAAGCTTTATTAGTAAAATTTATCAACTATTCAGATACAAGTCATCAATTTATTTTTAATCGCTCCTAATATAAAACGGCACTGGTATATATTTCTTACTATAAAAAAACTAATTTATCACAAGATATCTTTAGATACTTTCACATTCACATTCACATTCATGATCATAATATAAACAAAATAATTCAAAGAGGTGAACCTATGAATAAAAAAGTTATTTTATCTTCATTACTTTTTTTCACCATGTTATTTCAAAATACAGTTTATGGTGCAAATTTAGCATATACTGTGAAGCCTGGCGATAGTCTATGGAAAATATCCGTGAAGAATGAAACTGGTATAAGTGAATTGATCTCCTTAAATCCGCAACTGAAAAATCCAAATTTAATATATCCAGGTAATGTTGTATACATACCCAATATACAGGATATAAAAACAGCAGAAAATGAAGTTATTAGGCTAGTGAATATCCAAAGAGTAAATAATGGTTTGCCAAAACTTACAGCCAATTGGCAACTATCAAGAATAGCCAGATACAAATCTCAAGATATGATAAACAAAAATTATTTTTCTCACATTTCACCAACCTATGGCTCTCCTTTTAATATGATGGAAACCTTTGGGCTTAAATTTTCTGCCGCTGGTGAAAACATAGCAATGGGACAGCAAACTCCTTCTTCAGTTGTAACAGCCTGGATGAACTCCCCAGGTCATAGAGCCAACATTTTAAATCCATCCTATACTCAAATTGGAGTTGGCCTTGCAAAAAACAAAAGCGGAACTTGTTATTGGACTCAAATGTTTATTAAACCCCTATAACTAATTTAACTTGTTATTTTCTGGATTCTACCTTAATTAATTCACATACGCAGCATGGCATTATATGTGAAAGAGGCTATTCGAGCGGACTTTAGAAAGACTTAGGCTTACGTTTCTTGAATCCCGTTAAAAAACCTTTACTGTTTGAGCATAGCGAGTTTAAAGGTTTTAGGGATTTGAGAAACGTAAGCCTTAGTCTTTCTAAGTTTAGCGAGTAGCATCCGAACATATAATGCCATGCTACCATGAGCTTTATTAAGGATATAATTCGTGCTAAATTGCCTTGTTTCTTAAAGCATTTATCTTATCCTTATTTTTTAAAGACATATAAATATAAAATGGTATGCCTGCCAATATTAAAAGGAAACCATACATAACAATTTCTGCTCCAGAACCATATATAGCCCAAACTGCATATATAAATCCAAGAAGCGGAACAATGGAATTTTTAATAAATGTGAGTAAATTAAATTTATCTCCTCTTTTGGATATTAGCATAATTTCTGATGCAGCTGTCATTGCATAAACTGGCAAAAACGACAACGTTGCAAGTAAAGCCACAAATGAAAATGCTGATGTAAAACTTTTATTATAATTCATAAATAGAAGTATATTTACAAGTACGGACCCAATAATTAATGATGCATAAGGTGTCTTGAATTTAGGATGTACCTTAGAAAAAACGCTTGGAAATATTTTATCATTTCCAGCAGCGTAAGCTACACGTGCTGTAGACAAAATCCATCCTATAGTAGTTCCAAGTATACTTATTACTGCTCCAATAGTTACAAATGTTACAACGCCGCTTCCAAAATATTTTGAAAGTATATCAGCTATTGGCGCTCCACTTTGGGATAGATCAGTATTTGACTCTGCTCCCATAGCTGCTATATTTATACCCATATACATAACTGTTGCAATAATTATTCCAAGTATAGTACTTCGTTTAACATTTTTTTCTGGATTTTTTATTTCTCCAGCAGTAATTGAAGCACTCTCAAGTCCAACAAAAGCCCAAAGAGTAGACGTTGCAGCAATGGGCATAGTTCCTATACCCTTACCTTTTGGAAATAGCGGCATCATATTAGCAATATGAAAATGCATTCCTGCGGCTACAATAAAAAATAAAAATAAAAGAATCTCAAATACAGTTATTGTAGTTTGAATTTTTCCTGCAAGTCTAACTCCTACTATATTTACTATAGTAAATATCCAAAGTATTCCACTTGTAAATAAAAGACCTGCAATATGACTAGTACTTAGTATTGGAAATAACATTCCCGCATAACTTGCAATAGCAATCACAACCGCTGCATTTCCAATCCAGGATCCATTCCAGTACAACCACGCACTTAAAAATCCTGTAAAATCCCCAAATGCACTCTTAGAATATTCATAGGGACCACCAGTTTTAGGTATTTTAGATCCTAGCTTTGCAAATGACAATGCCAAAAAAATGGATCCAACTGCAGTTAGCACCCATGCAAGCATTGTTGCACCAGGCCCTGATTTTTTTGCAAGGGTTGCTGGAAGCATAAAAATACCTGACCCCATAATATTACCTGTAACTAATGCTGTTGCAATAAAAAGCCCTATATCCTTTTTTAGATGTGTTTTTTTTTGTTCCATAAATTTGCCTCCTTATCGGTAATTTCCGATAAGCGAATTTCACTAAGATGAGCATTAAAAAAAGCCCTGAGTATTGATCACTCAAGACTTAACACATATATATAATATATATGAAAATTCATTTTGAATGATAGCTCTCCACAAAATAGTTGTGACAGTTTTACGCATATTCTACATAAAACCAGTTATATAGTATTTAAGCTTTTACTATAAACTTCGGCGAAATTTCCTTTTTATCTGTCTCATCTTGCTTTTATCCACAGATATACTATTAAATAACGCACCTCTACCTCAGTTATTCACTTACGATTCCTTATTATGCACTATAGCAAACTTTATGTCAACTAGTTACCTTTCAATTGACATTGATTATTAATTAAATAAGCATATAATTAACTTAGGACATGAAATAAATTTATTCACTATGAAAGATGTGATTTGTGTTTTTTTATGTTGATTAATATAATTTTAAACAAAAGGTGGTGATATCATGAATAGTAATTTAAAAAACCTAACAAGAGCAGCTTTCCTTCTAGCCATTGCTATAATATTTCAATTAATAGGAAGAACCTTTCCTGGTATAGGTCAAATTCTAGTTGGTCCAGCTGTTAATGCCATACTAATTCTAACTGCTACAATATGTGGCTTATGGCTAGGAGTTGCTGTTGGTATTCTAACTCCACTCCTGGCTTGGATACTTGGACAACTTGCTGCTCCACTTGCCCCATTTATACCATTTATAATAATAGGTAATCTAATATTTGTTATACTCTATTATAACTTTACAAAAATCAATAAATATGGAGATATTATTGGAATAATTATTGGTGCGCTATTTAAATTTTTATTTTTATTTTTATCAGCAACAAAAATAGTTATTGCATTAAAACTCTTTACTAATCCTAAAATAATAAAAACCCTTTCAGTTGCTATGGGTGCTCTGCAGCTTATAACGGCTATAGTTGGTGGCGTGATTGCGTTGTTACTTTTAAAACTTTTAAAAAATAAAATCCTCATAAACAGTTAGAGGTTTAAAGTTAAGACCAATATAGGACTAACTCCCATATTGGTCTTAACTTGTTACTTACTATAGGTTTTCTATTTTAACTACATCATATCCAGCATCTTCAACGGCAAGTTTAATTTTTTCATCGGTAACGCTGTCCTTTATGTCCAGTTCTGCTGATTTATTTTCAAGACTTACATCTATCTTTTCTGCACCTATTTCCTCTAATGCCTCTGTTACATGATTAACGCAGTGGTTACAACTCATTCCTTCTATTGATATTAGTTTTTTCATTTAAAATCCTCCTCAGAATTATTTATTAGTTAGTTGCCTAACTTCACCCCCGTGGGGTTGTTCTTTGTTAAAATTAATCTCTCATAGTTAAATGAGAGTAATTTGCTGTTGATTTTGATTTTCATTTATATTATAACATAATATTGTGTAGATTTTATGTGGATTTTAAAAACATATTCACATTCTTTTTACGCATCCACGGCCTTCTCATTTCTATGTGAGAAGGCAATTTTAAGTAAAACTGGCGTTATTACAGTGGTAAGAATAACTACAATTATGGTTGGAAGAAATATTTCCTGAGAAATAATATGTTTCTGTAATCCTATATTTGCAGTAATTATAGCCACCTCTCCCCTTGATACCATCCCTACTCCAATCTGCAGTGACTCACTTTTACTCATCTTTAATAATCTTGCAGCTCCTCCGCATCCAACTACTTTTCCAATAACAGCTACAACAAACATAACTAAAGTTATTTCCAAAACCTCTAAATTAAATCCCTTTAAATTAGCTTCAATACCGACACTGGCGAAAAATATAAGTGATAAAAACCCTGATGAAATTGCCTTAACATTTTTTTCTATATATACTTTATGTGCCGTAGCAGAAAGCACTAAACCACATATATATGCGCCAGTAATACCTGCTATTCCTATTTTCTCTGCAATAAAAGCTATTATAAATGCAGCAGCTAGGGAAAAGGTCAATAGTTCCCTTCCTGGTTTCATTATTTTTGTAAACTTATTTAAATATCCTGGTAAGTATACTATTGTAGCTATTGATATTATGCAAAATAAAAGTATTTTACCTATAGTTAATAAAAGACTTAATGTTTGTGCTCCGGAATCTGCATTTGCTCCAGAAGTTTGTGCTAATGCAAGAACTACAGATATTAATACAAGCCCTAAAACATCATCAATTACTGCCGCACCAAGAATATTAATACCAGACCTTGTATTTAATTTTCCAAGTTCAGTAAGCGTCTCTACTGAAATGCTCACACTTGTAGCTGTTAATATTACTCCAACGAATACATTTTCCCATGCATTGTTAAAGAACATATATGCACTTCCAATTCCTAGTATAAGCGGTACTAGCACACCTACCATTGCGATTACAAATGATGTAAAACCAGCTTTTTTAAACTCCTCAATGTTTGTTTCAAGTCCCGCCAAAAACATAAGCATGATTACTCCTAGATTTGCTAATAGCTTTATATTGTCATCGTATTGTACAATATTTAATACCACTGGTCCAAGAATTACTCCTGCCACAAGTGCACCAAGCACCTCTGGCATTTTTAGTTTTCTACTAATAATTCCTCCTATCTTTGTAAACATAAGAATTAATGCAATATCTAATAGTGTTTTTTCCATATTAATTCCTCCTATTTTTAATTTGAATATAAATAATTATTACATATTAGGTCCGCTACAAAAAACAAAAAGAGTGGGAATCCCTAAAAAAGGACTTCCCACCCCAGAAGACACAAACTCTCTTGAATACAGACAACTTCTGCCTGCTCAACCGTAAAACCGATATAAATTACGTTAAGTGTATCACACTTTAATTAGCAAATCAATAATTTCTAGTAGGTAAAATTATAATAAATTCACTTCCCTTTCCTTCCTCACTATAAACTTTTATTTTTCCACCATGAGCTTCCACCAATGCCTTTGTTATAGTTAGACCTATTCCTGAACCACCAGTATTCCTACTTCTTGATTTATCACCTCTATAAAATCTTTCAAAAATATAAGGCAAATCCTTCTGTGAAATTCCAAATCCATTATCCTTGACTTCAATAACAATGTCATCTTCTACCTGTTTTAATATTATATTTACCTCACCTTTGTCTTCTAGATATTTATATGCATTTGAAAGCACGTTATCCATAATTTGTATTATCTTATCTTTATCCATAAACACAATGACCAATATTGTATTTATGGTCAATTTATAATTTTTTTTGCTATACATAGGCTCAAAATTTTTTATGATATTAACTAATAGGTCTTCAATGTTAAATTTGCTCCTGTTTAAAACCAAATTTACTTCTTCAAGTTTAGAAAGATTACGTAGATTATTAACTAACTTAATAAGTCTTTCTATCTCCTCATAAAAGCTTTCAAGTCTTTCCTTTGTTGGCTCCCATATTCCATCAAGCATTGCTTCAATATGAGCCTTTAAAATAGAAAGTGGAGTTCTAAGTTCATGTGCCATATCTGAAGTCACACTTTTTCTAAGCATTTCTTGTGCTTTTAGAGTACTACCTAGAAAATTCATGGAGCTTGATAATTCAATAATTTCTTTTGTATTTGTTTTTACTTCACATCTAGCATTCAAGTCACCATTTCGTAGTTTGTTAGCAGCATTAGTTATTTTAACAAGTGGTTTTGACAGTTGTCTTGAAAAAATCATACTAATAAAAAAACCCAGTACTAAAGCGATAAGTGCTGATAAAGCAAAAGCCTTATTTAACGTGATTTTAAATTTTAATGCATCACTATTTATATAGGAGTCATCAAAATATCCAACAACTATATTGCCAATCTTTTTATTGTTTTTTTGTAAATTGTATTTTACTTCGGTGTAATTTCCCTTCTTACCTTCATCATTGTTTTCCATCATTGAACCCATCATGAAATGTTTTTTTGATTTATCTTTAGTGCTTGTATTATCATAGGATGAAATTGTTTTTCCATTTATATCTTTAACCTCTACAAATAATTTTTCCATAGATGAATATCTTTTAATATCCTCCATATCTACATCCGAAAATCCAGTTTTTTCATTATATAAACCCTCAGTGATTTTTGTCATTTTTTCTATTTTGCTTTTCTGCTCAGCTACAAGGTAGTCATTAAACCTTGAACTAATCATTAAATTAGAAATAATTGAAGTTGATACTATAGCTATAATAACAGATAAAAGAAAACCAAAAGCTAACTTTTTAAATAAAGATATCTTCATCTCGTTTCTCACCCTACCCTACAAATTTATATCCCATCCTATATATTGTGATAATATATCTAGGTTCTTTAGGATTGTCTTCTATTTTTTGTCTTAGATTTTTTATGTAGGTATCTATGGTTCTATCCACACCGTCATAATCCATCCCAAAAGCTCTCTCTACCAATTCCTCTCTAGAAAGAACTTGTCCTGGACTAGTTAGTAGTGCTTTTAAAATCTTAAATTCATAAGTTGTCATATTTAAAATATTGCCATTCTTAATAACTTGAATTTTTTTTATATCAACTTTTAAATCTCCACCATTAAAAACAAGAACATCTGCTAATGGTTCGGTATTCCTATAGGATCTTCTAATTAGTGCACCTACCCTAACTACTAGTTCTCTCACGCTAAAAGGTTTTGTTAAATAGTCATCTGCACCTATGGATATTCCTTCAATCTTATCCTCTTCCTCACTCTTTGCTGTCAGCATTATTATTGGAACTGTAGACCTAGCCCTTATCTTATTACAAAGCTCTATTCCTGATATTTTGGGAAGCATTAAATCAAGAACTAAAAGGTGTACTGTCTCATTTTTAAATATATTTAAAGCACTTTCTCCATCCAGTGCAGTTATAACCTTATAATCTTCTTTTTCAAGATACGCTCTTACCACCTCTAAAATTTTTTGCTCATCGTCCACCACAAGTATGATTTTTTGTTTTCCCATAGTATTCACCCCAAACGTTTCTTTTAAGCATTATGTACTATTTTACATAAGTAATCAAGCCCCGTAATTTACGAGGCTTGATTACTTATGTTATATCATATTATTTTTTCTTTTTATTTGAAAGAATAGTTCGTCTCTTAATGTACTCTTCTTCAGTTATCTCTCCACTGGCATATTTTTCATCCAATATGGAAAATACTTTAGATTTATCTGTACCACTCACATATTTTTTATATAACTTAACACCTACTACTATAAGTGCAATTAATACAACTAGATTAAATATCATTGTCATTGGAAAGATTCCACCGCCAAAATTACCATGCATTCCATAACCACCATATCCATTCATCATAATTATTCCTCCTTCAAAGCTTTATTCTATACACTTATTATAAAATAAAATTGTGGAGGATTTGTGGAGATTATAAATTTCTGCCTTACAAAAATTATATTTATCCTTGAGTCCTTAATAAAGTACTAACTTTGTCTATCTGTCCGTGAATCTTCTCAATAATAATCCCAAAACAGAACCAAATTGGTGCAAAATCCAGTCGTACTAGACCATTAATAGTGAGTGGTCCTGTATAATTCCATGGACAAACTCCTAGAACGGATCTCAAAAGTGAACCACTAATATATTCAGTAGCAAAAATAATAACTGTATAAACACCCCCCCTTAAAACAAGTGGCCACTTCTTAATCCTATGTTGCACTGGTTCGAGAAACACGATAAGACCATATATAGGAAACATCCATATATACGTAAAACCTCTTAGTCTTATATCCCCTTGAAGTAGTGACGACATTCCAGTCCAAAATATTTCTGTGCAAATCCCAAATAAACCGTATAATAAAAATCTTTTCACCATGAATATATGTTTTGCAAATATACTTTATATATTCCTTTAATCTATAATTTCTTTTAATTTCTCTATAGTATTATAATCAGTTAAATCATAATGAAGTGGAGTCAATGTTACATAACCATTATTTAGAAATTGTACGTCTGTACCTTCATCATAAATTTCATTTTTTATTCCATTAGCAATATACATTACTTCATCACCATTTCTACCTGATTCTTTATAACGATCTTCATATAGTCTTCCACCACTTTTGCATACTTTGATTCCCTTTATTTTACTATTATCAATTGAAGGGACATTTAAATTTAAAACCATATTACTTCCCATATAATTTTCTTTTGCTAGTTTCAAAACTTTTCTAGCATACTTTGCCGCTATTTCATAATTTATTTTTTCACCATCTAGATGGGCTGAAACTGCAATTGAAGGTATTCCATTAATTGCACCTTCAATTGCCGCCGAAACTGTTCCTGAATAAAGAATATCTCTACCTAGGTTTACACCTCTATTTATTCCTGATATTATAATGTCTGTGCCTTCACTATGGAATAATTTGAGAACCCCTATTCGAACGCAATCTGCTGGTGTTCCACTAACACTATAAGCTTTTGATCTTATACCAATAATTTCGATTTTTTTTACAACTAGGGGATGACCTAGGGTAATTGAATGTCCACATGCACTTCTTTGATCATCTGGTGCAACAATAATAACCTCATTGTCTTTTTCCAATTCTTTTGCTAAAATATGCAAACCATCTGCATGAATACCATCATCATTCACCAATAATATTTTCATATATTACACCTCAAAATATAATTTTTTTATAATATTATAGCATAAATGCTCACATTTTCACCTGTATATCTCTGTGAAAATGTGAGCATTTATGGTCTCCGTGGTATATAACTTTGTATTATACTATTGTGCTTACAAAATTAGTATAACCCTTTACTTATATATCTGTCGCCTCTGTCAGCAAATAAAGTAACAATATTGGCATTTTCTACTCGTTCTGCAATTTTTAGTGCTGCTACTAGTGCTGCACCTGAAGAACTTCCAACTAGAATTCCTTCCTTTAAAGCTATTTCTCGTGCCATGCTAAAAGCTTCATCATCAGCTATCTTTATTACTTCATCTATAAGACTGACATCCATGGTTCTTGGCATAAAATTATTTCCAATGCCCTCTATCTCATAGCAGCCTTCAAGTCCTCCACCAATGGTTGAACCTTTGGGATCTGAAAGTATACCTTTAATATTAGGATTCTTCTCTTTTAGGTATTTCATAATTCCAGTGTAAGTTCCGCCACTGCCAGCTCCACAAACAAAATAATCTATTTTCCCATCCAAATCTTTATATATTTCAGGTCCTGTGGTTTCATAATGTGCTGCAGGATTTTGCAGATTATCAAATTGTCTAAGACTTATAGCATTGGGCATCGTTTTAATAAGTTCCTCTGCTTTTGCTATAGCTCCAAGCATACCTTCTTCTCTTGATGTATTCACTATTTTTGCTCCAAGTGCTCTCATAATAGCTTGTTTCTCTAAAGAGAATTTTTCGGGTACAACAAAAATCACATTATAACCTTTATTAACAGCAGCAAGTGCTACTCCAATTCCTGTATTTCCGGCAGTTGGCTCAATAATAGTATATCCAGACTTTAATAATCCTTTTTCCTCAGCATCTTTTATCATGTATATACCGATCCTGTCCTTAATGCTTCCACCAGGATTATTAGTTTCAAGCTTTGCAAAAATATTGACACTTTTTTTAACACTTATATGATTTATTTTTATCAGCGGTGTGCTACCGATTAGCTCTCTAATATCTTCTATATATCTCATCATTCTAACCTCTCAAATCTATTTACTAGCTTTAAAAGCTGCAACCAAGTCTTCAATTAAATCATCTGAATTTTCTATTCCTACTGACAATCTAATTAGATTATCAACAATTCCAACCTTTTGTCTTATTTCTGCAGGTATAGCCGCATGTGTCATACTTGCAGGATGGCATATTAATGACTCAACTCCACCAAGACTTTCACCAAATGTAATAAGTTTAAAACTTGATAAAAATTTCTTATAATCATATCCATTTTTTATCACAAAGGATATTATACCACCATAACCATTTGCCTGGCGTGTTTGAACTTCATATCCTGGATGATCATGAAACCCTGGATAATATACCTTAGAAACTTCTTCTCTATCATTTAAGTATTTTGCAATAGTCTCACCATTAGCATTATGTCTATCCATCCTTACTGCTAAAGTTTTAATTCCTCTTATAAGTAAAAATGAATCAAAAGGTGCTAAAACTCCACCTGTAGAATTTTGAATAAACCGTATTTTTTCAGCTAGATTCTCAGTGTTAACTACTACTAGTCCTGAAACTACATCACTATGGCCTCCTAGATATTTTGTAGCACTATGAATTACAATATCTGCTCCAAGAGTAATAGGTGTCTGCAGATATGGCGTCATAAATGTATTATCAACAATTGTAAGAATGTCATTATCATTTGCTATATCTGCTATTGCCTTAATATCCGTAATATCCATAAGTGGATTAGTAGGTGTTTCAATATATATTGCCTTTACAGTTTTATCTATACTTTTTTTGACTTCTGCAAGGTTCGTTGTATCTGCAATAATATATCCTATATTAAAGTTCTTAAATATTTTATCCAATACTCTGAAGGTTCCTCCATATATATTATTAGATATTATTATTTTATCTCCTGCCTTGAATAAAGTAATTACTGCTGTAATTGCTGCCATACCAGATGCAAAAGCAAATCCTGCATAACCATGTTCTAATTCAGAGATCAACTTTTCAAGAGCCTCTCTTGTTGGATTTCCAGTTCTTGAATATTCGTATCCTGAATTTACCCCAAATGCCGATTGTTTATACGTTGAAGTCTGGAAGATAGGCACGTTTACCGCACCTGTCCTCTCATCACCATCTATTCCACCATGAATTACTAAAGATTCTATTTTCATATTTTTATCCTCCTGTTATTTTATTTTATGCATTTGAAAAAAGTTACAATTCAAATGGACTATCATGCCGACTTGTTATTTTGGGGATTATGCCTTAATTGCAGTAGCTATAAATATCCCCGTTTTTGTGTATTCACCTTTGCTTGAATAACCCTTGCAAAATAAATCTGTATTCTCCACATGAATATTTTTAAACCCTACTTTTTTAAACCAAGTGCTAATCTCATCATTTGAAAACCCTAGCCATTCATCAAACATTTCTTCTCTAGCCCACTCTCCATTATGCTTCATAACATCAGAAATTACTACAGTTCCACCTTTTTTAAGCATTCTATACATTTCTGAAATGGCTACCTCTGCATTTTTAATATGATGAAGTGCCATATTTATAAATACCACATCTAAAGATTCATCGAACAGTGATATATCAACTAGAGAAGATTTTAATGGGTATATATTATTTAAATTTTTTTCTTGGGAAGATTTTTTTAGTACTTTCAACATATTTACAGAATTATCTACAGAAAAAACTACAGCTGCTTCACTTGAAAGTGCCAATGATATAAACCCTGAACCACATCCTAAATCTGCTACCACCTTGTTTTTTATATTAACTTTTGATAAAACCTTAAACTTTAAATTTTCTTCAAAGTAATCACTTCTAATTACATTCCATTTGTCTGCTATATTGTTAAAATATTCTACGGAATTCATATTTATTCTCCTCTCATATTTTTCCTATTGATATACTATGATTAATATTAAAAAAAATCTTCAAAACAAAAAGCCTCTAGCATAACATAGAGGCAGAAATAACTTCCACGGTTCCACTCTAATTATTATGTGATAACCACATAACATCTCAATCTTAGGTACAATCATACCTAGACGCTTTATCGGGCGCACCCGCTGTTATCTACTAAAATTTTCGATACAGTGCTCAAAGATGCATTCGCATAAATCATACTAAAAACCCCTCTCAGCTTACAAAGGTTTCTCTCTTATAGCCAATTTTATGTTACTATTTCTTATCAAAGCCATTGTAATAATATGCTTTTATAATACACATAATATTCTAAAGTACTAATTTTGTCAACAATAAACTGTAATATTTTATTGTGTATTTACATTTGTTGCACACTGATTTATAATAAATATTAAATAATAGTTTTTATTATTTAAAGGAGATTGTATATGAATAATATTATAGATTCAATTAAGAACCATAGATCCATAAGAAAATATACTAATAAGGATGTTTCTGAAGAAATTATAAATGAAATTTTAAAATCTGCACAGGCAATGCCAAGCTCTATAAATTCACAAGAGACTTCAGTTATAGTTATAAGAGATAAAAAGAAAAAAGAAAAAATTGCTGAACTCACTGGTGGTCAATCATATATAGCTGAAGCACCTGTATTTTTAGTGTTCGTATTGGACATGTACAAAACTTATTTAGCTGGACAAAAAACAGGAAAAAAACAAATTATAACTGAAAGTTTTGAAGGACTTTCAGCTGGTGTATTTGATGCTGGCCTGGCAATGGGCGGTGCTATAGTCGCTGCAGAATCTCTTGGACTTGGCATCGTTCCAATAGGTGGCGTTAGACTTAATCCTAAAGAAATAATTAAATTATTAGAATTACCAGAATATACATATCCATTAGTTGGTTTAGTTGTTGGATATCCTACTGACACTTCTAAACAGAAACCAAGGTTTCCACTTAAAGCCTTTAGACACGATGAAACCTACAATAAGGATAAAATGAAAGGTTTAATAGATGGATATGACTCTGCTATGGAAGTATATCTAAAAGAAATAGGAAGAGAACAAGAAGTTAACTGGAGTGAATCCACTTCGAATATATACCAATATGTTTATTATCCAGAAGTTAAACCAACACTAGAAAGCCAAGGATTTAAAATTGATAAATAATACTTCTAAGCAAATGATAATAAGCAACATGACAGTGCATGTTGCTTATTATCATTCATTTAAGATTCATCCTTTTCATCCAACTTATCATTTATTTTTTTTGCAACATTCTCCTTTGCATCGTGAAATTTATCCTTTACATCCGCCTTTTTTGATTGAATTTTTCCTTTAAGTTCAGTTTCTTCACTACCTGTTGCTTTTCCCAAAGCCTCATTAGTTTTTCCTATAACATTCTCCTTAGCATTCTGAAATTTTTCTTTTAAATCCGACATTTTATCATCTCCATATATTTTTATAAATTATATTCTGAAAGTTAGTATTACCTTATTATACACACATTATTAATCATTCCATTTTGAATGTTTATTCGCTGTGAGATGCCAGAATTATTTTTTTTAATTCCTTCACATTAATGTCCGTAATAATGCCTTCGCTATCCCAATGTTTTTTGCAACCACAATAATCAAGTATTACACACTGAGGTACTAAGTTTAATCGTCTTGCTGCAAGTCCACCGCTTATAAGATTTAAAAGACAGGCAACTCCTACAATTCCTATTTCCCCGTACTTAACTTTTCCATCTGTAAATGCAGATGAACCATGTGGTATTATTAAAACTTCAAAGCCATGTTTTTTGCCCATTTCACTGAGCTTATTAACTCTACATTCTTTGGTACAATGTCCGCAAATATATCCGTCCTTAGTGTTTCTTGCCTTGCATATATTGCTTGGCTTATCTCTCATACAAATTGGAATGAGTAACTTCTTTTTTTTAGTTTTAAGAAAATCATTTCTAAAGGCTCTATTTAGAATTTCTGCGCCCACCATATTTAAATGATATTCTGTTCTTTTTCTACCTGTAAAAATAATATCTTCACTAAACCGATAAACATTTTTTTGGTTTTTTAGAAATTGTTGTACATTTATCGTATATTTACCTACTATAGTTTCACTTCTACTTTGAAACCATATTCCATAGTGGATTAGCAAATTAAAAACATTTTCTAGTTTGCTCTCAGTCAAACTAGAAAAATAATTTTCCCAATTTAAAATTCGTCTCCATTCTTCATTAAATTCACCAGAAGCTAGTATCCACCCTTGGAGTTTTTTTAAACCAAGAATAGATATTTCTAATTCATTGGTGGATTTCTTATTTAGAAAAATTGTAGAAGAAAAACCTCTAACAAGATCCGCACTTAATTTTATAGCTTTTCCTTTTTTTCTTAATGCTACAAGATTAACAAGAATTTTACCCTGGATTTTTGTTAATGCTTTGGCATTATTCCCATATACATTCCAAAGCACACCGACAATTAAAGCTTCTAACATATATTCTTCTCTACTTCTTAATGTTTCAATGCTATTTGCACTAACATACTTTGTAAACTCATCAATAACCTGTCCAAGTATTTTTTCCTCATGATTTAATGTTTCATCCGCCAAAAGCTTAACATCACTATAATACTGATCTGAATTTATATTTTTTTCTAAAAGGGAATAAGTGATAATTTTTTTCATATTTTTTACCTCAATTATCTGTATCTACTTACATAATATATGGATAATTAACATTTGTAAATAATTATATTGGAATTTAAAAGTAAAAATAGTCCCCACCTATAATTAGATGGGGACCAATACATGTTTTTTATTATAAACTTCTCAGCTGTAAGTCTTATTTATTATAATAGCTTAGATACGTATAATATAAATTTTAATTTTCTGGTTATCTTTCACCTCTAGTTAGTCCTTCTGTTTTATGTTTCTCAATTTCATCATCACGAACCACTTCTGGCTTTGAACTTTTCATATCTTGCTTCCTAGTTTTCTTTTTTCCTGTAGAATGTGACATAAAAACACTTCCTTTCATTTATAGTTTTACCTGTCACACTACAATTATTCACACTTATATTACCTTGAAGCCTGTCCCTGATCTATCTGGGATTTTTTACTTGGGCTTGCGCTGCCGCAAGTCTTGCCGTAGGAACTCTGTACGGTGAACAAGATACATAATCCAAACCTATCGAGTGGCAAAATTCAATAGAAGAAGGATCTCCTCCATGTTCGCCACATATTCCAAGTTTAATATTTGGATTAGTTCCTTTTCCAAGATTCACAGCCATTTTAATTAATTTTCCTACACCATTTTGATCAATGGTTTGAAAAGGATCAAACTCATAAATTTTATTAGAATAATAATCTTTTAAAAATGTACCAGCATCATCTCTTGAAAATCCAAAAGTCATTTGAGTTAAGTCGTTTGTACCAAAAGAGAAGAATTCGGCTTCTTCTGCTATTTCATCTGCGGTAATTGCGGCTCTTGGAATCTCAATCATGGTTCCAACATGATATTTAAGAGAAACAGCTTCTTTTGCAATGATTTTCTCAGCAGTTTTTACAACTATATTTTTTACATATTTAAGTTCTTTAACTTCACCAATAAGTGGAATCATAATTTCTGGAATAATATTATAGCTAGTTTTTTTATTTACGATAATAGCAGCTTCTATGATAGCTCTAGTTTGCATTTCTGCTATTTCAGGGTAAGACACTGCAAGCCTACAACCTCTATGTCCCATCATTGGATTAACCTCATGTAAATTTTTAATTGTTGAATCAAGTTCTTCGTAGGTAATAGACATTTCTTCTGCCAAAGCCTGTATATCTTCTTTTTCTGTTGGCAAAAATTCATGTAATGGTGGATCTAGTAACCTAATAGTTACTGATTTTCTTTCCATAACTTCATATATATGAATAAAGTCTTTTCTCTGCATAGGTAGTATCTTTTCAAGAGCTCTTTCTCTTTGAACTAAATTTTTTGCTACTATCATTTCTCTTACAGCCGCAATTCTTTCCGCAGCAAAAAACATATGTTCCGTTCTACAAAGACCAATACCTTCAGCGCCATATTTTACTGCAACTTTTGAATCTTTAACAGTATCCGCATTTGCTCTAACCTTAAGACTTCTAATTTCATCAGCCCAAGCCATAAAAGTTTCAAAATCTTTTTCAAGTTTACATTCACCAGTTTTTATTGCTGAACCATATACGTTCCCAGTACTTCCATCAATAGAAATAAAATCATTATCAAAGTATTTAGTTCCGTTAATTTCAATATATCTTTCTTTATCATTAATTATAATATTACTACATCCAACAACACAACATTTACCCATACTTCTAGCCACAACTGCAGCATGTGAAGTCATACCACCTCTAACAGTTAATATGCACTCAGACGCAATCATACCTTCAATGTCTTCAGGTGAAGTTTCAAGCCTAACAAGAATAACGTTTTCACCAAGTTTATGTCTTCTTTTAGCTTCTTCAGTTGAAAATGCTATTTTTCCTGAAGCTGCACCAGGCGATGCTGGAAGTCCTTTAGCAATTACTTTAGTTTTTGCTAATTCATCACTATCAAAATTTGGGTGAAGTAAAACATCAAGTTGCTTTGGATCAACTTTTAAAATAGCTTCTTCTTTAGTTATAATACCTTCCTCAACTAAATCAACAGCAATTTTTAACGCAGCATTAGCAGTTCTTTTACCATTTCTAGTTTGCAGGAAAAACAATTTTCCGTCTTCAATGGTAAACTCCATGTCTTGCATATCTTTATAATGAAATTCCAATTTGTTTACAATAGCAACAAATTCGTCATAAACTACTTTATTTCTTATTTCTAAAGTAGAAATATCTTCTGGAGTTCTAATTCCGGCAACAACATCTTCACCTTGGGCATTCATCAAATATTCAGCAAAAATCTTTTTTTCTCCTGTAGCAGGATTTCTAGAAAAAGCAACACCTGTTCCAGATTCTTCACCTTTGTTACCAAAAACCATTTCTTGAATGTTAACAGCTGTACCACAATCCCATGGTATATTATTCATTTTTCTATAAACATCTGCTCTATTATTGTCCCAAGACCTAAAAACAGCAGAAATAGCTTCAAACAATTGAAATTTAGGGTCATTAGGAAATTCTTCGCCTATATGATCTTTGTAAATTTTCTTGTAATTTACAACTAAACCTTTTAGATCTTCCCCTGTAAGTTCTGTATCAACTTTATAACCTTTAGCTTCTTTCAGATTAGAAATACACTGTTCAAATAGAGAATCATCTATATCCATAACAACACTTGCAAACATTTGAATAAATCTTCTATAACAATCGTAAGCAAATCTTGAATTTTTAGTTAAATTACACATCGCTTCCACAGTTTCATCGTTCAATCCTAAATTAAGAATTGTATCCATCATTCCCGGCATAGAAACCCTTGCTCCAGATCTTACTGAAATCAATAACGGTTTTAATGTACTGCCAAATTTTTTTCCACTTGATTTCTCAAGCTCTTCTAGTGCATTATTAATTTGCTCTATAACCTGATTTGAAAGTTTTTTGCCACAATTGTAATAATCAGAACAAGCTTCTGTAGTCACAGTAAATCCCTGTGGTACTGGAATCCCTAGTTTAGTCATTTCGGCAATATTAGCACCTTTTCCCCCAAGAAGGTCTTTCATAGATGCATTTCCTTCATTAAAAATGTATACTAATTTTTTGTTTTTCATTTTTTGTCCCCTTTGTATATAAGTACAATAATACTTTTATTTTTTTGTATTTATATATATTGTTTAGTTCCGTTTAGTATTGTATAATAAAAACGTTATCACATCAAGTAAACGTTTTAAAATAATCTGATATTGTAATTTTTTTATAAAATAATTGAGTATCTGAGACTTAAATGCAAAAAAAAATGCCTTATTGGTAATTTCATTTTAACTAAATAAATAAATTAAGGGAATACTAAAAGTCTTGTTTAAACAAAACTTTTAGTATTCCCTTAACTTTTTGCTTTTATCTTTTAAAGGTTTTTAATCGCCTTTCTCTCTTTCTTTTTATTTCCAGTTTTTAATTCTCTTTTCCCAAGTTCTGTCTCAATGTCCCTTAGGTCAACTCCTTCATTAGCTAGCAGTACCAATAAATGATAGGTTAAATCACATACTTCATTAACAATCTCTACCTTATCGGAATTTTTTGCTGCAACTATTACTTCTGTTGCTTCTTCCCCCACCTTTTTTAAAATTTTATCAAGACCTTTTTCAAAAAGATAGTTTGTATATGAACCCTCTAGTGGAATTTTTTTTCTCTCGAGAATAGTTTGATATAGTTCATTTATAACTTCGCTCATAATTTTTCCCCTTTATTTTAGGCATCTAAAACAAATACCCTAGAATTCTACATTTTTAAAGAAGCAACTTCTGCTTCCTGTGTGACATGCTGCCCCCACTTGCTCAACTTCAATAAGAAGAGTGTCATTATCGCAGTCCAATTTTATATCCAAAACATTTTGAACATGTCCTGAAGTTGCACCCTTATTCCAATATTCATTTCTAGATCTACTCCAAAACCAAGTAGTTTTTGTATTAATTGTTTTTTTTAGTGATTCTTTATTCATATAAGCAAGCATTAAAACTTCCTTATTTTCAGCATCTACAATTATAGCTGGCACCAAACCCTTACTAAAATCTACTGTTTCAAGCAACTCTATAGCCTTCATAACCAAACACTCCATTCCTATGAAACATAAGGCATCTTCAAAAAAATAACTAGTCAGTATGCTAGTCTATTTTCTTTCAGATGCATAATAAAAATTAAATTCTTACACTTACACCTTTTTCCTTTAGATATTCCTTAACATCTTTAATTGTAAGCTCCCTATAATGAAATAAAGAGGCTGCAAGAGCTGCATCACAATTAGTTTTATCAAAAACCTCATAAAAATGATCTATAGTTCCACAACCCCCTGATGCTATAACCGGAATATTCACCCCACTAGTTATAGCTGAAGTCAGTTCTAAATCATAACCATTTTTAGTACCATCAGCATCCATGCTAGTTAAAAGTATTTCACCAGCGCCAAGTTTTTCAACTTTTTTAGCCCATTCTATAGCATCAAGTCCAGTGTCTATTCTACCTCCAGCTATTACCACGTTCCATCCTGTATTATCTTTTCTTTTTCTTCCATCTATGGCTACAACTACGCATTGACTTCCAAAACGTTCAGCTGCTCTTTTTACAAGAGTTGGCTCTTTTACAGCTGAGGAATTAATAGAAATTTTATCCGCTCCAGCTGCCAAAATATCGCGAAAATCTTCGAGAGTCCTTATTCCCCCTCCTACAGTAAGTGGGATGAATATCTTTTCTGCTGTCCTTTTTACTACATCTATCATGGTGCTTCTTCCATCGGAAGTTGCTGTTATATCCAAAAATACTATTTCATCTGCGCCTTCTTCATTATAAAATTCAGCAATTTTAACTGGATCTCCCACATCTTTTAAATTCACAAAATTTATTCCCTTTACAACTCTACCCATATTCACATCAAGACAAGGTATTATCCTTTTGGTAAGCATAACATAACCCCCTTACTTTATTATTTCCTTAACTTTTTCTAAGAATACATCCATTTCTTCTTCTGAACCTATAGTTATTCTTAAATAATTATTTATTTTAGGTTTGTTAAAATACCTTACAAGTATGCCTTTTTCACGGAGTTTTATAAACAATGTCTCTGCTGATATTTCCTTGTGAGAAGCAAATATAAAATTAGCTTTTGATGGAACAATGCTAAAACCAATCTCTGTAAGATTTTTCACTGTATTATCTCTTGTTTTTATTATTTTTTTTGTACATTGCTTAAAGTATTCCTCATCCTCAAATGCAGCCACTGCTGCTACCTGTGCTATTGTATCTACCGTATACGAATTAAAAGAATTTTTTATTCTGTTTAATCCATGAATAAGTTCTTCCTGTCCAAGTGCAAGTCCAACTCTCATTCCTGCAAGTGACCTAGACTTTGATAATGTCTGCACAACTAAAAGGTTAGGGTAATCCTTTATTAAACTTACCACAGATTCACCACCAAAATCCACATATGCCTCATCTATTATTACTACCTTTTCAGAATTATAATCTAAAATTCTTTTTATAGCGGATACCTCTAAAAATTTACCTGTTGGTGCATTGGGGTTTGGCACTATAACTCCACCGTTTTTACTTAAAAAATCTTCCACATTTATAGAAAAATCTTCATTTAGTTTTGACAATCTTGTCCTTAACCCATAAAGATTAGCATACACCGGATAAAAACTATAACTTATATCTGGATAAACAATTGCTTCATCACTACTAAAAAAAGTCAAAAATGAAAGTGCTAATACTTCATCTGAACCATTTCCTACAAACACTTGATTTCTATTTAAATCATAATAACCCGCAACAGTTTCACGTAATTTTTCAGAGTCAGGGTCAGGATACAATCTTAAATCGCTGCTAGCTGCATCTTTTATTGCTTTTAACACTTTTTGTGATGGTGGATATGGATTTTCATTTGTATTTAATTTTATGTATTTTTTGTCCTTGGGTTGTTCTCCAGCAATATATGGCTCTATAGTTTTCGTAATTTCATTCCAAAATTTACTCATTTTTATAACCCCTGCTTTTTTTCAATAATCTGACTACCGGCTGCTATAGCTTCTTTTAAATCAACATTTCCTGAATATATTGCCTTACCAACTATAGTGCCATAAATTCCCATTTTATTTATAACCCTTAAATCTTCCAATTCCTTTATTCCACCTGAAGCTATTATATTGCAGCTTACACTATCATTTATCTTTTGTAATTGGACAAGATTTGGACCCATTAATGTTCCATCCTTACTTATATCCGTAAATATGATAGTTTTAACCCCTATTGCTTCAATCTCCTTAGCAAAATCTATATAATTTACATCACTTATATTTGTCCATCCGTTTACTGCAACCTTCTCATCCTTAGCATCTATCCCTACAGCTATTTTGTCACCATATTTTTCTGCAGCCTCCGCTACAAATTTTTTATCTTTTAAAGCTGCAGTGCCAAGTATAACCCTTGATACCCCTGCTTTTATTAAAGCATCCACAGTTTTTATATCTCTTATACCTCCACCAAGTTCTACAGGAATATTAACTTCCTTTATTACCTTTAATATAATTTCTAGATTTTTAATAGTACCATTTAATGCTCCATCAAGGTCCACCAGGTGAATATATTCTGCTCCTGCTTTTTTAAAAGACATAGCAACCTCTATTGGGTTTTCTCCTACCACTTCTAGTGCATCAAATTTCCCTTGATAAAGTCTTACACATTTTCCATCTCTTAAATCCATTGCTGGGAATATAATCATAAAAATCATTTCTCCTTTTATTAGGCGTCATCAAAAAAATAGCATTAATCACATAGTTTCCAAAAGTTTTTAAGCATTTGAATTCCTGGATCCCCACTCTTCTCTGGGTGAAATTGTGTTCCAAATATATTTCCATTACTTACAACTGCCGGCACATTAGCTCCGTATAATGTTGCCGCATCTATATTTTCTTCATTCATCTCGGCATAATAAGAGTGCACAAAATACACATAACTACTATTTTTTACCCCTTCTAAAATAGGAGATGATTTTATTATATTTAAATTATTCCATCCCATATGAGGTACTTTTAAATCTATTTGAAATTTTTTGATTTTTCCTCTAATAAAGCCTAATCCATTTGTATTTCTAACTTCATCACTTTCATCAAAAAGTAATTGCATTCCAAGACATATTCCAAGTATGGGTATATTCATCTTTATAGCTTTTTGTAAAGTAACATCAATTTTAAATTTTTTTATATTAGCCATAGCATCTGGAAATGCACCTACACCAGGTAAAATGATACCGTTACTACTTAATATTTCATCTTCATCCCAAGTAATATTACATGTAGCCCCAAAAGATTCAAATGCTTTTTGTACACTTCTTATATTTCCCATACCATAATCAACAATACTAATCTTTTTACTTTTCAAGGTAATCACCTCACATTTTTTCGAAATTTAGAACTAGTCATTTTGTAAGCTACCTTTTGTAGACATAACGCCTTTAATCCTTGGATCAATTTCTATTGCTTCTCTTAAAGCTCTCCCAAGCCCCTTAAAAAGTCCTTCAATCATGTGATGAGTGTTTTTACCATATAACACTTTGGCATGAAGGGTTATCCCGGAATTCATAGCCACAGCTCTAAAAAATTCTTCAACCATTTCCGTTTCAAAATTTCCAAGTAGCTTAGTTTCAAAATCTCCCTCAAATACTAAAAAAGGTCTTCCACTAATATCCATGGACACAAGTTCAAGACTTTCATCCATGGGTAAATATGAAGTTCCATATCTTTTTATACCTTTTTTATCTCCTAAAGCCTTGGCTATACACTTACCTAAAACAATTCCCACATCCTCAACTAAATGATGTGAATCCACATATAAATCGCCCTTTGCTTTAACCTTTAAGTTGAACAATCCATGTTTCGAAAATAGTGTTAGCATATGATCAAAGAATCCCACTCCTGTATCTATTTCTGAATTTCCTTCTCCATCAAGATCTAAACTCATTTCTATTCCAGTTTCAAATGTATCTCTCTTAATTAAAGCCTCTCTTTTTACCATTTATATCACTCCTAAAATCTTACCTTTATAGCATTTGCGTGAGCTGTTAGACCTTCAACCTCTGCTATTGTTATTATTTTATCCTTAACTTCTTTCAGTGCAGGTTCACTATAATAAATATAGCTAGATTTTTTAATAAATGTATCCACGGATAATGGCGAAAAAAATCTAGCAGTTCCACTTGTAGGTAACACATGATTAGGACCTGCCATATAATCTCCTAGTGGTTCAGGTGAAAAGCTTCCAAGAAAGATTGATCCTGCATTTTTAACTTTTCCTAGATATAAAAATGGATCTTTTACAATTAGTTCAAAATGTTCTGGTGCTATGTCATTGGCAAGATTTATTCCTTCATCTATATTTTCTACTACAAATATAATCCCAAAGTTTTTTAGTGATTCTTCAATTATTTCTTTTCTAGCTAAACCTTCAATCTGCTTTTTTATTTCTCCTTGTACCTTCACTGCAAGTTCTCTAGATGTGGTTACAAGAATAGCAGATGCTAACTTATCATGTTCTGCTTGAGACATTAAATCAGCTGCAATAAAACTTGCATCCCCTGTTTCATCTGCCAGCACTAATATTTCGCTTGGTCCTGCTATCATATCTATATCAACTAATCCAAATACACTTTTTTTTGCAAGTGCCACAAATATATTTCCAGGCCCAACTATCTTATCAACTTTTTTTATAGTTTCCGTTCCATAAGCAAGTGCAGCTATGCCTTGAGCTCCACCTACTTTATATATTTCATCCACCCCAGCAATATCCGCTGCTACTAGTATTGCTGGATTTATATTTCCGTCTTTTTGTGGAGGTGTAACCATAACTATTTTTCCCACCCCTGCAACCTTTGCAGGAATAGCATTCATTAATACTGAAGAAGGATAAGATGCAGTGCCTCCAGGAACATAAATTCCAACTCTAGCGAGCCCTCTAACTAATTGTCCCATAACTACTCCGTTGTCCCTAGTCATGATCCAAGCTTTTTCCCTTTGTTTTTCATGAAATTCCGTAATATTTCCTTGAGCGGTTTTTAATGCATCTATAAATTCAGCCTGAACTTTTCCATAAGCACTACTTATTTCTTCTTCGCTTACAATTATTGATGTTATTTTTTCACTATCAAACTTTCTTGTATAATCAATAACTGCTTTATCTCCACCATTTTTAACATTGCGAAGTATTTCCTGTACCACTTTGTTTGCATCTTCTTCCGTATTTCCTGATCTTTCCCTTAGGCTTTTAAAATAATTTTTTGCCTGCTTTGAATTTGCCTGTAATATATCTATTAGTTCACTCATATCTATGCCCCCCCTAATTGTTAACTACTTGTTGAACATCACTTATGATTTTTTTTATTTTATCAATTCTCATTTTCATACTAGCTCTGTTTACAATCATTCTAGCACTGATGTCACATATTTCATCAAAAATAACTAACCCATTTTCCTTTAAAGTAGTTCCTGTTTCAACTATATCCACAATCGCATCTGAAAGTCCAATTATTGGTGCAAGTTCCACTGATCCCTCAATTTTAATTATTTCAACATCCTTGCCTAGTTTTCTGAAATATTCTCTAGTAACTCTTGGGTATTTAGTTGCTATTTTTTTTCTATTATAACCTTTATTTAAATCAAAACTAGGAATGGATGCTAATGCAAATTTGCATTTACCAACCTTTAAATCCACAACTTCATAAAAATCTATTCCAGCTTCTAGAAGTGTGTCCTTACCAACTATTCCTATATCAGCTGCTCCGTGCTCCACATAGGTTAATACGTCTGCAGCCTTTACTAATACAAATTGAATATTATTTTTCTTATCGCTTAGTACTAATTTCCTGCCCTTATTTTTTAATTCCTCTGTGTCTATACCTATCTTATCAAATATTTCTATAGAGAATTTTTCAAGCCTTCCCTTTGTAAGTGCTATTCTTAACGGTTTTAAGCATTCCATAATAAAAAATCCCCATTTCTAAAATTTATATTCTTTTTTTGACCAACCATTAATGCCCATCTTATGTTCTGTTTTATCTATCACATTTATCAAGCAATAACAATCAACTCTTTCACAATATTCTAAGGCTTCTTCCTCACTATCAAATAATGCAACTTCCGCTTTAACTCCAGCTCTATTAATAGTTTTTAATAAAGCATATCCCTTATTTAAGTTGACAATATCACAAAAAACCACTTTTTCTATAGCCTTATCTGGAGTTAGTTTTTCCTGAAGCCTAAGTGCCTCAAGTACAATATCAACATTTATAGCAAATCCCGTTGCTGGTAAACTATCACCAAAATTTTCAATTAATTTATCGTACCTTCCTCCACTTAATATACTGTCACCAACTTCCATGCAGTATCCTCTGAATATCAAGCCTGAATAATAATTTAAATTTTGTAGCATCCCAAGATCAACGGATATGTATTTACTAAGTCCAAGTTTATCCATTACCTCATAAACATCTTTTATACATTTAAGTGATGTCATATTATCAGCATTATTTAAAAGTTTTTGTGTTTCAATTATAACTTCTTTACCTCCAAAAAGTTCCGGAAGTTTTTCTAAAACTATACTTATATTTTTATCTATATTTTCTTTATTATCGTCTAAAAATTCTTTTAAGGCTGATATATTTTTATTTTGAATTAGCATTCTTAAATTTTCTTTTTTTGATTCATCTAAATTCACCGTTTCTGTAAGTTCTTTGAAAAATTTAGAATCTCCAATTTCAATTTTAAAGTCCTCAAGACCTATCTTTTTAAGAGCTTCTATCCCAGTGTAAATTGCTTCCACATCTCCACGTATTTCGTGTGATCCTAATATTTCAATACCTGATTGAGTAAATTCGCTAAGTTTTCCATTTAATATTTCATTTACTCTAAATATATTTTGGCTATAACAAAGTTTCATTGGAAACATTTCTTTTTTTATCTTAGTAGCAGCTATTCGTGCTATAGGTGTTGTCATATCCGCCCTTAGAACTAAGATTCTTCCTCTGTTATCAAACAGCTTAAACATCTTTTCTTGACTAATTGGCTGGTCATTCATATTAAATACATCATAAAATTCTAAAGTTGGTGAAATAATTTCATGGTATCCATAATTTTTATATACATCTCTAAGCAAATTTTCTATTTGAATTTTTGAATAACATTCATTAAAAAGTATATCTCTTGTACCTTCAGGTATATAGTTGTTTAAATTTGGCATGTTAAATCCCCCATAATCAGTTTTCTTCATCAATTCATCACTGCACCGCTTTACTATACTAAAATATTAACAATAAAATTGTTTGTTGTCAACCTAAATTTATTATCTTAGATGAAAATATTAAATTATTTATTACGCCTTAAAAATTTCACTATATCACTTATAAAAAGTACAAGCAAAATGAAAAGAAAAATCCTTTTCATTTTGCTTGTACTTAGGCATGGTCAAAAATAGCAATTCAGTATTATAGTTTGTTTTCCCACATGCCTTATTCTCCTAAATATGCTTTTTTAATATCATCACTATGCAATAGTTCCTTTGCATTTCCTTCCTTCACAATATTGCCAGTTTCAATTACATATGCCCTATCTGCAATAGAAAGTGCCATACGTGCATTTTGTTCTATAAGTAAAACCGTAGTTCCTGCTTGATTTATCTCCTTAATAATTTCAAAAATATTTTTTACAACTAATGGCGCGAGCCCCATGGAAGGCTCATCCAAAAGAAGTATTTTAGGATTAATCATGAGTGCTCTACCCATAGCAAGCATTTGCTGCTCTCCACCACTTAAGGTACCTGCCATTTGTTTAGCCCTTTCCTTTAATCTAGGAAACTTTTGGAATACTTTTTCATAATCTTTTGAAATGTTAGCCTTGTCTTTTCTTATATATGCTCCAAGTTCAAGATTTTCCATTACGGTTAAATTTGCAAAAATTCTTCTTCCCTCAGGAACATGAGATATACCAAGATGTGGCATTTTATAACTTGGAAGCTTACTTATAGTCTTTCCTTCAAAACTAATTTCACCGGATTTTATTTGATTTAGCCCTGAAATAGCCCTAAGTGTAGATGTCTTCCCTGCACCATTTGAACCAATAAGCGTAACGATTTCTCCTTCATTTACTTCCAGATTAATATTCTTAAGGGCATGTATTACTCCATAATATAGATTTAGATCTTTAATCTTAAGCATCTGCATCATCTCCTAAGTAAGCCTTTATAACCTGCTTGTTTGTTTTTATTTCCTCCGGAGTACCCTCTGCAATTTTTTTGCCATAATCTAAAACAACTATTTTTTCACACAAATTCATAACAAGTTTCATATCGTGTTCTATAAGAAGTATTGAAATTTTATATTCATTTTTTACCCATTTAATAAGTTCAGTAAGTTCTTGTGTCTCTTGTGGATTCATTCCAGCTGCTGGTTCATCCAATAAAAGTAGTTTAGGACTAGCTGCAAGCGCTCTTGCTATTTCAAGTCTTCTCTGCTCTCCATAAGATAAATTAGCAGCCATTTCATGCTTCTTGTTATCTAATCTGAAAATTTTAAGAATATTAATTGCTTTTTCTTCTATTTCTTCTTCTTCTCTAAAAAATTTTGGCAATCTGAAAATTGAATCAAATAAATTGTACTTAACCCTAAAATTAAATGATATTTTAACATTGTCTAGCACAGATACATCTTTAAAAAGCCTAATATTCTGGAATGTTCTTGCCATTCTTTTTTTGGTTATCTGATAAGGTTTTATCTTAGTAATATCTTCCCCTGCAAATTGAATTATTCCTTCGGTTGGAGTACGAACACCTGTAAGCATATTAAATATAGTAGTTTTTCCAGCACCATTGGGTCCTATTAATCCCACCAAATCATGTTCGCCCATAGTAATTGAAAAATCCGAAACTGCAATAAGTCCTTCAAAACGTATGGTAAGATTTCGCACTTCAAGCAATGGCATCTTTATCCCTCCCTTTTGACTTTCTTTTAAACAATTTAGATGGAGAAATACCTTTTGCATTTAAAATCATTATTACAATTAAAAGTATTGGATAAATAACCATTCTTAAATCGCCAAAACCTCTAAGTCCTTCTGGAAGGTATGTTAGTACAGCAGTTGAAATAATACAACCTGGTATACTTCCAAGACCTCCTAGTACTACATACACAATAAAATCCATGGATTTAAGAAAGTTAAATGATTGAGGTTCTATATACATCATATAATGTGAATAAAGTCCACCTGCAACCCCTGCAATAAAAGCCCCAATAACAAATGCCATTATCTTGTATTTTGTGCTATTAATACCCATAGCTTCAGCTGCGATTTCATCTTCACGAATAGAAATCATTGCTCTTCCTTGTGACGAATGAACTATGTTATAGATTACAAGTATTGTTACAATCATTGTAAAAAATGTCCACGCAAATGTAGTTTTAGGCGGTATTCCTGTAAGTCCTTGTGCTCCGCCAAACTGGGGAATATTCTGAATTACCACTACTACTATTTGGCAAAAACCCAATGTAGTAATTGCTAAATAATCTCCTTTAAGCCTTAATGTTGGTATCCCAATTAAAAGTCCTATAAAACCAGCTATAATTCCAGCACCTAAAAGAGATAATGGAAAAGGTAGCTTTAAATTTATTGTAAGCATAGCTGCTGCATATGCGCCTATTGCCATAAAAGCAGAATGTCCTATAGTAAATTGCCCAGTAAACCCTACTATGAGGTTTACACTTAGAGCTAACATAATATTAATACAAATCAAAACCAGTATTCTTACATCGTACTGATTAATTATATTCTGATTAATAATAAAAGTAAGTATAACAAATATAATTATTGAAGTTGCTATAAATATTGAGAACCTTTTTAAACTATTTTTTATCATAGAATTCACCTACACTTTCACATTTGATTTTTTCCCTAATAGACCAGAAGGTTTTATAAGTAGAATTACGATTAATATTGCAAAAGCTATAGCATCTGAAAGTTTAGACGAAATATATACTTTTGTAAAAGTTTCAGCAATACCCATTATTATTCCTCCAAGCACCGCTCCAGGTATTATTCCAATACCACCAAGTACTGCTGCTATAAATGCTTTTAAACCAGGCATAATTCCCATATAGGGATCAATTCTAGAATAAAGTATGCCAACTAATACTCCCGCAGCACCAGCAAGTGCAGAACCAATAGCAAAAGTTATTGATATAATATTATCAATATTTATTCCCATTAATGCAGCTGCATCTTTATCAAAAGAGGTTGCCCTCATAGCTTTTCCCACCTTTGTTCTGAATACTATTATTTGAAGTAATGCTGCTAATAATATTGAAATTAAAATAATAATCAAATGAAGTGAATCCAGTCTTAATGCTCCGATTTTTATAATTTGTGATGGCAAAAGATTTGACGGATAAGTTCTATAATCTGGTCCAAATATAAAATCAAGTCTACTTCCATTTTCCAGTAGTAGCGACATTCCTATGGCAGTTATAAGCAAAGAAAGCTTTGGCGAATTTCTAAGTGGTTTATATGCAATTTTTTCGATTGCTACTCCTAAAACAGCTGCACATATCATCCCTATAGCTAAAGTGGGTATAAATGGCAAATTGAATTTTGAAGCAGCAAAAAATCCAAAGAAAGCTCCCATCATATATATATCTCCGTGTGCAAAATTTATAAGACCGATTATTCCATAAACCATTGTATATCCAATTGCAATAAGTGCATAAACACTTCCTAGGGCCAACCCATTAATCACTTGCTGTAAAAATTCCATTTATTTTCCCCCATTTCCGTTATATACTCAATTTCATTTAATTCTTATTACATAGCATGCATAAAAGAGCATGCTATGTAATAAATAAACTATGGTTGAACTTTTTTCACAAAATCGAAATCATTGTTTTTAACATTTATAATTACAGCTGCTTTAATTGCATTTCTATCTTTATCAAATGTAATTTTGCCTGACACTACAGTACCACTATAACTTTTTAATGCATTCTTTATGCTTTCACCATCTGTTTTTCCAGCTTTTTGGATTGATTGCACTAATACTTTCCCGGCATCATAGTTTAGTGCTGCCATAGAATCTGGGGTAGATTTATATTTTTTCTTAAAGCTATCAATAAATGTAGTAACTTCTTTTGAAGTGTCTTTTGATGAATAGTGGTCGGTAAAGTATGCACCATTTACGGCATCTCCACCAACTGTGAATAAATCAGATGAATCCCATCCATCTCCGCCTAAAAAAGTTGATTTTATTCCCTGGGCTCTTGCCTGTTTTGCTATCATACCTACTGTTGAATAGTAATCTGGTGCAAGGAGAACATCTGGGTTTTCATTCTTTATCTTTGTAAGCTGGGCATTAAAATCCTGATCATTTGTATTATAAGTTTCAGAATCTAATATTTTGCCACCTGCTTTTTCAAAAGATTTTTGGAAATTATCTGCAAGACCTTTTGAATAATCATTTCCGTTATCATAAAGAATAGCTGCTGTCTTAGCTTTCAAATCTCCTGAAGCGAATTTAGCAATTACTGTCCCTTGAAAAGGATCAATAAAACATGTTCTGAAAATATAGTCACCTGCTTGTGTGATTTTAGGATTAGTTCCTGTACCTGTAACCATAGGTATCTTATCCTGCTCTAGAATTGGAGCAACGGAATTAGCACAAGTACTAGTAAGCGGTCCAACAATTGCTACAACCTTGTCATCATTTATAAGTTTTTGTGCAACATTTACTGCTGAAGCCGGTTTATTTTCATCATCTCCATAAATAAATTTAACCTTCTTTCCATTTATTCCACCTTTGTCATTAATTTCAGTTTGGAGTAAATCCAAACCATTACGAGCTGACTTACCAAAAGCAGCCACTGATCCGGTAAGTGGAATTACAACTCCAATATCTATTTCGTCGCTAGAACTACCTCCACTTCCAGTACCACATCCAGAAAAAATTCCTAATGTCATTGCTAATGTAATCGCCAATGCTATTTTCTTTTTTATCATAAAAAAAGCCCCCCTGTAAATTTAATAAATAATGAGACATTGCTAAATATATTTCTTCAATATTAACAACAAAGTATTAATATTGATATAATAGGAATTTCATAACTATATTCCTATTATATGTATATAAATTATTTTCCATTATAATATCATAATTTAATATCATAATCAATATTTTATTAATAAATTATTAATAAAATATCTATATATTTATTACATTTCATACTAATTAGGGTATTTTATAATATTATATAGGCCGAAATTGGATATTTTTATTTAGGTTTTAATAGAAATAGAACTACAATCCTTCATTTTTAAGTTATAGATATTATTAAAAATCCAGATTAACTTTAATTGCAAGGTTAATCTGGATTTTTAATATAAATTATATAGCTTGTCCTTATTTGCATAAATAATTTAGTTTAGTAACTAAATTTGATAATTCAACCTTAAAAAGATTATTTGTTTCATATGTAAACATAGCTATTAATTCCTTGTATTCATGCATATATGGGTAATCATTCAATTTTGACCCTTGCATTCTCTCAAGATGCTGATTTATTCTATTCTCATATTCAATAAGTTTCTCTATTCTAGAATAATAATTTACAAGCTCTTGTATCTCTTCTTTACTAAGTTTTGATGAAATATAACCAAAACACTGAAGCCAATTTCTCATAATAGTAACATTACTTATTTTAACAAGTTCAAATCTTTTATTTTTAAATAGTCGCCTACTTCTTTCGATATCAGCTCTAAAAATTCTAGCGTAACTTTTTACCGAATCATTATGTTTATATTCTTTTATTTTTTGCTCATACCAGACAATTATAAATAATGAACTAAGCATTCCTACTAATACCCCGATTATTGTGGTATTTAAGCATAATTTATTTACAACTGAAACATCTTTGGAATCTACATCAATAAGCTGATTGTTGTATAATATCACATTTAAAACAATAAATAATATTAACACAAAGAATGTTATAATACGTGATTTTGCTCTTATAAAATTCAGCAATTTTTCTACATTAATGCCTTTATTTGTGTGGTTTTTATCTATATTTACTCCTGTAAACATGTTACTATTCTCCTTTCCTATATTTATATATACACATCATTAAGTTCACTCTAAATAAATCACAAATTAATTAAATTATTCACCATTCTATTACATATTATAGTTTAAATTACATATAATTACAATATAAATGTAAAAAATAAATATAACATTAACAAAATATCCATGTTATATTTAAAATTTCAGTATATTTAACTTCATTCACCTAATTTAAGATTTGGTATTGCATTAAAATCAAGTGTTGCCCTTTTACCTTTAATATAATCAAAATATGCAGCACTTCCTATCATTGCTGCATTATCTGTGCATAATATTGGTTCTGGAAATAAAACAGTTATATTGTTTATTTCTCCTACTTCCTTAAGTGTTTTCCTAAGGCATGAATTAGATGCCACTCCACCTGCTACTGCAATTTTATCAACCTTCTTTATCCTGCATGCTTTTATTGTATTTTCTACTAAGACGTCAACTACTGCCTTTTGAAATGATGCAGCTACATCTGCTTTATTAATTTGTTCACCTTTCATTTCCATCTTATTCAAATAATTTAATACCGAAGACTTTACTCCACTAAATGAAAAATCCAATGATTCATCATGAAAACTTGCTCTAGGAAATTTTATTGCATTTTCATTTCCTTCTTTGGAGATTTTATCTATCTTAGGTCCACCTGGATATCCAAGTCCAATTGCTCGTGCAACTTTGTCAAAAGCCTCACCAGCCGCATCATCTCTCGTTTGCCCCATTACCTCAAACTCACCGTAGTCTTTAGCATATACTATAAATGTGTGTCCACCTGAAACAACTAAACAAAGAAATGGTGGTTTCAGATCTTTATACTGTATAAAATTCGCACTAATATGTCCTTCAATATGATTAACAGCAATTAAAGGTTTGTGCGTAGCATATGACAGTCCTTTAGCATATTGAACACCTACAAGAAGTGCTCCCACAAGTCCTGGTCCATAAGTTACACCTATGGCATCAATTTCTTGAAATGTAAGTTTTGCTTCTTTCATTGCTGAATCCACGACGCCAGCTATAGCTTCTATATGCTTTCTTGACGCAACTTCTGGAACAACTCCACCGAATTTAGTGTGGATTGCTATTTGAGATGCTATTATATTTGACAATACATTTCTTCCATTTACAACTACAGCAGCTGAAGTTTCATCGCAGCTACTTTCTATAGACAATATTTTTATATTTTTTTCCATTTTTACTTTACCTCTTTATCAATTAGCTTGACTATTTTTTTAATTTTATTACTATCCATTTCATCTTTAATTTCACAGTCATATATTTTTGTGGTTTCTATAAACTTTAAGTTAACGACAAAACATACCACAACTATAAATATTGTGATAAATATATTCCTTGTCAAAACATATATTCCAATGGCAAGTATTCCCATTTCCACTGTTAATCCCTCTATTATAAATTCTTTTTTTCTTTTTTTATTTAAAAATGCTTCTTTCTTATTAATAGTTGCCATGCTATTTTACCCCCCAATTGTATACTCACCTTAAGATTATATCCTAAGTTTATCTAAATGTAAAAACAACTTTTCTGTAAATAATAAATATTATATACAACTCTATGATATAATATTTATATAAATATTTCTTAATTCAAGGAGCAAATAATGAATAAATGTTACGCCAAAGTTATAGTACTAGGATCTCCTATTACAAAATCAAATTTCAAGCTTTCTAACACTCAGGGAAGAGCTATATTACCAAGTAATTCAGGAAAGTATCACGATAGATACGCACTTTATGAGGAAGAGATTGCTTATGCCACAAGAGTTCAAAATCCGAGTGTCACCTTAGATGAGGCCTTAATTGCAGTATTAAAAGTCTATTATAAGAGCGAAAAAAGGCATCCTGATACAAATAATATTACAAAAAGCATATTTGATGGAATTGAAAAAAGTGGTCTTATAATAAATGATGCTCAAATTAGAAGACTTGTAATTGAAGAATTTTATGACAAGGTTAATCCAAGATTTGAATTAGAGTTATTTGGAGAAAGTCTTTACTCTGTAAATTACAACGTTGTGCTAAAAGAAGAAAAAAGTGAAAAGATTGTATATTCACCGCCATCTAATAGGACAAACAAGTTTATTAAAAAAGAGGTGCCTAAAAGTCATTCTGATTTAATTCTATGTGAACTTTGTAATAAAGAAATAATTGGGGATGAATTTATTTCGGCAAATAATGGTAAAATGATAATATGCAAACCATGTTCAAAAAAAATGTTTTAATTAAGACACATTAATTAATATACATAATTCTAGAGAAGGTGAAAAAAATGGATAAAACAGATGCATTTATAAGTCGTAGCAAAAATCTTAAATCACAGGAATTGGTGCTAAAAAAAAGTCATAGTGTCTTTGGAACATTAAGACTTATAGCCTTTATTGGCATTTTAATATTAGTTTTTTTAATTATAAAAAAACCTTCATCAATTATATTACTCATAGGGTTATTGATTTCTGCAATTCTTTTTATAATTTTTTTAGTTCATGATAGAAATTTATCTTCAAAACTAAAAAAGTTTAGACGTTTATTGCTAATAAATGATAAATATATGAAAAGAATAGCCGGTACTTGGACTGAATTTGAAGATAACGGTGAGGCTTTTAAGGATTTACAGCATCCTTACTCTAATGATTTAGATATATTCGGAAGCAATTCTTTGTTTCAGTTGATCAATACTACAAAGACCTTCTTAGGTAGAAATAAATTAGTAAGCTTATTGAAGTCTCCAGAGCTTAGCACAGAATCTATTAAGAAAAGACAATCAGCTGTAAAGGAATTGTCGGGGAAAATAGAATTTTGTGAAAATCTTGAAGATGAAGGTATGTCAAATATTAAAATTTCCAATGATACTAATGAACTATTAAATTTCATTGAGGATTTGAATAATACTTTTAAAGATTATATAAAAAAAATCATAACCCTATTGCCAATAGTCACAATAATATTTTGTGTTATAACCATGATACTTAAAATTCCTATTTTATATGATATTTTATTGATTTTGTTTTTAGTTCATGCTTTTATTAATGTTATAAGTTTGATAAAAGTTTATCCTGTGCTTAATTCCATGGAAAGTTTTAATAATGATTTTGCTGCATATGGACATATATTTAAACTCATTGAAAAAGAGAATTTCAAAGATTCATATCTAAACCAATTAAAAGACAATCTCTTTGTAAAAGATAAAGCTTCAAATATTTTAAAGAAACTAGATACAATTATAAGTGCTATTAATTTCAGAAATAATTTTCTACTATACATTGTATTAAATCTACTATTCTTCTGGGACTATAGGTGTTTGTTTTATTTAGAAACTTGGAAAGGTAATTATGGTACTTTGATAAGAAAATATTTAGAGACTGCGGCAGATTTTGAAGTAATATCAAGTTTGGCTACAATATCACATTTAGATTCAAACCTTTGCTATCCAACTTTTTCAGGCACTAACCCTAAAATTAATGCAAGTGACCTAGGCCATCCACTTATATTAGCTTCAGATAGAATTTATAATAATGTTGATCTTAAAAATAACATTTTTATTATTACTGGTTCCAATATGTCAGGTAAAACAACATTTTTAAGAACTATGGGCATTAATCTAGTACTTGCTTATGCAGGTGCACCAGTTTGTGCAAAGGCCATGGATTGTAGTTTACTAAAAATCTTCACCTCCATGCGTATTAGTGATGATTTAAGTAAAGGTCTATCAACTTTTTATGTTGAACTTACTAGAATTAAGACCATATTGGATTTTTTACCACAAAAAGATCCAATGTTATTCTTAATTGATGAGATTTTTAGAGGAACTAATTCTAATGACAGAATAATAGGCGCAAAAACTGTTTTAAAAAATTTAGACAAAGAATGGTGTGCAGGGTTAATTTCTACTCATGATTTTGAGCTGTGTGATTTAGAAAAAGTAAACGATGATAGAATTAAAAACTATCATTTCAGAGAAGATTATACAGATAATAAAATCCACTTTGATTATAAATTAAGACAGGGCCGCTCAGACACTACCAACGCCAAATATTTAATGAAAATGGTTGGCATTGATATTTAAGGCATTTTCAAAAAAATAACTAGTCAGTATGCTAGTCTATTCAGATGCCTAAATCAAAGTCTATGACTTTAAAATGGGAAAGTATATATCATTATGTACTTTCCCATTTTACTGTTTTTTTCAAGATACCTGAATTTCTAAAGGTAAAAATATAGTTATTGTTGTTCCGTAGTTGACCTTGCTGGTCACATTAATACTTCCATGATGTATTATTATAATCCACTTTGCAATTGCTAGTCCTAAACCAGTACCCCCTGTTTCCTTATTTCTTGATTTGTCTGCCCTATAAAATCTATTAAATATATTAGGAAGGTCTTCTTTAGGAATTCCAATTCCATTATCCTCTATTGTTACTACTACTCCCTTTTTTTCAACATGAGAATTTATTGTAATCTTGCCATCAGAAGGTGTGTACTTTATACTATTATCTATAAATATTCGCAATGCTTGTTTAAGTAATTTTTCATCTACATTAATGTTGATATTTTCATTTGCAATATTTATTATTTCATGAATATTATCAATTAACCTTGTTTCTTTTATGATTTCATCTATTAATTCATTGAACTTTATGTTATGTTTTTCTACGGTTTGCTTATTATTATCGCCCCTTGCAAGAAATAAAAGTTTTTCTATTAACTCCTTCATACTATCAGCCTCAGTTGTAATGGCTTCTATTGACTCATCAAGTACAGCCTTATCATCCTTACCCCATCTGCTTAATAGCTCTGCATAACCCTTAATTACAGAAATTGGCGTACGTAATTCATGAGAAGCATCTGCTACAAACTGATTTTGCTGCTGGTATGATTTCTGTATCCTATCAAGCATATGATTAAAAGTCTCAGCAAGTTCCCTGAGTTCATCTTGTGCACCACTTATATCAAGCCTAGTATCAAGAGCATTTATATTGATATTTTTAGCTCTACTTGTCATATTTTCAACAGGTTTAATCATTTTTCTACTAGCCTTTGATCCTGCTCTTACAATTATAATTATAAAAATAAAATCAATTAAAATAAGACTTATAAAAAGAATTAATGTGCTTATTAACTCCTTGGATAAATTATATTCAACTTGAATGTAAACTTCTTTCCCATTAAATTTTCCCGAATCATTAAAAATAATACTATGATTTAACGTATTTTCTTTGCCAACTGCATCAGTTTGATTTTGCACTGAAATTAAATATTTCCCATTTAAGCGACTTATACCAATATCAACATTTTCTTTATAAAACTTTATTTTGCTTTTATCTTGTTTGGATGAGTAAACAATCTTATGTTGCTGATCAAATATACTTATATCTATATTTTCAATTTCTGAAAGTTTTTTAATATCATACTGAGAAATTTTATTACTACTAGACAAATCATATGAAACAATTTGAAAATCTTTTTTTATATTATCTTCCACATTTCTAGCATTATATACTGTGAACCCTGCTAACACTATTAGGTTTAACATTAAAAATGCCAAGAAGAAAATAAAAGTGTAAACTACTGTGATTTTAAATATAATGGAAAATCTAAATCTTTTAACAATATTTTTTTTCAACGTGTCAAGTAATTTAAAACACTTCCTGAGAAATATAAAAGGCCATACTATTATTGATTTTATATATTTGATAATGCTTATAACCCGATTTTTTTTATCCTTCATCTTTTAATGAATACCCCACGCCTCTAACTGTCCCTATTAATTTTATTTTATATTTCTCATCTATTTTGCTTCTTAAATACCTTATGTACACATCCACAACATTTGTATCTCCCAAATAATCGTAACCCCATACTTTTTCTACTATTTTTTCTCTAGTAAGAACTATATTTTTATTCTCTACAAGATATTTCAATAGATCAAATTCCCTCTTAGTCAAATCTATAGTTTCATCATCATAAGAAACCTTATAAGCTTTTATATCTATTTCTAACTTTTTTATTTTTAAAATTTGTAGTTTATTCTCATTTGCTTTTTTTATTTTTAAGGCAGATCTTATTCTAGCAAGAAGTTCCTCTATGGCAAAAGGTTTGGTTACGTAATCATTTGCTCCTAAATCAAGCCCAATTACCTTATCCATAATTTCATCTTTTGCTGTAAGCATTATAACCGGAACATCTGATTTTTCTCTGAGCCTTCGTAGAACTTCTATTCCATTCATGGATGGCAACATTACATCAAGAAGTATAAGATCAAAATTACCTTTTAATGACATTTCAAGTCCAGCCCTACCCTCATAACATTTTTCCACCTCATAGCCTTCATACTGCAGTTCTAATTCTAAAAACCTAGCAATTTTATGTTCATCTTCAATAATAAAAATTTTCTGTTTTGCCATGAATAAACCTCCTGACTCTACTCGCCATCTAAAAAAATAAAGCATCTAAGAAATAATTAAATTGTATTATTTTCTTAGATGCTTTATTTTTATTATACTTCATTTCATAAACTTAAAACAGATAATGGATACATATTGAATTTTATAATATTCTACTTTTTAATATCCTCAGTGAAACTTTCCTTAGCTTTGTCTACTATATTAGTTACTTTATCAATAGTTTCATTAACTTTCATTTCTTCTCCATTTTTACCTTGAAACTTGATTTTGTACCCAGTTAGAAGTGCTACTATTAAACCTATTACCGTTACATATGGTGCTACAACTGTTATGATAACAACTGCTGTTACTGGTAGGCTTAATATTGTAGTTTCTGCCTTTCTCACAATAAATTTTGTTCGATTACCTTTTTTAATGATTTTTTTTACTATAGTGAAAAAATTGCTTTCTTTTTCCTGGTTAACTTTATTTTGTTTTTCCAAATAGATTAGTGCTTCAACCATATCACCATTTGTCTTTTCAAGTGCATCCCTTGCCTCTTCATAACTAACATTAGCTCGCCTTTTTAATTCATCAATTAATTCTAATTTTACTGTCATCTTTAATCCCTCCAATTAATATTATGACTTAATTATAAATCTCAATAATTAATTGGAGATTAGTGTAACATTAGAATTAGATTAGAAAATAACAAGTCAAAGATGCGAAGGATATTTTGAAGATGCCTAACACCTGTTATTATTTTTCTCCCATTTTAATTTCACCAAATGCGTTTATAAACATTTGTTTAATTTCGCTTATCAATGGATATCTAGGATTAGCGCTAGTGCATTGATCATCAAAAGCCTTCTCAGACATATCATCCAATGTTAAATAAAAAGCTTCTTCTTTAATTCCTGCATCCTTTATAGTCAATGGAATACTTAATTTTATTTTTAAATTAGTAATTGCCTTTATTAGTTGTTCTACTTTGTCACTATCTGTATTTCCACTTAGTTTTAAATAATCAGCAATCCTAGCATATCTTTCTTTTGCATCTGGATATTTATATTGTGGAAATGAAGTTTGTCTTACTGGATTGTCTACTGCATTAAATCTAATTACTTCCTCAATTAACACTGCATTAGCAATACCATGGGGTACATGGTGCTGGGCTCCTAATTTATGGGCCATTGAATGACATACTCCTAAAAATGCATTTCCGAACGCCATACCTGCTATTGTAGATGCATTTGCCATCTTCTCTCTAGCAACTATATTAGTCTTTCCTTCATTATATGCTGCTGGTAAATATTCAAATATCATTTTTATTGCTTGAAGTGCCAATCCATCTGTGTATTCCGTTGCCATAACAGATACATAGGCTTCAATAGCATGAGTTAGTGCATCTATCCCTGTTGCCGCAGTTAGACCCTTAGGCATATTCATCATAAATTCTGCATCTACAATTGCCACATTCGGTGTTAACTCATAATCTGAAAGTGGATATTTCATCCCCGTTTTTTCATCTGTTATTACTGCAAAAGGTGTTACTTCTGAACCAGTACCAGCAGTTGTTGGTATTGCTACTGATATAGCCTTAATTCCAAGCTTTGGAAAACTGTGTATTCGCTTTCTTATATCCATAAATTTCAGTGCCAGTTCATCAAACTTCTCTTCTGGATGCTCATATAAAACTTGCATAATTTTAGCCGCATCCATAGCTGATCCTCCACCTATGGATATTATAGTGTCTGGTTCAAATTCAAGCATTTCTTTGGCGCCTTTACTCGCACAGGCAAGTGTAGGGTCTGGCTCAACATCTGAAAAAACTTTAAACCGTATGTCCATTTTTTCTAAAACTTTCGTTACTTTATCGGCATATCCTAATTCATAAAGCACTTTATCAGTTACAATAAATGCTTTTTTCTTACCCATATCTTTTAATTCCCTAAGTGCAAATTCCAAACATCCATATTTGAAGTATATTTTTTCTGGTACCTTAAACCAAAGCATATTTTCCCTTCTCTCAGCTACTGTTTTTATATTCAACAAATGTTTAGGTCCTACGTTTTCAGACACTGAATTTCCACCCCAGAATCCACAACCTAAAGTAAAGGAAGGTGCTATTTTAAAATTGAATAAATCACCACTAGCCCCTTGGGATGAAGGTATATTTATAAAGGTTCTTACAGTTTTCATTTTAAAACTAAACTTTTCTATTTTTTCTTTTTCACATACAGAATCTATAAACAATGATGATGTATGTCCTTTTCCACCTAATTCCACCAGTCTTTCGGCCTTTTCTAAAGCTTCATCAAAACTATTTACTCTATACATAGCTAATACTGTGGATAATTTTTCATGTGAAAATAGTTCTTCTAATTCCACAGACTTAACTTCTCCAATAAGTACCTTTGTCCATTCAGGTACATTAATATCTGCCAACTTAGCTATTTTGCAAGCTGATTGTCCAACTACACTAGCATTTATATTCCCATTATTAAACATTATCATTTTAACTTTTTCTATCTCATTTTTACTTAATATATAAGCTCCTCGTTTAATGAATTCATTTTTAACCTTATTATATATGGAATCTAAGACTATTACAGATTGTTCCGAAGCACATATTACACCATTATCATAAGTTTTAGATAATATTATTGAACTTACGGCCATTTGTATATCTGCACTTTCATCTATTATAGACGGTGTATTCCCAGGTCCAACTCCAATAGCTGGTTTACCAGATGAATAAGCCGATTTAACCATACTAGGTCCTCCTGTAGCTAGTATTACATCTGCTTCACTCATTAATATTTTTGAAAGTTCTATAGAAGGTTCGTCTATCCACCCTATTATTCCCTCAGGTGCCCCAGCCTTAACTGCAGCCTCTAACATTATTTTTGCAGCTGCTACTGTTGATTTTTTTGCTCTTGGATGAGGAGAAAATATTATGCCATTTCTAGTTTTTAAGGAGATTAGTGTTTTAAAAATCACTGTAGAGGTAGGATTGGTAGTTGGTACTATAGCTGCTACAACACCTATTGGCTCTGCTATTTTTGTTATACCATAGGTTTCATCTCTTTCAATAACACCACATGTTTTTTCATCCTTATATTTATTATATATATATTCAGCAGCAAAATGGTTTTTTATTACCTTATCCTCTAGTAATCCCATACCACTTTCTTCCACAGCCATTTTAGCCAATGGTATTCTGGCTTCTAATGCTGCAATTGCTACTCTTTTAAAGATTTCATCAACCATCTCCTGGGTAAAGGTTGAAAACTCTTTTTGAGCTTCTTTTACACTTTTGAGCTTTATATTTAACTCTTCTATGTTTGTTACTTTCATATACATACACCCCTTTTGATTTAAATAAATTTCAATGAAATTGTATTGATAATTTTTTAACACATATGTGCATAGTTATTATTCAATGTATACTGTTGTATAACAGTAAAATAGTACATTGATAGTTATTTTTATAAAAAGTATCATAATACTGGCTATTTACATCATTTTCCCTTGTTTATTAAATCTTTTTTGTTTAGGTATGCTTAGTTTTATAAGTTAACTTATAAAACTATTGTATAACAGTTTAAAATCATTGTCAATTCTTTAACAATGATTTTATAGTAAAATTCAAAACTTAATGTTTTTATGTTTATTACAATATTACTGCTACTAAACTAAAAAAAATTATAAAAAACCCAAAGATGGGTTTGATGAAAAAAAATGGTCATAGGAAATTTTTCCCTATGACCATTTCCAATTGAATCTTTTCTTTATTTTTCTGCATATCAAATTATTTTATAGTCATTAATTCATTATATTTCTCAGCAATTTTATCTAATAAAGGACTCTCTTTATCTAATCCTGTCACAATATTAATTGCACTTTTTATTCCCCTTGAACCTATAATTGTTTGTATTTCTTCCGCTTTTTCATCTCCGCTATAGTTAAATGTAAATCCCGCTGCAATTCCACATATAATGTTAGTGTATTCCATATTGTATTGAAAACAAAGTTTAAGTGGTGATATCAATCTATCGTTTGAGGCTAATTTCCTCATAGGGTCACGTCCAACACGGAATAACTCATCTTGAAGATAGGTATTTTCAAATCTTTTAATTAACTTTTTAGAATATTCATTTAAAGCATTTTTATCTAGCTTATGTTTTTTGCTTAACGCTTCTATAGCTTCACCATGAAAACCAATAGCAACCTTTCTTATAAACTCATCTTGTATTGCTTCATGGATAAATTTATAGCCTTTTTTATAGCCAAGATAAGCTACTGTTGCATGAGCTCCATTCAATAAAAATAGTTTTCTCTCAAGGTAAGGTTCTAGGTTTTCTACATAGTCTGCACCTATTATTTTTTTATTTATTTTAACTTTTGTGCTCTCAATATCCCATTCATAAAAATCTTCAACAGCTACATCAATTGGCAATTCTTTTTTAATGTTCACATTAGGAACAATTCTATCAACTGCACTATTTGGAAAACCAACATATTTCTCTAAATAGTTTTTAAACTCATCATTTGCTTCTTCTAATATGGAATCTTTCAGCATATTAGTAGCAAATAATGCATTTTCACATGCAATTATGTCTAGTGGTTTTTCGTTCTTACTATTATATCTTTCTAGTAAAAGTTTATATAACAATTTTCCAGTACTTTTTAAATTATTTGCACCTATTGATAAAGTAATCAAATCAGTTTCAGAAACATATTTTTGTAATTTTTCTGTGTCATTTAAACCTACTGCTTTTACATTTTGTATTTCTTCCTCGCTTTTTGTTGTACTTAATGTTATCACTTTATATCTGCCGTATTTATTTATATCATCTACTAAAGCATTGGATATATCAACAAAAGTAACCTCATATCCTGATTTTGCTAACAAGTACCCAATAAATCCTCTTCCTATGTTACCAGCTCCAAAATGCAGTGCTTTCATATTACATCTCTCCTTCGTCTATTATTGATATAACTTCTTCTGGTGTTTTTGCAACTCTAAGTCTTTCAACATTTTCTTCATATTGAACTGTTAAAGCTATTTTGGACAATATCTCCATATGTTCTTCACCTTTGCCTGCAATACCTATAACCACATAAGCAATATTTCCATCCCCAAAGTCAACTCCTTCAGGATATTGAGCAATAACTATACCTGATGCTATTATTTCTTTTTTATATTCATTCATACCATGGGGTATAGCTACACCATTACCCATATATGTTGTAACTTCATCTTCTCTAGCTTTCATTCCTTCAATGTAATTCTTATTTACATACCCTGCTGAAACCAAAAGGTTTCCAACTCTCTCAATAGCCTGGTATTTTGATTCTGAAGCTACTTTTAATTCAACATTTTCTGCTACTAAAATTTGTTTACTCATTTGTTTGCCTCCTATTAGCTTTTCTATATAAATTTAATTATTTTCCTTATTAAATATTTTCAACATTTTATCTCGCAAATCTTTTATATCTCCCATTCTGAGAGTTTCTGTAAAACTTTTATTTTCTATTAGCGATATACTGATATTCCCCATTTCTTCAAGTATATATGGTTGTTCGTTTTTTCTCGCTAGCAGTACTATAAAAGTGTCCACTTGCTCATTTACAAATCCTGTAGATTGAATTGACATAAATTTTTTCAGCCTATATACCCCTACAAATGGACTGATAACAAAATCAGATCTAGTGTGCAAAAGTGCCACATGTGCATTAGGTATAGCAACGCTTCCCATCTTTTCTCTTTTCACTATTAGCTCTTCTATTTCTTCTTTATTATTTATTATTTTATTATCATAAATCTTTGATGTAATCAAAGCGACCATTTCATCAAAAGATTCTGATTGTATTGTCTCTATCTGTAAAGTTTTAATCATATTATTTATCATTTCATACTTCTCTTCTTCATAATTTTCACTTTTATCCTTTTGAGCAAGAGAAATAACATAATCAAAGGAATTACTTTGTTCTTTTATTGTTTTAATACAATTATTTATTTTTGCTATATCTTCACTATTCAAGAACGGTGAAACAATTATTATATTACTATCTGGAAAACTCTTATTTGTATCAATATTTACAGTGGAAAGAATTATGTCATACTTTTTATCATTTTCAGACCAATCCTTTAGTGATTCAATACTAACTTCATCAATGCCTTGTATAACATTTTTAACCTTACTTGATAATATACGTGCTGCACCCATACCATTTGGGCAAATGACAAGTACAGAAAGTTTATTTTTTAAATTTTCTGTTCTTTCTATAGCTGCGCCAATATGCATAGTTACAAATCCAATTTCATCTTTGGACATTTTAATGTTATATTTTAGAAAAACAAGTTTACACGCATAATCTACTGCATTAAACAAATCTCCATAATATTCCTTTACCTGATCTACTATGGGATTTTTTACTGTTATTCCCATATTAATCCTATAAATAGCAGGATTAAAGTGATTTGATAAACCTAAAATTAACTGATTATCAAAGTTAATTGTAATGTCTAGTTTTTTTTCAACTTCATATACCACTTCTGCCGCCAAATCTTCTAAAGTAACTCCAAGTTCTTCAAACTTTCTATCGGAATTATATATATATTTGTTACCTAAAAGATGAATAGATATATTTGCGATTTCACTGTCAGTAATTGATATATTCAATTTGTGTAAAAATCCTTGCAATTTATGACTAAAAGAAAATTCATTAAATGAAAGTACATCTTGGATAAACTCTAATGGAAGAACTATTGGATGATTTTCCATTGTTTTTTTAATTGCTATAATTATGTGGATAAGTGAAGTTAAATAAGCAATATCATCAACATTTGCAATTTCATTGTTTACAAATGTCATAATTTTTTTTGAAATCTCAATAGCTTCACTACCAAATAATATCTTAAAAAACGACTGTGTTGCTGAATCTTCTTTTGTATCATATACATAAGCCAATAATTCTTCCACAGGTTTATATTCATAAATAAGTTCAATTAATGCATTTCTTTTATTCCATTCTGATCCAATAACTAATATCCCATATCCATTTTTTCTACTGAAGGATAGATTCCTTACAGCAAGCCATTGTTTAATTTTATCCATATATAAACTTATTGTACCTTCAACTACATTAAGCTGATAACTGAAAAATGAAGACTTATATGGCTCATTAGCTAATAACAGTTCCGCAGTGATTAAGAGCATCCTTTGTTCTTGGGTAAGTAGCCACTGTTTTGGAATCACACCTAAGGACTGATTTAGAATGTTTATTTCTTTATCATCGCCAAAAATTACCAAGCTTCCATTTTTCACGGCTATTTTAATGTCCTCGTTCTTTAGTACAATATTCATGGAAGTTATCTCTCTCAATATTGTACGAGAACTCACATCCATCTGCTTAGAAAGCTCTTTAACGCTTAATGTATGGATTTCAAATAACGTATTAAAAATAAACTTTTGTCTTGCTGTTAATTCATCCATTTCCTTCACCACTTACTTATAAGTTATTTTTTAGATCAATTTTTTTAATGTATCTATATATCCATCATACACCTTGTTATCAAGGAAATTTTTAATTGTGATTATTTTTGCATTTGGAACTACCTTTAATGCTCTTGGTGCAAGACTTTCCTGTATAAATACAACTTTTGCATTTTTAGGTATTTCATCTACTGGTGAATGTTGCACCTCAATACTTATTCCTGCATTCTTTAATTTCTTTTTAAGTATAGATTCTCCCATTGCTGATGAACCCATTCCTGCATCACATGCAAATATTATAAGTTCAGGCATTTCCTCAGAAGCTTCAATTTTTTCTACATTACTTTCAATTTTATTTTGTGATTTGCTTTCAACTTTCATATCGCTTACCAAGTTTTGAGCATTATCGAAAGAATCTTCTTCTGCTGACGCACTGCTTTTTTTAACTATAAATGATCCTACCAAGAATGACACTATTGTTCCAACTAATACACCTGCTAATACAGGTAATAAGTGTCCTCTAGGACTCATAGCTACCTCTGCAATAATACTACCTGGTGATGCTGATGCAACAAGTCCAGCTCCAGTAAGTACAAATGTAAGATCAGCAGCCATTCCTCCAAGAATTACAGCAATTAAAAGTAGAGGATTCATTAATACATATGGAAAATATATTTCATGAATACCACCGAAGAAATGAATTATTACAGCTCCAGGTGCTGAGCTCTTTGCATTTCCTTTTCCGAAAAAGCTGTATGCAAGAAGAATACCGAGACCAGGACCAGGATCTGATTCAAGAAGAAAGAAGATTGAACTTCCAGCTGCTTTTACCTGAGCTATTCCCAGCGGATCAAAAATCCCATGATTAATTGCATTATTTAAAAATAATATCTTACCTGGTTCAACAAATAGTGCTATAAGTGGAAGCATTCCAATATCAGTAACCCACTTTGCAGCACTTCCAAGACCCATTGAGAAACTACTTACTATTGGTCCTATTACTAAGAAACCTAGTACAGCAAGTATAGCCGATAATATTCCAGAAGAAAAATTGTTTACAAGCATTTCAAATCCTGTTGGAACTTTACCTTCTACAAGTTTATCAAACTTCTTAATTAAATATCCGCCTAAAGGTCCAACTATCATTGCGCCTAAAAACATTGTTACTGGTGAACCTATAATAACTCCCATTGCTGCAATTGCTCCAACTACAGCTCCTCTTGTACCATAAATAAGTTTACCTCCAGTGTATCCTATAAGAAGTGGTAAAAGAAATGTTATCATAGGACTTACTAGTTTGTTCAATTCCGCATTAGGAAGCCAGCCAGTAGGAATAAATAATGCCGTTAATAGTCCCCATGCTATAAATGCGCCGATGTTTGGCATTACCATTGCTGCAAGAAATCCACCAAACTTTTGTACTTTAACTTTAATTCCGCCTTTACTACTTGATTTTATATTTTTAGTGTTATCCATAAGAATTCCTCCTTTGATTTGATCTACCCTTACTATATGCCCAAGTAAACGTTTTTACAATCTTATCTACTTTAATGTTGTCCTGTGAAAACCATGACAAGTTTAAACTAAAAATTTTTGTAGAAGTTATAATTTAAATTTTTAGTATTCTAAAGCAAAAAAAAAGAGCCCAATTTTCGACCCTTTCTTTATAAATTATCTGCTATTATTTTTAAATTAATTAAAGATTAAAACGATACTACTTGAACTATATCCCCTATTGAAACTTCTTTTATTTCTTTATCTTCCAAATATAATGTTCCATCTAACGCTGCTTTTTTACTTCCATCAAATTTTAAGCAAATATGTCCTAAATCTCTTAAATTTTTATTAACTACATCGCCAACAGCTGTAATTTTATATTCTACGTTACCTATCTTTAGTGTATGTCCCATTTTAATCTCTTCATTGAGCTGGTTAATATTATGTAAAATACAATAATCTGCTAAATCTTGTGGTGCATTTTCTTTAAACATTATAACCATTTTTTCTGGATAAAAATCCGGAACCATATCACCTATTTTTGTTATTTTAGTATTATATATTAATTTCATTATTATTCCTCCCATCTAACAAAGTTATAATGAGTAATAAAAGTTTTCACCCATATTACTCATTATAAAAAACTTTAATCATAAATACAATGATTGCAAAGACATCTATAAACAGAGTTCTTTGTTTCAGGTGGAATTTTTAGGCCGCAGGTCATCCATATGAAACTTAGAAGTCGTTATCCATGGCCTTAGCCGCCGTCCTCTCACACTTCAAGAAGATGAGAGTAATACGGCTAGTGGTCACTAGAATAATTTATTTTGCATATAAACCAAAGCTAGCTAACCATGCTATAAATACGGTAGTAGGCCCTGTTATCCATCTTGAATAAAGCACAGCTGGAACTCCTACTTCAACTGTTTCCGCATCGGCTTCTGCAAGCCCAAGCCCAACTGGTATAAAATCACAAGCTGCTTGTGAGTTTATTGCAAATAATGCTGGTAATGATAATTGTGGAGGTATTGTTCCATTACCAATTTGAACTCCAACTAAAACTCCAATAACTTGTGCTATTACGGCTCCGGGTCCTAAAAATGGGGATAAAAATGGGAATGAACATATTGCTGACAATAGTAATAATCCAAATATATTACCTGCCAATGGTGTTAATCCTTTAGCTATAACATTTCCAAGTCCTGAGCTTGTCATTATTCCAACAAACATAGCTATAAAGGCCATAAATGGAAGTATAGTATGTATTACTGTATCAATTGTTTCTCTACCTGCTTGATAAAATACAGCTATTACTCCTCCCATTCCTTTACCGATTTTGGCTAAAATACCTGAAGATTGTTCTGTTATTTTTTTATCTGAAGTATATTTATAATCCTTCTTTTTTTCTTCTTGAACTACTGGTATTGATTCCACTTCTTCTGTACCTTCATAGATGCTCACACAATTAGGTTTTACGGCTGATATGTAAATATCAGGTAGTATAAATTCTGCTAATGGACCACTTTTTCCTGTAGCCACTAAATTTAATGTTGGAATTCTCTTCTTTGGATATATTCCACATCTTAATGTACCACCACAATCTATTATTACACAGGCAGTCTCAGCATCAGGTATAGAAGTCTTAAATCCATCTATAACTTCTCCTCCACTTAACTCTGCAATTTTAATTGCGAGTTCCGGTATTACTCCACCAGTTACGCAAACTATTTTATATTTGTCCTTAGTAAATTTAATTATTAAAGGACCACCAAATCCACCTGAGCCTGCTTTAACTTGAATAGTTCTAAATTGCTCCATAAACCTTTCCCCCTTATCTTAATTCACTATAGATTTAAAACTTTAACTTTGCTTGAAAGTTTTATTCCTTGTTGCTTTTCAACATAGGATGTTGTAAAATCTGTTATCCAGCCTCTAAAGAAGTTTGTAACAACACCAACTAAGAAGTATCTCATAGCTAAGTCTGCAGTTGGTAGTCCTAATTTTGAAATTCCATTTGCTATTCCAAGAAAAACAAATAATTCTCCTGGATCGATATGTGGAAATAATCCATTCATAGTATGGCATGAAAATGAAGCCGCTGCATAATAACTTGGTTTGTATCTTTCAGGTAAGAACTTACCTATTGATAGAGTCATTGGATTGCAAAAGAAGAATGTTGCTATTACAGGTAAAACCAAATATCTTGTGACTGGGTTTCCTCCTAGCTTTTTAAACAACCTTTCTACTCTTTCTTCTCCAACAAATTTAATAATCGCATTCATAGCAACTAACAGCATTATAAGCGTTGGAACTATACCAGTAACCCATCCTACAAATACCTTACCACCTGCATTAAAAAGCCCAATAAATCCTGTTGCTAAATTTGTTAATAATTGCATAATAGCACCTCTCTTTTATTTATTATTAATAAGTCTAGCTAACCACCTCCTTAAATGAACAATAATTTTCTACTGCATTTTTAACAGCTTTAATTTTTCTCGGATTCATCCTATTAATAATTTTGTCATCTATATGAAGCAAATTTTCATGTTCTATTTCTTTAAGTGGCCTTAGCTTTGCAAACACCGTTATTCCTGTCATTATTTTAGCCTCTAAAATCTCCAGGTTATCATCAATACAAATCAGTACAATAGTTCCAGAACTTATCTTACCTTTCTTTTTACCGATTGCAACTTTTCCTTTTCTACGCAGTCTTATAAACTCCGTATTAAAATTTTTCATTTGAAAATAGCTTAGCATAGCTTGCACAATCCACGCAGACCCTATAAATATAATTAAAGTTAATACCATATTAATTCTCCTTTCTATTTTTACGTTTAAACATTTTTTGTGAACTCAACATCTTTATTATGATATATTTCATTTTAAACGTTTACTTGGCTGATATTAACAAATTCGTTAACTATCTCTTTGCACATTTGTGAGTGTGCGTGTCATTTGTGTTATCTTTAATTTTATTATACACTAATTGCAGTCTTTTACAATAGATATTTAAATTAATTATATTTTTTATTTAAGGGAAGATATCTCTTTACTAACTTCCCTTAACACCTAGTTCCATCATACATGAACATCACTATACATGTCACAATTTAATCTCATTATCCTCTTGTTTTTCCTCCCGCTACATTATACGTTACTCCATGAATATAATTTGCCCTGCTGGATGCAACATAACAAACTAAATCTGCCACTTCGCTCAATTTTCCCGATCTTCCAAGGGGAATTGTAGTTGTTTTATTATATCCTGCTCTTAATTCATCTACCGTAATTTCACGAGTATAAGCTAATGCAGTTTCATATTCAATGGTTCTAAGTCCTGTTGCTTCTAAAATTCCTGGTGCTACTCCAACAACTCTTATACCTTGTCTACCTAGTTCTTTTGCCCAAGATCTAGTAAATGAATTAACCGCATTTTTTGTTGCTGCATAAATACTTTGTCCTTCTGAACCTTCAAGTCCACTTTCAGATGACATATTTATTACTACTCCTGATTTTGCTTTAACCATTTCTCTAACTACTGCTTGTGTACAAAAAAACACGCCTTTTTGATTAACATTTACTATTTTATCAAAAATAGCTTCATCTAATTCATATTTGCTATGTGGTTCTTTAGCATCCACCAGCAGTCTAGGTATATTTATACCTGCATTATTCACTAGAATATCAATCCTACCAAATTCTAGCTTTGCTTTTTCAACCATTTCATTAACACTGATAGCATTTGATATATCAGTTTTTACATAAAGTGTTTTTCCACTATTTGCTTTTATTTTAAACTCAGGTGCCTTAGAATTCATATCACCCACAACTACATTAGCACCATTATCTAAAAATTCTTGAACCACAGCTTCGCCTATTCCAGATGCTCCGCCTGTAACTATTACCGTCTTACCTTCTAATTCCAACCATGATTTTTGCATAATTTTCAGTCTCCTTATGTTTTAACATTGATTTAGTTTCGATTTTAATTTTAATCCAACTAGAATTTCATCACATATGTGCAATGCTTACTCATTTGTTATCTTCTGTTTTATTATACATCTTTGTGTAACCTTTTTCAATAGTGATTTTATCTTTTTAGCGCACATACCCAAATTAATATTTATAAACATAAAAAGATGATTCCTGTAAAATACAGGAATCATCTTTTATTCAAAATACACTTTTAAATTTTTATTTAGCGAATTGTAGCATTCACATGTTTCTCAATCATTGATTATTTTATTATAGTGATTAATTTAATCTTTTTTCTAATTCATTTCTCAGAGATTCATAACCATTTTTCCCAAGAAGTGCAAACATATTTTTCTTATATGCTTCAACTCCTGGCTGGTTAAATGGGTTTATTCCAGATAAATATCCACTAATACCACAAGCTTTTTCAAAAAAATAGACTAGATACCCAAAATAATATGCAGTTAACTCAGGTACATTAACTACTATATTGGGTACCCCACCATCATTATGTGCTAAAATAGTACCTTCAAATGCTTTCTTATTTATGTAGTCCATTGTATTTCCAGCTAAAAAATTTAATCCATCTATATTTTCAGCACTTTCTTCAATTACAATATTTTTTCTAGGATTTTCAACGTTTATTATTGTTTCAGAAATATTTCTTAAACCCTCTTGGATATATTGACCCATAGAGTGCAAATCTGTTGAAAAATCAACTGCTGCTGGAAATATTCCTTTTCCATCCTTGCCTTCACTCTCACCAAATAATTGTTTCCACCATTCACCGAAATAATGCAAACAAGGTTCATAATTCACTAATATTTCTGTAGTTTTACCCTTTCTATAAAGAACATTTCTAGTCACTGCATACTTATAAGCATCATTTTCATCCAATTCTGGCCTGCTGTATGCCTCTCTTGCGTCCGCTGATCCTTTCATCATTTCATCTATGTTTATTCCTGCTGCTGCAATTGGTAATAATCCAACTGGTGTTAAAACTGTAAATCTACCGCCAACATCATCTGGAATAACAAAAGTTTCATATCCTTCTACATCTGCAAGAGTTTTCAAAGCTCCTTTTGCTTTATCAGTAGTTGCATATATTCTTTCCTTTGCTTCCACTTTTCCATATTTTTTTTCCATATAATCTTTAAAAATTCTAAAGGCCACAGCTGGTTCAGTTGTAGTCCCTGATTTTGATATAACATTAACAGAAATATCTTTCCCCTCAATAGTTTCAAGTAAATCAACCATATATGTTGAACTCAAGTTATTTCCAACAAAATATATAACTGGTGTTTTTCTTTTATCTTTTGAAATATTGGAATGAAATGTATGGGATAACATCTCTATAGCAGCTCTAGCACCTAAATAAGAGCCGCCAATTCCAATCACTATAAGTACATCCGAATCATTTTTTATTTTTTCTGCAGCTCTTTTTATCCTTATAAATTCTTTTTTATCATAATTTACAGGAAGATCAATCCATCCCAAGAAATCATTTCCTTGACCTGTTTTATTGTGTAGCATATTATGTGCTTCTGTAACCATGGGTTGTAAGTATTTAATTTCATGTTCTTCTAAAAAAGAAGCTACCTTAGTTAGATTTAAAGATAATCCTTTAGCCATAAATACACCTCCGTAAAAAATTAATAATCATTGCCTCTGTAATTTTATAAACATGTAGTAATATAAGTATATTTTAAAATTAACACCATAGATTCATGCACATATTCTCATTTTATCACAAATGTCTACATTGTAATTATCTATAAATATAACTAAAATGTCAATATAAATTAAATAATTATAAATATAAATATTTAATTATTAATAATCGTGTAATTTATTATGCAAAAAAATATGCTACAATGGATTTGTCGCATATTTTTTGGGGGGATAATAATGAGTAAAATTGAATTAGTTATTTTTGATATGGATGGACTTATGTTTAATACCGAAGTCCTTACTATAAGAGCTTGGAAAGAAACAGGTAAGTTATATAATTATAGTATATCCAATGAATTTCTTTTAGGGCTCCTTGGAATGAATAAAAAATCAATTCAGGCCCAGTTTGAAAAATGTTTTGGTGATGATTTTTCCTTTGATTTTATGTATAGCGAACAAGGTAAATGCATCAATAAAATTATTGATACAGAAGGACTTGGAATTAAAAAAGGGCTTAATGAATTGCTAAGCTATTTGACTGAAAATAAAATAAAAAAAGCTGTAGCAACTTCAAGTTCAAGAGAGAGGGCTGAAAATCTGCTTTCTATAGCAGGTGTGTTAGATAAATATGATGAAGTTATATGTGGGGATGAAGTTACTAAAAGTAAACCAGATCCAGAAATATTTTTAACCGCCTGCAAAAAATCCAAAGTACATCCAGATAACGCCATAGTGCTAGAAGATTCAGAACGAGGATTAGAGGCTGCTGTTGCTGCTAAAATTAGATGCGTTTTAATTCCTGATTTAGTTGAGCCTTCTAAAAATCATGTAAAATTAGCATATTCCAAAGTTATTAGTTTAATGGACGTTATTAGTCTAAAAAATCTACTATAAATCTAACCTATAACCCAGGGGACTCCGTGTCCCCCATTTAACTTAAGATATGGGCTATAATATCATCATTTTTCATATTCAACTCGCTTAATTTGATCATCTAATTCTAAAATCAACCTAGCAGTCTCTTCAGTGGTAATTAGTACATTAATGAATTTCCCTTTCAAAGCGCTTAATATGGATGGTACTTTCTCTTGGGATTCTGCTACTCCAATAGAATATTCAAGATTTCTTAGCATATCTAATTCTATACCAATGGTTCTATCATTTATATCGCTATCAATTATATCACCCTTTACATCATAAAATCTTGAACATATTTCACCGACTGCTTTGCTATTTTTTATATCCGTTGTATCTTTACTTTTATATTCATTTGACCACACCAAATTCGAAGATTTATGGCGTGAACCTATCCCTACAAAAGCTTTATTAACTTTTTTCCACAATTGTGATATATTTTTGTAATTATCATCTTGAATCACAGCAGCCTTTATGGCCTTGTCAGAAGTTATCGCCGGCGCATATAGATAATGGGCTTTTACTTTAAAAGCTAATGCAACCTTAGAAACTATAGCTGATACATGATTTTCACTGTCTATATCACTAAAACCACCTACTAGTGGAACAATATTAGCAGATATCGCTTTACAATCAGTTAGCGCTCTCGATAATGAGGCTAAAGTAGTTCCCCATGAAAAACCTATAATATCACCATCTTTAGCTATTCTTTTTAAGTACTCTGCAGCTGCAAATCCAAGTATTTGAGATTTAATATCATGAGTTTGCATTGTTTCTGATGGAACTATACAAGTTTCTTTTAATCCAAATCGTTTTTCCATAGCTTCTTCTAATTGAAAACATCCATTGAATTCACTCTTAATCGTAATATTTACAATACCTTCTTCTTTTGCCTTCTTTAAAAGTCTGCTAATAGTAGTTCGATAAATACCCAGTTTGTTAGATATTTGGTTCTGAGTCAGACCATCTATATAATACATTTGCGAAACTTTAACTAGAATTCTTGTTTCTTCCCATTTTGACAAATAAATCACTACTTTCTAAGATATTTCTCATATATATTATAGTGCATCATTGCACATTTGTGAAGTATCTTTTAACTATTTTAAAAGGGTCACGTATATTGTGCCAACTTATTATAGTAGCAAACTATATATTTTATTTATTTTACTCTATTAGCAATTGGATGACTTTCTTTAAACTGCACCAAATCCCATAGGTTACCATATAAATCTTTGAATACTGCAACTGTACCATATGATTCTTCTTTAGGTTCTCTAACAAATTCTATACCTTTTGAGATCATTTCATTATAGTCTCTCCAAAAATCATCTGTTCCAAGAAATAAGAAAACCCGTCCTCCTGACTGATTTCCAATAAATGATAGTTGTTCAGGTTTGGAAGCCCTTGCAAGTAATATTGTTGTTCCTGACGAACCTGGTGGAGACACTACCACCCAACGTTTATCTTGTTCTTGTTGATATGTATCTTCAATTAATGTAAAATGAAGTTTTTTTGTGTAAAATTCAATGGCTTCATCATAGTCTTTTACCACTAACGCAATGTGTACAATAGATTGTATCATTTTATTCCCTCACTTTTCATAAAAAATATTGATCATATTTTACCATGATAACATAGTTTTAGAAAGATTCTGAAAGACCTTCTATTTCACCAAGTGAAAACGGACCACCGTGACCGCAGTAAATCATTTTCGGTGACATTGATATAACCTTTTTAATACTATCATTAGTTTTTTCAATACTATCAGCATACATAGGTAAATTAGGTTTTCCTTTACTAAGCATTCCACCCATAATTAAATCTCCAACAAAAATATTACCATCATCCAAAGCAACAGAAATTGATCCATTAGTGTGCCCAGGAGTTTCTATAATCTTACCTTCAAAGCCAAATTCATAAAGTGGCATTTCGCCTTCTATGATAATCTCTGGATCATAGGTTGTAAAATTCTTTATTGTTTTACCTAAAAAGAGGCTAAAGACTTTCCCTATGGCATTTGTAGGATGCAATTTTGGATTCTTTCCAGTTTTGATTATATCTAAATCAAATTTATGAATGACTGTCTTTGCCCCCGTAATTTTTCTTAAATCATAACTTGAACCCATATGATCGGAATGACCATGTGTAATAATTATTAATTGCACATCTTTATACTCTATACCAGCTTTGTTCATCGCTTCCAAAATATTCTTGTTTGAACCAGGTATACCACAGTCGATGATAATACTTCTACCATTTTTACCTTTAAGAAGAAATGCATACACCATTCCAAAATGTATGGGGATAATTTTGTAAGAACTTTTTTCTACCATAAATCATTCCTCCAACTTTAATATAAATGCTCACTTACAGTATAATGATACATGCCTTTAATGTCAAAATTTATAAATAATAGGTAGTATACTCCCATTTAATTAATAAAGTTTTTTGCATCTTGAACTGCACATCTAATGTATCCTCCATGTTTTAAATACTCAAAGCATGGAGGATACATTAGTATTGAACTGGATGTCTTAATACAGTTTTCAGTTTTTCAGGTTTGGTTTTTCTAGGGTCTGACAGATATATTTCATGGTGCCTTCTTATATTTCCATTAACTTTAATAGAGGAAATTGCATTTTTTAAATTCTGCTCTTTGATAAAAGTTTCGATTTGAGCTATGGTTTTAGGTTCAGCATCATATGGTCCAATATGCATAATTTGAACACACAAACCCTCCGTAAAAGTTTCAAAATGCGCTTTTGAAATATGAATTTTTGGTTTTTTTATCTTCAGTTCAGCGCACGCCCATTCAAATACTTCCTTGGTCACAAATTCTGGCTGTCTAATCATAACTGTCCAGCGGTATTTATCCTTTTGCGTTAGATCCATGTTATCATTTTCAAGCCACCACAATCCTTCAAGTGGCAGAACAACATAGTCAAAATATCCCACGGGTTGGTACTCCATTTTTTTGCTCATTTTAATGATATATGATAATCCGTACAATAACTCTACTGCGGATTGGTATGCACCCCCCTCGTCATTTGGATTTCCTTCTCCATCTACCATAATAAAATTCATGGTTGGCACATCAATAAGAGTTGCTTTAGTTTTTGGTGAATATAAATCCTTGTATTTCTTCTTATAATCCAGTTTTTCCTTTGCCACGGCTTGCCTCCTGTTCAAATGGAATGATAATTTCGGTTATGAACTTGTTTGGATTACCCTTAAATATCATACCCGGACCCTTTATATATACTTCGCGAAATGGTGTTAAACATTTAATGTTATGGCTGATTGCATAATCAAGCAACTCCTTATATGCAAAATTGAGGCTTTCATAACTCCCAAGGTGAGTAGTGCAAATAGCCTTTATCTGAGGTAGTGTTTTTCCAGTAATATTATCTGTACTAATTAATTTTCTGGTCGGCACACAAAGTTCAATATCCGCATTTTCTTTAAATTCAGCATCATAATAACAGTTAAAAGGTTTTCCTAAAGCATTTCCCTTTACAACTTTATAGATTTTCCCTATATGCTTTGAAACATCACTATACTTTCCTTTATACCTTATAGACGCTACTGTAACCGGATCAAATTCCTTAACATTAATTTTATAATTCATAAATATTCCCTCCATCTGCTTTGGTTTAATGCAGAGGTTTATTTTTCTAATCAATTCTTTTTCTTCATCAATTTTTCTCTCTATCATATTCTTTTTTTCTTCTAAGTAATATGATAAATCGGCTATATTTCCGCAGTTATCCAATACATCTTTAATTTCAGAAATAGAAAAATCAAGGTTACGTAGCAAAACAATTAATCCTGCTTTCTCAAAATCACTTTCATCATAATATCTATAGGAATTTTCTTCATCTCGATACGATGGAGTTAGCATATTCTCACCATCATAATACCGTAAAGCTTTAACCGTAAGATTTGTAATTTTAGAAAAGTCGCCTATTTTGTACATATCCTCACCTCTATATAAATAATATAAACTATCCTCTGCACAGGAAGGTCAAGACTAATTGCATCCCAAAAATATATTACCTTTTCAATTTTCCTAATTGTATCCCAAACTGTACTCTGCTTTTAACGATTCGACCAATTTTTTTACTGAGAGCAATTCACTTATTTTATATGCATTCTGTCCTGCAAATACAAAACCATCTTTTAAGTTACCTTTTTTAGCATTAAATAATGCCAAGGAGATGCAGTAAGGACTTTTTTTATAATCACAAGTTCGAATACATTTAAAAGGACAATTGAAGGGTTCTTTTAAATTGTTTTTCACATCATCTAAGAATTTATTTCTAATTGCTCTTCCAGGCAATCCAACAGGACTTTTTATTATTACTATATCTTCCTCTTTGCAGTCAATATAAGACTGTTTAAATTCCATAGATGCATCACATTCATAAGTTGCAACGAAGCGAGTTCCCATTTGAACCCCTGATGCACCCATATTTATAAATTTATAAATATCTTCTCCTGAATATATCCCGCCACCAACAATTATAGGTATATTTATATTGTATTTTATCTCATACTTCTTAACTTCATTAATCACTTCTGGAACTAGCCTTTCCAAAGAATAATTGGAATCAAAGATTTGTTCTTTCTTAAAGCCTAAGTGTCCACCCGCCATAGGCCCTTCAAGTACAAATGCATCTGGCACGCAGTCATATTTTTCAATCCATCTTTTCAGTATAATTCGTGCAGCCCTTGCTGATGAAACTATTGGAACCAATTTTGTCTTACTTTTCTTACCTACTAGATTAGGTAGTTCCATTGGAAGTCCTGCACCCGAGAAAATGATATCTGCCCCCTCTTCAACAGCTACTTTAACAATTTCTTTGTAATCAGATATAGCCACCATAATGTTTACTCCAATTATTCCACTTGTTTGCTCTTTAGCTTTTCTAATCTCATTTCTAAATGCTCTTTTGTTAGCCTCACGTGAATTCTTTACAAAGTCCTGTTCGTCCATACCTATTCCTACAGCTGAAATCACTCCTATGCCACCTTCATTAGCCACAGCAGTCGCTAATGATGAAAGTGATATACCCACACCCATACCTCCTTGAACAATTGGTAGATTTGCAATTAAATCACCAATGACTAATTTGGGCATATTCTTAAATAAACCTTTAATTTCGCTCATAAAATGAAATCCTCCTTTGGCTAATTGATTATTAGTACTAACAACTATTCAGATTTGATTTGATTATCACTCAAACGATTGTTAACTTTATCGACAAAAAATTTGTAAATACTTGCGACTATAGGAACACTCAAAAGCATACCAACAATTCCTCCTAATTCGCCACCTACTATAATTGCACCAAACACCCAAATTCCAGGCAAGCCTATGCTTAACCCTACTACCCTTGGATAAATAAGATTGCTTTCCAGTTGATCTAGTATAAATATAAAAATCAAGAACAATAATGCACTCATTGGACTTACTGTGACAACCATAAAAGCTCCTAACGCTGCTCCTAAATATGTACCCAAAACTGGAATCAATCCGGTAACACCTATAAAAGCACCAACTGCAATTGCATAGGGAAAGCCAAATATAAGCATTCCAACCGTGCATAAACACCCTTTAATAACAGCTTGCACACATTGCCCTAGAATGAAATTTGAAAATGTATTATTAATAACATGAAAAATATATTCTATTTTCTCTATGCTCTTGCTTCTTAAGAATGCACTCATGACCTTTCTTATCTGCATTAATAATTTTTCTTTATTTACTAGAGCATAAATAGCAAAAGTAACTCCAATAATAAAATTCATTAAGCCATTGGTTAATGACCCCATTAATGAAAAAATGGAATTTAAAATGTCATTAAGTATATCTGAGGCGGTAGACATTATACTTTGTAAAATCCCATCAATATTTATATGCAGTGCTACTAACCCTTTTTTAATTACTTCATACTTATCACTATTAACCGTAATAAAATTCTTCACATTTTTTAATATTATGGGGATTTCATCTGTTATACCAGAAACTGTATTCACAAATTGTGGTATTACTATTAAAGCTATTATTACTATCATCCCTATAATTAGCAATATGGATAAGAAAATACAAACAATTCTTTTGGATTTTTTTATAAATTTATTACTTACTTTAGGAAAATATATTTTTTCTAACTTCTTCATTAATATATTTAAAACATAAGCTATTATTAACCCTGAAACTAGTGGCAAAGCAGCATTACCAATATTTCTTAATTGTGATATGATTTTCTCAGAGTACTTTATTAAAAGTACCAGAAATGCTACTATTATTAATAAATACTTAGCTATGCTTATAACTTTTTTATCATATTTCATTTACTTAATTCCTCCATACTTATTGTATAAGCACCCAAATTGGTACGCATTTTCAATTAAAGCTATCCGGTTCTAGCTCAAAGCAAAAACATGTTCCATTTTCCATATCACTTTTGACATGAATGTTTCCATTCATTCTCATGATTACTTCTTTCGCTATGGATAAACCCAATCCAGCTCCTTCTTCTTTATGTGCTTTATCTACTTTATAAAAACGATCAAAAATAAAAGGCAAATCTTCAGACTTAATTAGAGAACCTGTGTTACAAACACATACGATAATTTTTTCTTTTTCTTTCTTTGCATATAGTGTAATAGTGCTACTATCCTTTGCAAATTTGAGAGCATTATCTATTAAAATGGTCAAAGCTTGTGCAATACGATGGATATTTCCATTAGCATAGATGGGGAATTTACCTTTTTTTACAATCAATTGCATATTTTTTTCTTCTGCTAACATTTTAAATTTGTCCTGCTGATCATATAGTATAGCTAAAATATCAACCATCTGCATTTCAAAAGGTGTGTTTCTTGACTGCAATCTTGATAATTCAAATAGATCATTTACTAATACGTTTAGCCTTTCAACTTCATTGTAGATAATTTCATAAAAGTGTTTTCTCTTCCATTCATCTTTTACCATTCCCTCTTTAAGTGGAATAATCAGTCCTTTTACAGCTGTAAGAGGTGACCTGAGCTCGTGAGAGACATTTGCTACATAATCTCGCCTTGTTTGTTCGAGCCTTCTAGCCTCTGTAACATCTTTAAAAAGAAGCACAGTGCCTACAATGGTATTTTCTTCAGAGCGTATCGGAGATCCTGAAATTAATATACTCCTTTCGTTGTAGGAACATGTGACTATCTCTGTTTCTTGTTTTTCAATTGCTGACAAAGATACTTTGAATATTACTTGTCGCACATCCTCCGGCAATTCTTTCAAGCTTGTTTCTTCACCAAACATTTCTTCAAAAGTACGATTTTTTAGATTGATTTTTTGGTTTATATCAAATCCAAGTAACCCATCTCCCATGGAGTTCAGTATCTGCTTTAGCAAGTTCCCCTCTGTAGTAAGAGAATTAATGGTATTGGAGAGCTCTGATGCTAGTTTATTTAATGTATCTGCAAGTTGCCCCATTTCCCCACTGTAATTTACCTTAGCACGAATTGAAAAGTCTCCCTCTGACATGGCTATTGCAACTTTTTTCATTTCTACTAGTGGACTCGCGATTTTTTTGGATGCAAACAAAACCGCTGGTCCCACCACTACTAAGGTAATAAGCATTGAGCAGAGCACCCCCGTATTAACTCCAAATATTATTTGATTAGCATCCTTTAATCGTTCTTGAATATATTCATTATAGAAACTATACAGGGTGATTGTAAGTCCAATGGATATCAATACAAAAATTAACATAACAACAAAAATGACCTTTACAGATGAACTTTTTATATTTAAATACTTTTCTTTTTTTTTCATATTCCCCCCTCGAACTTATATCCAATTCCGTAAACAGATTGAATTCGCTCTGCATATTCTCTTGGAAGATGTGAACGAATTCTGTTTATGTGAGTATCAATAGTCCTCCTATCCACATAAGTATAATCTGCCCCCCATACCTTATCTAGGATTTCATCTCTTGATAGCACAACCCCTGGATTTGACAAGAACAAAAATAATATCTCAATCTCCTTAGGTGTAGCACTTATTAAAACATCATTAAAAATAACTTTATAAGTAGCTACATTGACTTGTAGATCACCAAATTTAACATTGGACGATACTTTTTTAACATTTATATCTTCTATCCTTCTAAGCACGGTTTTAACCCTAGCAACTACTTCCCTTGGATTAAATGGTTTTACAATATAATCATCAGCTCCTAATTCAAGTCCAAGAAGAATATCGATTTCCTCTCCTTTTGCAGTGAGCATTATAATCGGAACTTTAGACACCTTGCGTATTTCTTTGCATACTTCAATTCCTGATGTATAAGGCATCATAATATCCAAGATAATAAGATCAAAGTTACCCTCTAATGCTTTTTGCAATGCTTCTTCACCATTGTATACACTTGTATATAAAAAATTATTATCATCCAAATATATGCCAAGTGAACTATGAACTGCCTGATCATCATCACAAATCAGAATATGTGCCATTTGTACTCCCCCATCTATCACTGTACTAGTTTTATTATCACACGTAGTATTTATTAAAATTGCAAACTCATATGTTTTACTTTGTAAACCAACTTCATCAACTTTACTATTCATAATTCCAGCATCTCTTTCAGTTTTAGCGGAGAAACTCTCTACTATCGTAATTTGTCTTAATTATAATGAATAAATAAAGTAATTTCTACAAATTTAACAATTGTCTACAATTGTTAATATTATGCTACATATTTGTATCGCAATTTAAATAAACTGCCAAAATTAAAGTAAAAGCTATAGCATTTACTTTAATTTTAAATGCTATAGCTTTTTGTATTTATTTCTTTGGGTATTATAATTTTGCCAACAAATAGGAGTAGCATACATTAATAGTGAATAAACTATATACATTGGAGCAATTGTATTATGATAAAACCAAGATTGTACACAAATTTCTGTTGAAATCTTACACAATCTACAATCACTAGTGAATCTATATGTGTCGAAGAACCAACAAGACGAGGTGGTCAAGTTCTATTTTTTGCTCCAATTGGCGCTACCTTTAGACAAACTGCTAACAAGATAGATGTAGATGAAGATTAACAATTTCAGAGCCTACTAAAAAATACAGGGCTCTAAAGATACGCCATTAAAGACTTCTAATTCTACATTGACGACAACAGAGTAGCAGACCTCCGCTATTCAAGAAGTTTCTGTTTTAGCCGACTGACTTAATCAGTTAATACTTATTTGACTTTAAGCTCGATTCTCTGACTACAATTCTTGTTTTTAATATTATATGTTCTTCCTCTATTTTTTCTTTATGGTTTATCTTATCAATCAAAATTTGAATAGACTGTTTTCCTATTTCTTCGATAGGTTGTGCCACACTACTCATAGTTGGGCTTACCTCCTTACCTATAAAAGTGTTATCAAAACCTACTAAACCAACTTTTTCTGGCACAGCTATTTTTATTCCCTTTAAAATGTGTAAAACAAGTAATGCTTGTATATCATTATAAGCCAATATACCTATACGTTCATTTTCCAAACTATTTATTATGTATTTCTCTAACTTTACTCTAATTGAATTGTTATGTTTTCCGTCTATACTACTCCAACTTTTTTTCATATCAAAACCTGAAATCTGTATTTCATCCTTAAATCCTCTACCTTTTTCGTCAATATTGTTTCCTACAAAAGCAAACTTTGAATATCCCATATTAATTAAGTGTTTTGCTACATCTTTTCCAGCCGAATAATGAGATATTGATACACAACTCCATCCCTTTAAGTCTTGAGTAATTACCACCGATGGAATATCAATATTTTTTAACTTAATTAAACTCATTTCTTGATTGCAAGGGACTATTAAGATTCCATCCACCTTATAACTTTTCAATATATTTATATATTTTTTTTCTTTTTCAAATTCATAGTTAGTATTACATAAGATAATACTGTATCCATATTTTGCTGCTTCACTCTCAATAATTTTAATGATATCGGGAAAAAATGGATTGGCTATATCCGTAATTATTACACCTATAAGTAATGACTTGTTCCCTACTAAACTTTGAGCAATAATATTAGGTTGATAATCAAGTTCTTTAATCAATGCCATTACCTTTTCTCTTACTTCCGCATTTACTGGAGCACTTCCATTTATAACTCTCGAAACAGTTGACTGAGACACCCCAGCCTTTTTCGCAATATACTTCATTGTAACCACATGAAAACCTCCCAATATTTTTTTTGCGTTCGTATTCATAAATTATGATTAATTCTATCATTTAACACATTTTAGGTCAATATTCTTAATGTAGGCAATAAAAAAAAATCAGTTTATCCCTAAAATAAACTGATCCAAAAATTCTTTAATTAAAATTTTACTCCAAGTGAATAATAATATTGTTATTTATTGTTATTTATTTTTAATATATCCCTAATAATTCTTTATACTCTTTTGTTTCCAAACAATAATATTTTATAGAAAATCTGTATGAAGCAATATTAGCCGTTAATATTGTTTTATAATCTCCTTTTTTCCAAGATATCTTTAATAATTGTTTGTCTTCCACATCATCAATTAAAATATCACCATTAAAAGCAGGATATGAATTCCTAAATTTCATAAGATTTATAATTCTTTCCATGATAGGTCTTTTAAGACTTTCTTCAACCTCTTCTTTAGTATAATAATGACGATTTATATTTCTACCTACTTTAGTTTTTTCAAGTAGGTCAATATCATTTTCACCCGCTAAAAGCCCAACATAATATACTTGTGGTATTCCTGGGGCGAAAAACTGAATAGCCCTAGCAAGTACATATGCATCATCATTATTTCCAAGTGCTGAATAATAAGTACAATTAACTTGATATATATCTAAATTATTATATGCAACCGTGTTATATATTTTCTTTACATTTGCTCCTTTAGAAAACAAACATTCCCTTGTTTTTTCTATCTCCTCATCACTTAAAAGATCTTTAACATCAACAATTCCTATACCATCATGAGTATCCAATGTTGTAAATTGTTTTTTGGGGCATATTTTCAACCAGTTAACAAGCTTTTTCCTTGATCCGCTGTAAAGGCTATGAAGCAATAACATAGGAAGTGCAAAATCATATATCCAATAGCCTTTTTCTGCAAGTTTCATCTGAATTGAGTAATGTTCATGTATTTCAGGAAGTATTTCAACATTTAATGGTTTTAATATACCCTTAACATAATCTAACAATTTCCATGTATCCGGTTCAACAAAAAAGCAACTTGTCCCACATCTTTTGGTAGCATATGCAAATGCATCAAGCCTTATAATAGAAGCTTTATTATTTACCATATTTAATAAAGAATCCTCAATAAACCTTTTTGTTACTTCTGAAGCTACATTTAAGTCAACTTGTTCACTATCAAAAGTGCACCATACTTTTTCTGTTGTTCCATCTTCAAATTCTGCGTTTATGTATGGTGCTCGTGGTTTTCTTTTATATATTAAATCTACGTCTTTCTGAGTTGGTGCACCACTTGGCCAAAAATCTTTATATCTTATAAAAAAATCAGCATAAAGAGAATTATCTTTATTTTTTTCAAAATCTTTGAAGAATTTAGAACTTCTAGATATATGATTAATCATAAAGTCGTACATTAAATAAAAATCTTCACTTAAATTTTTCATGTCATCCCATGTTCCAAAGTTCTCATCAACATCCTCATAGGTAAGGGGAGCAAATCCTCTATCAGCTGATGATGGAAAGAAGGGGAGAATATGAACTCCTCCAATACAATCCTTAAAATGAGATTTTAAAATATCGTTCATTTCATTGAGATTTTTTCCTAAACTATCAGCATAAGTAATTAACATTATTTTGTTTTCCATTTCCATGTATATGCTCCTATCATATTAAATAATTAGTTTAACTGTTCTACTTCTTTTAATGTAGGTAAAGCATCAATTGCTCCTAGTTTAGTGCATGCCATAGCACCAACCTTGTTACTAAATAAAACCATTTCTTTGATTTTTTCAAAATCATTTATTAGATTTTTAGGATTTTCCTCTTTAGAGATCTTATAAAGAAATGCTCCTACAAAAGCATCCCCTGCTCCTGTTGAATCAATAGATTTTATTTTTATACTACTAACTATACTGACATTTTCTCCATTAGAAATCAATGTTCCATCTTTTCCTAATGTAACAGCTACAAGTTTTGCACCTAAATTATGAAATTCTTTAACGCCATCTTCTAAGTTTTTCTTTCCTGTTATTATTTGAATTTCTTCATCACTCACTTTAACAAAGTCTGCATATTTTATACAATTTTTAGATACCGTTATAAATTCATCCAATCTACCCTTCCACAAATCTACTCTGTAATTTGGATCAAATGATATAAAAGATTGCTTTTCACTTGCAAGTTCCATAACTTTCAAATAAGTATCCTTAGATGGTCCTCCTAATAAAGCAGTAGCTGATCCAAAGTGAATTATATTGAAATTTTTGAATTTTTCACTGTCTAAATCGTCCCATGTGAAAAGTTCATCTGCACCTCTATTAAAAATAAAATCTCTTTCTCCGTACTCATTTAATGAAACAAACGCAAGAGTAGTATTTGAGTTATTATCCATCACAAGCATTGAGGTATCAACTCCAGTCTGCTCCAATGTATCCTTTAAAAATTCTCCAAAATTATCATTGCCTACTTTTCCAGCAAAGTAAGCTTTTCCTCCTAACTTTGTTAAAGCTGCCGTAACATTAGCTGGTGCACCTCCTGCTTTTTTTACGAAGTTAATCCCTTTAGTTAACCCCTCATTTACATCTGAACAAATAAAATCAATTAACAATTCGCCTAAACATAATACACAATTTAACAAAAAAAACACTCCTTTCAAAATATTGAAATGGTACTCCACCTATTTGTATTTATCCAATAAAAAGCATCAGTCTTGAATACGTATTCAAAGTCTTGTTTTATACTAGCATTAAGTATTTATCCTGTCAAGATTATAATACTTAATGTATCTTAGCATATCAGAGCCTAAATTCATTCATATGCTCATCCATAGCCAAAGAACTTTCCTTACTCTCTTCATTTTGTTTCAAAATGGAATCACTTTTTTCACTTACAGAATCTATATTTTTAACTATATCACCCGAAGCCCTTGCCACATCTGTAACAGTTACAGCAACCTCATCTAACGCACTTGACATTTGGTCTACTGAATCAGATATAGTTTTAGAAACTTCCGCAAAATTCTCTACCAATAATTTCACAGTATCTCCATCTTTTTTATACTCTTCACTAATTTTAATGAAATTAGCGTATTCACTTAAAACATCTTTTTCAATATAATCCAATAAATCCTGAGATGAACTGG
>NZ_JMLK01000014.1 GCF_000686725.1 Clostridium akagii DSM 12554 | reverse complement strand
GTGGCACCAGTAATACCAGTAGCCCCGGTAGCGCCAGTAGAGCCAGTGGCACCAGTAATACCAGTAGCCCCAGTAGGACCAGCAATACCAGCAGAACCGGCAGGACCAGTGGCACCAGTAGCCCCAGTAGAACCGGTGGCGCCAGTAGCCCCAGTAGGACCAATAGGACCAGTAGGGCCGGCAGCACCAGCAGAACCAGCAGAACCGGTAGGACCAGTAGAACCAGTAGCCCCAGTAGGACCAATAGGACCAACAGAACCAGTAGGACCGGCATCACCAGTAGGGCCAGTAGGACCAATAGGACCAGCGGAACCAGTAGGACCGGTAGGACCAGTAGCACCCTTAGGACCAGTAGGACCAGTAGGACCGGTAGGACCAGTGTGACAAGTAGGGCCGGTTGGGCAAGTAGGTGCAGTAGGGCAGGTAGGATGACATTTTGTACTGTCATCTAAGCCGTAGCACTGTTCTCCCATGAAGTTATTATAGGGTTCTGCTTTTGCATTTTGAGTATATTTACTTACATTTTTATGGCTATTTTTATTTGATTTTATATCGAAATTCATATATTATCCTCCTTTATCTAATTTATATCTTTTGTTTTCTAGTTAAATATTTCAGTACTTTATTATATGAATTAGTTTAAAGACAGTTGCACTTATATGAAGATCACTATAAGTGATTGAAAAATAAGGATAATTATATATATAAAGTAAAACCATTGACGGTATAAAAGACTTTGTGCTAAAGTAGAATTAAATCAAACGTCCGAATTATTATTTCGAACCTTATTCGTGCTTGTGGAAATTAATATAAGCTAAATATTTAGATATTTTTTTAGGCGACATTATTATAAGTATTTTATTGAAAGGAGATTGATAGTTTTGTGGAGTTATTCAGATTTTATATTATTTTTTGCGACCTATTCTTTTTTAGGGTGGATGCTGGAGACAATTTTTGCTAGCATAAATGAAAGAAAACTCATAAATAGAGGATTTTTGACAAGTTTTTTTTGCCCGATTTATGGATTTGGTGCTATAATGGTGATTAAATCTTTAGGATTATTTGATAATGTTTTTAAAGATTATTTAAAATCATTTATAATGAGTATTATATGTTCAATAATTTTGGTAACTGTACTAGAATATATCACAGGATTCATTTTAGAGAAAATTTTTGATTGTAAATGGTGGGACTATAGTGATAACATAGGAAATGTCCACGGATATATCTGCATTAAGTACTCGCTTTTATGGGGTTTTCTTGCATTTATATTAGTGAAAAATTTACACCCAATAATTAATAGGATGATTTATTCCATTCCTATACAAGTTAAAGCTGATTTAGCAATATTTTTGGTATTATACTTCTTTTTAGATACATTAAAATCAATAATAGATGCAATGGAATTAAGAAGAGTCATTTTAAATTATTCAAAGATTTCATTGAGTGTATATTATAACAAAGTTCTTAAATATAAAAGAATTTTTCTTGCGTTTCCTAGTTTAATGATTTTAAATGCTGGTATTATTAATCGTGACATAAGGAGTATTCTAAATGAGAAATTTGATAAGATCAAAATCGAACTTAAAAGTAGATTTCAATAGTTATGAGGAGTATAAAAATTGTATAAATGATTTGGTGAAAAGTGAAATTATATGGTCCATGGCGAGTTTTATTCAACATAGCCAAATAACATGTTTAGAACACAGTATTTACGTGTCGTACATTAGTTACGTTGTTTGTAGACGGTTAGGACTTGACTATTGTTCTGCAGCTAGAGGGGGATTACTTCATGATTTCTTCTTGTACGACTGGCATATAACAAAATCAAATAATGGATTACATGGATTTACACATCCATATACGGCATTAGAAAATGCAAAAAAATCTTTTATTCTAAATGATTTAGAAAAAGATATAATAGTAAAACATATGTGGCCCTTAACTGTAAAATTGCCTAAATATAAAGAGGCCTTTATTGTATCTTTTGTAGATAAATATTGCGCATTTATGGAGATTATAAGGCTTGGGAATAGAAATATAATTTATAGACTTATACAAGAGAGAGCTTTGGAGGTAGCATTACATGAATAATGAAATGGATAGTACAAACCAGTCACAAAGAATACTTAAAGCGGCTTTTAAATGTATATCATTAAAAGGATATGCAAACGTTTCACTACGCAATATTGCAGATGAAGCAGAAGTTGCATTAAGCCAATTAAATTATTATTATAAAAATAAAGAAGGTCTATTTATAAAGGTGGTAAAGATCCTAACTGAAAAATATCTGCACGAAATTGAAGATAGCTTAAAAAAGGGTAAATCACAAAATGAAAACATATCTAATTTAATTGATTATTTTGAGAAAATGGTAAAAAATACTCCTGAATTGTTCAAGCTTCTTTTCGATTTGACCAGTATGGCTCTTTGGTCAGCATCTTTAAAAAAATTAATCAATAATCTTTTCAACAGTTTAATTGGATTAATCGAAAAATACATTATTAATAACTTTTCCTCTAGAGAAAAGCTTAAAGATTGTTCTTCAAGAGCATTGTCCAAAATGATATTTAGCACTATATTTGGAACATCTATACAGGCCATGTTAGCTAATGAAGAAGAAAAAGAAGGCATTGTCGACTCCCTATCGGCACTAAAAATTTTTTTTAAATAAGGTAGTACTAATTTGTAATACAATTGTATTGCCAGCAATCATATTGTATAATATATGTTATATAATAAAAATTATTAATTAATATATATTTTATAAAAGGGGGGAGTAAAAATGGCACTTGCGTTTAAAATTGCGGCTAGATTTATAAAATCTAGCAAAGGTCAAACAATACTAATTGTACTTGGAATCGCAATAGGGGTTTCAGTTCAAGTATTTATTGGAACATTAATTCAAGGGCTTCAGATAAGTTTAATTGACAAGACAGTAGGAAGTTCATCCCAGATTACAGTAACATCTAAAAATGACGACAGGGCAATAGATAAGTGGAAAGGTAAAGTAAACGATATTAAAAGCTTGAATGTGGGAATTAAAAATGTTTCAGAGGCAGCAGATTTCTCAGGGTTTGTAAAATACAACAATAAAACATCACCAATTTTGCTAAGAGGTTTTATATTTTCTACTGCAGATTCAATATATAAAATAAAGGATAGCCTTATACAGGGCAAAGAACCTAGCAATGATAATGAGGTATTAGTTGGAAAGGACTTGAGAGACAATCTATCAGTAAAACTTGGTGATAAAATAACAATTTTAACGCCCAAAGGGAAAAATGAACAGGTTACTATTACTGGATTTTATGATTTAAAGGTTTCAAGTTTAAATAATTCTTGGATAATAACAAATATGAGAACAGCTCAGAATATATTTGATTTTGGAGACAAGGTAACTTCTATTGAAATGCAAGCAAATGACGTGTTTACTGCTGATGTAGTAGCTAAAGCGGTTGCTAACAAATTAGATTCAAGTAATCTAAAGGTTGATAATTGGAAAGTTACGAATGCGGCAACTCTAAGTGGATTAAGTGGGCAAAGTGCCTCTAGTTATATGATTCAAGTTTTTGTGCTTTTATCAGTAATACTTGGAATAGCAAGTGTGCTGGCTATAACTGTAATGCAAAAATCCAAACAACTAGGTATACTTAAGGCAATGGGAATAAAGGATAGGGTAGCTAGTCTGATATTTTTGTTCGAAGGATTAATACTAGGAATATTTGGAGCCATTTTCGGAGTGTTACTGGGACTAGGGTTAACTTATTCATTTAGTAAATTTGCATTGAATACAGATGGAACGCCATTAGTACCATTATATTTGGACTATAAATTTATTCTTCTTTCGGGACTTATAGCAGTGGTCTCAGCCACGATTGCAGCAGTAATACCAGCAATTAAATCTTCAAAATTAGATCCAATTGAGGTGATTAAGAATGGCTAAAATTATTGAACTAAAAAATATAAGTAAGGTATATGGAACAACAATAAAAACAAAAGTTTTACATAATATAAATTTATCTTTTGAAGAACATTCTTTCAATTCAATCATTGGGGCTTCAGGTAGTGGAAAAAGTACAATACTTAATATTATGGGTACACTAGACAGACCAACAACTGGAGAAGTTTATATAAATGGTAAGAGAACTGATAATATGGTGAAAAACGAATTGGCAGAGCTTAGAAATAAAACCATAGGATTTATTTTTCAGTTTCATTATTTGCTTCCAGAGTTTACAGTTCTTGAAAATGTTCTTATGCCATATAATATAGGGTATGGAAGACCAACAAAAGAAATAATAGCTAGGGCAGAGGAACTCTTAAATTTGGTTGGATTAACTGAAGTCAAGAATAACTTGTCCATCAATATATCTGGGGGACAACAACAGCGAACAGCTATTGCTAGAGCCTTAATAAACAATCCTAAAATAGTGCTTGCGGACGAACCCACTGGAAATTTGGATTCAAAATCTACTGAAAATATATATGAACTTTTGAGAGATATTAATAAAGAATTCAAAACAACATTTGTAATAATTACTCATGATGATAGAATAGCAGAAAAAACATCAAGAATCGTAGAAATAGAAGACGGTAAAATTAAAAAAAAAGTGATAAGTGACAAGTGACAAGTTAATGAAATTTTGCCTTAGGGCAAAATAAAATAAATAATTTAGGGAAAATAGCTCCAGATAATTATATATGAAACTAAAATGGATATGGAAATAAATTCTCATATTCATTTTAGATAAGTATTAATTTGAATATAATAATGTTTCTATTTTGGGGGATTGTTCTGCATTATCAGAACAATCTTCTTTAACTTGCAACTTGTCACTTAAAACTGCGGTGGAAATTTCCCCTACTTTGACACAACCCTATGCGGTGATTTAAATATTAGTATCTAAAAAGCATTGTACATGCAGTACTTCCTGCCCCAATTGACCAAAATACTATATATTGTCCTCGACTTATTTTATTGTCTTTAATAGCGCATTCAAGGGTTATAAATGGGCTACTTGTCCCAGTATAGCCATATTCATCACCAATATAATGAAATTTATTGAAATCCTCACTCAAATTGTCGCAAATGATTTCTAAATTAGATTTTGATAATTGAGAAAAGCAATATAAAGATATGTTTTCTTTCGTTAGCTTATTATTTTTGAGTAAGGTATTTATGCTGTCAACTGTACTTGAAAACCCATTATTTGCATTAGCTTCCCACATAAATCGTCTGTCATAGTCAGACATTTGCTCTTCGTATAATTTAGACAGTCCACATGAAGGGAGCATAATTTCATATGCTGAAGTGGATTTAGTATAATAAGTTGAATCAATATATCCGCTATTTGTATCTTCTACTTTTTCCAGTATAATGGCGCAAGAGGCATCACCAAAATTTGCATAAGTAACGGGGTCTTCATTTCTTGAAAATCTATTCATTTGCTCAGAACCTACCACTAGAGCGTATTTAATTTTTGGTTTAGATAACATATAGTTACTAACTTGGTCAATGGATATAACCATACCAACACAATTAGCATTTATATCATAAGTTATTGTATCTGATTTACCTTCTATTTCTTTATGAATGATGATTGCACTTGCAGGGGAGGTGTATTCAGGAGTTCCAGATGAAAATATTATCATATCCATATCTTTACCTTTAAGGTTATTTTCTTGTAATGCTTTTTTAGCTGATACAATTCCCATAGTTAATGAATTTTCACTTTTATCTTTTGATATGTAACGTTTTTCTCTACCAAGAGACGCTAATAGTCCTGAAACATCCTTGCCTTGTTTTGAAAAATGTTCCAGAAAAAACTCGTTATCAACGACATTTTCAGGATGATAACTTGAAATGCTTTTTATTATAACATTAGATGACATTAGCTAACCCCTCCAGTATTTTTTTAATCGACTGCTACTGTATAATAGTATGGCAATGTACGTTAAAGAGGCTATTCGAGCGAACTTTAGAAAGACTTAGGTTTACGTTTGTTAAATTACGCTAAGGACCATTTATTGTTTGAGCGTAGCGAGTTTAAATGGTCTAGTAATTTGACAATAAGTAAACCTTAGTCTTTCTAAGTAAAGCGATTAGCCTCTGAACATACACTGCCATGTTCCTTATTTTCATTCAGGTTACAAAATAAGTTCACTTTTATTTTATATCTTTCATACTATCTACAAATATACCTGTAAAATTCACTTTTTTAGCTACCCTTTGGACTTGCATTTTGCAAGTAAGTTTTGAAGGATTAATCATGAATATTTGCTTAAATCCACTGCTCATATAAAGTTGATAGCACTTTTCCAATATTGGAAGTATGTCTGGTTTAAAAGCTGATAAATTTGTTGAATCAACTACTAAGGTGTAGCCATTACCTTTTGTTTCAGCTACAGCTTTATTGTATTCAATAACAAATTCATTAGCTGTTTCTGTTTGTGAAAATCCCTCTAGCTCAATTAATAGTATTTTTTCTGACTTTTTGTTTTCTATTTTCATTGTAGTGCCTCCTCGACATCTGTTCTATTGTTAGGAGTACCGCCAATCTACCATCATGTAGTTGATGATTTCATGAAATGATGATGATACTACCCACCTAAGTGTTATCGTTTAAAATACGACTTCCTTTAGTAATTTGTGACATTATTTGCATTCATAATACAGCATTTAATAATATATTAGATTATATATTAGATTAGATTAGATTAAAGTTTATTATGATATGGACAAATCTTCTTCAACTTGTCACTTGTCACTTTTTATAAATCTTCGCCGTAAGTTTAAGTAGTCCAAAAATAATTGACTGAGGCGAAGGTGGACACCCGGGAATTACTAAATCAACGGGGAGTATATTTTTAAGTACATCATAAACGCCCCCACCATCTTTAAAGATTCCACCATCATATGCGCAGCTACCAACAGCTATAACTATTTTAGGCTCAGCCATTGCCTCATAGGTTTTTAAAAGAGCTTCTTTCATATTTTTAGTAACGATGCCAGTTACCACTAGCCCATCTGCATGTCTAGGGGAGGCGGCAACATTAATTCCAAATCTTGAAATATCATAAAAAGTGTTTTGAGTAGCGCTAAGTTCTGACATACAAGCATTACAAGAACCAGTATCTACTACTCTAAGTGAAAGAGATCTGTTAAAGATCTTATAAATATTCTTCCGAAGTTGTTCACCTGCAAGTTCTAGTGATGCCATTTTATAATCATTTGTCATTTCTAAAGCAGATTCAGGGCAAGTATCAACGCAGTTTCCGCAGTAAATACATTTTTTTCCGTCTATGTTTATTATACTTTCACCATCACTAGTAGTCTCTATTTTTATAGCGTTCACAATGCATTCAACTGTGCATTTTCCGCAGCTAATACATAGATTGTTTTTAGCTAGTATTTTTCCATAAGAAAACTCATTATTAATAAGGGGATTCTTTATGGTTTCAGTTCCATATTTTATTCTATCTAATATATTTCTCATTTTTAATACTCCCTACTTATCATTTTCAGAATAAGACATATTAAAGCTTTTGTTTATAACAGGAAAATCAGGAACAATTTCGCCAAGAACTGCTTCACTCATACCAGACCAGTTGGTAAAGGAAGGGGTTTTAAAATAGATTCGGGTAAATTTATTATCTTTTCCCGTTAAGCCATAAACCACTAGTTCACCTTTTACTGTTTCAACAGAAGTTATAGCCTCAAGTCCATCTTTAAAACAAATTGCTTGTTTATCTCTTTTTATATCTGTGTTTATATATGTCAGTGCTTTTTCTATAAAATCAAAAGCATCATTAAGTTCAATGGATTTCAATTTATATCTTTCAAAAACGCCGCCTTTCGAAGTTATATTTGTACCACTTTTTATTTCTTTATATAGTTCATAGGGAAAATTCACTCTAACATCATATTTTAAATTGCAGGCCCTTGCTACAACTCCAGTAATACATAATTTTTTAGCCATAACCCTACTCACCATTCCAGTATCTTCTACCCTATCTAAAAAGGAAACCGAATTAAAACTAGTTTTAATAATACTGTTTATTCGAGGATTAAGACTCCTGAGAGTTGCCATAATATCCTTCTTTTTTTCCATAGTAAAATCTATATTTATTCCAAGGGGAACTAAGGCATTCCTCATAAATCGGCTTCCAGTTATTCTTTCACATAGCTGATGGATGATTTCTGAAAAATATCCAAATTTTTTAGCAGGGTAACTAAAACCTATATCATTAGCAATGCCACCTAAATCATCCAAATAATTATATATCCTTTCAAGTTCTAAAAGAACAATTCTAAAAGCTTTAATTTCCCTGGCAATCTCTTTATTCATAAGCTTTTCCACAAGGAGAGCATAAGCTTCACCATAAGCAACTGTTGATTCCCCTGAGACTCTTTCAAACATAAGATTTAATGAATTTGCATCTATTCCCTCACAAAGTTTTTCTATTCCACGATGTTTATACATAAGCCTTATTTCAAGGTTTTCTATGGCTTCCCCCATAACACTAAACCTAAAATGCCCAGGTTCAATTATTCCTGCGTGAACAGGTCCAACGGCCACTTGATAAGCACCAGTTCCTGAAACTTCTTTAACCTTATAATCATAATCCTTATTAATTTCTCTTTGAAATAATCTGCTTTGATGAATTATATTTTGAAGATTCACTGGGCTTTTCTTAGTAATATAGCTGCATGTTATGTAATAACCTTCCTTACTGTTTGAAAACAAACAATTTATTATAAGTGATTTGCCAGGAGTCTCAAATTCACAAATATAATTAAATTTATACACATAAATAAAAATAGATACAATCTTTCTAATTTGTTCTGGCTTTAGTCTAATGTATAACTCGTTTTTATTTTTAATTTCATATTTTAAATCAAAATTCAATTCATCTAGACTTTTTATAGCATCTGCTATATTCATATTTTCACTTCCTAATTACGAATAATTGAAACTGCGTTATTTATCATGCTAGATAAATAACCATTCATAAATAAAATCATAACAATAATCAAAATAAAACATAAAGATAAAGGCAATGTATTCTCTTTATCTATTTCCAGTTTTTCATAGCTAACTCCAGGTTCTGCATTAAAAACTATTTTAATAAAAACTTTTAAAAAACCTGCAAAAACTAGTAGTAAACATAAACTATAAAGTGCCATAATAATGTAATTACTGCTTTGCACAGTTCCTACAATTATACTATATTCACTAAAGAAAGATGGAAAGGGTGGAGCCCCAACAATAACAAGCATTCCTAGTATAAGAAAAACGGCATTTATTGGCATAGTTTTTATCAAAGCATTAATTTTATCTATACGTTTTGTCTTATACGCATTTAGTATATTTCCTGCGGTTAGGAACAAAAGAGACTTTCCTAGGGCATGAATTAATGAATGCAATAATGCACCAAAAACAGTGATTTTAGTTCCAATGCCTAGGCCTAAGGCTATAATTCCAAGATTCTCAACTGAAGAAAATGCAAGTAGTCTTTTGTAATTAAGTTGTCTTAAAATACTAAAAGATGAAATTAATAGAGATAGACAACCAAAAATTATAAATAACCATCTTGTATTGTTTAGACCTGGAATGTGCTTTGTTATTATATAAAATCTTAAAATAACATATAGAGCAAGATTCAAAAGAACACCGGACATCATAGCACTAACTGGGGACGGTGCCTCGCTGTGAGCATCGGGAAGCCATGTATGCATAGGTGCGAGGCCTGCTTTTGTGCCAAGGCCTACAAATATTAAGGTAAAGGCTATCTTAATGGAGTAAGTACTTTGGGGAGTTGAGTTTTTTGCAAGATGCGACCACTTAAGTATTTGAGTCGAGTCTCCAGAACTGTACCCATTAACGAAAATAAGTATACCAATGAAACCAATACCTATTCCAATGGAACAAATAATAACGTACTTCCAAGCGGATTCAAGGGATTCTTTATTAATGTTAAAACCTATGAGAAAGGCTGTGGTAAGTGTTGTTCCTTCAAGGCCAATCCACATAGCCACAATATTATTGGTTAACGCAATAAACATCATAAAAAATACAAAGAAATTAAAAAGAAAATAATAAAAACGACCTCTTTTAAGAGATATTTTTTTCTCTAATATTTCACCTTGAATGTATTTATAGGAATAAATACTCACGATTATATTTATGCTAGATATAATCAGGAGCTGCAAGAGGGTTAAACTATCAATATAAAAAAATTCATTAAAAAAACTTAGAGAATGAATTTTGCTAACAAGCATAATAATTTTAATTGTTATACTTAAAATAAATACTGATCCAAGTATTGTAACTAAACCTGCCACCTTAATATTTTTAAAGATTAATGGGGTTATTATCATTAATAAGAACAAAATACCGAGTAATATAATATACATTGGTTCACCAACTATTCTTTTAGATTTTCAAAAAAGTCTGTGTTAATTGAATCAAAAGTTTTATTTATATGGAAAATCATTATTCCCATAACAAGTGCCAGTAATAATCCTTCAAAGACTATACCAGCCTCAATTACAAGGGACATCTTAGTCAATGATATTTCAAAGAGTACAATACCATTTTCGAAGGTTAAAAATCCTATCATTTGTGTGATAGCTTTTTTCCTTGCTACCATAAGTAGAACACCTATAATAAATAGGGCAATTCCAGTTTTTATATAATTGTCGTGACTACTGCTCAAAATGCCAAAGGATATCATTATAAATATTCCAGTTAAAATATAAGAAATAAAACCATTTACTATTAAATCCATTTCTCTATTAACCTTTAACTGATTTAAAGATTTATTTATTATTATTGGTATTATAATAACTTTAGTAACTATTGTTAATAACCCTAAAATATAATAATCCATCTTTCCTGTATCAAGGCCTAGTTTTAAGGCTATTAGCCCTATAGCTAAGGATTGGAATATAAAAACTCGTGTAACAAGTTTTACTCTTCTTACTCCAGACATAAAAATGCTAGATATTAGTATAACTGCAAGTAAATCTTCTATCATAATCTTTTCTCCTTATAAAATATAAATTAGGGTAATCGCTATAATGCCAAGGGATATGGTAGCCGGGAAAAGTTCTGCACTTCTAAATAATTTGGATTTAGCAATAGTTGTTTCTATAACAGCAATGCCCAGTAGGCAAAATAAAAGTTTGAAAACAAAAGCTAAAAAACTTATTAACAAAGCTGAAAAAGTAAAGGTTGTTGCAATTCCTATAGGAATAAAACCATTTATTAAAATAATCAAGTAAACAATTAATTTAATATGGGAAGAGAGTTCAACATAAAATAAATCACTACCAGATAAATCTAAAATCATTGCTTCATGCATCATGGTAAGTTCCAAATGAGTTTCTGGATTATCAAAAGGTATCCGGGCATTTTCAGCTAGGATTGATATAATAAAAGTCACCATTGCAATAATATGTGCCATATCATAGTGAGTAATATTGCTATTGATAAAGGAAATATGGAAAAGGTTAAAATCTTTTGTTTCAATATATAAAAAAGTTAGTAAAAATAATGTTAAAGGTTCTGACATCATTGAAATAAAAGATTCACGGCTTGATCCCATTCCACCAAATGTACTTGAACTATCAAGGCCAATTAATACTGTAAAGATTTTAATTATTGCAAAGGCAAAGATAAGTATAAATAAGTTTCCAATGGTGTTTTGCATAGTTGTAAAAATCACTGGCACGAAAAAAACAGTGGTTATGCTTGTTGCAAGCATAACTATTGGACCAATTGTTGTAATAAAGGAACTTCTATTTGAGATAACTCTTCCTTTTTTTAATAATTTGCTTAGATCATAATAAGGCTGAATAATAGATGCACCCTTATAGCCCCGAAGGGTTGCTTTCATCTTTTTTAATACTCCTATAAATAATGGTGATAAAACCAAAATAAGTATACTTTGCACAAAGTAAAATAAATTATATTGCAAATGAATTCCCCCTACAAAAATTTTAAAACTAGAATAAGTGCAAATATTAATGATATAAAGATATAAGACAGATACAATTGAATTTTCCCATAGTGAATTGTAAGTATTTTTGTAGTTAAAAAGTCTACTACTTTTAAAATTGGTTTATATAAATGATCTTCTATTATGTCGCTAGTCTTTTCACTTATGTAAATAGTTTCTTTATAACTAACTTTTTTTCTGTAATTTGTAAGTGGTCCAAAAACCTTTGCCGCAGGCTGTGAAAATCCACTTCCAGAGTACTGAATATAAGGCTGGTCACTGTGATATCCGCAGGCCCATGTATCATTAATCTCTGTATTTTTATTTCTTGAATTTAGTTTATTTAACATATATAAAATAAATGTGATAATTATTAATATTAAGGTGAATACAATTATTTCAGTTTCATTTTTAAAACTGGGTGGATTTTCGCTTGTGTTTAACAGATTATTAGTATAATAAGATAGCTTTTTTATTATAAATGGTGAAAACACCCCTGTAACTATAGAAAGTAAAGCAAGGATTCCCTGACCAATATTCATAGATAGTGGAATTGGTTTTACATTTTCTGCTTTCTCTGTTCTTGGTTTTCCAAGAAACGTAATTCCAAAGGATTTTACAGTAGCGTAAAAAGCTGCTCCACTGGTCAATGCTACAAGAATCCCACAACTAAAAATTAATATTATAATCCAAACATTGTGAACCATAGTTATTGATTCAATGAAACTTCTAAGTATAAGAACTTCACTTGCAAATCCATTAAAGGGTGGAACTGCTGAAATACTGCATGTTCCAATAAATGTACATATTGCAGTGAATTGCATCTTTTTATTAAGGCCACCTAGTTCATCCATATTTTTAGTACCAGTAGCATATAAAACACTTCCTGCATTTAAGAACAAAAGACTTTTGAAAATTGCATGATTTAAAGAGTGAAGAAGGGCAGCAGTTAAAGCGAGAGCAGCTAATAATTTTAAATTATAATTTATGAGTATCATTGATAACCCTAGTGATGCGAAAATAAGTCCGATATTTTCAGCACTAGAATAAGCGAGCAATTTCTTTATATTATTTTGTAACAAACCATTTATAATTGAAAATATTGCAGTAATGGTTCCAATTATAAGCACAACAACACCGCAATATAATGGTGTATTTATTAAAAAAACAAAGGATATTCTTATAAAACCATATATAGCAACCTTTAGCATAACCCCGGACATTAAAGCTGAGACGTTAGAAGGCGCTGCAGGATGTGCTTTTGGAAGCCAGGCATGAAGTGGAACTATACCCATCTTTGCACCAAAACCAAATAGGGCAAGTACAAATACAATGTTCTTTTGCTCCGGGGAAAAATTCATGGAAAGCCTAGCAATCTCTTGAAAATCAAAGCTTCCAGTATATTTAAACAAGAAAGCAAACATTGCCATTAAAAACAGTCCACTTATATGAGTCATAATAAAATAAAATATTCCGGATTTCAAATTTTCCTTGTGCAAGTATTCATAAATCACTAGGAAAAATGAAGAACTTGACATGATTTCCCAAAACACGATAAATGTAATTCCATTATTAGCGAGAACTACTCCTATCATTGAAGTTACAAACAAAATGATTAGGAATAACATGTATTTTATTGAATAATGTTTTTTATATTCAAGTATGTAGCCTTTAGTGTAAATTGCTACGGGTATAAATATTAAGATTACAATAAGAACGAAGTATATTGAAAGCCAATCATTTTGAAAACCGAATAAAGATAACACGTTTAGTCAACTCCAGTATTATTTTTTGTGCAATTAGTTAGTATTCGAATATTGAAAAAGCGCACGAGTTTAATTCTATCATGTTTTACCATGGAAAACAACAAACTTTAATTTGTAAACCGTCATATTGATTGATTTATTACTAACCATTATGATATTATTATACGTGGTTCTTTAGCACTCACGTTTTATTAGACATGTGAAGGCCAGTGGAACGGAATAGTTACGGATGTTAGTCAGGGATAAAGAAATATATACGATCTTTGTGAAAGGATATAATATGGATTTAAAAAATAAGCTTTTTGAAACTCATAAATTTTACAATTTATCAAGATATTTATTTTTAAATATAGAATGTAACTACAATAATATTGTGAAAAAAACAGGTATCACATTACCCCAGCTAAGGGTTTTATGGATAATAAGAATATTTAATGGAATATCCCTTGGTGAAATTGCAAAAATAGGATGTTGGTCGCCGCCTACAGTTACAAAAATGCTTAAACTATTAATGGACAAAAAATTAGTTGTGAGGGAGTCCACAATAAACAAAAAATTATATACTTTAAATTTAACTGAAAGTGGTTACGGGATTATTAAAATAAATGGTATAAAAAAACATGATGAGTTTCCATTACTTAGTTTGCTTCCTACAATTAATAATTATGATTTGAATTTTATAATTAAAATATTCAAGAAAATAACCGTGAATTCAAATAATGTTTTTATATTTGAATATATAGAAGAAATAAATATACTACAGTTAAAAATTGATTTAGATGATTTTAATCATGAGGATAAAATAATACTTAAGCAGCTTATTTGTTTTTATAATTTATTAAGAACATTTATTTTAACTATAGAAAGTAATCATCGTAAACTACTTACAGACTTTAAGCTTACGTATCCGCAACTAAGAGTTTTATGGATCATTGATGCTTTTCCGGGGATTACATCAAGTAGACTTAGTAAACTTGCATACCTAGCGCCTTCAACCGTAAATGTTATAGTAAAAAATCTTTATGGTAAAGATATAATATACAAAGAAAAATCTCAATTAAAAAACTCGCTTTTTCTATATATCTCAATAAGTGGTGAAGAACTTCTTGTAAAAGAATTTAATGAGAATCAAAAAAGTTTTTTAATCTATAAGGATATTGAGTTTTTAACAACTCATGAAATATCCAAATTAAATAGATTGATGTATGAGATGAATATAACTTTAAAAAATGATATGGTCAGTGCATATATTAAAGAAACTTTTAATGTGATAGAAAAAAGAATTATATAAAAAAGTGGATAAGACTAAAATTGATGAGAAAACAATTGTTATTTAAATTGTCATAGAATTGACATAAAATCATGTTAGGCTTAAATAAGGCTATGCATAGAAATTTAAGTATAAATTTTTATATATAGAATCAAGGTAGGTAAGAAGTCTGATTTTCATATTATGTAGGAGGGAATACCTTGCGAAAAGGAAAAGAAAAGTTTAAATATTTAACAATTTTCATATATTCGTTGGCATTTTTATTTTTTGTTTTCAAAATGTTTTTTTATTCAGAATATGTTGGAAGATTTCCAGATGAAATGCAACATGTTGCATATATTGCATATCTGGAAAAAACAAATGCAATAATTCCAAATTTTAAGGATATGAGAATTTTTGTGAATAATAGTACTGCGCATATTAATTACAATACGGAACTTACTAAAAATAACAATACCCATGAATATACATTTGGAAGTAATTTGAATTATTTGGGTCACCCGCCGTTATATTATCAGATTATGCGTCTTAGTAGAGCTGTGCGAATTAATGGTAATACTGTTACTGTTGATCTTTTTAAACTCAGATTATTTAATATAGTAATCAGTGCATTAGCTATGGTACTTATATTGTATATTGGGTATACAAGAGTTGGTAAAAAGCTCATATTGCATTGTTTATATGCAACTATAGTAATATCTGTACCAATGTTGGCATTTTGCTCTGCGGGGATAAATAATGATACATTATCATTATTGGCATTACCGATTTTCTTATTAGGGTTATTGCGATTTTCAGAACAAAAACGTAATTTTAGAACCTTTTTTATAATAAGTTTAGGTGTTTTCATTTCATTTATGTCTAAGCTTACACTGGGATTAATTGTTTTTATTTCCATGCTTTTGTATATTATTTTAATTATCATAAAGGAGAAAAGTGCAAGGTTTTTAATCTCAAAGAAATTTTTTGCTACGGTACCAGTATATTTTATTACCATGGCATATTTTTTAATTGTATATTTTCAAACAGGAAGCATACAACCTTCATATAAATCTTTAGATCTACAAGGATTTTTAAAATCAGGTTTTTATGTTAATGTTGCAGATCGTACTCATATGAACTTCAATCAATATGCAGTATATTTTACAAAGAATTTTTTGATGACTTGGACCAGTATTCAATCGCATTTTTCATTGGATAAAATAGGGGGAGTATTTTCAATAAATACTATTGCAGAACTTTTACTTTTAGTTATTCCAGTTATATTGTTATTTCAAATAAAAAGAGCTAAACGTAATGCTTCTATTATGTTAGTATTAATCTCTGTTTATTTTGCATTAGCAATTTCAGTTATAATTCAATGGTTACGTGCTTATAGCGAATATACTAATAGTTCAGGTTATCTAGGTGGATTTCAATCACGTTATTACCTATGTGGTATACCTGCAATCGCATTGGCTGTAACATTTATTATGAAAAATTTATTCGAAGGGTCATCTTTGTCTGATAATGGGAATGAAAAAAAATCAAATTTGAAATATAATGAAATAACAAATAATTTATCAACACTATGTTATAAAACAAAAAAAAATTTTAATTTAAAAAAATTTGTAGGATATATTATCTGTTGTATTTTTATTTGTATGCTATTTTATGAAGATTTTATATACTTCGTAATTTATTTTAAAGATTATTTATAGATAAAAAATTAAGAGAATGGAGACTTGTAGTTAAATGAAACTTATAATTCAAATACCTTGTTTCAATGAAGAAAATACACTTGCAGAAACATTTAAAGATTTACCAGATTCTATAGATGGAATAGATGAAATAGAATATCTAATAATAAACGATGGTAGCACAGATGATACTGTCAACGTTGCTAATAAACTTGGAATAAATCATGTGGTTTGTTTTAAGCAAAACAAAGGACTTGCGGCAGGTTTTATGGCAGGAATTGATGCTTGTCTTCGCCTTGGAGCTGATATCATTGTTAATACTGATGCTGATAATCAATATTATGGGGAAGATATAAAAGAAATCGTCAAACCAATTATAGAAGGACACTATGACATAGTTATTGGAAGTCGTCCTATAGATGATACCGAACATTTTTCGAAAAATAAAAAATTATTTCAACATTTAGGGAGTTGGGTTGTTCGTAAGGCATCAAATACGGATATATCTGATGCTCCTAGTGGTTTTAGGGCTTATTCACGTAAGGCGGCAATGCAATTAAATGTAATGAATGAATATACTTATACACTTGAGACAATAATACAGGCCGGAAGAAATAAAATAGCAATTACGTCCACGCCTATACGTACAAACCCTGAAACTAGGAAATCCCGCTTATTTAAAAGTACGCAAACCTATGTAAAAAGATCAGCGGTAACTATAATACGTTCTTATATGATGTATAGTCCACTTCGCTTTTTTTGTCTAATAGGCTCAATCTTTTTTACTGTAGGATTAATAGTGGCAATTAGATTTATACATCTTTATTCATTAGGTTATGGTAGAGGACATATACAATCACTTATACTAAGTTCTATTTTATTATTACTTGGTTTTCAAACATTTTTTATGGGGTTACAAGCGGATTTAACTGCAGCTAACCGAAAGTTATTAGAAGACATTCAATACCGTGTGAGAAAAATGGATTATGCTTCAGATAAAAAGGACCTAAACGATGAGGATGAAAAATGATTAATGACAATTTTTTTAATGATAAAATGACAAGAGCTATTGTGGGAAAAAAAGTTTTATTTATAACTACAAAAAATATTGATTATATACGAAATTCTCAGGAAATTGATTTGCTGCAAAAATCAGCACTATCAGTTAAAGTTATAGGCTATAAAGATAAAAGTTATGTAATTAGACTTTTGAAAATATACATAAAGTTATTTTTTATGTCACTTAAAGATTATAATGTTATATTTGTGGGTTTTGCTCCGCAATTAATTTTACCATTATTTCGCAATAAGTTTAAGGGGAAGCTCGTTGTAGAAGATTTTTTTATCTCTCTTTACGATACATTTGTTTGTGATAGAAAAAAGTTTAAGGCTACTAGTTTATTCGCCAAACTTTTTTTCCATATAGATAAAATAACAATTAAGGTAGCAGATGAAATAATAGTTGATACCTTGGCTCATGGTAATTATTTTGTAAATTGTCTTGGGGCTGATAGTAGTAAAATTAATGTTTTATATCTTAAAGCCGATATATCAATTTATTATCCACGAATAATATCAAACAAAGAACAGCTTAATAAGAAATTTGTGGTCTTGTATTTTGGAACTATTTTACCACTGCAGGGGGTAGATGTTATTCTTCGGTGTATTAAAAACATGGAAAATATACCCACAGTAACTTTCCAAATAATTGGTCCTATAAAGAATAAAGATTTGAAAGAATATGAACAATTAAAAAATGTAAAGTTTATACCTTGGCTTTCACAAAATAGTTTGGCAGAAAAAATTGCAAAAGCAGATTTATGTTTAGCTGGACATTTTAATAATAATATTGCCAAGGCATCAAGAACAATTCCTGGGAAGGCGTATATTTACGATTCTATGGAAAAGCCTATGATTTTGGGGGATAATACCGCTAACCATGAACTTTTTCATGAGGATGACAATAAATATTATTATGTTGAAATGGGTAACCCTAATAAATTAAAAGAAAAAATACTCCATGTGATGGAAAAGAGTATTTTAAATGGGTAAAAAAATACTAATAATAAGAATCCACATGCAAGGAGTGAGCTAAGGGTGAATAATAAAATTTTTAAATATGCAGGATATGCTATTACTTTTATAGCATTTATTTTTATTGTGAAAGCATTTATGTCTATGAAAATAGATGTTAAATATATAAAGAGTCCTATTTCTGCCATAGTGCTAGGAGTACTTTTATCTATTGGATATGTAGCAATAGTTTATATTTCATCCTATGCCTGGAAAACCACATTAGAATTTATAAACAAAGGAAAAATTCCGTTCCATGAAATTTTAACTGTTTATTCAAAGTCCAATATCGGTAAGTATGTACCAGGGAATGTAATGCAGTTTGCAGGAAGAAATATATTAGCAGGGAAGCTTGGATTTAAACAATTAGACATAACCTTTTGCAGTATTATAGAGATAGGTATGTTACTAGCTACAGATTGTATTCTGTCACTTATATTTGCCATGAAAAGCTTTAAAAGCATACTAAAAGATGTGTTTTATAAAATACATCCTAGTATGCTTTATGGCATTGTAATAGTAGTGATAATAATAGTAACAGTTGTTATTTGGCTTTTGATTACTAAGAGCACAATTATAAAAAATTACAAACACTTTTTTACAAAAGGCTTTTTGGTGCTTTTATGCAAACTGTTCTGCATTTATAGCATAACACTAATAATTCCAGGAATCTTTTTAGTTTTGATTTTACAACTAGTTCTTGGTGCAAGTATTTCACTACCAATAAGTCTCATAATAATTTCAGGTTATACAATTTCATGGGTGCTAGGTTTTGTAGTACCTGGTGCACCTGGTGGTATTGGTATAAGGGAATCAATAATGCTTTTGATGCTAGGACCTATATTTACGAATAATTTAGTTTTATTGGCAGCAATATTGCTAAGAATAACATCAACGGTAGGTGATATTCTAGCATTTCTACTTTCGCCCTACGCCTTCATAGATAAATCCTAAGCTTTTAGCATCTTCAGGCTCCAGCATATTTCTTGTATCTAGAATTATTTTGTTCTTCATTAAGTTTCCTACAGTATTTAAATCTAAACTTCTGTATTCATTCCAATCAGTGACTAATATTAAAGCATCAGCATTTTTTACAGTATCTAATGCGGTATCACAGTATATGAGTTTTTCACCAAATATTTTTTTTGCATTATCCATTGCTTTTGGATCATGTACCTTAATAACTGAATTGTTTTTAATCAAATCTTTTATTATTGAAATAGCAGGTGATTCCCTCATGTCATCTGTTTCAGGTTTAAAGGAGAGCCCAAGTACAGCAATACATTTGTTATTTAGATCTCCAGTTAAGCCTTGTAATTTTTTTACCATTCTAGTTTTTTGTAATTCATTTGAATGTATAACTTCTTTGACTAGACTCATGTCAACTCCATAATTATCACCGATTTTAGCCAGTGCATTAGTATCTTTTGGGAAGCAACTTCCGCCATAACCAGCGCCTGGATGTAAAAATTTCGAATTGATTCTGCCATCCATTCCCATAGCTTTTGCAACCAGCTTAACATCAGCTCCAATAGTTTCAGAAAGGTTTGCTATCTGATTTATAAATGTAATCTTTGTAGCTAAATACGCATTATTAGCATATTTTATAAGCTCTGCAGTTTCATAGTTACACCAAACAAAAGGTGTCTCAATTAAGTATAAAGATCTGTAAATATCCTTTATTATTTCTTTGGATTTTTCTGATTCATAGCCTACGACAACTCTATCTGGATGAAAGAAATCAGTTATAGCTTTACCTTCTCTTAGAAATTCTGGATTTGAGACAACATCAAAATTGTCTGAATTAGTCTCTTTTTTTATGTAATCTCTTACCCATCTATTTGTTCCAATAGGTACCGTGGATTTAAGGACAATAACTTTGTAACCATTTAAATTTTTACAAATTGTTTTAACTACACTTTTTACTTGAGACAAATCCGCTTCGCCATCACCTTTTGGTGGGGTTCCAACTCCTATAAATATTACTTCTGATTGTCTCATAGATTCATCAATATTTGAGCTGAAGCGTAATCTTTTACTCTTTAAGTTCCTATCTAAATAATCATAAACACCCTGCTCATAAATTGGAGATATACCCTTATTAAGATTATCAATTTTTTCTTTATCAATGTCCACACCTATAACTTGATTACCAAAATCTGAAAACCCAATTGCCGCTATTAAACCAACATAACCTGTTCCAACTACTGCTATTCTTTTTGACATTTTTCAGGACCTCGTTCTTATTATTTTTATTATATTTATTGTTTTTATTATTTTTATTATTTTTATTATGTGATAATAAAATTTATTTAATCACATATATAAGTTTACTACTGTGAAATGACAACTAAGTGATTAGCAAGTAAACAATGTGTAAACAGAGTAAAATATTATTAACCATACTACCACGTATTTTGCTTTGTAAAGTAAATCATTATATAATATGTTTAATAGTAAGAGGAAGTGAAAATTTGTGGACAATGATAAACAAAAATTAAGTGTTGAAGTGGCGAAACTTTATTACCAGTCAGATTATAGTCAACAGGAGATTGCATCACAACTTAGTGTATCAAGACCAACTGTATCAAGACTTCTTCAGTATGCCAAAGAAAAAGGGTATGTTAAAATTAATATTATTGATCCATTTGCTGATTTAGATAGATTAGCTGATAACTTAAAAGGAAAATATGGATTAACAGATATTCGTGTTGTTTTTTCATCAAAGGATGATTATGTTTCTAGTAGAGAATATATAAGTAAAGAAGCGGCAGAATATTTAGAACAAACCATAAAAAATGGGGATATTGTTGGAGTAAGTTGGGGAACTACAATGTATGAAGTTGCAAAAAAACTTACCCGCCAAAGTGTTAAAGGTGTTGAGGTAGTTCAGCTAAAGGGTGGAATCAGCCATTCGAAGGTTAATACCTATGCATCGGAAACAATCAGTCTTTTTGCTGAAGCTTTTGAAACAGTTCCAAGGTATTTACCACTGCCAGTAATTTTTGATAATGCCATTGTACGGCAAATGGTAGAAGAAGACCGCCATATTAAAAGTACAATTGAAATGGGAAGTCAAGCTAATATAGCTGTTTTCACAGTTGGTAGTGTTAGAGATGAAGCACTACTTTTCCGCTTAGGCTACCTAAGTGAATCAGAGAAAAAGATCTTAAAAGAAAAAAGCGTAGGCGATATTTGTTCCCGATTTTTTAATGAAAATGGGGACATCTGTAATTTTCAGATTGACAATCGTACTATAGGAATATCTATAGATGAGCTCAAGCAAAAAGAAAAATCTATTTTAGTTGCAGGCGGTGAACATAAAATAAGAGCAATTCGTGCAGCATTAAAAGCTAAGATTGCCAATATATTAATCACGGATCAATATACTGCAAAAAGGCTTTTAGATTAATATAAGAACATAATTTCAATTGTAACTTTACAAAGGTTCAAGAAAGCATTATTATAAAATTATAAAAACGTTGAGAAGGAGATTTATAATGAATATAGCTAAAATGATTGATCATACTGAACTTAAGCCAGATGCAACAAAAGAACAAATTTTAAAATTAACAGATGAGGCAAAAAAATATGGGTTTGCATCTGTTTGTGTTAATCCAAGATGGACAAAACTTGTAACTCAGGAATTAAAAGATAGTGGGGTTAGTGTATGTGTTGTTATAGGATTTCCACTTGGAGCCACCACAACTAAAACCAAAGCTTTTGAAGCAAAGGGAGCCATTAAAAATGGGGCAACAGAAGTTGATATGGTTATTAGTATTGGAGATTTAAAGGATAAAAACTATATTTACGTAGAACAAGATATTAAAGCTATTGTTGCAGTTGCAAAAGGCAAAGCGTTAGTTAAAGTTATTATTGAAACTTGTCTTTTAACAGAAGAAGAAAAAATAAAAGCTTGTGAGTTAGCTAAAAGAGCAGGTGCAGATTTTGTAAAAACTTCAACAGGATTTTCAAAAGGTGGAGCAACTGCTACTGATATTGAATTAATGAGGAAAACAGTAGGTAAAGACATGGGCATTAAAGCCTCAGGTGGTATTCATACTAAAGAAGAGGCTATGGAAATGATAGAAGCAGGTGCAACTCGTATTGGTGCAAGTGCAGGTATAGCAATTATTTCAGAGGAGTAAACAAAAGGAGAAGAGAAAAATGAAAGCTTTTAAAAGGATACATATTATTGTTATGGATTCAGTAGGAATTGGAGAAGCACCGGATTCAAAGGATTTTGGTGATTTTGATGTTAATACATTAGCGCATATTGCTGAAAAGAAAAATGGTTTAAATATGCCTAATATGTCCTCACTAGGATTATCAAACATTTACCCTATTAAAGGCATTGAAAAAGCTGCTCATCCCAAAGCTTATTTTGCAAAAATGCAAGAGGCTTCTTGTGGAAAAGATACAATGACCGGGCATTGGGAGATGATGGGGCTTTATATTGATGAACCTTTTCGCGTTTTTCCAGATGGCTTTCCCGAAGAATTAATTAAAAAAATAGAAGATTTCTCTGGTAGAAAGGTTATTGGAAACAAACCTGCCAGTGGAACAGAAATTATAAAAGAACTTGGTGAAAAACAGCTATCTACAGGAGATTTAATAGTTTATACATCAGCAGACCCTGTAATGCAAATTGCTGCAAATGAAGAAATTATACCTTTAGATGAATTATATAGAATCTGTCAGTATTGCCGTGATATAACATTAAAGGAACCATATACATTAGGGAGAATTATAGCTAGACCATTTGTAGGTAAAACTGCAGATACATTTAAGAGAACGTCTAATCGTCATGACTATGCCTTAAAACCTTTTGGGGAAACAGTAATGAATTATGTGCAGCAGGCAAAACTTGACTCTATTGCAATTGGGAAAATATCGGATATATTTAATGGAGAGGGTGTCACAAGGGCAATTAGGACAGTATCTAATGAAGATGGTATGGATAAATTAATAGAAGTAATAGATGAGGATTTCCATGGTATTAGTTTTCTTAACCTAGTTGACTTTGATGCAAACTTTGGACATCGTCGTGACCCAATGGGATATGGAGATGCATTAGAAGCATTTGATAAAAGATTATCAGAAGTTTTTGAAAAAATGCAGGAAGATGATTTATTACTAATTACAGCAGACCATGGGAATGATCCAACATATCATGGAACAGATCATACAAGAGAATTTGTTCCATTAATTGCTTATTCAAAACGATTTAAAAAAGGAAATGATCTAGGCACATGCAAAACATTTGCAGATCTCGGAGCAACAGTTGCGGATAATTTTAAGGTTAAAATGCCAGAGTACGGAGAAAGCTTTTTAGAAAAGTTAAAGTAAAGAGGTGATAAATTATGAGAATGGTAGATGTAATTTCAAAAAAACGTGATGGTAAAGAGTTAACTACAGAAGAAATTAACTTTTTTATAGAAGGTTACACTAAAGGAATAATTCCTGATTATCAAGCAAGTGCACTAGCAATGGCGATTTTTTTTCAAGACATGAATAATCGTGAAAGAGCTGATCTTACTATGGCAATGGTGAACTCTGGCGAAACTATTGATTTGTCAGCAATTCATGGCATAAAAGTTGATAAACATTCAACTGGTGGAGTTGGAGATACAACTACACTTGTATTAGCACCTCTTGTTGCTGCACTTGATATACCCGTGGCTAAAATGTCTGGAAGAGGTCTTGGACATACAGGTGGAACTATTGATAAATTAGAATCAGTTCCTGGTTTCCATGTAGAAATTACAAAAAGTGAATTTATAGATTTAGTTAATCGCGATAAAGTTGCTGTTATTGGGCAAACGGGAAATTTAACGCCTGCAGACAAAAAATTGTATGCTCTTCGTGATGTAACTGGAACTGTAGAATCGATACCATTAATTGCCAGTTCTATTATGAGCAAAAAAATTGCAGCAGGGGCTAATGCCATAGTACTAGATGTTAAAACAGGTGTCGGAGCTTTTATGAAAACAGATAAAGATGCAGAAAAATTAGCACATGCTATGGTTAAGATAGGTAATGATGTAGGTAGAAACACTATGGCCATAATTTCTGATATGTCACAGCCACTAGGTTTTGCCATTGGAAATGCACTAGAGGTAAAAGAAGCCATTGATACATTAAAAGGAGAAGGACCAGAAGACTTAACAGAACTTGTTCTAACTCTTGGAAGTCAAATGGTTGTGCTAGCTAAAAAAGCAAAAACATTAGAAGAAGCAAGAAAAATGCTTGTCCAAGTAATAAAAAATGGTAAAGCTCTAGATAAATTCAAAGTATTTCTTAAAAACCAAGGTGGAGATTCATCAATCGTAGATAATCCAGAAAAATTACCACAAGCAAAATATAAAATTGATGTTCCAGCCTTAAAGGGCGGTTTTGTTTCAAACATTGTAGCTGATGAGATAGGTATTGCAGCAATGATTTTAGGAGCAGGACGGGCTACAAAAGATGATAAAATTGATTTAGCAGTGGGACTTATGTTACGTAAAAAAGTAGGGTACAAGGTAGAAAAGGGTGATACCCTTGTAACTATTTATTCAAATAGAGAAGATGTAAATGAGGTAATAGCTAAAATATATGAAAATATTACTATTAGTGACCATGCCCAAAAACCAGTATTAATTCATGAAATAATCACTTCATAGAAGAGCATAGGCAAGTGATAACTGCCATTGACAATACTTTTATATCAAAGTATAATCGAGGTATGAAAATTGATAATAGTATTAAGACAATCGGAAGAATTAGAAAACGAGCAAATGATTTTTTATTGAAAGAGTTAAAGGACATAGGGGTCACAGATATAGCACCATCTCATGGAGATATTTTAGCAGCGTTATTTAAGTACGGGGAATGCACAATGACGGAAATTTCAAATCATATCAATAAAGATAGGTCTACGGTAACCGCTTTAATATGTAAATTAACAAAGCTGGGCTATGTTTCATTTAAAAAAGACCCAGTGGATAATAGGTCTACCATTACTTACCTTACTGAAAAAGGAAAGGAGTTAGAGCCGAATTTTGTGAAAATTTCAGAAAAGCTATATGAAAAAGAATATAGGGGGATTACTGAAAAAGAGAAGGAAGCATTTCTCAAAACTCTAGAAAGAATATATGATAATTTTTAATATTATCTATATTTTTTTGAAAAACACTTTGACATCAAAGTATTTTTCAATTATAATTACTTTGATATCAAAATACATTTTGGAGGCGAGTTTATGAATTTAGAAGAAGTTAAAGAGATTTTTAAGCCAGGTACAATTGGTTATTTTGCAACAACAAATGGTGAACAACTTGAGATTAGAGGTTGGCAGTTTCAATATTCAGAAGGAAATAAATTCTATTTTGGAACGGGAAATATAAAAGAAGTATATAAGCAAATCAAAGCAAACCCACAAGTAGCATTCGCAGGAGTAAGTGAAGGCTATAATGTTAGGCTGTCAGGGAAAGCTGTGTTTATTACAGATGCAGCAGAGAAGGCAGATGTATTTTCTAAAATTTCTAAAGGTGTTCAAGATATATATAAAACAGCAACAAATCCTGTATTTGAGCTTTTTTACATCGAAGCAGGTGAATTCAAAATAAATAAAGGTTATGGTCCTATAGAAGTTATAAAATTCTAATTTTATATTAAAATTTGGAACACAATTTCATATATGATTATAATGAAAAAACTCTTACCTAGAAACATGGTAAGAGTTTTTGTTTTTTTGTGAAACAGGTAAGAACAATAAATACAATTTCATTGTTCTATTAGATACAATTTACCCTAATGCTCAAATGATAACGAATTAATTTATACACAAATCAGGTGGCTAACTCACATATTATAATAAAATAATTATAATATGGAGTTAAGATATGGAGATTGATAAACGCACTTCAGGAGATGGCACAAATCAAAAAGGTATTAAGAGTGATAACAATAAAAATGACCCAACATTTGTAATTAATGCAGGAGGATCGCCTTCTATTCAGGAAGGAACGACTAATGAAAGACCACCAGCTGAGATAAAAGGAAGACTTTTTTTAGATACTAATTATGGTATTTTATATCGAGATACAGGAGTACGTTGGAAAGCATTGCAGCTAGGACCTGAAGGACAGGAAGGACCTCGTGGACCAAGAGGATATCAGGGGTATCAAGGATATCAAGGACCTCAAGGTGTTAGAGGGGCTGCAGGAACAAATGGTTCATCCGTTTTATCAGGAAGTGGTGCACCAACCTTAGCAATAGGGAATATTGGTGACATTTATATTGACACCACAACTGGAGAGGTATACGTAAAAATAGCTTCACCAATACCACCAAGTGTTAGAGTAGTCCCACCACCTACAGGAGCCACGTTACTTGTTGGTACAGGGCAAACTTATTTAACCATTGACGCAGCGTTATTAGCTGCAAATAATGGAGATAGACTTCTTTTGCATTAAAACAGCTGTTACTTATGGAAGAATTTGTAGGTTCTAATTTCCAACTGTTTATAGATAATAATATAACTATTAGTGAAAGCAATGCACCTGTACTTTTATATAATGTTGATAATTCAATATTTAGTTTTATAGAAGTAAGCGGAAATTCAGTTCAAAATACAGCTGGTAAAGGTCTAATAGCAGTAGATTCTAGTTCAACTGGAAGCACTGTTGTATATGCTTCTAATAACAGTATAGCAAATCAAACTTGGGCTGCTGGTTGGACCACGGCAACGATACCTGCAAGTTTTATAGTTGGTTATAATACGGCAATTACTCCTGCGCCTGTGTATCCACTAGAAAATTCATATTGGCAAGATACTGGATTTAGTTTAAATGGAACATCATTTAATGCCTATGCTATGGTTCATGACACGAATTCAGCGCCAATAACTACAGGGAATGCTATATTGCTAAATATTACAGATTTATCAAGTGGTGTATCCTACGCGTCAGCCACAGGTAATTTCACTATAGCTTCAGCGGGACAATATCTAGTAAATTGGTGGGTAGCAATATCAAATAGTTCTGGAGCTGCAATGAAGATTATTGTTAACTTAAAAGAAACATCTCCAAGTATTGGGTTAGTGTCTAAAGCTGTTTCATCATCAGCTATAGCAAATGGTAGTGATACAGTAGTTTTTGGAACAGCCATAATTAATGTTACCGTCCCAAATTCCATATACCAATTTCAGAATGGAAGCGCTGGAAATGTCTCAACAGTTGTTACAGACGGATATTCAGCAGTGGTAACTTTTGCTAGGATAAATTAGATGAGTAATATCAAAAGGTAGTAATAACCAGGGATAAATGACAATAATGCAATGCAAAATCGCCTTGACTTGTAACTTGTCACTGAACAAACTCTCCCGCTCGCGATAGACTTTCTTTTATCAATGAAGCATTATCTTCATTAGATAAAACCACAAGGTAATCTCCAGCCATTATTTTTGTAGTGCCTGTAGGAATAATTTCCATTTCTCCTCTTTTTATAGCAACTACCAAACAACCAGTGGGCCATTTCATTTCCTTAACCATTTTACCATCAAGCTTTGAACCCATAAAAATTGAAGTTTCCATGATTACTTTTGTATCTTTTTTACCTTTGAATTTATTAGTGCCTTTAAGTAAAAATCGTTCTAGTAATACTTCATAAATAGGTTTTGAATTTAAAACATCTACTACCATATAAGCGATCAAGCAAACTAGTCCAACTGAAAGCAAATGTGAAAATGAGCCTGTCATTTCAGTTATAAGTATACAACCGGTAATAGGTGCTTTAACTATAGCTGCAAAATATCCTGCCATACCAAGGATAACAAGATTAGGAATATAAATTAGGTTAAAGCCAAATATATCATGCATAACATTACCATATATTACACCGATCAATGCGCCAACAACTAAAAGAGGCAAGAATATCCCTCCTGGTGCTGAACTACCGTAACTTATCATTGTAAATAAAAATTTTACAATCAAAATCAGTAATAATACCTTTAAAGATAAAGGGGTGGTTACAAGAAAACTTATTATATTCTCGCCACCTCCTAATACTTCAGGCATAAAGATGCCTAGTACTCCTGCTACTAAAAATGCAATTATAGGTTTGAACTCAGCAGGAATATTTTTTAGTTTTCCATAAATATCCTGAGATTTAAATATTGCCTTATTAAAAACTACTCCAAGCAGTCCTAATATAATTCCAAGTACAATTATATAAGCATAATTATTAAGAGGAATGGCAATTATTTGTTTAAAATCAAACATGGGTTTCATACTAAAAAATTCTTTGGATACAAAATCCGCAGTTAATGAAGCTGCCAGTGCTGAGGTCATAATGGTAGGTGAAAAATTTTTATGCATTTCTTCAAGCGCAAAAATAACCCCTGCAAATGGAGCATTAAATGCCGCAGAAAGCCCAGCACTTGCTCCCGAAGTTATTAAAAAATTTTCTTCTATTTTAAGCCTTTTAAAAATCCGGCTAAAACCTTGACCTACAGCTGCACCCATCTGTACTGATGGACCTTCGCGGCCTAAAGACAAGCCAGCGCCAATAGATATAACCCCACCCACAAACTTAAACAATACAACTCGCCACCAACTCATGCTGAGCTTTCTTGATAATACTCCTTCAACTTGAGGTATTCCACTACCTGACACCATAGGATTTTTTTTCGAAATCGTTCCTACAATCCAGCCACCGGCAATTAAAACAACAAACCATACAGGTATAAGCCAATGATTTTTTAATTGAAGTGAATACATATGTTTTGTAAAAGTTAGTGCTATATTCAATAAATATCTATAAAAAACTATTAATAGTCCGGTAAAAAATCCAACAATCATTCCTTCAATTATTATCTTTAACTTAAAATCATGCCAATTAATTAAAATATTATTTGTACTATTCTTATTACGAGTATTATTTTTATCCAAAACATTCACTCCTTATTAGTAATTTCCTATATTATTAGTAATTTCATTTTTGATCTTTATTCCTTAAAGGTTAATGAAATCTGACAACTGCTTCCATGATTATAGTACATACAACTTTAAAATACAAAAAGACAATGGTAAAGCATACAAATAATGGTTGACAAATTAATACCATAGTAGTATTGTTCCATTAAGGGACAATATAAAATCAGTATGATAATAGGGAGGGAGAAAAATATGAGTAGTAATGAAGTATACAAAGAAAAATCCAAACAGACATTTGATAATGAGGCAAAAGTTTATGAAACAAGTAGTAATGGTAAGCATGCTAAAAAATTATACTCTAGCGTAATAGAAAATGTGAAAATGCTTAATTGCTTAAAAGTTTTAGATGTAGGTTGTGGAACAGGTACAATACTTTCTGAGCTTTCTAATAACGATAAAATTAATCTTGCTGGTGTAGACTTGTCAGAAAATATGATAAATATAGCAAAAAAAACATTAAATGACAAGGTAGAATTAAAAATTGGTGATTCAGAAAAGTTACCATGGGAGGACAATACTTTCGATGCTGTTATTTGTACGGACTCATTTCATCATTATCCAAATCCTGAAAAAGTATTAATTGAAATGGCAAGAGTTCTATTGCCTAAGGGACACTTAATTATAGGAGATCCCTGGGCTATGTCACCAATTAGGCAATTAATGAATTTGTTACTTAGATATAGCAAAAAAGGGGACTTTAGAATATATTCACAATCAGAAATCAATAAATTATTTATTAAATGTGGATTTAGTGTGATTTCATTTAATAGGGTGAATTATAGTTCATTTATAACCACAGCTCAGGTTAATAAATGATTGAATGTAATCCAACATTAGGGCTTGTGTATGCGCTAATTAAAGAAGGAGAAAATGTAGTCTATTTTTGCAAAGATCAATTTAAAAAGAAAATAGAAAAAACTGGAGCTGTATTTAATAGCTATACTGATTCTAGAAGAAATAATATTCAAGGCAAAATGAGCTTTATTGACAATAAAAATTTTCATAGTATTACCTCATATCTGTACCTTTGACAAATAATCATACATATGTTCATATATTGCCAGTATATAAACATTCTGTTACAATATAGCTATAAAATGATAGGGGGTAAAAACAATGCCAACAATAGAGGAAATTAAGAATCAAATGAAGGATACTAATGTCACAGATACATTTGGTACTAAAAAAGAAATTAAATTCTTGCCACAGGTTTTACATGAAGATGAAAAAATAAAATATATGACTTCTGGCCTTTTAGATGGAACTACATGGTTAATAGTATGTACAAATAAAAGAATAATATTTTTAGATAAAGGTTTATTATATGGGCTCAAACAACAGGAGATACCTTTAGAAAAAATAAATTCCATAGGGCAAAAACAAGGTTTAATATTAGGGAGTGTAGAAATATGGGATGGAGCTTCTAAGATGAAAATTGACAATATTACAAAGAAAACTATAAAGCCTTTTGTTGATGCAGTAAATGCAGCTAAAGAAAATTTGAAGATAAAAGACTCTACAAATCTTAATAATACATCTAATGATGCTACAGATATACCACAACAAATAAAAAAACTTGCAGAACTAAAACAAAATGGAATTTTAACAGAAGATGAATTCAATGCAAAGAAGACTGAACTGTTAGCGAAAATGTGATAACTGAAAGGAGTGGCTTAACAGCTACTCCTTTTTCTATAAGTTTAATTATATTACAATTAATTACATTTTAAAGAACTAATTCACTACATTTATAAAATATTTGCTTATGATTTGATAAAATACGAAAACCTAATAATTTAAGTAAAATAAAATATGTGGAATTAGTGAAAACGAAAGATCTGTAAACTTGTACTAATATCGCTACGAAATTTAAGCAAAATATAGGCAAAATAAAAAAACGATATGGTTATGAACAAATAATATGTTAAAATAATCTTAAAAGGCAACAAAATATGGAGGTGCCACCATGACAGTGGATAAAAAAAAGAATGAACAAATTCAAGAATTTAGTGACCTGTGGCACGTTATGATAAAAAAATCTAATTTTAGAAAAGTAGAAAAAAAATATTCAAGAATTAATGGATTAACAACTATTGAAATTAGTATAATCAGTATTGTATCTGAGAAGCCAGATGTTATTCTAAGAGAAATTTGTGCATTTATAGATATACCTAAAAGTACTTTAACCAACGCTGTTGATAGGCTTGAAAAGCGTAATTATATTAATAGGGTAATAAGTAAAAGGGATAGAAGATCTTACGGTCTTCAGCTTACAGAAGAGGGGCAGCTTGCTCAAAAAGAGCATTTGGATTTCGAAAAAACCATTTATGGACGGATGTTAAATGCACTGGATACTGACGAAGAAAAACAAGAATTGTTTAAATTACTAAGGAAAATTGTTAATAATTTTCAGGAGGACGGTAGTTCTATAAGTTAAGAGTCAACAAATAAATTCCAATGTATTTGTTGACATTACAGTTATGTTCAATATATAATGATAATGATATTCATTACCAACACCCGTTAATAGAGGAGGCGAATATAATTTTAATTTATTCATTGATCATAGTAACTGTTTTAGCTTTTAGTTTAACGTCTAGTATTAAGAAACAATATAGAGTTTATTATTCCTTAGCCGCACTTTTAGCAATATTAACAAGTTTTTACGAAATACTAAGGATCATTTCTAATGTAGAGCTTCATGGTTTTATCTCTAATCTAGAAAAAGCATCAATTCAAGGAAATATTTCTATATCATTTTTTATCCTAGTAATGTTTGCAGGTGCATTAGGTAGCAAGTGGGGTATAACAAAAAAATTATTAAGTATTAGAGCACAACTTGCAATTTTAGGTTCCATTTTTATATTGCCACACGGGATTATATATTTGGCACGGTTTATTTTATTGAAGCTACCCAATATAATTAGGCAGAGAGAAATACCAATACTTTACTTAGGTTATTTAGTGGTGGGAATAATAGCGTTTATCATATTAATTCCATTATTTCTAACATCATTAAACAAATTTAGAAGTAAAATGAGTGGGTTAAAGTGGAAACAGCTACAAAGGTGGGCATATGGTTTCTATTTTTTAGCTTACATACATATTATACTTATGTTGTTAAATAAAAAGGAATTGGACTGGATGAAATTAATTATTTATACGGCTGTATTTGGCTCATACACGCTTTTACGGGTAATAAAAGCAAAAAAAATTAAATCACATAAGCTTAATAAAGCGGCGTAAATCTTGAAATAATAAATTAAATAGAAATTTCCACTTTAACATACTAACATGAGAATATGATTCTTTTGTTAGTATGTTTTCTATTTTATGTTAAAATGTAACTAGAAACTGGTTCTAATTGGGGGTATTATGAAAGATAATAATTATAACAGAATAAATAAAAATGCCGTAAAAGCATGGCTTATAGGAAGATTTATAATGTGGGGCATAGTGGTATCTATATATTGTGTTGGGGTTTATTTGTTTTTATTACCCAAGTTTCCACACTTAACAGGATTAAAATACATAACAACATTATTAACCGTAATAATAATTGCTAATGCAGTTATAAAAACATTTATATTTCCATTTTGGGAGTATAAGTTTTGGCGATACGGGATATTTGAAGATAAGGTTGAAACGATTCAGGGAGTAATAATTAAAAAGAAACTAATCATTCCTATATCTAGAGTGCAGAATATAAAAATTGAGCAAGGTCCTATACAAAGAATATTTGGCATAGTAACAATAAAAATCGTAACGGCAGGTGGGCATCATGAAATACCAGCCATAACTAGCATTGAAGCAGACCGGATTACAGATAACCTGAAAAATATAGTAGAAACAGGTGAAAAAGATGAATAAGGTGGAAAGAAACCATTGCTTAAAGATGGTTTATAGTCTGGGGAAATTAATAAAAGAATTCGCAGGTCTACTTGTTTTATCTGTGGTATTGGTAAAAAAAATAGGTGTAATATTATCAATAATATTAGTTATAGTACTATTGGTAGCACTTGTTGCGGTTGAAATCATCACTTGGTGGAAGAATATTTTCATAATGAAAGAAAATTCAATTTATCACCAAGAAGGTGTTTTAAATATTAAAAAGACAGATATTCCTTTTGAAAGAATTAATACTGTGGATATTTCTCAGGATGTTTTGCAGCGGATTTTTAGAGTAACCACAGTTAAAATCGATACAGGATATGCAAGAGAAAAAAGTGAATTAAAGATTATGCTAAATAAAGAGAGAGCATTGGAAATTAAAAATAAATTGCTAAACAATATAAACACTGAATCCTTGGAAGTCCTAGAAAAAAAAGAATATTTTAAAGAAGATGATAACTACACTATTGGTAAAAAAGATCTTTTTATATACTCAATAATTTCGGATTCAGCATTAAAAGGTTTGGCATTGTTGTTTGTAGCGTATAATTTTTTTAATCAATATTTAAAAAAAGTTATAAACATAGATGCTTCTAGTTATACTAAAAGTTTTGAGAGTGGAAATGAATATTATAAAATATATTTTGTGGGAATAATATTTTTAGTAGTATTATTTATAAGCATTTGTTTGTCTCTAGGATATAATGTTTTAAAATATTATGATTTTAAAATGCTAGCAGAGCAAACAAAAATTGATCTAAGTTATGGTGCTTTAAGTACAAAAAATTATAGCTTTACTAGAAAGAAGATTAAAGGCATCTATATAAAGCAAACATTGTTAATGCAGTGTTTTGGATTTTTCACCTTGGAAGTTGAAAGTATAGGTTATGGAAATGAAAAAGGAGAGAAATCCATATTATATCCCATTTGCAATAAAAATACTAAAGATGAAATTGTGGCGAAATTATTTAAAGAGTTTCAGTATAATGGAGAGAAAAATCAGCCACATAAGAACTCACATTTTGGCTTTTTTTATAAAAAAGTTATATTTGGCCTTGTAGTTACTACAATATGTTTTTTCATAAAGATAAAAATATTATTGGTATTTTGTATTATCATGTTTGTTTTATTATTTATTATGGGATGTTTAGAATTTAAAAATACATTTTTAGGTATGGATGAAAATCTCCTTTATATTTGTGGTGGTAGCTTTAGCAGAGTTGAATCCATAATGAAGATGAAAACAGTGCAATCTGTAAAAATGTCATCTAGTTATTTCCAACATAAAAAAAGCATATGTAATTATAATATTATGTTATATAGTGCTAATTTCGGGAAAGAGTTAAGTGCAAGAAATATAAGTGACAAGGCCTGCAGGAGTTATAGGTGAAATCTACTACTTAAACTACAAGTTGAAACTGCTATTATCACTTTTCTTAAAACTATACAAAACTGGGGTATTGTATAAATACAATTTAGCCGTATTGGAGTATAATAAGCAACATAATAAAGAATATTAAAAGGAAAAAGGGGGAAAGAAATATGAGTAAAAAATGGAACTCAAGTAAAACCAAAATATTAATAACTATAGGTTCAATAGCTGGTGCGGCTGCAATAAAAGCTATTACTGAAAATAAGCTTAAAAATAAATTCAAAGCTCAATTAAAATTACCAGAAGATACGGATAACGATAACAAACAAGTATATTTTGTTGGTGGAGGTCTAGCCTCTTTAGCTGGAGCAGCTTATCTTGTACGTGATTGTAGTTTTAAAGGAGAAAACATTCACATCATAGAAGGGATGAAAATTATTGGAGGTAGCAATGATGGTGCTGGAGATGAAGTAAACGGTTTTATCTGCCGTGGTGGTAGAATGCTAAATGAAGAAACCTATGAGAACTTTTGGGAGCTATTCTCCAGTATACCCTCTTTAGATATGCCAGGCAAAAGTGTTACAGAGGAAATTCTTAATTTTGATCATCTACATCCAACCCATGCACAAGCTCGCTTAGTTGATAGAGATGGAGTAATTCAAGATGTAACCAGTATGGGTTTTAATAATGCTGATCGTATGGCTTTTGGTAAATTAATAATTACACCAGAGGAAAAATTAGATGGAATAACTATTGAACAATGGTTCAGGAATACGCCACATCTATTTGAAACCAATTTTTGGTATATGTGGCAAACAACCTTTGCTTTTCAAAAATGGTCTAGTGTTTTTGAGTTTAAGCGCTACATGGAACGTATGATTTTTGAATTTTCTAGAATTGAAACTCTAGAAGGGGTTTCTCGTACTCCTTACAATCAATATGAATCTGTTATCCTTCCAATAAAGGCTTACTTAGATGGTTTTGGAGTTGATTTCAGTATAAATGCTACTGTAACCGATTTAGATTTTAATGATGGTGATGGAATTACTGTAAATGGAATAAACATAGAAGATGAACAAGGTAAAAGTGTGATCAAATTAAATCCTGGGGACGTTTGTATTATGACAAATGGATGTATGACCGATTGTGCAACAGTGGGGGATATGAATACCCCAGCAGAATACAAACCGGAAAATCCAATATCTGGTGAGTTATGGTCTAAAATAAGCAAAAAAAAATCCGGTCTTGGAAATCCAGAACCATTTTTTTCACATCCAGATGAAACTAATTGGGAGAGTTTTACTGTTACTTGCAAGGGCAATAAATTCCTTAAACTTATTGAAAAGTTCTCTACTAATATCCCGGGAAGTGGAGCATTAGTAACATTTAAGGATTCAAATTGGTTAATGAGCATAGTTGTTTCAGCTCAACCTCATTTTAAAAACCAGCCAATTGATACAACTATTTTCTGGGGTTATGGATTATATACAGGTAAAATTGGTGATTATGTAAAAAAACCAATGTTAAATTGTACTGGAAAGGAACTACTAACGGAACTTATACATCACTTGCACCTTGAGCAGCAGTTAGAAGATATTATGGATACAGTAATTAATGTTATTCCGTGCATGATGCCTTATATAGATGCACAATTTCAGCCTAGAAAAATCTCGAATCGTCCAAAGGTTGTACCAAATGGATCAACAAACTTTGCTATGATTAGTCAGTTTGTTGAAATTCCAGAAGATATGGTATTCACAGAAGAATATTCCGTACGTGCAGCAAGAATTGCAGTATATAACCTATTTGATGTAAAAAATAAAAAGATTTGTCCTGTAACTCCCTACAAAAAAAATCTGAAAATTTTAAAGGAAGCTTTAAAAACTTCGTATAGATAAATATTTTAAATGTTAAATTAAATTTAATCTAAATTTAATGTTTTTTGGAGATAATAAAATAGACTAACAACATAATTTCTTAAATAGAGGAAAGGCATTATAAAGAGAGAATAAGTATAGTGGCTATTCTTTTTAAGATGCATGAAAGCAGTTGAGGAGTGATTTTTTTATCTATGAAAAAAAACAATATGAGAAGTATATATACTATATTTGTTTTTGTGGCATTAGCAGCCTTTGATAATATTATAATTGGATTATTTCCTCCATTATTTTCGTCTATTGCAAAGGATTTAAAAGTACCAATAGCAGCGCTGGGTATTGTATCTGCAATAAATATCTTGGTTACAGCAGTTTCCTCCATTTTATGGGGGTATGCAGCAGGAAAATACAACAGAAAAAGACTTATTATGTTTGGTACAATTATCTGGTCAGTATCAGTATTTTTCACCTCAAGAAGTAATAATTATTTAGAACTTTTAATATCCCAAATTTGTACAGGGATCGGACTAGGGTGCATAGCTTCCATTGGATTTAGTGTACTTACGGACTTTATACCCTATAAATATCGTGGGATGATTCTAAGTCTTTGGGGAATGTCCCAAGGTCTTGGTGGGATATTAGGAGCATTAATGGCTTCACTTATTGGTGCTACAGTTAGTTGGAGAAAACCCTTTGAAATTGTAAGTATCATAGGTCTGTTATTAATATTTTTATATATATTCATAAAAGAACCAACATTAGGTGCATCAGATCCAGAACTTCAAAATCTTATAAAACAAGGCAGTGAATACAGTTATAATATACACCTCAGTGAGGTTAAGGGGATAATAGCAAAGAGGAGCAATATGCTGCTTTTACTTCAAGGCTTTTTTATGAATATTACAACTGGAAGTCTTATTTGGCTTCCAACTCTATATATTTCAAAAATTCAAAGTCAGGGATATGACAATAAAACTGCAATCATAGCAGCGGGATACCTCTATGCTGTCTTGCAACTAGGAGGGTTAAGTTCAGCTTTTTTTGGATATCTAGGAGACTTAGTTCAAAGAAAAAGCTACAAGGGGAGAGCGTTAATAACTTCATTTTTTGTATTTATAACTATGCCTTTGTACATTGCAATGTTTGCTATACCCATGAATAAACTTTCACTGGATAATAGCAGTACTTACGCTATACTTTTAAGCATTATAAAACAAATATTTATAAATCCATGGATGATAGCAATATTTATATTAGCACTTTTAGCTAGTGCAGCCCAATCTTCTAATACTCCAAACTGGCTTGCGCTCATAACAGATGTAAATCTTCCTGAGCACAGAGGTGCGGCGTTTAGTATAGCAAATCTTGCAAATAGTTTAGGAAGAACAATTGGAAATGTTGGTGTAGGCTATATATTAGCACTTGTTTCAATATTTAAAGTTGAACCTAATAATTACATTATAACGCTGATAATATTCCAAGTATTTTTAGTTCCATCAGCACTATGCTATTTTAAAATGGCTAACACAAATGCTCATGACATAAATAAAGTGAAAGAAACCCTAACAAAACGCTCCAACCTAGCAAGCAAGTGACAAGCTAGTGATAAAATCGAAAAACTACTCTAATAATGTGCAAAAATTAGAGTAGTTTTTTATATTCTATGAAAACTATTTTGCAGCTCTATGAACAATTACCGCTATAATTTGAGTTGTTATTCCAAAAATGCAAACTCCATACCATCCAAAGTGTGCGTAACTATAAGACCCTAGAAAAGACCCCAATGCTCCTCCTAGAAAAAAACTTACCATATATACAGTATTAATTCTGTTACGCATTTCTTCATTTAGAGAATGTACTCTGGTTTGATTGGAAACATTACCGGATTGAACTCCTAAATCAAGTAATATAACTCCTAAAATAAGTCCCCATATTTTAAATCCAAATAACAGGAAGAATATATAAGATATTATCACTAAAATTATACTTATTTTGGTGATAAATCTAGGACCCTTCTTATCAGCTATTTTTCCAACCAATGGAGCAGCTAAAGCACCGCTGATTCCAACTAATCCGAATAAACCAGCCGCCTGAGAGCCCATGTTATAATGAGAGCTTTCAAGTAAAAATATAAGTGATGTCCAAAATGCACTGAAAGATGCAAACATCATAGCTCCATTAATGGACGCTTCTCTTAAAACCGATTGGGTTTTAATTAATTGAATCATTGATTTTAATAACTCAATATATTTAATGCTAGAAACGGGTTTACATATTGGTATTAATTTTCTTAAAGCTACCATAAGAATTATCATCATAATTGCTGCAATAATATATACTATTCTCCATCCAAGGTATCCACCCAAAATACCACTAAATGTACGTGATACTAATATACCGATTAATAAACCACTCATTACTGTTCCTATTATTCGACCTCTCTCATTTGGGTTTGATAACTGAGCAGCCAAAGGGATAATAAGCTGAGGAACGATTGAGGTAAATCCAACTGCAAAAGAAGAAATTATCAGCATAAATATATTATGCGAAAAAAACATACTTGTAAGAGCGACTATTGAAAATCCTAACATCACAGTTATTAAATTTCTTCTTTCTTTTATGTCTCCAAGAGGTAATATAAATATCATTCCAACCGCATATCCTAGTTGTGTAAGCATTGCAGCATAGCCCACACTAATTTCACTAACATTAAAGGTCTTAGCTATATCTCCTAGCAAGGGTTGTATATAATATAAATTTGCTACAGTGAGCCCACAAGCTATGGCCATAACCATAATTAATAAATTATTTAATACAGGTTTGTTTTCTACAAAATCATTATTTAAGTTTTCCATAATTTCCACTCCTTTTATAATCCTCATTTATTAAATACAAATACTAAACGTTTAGTTTATATTTATATAATATACTAAACGTTTAGTATTGTAAAGCATAATATTAATTTTTTTATAATTAATATTATTTAGGTTCTATAAGTAAAGTGTGAACTTTTAAGGTATAATGTACGTATAGTATTCAAATTTACAATAATATAAGGAGGTTATTCGTAATGGATAAAAAATTAGGGCGTCCTCGTTCTGAAAAGACAAAAACAGATATTTTAACTGCTTCATATGACTTATTAATTGAAAATGGATTTGGAGCGGTAACTGTTGAAAAGATTGCTGAAAGAGCTGAGGTTAGCAAGGCTACTATTTATAAATGGTGGACAAATAAAGCTGATGTTGTTATGGATGGTTTCTTAAACGCTACTAAGGTTAAACTTCCAATACCTAATACAGGATCAACTATTGATGATATGTTCATTCAAGTCAATAATTTTGTAAAATTTCTAATGAGCAGAGAGGGAAATGTAATCACTGAAATAATAGCTGAAGGACAGTTTGATCCAAAACTAGCGGATGTATATCGTAAAGCATATTTTAAGCCTCGTCGAAGCATTTCAAAACAAATTTTAGAACGTGGAATTTCAAGAAGAGAATTAAGAGAAGATCTGGATATAGAGTTAACTATAGATTTAATTTGGGGACCGGTATTCTATAGATTATTGATAACTGGGGAAAAACTTGATGACACTTTTGTAACAAAGCTAATAAACTATGTATTAGAAGGAATCAAACTAAATGCGCAAATGAGTTAAAAGTTTATATAGATAATAATTTGGTCTAACATAGTGGTTTATAAATGCACTTAAAAAGGCAAGCCGATTTGCAAAAAACAAATCCACTTGCTTATAAACTTTTTTAAACAACTATGACAGTTTTAACTTTTCACTGCTTTTGAGGATTGTTACTGATTCTTAATTCTGTCTGAAAGTTCATTTAGATAAACCCAACGTTCCATCTTTTTTTCAAGCTTTTTTTCAGCCTTTGATTTTTCATCCATATACTTTTCAATCGCCACATAATCAGTGGTTTCACCATCTATTTGCTTTTGAAATTTTTCTATTTTTTCTTCAAGGTTTGCAATTATTGAATCTATTTGATCATATTCCGTTTTTTCTTTGAAGGTAAATTTAAGTGCTTTTTCTTTAGGTTTATTATCAGTTTCTTTATTTTTATCCACAGGTTTGTTAGCTACTTTATCCCCTTTGTGCATAAGTTCATAGTTTAAATCTGAATAATTTCCAGTGTGGAAGGATACTTTTCCGTTTCCTTCAAATAAAAATATCTTTCCAACAGTTCTATCAAGAAAATATCTATCATGGGATACTGAAACTACAGCACCAGCAAAATGGTCTATATAATCCTCTAAGATAGCGAGAGTTGCAATGTCTAAATCATTTGTAGGTTCATCTAGTAGCAGAACGTTAGGAGCTTCCATTAGAACTCTTAGCAAAAATAGTCTCCTTTTTTCTCCTCCGGAAAGCTTAGAAATTGGATCCCATTGCAAATCTTTTGGAAATAAAAATTTTTCTAACATTTGTGAAGCAGTAACCTTAGTACCATCAGCAGTAGTTAGTATTTCTGCCCCTTCTTTTATATATTCTATAACTCTTAAATCTTCATTCATGCCCCTGACATCTTGAGAAAATAGCCCGATTTTTACGGTTTCTCCTGTAATAATTTCACCGCTATCAGGCGTAAGCTTTCTGCATAAGATATTTATAAGTGTAGATTTTCCGCTTCCGTTTGGACCTACGATTCCAATTCTATCTTTCCTGGATAATATATAACTAAAGTCTTTAATTAGAGTTCTAGGACCAAAGCTTTTGCTAATATGTTCAATTTCAATAACTTTTTTTCCAAGACGGCTTCCAGCAAGAGATATTTCAACCTTTTCGTTTGAAACGGAATTTACATCTTCTTTTAATTTATCAAAACGGTCAATTCTTGCTTTTTGTTTCGTACTTCTGGCCTGGGCACCACGTCTTATCCAAGCTAATTCATTTCTTAAAAGGCTCTTCTGCTTTTGTTGAGTACCTTCTTGTATAGCTTCTCTCTCCAATTTTTGTTCTAAAAAGCTACTGTAATTTCCTGAATAAGTGTAAAGTGTACCGTTATCAAGTTCAACGATCTCATGTGCAACCCTATCTAAAAAATATCTGTCATGGGTTATCATGAGTAAGGCGCCTTTTCTCTTATTTAGATATTGTTCCAGCCAGTCTATAGTATCATTATCAAGATGATTAGTAGGCTCATCTAAAATCAATAAATCAGAAGGATTTAATAGTGCAGAAACTAGGGCAACCCTTTTTTTCTGACCACCAGACAAGTTTCCTATCTTTTCTGTAAAATTATTTACACCAAGTTGAGTTAGTATGGATTTTGCTTCACTTTCAAGGTTCCAAAGACCTTGTGAGTCCATTTCCCCAGATAGTTCCATTAACTTTTCACTAGGGGTATTCATGTCAGCCATAGCAGCTTCGTATTCCCGAAGTAGCTTAATGGACTTTGAATCACCTCTGAAAACTTGGTTAAGTACAGAAGCATCTGGAGAGAACTTTGGTATTTGAGGTAAATATTCTATAATTAGAGATTTTATCTTTGTAATATTTCCTTTATCAGGAGTTTCAAGGCCTGCTATTATTTTTAGTAATGTTGACTTTCCGGTTCCGTTTACGCCAATTACACCTATTTTATCACCCTCGTCTATTCCAAGGTTTAAGTTATCAAATAAGATTTTTTCACTGTAGCTCTTTGATATGTTCTCTATGCTTAATAAATTCATATTTAGTCCTTCCAACGTTAATATATTTTACTTACTAATGATAACACAATTAGACATCTCTCGCAAAACAGACGAGCAGGTTGTGTGAGTTTAATGTAAATAGATGCAGAGCATAGAAATATAATTTAATTGTGAGATCTTGAGCACAGAAAGTTTTTAATATTTATAAATAAGAATGTTATTGTAGGGATGTATATTTGGATAGGTAAATTTATTGTATTAATTATTAAAGCCAGACCTATTTTTATATGTTCAGGGTAGTTTTTAGCAATTGACAGGGAAATTGTAAGCATTATTATTCCAAATAATATGCATAATGCGCCCCAATCTTTATTATTTATTTTAAACAACTGAGTGGTACCTAATATAGCAGCATACAGGCAAAGACTTATTTTAAAAAAGGCACCTTCTAATAACAGTATCACATATAATATGTCTAGACGACTTAAAAACTCACCTATGTGTACGAGTCTTAAGGTTTCAAATAAAGGAAAATTGTTTGTAGTGGCGAAACTTACACCCAAAGTAACAATAAACAGTATGTTATTAATAGTTAGTATTAGTCCTTCTGAAATACACCCAAAAAAAAGAGCTTTTCTTATTTTATTTTGCTCAATAACATAGGGATAAAACATAGTTAAAACTATGAATTCACCATAGGGAAAAGATGCTAGTTTCCAACCTTTAGATATAACAGGTAGAATACCGTCTTCTAAAACAGGTAGAAGATTGCTTGGATGTATAACATCTCCAGTTACAGCTATTAATAGTAATAAAGCCAGTGAGGAAATCAGCACAATAATGAGAAAAATTTCTGCAATACTCGCAATATTTTCTAAACCTTTAAAAACACCATATATTATTGTTACTGTTATCAAGGCGCCAGTAAAAAGTATAGGAGTGCGGGGCATAGTAAAAGTCCTTATAAGTTCTAGAAAATCTCTAAGAACCCGACCTGCTAGATATACGAAATATACAATGTACATCATGCTTATAATTGATCCTAATATTTTACCATATATTTTAGGCATATATGTGACTATGCTTTCACCCGGATAGTTTTTATATATATTTGTATAAATAAATTGAAAAAGCAAAGCCACAATAGCATAAAACATTAAAGCAAACCATATATTTTGTTTGGTTTCAGGTGTTAAAAAAAACAACACAGCGCTTCCATAAGGTAACAATATCATAATTGAAAGTAACTGATGTGCCGTGATTTTTTCTCTCATAGTTTCACTCCCATTTCTATCTAGGATTGTGGTTTTGCAATGGTTCCTGTTTGGGTAATGTTAGAGTCAACCGTCACTTCAATAGGAACATTTGGAAATATTTTAGTCCAATTCTCTTTTAATTTAGACCACTCTTTTGGGTGGGTTTTGTACAGCAAATCACCAAAATCAAAAACATCTGCTCGTAGCACATTTTGAGCATCATCTATAGCAAGTTTAACTTCAGAACGTATAGCTTCATTCTCTCTTGCTTCTAGCACTAGCAGCAAATTAGGGTTTTTATTAGGATCTGTATTCCCTGCCATATCTCGAATTGCAGAATCAACTTTAATGTTAAGTCTAAAAATAATTTTACCATTTTTAATTGATACAGTTCTTTTACAGCTACTTCTCCTAATATCAAGATTTAAAGGTTTTTTATCTAAAGTTTCTATTTTAAGGTTCCCCCAACGAATTTTCCCACGAGTCCAATTTAGCCCCCTTACTTCGTTAGAATCCATATATCCAATAAGCTTATCTTTTCTAAACACAGCATTACCTGGAAAAGTATAGCAGGTAGCATTACCATCAGTGCCTTGCTCGAAATAATTTTTATCAATATCAATAACACTACATGAGGTTATGTTTGGGGGAGTGTTTATACTTGTTGCAAAATTTAAATTTGTAGAGGAAGCACTATAACCTAATTTTTTTTGAACATCTATAGCATTTTCAATGGAAAGGGATGAAATTGTATTATCTTTTGAGTTAGTTTTAATTATATCCGAAGCATTGCCTTTTGTTACTAGCAGTGGAACAGTAGGTCTTATTTCACTAAACCTAAGGGTTACATCTAGCAGCGGAGCAATACTTTTTAGGGCTATAGTTTCACCAATTATAAAACATTTAAGATGTGAGTAAAGGAACTTTTTACCAACTTCACTTCTTATCTTGTATATAGCAGAATCTGCATCCGTAGCATTACCAGTATAAATATCAACTTTGGGCAGTTGTGGACTACCCTGATTTCTTAAAATTTGCATTGTTACAGTTACTCCATTTTTAGATGCGTCAAAACCAAGGGCTAGCACAATGGCAGTTTGTTCAATTTGAGAACTATCAGCGCAACCAGTGAGTCCAGTAGAGGACAATATAATAATTATTAATATTATTACTTGCTTTTTTATAGCATTTATAAAAGTATTCATAAAACCCTCTTTTCACATGCCTTATCTTAATGGTCTATTTTTTTTATCCAATTTCCACAAAGGTATTCTTAGTAATACATCTCTGTTCTTTGAAAGATTAAATGGGCATAGAGGATACATGTACGGAATGCCAAAGGAACGCCGAGAAACAAGATAAATATCAAGTATTAACATTCCACATATAAGTCCAACCATTCCAGTAAAACCTCCCAGAATAAGAAAAATAAATCTAACAATAGAGATAGCAGTGTACATTTCTTGAGATGATATTGCAAAAAGTGCGGTTCCAGAAAAAGCGACTACAACTATCATCAAAGCACTGACTAGCCCTGCATTAATAGCGGCATCTCCTATAATTAAGGTTCCAACAATACTCAAGGTCTGACCAAGTTGTCGTGGCATTCGTGCACCAGCCTCTCTTAATGTTTCATAGGCTATAAGCAAAACCAGACACTCAAAAAAGGCAGGAAGTGGTATATGGGAACGTGCAGTTATTATTGTTATTGCAAGTGAGGTGGGTATAAGCTCTTGATGAAAACTTATTATTCCAACATAAAGACCAGGAAGCATAGATGATACAAAAAATGACAAGTACCTTATAAATCTGTTTAAAGTCGAAAAAAAGTATTTCATATAATAATCTTCCGGGGATTGCATATACTCTATAAAAAGTGATGGAATACTTAGAACCACAGGACTATTATTTAAAATAATAACTACTTTACCTTCAAATAATTTCATAGAGGCTACATCTGGTCTTTCAGTTCTAAATACTAATGGAAAAAGAGTTAAGTAATCATCTTCAATATTTTCAATAATATAATTGGAGTCTATGACAGCTTCTAAATTTATTTTATTTAGTCTCTCTCGCAGTTCTGTAAGAACTTTTTCATCTGCAGTTCCAGATAAATACATAATAGCCAAATCTGTTTTCGTTTCTCTTCCAATATTAAAAAGTTCTGTTTTTAGTTTTGAATTTCTAACTCTAGTTCTAATTAGAGCTATATTTTGTGCTAGCGACTCTGTAAAACCATCCCTTGGACCTCTTAGAACCGATTCAACCTTTGGTTCAGATATCTCCCTACCAAGTTTGCTTTTTAAATTTATGGAAAAAGCTTTATTAAAGTTATCAATAAATAAGACCACTTTACCGTTTAAAATAGAATCTATACATTCTGGAAAATTAGAAAAAATATTGTTTTCACGTATGCCTAAATAATATTTAATTGTTTCCTCAATGCTAGCCTCATCAAGAACTAAATTTGAATTTGTAGTTAATTTTGAAATAAGATTATTTTCTAAATGTTTTTCGTCAACCATTTCATTTATATATACTAAAAGGCATCTTCCGAGTTTCAAATCAAAAAGACTTATTTTTCTAATAGTTATGTCAAAACAATTTGAGAAAATTTCCCTTAAATATTTTTCGTTTTCTTCTAATATATTTGATACATTTTGCGGAATATTATCAGTGTGATTGTGATCTTTAGTTATATCTGATTTACTATCATTTAATGAAAATATAGACCTAAGAATACTCTTAATGGTAATCACCACCTTTTATTATCTAGTATCTACAAAATCATAAATTATATGTTAATAAATATAAAGTACTATAGTATTATTGTGTATTATTTAATAAGCTACTTACTTTTATCAAGTTAATATGTTAAAATAGGTTAAGGAGTTGATTAACATGGATAAATATGAAATGTGTCCTAGGTTTGAAGCTGCCTTTGAGCTTTTAGGTAAAAAATGGACTGGGCTTATTATAAAATCATTATTGGATGGGAAAAAAAGGTTTTCCGATATGCAGGTGATTATACCTAATTTAAGTGCCAGAATGCTTACTGAGAGATTTAAGGAATTAGAGGAGAAGGGCATATTAACTAGAAAAGTCTTTCCTGAAATGCCTGTACGTATAGAATATTCACTGACAGAAAAAGGTGAGGCATTAGGAAAGGCTATGGATGAAATTCAAAAGTGGGCAGAAAAATGGAGCTAATCACAGTCCCTATGCTGAAAAAACAGCATAGGGACTGCTTTTTAAGTATAAATTAAAGAGGTGCCGTTTGCCAAATATTATCAAGAAGGACATGTTGATTTGTATATCCTGCACCTTTTAAAATGGCTGAAGCTTCTTCAAAATATGCATTTACATAGCTTGGATTATGGGCATCTGAACTTAAAATCAAGGGAATGTTAAGTTTTCTGCATTCATCAACTATCCAATTGCTTGGATAAAAATCATTAGTGTAACCACGCACCTTTCCACCAGTGTTCATTTCTAAAATGGTATTAGCCTTAGATATAACATTTAAAGTTTTCATAATTTCTAGTTTGTACCAGTCTTCATTTTCATCAAAATATTTATTATTCTTGTTATGCTTTTTAATTAGGTCAAGGTGGCCAACTATGGATGGTGTATTTTTTAGCACCATTGTTTGGATTTGCTCATAATATTTATGTACAAAAGCTTTAACATCATTGTTAAATGCGGAAGTTATAAGTTCTATATATTCATCTTCATCTCCGTCAACAGCCAGATATTCACCGGTAGCTTCGTTTTTAAGCATATGGACTGAACCAATAGTATAGTCTAATTTTTTAAATTTTTCATCAGTAGGACTTATTAAATTTTGAATATAATCTACTTCCATACCAAGGTAAATTTGAATTGTATCTGTATATTTTTTCTTTAAATTTATTATAGTGTTCAAGTATCTATTAACATCTTCTTCCTTCATAGTCCAAGAATTACTAAAGGGAAGAGGTGCATGACTAGAAAAACCTAAAGAATTAAAATTAGATTGTATTGCTTTTAGTACGTATTCTTCTGGATTTCCTATGCCATCACAAAAATAGCTGTGGGTGTGAAAGTTGGAAAAAATCATAGGTGTAACCTCCTGTTGTGCAAAATCATTTATTAATAAATTATAGCATAATGTTAAGAATAATGAATTTATTATAATGAATTTATTTTAAATAAAAAAAATGTTGATTTAATGTGTGGATTGATTGTAGAAATTATATGAAATTATATAATTATTTTAATAATGTATTGTCATAATGGCATTATAAATGTATAATAATGTATGTCGTCTTAAATTATACAGCCACTTGATTTGAGAAATACTCGCACTATTGTGTGCTGGAGTTGTAGAAGGAAGTTGATTTATGTGAGTTTAGAAGAAGAAATAGAAATGCTTAGAGATTTGCTTAATGATGTGTTAAAAAGTGAAGAACAACTAACTAAGTTTAATGTTGTAAAACTCAGTCAAAAGTTGGACAAGCTTATAGAAAAATATTACGCAAAGCAAATGAAAATAATATTTTAATTGACAATTTATGTTAACGTTAGCGTTATATTTTTTATAATACTAACGTTATCTTTTTTATTAAGGCATCTGACGCAAAATAGACTAGCATACTGACTAGTTATTTTTTTGATGTATAACTAATAGTTATTGATGTATAATGTTAACATACTTATAAATAGGTAATTCAGATAAAATCAGAATTATTTATATTTTCACCGGAGGTAAATTTATGAAATTTAACATCCTTAGTGGTGGTAACAAACCCAAAAGATCAGCATTGGATATTATAAAATATATTGGGCCAGGTCTTATTGTAACTGTAGGTTTTATAGATCCAGGAAATTGGGCATCAAATGTAGCAGCTGGTTCAAGTTATGGATATACGCTATTATGGATAGTATCATTGTCTACTATAATGCTTATAATACTTCAACATAATGCAGCTCATCTTGGAATTGTAACAGGAGACTGTCTTTCAGAAGCAACGACTAAACATACTAAGCCTGCTGTAAAAAATGTGGTACTTTCCACAGCGGTAATTGCTTGTATACTCACTGCTATGGCAGAACTTTTAGGCGGAGCAATAGCATTAAATATGCTGTTCAAAATACCAATAAAAATAGGTTCAATTATTATGCTTTTAGTTGTACTTTGGATGCTATTTGGTAATTCTTATAAAACTCTAGAAAAATGGATAATAGGATTTGTTTCTATAATAGGAATATCTTTTATATTTGAATTGACACTTGTACATGTTCAATGGAAAAGTGTAGCAGTGGGTTTTGTTACGCCGACTTTTCCACTGGGTTCACTGCCAATAATAATGAGTGTGCTTGGTGCGGTAGTTATGCCACATAATTTGTTTTTGCACTCTGAAATTATACAGAGTAGACAATGGAATTTAAAAGGTGATAACACTATCAAAAAGCAACTTAAATATGAATTTGTGGATACACTTTTTTCAATGATAATCGGATGGTTAATAAACAGTGCAATGATTATATTAGCTGCAAGTACTTTTTTTGTTAGTAGAATTCCGGTGTCGGCTCTTGATCAAGCTCAGCAAATGCTAAAGCCACTTTTAGGCAATGGAGCCTCAATAGTTTTTGCACTGGCGCTTTTATTCGCGGGACTTGCATCAACTGTTACTGCAGGTATGGCAGGGGGAAGTATTTTTGCTGGTATGTTTGGAGAACCATATGACATGAGTGATGGCCATTCAAGAGCAGGAGTATGTATAACTTTATTTGTAGCACTTATTATTATATTTTTTATTAGTGACCCTTTTAAAGGATTAATATATTCACAGATGTTTTTAAGCATACAGCTTCCAATAACAGTGTTCATTCAAATATATCTTACATCTTCAAAAAAAGTAATGGGAAAATACGTTAATTCCATGCTTGATAAAATAGCACTTTGGGTAATCGGTATTGTTGTTACAGTGCTGAACATAGCACTGCTTGTTAGTTACTTATAAAGTAAAAACACAAGGTAAGTTTCAAGTGACAAGTTAAAAGGAAGCAAGGAAATTTGTTTTAACAGATTTCCTTGCTTCCTTTTTTCTTATTGGATATTTATTGTAGTTTTTCAAAGCTTCCCAGTAAGTTATTTATTTCTGCTCTTAAAGCTATAAGTTGCTCCGGGGAATGATCTGGAATACATGCCATTTTTTTCGGAATTTCTATAGCCTTATCCTTTAATATAACGCCACTTTCAGTAAGAGAAACATAAACATTACGTTCATCTTGACTATCTCTAGCTCTTGTTACTATTCCCTTTGCTTCTAATTTTTTTAGTAGGGGGGTTAATGTGCCGGAATCAAGGTGTAATTTGCTTCCAAGTTCCTTTACTGTAATATTATCTTTTTCCCATAACACCATCAAAGTGACATATTGTGTATAGGTAATTCCAAGTTTATCAAGTTCCGGTTTGTAATGTTTTGTAATTTCACGAGAACAAGCATACAATGCAAAGCATAATTGATTGTCTAATTTTAGCATATCGTAATTCATAATGCACCACTTCCTAATTCAGGCATCTTTCACTTGTTATTTTCTTTCAGATGCCTTTTATATATTTAATAGTCTATCAAAAAACGGTGTGTAGTGAAAGAGGTAATATTATAATAATTTTAAAATTTCTTCTTCCATGTCAAGTGGTTCAGTAGTTGGTTCAAATCTACCTACAACTTCTCCATCTCTATTTATTAAGAATTTTGTAAAGTTCCATTTTATACCGTTACCTACTAAAGTCTCAGGGAATTTTTCTTTTAACATAGCATTAAGAATTTTACCACTTGGGTGATTTAGGTCAAGACCTTTAAATTCTTTTTCTTCTGATAGATATTTAAATAGTGGTTGAGCATCTTTTCCTCGTACATCACCTTTTTCAAATAAATCAAAGGTTACTCCATAATTGATTTCACAAAACTTTTGAATATCACTACTATTTCCTGGTTCTTGTTCTGCAAATTGATTTGAAGGGAAACCTAAAACATTAAAACCTCTATCTTTATATTTTTTATATAGCAATTCTAAATCTTTGTATTGAGGAGTAAAACCGCACTTACTAGCTGTATTTGCTATTATTAATACTTCACCTTTGTATTTTTCTAGTGAAACCTCTTCTCCATTAATTGTTTTAGCGTTAAAATCATAAATTGACATTTATATTACCTCCTAAAATTTTATTTCCTTTTGTACCTAGTACTTTTATTTAGCATTTTTGATTAAGTTTTCTATAGTGCTTTCAAGCTTTTTTGGGGATGTAGTAGGTGCAAACCTATCTACAACATTACCTTGTGAATCTATTATAAATTTTGTGAAATTCCATTTGATACTGTCTCCAAGAATTCCAGAACTGTTTTTTCTTAAAAATTTAAATATTGGATCAGCATTATCACCGTTAACATCTATCTTAGCAAAAACAGGGAAGGTTACTCCATAGTTAATTTCACAAAAGTTTTGAATTTCATCGTTAGTTCCAGGTTCTTGACCTAAAAATTGATTACATGGGAAAGCAAGTATTTCAAACTTATCATTACCAAATTTTTTATATAAATCTTCTAGATCTTTATACTGAGGTGTAAAACCACAATTACTAGCAGTGTTTGCAATTATTAAAACCTTACCTTTAAAGCTTGAAAGGGAAATTTCTTTCTCAGAAGCAGTTTTAGCATTAAAATCATAAATATTCATAAAATCATCTCCATATAAAATTATATTAATTACAATTAAATTGTACGCAATTTGTTTGTATCTATAATTTAACATAGAAAAATATAAGTGTCAATAGGAAAATCAAGATTTATAATATAAGCATTAATTAATATATATGTAAACGTTTGAAATAACACTTTATTTTCTATAAAATTGGGAGTATCATGTTAAAGTGATAAAAAATCATGAATTCACATAAAATTAAAAAATAATTAATTGTATTTAAAGAAACTATTGCTATAATTAGTTTGCAACAAAAATTAATTATGACAATAAGTTAATGCTACATAGTTATTTTTTTATAAATGAAAGTGAGGATACAAATATGAATATAGCATTTTTTATAACACCTAAAAGTGAAGTGGTATGTGAAGAACTTACCTCTACAATGAGACAGGCACTTGAAAGGATGGAATATCATAGATATGCAGCAATACCTATATTAGATGGAGACGGAAAGTATATTGGAACATTAACAGAAGGCGATTTGTTATGGAAATTAAAAAATACACCTGATTTAAATTTTAATAATACTACAAAGGTACAGCTTTGTGAGGTGCCAAGGCGTGTAATAAATAAACCCGTGCATATAGATTCTGATATTGAAGATTTGCTTTCCAAGGCAGTGAATCAAAACTTTATACCGGTAGTAGATGATGATAATGTTTTTATAGGTATGATAAAAAGAAGCGACATAATAAACTACTACTATGAAAAGTCATACAAAAAAATTAAAATTCAAGCTTAGGGCGTCTTCAAAAAAATAACAAGCGAGTATGCTAGTTTATTTTGTATCAAATGCCTAAATTCTAGTTACCAACAATTTCAAATGTTGGTAACTTTTTTATAGAAAAAAGTTGATTTATATTAAATCAGTGGTAAAATATTAAAATAAATAATAAAATTGTAAAGTTTTAAAAAGGATTTTCATAGACTATTAGAATGTATCATTTTAAAATTTGTATTAAGAAAGGTGGTTTTTATAATGCATTTAATGCCAAAAGAAATAGATAAGCTTATGCTTCATTATGCAGGAAGCTTAGCGAGAAAAAGAATGGAAAGAGGGTTAAAGCTAAATTACCCTGAGGCAATATCTCTTATAAGTTCAGAACTAATGGAAGCTGCTAGAGATGGAAAAAGTGTAAGTGAATTAATGCAGTTTGGTGCTAAAATATTAAAGGAAGAGGATGTAATGAGTGGAGTTTCCAGCATGATACCTGATATACAAATTGAGGCAACCTTTAAAGATGGAACAAAGCTTGTCACGGTTCATAATCCAATTAGATAATCTAATGTAGAGTGAAAGGAAATGATTATATGATACCTGGTGAAATAATAATAAGTAGCAGTGAGATAGAGTGTAATAAAGGCAAGGTTACAAAACAAATAACCGTTACAAGCAATGCAGACAGACCTATTCAGGTAGGATCTCACTTCCATTTTTTTGAGGTAAATAAAATGTTGAACTTTGATAGGGAAGCAGCCTTTGGGATGAGGTTAAACATAGCTTCAGGAACAGCAGTAAGATTTGAGCCTGGGGAAGAAAAAAGTGTTGAACTAGTTGAGCTAGGCGGAAAAAAAGAAGTATATGGATTAAATGGTTTAACTCAAGGGTCAACACTGGACCCAGATATTAAAGAAAAAAGCCTTAAAAAAGCAAGAGAACTTGGATTTAAAGGAGTGAAATAGATGAGTCTTAAAATGTCAGGAAGGGATTATGCAAATATGTATGGTCCTACAGTAGGTGATAAAATAAGATTAGCAGATACAGATTTAATAATTGAAATTGAAAAGGACTATGCTACCTACGGCGATGAGTGTAAATTTGGTGGAGGTAAGACGCTTAGAGATGGAATGGGTCAATCTGCAAAAGCACATAGAAGCCAAGGGGTGTTAGATTTAGTAATAACCAATGCTGTAATAATAGACCACTGGGGAATTGTAAAAGGTGATATTGGAATTAAAGATGGAAAGATAGTTGGAATAGGAAAAGCAGGAAATCCAGATATCATGGACAATGTGGACGAAAACATGGTAGTTGGGGCATCAACTGAAGCCATAGCAGGAGAAGGATTGATTGTAACTGCAGGTGGAGTTGACACTCATATACATTTTATATCACCGCAGCAAATAGAAACTGCGCTTTATAGTGGAATAACAACCATGATAGGTGGGGGAACAGGGCCAGCGGATGGTACTAATGCAACAACTTGCACTACGGGATCTTGGTATATTGAGAGAATGCTTGAATCAGCAGAGGGGTTTCCAATGAACCTGGGATTTCTTGGCAAAGGAAACTGCTCTTCGGAAGCTGCACTTATTGAACAAGTAGAGGCAGGCGCTATAGGGCTTAAACTTCATGAAGACTGGGGAAGTACACCAAAAGCAATTGATACTTGTCTTAAAGTGGCTGATAAATACGATGTACAGGTTGCAATCCACACAGACACTTTAAATGAAGCGGGTTTTGTTGAGGATACCATTAAGGCTATTGCAGGTAGAACAATTCATACGTACCACACAGAAGGGGCAGGTGGTGGTCATGCGCCTGATCTTATGAGAATAGCAGCATTCCCAAATGTTTTGCCATCGTCAACTAATCCCACAAGACCATATACTGTGAATACTATAGATGAACATTTGGATATGCTTATGGTTTGCCATCATTTAGACAGCAAAGTTCCGGAAGATGTAGCCTTTGCGGATTCAAGAATAAGACCAGAAACTATAGCTGCCGAAGACATTATGCATGATCTAGGCATTTTTAGCATGCTAAGCTCAGATTCTCAGGCAATGGGAAGAGTTGGAGAGGTTGTTATAAGAACTTGGCAGACAGCTGATAAAATGAAGAAGCAGCGTGGAGCATTAAAAGAGGAAACTGGAGACAATGATAATTTTAGAGTTAAAAGATATATATCAAAGTATACAATTAATCCTGCCATAACTCATGGCATATCAAAATATGTAGGTTCCATTGAAAAAGGTAAATATGCTGATCTAGTAATATTTAAACCCTGTTTATTTGGAGTTAAACCTGAAATGATTATTAAAGGTGGAGTTATCGTAGCGTCTAAAATGGGTGATGCCAATGCTTCAATTCCAACACCACAACCTGTAATATATAAAAATATGTTTGGAGCCTTTGGAAAAGCAAAATATAGCACTTGCATAACATTTGTATCACAAGAAGCCCTTAAAAACGGTAACATTAAAAGGTTAAATTTAGAAAAGATATTGTTGCCAGTAAAAAATTGCAGGAATATAGGGAAAAAAGATATGATATTAAATGATAAAACCCCTAAAATCGAAGTTGATCCGGAAACTTATGAAGTTAAGGTTGATGGGGAAGTGTTAACCTGTGAACCAATTGAAGAAGTAGCTATGGCTCAGAGATATTTCTTGTTCTAAAAAATGGTCTAGTACGGTTGACTTTGTATTTTACATTTATAAAAAGTGAAATGGAGAAAAATATGCTGATTGATAAAATTTTAGGCAATATAAAAGATACGAATAATGCAACAAAAGATATAGATGAAATTTTTGTGGACTGGTTTGATGTGGATAAAAAAATTCTAAAAAAGACTTCTAAGAATGGAAAAGATATAGGAATAAAACTTACAAAGCCATCAAAATTAAATGATGGCGATATAATATACTCTGATTCAAAAGAGATTGTGATTATTACAATACCCCAATGTGAAGCCATTTCAATAAGGCCAAAAACTATGGAGGAAATGGGTAAAATATGTTATGAAATTGGTAATAAACATATTCCCTTATTTTTAAATGGAGATGAAATAATAGTTAATTATGATGAACCCCTATTTAAGCTTCTTGAAAAGAAAGGTTTTAAACCTAATAAGACTATGCAAAAATTAACCAATGCTTTGGAGCATCATCATCATGAGCACTAAAGATCAGTTTTTCACCATGCTTCAGATAAGTGATTCTGTATTTCCAATTGGGTCTTATACTCAGTCTAATGGGCTAGAAACTTATGTTCAAAAAGGAATTATAAAAGACAAAAAAAGTGCAGAGGAATACTTGAAAAGTGTACTCTGGAATAGTTATATGTATGGTGATTTTTTAGCTGTAAAGCTTGCCTATGAATATACCAACAATAATGATATGAAAAAAATTATAGAGCTTGATGAAATTTTATGGGCAGTCAAAGCTTCAAGGGAAATGAAAGAGGGAAGCTCGAAATTATGTATAAGATTCATTAAACTTATTGAAAAATTTTATAAGGAAAAATTTATTATAGAATATGGGGACACAATAAAAAGTGGTGAGTGCATGGGACAACATAGCATTGTATATGGTAGTTTTTCCGCACTAGCGAAAATTCCTAAGGAAAATGCACTAAGATCATACTTGTATAATGCAGCTTCTTCCGTAGTGAATAATTGTGCAAAACTTATACCTTTAGGTCAAGTTGATGGACAAGAGATTTTATTTGGGGTTCAAGAACTGCTTCAGAAAATGACTATTGAAATAGAAAAACTTAGTATTGATGATATAGGAAGATGTTGCATTAGTTTTGACATAAGAGCTATGGAACATGAAGAACTTTATTCAAGACTGTATATGTCTTAAAGGAGAAAACTATGAGTTATGTAAAAATTGGTATCGCAGGGCCCGTTGGTTCTGGAAAAACAGCTTTAATCGAAAGACTAACAAGAGTTATGAGTAAGGACTATAATATTGGTGTAATTACTAATGATATATACACAAAAGAAGATGCGGAATTCCTTGTAGCCAATAGTGTTTTGCCAAAGGAAAAAATAATTGGTGTTGAAACAGGTGGATGTCCTCACACAGCAATAAGAGAAGACGCTTCTATGAACCTTGAGGCAGTGGAGGAACTTACAAATAAATTTAAAGATATAGAAATTGTGTTTATAGAAAGCGGCGGAGATAACCTTTCTGCAACCTTTAGCCCAGAACTCGCAGATTCAACAATCTATGTAATTGATGTGGCGGAGGGGGACAAAATCCCTAGAAAAGGTGGACCTGGTGTTGTACGTTCAGATTTACTTGTAATAAATAAAATAGACTTAGCACCTTATGTTGGTGCAAATCTTGAAGTAATGGAACGGGACTCAAAAAAGATGAGAGGGGAAAGACCCTTTATATTTACGGATCTAAATGAAAAAATAGGACTAAATGAAGTTATTCAGTGGATTAAAACAAATGCTTTATTAGAAGGCCTCTAAATGGGTAAGGGTACTTTAAATTTAGAATTAAAGGTTAAAAACGGCAAGACTATAATCGGTGACTCTTATTTTACATCACCATTAAAAATTTTAAAGCCATTTTATAATGAAGATTACACTAAAATGAAATTATGCATTTTAAACGTATCTGCAGGAATTTTAGAAGGTGACCAATACCACATAAAAATAAATCTAGCAAAAGATTCGAATATCCACAGTTATTCTCAAGCTTACACAAAGATTTTCAAAATGAGGGGTGGGGTGGCCACTCAAAAACTAAGTGTTAATATGGAGGAAGGTAGCAATTTTTCATATATGCCAATGCCAACTATTCCATTTGTTGATTCGAATTTTATTTCAGGCATTGATATTAGACTAAAAAAACACTGCAAATTGATTCTAAGAGAAATAATATCTTGCGGCCGATACAAAAATAATGAAGTATTTGAATTTTTAAGTTTTAGTTCAAAGACTAAAGTGTACCTAGAGGATAAGCTCATCTTTATGGATAACACACTGCTAAGACCAAAGGAGCAAGAACTTACGGGTATAGGTTTTTATGAAAAATATAATCACCAGGCAAACATGATTATATTTAGTGAAAATATTTCGAAAAACTTAAAAGCAGATTTATTAAAGTTTTTAGGTGAACATGAAAATATTGAATTTGGTATAAGTGAAAGTTTCACTAGTGGAATGATAATAAGAATTCTAGGAACAAGTTCTGAGCAGCTGAGAAAAATCACGGATAAGGTAGAAACAATCAGCAATGGATTATGACCCACTTTATAAAATGAGGACAGCAAGGCTAAACACGTTCGGATGCTTCTCGGTAGACTCTTTCGCGTGGTTAGCCTTGCTTCTTCTCATAGTTCATTAAATGCTATCATAAATTAAATAAACAAGTTCACGTTAGCGTCTTCTGCTTCTCCAAGGTAATATCCAACCCCTGCAATTTTAACCCCATCAATAAGTTCTTCTTTTTTAATTCCCATAACATCCATGGACATTTGGCAGGCAACTATTTCTATGCCGCTGTCTACTGCGGAAGTTATTAAATCTTCTAAAGAGGAAATGTTATTGTTTTTCATAACCATTCGGATCATTTTGGAACCCATGCCCATCATATTCATCTTTGAAAGCTGTAATTTTTTACTGCCTCTAGGCATCATAAGTCCAAACATCTTACCAATAAAATTCTTTTTAACTTCAACTTTTTCAGGCTTTCTTAGTACATTAAGTCCCCAGAAAGTAAAGAACATAGTAACCTTTTTACCCATCGAAGCAGCACCATTTGCAATTATAAATGAGGCAATAGCCTTATCTAAATCCCCACTGAAAACTACCATTGTTTTATTGTCCTTCACAGTAGCTGAGTATAAATTATCTGCCTCATCTTGTGCTTTTTTTATAAACGCGCTTGTATTAGGACCTTGTCTTTCAATGTTTACCAAGGTATTTCCTGTTTTAGAGCACCAAGCTTTTATATCTTCATAAAATCCTGGGTCTGTAGCCATGACTTTAAGTATGTGTCCACCTTGAAGTTCGTCTATAGAAGCTTTAACCTGCATTAAAGGTCCAGGGCAACATAAACCACAAGCATCCAAAGTCTTATCAAAATTGTCTTTCTTTTCTGTGGTTACGGGACTTGCAAGGTCAAAAGCAACCTCTTTTTTAATAACATTATTATTAGGCTTGTAACCTAGAGTTGACATGGTTTTGTATCCACCAGTTAAGTTTTTTACATTAAAGCCATTTTGTCTAAGTATTCTCTCAGCTATATATCCACGAATTCCAACCTGACAATAAACTATAATCTCTTTTTCTTTAGGAAGATTATAAAAAGATCTACGCAAATTATCTACAGGCATGTTTATAGCGCCATCTAGGTGGCCATTTTCAAATTCAATGGTGGAACGAACGTCCACAAGAACACTGCCACTAAGATCATAATTTAAAAGCTCATTTGGAGTTATAACTTGACTTAATCCGCTAAGTACATTTTCTGCTGCAAAACCAGCCATGTTAACAGGATCTTTTGCAGAGGAAAAAGGTGGAGCATAACTAAGCTCAAGTTCAGTTAAATCATAAATAGTTCCTTTTAAACGCATAACTGAAGCTATAACATCAATTCTTTTATCAACGCCATCATAACCTATAGCCTGGGCACCTAAAATGTTTCCATTGTCATTAAAAATAAGTTTTATGGAAAGATTAAGAGACGCAGGGTAGTAGGATGCATGAGATGCAGGGTGAACGTAAATCACTTTATGCGGAATATCTAATTTATCTAAAGTTCGCTCATTGTTACCAGTACTTGCAGCGGTTAAATCAAAAACTTTAAGTATAGATGTACCTTGAGCACCATTAAACTGGCTAGCTTTACCACTAATATTGTCAGCTACAATTCTTCCCTGTTTATTAGCAGGACCAGCTAGAGCTACAGAAGTATTTTGACCGTTTACAAAATCAATTACTTCCACAGCATCGCCCACTGCATATATATTATCAATATTTGTCTTCATATTTTTATTTACTAGTATGTGTCCACGTTTTCCAAAGTCTATACCGCTATTTTTTATAAAGGCGGTATCGGGAGTAACACCTATGGATAATATAATAAGATCAGCGTTTAATTTTAAGCCGCTGGAAAGAGTTATTTCAGTATCTTTTGCATTATCCTTTGCATTATCCTTAAAGGATTTAACTCCATCGCCTAAAATTAGATTTACGCCGTTAGTCTCCATCTCTTTTTCAGCAATTACTGACATATCAGAATCAAAAGGGGCTAAAATGTGATTGGCTGCTTCAACAAGAGTAACATCAATTCCTTTTTCCTTTAAATTTTCTGCCATCTCTATTCCGATAAAGCCGCCACCAATAATTACAGCAGTTTTTATATCCTCTGAATCTACTGCTTTTTTTATCCTATCTGTATCAGGAATATTTTTTAGTGTCATAATGCGTTTACTTTCAATACCTTCAATGGGTGGTTTCATTGGTTTTGCTCCAGGGGATAGTACAAGATAATCATAAGTTTCCTTGTATGTATCTCCATTTTTATTTTTTATATTTACAACACAGTTTTTTGCATCAACTTCTAAAACTTCATTGTTTATTCTTACATCTAAATTAAATCTTTCCATCATACTTTCAGGAGTTTGAACAATTAATTTTTCTCTTTGTTTAATTTTATTACCAATATAATAAGGTAAACCACAGTTAGCGAAAGATATATAATCACCTTTTTCAAGCATTATTATTTCTGCATTATCATCAAGTCTTCTTAGCCTTGCAGCAGTAGAAGCACCACCAGCCACGCCACCTACAATAATTATTTTTTTTGCCATAAAAATCACTCCTAATCTAACATATTTTTAATAAAAGCTATAACCCGCTCGTCACAGACTTTATAGTTCATTTCAAGACCATTACGTTTTCCTTCAATAACACCAGCAGATTTAAGTTTTTGCAGATGCTGAGAAACTGTTGATTGTGGAATGTTAAGGCATTCCTGCATATGGCTAACATTACAGCCACCGTTTTCAATTAATCCATTTACTATGCAAAGCCGCACTGGATGAGCCAGTACTTTTAGTAGTTCAGCAGTTTCAGTGTATTTTGAATAATTTGTATCCATATCCATGTAGATCACAATCCTTTTATTTAAATCATAATATTACTATATTCAAATAATACGATATAGTTCTGCATTTGTCAATTATCTATAGTTAAAACATTAACTTGAATCTTGTCACTGTTTTTAATCGCTTGCTATTTATAAGAAAATTATGTACAATAACAATGCTACGCTTTAATGCGTTAACAAGATAAAGTGTTTATATATTTATACATTATAGAAGAAGGAGCGTCAAAATGAAAAAAATATTAACAATGGCAGTTATATTAACAGTAAGTGTATTCATGTTTGTTGGATGCGTGGGAAGTGGATCAGAAGCAGGTGTTGATACCTCACTGACAAAGGTGAAAAGTGCAGGAATCATTTCCATAGGCATAGATGATACGTATCCTCCAATGGAATTTAAGGATAGTACAAACACAATAAAGGGTTTTGATATAGATATGGCAAATGCTGTAGGTAAAAAAATGGGTGTTAAAGTTAAATATGTGCCAACAACTTTAGATGGTATATTTTTAGCTCTTAACTCTAAAAAATTTGATGCAGTACAATCTAGTATAAGTATTACGGGTGAAAGAAAAAAGACTATGATTTTCACAAAACCATATATATATGGGGGAAATGCAGTATTTGTAAGGACAAAAGATAATGCAATAAGTAGCGAAAAAGATTTGAATGGAAAAATTTTAGGAATAGAGATAGGCTCAACTTCACAGGAAGTCCTAAATAAAATAAGTGGAATTAAGGAAATTAAAAAATATAATTCAACTACAGAAGCGTTTATGGATCTTAAAACTGGTAGAGTAGATGGTGTTGTATCAGATCCTCAAGTTGGAGATTATTATATTTCTGATAAGAAGAGTGATTTTAAGAGATCAAAAACAATGTTAAATCAAGAGCCTATTGGAGCTTGTTTTAGAAAATCTGATATAGCTTTGCGTGATGCATACCAAAAAGCAATTGACCAACTTAAAGCAGATGGCACACTTTCAAAATTATCTATCAAATGGTTTGCACAAGACCTTTATAATTAATGAAATAATATGTTATGAGAAAAATATTTATTGAATTGATAATTAAACAGTTGATTTATTGACAATATCTATATATAATAGGATTAATATGTTGATTAATAAAAAGGGGTGTCTATATGAAAAAAATAATAAGTTTAGTAACTATATTAACAATAGGGGTATTTGTATTTGTTGGGTGCGGTAAAAGCAGTACTACTGATGGATCTTTAACAAAGGTTAAAGATGCAGGAACTATTACCATAGGAATTGATGATACCTATCCGCCAATGGAGTTTAAGGATAGCGCAAACAAGATCAAAGGCTTCGATATAGATATGGCAAATGATATAGGTAAAAAAATGGGTGTGAAAGTTAAATATGTACCAACTTCTTGGGATGGTATATTTTTAGCACTTAAAGCCAAAAAGTTCGATCTTATACAGTCTAGTGTGAGCATTACAGACAAAAGAAAAGAAACGATGATATTCACAACACCATATATATACGGTGGAAATGCTATATTTGTAAAAACTTCTAATAACGATATAAATGGTGAAAAAGATTTGAATGGTAAAACTTTAGGTATTGAAATGGGAACAACTGCACAGGATGTGTTAGCTAAAATAACTGGAATTAAGGAAGTAAAAAAATATAATGCTATGACAGAAGCGTTTATGGATCTTAAAACTGGAAGAATAGATGCAGTTGTATCTGATCCACAAGTTGGAGATTACTATATCTCAGATAAAAAAAGTGACTTTAAGCAAGTTAAGTCAATGTTAAATCAGGAGCCAATTGGGGCTGCTTTTAGAAAATCCGATGTTGCGTTAAGAGATGAGTATCAAAAAGCAATGGATGAACTTAAAAAAGATGGAACACTTTCAAAAATATCCATAAAATGGTTTGGAAATGACATATACAAAAAATAGTGTCACTTTTTATCGCCCTCTTGTTATTTTCGTGAAATTTATGTATAATTATAATGTTAATCATGAAAATAATAAATATTTATACATGAAATTTTATATGTTGACAAATAAAGGGGCGACTTAAGTGAAAAAGATATTAACGATAATAACTATACTAGCAGTAAGTGTAAGTTTGTTTGTTGGATGCACTAAAACAAGCACAGCAGATGATTCTTTAACTAAAGTGAAAAAAGCAGGAACTATTACAGTAGGTCTTGATGATTCGTATCCTCCAATGGAATTTAAGGATAGTACAAATATAATCAAAGGTTTCGATATAGACATGATAAATGATATAGGTAAAAAGATGGGACTTAAAGTTAAAATTGTTCCCACTGCCTGGGATGGTATATTTTTAGCACTTAAAGCTAATAAATTTGATGTAATTCAGTCAACTGTAAGTATTACAGATGAAAGAAAACAAACAATGATTTTCACAAAACCATACATTTATGGTGGAAATGCTATATTTGTAAGAACTAACTATAGTGCAATAAATAGTGACAAAGATTTGGATGGAAAAACTGTAGGTATTCAGATGGGAACAACTGCACAAGGCGTTTTGAGTAAGCTTACTGGAATTAAAGAAGTTAAAAAATACAATAGTATGACAGAGGCTTTTCTAGATCTTAAAGCTGGAAGAATAGAAGCTGTTGTATCAGATCCACAAGTTGGAGACTACTATATTGCAGATAAAAAAAGTGACTTTAAGAGAGTTAAATCAATGCTAAACCAAGAACCCGTTGGCATTGGTTTCAGAAAAACTGATGTAGCATTAAGAGATGCTTATCAAAAAGCAATTGATGAACTAAAAAAAGATGGAACACTTTCTAAACTATCAATAAAATGGTTTGGACATGACATTTACAAATAACGTATGGGCTGGAAAGGGGTTTTTGTAATAATGGATTTAAGTAATTTAAAGAGCATACTACCTATGTTATTGCAAGGTTGTGTTTTAACACTACAACTTACGGTTTTATCCATAGTTTTTGGAACTATCATAGGTATTATTATAGCTATGATGAAACTTTCAGATAATAAGATAACATCATCTATAGGTAATTTTTATACATGGGTATTTAGAGGAACACCTCTTTTGCTTCAATTATTCATATTTTATTATGGATTTCCTGCAATTGGCGTAGAACTTACAGCTTTTAGTGCGGCAGTTATTGGACTTAGTGTAAATGCAGGTGCTTATATGGCTGAAATAATAAGAGGAGGTATTTTAGCTGTAGATAATGGACAATTTGAAGCTTCAAAAGCTTTGGGTTTCACTTATGGTCAAACTATGAAGCAGATAATACTTCCTCAAGCTTTTAGAGTTGTAATCCCACCAGTTGGAAATCAATTCATAAGCATGATAAAGGATACATCACTTGTTTCTTCCTTAACTTTAGCAGAACTTCTTCGTAACGCAACAGATTTGGGATCATCATCAGGCAATCCTTGGCCTCCGTATATTGTAGCAGCAATACTATATCTATTGATGACCACTGTATTTACTTCTATTTTCGGTGTTGTTGAAAAGAAATTATCAGTATATTAAGGAGATTTATTTATGAATATGATTGAGGTAAAAGGATTATCTAAAAGTTTTGGAGATTTATTAGTGTTTGAAAACTTAGATGTAGAAGTAAAAAAAGGAGAAGTACTTGTAATAATTGGCCCTTCAGGTTCGGGTAAAAGTACTTTCTTAAGATGTCTAAACAATCTAGAAGTTCCAACCGGTGGAACTGTTATTATAGAGGGCGAAGTACTAGACTTTAAAGATAAAAAACATGTAAGAGATGCAATAGAGAAAATGGGAATGGTATTTCAGAATTTTAACCTATTTCCACATATGACAGTTCTGCAAAACGTTATGGAAGCTCCACTAATAGTAAAAAAACAAAATAGAGCTGAAGTTGAAAAGAAGGCTAAAAAGCTAATTGAAAAGGTTGGTCTTGGCGAAAAGTATGATGCTTACCCTTCGAAGCTTTCTGGTGGTCAAAAACAGAGAGTAGCTATTGCAAGAGCATTATGTATGGAACCAGATATAATGCTCTTTGATGAACCAACTTCAGCACTTGATCCAGAACTTGTGGGAGAAGTTTTAAGTGTTATGAAAGATCTTGCAAAAGATGGAATGACAATGATAGTTGTAACACATGAAATGGGATTTGCAAAAGAAGTAGCAGATAAAGTTATATTTATGGATGGTGGTAAAATAGTGGAAGATGGAAAACCAGAAGATATTTTTACCGCACCAAAAGAGGAACGAACTAAGGCATTTTTAGAAAAAGTACTTTAGGTATCTCAAAAAAACAAGTCAAAGATTCTTTGGAATACTTAAACATATATTAAAAGTTTTAATAAAAAAGCAGTTATCACTAAGAGCCATTGAAGTTAAATGGCAACTTAAGGATAACTGCTTTTTTTATTGTTAATAGAATCAAACAAAATGAAACAAAATATTATATTCAAATAACACAATACACTATTGACAACGTTTAAACATGATGATATTATAACATTATAGAACAAATAGAAACAAACAAGAACAAAGAAAAACAAAATTTATATTATAGTAAGTAAGGGTTTGGGGGATGATAGTATATGGCTGGTGGTGTTTTTAAACTTATTAAAAAAGAACTAATTTTTATTGAACAGGGTAAAACGAGTACAGAAGTATTTAATTCAGTAGGAAAAAAATTATTGAAACTAGGGTTAGTTACAGAAAATTTTGTAGATGAAATAATAAAAAGAGAAAGGGAATATCCAACAGGAATAGATATGACTGTTGTGGATGAAAAACTTCCTAGTATAGCTATACCACATACTGAAACTGAATATTGCAAATGCAAGAATGTTGTTATTGTTAAACTAAAGAATGGTGTGGAATTTAAAAATATGATATCACCTGAAGAAAATTTGATCGTAAATATGCTCTTTATAATATTAAACAATGATAAAGAAAATCAGACAGGCATTCTAGCAGACATAATGGATTATGTGACTATCAAGGAAAATTTAGAAAATCTAGTTAAATGTAATGGTGAAGATGATATCTATCACCGGCTAGCTAATAAAAATATAAAATCTTGTGAAAAACAATGTAGTTAAAAAAATAATATAGCTTAAATGAAAAGGATTTCTAAAATTAAATTATATTATTTTAAATATAAAAAAATAAAAATGGAGGGTTTATTATGATTAAAATTTTAGCAGCATGCGGCGCAGGTGTAAATTCAAGTCATCAAATAAAAGATGCCATTGAGACAGAAATGAAAAAAAGAGGTTATACAGTTAAAGCTGATGCAGTAATGATAAAAGACATAAATGAAGATATGGTAGGACAATATGACATTTTCACACCAATTTCAAAACCAAAACTTTCATTTGAAGTTAAAATACCAATAGTTGAAGCAGGACCTATATTATACAGAATACCTAGCATGGCAGAACCTGTTTATGATGAGGTTGAAAAAGTAATTAAAAAATTCAACCTGAAGTAATATTTAAAACCATAGCAGTAAATCATTGCAGCAAACTTTAGATTAAAATTCTAGAGAATTAAGAGGGGGATAAAAATGAGTGAAATTGTAAATTTAGCCAATGACATATTCCAGCCACTTATAAAGTTAGGTGCACCAGCAATGATGTTTATTGTATTAACATTGCTTGCCATTGCCATGAGGGTAAAGGTATCAAAGGCCATTGAAGGTGGATTAAAACTGGCTATTGCACTTACCGCAATTGGACAGATAATTAATTTGCTAACAAGCAACTTTTCTGTTGCGCTTCAGGCCTTCGTAAAATCCACGGGCATTCATCTTTCTATAACAGATCTTGGATGGGCGCCAGTAGCAACCATAACTTGGGGTTCAATGTATACCCTGTTCTTCTTACTTATACTTGTAATTCTAAATGTAATAATGCTTGCCATTAACAAAACAGATACATTGGATGTAGATATATTTGATGTTTGGCATCCAGCATTTTGCGGAATACTAATATTATATTATTCACATAACAATTTGTTATTAGCAACTTGTTTTGTAATCATACTTGGAACATTAAAGCTAATGAACTCAGATTTAATGAAACCAACCTTTAATGATTTACTAGACATGCCTGATTCAAACCCTACAACAACTACGCATTTAAATTATATGATGAATCCAATAATAATGGTATTTGATAGGATCTTTGACAAATGTTTTTCTTTTCTTGATAAATATGATTTTGATGCAGCAACTTTAAATAACAGAATTGGATTTTGGGGCAGTAAGTTTGCTATTGGTGCTTATTTAGGAGTGTTTATAGGAGTACTTGGACGTCAGACAGTTGTTCAGATATTTACATTAGCATTTATAGGTGCTACATGTCTTGAGCTGTTCTCGTTTATTGGGTCTTGGTTTATATCAGCAGTTGAACCATTATCACAAGGTATTACAAATTTTTTAAGTAAAAGACTTAAAGGTAGAAAGTTCAACATAGGTATTGACTGGCCATTTATTGCAGGTAGAGCAGAAATATGGGCTGTTGCTAACATAATGGCACCTGTACTTATAGTTGTAGCATTGATTTTACCAGGAAACGGCATTTTACCACTTGGAGGAATAATAGCAATGGGTATTACTCCAGCGCTACTTGTAGTAACTAGAGGAAAAATGATAAGAATGATTATAATAGGAGTATTTGAAATCCCAATATTCTTATGGGCAGGTACAGCGATTGCACCTTGTGTTACAGCTCTTGCAAAAACCATTGGAGCATTTCCAAAAGGAGTTGCAACAGGTACATTAATTTCACATTCAACTTGTGAAGGTCCTGTTGAAAAGTATTTATCCATATTAATAGGTAAGTTTGGTGGAAATCCAAGTTTACAAAGTGGCGCAATTGTAGTTTTAGCACTAGTAGCATATTTACTATTATTCTTCTGGTATGCTAAACAAATGCAAAAACGTAATGCAGAATATGCAAGAATCGCAAAACTAGCTGATAAATAGTAAAAAATCATTAAACTAACAATAATCTATGATATCATTTGTATAATACATGCATAGCACAATGCATAAACACAGGAGGTAACGATTATGCTAAAAGAAGAGAGAATGGAAAAAATAGTAAGCATGTTCAATACAAATGATATTATAAAAATATCGGATATAAAAGACGCTTTAGCAGTAACAGAAATGACTGTAAGACGAGATTTAAAGGTTTTAGAAGAAAAGGGTCTACTAACTAGGATTTATGGAGGAGCAAAAAGAAATAAAACTGTAACACTTAATGAATTATCCAGTAATGAAAAAAGGGGTATTCATATTGAAGAAAAAAAATATATTGCAGAGATTGCGGCAAAACTTGTTAAGGATAATGACATAATTTATATTGGTCCAGGAACAACAAATGAGCTTATATATGATTACCTTAACGTATCCTATGCCAAGATAATAACTAACTCCATGCCAGTATTTCTAAAATTTAAAGATGATAGTCGATATGAAGTCATATTAATTGGAGGCCAGTATAGGTCAAGAACTGACGTATTTGTAGGCAATTTCACAAATATACTCCTGGAAAAACTCAGGGTAAAGATGGCCTTTGTAGGTACAAATGGTATATATAAGAATAATGTAACAACTTCAAGCGAAGAAGAGGGCGTGTGCCAAAAGATAATACTAGATAATGCAGCTAAAAGATATATCCTTCTAGACAGCAGTAAAATAGACAAAGAAGACTTCTTCTGCTTCTATGATCTTAGAAATGTCACAGCTGTGATTACAGACAATAAAATGGACAGCCAAATAAAAAGGGAATATGAAAAGATAGTTAAAGTAATTAATAACTAGTTAAAAAATGCAGAAGGGAGAATAAAACATGAAAATACTAATAGGATCAGATGACAATGGCTTTGAATTAAAGGAGTATTTAAAAAAACACATAGAAAGACAGGGGCATGAAGTTATAGATAAAACTCCAAGCAGAGGATTAGATTTCGTGGATTCCACACATTTAGTTGCTAGTGGAATTTTAAATAAAGAAGCGGACAGAGGAATAGTTATAGATGAATATGGTGCTGGCTCATTTATGGTAGCAAGTAAACATAAAGGCATAACCTGCGCAGAAGTTTCAGATGAACATTCATCTAAAATGACAAGAAGTCATAACAATGCAAATATAATAGCAATAGGTTCAGGAATTGTTGGCAGGAAACTTGCAGAAGGCATTGTAGATGCTTATATAAATGAAGAATATGCAGGTGGAAGACATCAGATAAGAGTAGATATGTTAAACAAAATGCTTTAAATTTTAAGGGAGGTAGTAAAAATGATAATATCAATTGGTTGTGACCATATTGTTCCAGATATAAAAATGAGGATTTCAGCGTATTTAAAGTCAAAGGGGCACACAGTTATTGATAACGGAACCTATGATTTTGTACGTACTCATTATCCTATCTTTGGTAAAAAGGCTGCTGAGAAAGTTGCAAGCAAAGAAGCGGATCTTGGAGTATTACTTTGCGGAACGGGAGTTGGAATTAGTTCTAGTGCGAATAAGGTTAAAGGCATAAGAGCGGCACTTGTACGAGATGTTTCAACGGCAAAATATGCAAAAGAATATTTAAATGCCAATGTTATTGCGGTAGGTGGCAGAATAACTGGAATTGGTCTTATTGAAAATATAATAGATGCTTTTTTAGATGCAAAATATATAAAGACACCTGAAAATGAAAAAATAATTAAAAAAATTGATTCATTAATTGTAAATGATAAAGATCAATTTGGAAATGAACACTTCTTTGATGAATTTATAGAAAAATGGGACAAGGGTGGATATCCAAAAGAATAAGATAAGTATAGAAATAGAGAAGTTTTTGCTTCTCTATTTTACTTATACTAAAAAATATTAAACGTTTACAGGATCATTTTATATTTTTTAAAAAATCTATTTTTGACGCCACCTGTTGTTTATATTCTTTTTCATCTAATAATCCATTTTTCTTAAGTTTAGTTAATAGACCAATCATTTCTAGGCAAAGGTATTTTAAGTTATGTTCATAATTGTTAATATCATTATCCATAAAATATTCCTCCCAAAAAATAAGTGTAACAGATATAACTAAATTATCATATTTATATAATAACATAATGATACAAAAAAGTAAATAAACAGTTACCTACTTTTTGTATATTATCTTATTTTAGTTATACTTGAAGAAAAATTATACTAATTCGCTACTACATGCAAGCTTTGCATACATAGTTTCCTGCTGTTTTGTTGTGAATTGAAAATAAACTTCGGTATTTGAAACGGATTTATGGCCAAGCCACCACTGAAGTTCTTTTATGTCCATATCAGACTCTGCTAGATGAACAGCAGTAGTATGCTTAAGTGCATGAAAATGGTGCTTACTCCTATCTTCAATTTTAGCAAGAGAACAATATTTTTTCATTAGATAATCTAAGGTTTGTCTTGAGATAGGGTTATTCTTCTGACTTTGAAATATATACCGCTGAGAAATTCCTAAAGCGCTCTCTGATAAATACGTATCCAAAGCTATTTTGGTCTTTTCATCTAATCGTATTGTGTTATTATTACTGCCCTTAAGTCTTTTGCAGTACATATCTCCACGTATGGTATTGTAGTCATCAATATTTAACATACCAATTTCAGAAGCCCTAAGACCGCATCTGTAGGCAACTCTAAATAGTGCTAAGTCTCTTATTGAATGACAACTTTCATAATTGATAATTGCATTAAATAATCTAGTAGTTTCATTTTGAGTTAAATATTTTATTTTATTATTACCTGAATTAGACATAACTACCATCCTTTTATTAAACTGTACAATATAAATATTTTGTTTAGTTTATTATAACATAATATTGATATTAAACCAAATATTAAATATTATTTCGTGAAAATTATAGTATATTATGTATTAATTTAATATATAATCATCATATACAGATTATTTCTTCTGGAAATCTCGTTATTATTATAATAAAAATAAAATTGTGATATAAATCAGAACAATATATTTATATTGTTCTGATTTTGCTTTTATTAAGTAAAATGGCCTAAAATACGACCTAAGAGGTGGATGATTTGGAATTTTCATGTACAAATGTAACTGATATTAGAGAAGTTTACAATATTAACTATTCCGTAAGGTTATATAAAAAGTTGATAAATGAATCTAATAGGCAAAGAGATCCTTTTGCAGTTTGTCTTATAGATATTAGTAATTTTAAAAATTATAATTATATTTATGGATATGAGTTTGGAAATTTAATATTAGATATGGTTTTTAGAAAAATAAAAATGTACACAGATAAAAATGGATACGTATGTCGTTATGGTGGAAATGTATTTTTAGTTATTTTGGACAAAGTATCTAGCAGAGATGAAGTTATAAAAATAGTAACCAATATAGAGATGGCATTAAAAAATACTTGTTTTGTTGAAGACGTCGGAACAAAAATATTAGTAAATATAGGCATATCAATATATCCCAGTGACAGTGAAAATGTAGAAAATATACTTCAATGTGCTGAAATGTCACTAAATTATTCAAAAAGAATGGACGTTTATAGTCACTGCTTTTTTAATGAAAAAATGCATAAATCAGTTATAAAAGCGGCGGGAATACATCTAGATCTTATGAATTCTGTGTATGAAGATGAGTTTATGGCGTATTATCAGCCAGAATATGATGCTAAAACAATGAAAATAGTTGGAGCAGAAGCATTAATCAGATGGGATACTGCAAGTTTAGGAACTATGCCAGGTAAAGATTTTATAAACATAGCTTTGAAAAATGGTTCAATAAAGGATATTGGAAGAGTTTTAATTAAAAAAGTATGTACACAACTTAAAGAGATACAAAAAGCTGGAAATGGTAATATGACAATATCAATAAATATGTCAGAAAAACAGTTAATTGAAAAGAATTTTCTCAGCTTTATTAATGAGGTATTACTGGAAAACGATATTCGTCCTAGTAGCATAATAATAGAACTTCCAGAGAAAATGTTAACTAGGATAGACGAGCGAACTATTAGGGTTATTGCAGCACTTAGGCGTAGTGGAATAAAAATATTTTTAGATGATTTTGGAGCTAAATATTCATCCATAAATCATTTGTTCAACATTCCTATAGACGGAATAAAAATTGATTCAGCAATTATAAATACATTAGGCAAAGATGAAAGAAGTAAAGTTGTATTCAAAAATATAATGAACATGGCAAATGAACTTGGAATAGAAGTTAGGGCTAAAGGAATACAAAGAAAGTCTCATATAAAATATTTTCAAAAGATGGGTTGCAAAAGGCTTCAAGGATGTATTTTATCAAAAGTTTTAGATGAACAAGAATTAATAAAAATATTGCAAGGGGAAAAAATATAAGTTACTTCGCATATGCGAAGTAACTTATATTTTTTTTCCATTAGGTTAAACACAAAAATAAAAAGCGTTTGCTGTTTTAAATTAAAATAGTATATAATTATAGAGGATAATTTGGAATAAGGAGATAGGTAAAAAAAGTGCTATATAATAGGAAGAAATTTTTTAAAAAAAGTTTAGTGGAAAATTAAAGTTTAATGTAAGGGGGATAAATTATGAAGAAGCTAAGAGCAAATTATTATAAAATAATCACAGTAGTGGGGATTTTATTGTCAATACTGTGGATTGTTTTTGTTAACACAAAGCCTTACTCGGATTTTAGCTATTATAATTCTGTGGCGAGGCAGGTGGCTAGCGGTGGACAATGGGGAGATACGTATACCTCAGTTGGATACTCAATAGTCTTAGGTTTTATATATAAGCTATTTGGAAGCAGTATTATGGTAGCTAAAATCTTTAATGTAGTATTAACAACTTTAAGTTATTTGTTGTTGTACAAAATCCTTAAGGGTATAGAAAAAATAAGTGAGGGAAGAAAAAAATTAATATATACCTTGTTTGTTTTGTTCCCAAGTAATATATTTTACAATAGTCTACTGGGCACAGAAATAATATTTACTACTGTATTTTTGCTCATAACACTGGTGTATTTTAGTGAATTAAAATATAAATACATTTTAATAGGTATTTTAACCGGATTCAACGCAATGATAAAACCGTTTTTTCTTGTGATATTTTTCGCTATATTTTTAGTAGAGTTAATGTCAAAACGAAAATTAGGAAATGCAATTAAAAATGCGGTAATAATTTTAATTTTGAGCCTAATTGTGGTGGCACCTTGGTGTTATAGAAATACTAAACTTATAGGTGAACCTACTTTTATTTCTAATAATGGTGGAATAGTATTATACATAAATAATAACTCACAAAATAAACTTGGACGATGGATGGCAGCTTCAGATGTGGAAAATTCCATAATAAAAAAACAAGAATATAAAGCATCGAACTCCACTCAGAAAAACAAAATGTTAAGCGCCGCTGCAAAAAAATGGATAGTCAGTCATCCAGCACAGTTTGTTAAGTTAGGTTTTAAAAGACTAGTTAATACATATCTTGTTCCAGACGATATTAGTTTTACCTACAATGAGGCAGGGCTCAGTAGTGGGGCTGAAAATATTTTATTGTCCATCTATTCATTGATAAAATATATAATTACCATTCCAGCTATAATAATAATGCTTATACTTAGTGTAAAAGTTATTTTGGATTTGATTAAGAAAAGGAAAATAGAAAGCTTTAAGCTCTATGGACTTATATGTTTTTATATGTTTTGTTGCACTTATTTTGTCACAGAAGGTCAAGGAAGATATTCGTTTCCCATTATATTTATAATGATATACTTCTTTACCTTTATATTTTATAGAAATGGCTTTTTTAATGATGAAAACTTGATAGGATAGGGTAAATGTTTAAAAGGTTAAAAGGTTAAAAATTGGATAATCACAAATACTTAAAATAATTATTTAATAAAATGCTTGACAAAAATGGATATTAAAAGGGAATAAATTGAAATAGCTGTAACAATTTATTGAAATTAAGCTTTCATCATAGTATAATCAATGTGTAAATAAATGATAGATTAATGTAAATAAATATGATGTTTTAAGGGGAAATACGCTTTAGGGGGAATCTATATTGCAAAATGTGCAGGTGGGTGAAGAAACATCAGAAGTACAACGAGAAGATAAATATACAAAAAGTTTATCTTATTATTTTATAAAAAGAACTATGGATATATTTTTCTCGTTAATAGGAATAATTTTATTAAGTCCAATATTTATAATTGTTTGTATTTTAATAAGAATAGATTCTAAGGGTCCAATATTATTCTCTCAAGAACGTGTAGGTAAGGGTGGAAAACATTTTAAAATGTATAAATTTAGATCCATGATAGTTAATGCAGAAGAATTACTTGATAAACTAAAGGATAATAATGAAATGTCAGGTCCGATGTTTAAAATGCGGGAGGACCCTAGAATAACTAAAATAGGTAGATTTATAAGAAAGACAAGCATTGATGAGTTACCGCAACTTTTTAATGTACTAAAGGGACAAATGTCTCTGGTAGGGCCAAGACCAAATTTACCGTCAGAAGTGGCTCAATTTCATGATTACCATAGGATAAAGCTTTTAGCAAAACCAGGGCTTACATGTTACTGGCAAGTTATGGGGAGAAATGAAATTGGTTTTGAAGAATGGATGAAGCTAGATGTAAAATACATAGAAGAAAGAAATACACTCATCGACATAAAATTAATATGGAAAACTTTTTTCGTATTATTTGGAGATGAAAATGCAAGGTAGGGGGCGACTATAAATGTTATGTGCACTAATAATGGCTGGTGGAAAAGGCGAAAGATTTTGGCCGCTTTCAACAGACGAAAAGCCAAAGCAATTTTTAAAGCTTTTAGGTGAAGAAACAATGATTCAAATGACAGTTAATAGACTTAAAGAATTAATGCCCATAGAAAGAATATTTGTTGTTACAGGAGAGAGATACATAGATTTAGTTAAGCAGCAATTACCTAAATTACCTTTAAGAAACATAATAGCCGAACCAGTTGGAAAAAATACAGCACCTTGCATAGCTTTGTCAGCATTTATAATAAAAAAATATTATGAGGATGCAACCATAGCAGTATTACCTTCAGATCATCTTATAAGAAATGAAGATGAATTCCGGAAGGTTATTGTTGCTGCTGATTGTTTTATTGATGATAATAAAGATGCTATTATAACTTTAGGCATGAAACCAGATAGGGCTGAAACTGGGTACGGTTACATAAAAGCTAACAAAAGTTGCTGCATTGTTAATGGATTAAAGATAAAAAATGTGGATATGTTTGTGGAAAAACCAAATGCAGAGAAAGCAGAGGGATATCTAAACGATGGGGATTTCCTTTGGAATGGTGGAATGTTTGTTTGGAAAGCTGAAAATATTTTAAGGCTTACAGAAAAGCATATGAAAAAAACATATGAAATTCTTAGGGAAATAGCATGCACAACTGAAGAGCAATATGAAGAAAAATTAAAAAAAGATTATAATTTAGTTGATAGTGTGTCCATTGATTATGCTATAATGGAAAAATCAGAAAATATCTATGTTATTCCTAGCGAATTTGGCTGGGATGATGTGGGAACATGGTATTCTGTAGAACGCTACAGAGATAAAGATGAAAACAATAATGTTTGTATTGGTAATATCATCAATATAAACAGTAAAAATAATATTATTATAGGCAGAAACAAACCAGTTATAATATCAGGTCTTGATGACATATTTGTGGTAGAAAGTGATGATGTTATTTTAATTGGTAAAAAAGAAGATATAAAAGATATAAAGAATATAAAAAATAATTTTATATAATTGAAAGATGGAAAGGTGGATATAATTTTGAAAAAGGCATTAATAACTGGAATAACTGGACAAGATGGATCATATTTAACGGAGTTTTTATTAGAAAAAGGATATGAGGTTCATGGAATAATAAGAAGATCAAGTAGTTTTAATACAAAGAGAATAGATTATTTGTTTGAAGATCCAGAAATAGGGAACAAAAGGCTATTTCTTCATCACGGAGATTTAACTGATTCAAGTAATTTGAATAGAATAATTGAGAAAGTTAAGCCAGATGAAATATATAATTTAGCGGCACAAAGTCACGTACAGGTTTCTTTTGAGGTTCCTGAATATACTGCGGAAACAGATGGAATAGGAACCCTTAGAATACTTGATGCTATAAAAGAAAGCGGATTAAAATGTAAATTTTATCAAGCATCAACTTCGGAACTTTTTGGAGGACTTCCAGGAACTGCACCACAAAGTGAAAAAACACCATTCTATCCTAAAAGCCCATATGGAGTAGCAAAGTTATATTCATATTGGATAACTGTAAACTACAGAGAATCATATGATTTATTTGCTTGTAATGGAATATTATTTAATCATGAATCTCCAAGAAGAGGAGAAACATTTGTTACTAGAAAAATCACTAGAGCTATTGCTAGCATAATTGCAGGAAAGCAAGAAACACTATCACTTGGAAATATGGATTCTAAAAGAGATTGGGGATTTGCAGGAGATTACATAAAAGCTATGTGGCTAATACTACAACAGGACAAACCACAGGATTTTGTTATAGCAACAAATGAAACTCATACGGTAAGAGAATTCGTGGAACTTTCATTTAAAGAAGTTGGAATAGAAATTGAATGGAAAGGAATAGGCGCAGATGAAAAAGGATACGACAAAGCTACTGGAAAAGTGCTTGTTGATATAAATCCTAAATACTTTAGACTAGCAGAAGTTGAACTATTATGGGGAGATTCAACAAAGGCCGAAAAAGAGCTTGGATGGGTTAGAGATGTTGATTTTCTTTCACTTGTTAAAATGATGGTTGATGGAGATATGAAGGAAATTGCAGGAATGACAACAGAACAATATCTTGAAGCAGCTACTTCAAAATAATTTATAAAACTAAGTGAGGTAATTTAAGTGGACAAGAATAGTAAGATTTATGTAGCTGGTCATAGAGGACTTGTGGGTTCAGCTATAGTTAGAAATTTGAAGCAAAAAGGGTTTACTAATATTATTGGGAAAACACATTTAGAGCTTGATTTAAAAAATCAAGCATCTGTAAGAAAATTTTTTGAAGAGGAAGAACCGGAATATGTTTTTTTAGCAGCAGCACATGTGGGTGGAATAAGTGCCAATAATACATGTCCTGCTGATTTTATATATGAAAATATGGAAATACAAAATAATGTTATAAAAGCGTGCCATGATTTTAAGGTTAAAAAACTTCTATTTCTAGGAAGTTCATGCATATATCCTAAAATGTGCCTTCAACCTATAAAAGAAGAATATTTACTTTCAGGATATTTGGAAGAAACTAATGAAGGGTATGCAATTGCTAAAATTGCAGGTTTAAAGATGTGTCAATTTTTCAAAAGACAATTTGATGATAACTTCATAAGTTGTATGCCAACCAATCTTTATGGACCTAATGATAATTTCAATTTAAAGACATCACACGTAATGCCAGCATTAATTAGGAAATTTCATGAGGCTAAGATTAACAATGAACCATTTGTGGAAATTTGGGGTACTGGTAAGCCATTAAGAGAATTTTTATATGTTGATGATATGGCAGATGGCTGTGTATTTTTGATGGAAAATTATGATGGAGAAGAGCATGTGAATATCGGAACCGGAAAGGAAGTAACAATAAGGTGTTTGGCTGAGATAATTAAAGATGTTGTGGGATATGATGGTGAAATAAAATTTAATATTGACAAACCTGATGGGACTCCTCGCAAGTTATTGGATGTGAGCAAGCTAGAAGGATTAGGTTGGAAGTACAAAGTGAATCTTGAAAATGGAATTATAAGTAATTATCAGTGGTTTAAGGAGAATTATAAGTAATTAAAATTAATTAAAATTAATTGTAGGATGTGAAATAATGGTTAAAACTTTAAAAAATTTATTAATTAATTATAATGATTCCATATTAAGAGCGATGCAGTTAATAAATTTGAATTCAAAAGGAATATTATTTGTTGTAGATGATGATAGCAAATTGGTAGGCACTATTACAGATGGAGATATAAGAAGGGCCATTTTGTCGGGATTACCATTAAATATGGATATATCAAAAATTTATAACGGGAATTGCATTTATTGTAATAAGGATATAAGTGCAAATGAAGTTAAAAAACATTTTATAGAGAAAAAAATAAAATTGTTACCAGTGGTTGATGCAAATAAAACAATAGTAAATTATTTTGAAATAGATGACTTAATTGATTATAATAAACTTGAAAAAGAAAATACTGTTTTTATTATGGCCGGCGGACTAGGTACAAGGCTTAGCCCTCTTACAGATGACTTACCTAAACCTATGTTAAAAGTAGGCAATAAGCCTATTCTTCAAACTATTATAGAGCAGTTTAGAAATTATGGTTTTAAGAACATATTGATATCCATTAATTATAAGGCTGATGTTATAGAAAATTACTTTAGAGATGGTAAGGATTTTGATGTATCAATCAAATATATTAAAGAAACCAAAAGGCTTGGAACCGCAGGTTCAATTAAGCTTGCAAAACAATATTTAAACAAGCCTTTCTTTGTTATAAATGGAGATATTCTAACTAATGTTAATTATTATAATCTCCTTCATTATCATAATGAAAACAATTATGAAATGACCATAGGCTCAAGGATATATGAGACTCAAATACCTTATGGTGTATTAAATATAGATGAATCTTGTGTAACATCACTTGTAGAAAAACCAACAATCAATCATTTAGTAAGTGGTGGATTATATGTTTTAAATCCAGATATCATAGATAATATACCCGATAATGAATATTTTGACATAACTCAATTAATTGATAAATTGATACATAAGAAGGAAAGGGTTGGAAGTTTCCCAATTACAGATTACTGGATGGATATTGGTAAGGTTGAAGACTTTTATAAAGCGAATAAAGACATAGAAAAATATTTATAAAAAAGGTGATTTGTAAATGAAAAATAAGGTAATTGCTATTATACCAGCAAGAGGTGGATCTAAGGGTGTGCCAAGAAAAAACATAAAAGATTTGAATGGTAAACCTCTTATTGCTTATACAATAGAAGAAGCTAAAAAGAGTAAATATATTGATAGAATAATTGTTTCCACGGAAGATGGTGAAATAGCTAAAGTCAGTAAGGAATATGGCGCAGAAATTCCATATTTAAGGCCCTATGAATTAGCACAAGATAATTCGCCAACCATAGATTGTATAATAAATATGATTGATTTGCTAAAAGAAAAACAAAAATATACCCCGGATTATGTGTGTTTGCTTCAGTGTACTTCACCCCTTAGAAATTATGAAGACATTGATGGTACTATTAAAAAAGCTATTGATTTGAATGTAGATGGAGCGGTTTCTATATGTGAATCAGAAGTAAATCCTTATTGGACGAATATTCTTCACGGAGATAAACTAAAATATTTTTTAGATGATGGCAAAAAAATAACAAGAAGACAGGATTTACCGAAAATTTATAGAGTTAACGGCGCTGTTTATGTTATAAAAACAGATATTTTATTAGAACAGAGGACATTTGAAACTGAAAATATAACAGGCTATATTATGGATAACGGAAATTCAGTGGATATTGATACTGAAATAGATTTCAAGCTTGCAGAATTACTTATGAAGGAAAGTGAAAATCATGCGTAAAATTGCAGTTGTGACTGGAACAAGAGCAGAATATGGATTACTTAAAAATACGTTAAATAGAATAAAAGAAAACATTAACTTAGAACTTCAATTAATAGTTACGGGAGCACATCTATCAGAAGATTTCGGTTATACTATAAATGAAATATTAGAAGATGGATTTAAGGTGGATGAAAAATTACCCGTTTTAATGGGTAGTAACAATAAAGGTTGTATGGCAAAGGAAATGGCATTATTAATGATACAACTTTCTCAAGTTTTTGAAAAACATAAACCAGACATTCTTCTTATATTGGGAGATAGGTATGAAATATTTGCTGCAGCGTCAACTGCAATGTCTATGAATATACCAATTGCTCATATATCAGGGGGAGAAATAACAGAAGGGGCTATTGATGAACAAATTAGACATGCAATAACTAAGATGGCACATATACATTTTCCGGGAGCAAATATATATGCCCAAAATATAGAGAAAATGGGTGAAGAACCTTGGCGCATATTTAGTGTTGGTGATCCTGCTATTGAAAATATCAAGGTTACAAATTTTTTAAATAAAGATGAATTAAAAAAACAATTAAATGTGGTGGTGGATGAAAATACACTACTTATTACATATCATCCAGTTACTCTTGAAATTGAGAAACTTCCAGATCAAATTGAAAATTTAATCAAAGCAATGAATAGCACAAACAAAACAATGATAATAACATATCCTAATGCCGATAATGGCGGAGAGTATATAATAAAAAAGTTACAAGGATTTGCAAAAATCAATCCTAATGTGTCCATATTTAAAAATTTAGGTGTTTTAAGATATTTGAGTGTTATGAAAATTTGTGGTGCGGTAATCGGTAATTCATCTAGTTCATTAGTAGAGGCACCATATTTAAAAGTACCTGCAGTTAATATAGGTAACAGACAAAAAGGAAGACTAATGGCAGGTAATGTTATATGCTGCGGTAATGAAGCAGAAGATATAGTAAAAGCTATAAATAAATCTCTAAGTATTGAATTTAAAGAAAAAGTTAAGAATACTAAAAGTCTTTATGGAGAAGGAAAAACCAGTGAAGAAATAGTTAATGTTCTTGAAAATATTGAACTTGGTGAAAGATTATTAAAAAAAAAGCTTGTTTGGAGTTGAGAATATGCCAGTGTTTATAATTGCAGAAGCCGGAGTGAACCACAATGGTGATATTATTATAGCTAAAAAGCTTGTAGATATGGCAGTAGAATGCGGAGCAGATGCTATAAAGTTTCAAACATTTACTGCAGAAGAAAGTACAGGTACGTTTGCTGAGAAGGCACAATATCAAAAAGAAAATGACTTGACAATTGAGAGCCAGCTTGAAATGATAAAAAAACTTGAACTGCCTTTTGAACAATTCAAAGAAATTCAAGACTATTGTAATGAAAAGGGAATTATGTTTATATCAACACCAGATGGTTTAGATAGTCTGAATTATTTAGTAAGTATAAATGTTCCACTTATTAAGGTAGGATCTACAGAAGTAACTAATTATGAATTTTTGAAACAAATAGCTGAAACTGGGAAATCTGTAATTTTATCTACGGGTATGAGTACTCTTGGAGAAGTAGAAAGTGCACTTGAAGTAATGTTTTCTACTGGAAACAAAGATATAAAGCTTATGCATTGTACTACTGATTATCCAACAGCAGTTGAAGATGTTAATTTAAAAGCTATGGTTACTATGAGAGAAGCATTTAAAATACCTGTTGGATTGTCAGATCATACAATAGGATTTGAATCAGCTATAGCTGCAGTAACTCTTGGAGCTGAGTTTATAGAAAAACATATAACATTAAATAGAGATATGGAAGGTCCTGATCATAAGGCATCTATGCCACCAGAAGAGTTTATAAATTATGTTAATTATATTAGAAACACTGAAAAACTTCTTGGTGATGGAATAAAGCGACCAACAGAAAGAGAAAAAAATATCATGGAACAGGTGAGAAGAAGTATATTAGCATCATATGATTTAAAAAAAGGAACTATAATTGAAAAATATATGCTAACATATAAAAGACCAGGCACTGGGATTAAGCCAGAATTAGCAAGTATTATAATTGGCAGGGAATTAAAAAGAGATTTAAAAAAAGACGAGGTTATAGCATGGAAGGACTTATGAAGCCAATAGGTGGAGAATTTTGGTTTGATGATATATTTTTAGATAATACAATAAATAATATGAAAAATTCAAATGGGATATTATTAAGCGGAGGTCAAAGTGCAATACAATTTATAATTGAAAATATAAATTTCAAACAAGATGAGTATATACTAATACCTTCATATTTATGCCCTACAATTTTGTATAATTTTCAAAGAAAAAAGATTAATATACTGTTTTATGAGATTAACGAAGATTTATCTATTAATCTAATGGATATTGAAAATAAGATCAATCAATATAAAATAAAAGCACTATTTTTCATTGATTATTTTGGATTTTACCATGATAATAACACAATTCAATTTTTAAAATCAATTAAAGAAAATGGAATAATATTAATTGAAGATGCCGTACAAATGTTCTGGTTTAAAAGAATGAAAAAATTTATAGGAGATTACGTGTTTAACAGTTATAGAAAATTTTTACCTGTAGATGGTTCTGTAGTATTATGTAATAATAACGGTGAATTTGAATTTGATGAAGATGACTATTGTAAACTTATGAACGAAGCAAGGCTAAAAAAAACCCAATATATAAAATTTAATATTGGTAAAGAACAGGAATTTTTGAATTTGTTCAATGAAGCTGAGGAAGCATATTATAAAAGAAAAAATGTAAATGGAATGGATAATGAATCCAAGAAATTATTAAATAAAACAAATTATGAATTGATAAAAAAAACAAGATTTGATAACTATACTTATTTATATGATAGACTGAAAGAAGTTAGTGGAATTAAAATTTTATTTAATAAAGAATTAATAGAAGATAATATACCATTAGGGCTACCTATTTTAATAAATAATAGAGATTTTATTAGGAAAGAACTAAGAAATTACTCTATTTATTGTCCTATACATTGGGATATTAGCAATGAAGCTTTTATAAAAGAATTTGATAAAAGTTTATATGTTTCTAATAATTTATTAACTTTACCTATCGATAATAGAAATAATGAAGAAGATATGGAAAGATTATTAAGTGAAATAATGAAATTAGTTGGGGGAGAAGTTTTGTGAAAACATTTGATAAAGTTTGGGAAGAAATACATAAAGAAAATGAGTGGGGTAAATATCCATCAGAAGAAGTCATTAGGTTCGTAGCAAGAAACTTTTATAAATTGGATAGAAAAAACATTAAGATATTAGATTTTGGATGTGGAACAGGTGCAGTAACTTGGTATGTAGCAAAAGAAGGCTTTGATGCATATGGATTCGATGGTTCCAAAACAGCGATTGAAAAAGCCGGTATTAGGATGCAAGAAGAAGGCGTAAAAGCAGAACTATATGTTGCTGATGCAGGGGAAATTCCTTTTAAAAATCATTATTTCGATGCTGTTATAGATTCAGCTGTGATATACGCAAATAAAATTAAAGATATAAAGTTAATGTTAAATGAAATAAATGGAGTACTTAAAGTTGGCGGGAAAATTTTTTCTACTGGATTGTTTAATTTTAAAACTACTGGGTATAATACTGGAGACAAAATAGAGGAAGGTACATATAGAGAACTTAAAGAAGGAACCCTGGCTCATAGGGGCACTGTGCATTTTTTTACAAGAGATGAAATAAAAAATATATGGTCAGAAACAGGATTTAAAAATATAAAAATTGACTCTGTTGAAAGAACAGATATGGGAGGAAAATATACAGTGGGATTTTTCATGGTACAAGCAGAAAAATAACAAAGGAGACATGATATGGAAATAAGCCTACAAAAGATGAATAATAATAATTTTTATTTTTATTATAAATTAAGATGTGAAAATAAAAATATATTGTATACGGGACACTCTAAGCAACCAGAATATTCCATCCTAAAAGAATGGTCAAAAAATATTAATGAGGAAAATAAAAAACTAATATATTTAGTTGAATATAACAATATATGCGTTGGATATATTCACCTTGATATTAAAGGAAAAAACGTAGAAATAGGGTATGCTGTTAGTGAAAAAGATGAAAACAAAGGCACTGGTACATTAATTGTAAGACAATGTATTCTTTTAATAGAAAAAGAGTTTCAATATATTGAGGAGATTATTGCGTGGATAGCAGAATTTAATGAACATTCAATAAAATGTGTTCTAAACAATAATTTTATAAGACTACAAGAAACAAAAGAAACATTTTATGAGGGGTATGACAAATGTCTTACTATGAGAAAGTATATATATAGAACAAAACAACAAGAGGAGTTCTAGTGATGTATAAATTATTAAATTGTGGTGACGAAGAGTGGAATAGATATTTAAATAAACTTCCTGAATTCATTCAAGATATTTATTACACAAGTGAATACTACAAAATGTATGAATTAAATGGTGATGGAATAGGTAGTTTGTTTGTTTACTACGATAACAATGGAAATCTAGCATTATATCCTTTTATGAAAAATGAAGTATTAGGATATAATTTAGATGGTAGGTATTATGACATTGAAACGGCTTATGGATATGGTGGTCCTATTACAAATTGTGTTGAAGAAAATTTTATAAAAGATTTTGAAAAATGTTTTAAAGATTATTGTAAAAAAAGCAATATTGTTGCTGAGTTTATAAGATTTCATCCTTTAATAAAGAATGAAAATATATTTAGTAAAAATATTGAAGTGTTACATAATAGAATTACAGTTTGGCTTGATTTAACAAAAGGTATAGAAAAAATTTGGAATGAAGATATAAAAAGTAAAAATAGAAATATGATAAGAAAAGCTGAGAAAAATGGACTTTCGGTGGAAGAAAGTAATGATTTTGAAACATTTAAAAACATATATGGTACTACTATGGATAAAGTAGATGCTAATAATTATTATTATTTTAATGATAATTATTATGATAAAATTGAAAAAAGTAATAATTATATTTTATTAAATGTTAAAAAAGAAAATGAAGTAATTGCTTCAGCTATATTTATAGAATATGGAGATTATTTTCACTATCATTTAGCTGGAAGTTTAAAAGAATACTTGAAATTTGCACCAAATAATCTTTTACTATGGGAAGCAATAAAGTATGCACAAGCAAAAGGGTATAAAAAGATGCATTTTGGTGGAGGACTTACAGATAATATTGATGACAATCTTTTTAAATTTAAAAGTAGTTTTTCAAAACAGTATTCTGATTTTTACATAGGTAAAAGAGTACACAACAAAGAAATATATAATTACCTAATAAGTAATTGGGAAGAGAAAAATGGTAAGAAAGCTAATATGTTATTACAATATAAAATTAGATAGTCTAAAATTAAAATTTCAAAAGGAAGTGACACAATGAACTTAAAAGGTAAAAAAGTTTTAGTTACAGGCTCAGAAGGGTTTATAGGAAGTCATCTTACAGAAAAACTTGTGGAACTTGGGGCAGAAGTAACTGCGCTTGTTCAATATAATTCATTTAATAATTGGGGATGGATAGATACTTTTGATAAACAAGTTAAAGAAAGTATACATGTTGTAACAGGTGATATTAGAGAATATGATGGAATGAAAAGAATTATAAAAGGACAGGATGTAGTTTTCCATTTAGCGGCACTTATAGCCATTCCATATTCATATTTGTCACCTATGGCATATGTAAGAACTAATGTTGAAGGAACAACAAATGTGCTTGAAGCTTGTAGAGAATACGATGTTCAAAAAATAGTACACACATCAACATCAGAAACATATGGTACGGCACTTTATGTACCAATTGATGAAAAGCATCCTATGCAAGGACAATCACCATATTCAGCTTCAAAAATAGGTGCAGATAAAATTGCTGAAAGTTTCTACAAAAGTTTTAATACACCTATAGCAACTATAAGACCATTTAATACATATGGACCAAGGCAATCTGCAAGGGCAGTTATACCAACAGTAATATCACAGATTTTATCAGGGAAAAAGGAAATTAAGCTTGGAAGCTTAACACCAACAAGGGATTTTAATTATGTAAAGGACACATCAGAAGCCTTTATCAAAATAGCCGAAAGTGATAGAACAATTGGTGAAGTAATAAATTCTGGATCTAACTATGAAATTTCTATAGAAGATACTGTTAAGAAAATTATTAATATTATAGGAAAAGATGTTAAAATAGTTTGCGATGAACAAAGATTAAGACCAGAAAATAGTGAAGTAAACAGATTATGGGCTGATAATATGAAGATTAAAGAATTGACTGAATGGTCACCGCAGTATAGTATTGATGAAGGGTTAAAAGAAACTGTAGAATGGATAAAAAATAACATGCAGTATTTTAAGACAGATATTTATAATGTCTAATTAACCGGGGAGGAATTTTTTATGATACCATTATGTATACCAAAAATGTCAGGTAATGAATGGAAATATGTTAAAGAATGTTTTGATACTAATTGGGTTTCTTCTGTAGGAAAATATGTTGATTTGTTTGAAGAAAAGTTTGCAGAATATGTAGATGCTAAAAGTGCAGTTGTTACTATGAACGGAACAGCTGCACTTGAATTAGCACTTAGAACATTAGATATAGGTGTAGGTGATGAAGTAATTATCTCATCAATGACATTTATATCACCAGTAAATACCATAAAATATGTAGGTGCTGAACCAGTATTTGTTGATGTATGTAGAGATACCTTTGTAATGGATACAAACAAAATAGAGGAAATGATAACTCCTAAAACAAAAGCAATATTACCAGTACATATTTATGGACATCCTGTTGATATGGATAAAGTAATGAATATTGCTAAAAAATATAATTTATATGTTATTGAAGATGCCACAGAAGCACTTGGTTCAGAGTATAAAGGTAAAAAGGTTGGGACTATTGGAGATATGGGGTGTTTTAGCTTTAACGGAAACAAACTTATAACCACAGGTGCAGGTGGAATGCTAATAACTGATAATGATGAATGGGGTAATCGAGCCAAATATCTTTCAACTCAAACTAAAACCGTCCTTGATAATGGTGCTTTTTATCATGAAGAGGTGGGGTATAATTTTAGGATGCCAAATATGCTTGCAGCGATGGGTGTTGCACAGCTTGAAAACATAAAAGAATACGTTAATGATAAAAGAGCACATGCTAAATTGTATAATGAACTTTTAAAAAATGTTAAAGGAATAACGACATCTATAGAGAAAGAATATGTAAAAAATTGTTTTTGGCTATATTCCATTTTAGTAGAGGATGAATATGGTATTTCTCGTGATGAAATGATGGAAAAACTCCAAGCAAATGGCGTGCAGTGTAGACCATTTTTTCAACCAGTGCATTTGATGCCTCCGTATAAAGAATGTAAGCATGGTGATATGAGTATAACAAACGAAATTTCAATTAAAGGAATTAATTTGCCAAGCTCTGTAGATTTAACTGAAGATGAGATAAAATTAATTTGTTCATTAATCAGGTTATAATATGACTAAATTTGTAAGAAACTTTTTGAAACATATAATGAATTATGGGGTTGCAACGATAATTACAGGTATTGGTTCGTTTATATTAATACCTATATATACTCGTTATTTAACTCCTTCAGATTATGGTATTGTTGATTTAATGAATACGACAAGTAATTTGTTAAGTATGTTCTTAGCCTTAGGGTTAAATGCCGCATTTAGCGTTTATTATTATAGTTCAAAGAGTACTGATGAAATAAAAGAATATTTTAGTACAATCATAAATGTTATTATGGTATTTTCATTGATTATAATAGGAACATTAGTAGCTACAAATAACATGTCACCACATGGTTTTATAAAGAATGTACCTAAATTTTACTTGAACATATCTTTCTTGTCTAGTGGATTTACTGTGTTTATACAATTTCCAATGTCCATATTACAATATAAGGAAAAATCCAAACAATATGGCCTTTTTAGTATTTTCCAATTTTTAATTTCAACAGTACTTAATATAATTTTTGTTGTATTTCTAAAAAAAGGTGCGGAAGGCATAATAATATCCCAGTTAGTAGTATCAATAATGTTTTTCATTATTGCTGCTACATTATCAAAAAACATATATTGTTTACATATAGATTTTAGCAAAATGAAAAATTTATTGAGAGTTGGAATACCTGTTATTCCTCACGCAATGGCTGGTTGGTGTATAACTTTTGTAGATAGGATCATTATAAATAATTATGTTGATACCAATAGTTTGGGGATTTATTCGTTTGGTTATAAAATTGGAACTATAATGTTAGTAATTGTGAGTGCAATAAATCAAGCATGGTCACCAATATTTATGAAAACTGCAAATGATAAAAAAGAAGTGGCTAAACAAATTTTTAATAACATTAATAGGTATTATATTTTTGCTGTAGGTATATTTGCATTGATTTTAAGTCTATTTTCCAAAGAAATTGCAACATTATTGGCTCCAAAAACATATTTAAATGCATATTATATTATGCCGTTCATATTTATATCCTATTTTTTTAATGGATTATATTTTATGATCGTAAATTCATTGTTTTATTCGAGAAAAACTTATTTTCTTCCAATATCGACTGGATTGGCAGCTATAATAAACGTCATGCTAAATTTGATATTTGTTCCGATATATGGCATTTATGCAGCGGCTGTTGTTAATTTAATTACTTATATTGTATTATTTACTTGTGTATATATAATTAATTTAAAAATATATAAAATAAATATGCCAATATCTACTATTATAATATATTTATCGATAAATACATTAGTTGTTTTTTCAATGATCAAGTTAAATATAAGTTGGCTAACAATTATTATAAAGATATGCTTAACAATTATAATTATTTGTTTGCTTTATTATATTTCAATTAATAAAAAAGAAAGAATTAAAACTAAACAATTTTTGTTGAAAGTTTTAAATAAGGTGTAAAAATGAAAATAGTTATATTATCTTATTCAAGTTTATTATATTCATTAGGTTTATATTTTAAATATAAGGATATAGACGGATGTAATATTAAGATAGTAGTATATAATAATACGAATATTATAAAATTTTTAAACTATATGGGAATAAAAGAAATTGATATAATTTATTATGATTATCAATTAGTATATACAAGAAATCCATATGAAATTTTAATGAATTTTTTGTTTATGAAAAAGTTTTATAAAAAAAATATATATAATATCAAAAATGAAATAATTTATATATTTAATAAAAATGAATGCCTAGAAGTGTTTGATTTGTATTATAGAATAAGAAATAAAAATGAAATAAGATATGTAAATTTCGATCCTGAAATTAATTCTAAAAAAAGTATTTCATTTAAAAGTTTAATATATAAATTATATAATAAACTATATATTACTACTCCATATGATATTAAATTTTTAGGTGGGTATTTATCTATTATTAAAAATAGTGTAATTAAAAAAATAGAATATAAGAAAGAAAAAGTTGAATTAATTAAATGTAATTTTCCTGAAAATTCTATTATAATTTTGGAAACTGATTTATCGAAATGTAACTATTGTAGAAAACTTGATTATGTATTGAATTCAACCAATATATATAACCAGATTTCTATGGTAATGAGCAATCAGATATATATTAAACCTCATCCAATATTTAACAATATTTATTATGAAATATATGGAAAAGATAAAATAATTGAGAATTTTATACCAATCGAATTTATGATAAATGATGGTAATATTGACACTGTTATTGGAGTTATGTCTATAGCTTTGATATACGCTATAAAAAATGAAGTTAAAAATGTTATTTCTACCATAAAATTATATGATTTTATGGATGATAAAGAAAAAGATAAAATAGTATCTTGGCTTATAAAAGAAACTGATAATAGAATAATGATGCCTAATAGCATAAATGAGTTAAATAAAATAATAAATAATATTGCAGAGGGGGCAGAAAAGAGTGATGAGATTATTAATTAAAGTCAAGCATTACAAAATAATAAAAAAGATCGGTAAATTTGGTACAAAAAGTAAATTTATCATTTATGATGGCATTTTCCCATGGATAAATGCTCCAGAAAAGATTCAAATAGGAAATGATACTCATATTGGTGGAGGCTTTTTTTTTGATGGTAGCGGTGGATTATTAATAGGGGATCATGTACATATAGCTCCTAAATGCTCAATTTACACTTCAAATCATAACTTCAAATCAGATAAAGCTATGCCCTATGATGAAACATACATTGAAAAGGGTGTTACAATAGAAAACTATGTGTGGATTGGTATTAATGTTAATATAGCCCCAGGGGTTAAGATCGGGCAAGGTGCTATAGTTGGTATGGGATCAGTAGTTACAAAGAATGTTCCTCAGTGTGCTATAGTTGGAGGAAATCCAGCCCAAATTATAGGATATAGAGATAAAAATGTTTTTTACAAATTAACAGAAAAAAGTTAATATGAGGAGAAAAAAATGTTAAAAAAAGTATGGAGTAATCTTGTAATATTTTATTTAATATTAATTTTTTATAATGGATTAATAATTAAATATTTCAATAAAACTGTTGCTGCTAAAATGTTACCTGATATAATTTTTATCATACTTATATTAATAAGTATATTTTTTATAATACTTAATAAGTCAAAAAAAGTATATATACAAGGTATAAGTATATTAATAATTGTAATTGGAGTTTTGATTGGTTTAATAAATTTAAATCAACATATTAATAAGTATCAGTTTTTGTATGCTGTAAGAGATAATATATTACCATTTTTGATTTTTATTTTTTATAATATTACAATTAAATTTAATTATGATCAATATCAAAAGTTAATAAAAAAAATTATAGTATTCACTATAGTTACAATCATAGCAGGTTTTATTTTGGCAATTTTTCAGCAAATAAAAGGATTCGAATGGGCGGCACAATTTTATACTGGAAGAATATTTTTTGGTATAGATACGGTAACAGGTGTTAAAATATCAAAGTTAGGTAATTTTCTTAGAACGCCATCTATAACGGGAAATTATGTTTTATTTGGAATCTATAATTTTTTTCTCGCATTTATTATGTGTACTATAGGGAAAAAATTTGTTAGAAACAAATTTGCTTATTATTCATTACATATTATGTGTATTATAAATATTTTGAATAGCACTAGCAGAACAGCTATTCTTATGTATTTTATTGTGTTCATGTATGAATTTTTTAAAAATAAAAAAAATATTTATAAATATATAGTCATATTAATATTTATAATCCCATTTTACTTTTTATCAATTACTAATACTGATTATTTATCATCAGCAAGTACAAAAATAAGATTTTTACAGGTTTTTAGCAATATAATAAGTAATATTAGTTTAAAAGAATTTTTCATTGGTAAAGGATTTTACAATACAGGTACAGCATTAAATTATAGTAATAGCACTATTGATTTCAATTTGGTATATGTTGATAATACATTTATATATGTTATTATAACATTTGGAATAGTAGGACTGATGGCATTTGTTGTATATTTATTTAGAATGATATCACATAGTAAAAACATAATTATTAAATCATATATAATTGCTTTTATAGCTGGAGGAATTTTTACAAATTTTTTTGAAGGAAGAGTTTTATTTGTATTCTTAACAATATATTACATTACTGAAACTCTATATGAGGTAAATGATAATGAATCAAAAAATAAGCATAGTAACTGTAACATTTAACTGTAAAGATAATATAGAAGCAACTATACAATCTGTTATTAATCAAACATATAATGATTTTGAGTATGTAATAGTTGATGGTATTTCGAAAGATGGAACACTGGAAATAATTAAAAAGTTTTGTGAAAATGACAAAAGGATAAATTATATATCTGAAAATGATAATGGAATTTATGATGCTATGAACAAAGGAATAAGTATTACAACAGGAGATTACATAATATTTTTGAATGCTGGAGATTTATTAAATGATGATTACGTTTTAGAAGAAATAAGTAATTATTGTAATAATATTAATGATGTTATTTTCGGAAATATAACTATATACAATAAAAATACATCATATAAAAAGGTGATAAACAATAATATATTTGAAGAAAATATAAATTTAATACGTAAAAAAATGATATGTCATCAAGCATTAATATGTAAAAGGGAGTTGTTTTATCAATTAGGTAAATTCAATTTGAAATATAAAATTGCTGCTGACTACGAATGGTTGGTTAATTGTTATATTAATAATAAAAAATTTCATTACATAAGTATTATTATTAGTAAATACGATGATGATGGTGTAAGTTCTTCCTTTGAGAATTTAAGAACTCTATTGGCAGAGTATGAAGAAATTACATTGAAAAGTTTTGGTAAATTAGCATTTATTCAAATAAAATTAAAAAATATATATAGTTATATTGTTGAATGTGGAAAGCGGGTGATGTAAATTGCATAAGTATATGGTTTCTGTTATTATACCTACATATAATAGAGAAATATTTCTTAGGAATAGTATATTATCAGTTAATAATCAATCATATAAAAATTGGGAATTGATTATTGTTGATGATGGTAGCACTGATAATACTAAACAGTTAATTGATGATATGAAAAAGAATTTAAATATAAATTTGAAATACTATTATAAAGAAAACGGTGGCGTTTCTTCATCTAGAAATTATGGGATAAAAGTTTCTAATGGTGATTATATAGCATTTTTAGACAGTGATGATGAATGGGATAAGCTAAAATTGGAAAAGCAGATAAAAAGGATGATTGAAACAAATACAAGAGTAAATTATTGCGGAACATTAAAGAAATTTGTAGATAACGACATGAAAATAGAAAATAAATTCGAAGAAGGGTTAATATTAAAAAATATCATAAAATATACCGTAAATGCTGAAACAATTACTTGGATTGTAGAAAAAAAATTGTTAATAGACAACAATATATTTTTTGAAGAAAATTGTAGTTTTGCGGAAGATCTAGAGTTCTTTATAAAAGTTTGTTCAATTGCAGAAGTTTCATGTATAAAAGAGTATTTAGCTATTTATAATATGCATAATGCATCTCTTTCTAATAATATTGAAAACCATATTGAGGAAATTCATGTTTTCAATAGATTAAAAACATGGATGATGAATTGGTTAGTTAGTGGCTATAAACATGAAGAAATTATAACTCTGATAGATCAATATAGAATACCAATAGCTATAATTAAACATATATTAAATTTAAAAAATAGAAAAAAACCTTATTCTTATTTATTTAAAAAATATAAAATTGAAATTTCACAGTTTGATATAAGGCTATCCGATAGAAAAATTAGAGACTATTTATTATATAATAGTATAAATAATGAAATTTTATTTGCAACTTTAAAATTTTTACAAAATGTAAAAAAAAGTTTGAGGATGAGACGATGAAAATTTTACATATAAATACGAGATGTGATAAAGGTGGAGCTGCAACAATTGCATATAATATTCACAAATATATAAACAAATATACAACTAATAAATCAATATTTGCTTTTGGCAGAGGAATAAAAAAAGATGAAAATTGTTTTAAAATTATTAATAATTTTCATGTGAATATTTCAGCATCCGCTCACAGGTTTTTAGGAAGTAGTAAATCTATTAATAATCTGTATATATTAGAAAAACTAATTATTGAAGCTGATATTATTCATATACATAATCTTCATGGCTATTATATTAATTATGGTGCATTAATTAATATAATAGTTAAACAAGATAAAAAAGTAATTTGGACTTTACATGATCAATGGTCAATGACAGGCAGATGTGCCTTTCCATTCGATTGTAATAAATGGATAAAAGGATGTTATTCATGTGAACATTTGAATGAATATCCTAAATCGTACATTGATAAATCTAAAAGGTTGTGGATAGAAAAAAATCATCATTTTAATAAGTTAAAAAAAGACAAAACGATAATAGTTACTCCGTCTATCTGGTTGAAAAATGAAGTTAAACATTCGTTTATGAAAGAATATAATGTAATAAGTATTAGTAATGGTATCAAAAATTTTAATAGGAATGAAACTAAAAATAATTTAAGAATAAAATACAAACTTCCAACGGATAAAAAAATAATTCTTTTTGTAGCAGATAGTTTAAAGGATAAAAGAAAAGGTATAAGATATATATTGGATATAATGAATGAATTTGAAGAAGAAGTTGTATTTGTTTCTGTAGGTAAAAATATCGAAGCGAAAAAAAATAATTTTATCCAACTTGGATATATTAGCGACAAGCTTTCTCTATATGATATTTATAATTTATCAGATGTTTTTATCATATCATCAATAGCTGATAATTTTCCAACGACTGTATTGGAAGCTTTTATGAATAAGATACCTGTTATAGGTTTTAATGTTGGTGGAATTTCGGAGCAATTAGATAAAAATTGTGGCATATTAGTCAATATAGGTGATAAAAATTCGTTAAAAGAAGGAATCCTTAAATTATTAATTAATCCCAAATTTGCCAAAGTAATATCGGAAAATGGATACAATAAATTTTTAAATAATTACACTGAAGATATTTTCATGAAAAAATATCTTGATTTGTATAATAATTTTGAAAAATATATATAAATAGGGAGTGATAAAATGGATAACTTACTTATAGTGTGCGATTATTTTTATCCAGATATAGCATCAACAGGTCAATTATTGACAGAATTATGTCTGGAACTTCAGGATTATTTTAATATAAGTGTTATAGCTTCAGTCCCATCTTTACAAAAGGACAAGTATCAAAGTGATATAAACTATGAAAAATTCCAAAACATTAATATGTATAGAGTTAAAACTAAATACTTCGATAAGAAAAATAAAATTAGTAGAATAAAACATGTTATAGAATATTATTTTTCATGCAAAAATGCTATAAAAAAATTAGAAAAGCAAAATATTATATTTACTATATCGCAACCTCCTATTTTAGGTGGTTTATTAGGACTATATGCAAAAAAATTTCACAAAGCTAAGCTTATATATAATATTCAAGATTTTAATCCAGAACAAATTCAAGCTGTTGGGTACATTAAAAGTAAGTTACTTATTTATCTTTTAAGAAAAATTGATATAAGAACTTGTAATAACGCTGATAATATTATAGTAGTAGGTAGTGATATGTTAGATACAATAAAAAAACGTAAAATAATAGTTGATAACAAAATATCAGTTGTAAACAATTGGATTGATGAAAAGAGCGTTTATCCCTTAAGTTGTGATAAGGTTTTAGAGTTTAAAAAGAAGTACAATTTGAAAAATAAATTAGTTTTTATGTACTCTGGTAATATTGGATTATATTATGATTTGGAAAATATTGTAAAAGTTTTTGATAAGTTTAGATATAGAAAAGATATAGTTTTCACCTTTGTTGGAGATGGAGTTAAAAAGTCAGAAATAGAAAAATATGTAATTAATAACAAAATAGATAATGTAATATTCATACCATTTCAAAATAAAGAGGATTTAGTATATTCACTGAACGCAGCAGATGTGCATCTTGTAACAAATAAAAGAGGCATAAAAGGGGTATCGGTACCATCTAAAATATATGGGGTAATGGCAGTCGCTAAATACATATTAGGTATAGTTGAAAGTGGTAGTGAGGCATCAAATTTAATTGAAAGAAGTGATTGTGGTTTAGTAGTTGAACCGGAAAACTATGAAGAAATTTATAAAGCTGTAAGCTATATAATAAATATGAAAAGTGATGAGAGAAGAGAAAAAGGTGTAAATGGGAGAAGGTATTTAGAGAATAATTTAACAAAATCAAAATCTATAAGTAAGTATAAAGAAGTATTATTTGGCTTATCAGTATAAGGCGTAAGGTACCAATAAAACGAATATTACATTTTATCTATAAATCATTAGAAATTTTCATAGAAAACAATTCATTTTATGCACAATATAATATATTTATATAAATGATAATTTGTTTTAAAAATAAAAATAGTATGAAATGTGAGGAAAAAGGGTTATAATACCTATTATATGGAATTAAAAACGGAGGATGAATTTATGAATGAAGCAACTAATATTGATATAAGTCAAATGTATTATGTATTAGCAAAAAGAAAATCAATAATAATTGTAATTACTTTGGTGTTTACAATTATTGCAGGGATAGTGAACTTTTTTATTATGTCGCCTGTATATGAATCTATGGCAACTGTTATTGTTGGCAGTAAGAGTGATGCTACAACAAATTCTAGCCAGCAGTACAATGATGTTATGATGTATCAAAATTTAACAAAAACCTATTCTACAATTGCTACTTCTAGTTTTATTGAAGGCAAAGCCGCAGAAAAAATTGGTAATGGTATGACTGCTATAAAACTATCTAAAATGATTACAGTCACGCCAGAAGATGGCACTCAAATTATTGATATAACAGCAGATGCAAATACTGCAGATGAAGCTTTAAATGATGTTACAGCTCTTTCGAATTCATTTGTTAAAAATGCAAATGAGGTTTATAATGCTGGAGAAATAAAAATTATGGATGCTGGTGAACTTCCCAAGGCTCCTATAAAACCAAATAAAAAGCTTAATATAGCCGTAGTATTTATTTTAGGCATATTTGTTTCAGTAGGTTTGTCATTCCTATTAGAATTTATGGACAGTACCATTAAAACACCAGAAGATATAAAAAAATATTTAGATCTACCAGTGCTTGGAACAATTCCGATGCAGGATGAAGTGTAAGGGGGATACAAATGTTAATAGTTCAAGATAATCCTAAGTCACCTATATCGGAAGCATATAGAACACTTAGAACAAATATACAATTTTCTAATTTTGATGAGGATTTAAATACAATTTTAGTTACAAGTTCAGGACCAGGAGAAGGTAAATCTACTACAGCTGCTAATCTGGCTTTATCAATGGCGGAAACCGGCAAAAAAGTTCTTCTTATAGATGCTGACCTTAGAAAACCATCTTTACATAAAAAGTTTAATATTTCTAACAATAAAGGTATTTCTAATCTTTTGATTGGTCAATTTAAATTTGCAGATGTGGCTCAAAGGTATACAGAAAATTTATATCTTTTAACTTCAGGAACAATACCGCCCAATCCTTCGGAAATGCTTTCATCAAAAAAGATGAAGATATTTTTAGAGGAAGCAAAAGGTAATTTTGATTTTATAATTTTAGACACACCACCAGTTGTGGCTGTTACAGATGCACAGCTACTATCCACTATGGTTGGAGGAGTTCTTTTAGTAGTTGCAGCAGGACAAGCAGAGGTTGCAGCAGCACAAAAAGCAAAAGAATTGTTAGAAAACGTAAAAGCCAACATAATTGGAGTTGTATTAAACAAAGCAGAAATTGGTAATGGAAAAAATTACGGATATTATCATTACTATTATGGAGAAGGTAAAAGTAAAACTGCAAAGAAGGGTAAATAATGATAGATATGCATTGTCATGTACTTCCAGGCATTGATGATGGTTCAAAGGATCTTACCATGAGCCTTGAAATGCTTGAAATTGCTGAAAAAGATAAAACAGATATAATTATTGTAACTCCTCATTTTTATAGAGGTCGTTACGAAAATGTTTTTAAAGATGTTTTAATTCATGTAAAAAATCTTAATTCACAAGCTACTTCAAATGGTATTAATGTTAAGTTATATCCAGGACAAGAAATTTTCGTGGACAAGTATACTTTAGATCTTTATAAGGATGGAACTATTCATGGCTTAAATGATTCTAAGTATCTTTTAATAGAGTTTCCAATGGATGTGCTTCCATCTGATGCACTTGACATTATTTATGAACTAAAGCTATTAGGGGTGAAGCCAATAATAGCTCATCCTGAACGATATCTTTATATATCCAGTGATTTAACAGGAATAAATAGATTTATTGAAGAAGGATGTCTGTTTCAACTTAATACTTCTAGCATTTTAGGACTTATGGGTAGGCAGGTTAAAGAAACAGCAGATAAGCTTTTAGAGAACGGGATATGCAATTTTATTGCCTCAGATGCACACTCTACAGGTAAAAGGTGCCCAAACCTTGGAACTACTATGAAGGAAATTAAAAAGCAGTATCCTGATGTGTATAAATCAGTTGAGGAAAATGCAGAAAATGTATTGAACAATAATGAAATTCATGTTACTATGAAAAAATTTGTAGCAAAAAAAGGTATGTTCTCTTTTTTATTTAAAAAATAATTAGGACATGCTTTGGAGGTTTTTATGAAAAAAGTAATTATAGTTGTGTTATGTATACTATGTTTTGGATTTATATTTTATAATTCTACAAAACCTGGTGATGTATCCAATGAAAAAAGTTACAGTATTTTAAATAAAATTAGAGCGGAGTACAGGCAGCTTGATGGAGAAGAAAAGCTTGAGTATAACCAATTACCAGCAAGTGCAAGAGAAGAAAAGTTAAATTTAATTATAAGAAAAAATGCTCATGCTTTTGAGTACTGCATGTTAGCTATTGTTGTATGTCTCATATTAGCCCAATTTGGGTTAAAGGGAAGAGGAGCAGTTATCTATATTATGTTTATCTGCCTTTTATATGCAGTATTAGATGAATTTCATCAATTATATGTACCAGGAAGAACTTCCAGTGTAAGGGATGTACTTATAGATTTTCTTGGATCACTTATAGGCATGGGTTTTTATTATTTAGCAGGATATTTGTTTTTTAATAGGAGAAAAAATAAGAGTTAAAGTGTAAATATGACAATAATATAGTATTAAATCAAATAGGCTGTATGAAAAATGATTTCAATCATTTTTCATACAGTCTATTGTTTTTGTTAGATATTTACAAAAATTATTGTAAATATCCAAATAATGTAATATAATTGTAATATAATTCCAAAAGATGCCAAATGAACAATATGGGAGGGGTTCTAATTGGAAAATTTACATCCAAGTGAAGAAACCATGGAAAGAAAATATATTGATGATAAGTATAAAAAAAGTTTGCTCTATCATTTTATAAAAAGGTTCACAGATATATTTTTTTCGATTTTTGGAATAATAATAATGATTCCTGTTTTTATAATAGTTTCAATTTTAATAAAAAAAGGTTCTAGGGGAGGCGTAATATTTTCTCAGCAGCGTGTAGGCAAAGACGGAAAGCTGTTCAAGATGTATAAATTCAGATCAATGATTGTTAATGCGGAAGAATTACAAGAGAAACTAAGGGATTGCAATGAAATGACAGGACCAATGTTTAAAATTAGGGAAGACCCTAGAATAACAAAGCTAGGAAAATTCATAAGGAGGACTAGCATTGATGAGTTACCACAACTATTTAATATTTTAAAAGGAGAAATGTCTTTAGTAGGACCAAGACCAAATTTACCACGTGAAGTAGATGAATTTGATGAAAATCAAAGGTTAAAGCTTTTAGCAAAACCAGGACTAACATGTTATTGGCAGGTTATGGGAAGAAATAAAATTGGATTCGAGAAATGGATGAAACTTGATTTAAAGTACATTGAAGAAAGAAATACATTTATTGATTTTAAGCTTATATTTAAGACATTTTTCCTCTTATTTGGAGATAAAAATGCACATTGATGCAAGTTTACAAAAATGTTATTTCAAAATAGAAAAATTATAAGGCTGGGATAATATTGGGAAAGATTAAATGGTATTTTAGAAGATTTATAGTTATGAGTTTTGGGGAAGTAATTCACAGAGCTAAAAATGGTATAAAAAAACTAGGTGATTCTAATAAAATAAAAATGGAAATACCTAAAGTTTGTTTAAACAAAAAGCTTAAAGGGTACTTTGATGAAGTATTGGAATTTGTGAAAGTAGATCAGCATTTTGTAGAGGACATAATGCAACATAAATTTATTATTTTTAATGAAGTACTAGACTATGGTGAAATTATAAATTGGTCTTCTGATAAAAAAAATCATAAAGAAAATTTAGGGATAAATAAAAAACTATGGACCAGAATTAATTATAGAGATGAAAAAATTATAGGTGACATAAAATATATATGGGAAATAAATAGATTTCAGCACATGCCTTTACTAGCTCTTGCATACAAAACAACAGGTAAAATAGAAATTCTAAATGAAATTCAGGAGGAAATAGCCAGTTGGATTGCACACAATCCATATAAAATGGGCATTAACTGGACAAGCTCTCTGGAATGTGCTTTTAGAAACTTTTCTTGGATAATAAGTTATTATTTAGTTGAAAGCCATATTAGAGATAAATCATTATTGAAAAAATGGGAAGAATATATTTTTTTAAATGCACAATTTATAAGTGAAAACCTATCATTATATTCTTCTGCTAATAATCATTTGCTAGGTGAAATGCTAGGACTTTTTTCTGCGTCTTTAATTTTTAATATTAATGATAAAAAAATTAACATGTGGCAAAAGAAATCAAAAGAAGAGTTATTTAAACAAATGTGCGTGCAAAATTATAGTGATGGTGTAAATAAAGAACAAGCATTTTGGTATCATGCAGCAGTTACGGATTTTTATATTGGTTTTTTTAGAATTTTACAAATTGAAAATATAAATATAGAACAAAGATATTTAGAACATTTAAAAAAGATGATTGATTTTTTAGTTGTAATGAAAAATAATAATTGTCTTGCACCAAATATAGGGGATAGAGACGAAGGTATTTTATTTAAATTCGATTTTAATAAAAATTATGATTTTTATAATTCTATAATTATTAGTGGGGCAATAATGTTTAATAGCTCTTATTTTAGAAGTTTTTGTAGTGATTTTGATTTAAGAAATACAATACTTTTTGCTAAGAAAGGCATTAATATATACCAAAGATTAGAAAATAAAAAAATTCATCTTGTAGACAAAGTTTATGCGGAGGGTGGTTATGCTGCACTATTTGACAGGGAAAACCAAATTATTTTTGATTTTGGCATGCTAGGGCAAGGGTCCATTGCAGCTCATGGACATGCAGATTGCCTAAGTATTTTGTTGTATAAAAACAATAAGCCTATTTTTGTAGATACAGGTAATTACTGTTACCATACTGATGCGAAATGGAGGCATTATTTTAAGAGTACAAAAGCACATAATACTGTTGAAATAAATAACCAAGATCAATCAAGGTATGGAGGTAACTTTCTTTGGTTAAAAAAAGCACAGGGAAAACTTTTGGAAAATAAATATATAAATGATGTGAAAATTATATCTGCTAGTCACAATGGATATTTAAAATATGGGGTAGAGCATAGACGAAAATTATACTTTAAAAAGGATGAATTTTTAATTATTCAGGATAGTTTTTTGCAGAGTAATAAAAATGAAAATAATATAAAGTGGAATTTTCATTTTAATGAAAATTGTAAAGTGGCCAGCAAAGAATCTAGATTACTTATAACAAATGGTGGAGAAAATTTAAATATGAGCATTTATCCACAAGTACCATGGAAAATGTATAAAGGTGAAAATAATGAGTTTAACGGCTGGGAGTCTTATTATTTAAATGAAAAGCATACTTCTACTAGTGTAGAGTATAGTTGCAATATTCATAGTAATTCTAGATATTTAGTGCTGATAAATCTAGATAATGTAGAAAGAACTATTGATTTTAATGATAAAAAATGTGTTGCTAAAAGTTCTATGGGGAGTACTGAAATAGGTATTGAGGAGGGTTAAAATGAAAATTAGTATTTTTGGATTAGGCTATGTAGGGTGTGTAAGTGCGGGATGTCTTGCGAGGCTTGGGCATCAGGTTATAGGAGTAGACGTAAGTGAAACAAAGGTTGCTTTAATTAATAGTGGAAGAGCAACGATAATTGAAAATAACATTGATGAGCTTATTGAGAGTGCTCAAAAATCTGGAAAGCTTGAAGCCACAACGGACTCAAAAAAAGCAGTATTAAACACTGATGTATCCATAATATGCGTTGGAACACCAAGTTCTAAAACTGGACATCTAAATTTGGAATATATATATAAAGTAGCTAAAGATATAGGACTAGCAATAAAGAATAAATACACATTTCATGTAATAGTAATACGAAGTACAATTTTGCCTGGCACAGACAATGTAGTAGCCAAAATTATTGAAGATGTATCTGGAAAACAAAAGAATATTGCTTTTGGAATGGTTTCTAATCCAGAGTTTTTGAGAGAAGGTACCGCGGTAAGGGATTATATGAATCCATCCTTTACACTGATAGGTTCTGAAAGTGAAGCAGCCTTAAATATTGTAGAAAAAATGTATAAAGGTCTTGAGGCTCCAGTAATTAAAACCGATTTAAATGTTGCGGAATTTATGAAATATGTAAATAATACCTTTCATGCACTTAAAGTCACATTTTCAAATGAAGTTGGGAATATATGCAAAGTATTAAATGTTGATAGTTATAAAGTTATGGAAATATTGTGCATGGATAAAAAGTTAAACCTATCATCATATTATATGAAACCGGGATTTGCATATGGTGGTTCTTGCCTTCCAAAGGATTTAAGAGCACTAAACACTTTAGCAAGAGATAACTATTTAGATGTTCCTGTTATTAGTTCAATTGCCAGGAGTAATGAGCTTCAAAAACAAAAAGTACTAGACATTATAATAAGTAAGAATAAAAAGAAAATAGGTATACTTGGATTTAGTTTTAAAGAAGGTACAGATGATTTAAGAGAAAGTCCCATTGTTGATGTAGTTGAGCGATTAATTGGTAAAGGTTATGACATTAAAATTTTTGATAAAAACGTGTTCATTTCTAACCTTACTGGAACGAACAAGGAATATATCGAAAAAAAGATACCACATCTTCAAAATTTAATAACAGATGATATTAAGTATGTTATAGAAAATAGTGATGTACTTGTAATTACTAATAAAGAAAAAGAAATAAAAGATGTTTTAATGGAGGAAAAGCTAGTGGCTGTTAATTATGCTTCAGGTTCTCACGAAAGTTATTCAGAATGTGGAAATAGTGAATTAGAGGATAAGATTATTATTGATTTAGTTAGGATGGATGAAGCAGAAAAAAATATTGCAGAATATGATGGCTTGTGCTGGTAGGGGGAGCTTAAAGTGACAGCTATTAAAATGTATAGAATAGCTAACTATCTATATAGAAACAAAATACCACTACTACCTAAAATTTTTTACAGATTAATATATTTAATTAATAACTGTCATATTCATTATCAAACCCATATTGGTAAAGGCACTGTTATTGCATATGGAGGAATAGGCGTTGTAATACACAAAAAAGCAGCTATAGGCCAAAATTGTGTAATTGAGTCTTGCGTAACAATTGGCGGACGTTCCAATATAGAAAAACTGCCAGTATTAGGTGATAGAGTATTTGTTGGAACAGGAGCAAAAGTATTAGGTGATGTAAAAATAGGTAATGATGTAATTATTGGTGCAAATGCAGTAGTAATAAAAGATGTACCTGATAACTGTATTGTGGCAGGAATACCAGCAAAAATAATCAGAGAAAACGTTGATATTACAAAAAAGTGTAATATAGCTCAGATTACGCTAGGGAGGTACTAAAGGCATGAATAAAATATTAATTATAGTTGAAAATTTACCAGTTCCCTTTGATACAAGAGTATGGCAAGAAGCAACAACCCTTGTAAATAATAATTATGTTGTATCGGTGATTTGTCCTAAAGGTAAAGGCTATGAGAAGGATTACGAATTAATTCAAGGAGTTAATATATATAGATATTGTTTGCCAGTAGAAGGTAATGGTGCAATAGGTTATCTAAATGAGTATTATGTATCCTACAAAGAACAGCTTAGACTGGCAAAAAAGGTATATAAGGATATAGGTTTTGATGTTATACAAGGTTGTAATCCCCCAGATAATATTTATTTTATAGCAAAAAAATTTAAAAAATATGGAGTTAAATACGTATTTGATCATCATGATTTGTGCCCTGAATTGTATATAGCTAAATTTAATAAAAGGGGAATTTTCTATAAAGTATTATGCTATTTTGAAAAACAGACCTATAAAAATTGTGATATGGCATATGCTACCAATAGATCTTATAAAAAAATAGCTATGGAAAGAGGAAAAATGGATGCTAAGAAGGTGCATATACTTAGAAGCGGACCAAACCTTGAAAGATTAAAAATTAATCTTCCAAAACCTGAGATTAAAAGAGGAAAAAAATATATGATTGGATATCTTGGGGTAATTGGTCAGCAAGAGGGGTTAGAATATTTATTAGAAGCTGCTAAATATTTAAGAGAAGATAAGAAAAGAGAGGACATTTTTTATGGAGTTGTAGGAGGTGGACCTCATTTAGAAACCATCAAAAAAAAGGCAACTAAAATGGGATTGGATGATATTGTTGAATTTACAGGAAGAGTTTCAGATGAAACTATGCTTGATTATCTAAATACTGCAGATGTGTGCGTAAATACAGATGAATATAACGAAATGAACGATAAATCAACGATGAATAAGATATTGGAGTATATGGCACTAGGAAAGCCTATTGTCCAATTCGATTTAAGGGAAGGTAAATACTCTGCTGAGAAGGCATCGTTATATGCTAAACAAAATGATGCTATAGATATGGCTAAAAAAATAGATTATCTTTTAGAAAATGAAGATGTAAGAAAGCAAATGGGTTGTTATGGAAGAAAAAGAATTGTTAATGAACTTAGCTGGGAACACACAAGTAAAGCATTAGTAGAAGGTTATAACAAATTTTTTGAATCTATGGGTAATTAATAATTAAAAATTCAGCAGGCTAGATTTGTTATAAAAATTGAAATATGGGAGGTGATTATTAAGTGAAATTAGGTTTTATTATCAATAAGATTACCACAGGTGGCGCAGAGAAACAAACAGTGGAATTAATAAATAATTTAGCAAATAGGGATTTTGATATTACCCTATATATACTTAAAGATGGAAGCCACTTAGATGATGCTCTATCAAGCAAAATAAAAACTTATAACATTGGAGTAAAAAAATATTTGGATTTTAATGGTATAAAAAAGTTGAAGTTACTTATTAGTGAAGAGAAAATAAATATTCTATTTACCGTGAGTTCTTATTCATGTTTATATGGTTATTTTGCTACATTAAAGACAAATATAATAAGGATATGGATAAATCATACAACTGTTTTACCTACAATGAAAGATAAGATTAAAAACATTTATTATAAAAAAATAATAAATAAAATGGATTATAGAATCTTTGTCTCACTTAATCAAAAAAATTATTGGGTTAAGAAATATAAAATATCAAATGAAAATAGTATTGTTATTCACAATGGAATAGACAATAGTTTTTTTAATCCAGAACTGTTTAAAGATTATAACTTAGAACAATTGAGATTAAGATTTTGTGTTAGTGATAAAAATTTTGTTATCTTGTTTTGCGCAATGTTTAGGCCAGAGAAAAACCATTTAGAGCTTCTTTGTGCAATAAAAAAGCTTATAGACAGAAATTATACTAATATTAAATTAATATTAGTAGGGGATGGCATTGAAAAGGGAAATATAGCAAAATATATCAAAGAAAACAAGCTGGGGAAATACATATATTTAGAAGGCTTACAAAAGGATGTAAGAATGTATAGTTTAATTTCAGATATTGGAGTGTTATCATCAAAATCTGTTGAAACTTTTTCATTAGCAGCCCTTGAACAGCTAGCAATGGGTGTACCAATGATAATGTCTAATATTGGTGGAGCAAATGAAATGATAATAGATGGCTATAACGGATTTTTGTATAATTCAAAAGATATCGATAAATTAGTGAATATAATAGAGCAATGTTATCTCAATAAAAATAAGTTAAGAAAAATGAAAACAAATGCAAAGAAAGTAGTGAGTACTAAGTTTACTACACAATTCATGGTAGAAAAATATATCTCTGTTTTAGATAGTATATTAGATAAAAATTAACTATAATGCAAAAAATAAGTGTGATATTTGAGGTGTATTTAATGGTACTTTACGTCTATGCCAGTAATGAAATTCATGCAGTATCAGATTGTTACAAGCAATTAATCCAATACTTAGGTAATAAAAAAGAAAGTGTAGTAGTTATACCATCAGTATATGATATTAATGAATTTTGTGATGAATATAAACAAAAGATACAAGAAATATTTACTTGCCATAGAAAAATTGGGTATAGGTATGAGTTAATTAAGCTAGTATTTAAATTATTTAAGGTTTGCAAAACTGAAAAAATTAACAAGATATTTTTCTTTTGTACAAGTAATTATGTAATTTACTTTAAATTGCTTATTAGCATTTTTAAATTAGATGCATTTATTTATATTCATGATCCTAAAGTTCATTCAGGTGAAAGATTAAAAATTAAGTTAATTAGAAGGATTCTAGATGCTTTTATAGTTAAAAAAGCTAAAGGATTGATTGTTTCCTATGAGGAAGGTAGAAATATTGTAATGAAAAAATACAATAAGTTTTCTAAAGTGATTTGGTTACCAGAAATGAAAAACATGGAGTTTGAAGAAATAAGGAAAGCTAATGTTCCTTGTGAATATGATTGCATTTTCTTTGGTAGAATTGAAATATATAAGGGAATTGACACATTATTAGAAAGTGTAAAATATATCAAGGAACAATATAATTACGATCTGAAATTAGCCATTGTTGGAAAGGGTCCGGAATCGGAAGATATTAAAAGGTTAATTAATGAAAATCGTGGACAAATAAAATTTTTCAATAGTTATGTTGAGGATTATGAATTGGCAAAATTAATTAAAACTTCAAAGCTTGTTGTACTTCCATATAGAGATGCTACAGGAACTCAAACAATACAAACTGCAAATTATTATAACAAACCAGTTATTGCCAGCAGTGTTGGAGCTTTTAAAGAGTACATAGTTAACTATGTTAACGGAATAGTTATAGATAATATTTCTGCTAAAAATCTAGGTGATAATGTATATGAACTTTTAAATAATGATAAAAAGTACAAGGGAATGGTGGGGAGTATTGATGCATATTTTAAAGAACACTTTTCTGTTATAACCTTTGCTAAAGAAATTGAAAAATTTATAAGTAAAGAGTAGGACGTAGGTGAAATTATGATATATGTTTCCATAATAATTGTAAATTACAATACTAGACAATTGATTGTAGATTGTATAAACTCAATAATTAAAAATACCCTAGAAATAAACTATGAAATAATCGTAGTAGATAATAACTCAGCAGATGATAGTTGTGATTATATAAAAAAACAATTTCCAAAAGTAATATTAATTGAAAATAATGATAATGTTGGTTTTGGGAGAGCAAATAATATTGGAGCAACTCGTAGCAAGGGAAAGTATGTTCTATTTCTTAATTCAGATACAGTTTTAGATAATGACGCAGTATCTTACTTTTACAAGTATTTTGAAAGCTTTGGACAAGCTAAAAATATTGGAGCTTTAGGTAGTTGGCTTAGAGATTCAAAAGGAGTTGTAATTCATTCTTATAGTACTTTTCCTAGCATGAGGGCTATATTAAAAGAAAGGTTTAAAGTTGTAATTAAAAATTTAATTTTTTATAGTTATTTAAAAAAATTCAGATCAGTGAAACAAAATTGTAATGAAAATAAACAAAGAACTAATTTAGGAATAAAAAAGGTGGATTACATTACTGGCGCTGATCTATTTATGGAAAAGGAACTTTTTAAAGCATTAGGAGGATTTAACCGTAGATTTTTTATGTATTTTGAAGAAACAGAACTTCAGTTTAGATTAAATAATTTAAATAAAAACAGATATATTATTAGCGAACCTAAAATTATTCACTTAGAAGGTAAAAGCCTAAAGCTAAGCGATAATAAAAAGAAAATATTTGACAATGGAATGTTATTTTACTTTAAAACAACTAGGAAAACTTGTAAATTTTTACTGTTCAAAGTATTCTATTTTTTAATATTTGTATTTACCTATGAAAAGGAACGCACTTTTGAACAATACTCGGAATATATAAAAATGTATTGGCAAAATTAGCTTATACCTAAAAAAACGTAGAGGAGCTAAAGATGGTTAAATTAAGTAAGTTTGAAGTTGTTTTTTTTCTACTGCTACTTTTTTATAATAATTTTTTCCGTATTATAACTCCATTTTTATATATGAGTGAAAATAATAGATTTAATACTGGCAATATAACTATATTTTTACTAGTTCTAATGTTAATACCTTTTACTATTAACATAAAGAAAATTAATCTACAAGATTTAAAATTTAAAAATCAAATATTACTATTTATGTTATTAATATTAATTGCAAGTATTAGTACAAATATTATTTATGGACAACCTATTATAAAAGGAGTTCAAGCACAAAAGTATTTATTTATATATTTATTATATTTTCCTCTAATGACATATTTATTAAAAAATAATAATAATTTGGTTAGAATAAAAAAACTATTAATATATTACGGTTTTATTCAAAGCTTATTAGTTATTCTACAATACATTTTGTTAGGTAAAATTAACTTTATGGTAGTAAGTGTTGCTGAAAGATTTGGAGATACTAGACTAAATGTTGGTGGATCAGTTGTTCTTTTAAGTCTTTTTCTAAGTATAGACTGGATACTTAATTCTAAGGAAAATAAAAAATTAAATATTTTAATAATTTGTATAGAATTATTTTATTTTGTTTTTATTAATAAAACTAGAATGGCGCTGATAGGTATAGTAATAGCAATAATACTAATAGCTTTAATTCAAACCAAATGGAGTAAATTCAAAATATTTTATGCAACTATATTTTTATGTTTATTAACATTAACAATTTTAAGCAATACAATCGATAAATATTTACAACTGTCACTAAAGGAAGTTGGAAGTAATAGTGGGAATTATTTGGTAAGAGTAAATGAAGTTAAGTATTTTATGACACAGTATATAAAAACACCAATTTTTGGAAGAGGTTTTTATAACAATAACTTTGCTGGCATATTAAATGATATTGGAACTCAATACAAATATTACTTAGATGATATTGGCATATATTCTTTTGTATTTTATTATGGCATTGCAGGAATCCTATGGCTTATTGCACTAGTAGGTAAATTACTATATTCTATTTTAAAAACTAAAAATTATTTTGCTATTTGTTATTTTGTTTATTTAGTTGCAACTAGTTTAACACTTTTTGATATAGTATATGAACCATTTAATATTGTAATTTTGCTTACAATTGTAAGTATAGATTATGTTAGAAAAACAAATAAAGATTCATATAAATTGGAGGAATGGAGATTGAGTGAAAGAAGAATTATTAATGAAATAATTAAAAAGGCTTGGTTAATTGCATTAATAGTTTTATTGTCTACAGGGGGATCGGTGCTATATTTAAAGCATAACAACATCAAAAGCTATAAAGCAACAGCAACAGTATATGCTATAGCTAAAAGTGGAAGTTTACCTCAAAATAACGCACAAGGTTCAGTAAATTATAGCAACGTTTTAGTTGGTCAGCAATTCAGTAAAGATTACAGTGAAATAATAAAGGGTGATGACGTAGTTAGAACCGTTATTAATAAATTAGGCTTAAGAAATATTACAACTGATGAATTAAGTTCACAGGTTAGTTTATCACTAGCAGATCAATCAAATGTAGTAGAAATTTCAGTAATAGATAACAATGCTACAAGAGCAAAAGATTTAGCTAATGCATTTTCACAGGCTTTAATAGATAAAATGGCTAAATTAACAGGTCAAAGCACATTAAGTAGCATTGATAATGCACAAATACCTAACAGTCCAGTACCAAGAGGAACATCTACGCTTGTGCTAATTGTTTTCCTTGCATCATTTTTAATTGCTAGCGGTATTGTTGTAGTTATTGCACATAAGGATAAAACTGCAAAGACAGTTGAGGATATTGAAATTGGACTCGGTTATGGCATAATCGGAATAATTCCGAAAATGAATATAAAATAGGAGGGACTTATGAAAACTAAAAATTTTCAATTATATAATCCCAAAAATAAAGTTGTAGAAGAGGCATATTCATTTTTGAAAGCTAATTTTACTTTTAGTAACGTAGATAAAAAATATAAAAATATAGCAGTGCTTAGTGTTAATCCAAAGGAAGGAAAGACTACAGTCGCTATAAATTTTGCTATAAATGTAGCTAGGAGCGGAATGAAAGTTCTACTAGTTGATACAGATTTGAGAAAGCCAGTCAGGGGCAAGAGGCTTGGAGAAGATTCAGAGAAGGGGTTGTCAGATTATCTAATAGAAGGATTATATTTAAAGGATGTAATAGTAGACACAAACATTGAAAATTTAAATTATTTACCTTCTGGAGTAAAAGTTGTAAAACCAGTTGAATTATTATCTTCAAATGAATTCAAACAATTTATAAGTGAAGCTAATGAAAAATATGATTTATTAATATTTGACACACCAGCACTAAGTAGTGTTACAGATGGCTATATTATCGCATCAAATGCTAATGCTTCATTTTTAGTTGTGCGCTCAGGGAGTTCCGATTTGGTGAATTTGAAAAAAACTAAAGAATATTTGAATAAAGCTAATGCTAATGTTCTAGGTGTGGTGTTTAATAGGGTAACCAAAGCAGAGTATAGGAAAAATTTTGGTGGCTATGATTATTTTAATAAGAAAAAAATTTTAGAAAGATAAAAGTAAGGTGATGTATTATTGTGGGGGGAAAAAATTGATTAAAAGAAAGTTTGATTCTTATTTATTTAAAAAGAAATGGAGAAAATTAAATAAACATAACAAAACAGAAGCTTTAAATATTTTTAATAATGAAATAGTTAAAGTTGGAAAGATGAGTTATGGAGGCCTGAATGTAACAAGTTGGGGTGCTGATAACGAATTTCTTACTATTGGTAATTTTGTTTGCATAGCTTCAAATGTAAGATTTTTACTTGGAGGAAATCATAATTATAATACATTACTTATGTTTCCATTTAAGAATCAAATTCTTAATAGAGGAGAAGAGGCTCAAACTAAAGGTCCTATAATAGTACAAGATGACGTGTGGATAGGTTTTAATTCAATAATATTATCAGGAGTTACAGTTGGAAAAGGAGCTGTTATAGCAGCAGGTAGTGTTGTAACAAAGAGTGTTCCACCCTATGCTATTGTAGGAGGAAACCCCGCTAAAGTTATTAAGTATCGTTTTGAACAGCAAAAAATTAAAAAATTACTAGAAGTTGATTTAAATACTATTAATGAAAAATTTATATGTGATAATATTGCACTTTTATATGAAATAGTTGATGAATCAGTTATAAATGAATTTGTAAGTAAATGTGAAAATTCATTAGGTGGTGAAAAATAATTTGAAAATATTACATTTGTGTACTGGATATCCATTGTCTTTTCAAGGTGGTATTACTAATTATGTTAGAATGCTAGCTGAAAAGCAGTCAATTAATAACCAAGTTAGTGTAGTTGGAGGTGGTGATAATAAAAAAGACCATTACCCTTTTGAATATTATGAATATGAAACTAAAGTTAAATTGCCTTATTTGGGGAAAGCTAAAGACAAAAAAGCATTAAAAAAACTAAAAGAATATATAAAAGTAAAAAAATTTGATTTAATCCATATTCATATGATGCTTGATATAGATTGGGAGATAGTTGATGTATTAAGCGAATACAACAATTATATTATTAGTTTGCATGATTATTTTTTCATTTGTACTAGAATAATTTTGCTCAATTACAATGGAAATTTATGTAGCGATTATGATAAAAGAAAATGTAGAAACTGTATATCAAGAACAGAGCAAATTAAATTAGTAGATAAGATACTAAAAAAAGTGCGTATAAATAGGATGAATATTCAGCAAAGTATTACGGATGAAAGATATTACAAATTCAAAATGTTACTTGAAAATGCAAAATTGTTATTGCCTGTATCAAATCGAGTTGAAGAAATATATAAAGAGGCAGGAATTAAAGGAAATTATAAAGTCGTACATATTGGAAATTATTCTGCTGAAGAATTTAGGCCATTTAAAATACAAGACAATTGGAAAAAGGAAATAAATATAGGTATGATAGGTACACTGTCTAAGCACAAAGGAGCAGATTTATTATTCAAAATATTAGGCAAAATAAATAGAGAAGATATTAAATTTAACTTCTATGGTAGATGTAGTGGAGTCTATGAAAAACTTTTTAATGGCACTAAACTTAATAACTGGGGTCCATATAAACAGCAAGATTTGGCGAATATTTTAGAGCAAATTGATCTGGGTCTTGTTATTCCAATTTGGGAAGATAATGCTCCTCAAGTGGTTATGGAACTTCTTAACAATGGAAAACCGATTATTGGAACAAAAATGGGAGGTATTCCTGACTTTGTAAATAATGATAATGGATATTTATTTAACCCATATGATGAAGAGGAAATAAATAAAGTAATTGAATATATAAATAATTTGGATTTTAATGAAATAAATAGATTAAAGAAAAACATTGTTAGAACTAAGACACCTGATGAGCATGAAAAAGAACTAATGGAAATATACCAAACAATAATTTGAATAGAAAGTTAGAGGAGTAAAATGAGTAGAAGTGTTGCAAAAAATTATTTTTATAATGTTACTTATCAAATAATAGCTTTAATTATACCATTTATAACAGTTCCATATGTTTCTAGAGTTTTAGGTCCAAAGGGTGTAGGGATTAATGCTTTTACAGGTAATAACGTTCAATATTTCATATTGTTTGGAACTATAGGGTTGAGTTTATATGGTAATAGAACAATTGCTTATAAAAGAGATGATAAAGAAGAAATGAGCAAAGAATTTTGGGAAATATTTTTTCTCATATTTAGTTTGAGCATAGTATCATATATTATATTTTTTCTTCTATTCTGTATTAACAATAAATATAAAATAATATATATTTTCCAATCTATCTCAATACTTTCTACAGCAATTGATATATCTTGGCTATTTATGGGGTTAGAAGATTTTAAAAAGACAGTTACCAGAAACTTGATATTTAAAATAGCAGGTGTAATATGTGTTTTTGCTTTTGTTAAAACAATAGATGATTTATGGAAATATGTATTTATATATTCTTTCTTTGGATTTTTGGGACAAGCAATAATGCTATTATATCTTCCTAAAATTGTATTTAAACCTAAAATTAGTGAACTTAAGATAAAAAAGCATGTAATTCCTGCGCTAAAATTATTTATGCCCCAAATAGCCATATCAATTTACGCTATATTAGATAAAACTATGCTTGGAGTTTTAACAAATGTAACACAAGTTGCGTTTTATGATCAATCACAAAAGCTTGTAAAGATGGTATTAGTAATAGTTACATCCATGTCAACTGTTATGCTTCCAAGAATGGCAAACACTTATGCAAAGGGAGATAATAAAAAGTTAAAAGATTATTTGGCCAAATCATTTATCTTTTCAACTGGTGTTTCTCTTCCTGTTTTATTTGGTTTAATAGGTATTTCATATGAATTAGTACCTTGGTTTATGGGTTCGAAATTTTTAATTGTAATTAAACTTATGGTTATAATAAGTCCAATAATTTTAGCAATATCCTGGAGTGCAGTTTTTGGCACTCAATATTTAGTACCAATAAATAAAAATAAAGAATTTACACTTACTGTGATTTTAGGAGCTATTGTGAATTTTGTATTAAATTTAATCTTAATACCACGTTATCAAGCATTTGGAACTTCCATAGCGTCTGTTGCAGCCGAATGGTCTGTTGTAATAGCGCAGTTATGGGTAATAAGGAATGAATTTAATATTTTAAATCAGGTTAAAGAGATATACAAATATATTATAGCTTCAATATTCATGTTTGCTTTAGTTAGGATAATTGGGTCAATTCTTGGAGCTTGTAAAACAACAAATTTTATACAAATAGCTGCTGGTATGATTTGCTATATACTCATCTTAATATTGTTTAAAGAAAATCTTTTTATGGATTTTGCGAAGAAAAAAGTTATGAAAAATAAATTCATATTAACATATTATGGTAAGAGGGGTAAGTATGGATTACATTGAAAACATTGTGATTGAAATATTAAAAGATGAGATATTTATGAAATATGAAAATAAAATTGAAATACCAACTTTAAAGTGGCCAGAAGTAATTGAATTTGCAAGTATCCATAACCTAAGCCCACTAATATATTATGCTACAAAGAAGCTAGAATTACATTTAGGTATAAATAAAGAAGTATTAAAAACATGGAAGCAACAAGTGTTTTTGAGCAATCTTCTCCAAGTTAACCATATAGAGCAAATTAAAAAAGTATTTAAGAATTTTAATGATGAACATATAAATGTAGTAGTTTTAAAAGGATTAACCCTTAGAAATCTATACCCTAAACCAGAACTTAGAGTAATGTCTGATGGGGATCTTTTATTAGAAGCAAAGAATATAAATAAAGCTAGAAAAATTTTGATCAGTATGGGTTTTACCGAAGAGGAGGAAAATCAAAGTCCTATACATTACAAATTTATATATGATAAATATTTTGCCGTGGAAATTCATTGGACTTTGGAGAAAATTGGTTTTGTGAAAGATTCAGATTCCTTCGAAAAAGATGTTAGAACTGGACTAATAATAAATAACTCCTATGGGACACCTGTGTACGATCTTTCCTATGAAAATGAATTTGTATATACAGTTTTACATATGGCTATTCATTTTACAAGTTCCGGTTTTGGTCTTAGGCAATTTATAGATGTTCTTTTCATAATAAAAAATAGAAGCTCCTATATTAATTGGGATGTAGTTTACAATAAACTTGAGCAATGCGGAATTCTAAAGTTTACTTCTGTAATTTTAGCTGCATGCAAAATGTTATTTAATATAAATGAGCCATGGATGGGTAAATTTCAGCAAACTCAGGATATTTTCTACTTAAATTTATTTATAAGTAAAATGTTATGTAATGATGTAATTGGATACAAAAATTCAGATGAGAAATATGAAAGATTAGAAAAATTATATGTTAATTCAAAAAGTGGAATATATGCAAAAAGTAAATTTAAAAGATCCCTAAGAGCCCTCTTACCTTGCAAGGGAGAATTATCACAAAAGTATACTTATGCAAAAAAACATCCTATGCTATTGCCTATAGCATGGATGCACAGAGCTATATTTGGTGCTTTTAGAAGAGACCACGGCTTAATAGAAAAAATAAAAATCATAAAAATAATAGGTCATATTTCTAAAACTCAACTTGAACTTTTAAATTGGTTGAATCTTAAGTAAAAGTCTAAAATGGTTAAATTGAAGACAATTGGAGGCAAATATGAATATATTAATGGTTGGACCTCATAGAAAAGTTCGAGGAGGAATTTCAACAGTTGTTAATAACTATTATGAATCTGATTTAGTAAATAAAGTTAAATTATATTATTTAGCTACTACTATTGATGGCAATAAACTTATTAAGTTTGTCTATGCTATACTTGCATATTTGAATTTATTTAGGATACTTTGTTTAAAAAAAATAGATATAGTTCATATTCATATGGCATCTAGAAATAGTTTTTATAGAAAAAGTATAATAGTTAAAATAGCAAAAATTTTTAGAAAAAAGATAATTTTACATATGCATGGAGCTGAGTTCAATAACTTTTATTATAAGGAATCAAATGAAAAACAAAAGGTTAATATTACAAAAATTTTAAATTCAGCGAATTATATAATAGCATTGAGTGATGAATGGGAACAAAATATAAGGAAATATTGTAAGGTACCTGTTTATGTGCTATTTAATGCTATAAAAGTGCCTGAAATTAATTATTATGATTTAAATTCAAAGAATATAACATTACTAGGAAGACTGGACAAACGTAAAGGAATTTTTGATGTCCTTGAGGTTATAAAGGAGATATGCAATATCCATCCAGAAGCAAAATTTGTATTAGCAGGTGATGGAGATTTAGTTTTAGTTCAGGAATTGATTAAAAAGAAACAATTAGATAAACATGTAATTTTATTGGGATGGATTAACAAGCAAATGGTAAATGATGTATTGAAAGCAACGGCAATATATGTTTTACCATCATATAATGAAGGAATGCCAATGTCTATATTGGAGGCAATGAGTTATGGAATACCAATTATTGCTTCTGATGTAGGGGGAATACCAACAATTATTGATAATGAAATCAACGGATTCTTAATTGAACCAGGAGATAAATATGAATTATCAAATAATATTCTAAGTTTACTAAACAATATAGATATGAGAAAAAATTTTAGTAAAAGTGCTTATAGTAAAGCAATCTCAACATTTGATATAGAGGCAAATACCAATAGGTTGTTAGAACTATACAAAATAGTAATCCTAGGATAGGTGTTAATATAATACAAATATTCAGTTAAGGGAGATGGCTAAAATTTTCAAACGGATTAAATTAAGGAAGGAGGTAATTAGTCTTGATAGATATAATTAAAACAAATTTAACTGGGCTAAGAAACAATATTTTAAGAGAAGGTAAGTCATTTCAAGAGATTCTAGATGGATTAGAAAAGAGTCAGCAATATTCTTTAGCTGAGATAAAAGAAATGCAAAATGAAAAGTTAAAAGAAATAATAAATATTGCATATAATTACATACCTTATTATAATGAGAAATTTAAAAGTATAAAGCTAGAACCATATGATATTAAATCTATAGACGATTTATGGAAAATACCATTGCTATACAAAGAAGATATAAAACAAAACTTTAATAAGTTGTTATCAGTTAAGGCTAACAAAAAATTACTCAATTTAGGATATACAAGCGGAACCACAGGTACGCCAGCACATTTCTATCGTGATTTGTATTCTATAAATTTTGAAAATGCAACTATCCGTCGCCATTGGATTTGGGCTGGATATAAGAAAGGTGATAAAATATGCACATTAAGAGGACAGCGTTTATTTAATAATAAAACAAATAATAAATTTAGCCTATACAATATTTTTCAAAATCAACTTTTGTTATCATCTTTTCATTTGTCTGAGGAAAATCTTCCATACTATATAGAAGAGATTATCAAATTTAAACCTAAGTTTTTTCAAGGCTACCCTTCAACTTTATATGTTCTTGCAAAATATATGAATAAAAACAATATAATCTATAAATTAGATGCTATATTTACTTCTTCAGAGCCTCTCTATTTACATGAGAAAGGTGAAATTCAAAAGGCTTTTCAGTGCAGTATATGGGATTTTTACGGTATGGCTGAGAGAGTTGTATCAGCTAGCGAATGTGAAGAACATGATGGATTGCACTTGAATGAAGAATATGGTGTAACTGAGTTTGTTAATAATGGAAAATTAAATAAAACAGAAGGTATAATTGTTGGAACAACACTTAATAATAAGGTAATGCCATTAATAAGGTATGTTACTAATGATTATGCTAAATTAAACAAAGACAAATGTAAATGTGGCAGATGCCACAGAAAAATATATCCAATTGAAACTAAAAATGAGGATATGCTTTATACTCCTGATGGAAGATGGATTAGTCCATCTGTAGTAACATTCGCTTTTAAGCCCCAGGATAATGTGCTTAAATCACAGCTCATTCAAACAGATTCGGAGCACATTATAGTAAAATTAGTGGTAAATGACAAATTAAAACTAATGGAAAAAAACACTTTAGTTACTGACCTAGAAAATATATTTGGTAAGCTTATGAAAATTGATATTCAATTTGTTAAGGATATTGAAAGAACTAAAAATGGTAAGTACAGATGGATAATATCAAATATCAAATCGTCATAATTTGTTTTAAATTAAGATTTATTTACAGTAAACTCATCTAAATTTGGATTGGCATTGCAGGAAGTAATATATATTCTAACCTTTGTTCCAGCTTCAGTAGCAAATTTAATTGTTTTACCAGCTATGCCAATAGATGTTCCTTTGCAAGCTGTTTTCCATGTAGTCCCATTATAATACTGGATTGTAAAGCCCGTTATAGATGCAGCATTTTCTTTTAAATAAACACTTGAAAAAGATTCACTTGCTCCCAAATTAACTTCAAGCCATTCACCTGCTGCTTTGGAATTTGCCTCCCACCTAGTTGCCGCATTTCCATCAAAAGCAGCTCTTGCTTCTCTAAAACCAAAGGTTGGATCGGCAAATTCACTTGAAGAGGTGTAAATTTTATTGTTTGATATTGCATTAGGTTCGTCTCTAGACATATTGCTTAATATATACCAATTGTTAGATAGTCCAGCTCCATTTCCTAGTTTAACATCGGGGTTTGCTAATGAGTTACTACTAAACACTCCAAATGCTATTTTAGAAGCTTTAGCGTAATAAGGGAAAGAAAAATCTGCTGATTCATTATTGTATTGATTTGGTTTCCAATTATAAGGGTTAACTCTATTTAATGAAGTTGTACAAAGAATATTGTTTGAACTATCTAATAAAGCTAACTTTACGTAACCCTTATTAGACCTATTTGGATAAAATGGTGCAGTGCCGTCATTTTTAACGGTAAAACTTATGGAACTGCTGCTGCCATTTCCTAAATTTCTTGGATAGGTTACTTTTGTTAGCTTAAACCAATAACCAATACGATTTAGCCATCTATCAACTAAAGTTTTTTGCTGACTATAGAATTTATTTTCATCCCACTGACTTAGACCCATATAGGAAGGTTTACCTTGCACTAGAGTTTCCTCAAACAAAAGTGGATTCCATGTTCCACTATTTATCATAGAAGAATAACTATCTCTCCATTCAGCTGTAGAAGGAAATTTGTTGTAACAATATAAAAGTGATAACGCTGCAGTAGTGTTCTTTGGGTTTAAACAACCATCACGGCGTATCCCAGAGATATTTGAATCTGTTGCATATTTTATTGCGTCAGTAGGGTTAACTCCACTTGAATTAGTGGGCAGCATTATTGGTTTTGAAAAACCTTTCCACATATTAATCAAAGTTTCTTGATCAGTTAAGGATAAGGGAGAGCTGTGCGGTAAGTTACCAAGATGCCACTCTCCCCAATTTCCATAAGAACGAATATCAAAGTAAGCTATATTTCTATTATTATCATATCTATTTTTTATTGCTGTAATAAGATTTTGAAGTTTAGCTTTGTATACTGAATCATTCCAAACAGGAATTTTTATTTGCACAGCTTGGGAGTTTACATTCTCAGTAGTATATTTCGCTCCAGCATCAAATACCCATAAAGGAGTTGCCTGTGAGTAGGAGGTATCTGAATTTATGCTTGCGGGCATAACGGCTAGAGCTACTGTGTTTCCTTTCTCAGCACATATTCTAATGCTATTATCTATTAGCTCCCAATTGTATTTGCCTTCACTGGGTTCTAAATTACTCCAATTACATCTAATATAACCAACGGATGTAGCTTTCCATACACTAGAGCTAACTAAGGTTGGTTCAATATTTTTTGAACTGTAAAACATAAAACCTTTCCCTGGGTTTTTAAGAACGGATAAATTTTCAGAGGGGTACACGGTTATTAAATTGTTATTGTTATTATTTATGAAAATTTTCCATAAATATGTAGAGAAAAATAAAGTTAGAATTGTTGAGAATATGAGAAATTTTTTTTTGCTTTTTTTCACGCTGAATACCACCTATAAAATTATTTTAATAATTATTATTTGAAATATAATGACATTTTAAACTATAAATGACAATTTTACAATACCATAAATGATAAAACGATTTTATACTCATATGAAAATAATGTAAAACATAACAATATTTTTCAATAACCGTAGTGACAAATTAAACAATACATGGGATAATATGTATAAATAATAAATGATAAATGATAAATAAAAGTTATCTTTAAGGATGTGAGCATGTGTATGTCAAAAGAAAATTCAATATATTGTTCAACAATTATTGTTCAGAAAAAAGGATTAGATACAACTGATTTAGATGGTGAAGTAGTTATGATGGATATAGACAAAGGGAAATATTATAATTTTAATCCTGTGGGAAGTCAGATATGGAAATTAGCTGAAAATCCAATTTCTGCGGGAGAAATAATATTGGAACTTTTAAAACAATTTGATGTAGATGAAAAAAGTTGTGAAAATTCAGTATTTAAATTTTTGGAAAGGTTGCTAGAGGATGAACTTATTACATCTACCTAGGAAAATAAAAAAAATTGTAAAGTTATCTTGGAATGATAAAGCATATTTGTTTGAAGCATTTTTTATTTCTGGTTTGGTTAGGTTTGCTATTTTATTTGTACCATTTAAAAAATTAGCTTCAATTTGTGGTAAATATAAAGAAGAAACAACAATGGAAATAACGGATATTGAAAAACAAGTTGTTTCTAAAGTTGCATGGGCAGTTGGAGAAGCAAGCACTAGAACTCCATGGGAAAGTAAGTGCCTAGTTAAAGCACTCACAGCACAAAGAATGCTAGTAAAACGCAAAATAAGTAGCACTGTATATTTAGGACTGGCAAAAAATGAAAACAAAACATTGCTTGCACATGCATGGATTCGTAGCGGACAAAAAATAATCACTGGAGAAAGGGAAATGGTGGCATTTAAAGAGGTGGCAAGATTTGCAAACTACCCTAGGAGGAATAAGTAGTGGCAGCAATATTTGGAATATATAATATTGATTCAAAAGAAGTTGAAAATGAATATAGTTCTAAAATGGTAGATAATATTAAAATTTATTCCTTTGATAAATTAAAATGTATTAAGCTAAGTCATTTGTATTTTGGTTGTGGCACGCAATATAACACACCAGAGTCCTATTTAGAGGAATTACCAAGGTATGATAATAATTATAAATTATTAATTACCGCAGATGCTATTATTGATAACAGACAACAACTTTTAGAGATATTTAACATTGTGCCGGAAATTTGGGACAAGACCACAGATAGTGAACTTATACTTTCAGCCTATGAAAAATGGCAGGAGGATAGCCCGAAGCATCTCATTGGTGATTTCGCATTTATAATTTGGGACAAAGATAAAAACAAATTATTTTGTGCTAGAGATCATGTGGGTAAAAGAACTTTATATTATTATAAAAAGGATAACATCTTTGCTTTTAGCACAATAATAAATCCACTTTTTGCCTTTAAGAAATTGCAATTAAATGAAAGATGGATTACAGATTATTTAGCATTAGATGGAATACTACATGCAATTGAAAGTAAAGAAACTGTATATGAGGACGTTTTTCAACTTCAGCCTGCAAGTACTATTACAGTTACTGAGAATGGGTTAACTGAAAAATGTTATTGGAAACCACTTGAGAACATTAAACAATTAAAATTTTCGTCTTCGGAGCAATATGATGAAGCTTTTAGAAAAGTATTTTTTGAAGCAGTAAATTGTAGAGTTAGAAGTGCTGGAAAAGTTGCTATAATGCTTAGTGGAGGACTAGATTCAAGTTCAATTGCTTGCATTGCAGCAAAAAAATTAGCTAAAACTGGTGAAAAATTAAAAGCATTTAGTTCTATTCCCATTGATGAATACAAGAGTAAATTGCAAAAATGTTTTTTGACAAATGAAAGCGAATATATAAAAACCATTAGTGATGCTTATGACAATATAAGCATAGAGTATTGTAAAAGTGAAAATTATAATTCATTTTTAGGTATTGACGACTTTGTAAATATATTGGAACAACCATATAAAATATTTCAAAATATATTTTGGTACAATAATTTTGTTAAAAAAGCATATGAAGAAGGATGTAACATTTTGCTCAATGGCCAATCTGGTAACAGCACCATTTCTTATGGAGAGTTTACTATACATGCTAAAACTTTATTTAAAAAAGGAAAAATCATAACATTAATAAGAGAAGTAGATGCATTAAGTAAAGAAGTAAGGATGCCCAAAAAGAAAATCTGGAACATTATTCTTAGGGTATTAACCCCTTATAGAATAAGAAAAATAGTGAGTAGTAATATTACTAACCCAAATTATGATAAGTTTTCTTCCGTAATGATTAGTAAGGAGCTTTTGGAAAAATGGAAGGTTAAAGAGAGATTTAGTAAAGAAGGCTATAATGATCCAGTAGAAAGATATTACGATTTGCAGCAAAACCATAAATACATGGTTGATCCTTTAGCGTTTTCTCATATAGCTACTATAGAAACAAAACTTACACTAGCAAATAGAGTCACTATAAGAGATCCCTCCAGGGATAAAAGAGTAATTGAATTTTGTTTAAGTGTGCCAAGTCAGGAGTTTGTGAAAGATGGAAAAGAGAGACTTTTAATTAGACGAGCCTTAAAAGGTATTTTGCCAGATAAAATAAGACTTAATACATCAAAGCATGGTGTTCAAAGTGCCGATTGGATAGAAAGACTTAAGCCTTATTGGAAGGATATTAAGATTGAATTGAATAAGCTATTTAAACCAGAAGGGTTAATCACAAAATATGTTGACTTAGAAAAAGCAAAAAAAGAATTAGAGCAAATAGGTGAAGATTTAGTAGAGGAAAATGAAGAAAGTTTAAGAAGATTGTTTATTATATTAGTTTTTGCAAGATTTTTAAAAGGCTATGAAAGGAGGTGATTTAAATGCAAAAACAGCAATGGGTAGAGCCAAAAATTAATGAATTAGGAGTAGAAAATACTGAATATGGTACAAAAGTTACATCGAAATCAGACGCAACTTATCAACAGGGTAAATTTACGTTTTATTCATTCTCATAATTAGATAATTTATCAAAAAAACATGTCCCAAGAATAAACGTATTTTTGGGACATGTTTCATTGATGATGCCTAATAAAACAATAAAAATTATTGGAGAAACTATTATGGATAACAATTTTATTTTAAAACATACATATTTAGTATATGGACTTATAGTACAATCGCAAATTTCATTACCGGAACTTGTGGTTTATGATAAAGAAGAAGTTCCAGATGTAATAATTTCTTGTGTTAAATTACGAGCAAATATTAAAAATGCTATTAAAGAGGGAAAAGATCATTGTTTTGAAAAAGAGCAAATTTGGTTTTCAATAAAAAAAGTAGCAACTTACTATGTTAAAGATGTTAATACAATTCAAGTTGAACTTTTTAAAGGAGCAGAGGAACAATATGTTAAAACATTTCTATTAGGTAGTGCGCTAGGTATGCTATTAATTAAAAGAAATAGTATAGCTATTCATGGAGGTTCTGTAGTAATAAATGAAAAAGGCATAATATTAACAGGGTGCAGTGGGTCGGGTAAATCAACATTAACTGCAGCACTTAGAGAAAAGGGGTATGATTTTTTAGCTGATGATGTTTCTGTTATAGGTGAAGATCATCAAAATAATTTGATGATTATGCCAGGGTATCCTCAACAAAAACTTTGCTCCGACGCTGTTGAAAAATTCCAATATAGTGATGAACATAATATTAGAAAAATTGATGAAGATAGAAATAAGTATGCTATACCAATCACAAAAAAATTTAGAAAAGAACCATGCAAATTAAAAGCAATATATGAATTAAGTGCTAATGATATAGAAGAAGTGAAAGTTATAAATATTACTGGAATGGAAAGGCTGAATATTATATTCAAAAATATATTTAGGTTTGGTCTTATTAATTACATTGGAATGGATCCGTCCTATTTAAAAAAATGCATTCAAATAGCAAAAAATGTTGACGTATATAAAATTATGAGACCAAAGGAAGGCTACACTATAGTGGAACAAATAGAAATTATTGAAACTACAGTAAAGGGGCGATATTGTAGTGAAAAATTTATGGAAAAGTATTAAGTGGATATTTGTTAATGTAAAGCCTTTTATAAAATATTTAGTTATTATTATTGTCTTAGGGGTAGTAACTTCGCTTATAGATATTCTCCGTGCGCTTCTTTCAAAACAACTAATTGATTCAGCTACATCTAGAAATTTACAGATGATGTTTGAGCTTATGGGTATTTTTGCAATGACAATAATTTTAGAATTATTAATGAGAGCAGTAGTTTCAATAATAACTGCAAGATTCAATATTCAATTAACAAATAGTTTACAGCAAAGTTTCTATAAAAAAATAATGGGGATAAAATGGTTAGAGTTTACTAAATATCATAGTGGTGATGTATTAACTAGAATGACTAGTGATGTTGATGCAATAACCAACATTATAACTAACACTATTCCTACTTTAATATCTTTAGTCGTGTTACTTATAGGTTCATTCATTGCCTTTTTATTTTTAGAACCAGTACTGGGAGTAATTTTAATTATTGTTTCACCAATAACTATAATAGTGAGTAAATACCTTTCATCTAGATTAAAAAAAATGTATCTTAAATTCCAAGAAATTGAGTCAAGATACAGATCTTTTTTAAACGAATCTATACAAAACATGATTATAGTAAAAACTTTTTGTTTAGAAGAAACAAATATAAAAGCCGTAAAAAACTTGCAAAAGGAAAGATTAGATTTAACTATTGCCAGGGCTAAAATTGCTGCTTTTGCTAATAGTATTATGATATCAGGGTTTTGGATAAATTATTTTTTGGTTTTTGGTTGGGGAACATTTAAACTTTATAATAAAGCTACAACCTTTGGTTCCCTTACTGCAATGATTAGTCTTATAGGAAATATTCAGGGACCCATCTCTGGCATGGCAATGCTATTGCCTCAAGTTATAGCGGCAATTGGTTCTGCTGAAAGATTACAACAATTTGAGAATTTAGATGCTGAAGATACAGACATTAAATGTGATAAAGTTCAAGAGGCAGGAATAATATATGAAAATGTATGGTTTTCATATAAAAAGAATAAGCCGATTTTAAAAAATATTTCAGTAAATATTAAGCAAGGAGAAACCGTAGCATTAGTAGGACCTTCAGGAGAAGGAAAAACTACATTTATTAATCTTTTATTAGCATTAGTAGATGCTGAAAAAGGAAATATATACATTAAACATGGTAATAAGAATATCCCTGTAAGCGTAGCAACAAGAAAACTTATTTCTTATGTTCCACAAGGGAACACTTTGTTTTCAGGAACCATAAGAGAGAATCTTCTATTTGGAAACCTTAGTGCCACGGAAGAAGAATTGGAAATGGCTACAAAATCGGTTTGTGCCTTTGACTTTATAAAAAGCAATCCTGCTGGTTTTAATGCAGTATTAGGAGAAAGGGGCATGGGCTTATCAGAGGGACAAGCACAGAGATTAGCAATAGCTAGAGCACTACTACATAAAACACCAATATTGTTACTGGACGAGTGTACTTCAGCTTTAGACGCTAACACTGAAATACAGGTTTTAGAAACTATTAAAAATTTAAAACCAGCACCTACCTGTATAATTATTACTCATAGAACTACAGCACTAGATATTTGCCATAGAGTTTTTATCATTGATAAGGGCGAACTTAAAGAAAAATAAATATATTTTCTAGTTTGGGTTAAGTATATTAAGTTGATTTTCAAGCAAAATAACCATAAAGCATCTAAAAAATAAAAGGGTGAACAATATGTTGGTTTCCTTAATAAAAATAAAAAGTATTATTTATAGACTTATAAAAAAATCGGTTGAGGATGATATTTTAGCTATTTCCTCTCAGCTTGCATATAGTCTTCTATTGGCAGTTTTTCCATTCCTAATATTTATAATTACTTTAGTAGGTTATAGTAATATTAAAGTTAGTGATATTATGAACAATCTTAGGAGTTTTGTACCCATAGAAGTATATGGGCTTTTAAGCAAAACTATCTCAGAGGTTAAATTTACTAGAAATAGCGGCATTTTATCTTTTAGTATTCTATTCACCATGTGGTCAGCTTCCACTGGTTTAAATGCTGTTATAAAGGGTTTAAATAAGGCTTATAATGAAAAGGAATGTAGAAATTTTATAGTTTCTCAAATTACAGCTGTAATTTTAACTATTACCCTGGCAATAATTATAGTTATAGTAGTGATTTTTCTTGTATTTGGAGAAGCTAGTGGGCATATTTTATTAACTTGGCTTGGCATCGGAACTAAATTTAAAATATTATGGTATGTGGTGAGATATATTTTTATGGTGCTGATTACTACAGTAGTTTTTTCATTTCTTTATATTTATGGTCCCTGCAAAAAACATAGTCTAAAATCTGTTCTTCCAGGAGCTATTCTCTCGTCTTTGGGTTGGATAGTATCTTCTTTAGCTTTTTCTTTTTACATAAATAATTTTTCTAATTATTCAAAAATATATGGAGGACTTGGAGCAGTAATAATACTAATGCTTTGGCTATTAGTAAGTTCTTTTGTAATAATACTTGGTGGAGAACTAAATTCAGTACTCCTGTCATAATTATTGTGCCTAAAGATTCTATATATTTTAGATTCTATTGAATAATTTGTAAAAATAAGTTGCTAGTATTTGCAATTTATTGTATACTGATGACATAAAATATAATGAATTAAGGTGATGTGATGAAATTTTTATCGTCTGGTGAGAAAATAAGAACACTAAGAAACCAGCTTAGCTTGACTCAAGAAGATTTGCAAAGTGAAAAGATCACCAAAGGTCTTATAAGCATGATAGAAGCTGATAGGCGAGACATAACCTATGATATGGCTTCAAAACTATCTGAAAAATTTAACCAAAAAGCTGATGAGCTTAATACAATTTTAAACATTGATGAAGACTATTTAATGCGCACACCTAATGAAGATGCGGAATTATACTGCTTAAATAAACTTAAAAATGATGATATAACCGAAGCTTCAATTAGAGAGGTTTTTAAGTTAGCAGAAGAATTTGATCTATTAAGGGTTAAAGCTGAGACTTATATAAAAATCGGGCAAATTTTTTCTAAAAAAAGAAATTTTGAAGAGGCTTGTGCAGGTTATGAACAAGCTATAAAAATATATAAAAGTATGCAGAGAAATGAAAAATTAGCAGAAATTTATCTGAAAATGGGTTTATGTAAGACCAATGATTTTAAGTATGATACTGCGATTGTGTATTATAATCTTAGCCAATATTACTCTTTTGTATATGATGATGTAAAAACTCAGAAATTGTGTTTATACGGTTTGGCAAATTGCTATAGATATTTAAATAGAATAGATTTAGCTTTAGAAACTATTGAAAAATACTTGGTTGTTGCTAATGTGGATGATTATTACTACAATCATGCTTATAACATTCAGGCAAACTGTTATGAATCTAAAGGAAATTACGATAAGGCAATAGATATTTATAAGACATTACTTGAAAAAAGTTTGGATAAGGATAATGTTTTTATTAGTTATGTGTATAACAATCTTGGCTTGAACTATTGTTATAAAAATGATTTTACGGAGAGTATAAAATATTTTGAGATGGCAGAAGAAATAATAAGCAAAATAGATAAATCACTATTAAGTCATACCCTTATTGAAAAATCAATTGTATTTTTAAAGCAGAATATATTTGTAGATGCAATTAAAAGTGTAGAATTAGGTTTAAAATATGCTAAACAATATAATGATATACAATATTTAATAAAAGGTAATTATATTTTAGCTGATATATATGGTAGTCTAAAAAATATTGATAAATTAGTAAATGTGTATATTGAGATGGCAGATTTATTGATAGAACATGAAAACAAAAAAGATTTAAATATAATTTATAATAAATTAGCTTTGATTTATTTAAAACAAGATAAAACTGCTTTATGTGAAAAATATTTGTTGTTATCAGAAAACTTGCTAAAACAGCAGTGATATTTTAGGTGAAACAAGCTATTTTTTATAATGCAGCATTTATATTAAGTAATATGAGCCTAAAATCACTATGTATATCCAAAGTTTGATAATTTAATATATTCATAATAAATTATCCATTTACATACATATATTTTTGATGTAAAATTCACTTGTTAGTAGAATTATATATTTAGAATGGAAGTGCTCAAAAGTGAAAAAAATAATTTTAAAAGTAATTTTTACAGTAGCAGTAACCACATTGATTTTTACCGGATGTAGTGAAAGTTCTAATACTAAGACAAATATAGCCGCTGAGAAAAAGGCGGCTTCAATATATACTAGGCAAAATCCAGAGGCAACAGTTAAAGAATATTATAGTAGCGAGGTATCAAAAGATTCTACATTTTTAAGTGGGTTTTTTTTGAATTCTAAGATGTCACAAAGTGTAGCTGTAAAAAAACAATTGTCATCTTTCAAAGTGAAAAAATTGGAACTTATTAATGTATATAATGAAAAAAGACATGGAGATTATATAACCATGGTTTGTACCTATAATACTTTTTTTAATGGTATAGCTTATCCGAGACCGGATGTAGAAGTTGTAACCCTTGTAAAAAAATCAGGTGAATGGTATTTTTTAAATGATTACAGTAAAATTGCGGACTCTGATATGATATGGATAAATCAAATGGCCACTGAACAAAAAAATGTTATTGCCCAAAATAAAACCATAATAGCACTTTTAAAGCAAAGTAGTACCTTTGATATGGCAAATAGTACTTATTTGGCAAATGCCATGAAAAATCAATCAATCAATTAGTAATTGATGAAAAAGAAATTAGTATAGGAACAAGCCCTATACTAATTTATATTTGTTGATTTTGTTTTTATTTATCTGTCCTGGGAGCTATATTATAATTCCCTCTGCAAGTGACTCATTCAAAGTCTTACCTTCCTGCATAGCAAGTATAAGTTTCCCACCACTTGATGTATCACCTATAAGATAGCCACCCTTTAAAATATCATTTTTAAAGAATAGGGTTTTTAAGGTTTTTGTGCTTTCATCGGCTATCTCAAGTTTTTTCCCGCATTCAGGTGATATTTCACCAAGGGATAGCACGGAAGTATTTAATGCATTAAACATAACAGAGGATACGAAGCCTTCAAAATGAACATCATCACCAGCAGCACTAGCACCTGCGATTTTCGCCATTTCAACAGCAGCAGTCCAGTTTCCAAACACAATATGATCATATTCAGCTGCATCACCAGCAGCAAAAATATCTTTTTCACTTGTCTGCATTTTGTTGTTTACAAGTATTCCATTATGAACCTCTATTCCAGAAGCTTCAGCAAGCTCTTTGTTTGAGCGAATTCCTACAGAGAATAAAACTAAGTCAGCTGGTATTGGCTTTCCAATTTTAAAGGCTACACCTTCTACTTTGCTAGTTCCAATAATTTTATCTGCAGAATCTCCAAGAATTATATTTATACCTGATTTTTCAGCTAAAGAAGCAAAAGTTTTTCCACCAACTTCATCTAGTTGTCTTGGTAGAAGTCTTGGCAAAAATTCAATTACAGTAACATTAACTCCAGCTTTTTTCATCTCCCAGGCAGCTTCGAGGCCTAAAAGACCACCCCCAATAACTACTGCATTTTTAATTTCAGGGATTTTTTTCTTTATGTTTTCTGCATCTTCCATAGATTTTAAAGTATAAACGCCATCTAAATGCACACCTTTAATTGGAGGAAGAAAATTTCTACTTCCAGTTGCAATTATTAGTTTGTCATAACCTATTATTGATTTATCTTCAAGAATCAATTCTTTGGTTGTTGGTTCTATTTTCTTAACAGTTACGCCTAAAATAACATTTATATTGTTATCGGTGTACCATTTTTCATCGGCTACATAAAGTGTTTTATCAGGAAGATTTGTACTTATATAGTCAGAAAGTTCTGGTCTAAAGTAGGTTCTATATTTTTCAGAGGAAAGAATAGTTATCTTAGCTACTTTATTTCTTTTTCTTATAGCATCAGCAGCATAAAAACCAGCAGCGCCATTTCCGATTATTACAAAGTTTTCTTCTTTTTCTGAGGCAAAGGTTATTTCTTCTTCTGTTATTTCTATAAATTGTTCTTTTCCAGCACCACATACAGGGCAAGTCTCTGGAGGTTTAGAACCTTCAAATACTACTCCACATACAAGGCATTTCCATTTTTTTGTTCCGCTTTTCCTTTTTGGTTTAACCACATTACTTAAATGTTCAGCTATTTTTTTACCAAAATTTTCACCGAATTTATAGGCAGAAACAAATTCTTCTTCAGATGGTTTAAAGTTTACCTTTAGACCCGGAGTCATAACATCAAGTCTAAGCTCTGCTAGACGCCTTTCTATATTTGGAACAGCCTCACCACTCCAACCATAAGAACCAAATGCACCAGAAGGTTTTGCATTATGAACTATTGGGTTCATTATATTTAGGAGGTCTAGTATTGGCTTTAGTGCATCACTATTTATTGTTGGTGAACCAAATAGTACGCCTACAGATGAATCTATCTTAGCCATAACATCCTCTTGTTTGTTATAAATAACATCTAGTAGTTCCACAGTGTAATCACCAGTGTTTTTAATGCCTTCACTTATCTTTTCAGCCAAGGATTTGGTGTATCCATAGGCAGATACATAACAAATAACTACATTTTTATCATCATTTTTAATTGGAGTACTCCATTCTTTATATTGATTTATGACTTTCCAAGGATCATCTCTAAGAATTGGTCCGTGACCTGGGCAGACTAAGTCAATTTCTAAATCTTTTATTTTATCATAAGCTCTAAGTACAAAGGGTTTGAAGGGACCCATAATTCCATCAAAATAATATTTTAAAGCTGAGGAGTAGTCATTATAATTTTCTATTTTATCATCAAACATGGATTCCGTAGAGTAATGACATCCAAAAGAATCACAAGTGATTAATGTTTTATCCTCTGGAATGTAAGTGTACATTGAGTCAGGCCAATGGAGAAATGGAGCAGCTATAAATTCTAAAGTTTTGCCGCCAAGGTCAATGGAGTCTTTGTCTTTAACTTCAATATACTCAAACTCTCTGTTAGCAATGGCTTTAAGAAATCTTATTGCAACTGCAGATCCCACTACTTTTGCATTTTTTGATACATCAAGAAGTTTTGCCACAGATCCTGCATGGTCTGGTTCTGTATGGTTAACTACAATGTAATCAATTTTTGTTACGTCTATATCTAAGGATTCTAATCTTTCCAAATATTCATCAAAAAATCTTTCTTTAACGGTTTCGAATACAGCGGTTTTTTTTGATCCTTTTATTACATATGAGTTGTAAGTTGTACCGAAAGGTGTGTACATTATAATATCGAATATTCTAAGGCCTGGGTCAAGAGCACCTACCCAATATAAATCTTTTTTTACTTCTATGGCTTTCATAGTATCACTCCTCATTAATTAAATGTAGCTTATGTATTCTGCAATATAATTATTAATTAATAATAATTATTACTTATATTATAGTGTTTTTTCCTCTTGAATGCAATATATTTATAGATTTTGCTATAAAATTATTTGTATCCATATTTTAATTATCCTAGTTAACTAAATATATTTTATATAAATTATTGATGATATTGTTTTCAAATGATAAATCAATAAATAATTATCAATATCATAAACGAATTATCAAAATAATCATTGACATTATGGGATAATTATAATAATATGGCAACAATACAAGTTATATTTTATGTGTATTTTATACAAATAAAAGGTTCTATAATTGTCCTTTCTGGATATACCTTTTATGTTATGAATATGATAAATTATATATAATATATTTAACATATCGTTAATAAAAACAAAATATACATTATAAATTATCAATAAAACATTGCATTTCACAGTAAAAACTTATTTCAAATTCATATTGTAATAAAATTGAAAACAATAATCAAACAAGAAAAATATTTGCACTAATGCATATATAAATAAATTTTATTTAGGGGGAACATTATGGGAGATGTATTAAAGCAATATATAAATGGTGAATGGAAACTATCTGAATCAGGAAATACTAGAGAAATATTAAATCCAGCTACAGGTGAGGTAATAGCTGAAGTAACTGAAGGCATAAGAGCCGACGTAATTAATGCAGTGGCTGGGGCAAAAGCTGCTTTTTATGAAAATGGATGGATGGACACTTCGGCTGTGGAAAGAGCTAGATTGTTATTTAAACTTGCAGATGTCTTAGAGAGTAGAGCAGAAGAGTTTTATAAATTAGAGACAACTAACAATGGTAAACCTATAAGAGAATCTTCTGTTGATGTTTCTGATGCTTGTGCATGTTTAAGATATTACGCAGGTTTTACTACAAAACCTCATGGAGTTACTTACGATGTTCCAGATGATATGCAGTCCTTGGTTGTACGTGAACCAATTGGAGTTTGCGGAATGATAGTTCCATGGAATTATCCACTTCTTATGGCAATTTGGAAAATAGCACCTGCTATAGCTGCAGGGAATACTGTTGTGTTTAAACCATCAGAAATCACACCGCTAACCGCTATTAAATTATTTGAAATTATTGACGAAATAGGGTTTCCTAAAGGAGTTATAAATCTTGTACTTGGAGATGGACCAAATGTTGGTGATGAACTTGCAAGAAATAGGGACGTAGAAAAAATAGCTTTTACTGGTGGAACTTCCACAGGCAGGTCAATTATGAAAGCAGCTACATCTAATATAAAGAAGATATCTTTAGAACTTGGTGGAAAGTCACCTAATATAGTTTTTGAAGATGCTGATTTTGAAACTGCCGTTGACTACGCACTATTTGCTATATTTTGTAATCAGGGTCAAGTTTGTTCAGCGGGTTCTAGATTACTTTTGCAGGAAAGTATATATGATAAATTTATTGAAAGACTGGTTGAAAGGGCAAAGAAGATTAAAGTTGGAAGTGGATTTGATGAATCTACTGAAATGGGACCTTTAATTTCACAAAATCATATGAATAAGGTTTTAAGCTATATTGAAATTGGCAAAAAAGAAGGAGCAAAACTTGTTTGCGGAGGTAACAGAATAACAGAAGGAACTTTTGGTAAGGGATATTTTGTAGAACCAACAATTTTTGTTGATACTTTGCCTGACATGAGAATAGTTCAAGAGGAGATATTTGGACCAGTTCTAGTAGTACAAAAGTTTAAGGATGAAAAGGAAGCAATTAAACTTGCTAATGACAGTTGTTATGGACTTGCAGCAGGAGTATTTTCTAATGATATAGCTAAGGCACATAGAGTTATTAGAAAACTAAGAGCAGGAATAACTTGGATAAATACTTATCACCCCACTTATAATGAGGCACCTTGGGGCGGATACAAACAAAGTGGTATTGGAAGAGAACTGGGCACCTATGGATACGAAGAATACACAGAGGTTAAGCAGATTAATATTAATCTTGATGTGAAACCCACAGGATGGTTCGCAAAATAAAGATGCACGACAGGCAAGTGCTAGGTGGCAAGTGACAAGTTAAACTTATTAAGTTTTAGGCGTACATGTATAAGATAAAAGTAATGGGGGGAATAAAGTGAAAAAAATAAGAACAATATTAACAGTGGCTTTATCATTAGTAGTTACAGGAAGCATACTTGCAGGGTGCGGATCTTCAAGTACAACATCTTCAAATACTGGGGGAACATTAAATTTGTTTAATTGGACGGAGTATCTTCCAAAGACAGTTATTTCAGAATTTGAAAAAAAGTATGACATAAAGGTTAATTACACTACTTATTCTTCAAATGAAGAAATGCTTGCTAAAATTCAGGCAGGCGGAGGTCAATATGATATAGCTGTAGCCAGCGATTATATGGTAGACATTATGAAAAAACAAAATCTTCTTGAAACATTAGATATGAGTAGTATTCCTAATATTAAAAATATAGGTAGTCAATTTAAAAACCTTAGTTTTGATCCAGGTAATAAATATACTGTGCCATATCTTTGGGGAGATGCAGTAATCGTAGTTAATACTAAAAAATTCCCTGATGCAAATATAACAAGTTATAACGACATTTGGGATAGTAAATACAAAAATTCCATTGTTGCACTAAATGACGAAAGAGCTTTGATTGGTATTGCACTTAAAAAACTTGGTTATTCCATGAATGAAAAAGATCCTGCTAAACTTAATAAGGCACAGGATGAGCTTACAAAACTAAGACCAAATATTAAAATCTTTGATAGTGATAGTCCAAAGACTTCCCTTATAAATGGCGAAGCTTCCATTGGTTATGTATGGGGAGCTGAGGCATATTTAGCAGAGCAGCAGAATAAAGATTTAAAAACTTTTTTCCCAAAAGAGGGCATGTATTTATGGCAAGATAATTTTGTTATTCCAAAAGACGCTAAAGATAAGAAGAATGCACAGTTGTTTATTAATTTCATTTTGGATCCAAAGGTTAGTGCTGAGATATCAAAGGCTTATCCATATGCAAATCCAAATGTAGCAGCACAAAAGCTTATAAATCAAGCCACATTAGGAAATACAACGGTTTATCCTACAGAAGAAGATCAAAAAATTGGTGAGCATTTAAAAGACGTTGGAGACGCTTCAAAACTTTACGATGATATTTGGACTAAATTTAAACAATAATTGAAGGAAGGTGTCGACAATGGAGTCTATGGTTGAACTTGTAGATATAGTAAAATCTTTTAAAGACCAGTCTGCTGTGGATCATATTAGTGCAAAGGTTAGAAAAGGTGAATTTTTGACGCTCCTTGGACCAAGCGGGTGTGGAAAGACTACAACTCTTAGGATGATAGCAGGTTTTGAGGAACCTACTTCAGGAGAAATACTTCTTGATGGGGTGGATGTATCTAGTAAAAGCCCCCATGAAAGAGATGTTAATACAGTTTTTCAGAATTATGCGCTGTTTCCACATATGAATATTTTTAATAATATAGCTTTTGGTTTAAAAATTAAAAAGATGAATAAAAAAGAAATACAGGAAAAGGTAACTAGGGCATTAAGTCTTGTGCAACTTGAGGGTTATGAAGATAGATTCCCATCACAACTAAGTGGTGGGCAAAAACAGAGAATAGCCATAGCAAGAGCAATAGTAAATAGTCCTAAGGTATTACTTCTTGATGAGCCTCTTGGAGCTTTAGATTTAAAACTAAGAAAGCAGATGCAGTTTGAACTTAAACATCTGCAGAGAAAGCTTGGTATTACATTTATTTATGTTACTCATGATCAAGAAGAGGCTCTTACAATGTCAGATAGAATCGCAGTTATGAATAAAGGTAGAATTGAACAAATAGGGGTTCCAGATGAAATCTATGAAAGACCAAGAACTAAATTTGTTGCGGATTTTATAGGTGAAACCAATATATTTGAAGGAAGATTAAAAGAGAAGGAAGGATCAAAAGCTATTACAGAAATTGAAGATGGGCAAGTGATAAATGTTGTAGATGACAAGGAAAAAATTGATGAAATAAAGATAGGAGAAGTTGTTGTTTTTGCAGTAAGACCTGAGAGAATGAAAGTGAGCTATGAAAAGGTGGCTAATAGGAATACCCTTAAGGGAAAGTTTAAGGAGCGAATATTTGTTGGCTCCATAAATAAAACGGTGGTATTACTAAGTAATGGAAGAGAAGTAGTAATCAATGAACCAGCAGTGGATACTTTAGGCATAAATGAAGATATTGATGATTTATATGTGTATTGGGATCAGCAAGATGGGGTGGTGATAATATAATGGATACTTCCAAAGGAAAATATAAAAAGAAAAGGCAATACGGACATATCGTAACCATATCTCCAGTTATGCTTTGGATGATAATTTTAGTTGCAGTGCCATTATTAATAGTTGCTGGTATGGGGTTTATGACCAGGGGGACTTATGGACAGGTTGAATATAAGTTCACTCTGGACAATTATAAAATGCTAGCACAACCTATTTACTTAAAAATATTGCTAGATTCACTTGGAATTGCATTTTTAACTACTTTCTTTTGTCTTATCCTTGGATATCCCTTTGCATATTTTGTGGCAAATGTTTCTGCAAAATATAAGGTGATTTTGTTTATGCTAATAATGATTCCATTCTGGACAAATTCCTTAGTAAGAACCTATGCCTGGATTGTAATTCTTAGAACTACAGGGGTATTAAATTCATATCTAATGCAAATTGGTATCATTCACCAGCCACTTCAACTATTATATACAAATGGAGCTGTAATTTTAGGACTTACCTATGCATTGTTTCCATTCATGGTTTTATCACTTTATTCATCTATTGAAGCTTTAGATAAGACTTATTTAGAGGCAGCAAGTGATCTAGGAGCATCACCAGTTCAAACTTTTTTAAGAGTGACACTGCCACTTACCATGCCAGGAATATCTGCCGGAATTATACTTGTATTTATACCAACCCTAGGCTTGTTTTATATTTCTGATTTACTTGGTGGAAGTAAGACTATGCTTATAGGTAATCTTATACAAAATGAATTTTTAACAGCAAGAAACTGGCCATTTGGTTCAGCTATGTCCATACTTTTAATTGCAATAACAGTAATATTTATAGTTATTTACTTTAAGCATAGTAATGGCCAAGAGATAGAGGTGCTATAAGATGAAAAAAAGAAAACTTACTAAAGGTATTTTAGGAACATATTCATTTTTGATATATTTTATTTTATATGCACCAATAATAATTCTTGTTGTGTATTCTTTTAATAAATCCAAGCTAAATGCAGTTTGGACCGGTTTCACATTAAATTGGTATTCAGTACTTGCAAATGATGGGGATGTTTTGCAAGCACTTCAAAATAGTTTGACAATTGCTTTTTTTAGCACGGTAATCTCCACTTTTATAGGAACACTTGCAGCAGTTGGAATGTATAAGTACAAATTTAAAGGTAAAACAGCCTTGGATGGGTTGTTATATGTTCCTATTATAATACCTGAAATTGTTATGGGTATCTCTCTATTAGTTTTTTTTACCCAAACAAAGATTACTCTTGGTTTATTTACACTAATACTTGCCCATGTAACATTTAGTATTTCTTATGTAGTAATAGTGGTAAGGGCAAGGATGAAAAGTTTTGATAAATCCTTGGAGGAAGCTGCTATGGATCTTGGAGCAAATGGTCTCCAAACTTTTACTAAGGTAACACTGCCAATTATACTGCCAGGCATAATTGCTGGTGCATTAATGGCATTTACATTGTCATTAGATGACGTAATTATAAGCTTTTTCGTGTCAGGAGCCGGATTTGAAACTTTACCACTTAGGATTTATTCTATGGTGAGGACAGGAGTAACACCGGAAATTAATGCACTTTCAACAATTATGTTAGCAGTAACACTTAGCATTGCTATAATATCTGAATTAATACAACTTAAAAAGTCCAAAAAAATATAAGGAGTGTGGTAGAATGAGGAGCACGAGCAGTAGTTTGAAAATCGACGAAAACTTAGTAAGTATCAATAAGGAGGTGAAGGATTATCGAGAGGTTTTAAAGTATAGTAAAGAGGTTTTGAATTTTATAGCTAAAGAAGATTTATCCAAAGATGATGTTGAATGGATAAGCACGGAAACAGTAAATAATTTTAGAGATTATGTTAATCCTGGATTTCTCGAATACAGAAAGTCTGTAACATCTAATGGAGAGTTTGCCGCAGTGGAATGGAAAGATTCAGGGCTCAATAGTTTTGTAGATGTTAATGGTAAAGAATATATCGATTGTTTAGGTGGTTATGGTATATATAATGTCGGACATAGAAATCCAAAGGTACTCAAAGCAGTAACAGATCAGCTTAAGCATCAAGCACTTCACAGTCAAGAACTTCTTGATCCATTAAGAGCAGCTCTGGCTAAACTTTTAGCAGAAATAACTCCAGGAGATCTTAAGTATTCATTTCTTTGTAACAGTGGTACTGAGGCTGTGGAGGGAGCAATCAAACTTGCAAAATTGCATCAACAAAAGAAAGGTAAATTTCATTTCATTGCTGCAACAGGAGCTTTTCATGGCAAAAGTCTTGGAGCGCTATCGGCCACTTCAAAGGGACTTTTCAGAAAACCATTTATGCCTTTAGTTTCAGGTTTCAAACATGTTTTATATGGAGATATAGATATGCTGCGTAAGACAGTAGAAGCATCAAAAATGGTTGGAGAAGATATAGCAGCCATTTTGCTTGAACCTATACAGGGTGAGGGGGGCGTTATTATACCACCTAAGAATTACCTAGCACAAGTGAGAGAATTATGCGATGAGTTTGATATTATAATGATTGTAGATGAAGTACAGACTGGTATGGGACGTACAGGTAAGATGTTCAATGTTGATTATTATGATGTTAAACCAGATATTATGTGTCTAGCAAAAGCATTAGGAGGTGGAATAATGCCTGTAGGGGCAGTTATTGCAACAGAAGAAGTTTTTCAAGATTTCTTTCCCAATCCTTTTATACACACCACCACATTTGGAGGAAATCCTCTATCATGTGCAGCGGCAATTGCTACAATAAATACTCTGATTGAAGATAAGATTCCTGAAAGAGCAGCAAGAGTAGGTGATTATTTTATTGGTAATATTAAAAAGGTGATTTCTAAGTATCCAAGTCTTGTTAAGGAAGTACGTGGAATGGGACTTATGATTGGTCTTGAATTTACAGATAATAACATTGGTTACGCCGCATCTAAAGAATTGTTTAACAAGGGAGTTCTTGTTGCTGGTACTTTAATTAATGCTCAGACTATAAGAATTGAGCCACCATTAACTATTGAAGAAAAACAATGTGACATTGTTTGTATTGCATTAGATGATGCTCTAAAAAGCATTAAAGATGCAAGATGATAATTATAAACTGTGGAAATATTAAAAATCTACCATCCATGGAAAATCTAAAGTTTGTATCAGGAAAAGGTGGAAGCGATAGAATTATCAAATGGGTACATTTCATGGAAAATCCAGGTTATATAGATTGGTTAAAGGGTGGAGAACTCATTTTAATCACTGGGATACTTTTAGGCAAAAATGTGGAAGCACTTTTAGACCTTATAACAAAATTGAACAATAAGAATGTAGCTGGGCTTGTTATTAATGTGGGACCATATATTCAGGAAACCCCTAAAGAGGCCAAAGAACTTTCGGACTCTTTGGGCTTTCCCATATTTGAATTGCCTTTTGAGGTTAAACTAATAGACTTTAGTCAAAATATATGTAAAGCAATTTTTACAAGCAAAATTGAAAAAGATTCTATGGATAGTTTTATGAGGGACATAATTTTTGGGGATTTAACTTATAATGAAGAAATATTAAGTAGAGCTATGTTTTATGGATATGATCCAGGTAAAGAATATTGTTCTCTTGTGGTATATATTGATAACTTTACTAGCGTTGCAAGTCTTAATGGTATTTGGGATGAGGAAATAGCACTTAGAATTAAGCAGCAGGTGGAGCAGATAATAATAAAGATAATGAGTAGGTATAATAAAAATACAATCCATATAACTCAGAGCAATTCTATTATAATTATGCTACCTGTGCAGGAAAAGGATAAAAAAAATAATGTGGATTTAATTATTGAAGATATAATTAAAGAAGTTCACATAAGGTTAAAAGAACTGGAAATTAGCATTGGTATAGGGAGCTATTGGAAAGAACTTAATGATTTTAAAAAGAGTGTTTATAAGGCGCAAAAGGCTTTGAAGATTTTAAAGATTAATGGAAGTAAAAATAAAATATGTAAGTATAGTGATATAGGGATATACAGGCTACTGTTTGAGCTTGAAAAAGTGGATGAAATGAAATCTCTCTATGAAGAAATTTTAGGAAGATTAATAAAGTATGACAAAAAGAATTCTACGGATTTAGTTAATACCCTCGAAGTTTATATTAATGAGGACTGTAATTTGATAAGGTCATCAGAAGAACTTTTTATTCACAAAAACACTTTAAAGTATAGAATAAAAAGAATAGAGGCTATTCTAAGTTGTAATCTTAAAAACTTAGAGCAAATATTAAACTTTAGTATTGCCTTTAAAATAGGAAAATTTCTTTCATAAAATTAACAATATTATATTTTTATTATGATTATTATAATTATAGAAAAAAGCTATTTCAAAATGAGTTTATCATTTTGAGGTGGCTTTTTTTAGTTATTATGAACCGAAAATTATTATAATAAATCAATTTAATAAGCTACTTGTGCTTTTTGGACAAATAGATAAATTGATTATTGTATGAAAAATATATATGAATACAATTGATAATGTGTTAAATTATATATAACATAATTATTCAATTAATAATAACAAAGCTTAAACAATATTAATATATTAATTAAATAGGTGCATAATAAAAAAACAAGTATTTGCATAAAAAAATATTAAAATTCGATAAAATCAGGGGGTCTTATATGAAAAATTCAGGTTTGAAAAAAGATAACTTAAACATGTTTGAAACAATTGCATTATCCGTAGCTATTATAGCGCCAACAGCTGCTATGGCACTAAACATATCATTAATGTCAGAAACTGCTGGATATTCTTCACCGCTTATATTTTTGGTAGCAACAATAGTGGTTGGACTTGTGGCATATACAGTTATTAAATTTAATCATTATATTTCTTCAGCAGGGTCACTTTATTCTTTCACTAAAGTTGCATTAGGTGAAAAGATGGGATTCACTTCGGGATGGGCACTTTTACTTGCATATATAACTCTTGGAGCAGGTACTTGTGCAGGCTTTGGCGCATTTTTCTCTCAGTTCCTAGGAGCTTTTGGAATTCATGTTGCTTGGCTTCCTCTTTCACTAATATTTTCCATAGTCATGATATTAGTTGGAACTACTGATGCTAAAGTAAGTACATCTTTAATGCTTGCTATGGAAGGAGTATCAATCTTCCTTATACTTATATTGTCAATAGTAATTATATTTAAAGTAGCAACTACTACGGGTTTAAGTCTTAAACCATTTAAGACAAATGGAGTTAAACCTTCGGCACTGGCAAGTACTTCAGTTTTTGCATTTTTATCCTTTATTGGTTTTGAAAGTGCTTCAAGTTTGGGAGAAGAAACAAAAAATCCTAAAAAGTATATTCCCATAGCAATAGGAAGTGCGGTATTTGTAACTGGTTTGTTTTACCTACTATGTAGTTATGCTCAGGTTGTAGGTTTTGGCTTAGATGCAGCGGGACTTAAAGCTGTTTCAACGTCAGCGCTTCCACTTACAGATCTAGCAGATAAATATATGTCTAAGGGTTTTGGTACACTCTTGTTACTTTCAGCTTCATTGTCCTTCTTCTCCTGTGCCCTTGGATCAGCCTGTGCTGGTGCAAGAATGTTATTTGCAATGAGTAAGGATGGGATTATGCCAAGGATTATGTCAAATGTTCATTCTAAGTATAAAACACCATATATCTCACTTATATTTGTAGTAGCTATTTCTGCCATAATACAAGCAGCATTATATGGAAAAAATGGTATTGAGGTCTTTGGTTATTATGGCACTATAGGGGCATTAGCAATACTTGTTTCATATATATTTACATGCATTGGTGGTATGGTGTATTTCACTAAAATTAAAGTTTGGAATGCTGTACATTTAATAATACCAGTATTATCAATTGTAGCATTACTATATGTACTAATTTCAAACATATATCCTATTCCTGAATTTCCAAATAACATATTTCCGTATATAGTATTAGGCTGGATTGCAATAGGATTTGTTCTCATTAATATATTTAGAACTGGAAAAGAAGCAGAAGAAGATTCTGTAAATGAAAATTTAGGTTAGATAATTAATAATTATATCGGAGGGGTTAAAAATGATAGAAGAATCAAATGCAAAAATTGTAACAGCAATACCTGGACCAAAATCTTTGAATCTTACAGAAAAGAGAAATAAATATGTAGCTAAAGGGGTTAGCACTTCTTCACCAATATTTGTTGAGGAAGCTAAAGGAGCACTTATTAAAGATATTGATGGAAATGTATTTGTGGATTTTGCAGGGGCCATTGGCGTTCAAAATATTGGGCACACTGATGATGGTGTTGTGGAAGCTGTAAAAGCGCAACTTGATAAATTTATCCACCCAAGTTTTCATGTAAATATGTATGAATCCTATGTGGAACTGGCAGAAAAACTTTCAACTATTGCACCAGGGAATTCACCTAAAAAAGCAATGTTTGCTAACAGTGGAGCTGAAGCTGTGGAAAATGCTATAAAAATAGCAAGAGCTTACACTAAAAAAGACGGTGTGATTTCACTTCAAGGATCTTTTCATGGAAGAACGAATATGACTATGTCTATAACAAGTAAATACAAGCCTTATAAAAATGGGTTTGGACCATTTGCTACAGAAACTTATAAAACTGATGTAGCGTATTGTTACAGATGCCCAGTTGGATGCACATATCCTGAATGTAATATTGCTTGTGGTGAAAAACTTAAGATTATGCTTAAAACCGTTATTTCTAAAGATATGATTGCCTGTCTTATAGCAGAACCAGTACAGGGCGAAGGTGGTTTTGTTGTACCTCCAAAAGAATATTTCAAGATGCTTAGAGATATATGCACTGAAAATGACATTATATTTATTGTTGATGAAGTACAAGCAGGCTTTGCAAGAACTGGAAAGATGTTTGCACATGAACATTTTGATGTGGAAGCAGACATAATAACAATGTCAAAATCTATCGCTAATGGTATTCCTCTAAGTGCAGTAGTAGGTAAAGCAGAAATAATGGATGCTGCTTGTGTAGGTGGTATTGGTGGAACTTATGGTGGAAGTCCTCTAGGTTGCGTAGCAGCACTTAAAGTAATAGAAAAAATCGAAAAAGAAGATTTATGTAGCACTGCAAATAAAGTTGGTGATTATATAACAGGAAGATTAAATGAGTTCAAAGAAAAGTATGATGTAATAGGTGACGTACGTGGACTTGGAGCTATGATTGGTGTTGAGTTTGTTAAGGACAGAGAGACAAAAGAGCCATATCCGGAACTAGTTAAAAAAATTACTGATTATTGCTTTAAGCATGGAGTGATATTTCTTAATGCTGGATTATTTGGTAATGTAGTAAGATTTTTACCACCCCTTGTTATCACCAAGGATCAGCTTGCTTATGGAGTGGATATTCTTGAAGAAGCAATTGAAGAAGTAGCTTCTAATGCTAAAGGGTAAAGTTAAAAAAATAAAGACCATAGATTTGAGCGGATCAAATCTATGGTCTTTACCTTTGACTTTAGCAGATTAGAAGAGGAGTCTAATTTATAACACTTTTGTATTGATATGGACTTCCATTGCTTTCAGTGTAATACATAACATAACTATTATTAAGTGTTATACCTAAGGCATAATCAATACCTGATTGCCAATTTTGTTTAGACTCTACGGTGGTTGAAATGCCAGCAGCAGTTAAATCAGAACTAGTATATGTGGTTACAAGAATACCATTCTGGTATACTTCTATCTTGTTTATTGTAACAGGTTTGCTGCCATCATTTTCTAAGTTTAATGATAGTGATTTACAAATGCCATTTATAGTAAGAGCTGAATAACTAGATATACTAAGATTTGGCACATATTCTTGTATATTTAAAGTTAACTTAACATTCTTAGAATATCCATCTACCAGACCCTGAAATGTAAAGGTTCCTATTTTGCTTGTATCTGCAACACTTGGTTGCCATGAAACATTAACCGTGCTGGTTTTGCCGTTATCCATATTAGCAACTACGGTTTGAGGCAAAGTATAAGTATCATTTTGTACTAAATTAGTGGTAATATCATCTATTGAGACAATGCTAGGATTTACAACGGTAATAGCACAAGTGGATGTTTTTGCTCCATCTACTGTAGTTGCAGTGATATTAGATGTGCCTGCACTCACTGCTGTTACTTTTCCAGTAGCATCTACTTCTGCCACTGCAGGATTAGAAGATGACCAAGCTACAGCTTGATTAGTTGCATTACTTGGAACTACAGTTGCAACTAATAAATCTGAGTTTCCTATTATTAATGCATCTGTTGTTTTATTTAATACTACCGATGTTACTGGTACTACTACAATATTATTTACAGTTACTGTACAAGTACCGGTCTTATTTCCATCAGCTGTAGTTGCTGTGATTGTTGCTGCTCCTGCACTAACAGCAGTTATTTTCCCAGTAGTATCTACTGATACTACTTTAGAATCTGAAGTTGTCCAAGTTACTGCCTTGTTTGTTGCATTACTTGGAGATACTGTTGCTGTTAATGTATCGGTGCTTCCTACTGTTAAAGTATCTGTGGGTTTATTTAATGCTACTGATGCTACGTTTGTTATGTTATTTATAAATGGTACTGGTGTTGGGGTACTACCATCTGCTGTTTTTACTATTCTAACTTCAATGGCTTCAACTCTAAGAGCTTTACCATCTGTACCAGCTTCTTGTCCATCACTGACCCATGGTTGCCATCCAATGTTTTCTACTTGAGATCTATACTGGACAGAATAACCGGGGAGGTTTTCTAAAGCTATTTTTATTGCTTCAACTCTTAAAGACTTACCATCTGTACCAGCTTCTGCATTATCAGAAACAGGTGTTTGCCAACCAATATTTTCTACATGTGTTTG
>NZ_JMLK01000013.1 GCF_000686725.1 Clostridium akagii DSM 12554 | reverse complement strand
TATTAGAGGAACTGGGAGACAGAAATATATCAGTATGTAAGGAATTGACCAAATTATATGAAAATATAAATAGAGGAATTTTATCTGAAGTTATAAAATATTATGAGGCAAATGAGCCTCGAGGAGAATATGTGCTTGTAATAGCTGGCAAAAGTGACGAAATGATTGAAAATGAAAAAAAGTCAGTTTGGTTAGGGCTAGGAATTGCAGAACATATAAAAAAGTATATGGATGAAGGTGAGTCTAAAAAAGATGCAATAAAAATGGTTGCTAAAGATAGAAAAGTGGCTAAAAATGAGATTTATAAATATTCGGTAGACTTATAATATCACATAATATGATTTTATGTGTAAATATTGGATTATATATTTCCTAAAAGATAAGCATATTAAAGGATATGATAAAAAAAATACATATTTCGCTCTGCACTAGGGTTAAAAAAGATAATCGTGTAATAAATAATCATTTCAAGGATATATGAGGGTTGTGGTATAGTGGTGTTTAGTGTTATAGTTGTAGACATTGCATAGAGAAAGATAGTAATTAAAGATAATCCACATAAAAAATGAAATATACATATTATACGAGGGGGAATACGGGTGCATAAGAAAATACTGTGTGTTGTAGCATCGCTACTTATAACTTTAACAATTGGACAAAATGCATTAGCTGACCCAAATCTGGATGCTCAAAAGAGCTCGGCTCAAGGGAATTATAAACAGGGACAAGATGCGCTTAGCGCAGCTAACAAAAAAGCTAGTGACATAGAAGCTAAAATGGAGGGCCTTGATAACCAAATACAACAAGGTTTGACTAAGGTAAGTACAATTAATAATCAGATAGGAAGCAAACAAACAGAAATAGATAATGATCAAAAGACTATGGAGAAAGCACAAGCGGATATAAAATCAGAGCAAGACCTTTACAATAAGAGAATGAAGGTTATGTACACTCAAGGAGGTACAGGCTATTTAGAGGTTTTATTGGATTCAAAAGGAATAGGCGATTTTATTTCAAAAGTTGATATAATTAAACAAATAACTAAAAACGATAATAAGACAATTTCTGCATTAAACGATAGAACAAAAGAAGTAAAACAGAAAAAAGATGCTGTTGAATCAGAAAAACAAACACTTGTCTCTTTAAAAGCTGATGCTCAAAAACAAGTTGATTCTACCAATGCTCAAAAAGCAGCCCAAGCTCCATTAATGGCAGCGGCTAAAGCTTCAGAAAATTCAGCACAGCAATTAAGCGATTCAGCTAAAGCACAAATAGCAGATATAGATAAAAAAGTTACTGCATTAAAGGTAGCCCAGGATGCCAGCGCTGCAAGTGCTAAAAGCACAGCTAGTGCAGCAAGCGTTACAAGCGTAAATAGAGGCGGTAGTGGTGTAACGGGTAATATTTCATCTGATGCTATAGTTACTTATGCAGCAAGCTTTAGAGGGGTTAATTATGTATGGGGCGGAACAACTCCTTCAGGATTTGACTGTTCTGGTTTTGTTCAGTATGTTTATGCTCATTTTGGAGTATCTTTACCTAGAACAAGTCAAGACCAATTTAAAGTTGGAACACCAGTAGATAGGGCAAATCTTCAAGTTGGAGATTTAGTATTCTTCCATGATGATGGAAGTGGTCCAGGACATGTTGGAATGTATATAGGTGGAGGATTAATGATAAACGCTCCTCACACTGGGGATGTAGTTAAGATAGCACCAGTTGGAAGTAATGGATATTGTGGTGCTAGAAGAGTTAGATAGAACAGGGACAAGACATACGTGATAATTTAAGAGAATTTTTTTATGGAGGTGTAGGTAGCTTTGTTTAAACAAGGCAGCCTACACCTCTTTATTGAGGTGTTTTTATACCTCAATAAGGAAAAATCTCCTATAATCCGTGTTTATAGAAATTTGAGCAGTGATTTTTTACTACTATGAAAAAGCATGATTTTATAGTATAATACATGTATCGGTCGAAATCGGTAACATATGAGAGGTAATGTATTTAGCTTTACGAAAATTACATGTTGTGAATAGATACAGGGATAGAATTTGCTTGAGGATATGATATATTTAGTGTACAATATAAGAAATTATACAATTTATGAGAATTTCCAATTCATATTATAAAAAAATCAGGGAGATGATGTTTTGCATAAAAAAGTTTTATCTGCGATTATGGCTTTAGGGTTAGTATTGGCTACAGGTGCTCAAGTTATGGCAGACCCAGCACTAGATAGTCAAATTAACAGCTCTAAAAGCAAGTATGATCAAAGTCAAAGTACTTTATCGGTAGCAGAAAAAAAATATAATGACCTACAAGTCAAAGTTCAAACATTAGACGAGAAGATATCACAAAATATGAATGACATAGATGGAATTAACAAAAAAATGGACAAGCTACAAGTTGATATGGATGCAACGCAGTCAAGTATAAATAAGGCTGAGAGCGATATAAATGGTCAACAAGCTAAATATAATGAAATGATGAAGGCTACATATGCAAATGAAAGTAGTGGTGGAAACCTAAATATTCTCTTGAGTTCCAAAGGGTTAAACGATTTCATTTCAAAAATTGAGATTATAAAAAAATTAAAAGAATATGATAACAAAGTAATAGCAGATTTAAAACAAAGGAAAGAAGAAGTTCAAAGCAAAAAGGATTCCCTTATAGCAGACAAAGTAAATCTTAGTGCATTAAAGGATCAAAGCGAGAAAAAAATAGCTGATTTGGATAATCAGAAGGCACTGATTACACCTTTGGTAGCAAGTGCTAAAGCGGAGCAAGATGTAGCCATGGCAACTTCATCAACTTATAAGGATCAGGTTGATGCGTTAAATAAACAATCACAGAATATGAAAGCAGCGGCATTGGCATTAGTAGCACAATCAGCAAAAGCCACTGCTAGTGTAAATAGAGGTGGATCATATACAGGCGGTAATTCAGTAATTAGTTATGCATCACAGTTTATTGGAATATATTATAAATCTGGAGGTTCAACTCCAGCGGGGTTTGACTGTTCAGGCTTTGTACAGTATGTATATTCTCATATGGGTGTGTCAATAGATAGAACGACCTATACCCAAATAAATGATGGAGTTCCAGTGACAGGCGCTCTGCAACCTGGAGATTTAGTATTCTTTGGTAATCCAACTTCTCCACATCATGTTGGTATTTATGTTGGTAATGGGCAAATGATAGATTCTCCGCAAACAGGAGAAACTATAGGGATACATAATTTATATAGTGATTATTCAGCTGCTAGAAGAGTGCAATAAAAAGAAAGTTGTACCACTGTAGAAAATTTTCTACAGTGGCACAACTTTCTTTTTATTGCATTTTATTTTTCAGACTTTAATATTTCTAAACAGTTTTTACATATATTTTTACCTTTGTAGTTAACAACATCTCTTGCGTCACCGCAGAATATGCATGCTGGTTCATATTTCTTTAAGATGATTTCTTCACCATCTACATAAATTTCCAAAGCATCTTTTTCTGCTATACTTAAAGTCCTTCTTAATTCTATTGGAATAACTATTCTTCCAAGTTCATCCACTTTTCTTACTACACCTGTTGATTTCATTTTACATTCCTCCTTAAATTACATTGTTCGACAAATTCTACAATTAAATAATATCAAAGTTTACAGATAAAGTCAATGTTTTTTTCATAATTCGTTACAAATATCTTATAAAATTCCATCCAAAGTCAATATACTACCAAATAATAGAAATGTCAATAAATTTGTATTGTTTTAAATTTTCGTAACATGGCGGTATCACTGAGGTTTCATATAAATACATAGAAAATTAATGATTTGTTCAAGGATATGAGAACTATAAAATAAAAGTAATATTATGTATATTTAATTTTAAATTGTCGAAAATCTATATAAAACATTGTAATATTATAATAAATGAAAGAAGTCTTTCATAAAAATTTGCCAGTTATTAATTTTTTGAACAAGTTATCAACATGTTGATTGTGGATAATGTGGATAAATGTAATTACGAATTTATAAACAGTGATGTATCAAGGAAAGTGGTTATTTATACACTTATGCACAGATTCTGTTGATAAAAATTTTAAAACTGTGGACAAGTGTTGACAATGTGGATAACTTTTTGTATAAAAATCATTTTAACTTAAAAATTTCATTTGTCATAATTTTAAATACAGTTGAATTATATTAACAATATATTTATATATATATTATAAAAATATATTGAATTAATAAGTAAATACTTATATTATAAGATTTGGTGTTACAATATAGTGTATGCAATAAATAATGTGGGAGTTAAGTTTTTTAAAATTGAAGAATAATTTAGAAGGTGATAATTAAATGGAAATCTATATGGATAATAGCGCAACAACTAGACCGTATAAAGAGGTAATAAATGAAATGGTAAATGTGATGGAGAATTATTATGGAAATCCTTCGTCTGCATATAGTTTAGGACTAGCGGCTGAAAAAAAATGTAATGAAGCTAGAAATGTAATAGCTAAAACTATAAATGCATCCAAAGAGGAAATAATATTCACATCTGGTGGTAGTGAAAGCAATAACTTTTTATTAAAGGGTTTTGTACACCCAGGAAGTCATTTAATAACTACAAAGATGGAACATCCAAGTATAATTAACACATGTGAAGAACTAGAGAGAGAAGGCGTAAAGGTTACATATTTGGATGTGGATGATCAGGGTCATGTTGACTTGAATCAGCTAGCAAATTCTATTACAAAAGAAACAGAAATGGTAAGTATTATGCATGCTAACAATGAGTTTGGAGCAGTACAAGATTTATATAAAATCGGTAAGATAATTAAAGAAAAAAGCAGTAGAGCAAAATTTCATGTTGATGCAGTACAGAGTTATGGAAAACTTCCTATAGATGTTCGTAAATTTAAAATAGATCTCTTATCAGCCAGTGGACATAAGATACATGGACCTAGGGGTATTGGTTTTGCATATGTTAAAAATGGACTAGAACCTAAGGCACTTATAAATGGTGGTGGTCAAGAAAAAAATTACAGATCAGGCACAGAAAACCTTGCGGGGATTTGCGGTATGGCGAAAGCGGCTAACATAATGTATAGTAATAGAGATGATAATTATAAAAAGGTAAGTAGCATAAAAAAATATTTTATAGATAAACTTAAGGGTATTGAGGATATAAGGATAAATAGTGGATCAGGTGAGGATTATATTCCACATATACTTAATGTTTCATTTAGAGGAGTAAGAGCAGAGGTTTTGCTTCATCTTCTTGAGGAAAAAAATATTTATGTTTCAAATGGATCTGCTTGTTCTTCTAAGAAAAATAAAATGAGTTATGTACTAAAATCAATAGGATTAACTCCTAAAGAGATAGAAGGAGCAATAAGATTTAGCTTTAATGAGGATAATTCCTTTGAGGAAGTTGATTATACTATAGAAATTCTAAATAAGAGTCTACAAATGTTAAGGAGATTAAAAAGATGAAAAAATTAGTGCTTGTAAAGTACGCTGCAGAAATATTTTTAAAGGGATTAAATAAAAACAAGTTTGAAAAAAAATTGATGAATAATATGAAAAAGTCGCTTGTAGGTTTGGATTTTGAATTTATAATTGACCAAGGCAGATGCTTCATATATTCAGAAGATTTAGATGAACTAGTAAATAGACTTAAAAAAGTATTTGGGATTGCAGAGGTATGTATAGTAACTGAAATTGAAACAGATATGGAAAATATAAAGCTAGAAGCTCTTAAAGCACTTAATGAAAGTGGAGCAAAAACATTTAAGGTTGAAACAAATAGAGCAAACAAAAATTTTTCAATCAGTTCCATGGAGATAAATAGAACTGTGGGATCATATATATTAGACAATTCGGAAGGTTTTTCAGTTGATGTTAGAACACCGGAGTGTAGAATAAATATAGAAATCAGGGGTAAAACTTATATATATTCCAAGAGAATAAAAGGAATAGGTGGAATGCCATATGGTACTAATGGTAAAACACTGTTAATGCTTTCAGGTGGAATAGATTCACCAGTGGCAGGATATATGATGGCAAGACGTGGAGTGGATCTTAGATGCGTATATTATCACAGTCATCCATATACAAGTGAAAGGGCAAAGGAAAAAGTAAAAGAGCTAGCAAGGATTCTTAAAGGATATACGGGAGATATTACTCTTTACATTGTTCCCTTTACAGATATTCAAATGGATATAATGGATAAATGCAGAGAAGATGAGCTTACAATTATTATGAGAAGGTTCATGATGAGGGTGGCATGTAAAATTGCAGATAAATATGGAATTCAATCCGTGGCAACAGGTGAAAGTATTGGTCAAGTAGCTAGTCAAACCATGGAAGGCCTGGTTGTTAGTGATGATGTTGCTGATAGACCTGCATTTAGACCACTTATAGCTTTTGATAAAATAGATATCATGGATACAGCAAGAAAAATAGGAACTTATGAAACATCTATTTTACCTTATGAGGATTGTTGCACAATATTTGTAGCTAAACATCCAAAGACAAGACCGGTGTTAAGTGAAATAATTAAATCTGAAAGTGTAATGGAAATAGATAGACTTGTAGATGAGGCTGTAGAAGGTATGGAAATCCTTAGGGAAGAACTTTAAATTAGTGACAAGTTAAGGTAATTAAAGTTTGTCTTGGGCCAAAATAAAATAAAAAAAGTGGCAGGTAGATTTGTGTAAACAAATCTACCTGCCTTCTTTGAAGATTTTTAACTCTTAACTGAATTTGTCATGCTCGTTCCACATTTTCATATTCAGATGCGGCAAAATTAAAATCAGTTTCATCTGTAATTTCACCATATTCGTCTTCAGAAATTTTTGGATAAAGATATAAGATAAAACGCTCTCTATCACTAACATTTTCTATAACTATATATCTCTTATCATTTGTAGCATTTTGAATTATTGCCATTATCTCATATCTGTCGTCTATGCCTGTCTTATTATTAACCAATTCAATTATAGAATCTTCTGAACCATCAAAGAAAGCTAAATTGGTTTTCTGGTGATCACAAGAACCAACATGCGCTCCATTTCTGCAGCCATTACAACTATCAAATTTGCATACAGCCATGCATTTTAAGCATTCACATTTTGAGCATTTTTCTAGTTGGTTAAACGCTTCATGGTGATCCTTTTTGAAATCTTTAAGTATTCCAGTGTATTTGTCACCATTAAAAAGGTTTCCGAAGAAGCCTTTTTCCTTATCCTCTGATTTAGCAGCATCTAAAAGCTCTATATATTTTTTTAACAAGGGTTGTCTTGAAACATATTTTCTGTTTTTAAGAATGTCTTTGTCTAAAAAATCTTGTATTTCATCTATAGCAAAAGCTATATCAGAATAAATTTTCCCATAATAACTTTTTTCACTTGAAATAAATTCTTCTGTCTTACTCATAATATCACCTATTATTGATTTTTATATTTTTCTAGCTCGGGGTCAATTGCTGAATTTGAAGAAATTGGAGTTGCTCCAGTTTTGTATTTTGCAAGTTCATCATCAAGACTTACTTCACCAAGTTTTTCAAATTCTTTGTCTAGAGTGTTATCTTCTTGTAAATCTCCAAGACCTTCAGCTAAAGCTTCTTTTTTCTCGATTTTTCTTTCAATATCATCTAAATTGATTTTATTTGAACCAGCATTAACATTTGAAAGAACTTCATTAACTTGTTTGCTTGCTTCTGCGTTACTATACCTTGCGGCAGCTTCATCTCTATAAGTTCTAGTTTTTTGAATCTCTTCTTCTAGTTCTCTAAGTTTTGCCTTTATTGCCTGAGCTTTTGTTGAAGCTTCTTGATAACTAGTTGTTAAGCTCTGAACTGATTTATCTGCTTCAAGTTTTTTAGCAAGAGCTCGTTTTGCTAAATCGTCATTACCTACTTTTACAGCAAGTTTTACTTTTTCATCAAAATCTTTTGACTCAAGCTTTGCTTTTTCAAGTTTCTTTTCTGTTTCATGAACATTACCAAGAATTTGAGCTGATGCAACCTTTGCATCATTTAATGTTTTATCCATGTCTCTTACCTTTTGATCTAAAAGTTCTATTGGATTTTCAATGTCATCAATTGCAGTATTTACCTTTGCCTTAAAAATGTTTGATAATCTGTTTACTACTCCCATAATAAAATCCTCCTCAAATTTTTTATCTTCTATGCTTTTTGAACATTCTGTAAATGATAACAACAATTATGATTAAAAATATTATCTTAAAAAAAGATATACCCCCACCATAACCACCGTAACCATAACCACCGCCACCGCCAAAGAACGGTATGAAGAAAAAAGAATTTCTTGTGGAACTTCTGGTGCTACTGGATTTACTATTTCCAAATAAACCACCTGTACTCTTGGTACTACTACTTCCACTACTAGTGCCTGAAGAACTTTTGCTAAAACTGCCACTACCAGAACTCGATTTGCTACTAAAACTGCCACTGTGGCTTCCACCTCTAGATGCCGCATATATTACTGTTTGCTTGTTCATAGCGGTATAACCTGAAATACTAGGTAGCATTACGTTATAAAAAGTGAATGCAAAAGTAAAAATTAAGCACAATAGCAATTGTCTTTTATTTTTAATTGGGAAGCACCTCCTTATAATAGAAAAAACATATACATTCATTATATAGTATTTTCTCTGAATAAGTAACATGAATTTATTATAAGTTATTTTATACTATATAACAACATCTAAAATACCACTTATCCAAGCACTATAATCTTTTAAACCACAAATTATCGGTATTATCTCTTAGTATCATCAATTATCTTCGTTTAACGATAGATTATAGTAAAATAATGTATTAACAATAACTTGTAATAAGTTTTTATATAACGTATAATAGTGGTAAAGTAATAATGTAATGTAGGAATATCAAGTTATTTTACAATTAGGAGGTGTTTATTTTGGATGATATTAAATTTACTATAGGGGATATAAAAGAGATTGCAAAAGAAGTATCTCAAAATAGTGTTATTCCATATGATGATTTACCTAGATATGATTTGTTCCTGTCTCAAGTTACAGATTATTTAAATGATAAGTTTTCTGGTGAAAAGTATACAAATAATATAATTCAAAATTATATAAAAAATGAAGTTATTTCAAAACCTGAGGATGGAAGAAAACGAGGGTATACAAAAGATCACTTAACACAACTTTTATTACTAAGTTTTATGCGTCCAGTTTTAACAACGGATGAAATTAAAAAGGTGTTTAAATTAGCTTTTAATGAAATTAACGATGGTGAAGATGATATAATATCTTGGGAACTTGCATATAAAACTTTTTCTGGCATACAAAAAGAAAGTTATGACAAATATTCAACTAAAGAATACTTTAGTGATAAAAAGTTTAAAGAAATTGCAGAAGAAGCAAAACTTAAAGACTCAGATAAAGAAAAGATAATGGTATTTTTGACTGTTATGAATTTAATAGCAGAAGCAAGTGTTATTAAAAACATAGCAAAAAAAATAATTGACGAGTATCTTTCTGAAAAAAGTTAGGAAAACTTTAATGAAGATAAAATACTGGCAGTTTTTTCAATATGCTAAGGTCTATTGCAATGCAAAGGATTATTAGGTACAATAAAATAGAAATAATTGAATATGAAAGTTTTAAATGCGGGGGAGCCATTTTGGCTGAGAAGATAAAATCTGACCCTTAGAACCTGATTTCGGATAATACCGGCGGAGGAAGCATGGTGCTGTTAATAATAAAATGTACTGCTTCGAGCAGTACATTTTTTTTGTTGGCGTTTTAAGGACATCGCTTCATCAGGATGTCCTTATATTTTTTGGAGGTGTTTTATTATGAAAAAAGTTTTAACAATAGCAGGTTCTGATAGCTGTGGTGGAGCTGGAGTGCAGGCAGATTTAAAGACAATGAGTGCCATAGGAGTTTATGGTATGAGCGTTATAACAGCAGTTACGGCTCAGAACACTATGGGAGTTTTTGATGTTTTAGAAATAGATAAGAGTATGGTAGCAAAACAAATTCAATGTATTTTTGAGGATATTGAAGTAGATGCCGTAAAAATAGGGATGGTTTCAAATGCTGAGATTATTAATACTATTGGTGAATGTTTGATCAAATACAAAGCTAAAAACATAGTTATAGATCCTGTTATGGTATCCAAAAGTGGATATTTTCTACTAAAAAAAGAAGCAATAAATGAAATGAAAAATTTAATTTCAATGGCTGATGTTGTAACGCCTAATATACCAGAAGCAGAAGTTCTATCAGGCATCCATATAACAAGTGAGGATGATATGAAAAGATCAGCAGAAATTATTGCTAAATTAGGAGCTAAAAGTGTACTTGTAAAAGGGGGACACAGATGTAATGATGCCAATGATATTTCGTTTAATGGTAAGAAATTTATTACACTAGAAGGAGAAAGAGTTAATACAAAAAATACTCACGGTACAGGATGTACACTATCTTCTGCTATAGCGTCGTTCCTAGCTAAAGGATTTAGCCTTGATGAGGCTTTGAGTCTTTCAAAAAAATACATAAATGAAGCAATTAAAAATTCCTTCTCCATTGGAAAAGGAGTTGGACCTGTAGGACATTTTATTGATCTATATAAAAAAGGTGGAATTAAATATGAATAAAATTAAAAATTCCTCTATGTTTTTTTTATGGGCAGGAGCTGCAATTTCTATAACGGAAATATATACCGGTGGAATCATAGCACCCTTAGGAATTATTAAAGGGATTTCTGCAATACTTATTGGACATATTATAGGAACATTGTTTTTAGCATTTGGTGGATACATATCTTTTAAAGGCAAAAAGAATGCTATGGACAAGGTGAAGGACTCTTTTGGAGGTTATGGAACAAAAGTCGTATCAATTTTAAATGTATTGCAACTTGTAGCATGGTCTGCGATTATGATTATTCAAGGTGCCAGGGTGGTAAGCGCCCAGATAAAAATACCATTAAGTATATCCATATTTGCTGTGGGAATAATAGTATTTTTATGGTCATTTTGGTTTAATAACTATACTAAAAAAGTAAATGATATTTCAGTAATAATACTTATAGTAATATGCATTTTAATGTTTTTAGGCATTCACCGCGGAACTGGGAATATAAAAATTGGTGGAAGTGTAAGTTTTACTACGGCCATTGAAATGGCAATAGCTATGCCGGTTTCTTGGTTACCACTTATAGGCGATTATTCAAAAGATGGTAAAAGCGGAAAAGGTGTGTTTTTATCCAGCTTTTTTGGATATTTTATTGGAAGCATATTAATGTATGCTTTGGGACTTTATATAACTGTATTCACAGGTATGGATATTATACAATTTTTATCATCAAAAGGTATAATTGCGTCATTAATAGTTCTTTTAGCGACAGTAACAACTACCTTTGTTGATATATGTTCCGCTGCAATTTCATCTAAGCAAATTTATAATTATAAGGATGAAAATCGAGTAACATTTGTGTTTTGTTTAATATCGATCTTGATAGCCTTTGTGTTTCCAATGGAAAACTATCAAAATTTCTTATTGATAATCGGAAGTGTTTTTGTTCCAGTATATACAGTTGTTATTATAGATTATATATTAAAGAGAACATGTAAATTAAACATTAATTTTATAGCTGCTTTCTCAGCTATATTTGGAGTTATTGCTTATAATTACTTTACCAACAATAATTTAGGAATACCTACAGTCTTTACTTTTTTATCCGTGATGATTGTGTATTATATAGGAACACTACTTCAAAGCAAAATCGGTAAATATAGCTTTAAAATTTGAAACGTTTATTAGGTAAGCAAATGTAGCTATCACATGTTTCAAATTTAAATTAATGATAAAAAAATACCAGGGGGTTATATTATGATAAACAAAGTTTCTAATGTAGTAACAAAATTAAGGGATAGGGTGCCTTTAGTACAGGCAATAACAAATTATGTTACTATTAATGATTGTGCCAATATACTTTTAGCCTTTGGGGCATCACCTGCCATGTGTGAAGCCTATGATGAGAGCTATGAATTTGCAAAAATAGCAAATGCTCTTTATTTAAATGTTGGAACACTTACAAAGGAACAAGAGGCATCATCTATAATGGCTGCAATATCAGCTAAGAATAGCAATGTTCCAGTAGTACTGGATCCAGTGGGCTGTGGTGGTATTAAAAGAAAGATGGGTGTTATTAATAAAATATTGGAGCTTGGAAGAGTTGATGTAATAAAAGGTAATATTGGCGAAATAAAATTTTTGGCAGGACAAAGCGCACTTCTTAGAGGTGTGGATTCAATAGATAACGGTGAAGGCATAGAGGAAGCCGTAGTAACTCTTGCAAATAAATACAATTGCACAGTAGCGGCAACTGGAGAAATAGATGTGATTTCCGATGGAAAAAGGTTAGCTGTAATTAGTAATGGAGTTAACCTATTAACTAGAGTGACAGGTGCAGGTTGTATGCTTGGTGCACTTTGTGCAGGTACTATAGGAGCAGAGGAAGATAAATTTATAGCAACCTGTGCAGCAGTAATTGCCATGGGAATTGCAGGGGAAAAGGCTTATGAAGAGGCTAAAAAACCAGGTAGTTTTAGAGTAAAGCTAATAGATGCAATTTATGATGTAGATGAAGAAGACATTAAAAAATTGGCACAGGTAGAGTTTAAAGTAATTGATGCAAAGTAAGTCATAATATCTATTAGTTTTTTAAGATAATTAAATAAGAAAGGGAGATTGTCATGAAAATTGATTATAGTTTATATTTAGTCACTGACAGGAGCTTTTTAAAGGATAAAAGTATAGCGGAATCCGTTGAAGAAGCAATAAAAGGTGGAGTTACATTAGTTCAAGTGAGGGAAAAGGATGCATCATCTAGGGATTTTTACAAGGTAGCACTTGAAATAAAACAAGTTACAGATAAGTATAAAATTCCACTTATAATAGATGATAGAATAGATATTGCTGAGGCTGTTGACGCAGCAGGAGTTCATCTTGGACAAAGCGATTTGCCATTAAAAAAAGCAAGAGAAATATTGGGCAAAGATAAAATAATAGGTATTTCTGTAGGTAACTTATCTGAGGCAAAAGAAGCGGAAATTGGTGGGGCTGATTATGTTGGAATAGGTACTATATTTTTTACAGGAACTAAAAAGGATATTAAAACTCCAATAGGATTAGAAGGATTAACTGAAATTGTCAGGAGCATAAATATACCTTCGGTTGCTATTGGTGGAATAGACCAATGTAACGTTAAGAAAGTTATGAGGTCCGGAACTAATGGCGTAGCAGTAATATCTGCAATACTTGGAAGAGAAAATATACAAAAAGCTGCTGAAGAGTTTAAAATCATATAATATGATAAAGTAGTTTTAAGGGTAGAGTAACATTTTCTACTCTTTTTCCATTTTATGAGGTATAGCTTTTATAATGGTAGCTTTGCAGCATACAATTAATGATTTAATAGTATTTACAATATTTTTGCATAATCATGTGAAGTTTACTTCACACACATGAAAAAATAGTATATAATAGAATTAATAATGTGAAAGAAACTTCACATAGATATAGAGGTGCTTCCTAAATGAAAAATCGACTAAGTGAGTTAAGACATGAAAATAAATTAACACAACAAGAGCTAGCTGAAAAGGTAAAAGTTACAAGAAGAACTATTATATCAATTGAGAGTGGAAAATATAGCCCTTCACTGGAATTGGCATTTAAGCTAGCCGATTTCTTTCATTTGACTATAGAAAAAATTTTTTTATATAAGGAGGAATGAACATGCTTGTTTTAAAAAAAGGTAAGTTATATCCAGCAGTATTGATGTGTGTTTTAAGCATTTTAATTGCAGCAGTAGTAAATTTATTTAATTTAAACCTAAGCGGTGATATGTGTGACTTTATTAATGGAATTGTTTTTGGGGTTAATATTGTAGGATTATCATATATTGTACTTTGGTTAAACAAAGGTAGTAGGGCAAAGCTTGAAATTTTGGCTAATGATGAAAGAAACAAAAAGGTACAGCTAATGTCACTGAGTATTACTGTTCTAATAAGTTTTTTCGTTTTTATTATTTTAGGAATAACACTTGCTATACTAAATTATAGTAACTATGGTAAAATGTTTATTGGAGCAGCTCTTTTTGAAGAATTACTAGCATTTATTTGCTGGATGATTTTATATAGATTTTTATAAAATATGCTAAGGGGGTTATTTTGTGATAGAAGTAATGAATCTTTCTAAACAGTTTAAGGACGTAAAAGCAGTGGACAACTTGAATTTTACTATAAATGATGGCGAAATAGTAGGACTACTAGGAGAAAATGGAGCTGGGAAAACTACTACGCTAAGAATCATATCCACTATGATTAAGTGTACTGGGGGAACCGTAAAAGTAAATGGTGTTGATATTAATAAAGAATCTAGTAAAGTTAGAAGCCAGATTGGAATACTTTTTGGTGGTGAAGTAGGTCTTTACGATAGACTTACTGCAAGAGAGAACATAAGATACTTTGCAGAGTTAAACGGCATGACTAAAGACGCAGCAGATGAAAGTATAAAAAATCTAAGTGAAGAGCTCCAAATGACTGAATATATGGATAGAAGGATTGGTAAATTTTCCCGAGGAATGAAGCAAAAAGTGGCTATAGCTCGTTCAATAGTACACGAACCAAAGGTTATACTTCTAGATGAACCAACAGCAGGACTTGATGTTTCTTCCTCAAGGCTAATTCACGATTTTATTAAAAATTGTAAAAAACAAAATAAAGCCATTGTTTTTTCAAGCCATTCCATGGAAGAAGTGCAAAAATTATGTGACAGAATAATAATAATTCACAAAGGAAAAATGGTGGAGCAAGGAACTATAAATGAATTGAAGGCAAAATATAATAGTGATGATATGGAACAAATATTTATGAATTTGGTAGGTGATAAAAATGAATAACACAATAATAACAGTTTTTAAAAAAGAAATTAAAGATTTATTTAGAGATAAAAAAACAATGATTATGAGTATTCTTATACCATTATTACTTTTTCCAGTTATTTTTGGAGTTTTAGGCAAAAGTATGTCAAGTTCTAAGGATACAGTTCAAAATAATCTTAAAATTGCTATAGTTGATAAAGGAGACAGCTCTTTAGGAAAATTTATTAAAGCTCAAAAAAACATAAAAATTAAAACTTCAAATAACATTAAAAGTGATATTAAGTCAGGAAAGTTATATCTAGCTATTGAAATACCAAAGAATTTTGATGAAAATGTAGGAAGCGAAAATACAAGTGACATAAAAATTACATATGATAATTCTAGTCAAGATTCGGAGACTGCCAATGCAATAATAAATTCCGATATTGATGTCTATTCAAAGACAGTAGTAAATACAAGACTTCAAAAAAGAAATATTAATACATCCATATTAAGTCCTATAAAAGTAGATAAGACAACAATTGTAAATGAAGGCGATGGTGCTTCTAAGATGATATTGTCCATGCTGTTACCACTAATGCTAGTATTATATAGTTATGCAGGTCCATTGTCGGCAGCAATTGACCTTGGTGTTGGAGAGAAGGAGAGAGGTACATTAGAACCACTATTAACAACAAGAGCAGGAAGACTGTCCTTATTATGGGGAAAGTTTTTTGCTATAACGGTTGTAGGATTAATATCAACTATAGCATCGTTAGCTGGTATTTTAATTGCTATAAAAGAAAACGGTGGCGCATTCGGAGGTAGTGCAGGTATGGGAGCAATGACAGGCATAGGAATTAGTGCTCCTTCACTAGTTATAATTGGAATACTAATAGTTTTTTTAACCATGGCTTTTGGAGCATTAGAACTTGCAATAAGTATATATGCAAGATCTTTCAAAGAGGCGAATACTTATGCTTCACCTTTGATGGTATTAGTTATAATACCTGCATATGCAACTTTTGCACTGGATGCTAAGAACATACCTCTTATGTATTTTAATATACCAATTGCCAATGTGGTGTGTGTATTAAAGGAACTTATTGCGGGTATATATAATTATAGCCATATAGGTATTACAGCAGGTTGGATTTTAGTATATGTTGTTGCTTGCATACTATTTGCAAGATTTATGTTTAGTAAGGAAGAAGTAATTTTTAGAACTTAAAAATCAAGAACAATGGAATAGAAATACTTAATGCATAAGGAAAGAATAAACTAGCATATTTATTAGTTTATTCTTTCCTTATGTGTTTTTCTACTAATAAACAAACCATTACATAAAAAGATTTATATAATAGTTGAAATTATATGAATTGAATAGTATAATTATACATAATGATGAATAATTATAAAATTATTGGATGGTGAAATTAATGATAGATTTAAAAAATAAAAGTTTCCTAACCCTTAAGGACTTCTCAAAAGAAGAAATAGAATATTTTGTTGATCTAGCAGCAAAACTTAAATGGGATAAAAAAGCAGGCAAAGAGGTACAAAAATTAAAAGGTAAAAATATTGTTTTGATTTTCGAAAAGGATTCAACAAGAACAAGATGTTCTTTTGAAGTTGCGGCAAATGATCAAGGTGCACATACAACCTATATAGGAGCGGAAGGCTCACAAATCAGCAAAAAAGAATCCATTAAGGATACAGCAAGGGTTTTAGGAAGAATGTTTGATGGTATTGAATTTAGAGGATATGAGCAAAAGGTAGTTGAAGATTTAGCCCAGTATTCAAAGGTACCAGTTTGGAATGGCCTTACAGATATAGACCACCCAACTCAAGTTTTAGCCGATTTTCTAACTTTAAAAGAGCATACAGACAAACCTTTAAACCAGATGAAATTGACTTATTTAGGAGATGGAAGAAACAATACCGCTAATTCACTTATGATTGGTGCTAGTAAGGTAGGAATGGATCTTAGAATAGCGGCCCCTGAAAGTCTTCAACCACAAAAGGAACTTGTAGAACTATGTAAAAAGTATGCTGAGGAAAGTGGAGGTAAAATAACTATTACAAGCGATGTAGACCAAGCTGTTTTAGGGGTAGATGCATTATACACGGACATTTGGGTTTCTATGGGTGAGGATGAAAATGTTTGGAAAAAAAGAATAGAAATGTTATTGCCTTACCAAATAAATATGTCGCTTATAAAAAAGACTGGCAATAAAAATGTTAAGTTTATGCATTGTTTACCATCTTTTCATGACTTTAAAACAGAAACAGTACAAGTGTTATACAAAAAATATGGAATTGAACCTTTTGAAGTAACAGATGAAGTATTTGAAAGTGAGCACTCTGTTGTATTTGATGAAGCAGAAAATAGAATGCATACTATAAAAGCGGTTATGGTAGCAACTTTATCAAGTTAAGAGTTAATGAAGATATATCATTCTGTCATTAGACAGAAAAATCAATAAGGCGAGATTTAAGTAGATTTTGTTTACGCAAAGCTACTTGAACTTCGCTTTTATTTTTGCTAGAGAAAAGATAGTGTTAAAAATATGGTAATTTTTAAGTTTGACACAAATATATATCTACTTTATAATTTAATAGGAATCAACAGTACCATTATTAAACTGACGAAAAAATGAGGAAGCGAAAATTAATTTGATAAATATTATTAAAACTGCAATTATAACTATAATGATATCATTTGCATCTGGGTTACTTTTGAATTATTTTACAAATTTAGGACCTAGGATATTATGTAATATACGAAATGGTAAACCTGAAAAAATGGACGACAAAGAAAAATTTGCATATATTGTTACGGTTAAGAACCCATCAAAAAAAACAATTCATGAGTTAACTGTACATATACAAAACGAACAAAATAACTTAAAGAGTACAGATTTCAAGATAACAAAAGGTTTGAAATTTGATTCTAACATAGAGAATAACGTTTTAGAGGTTTATATACCTTTTTTAAGTAAGGGTGATGAGTTTTCAGTTACAGTGTATTTAGAAAATAAAGATGTTATGACGAAGAAGCCAATTGTTGTAATTAGATCACCAGAAAATTTTAAAGAGATAGATTCTTCAGAAGAAAAAGGAATCTTATTGGCATTGGTTAATATACCTAAAAATATAGAACAGGTAATGAATAAGGTATCAGGAACTGAAAAAACAACAAATAGAGAAAATGCAGAAGTGTTTTCTGGAAATAGCAAAGTAAGTAAAAATAAAAAGGTTATTATAATTATTGTATTATTTGTTCTAATTGTAATGGCTGGAGTTTCTGCAGAATTGTATTTTAAAGGCGACGCTACTAATGCATCGACTAATGTTACCAAACAGTCAACTGGTTCAAAAAGATCAGGCGAAAATGCAACAAAGGATTCAGGTAGCTCAGCATCAGGAACAAATAGTGCACGAGATGCAGGGACAAATACAAAAGGATCAGGAACAAACGCAGCAACAGGTGCAAGCAGCTCAGAAACAACAAATGCAGCAACAGGTACAAGTAGTCCAGAAACAACAAATTCGGCATCAGGTGCAGGTAGTTCAGGAGTAGGAACAAATGAAACAAAAGGTGCAGGTAGTTCAACAAATACAACGACGCCAACAACGCCAACAACAAATACAACGCCGCCAGTAGCACCAACAACACCAACGACATCAGCACCAACTACAGATACAGTTGGTGGAGGAACAAATACCACTACAAGTAAATAGTTAGCGAAAATGTGTAATGGGATAAGTAGCATATTGAACGCTATATTTTAAAGTAAGCCATCAATTATATTGATGGCTTATTTTTTTCAAAAAACAGCTTTACAAATTGAAATTATCAACATATAATAAAAGTGAGTAATCACTCATTTTATATCTTAAGAAATATGTGGGAGGTGAGAATATGGCTAGGGAGAACAAAAGAGAGGCTATTTTAGCTGCAGCAATAAAGATATTTGCACAAAAAAGTTATAACGGAACTACTACCAGTGAAATAGCAAAAGAAGCTGGGGTTGCAGAAGGAACCATTTTTAGATATTTTAAAACAAAAAAAGATATATTAATAAAGGGGGTAATAGATAAATTCACTGAATTTGTTGGAGAAAAATTTATTTCAGAGCAGTTAACTAATATTTTAGAAAAAAATAGCGATAAAGATGGGCGAGAAATACTAAAAATATTAATTAAAGATAGAATCGAACTAGTAAAAAAGTACAAAGATATAATGAAGGTAGTTGTTTCAGAATCCTTATATAATGCAGAAGTGGCAACCAGTATTAAAAAAAACATATTGCCAAAGGCTAAACTATTTATAAGAAAATTTTTAACGACCTATATTGAAAAAGGTGTATTTAGAAATGTTGATTTGGATGTGGCGGAGACAGCATTAATGGGAACCGTAACAGCTTATGTGGTGCAGAACCTTTTTTTAAAGCAAAGTTATATATCTAATGAAGAGGAAATAGACAAACTTATTGATATTATAATTGGAGGCCTAAAAAAATCATAATGGGGAGTGATATTAGATGGTGAAAAAAACATGTATTGTAATTCTGACTGGGATCATGATAGTTTCTTTATCTGCATGTGGCATTTCAAGTTCAGATAGCAAAAATAATAGATATACAGCCACTGTAGAGGCAGATAATTACAATATAGTATCAGAGATTTCAGGTAAGGTTATTGACACCTCAGTAATACAAGGAAGTTATGTAAAAGATGGTGATAAGGTAGAAACAGTAGATGCTACTAGTTATCTTCTCCAGCAAAAAGAAGCAGAAGCAGGGCTTACTATTGCAGTAGCAAAGCAGGGAGAGGTGCTAGCAAATGCAGATGATAATACTAAAAACTCCGCTAATGCAAGTGTAGAGCAGGCGCAGGCAGCACTAGATTTAGCAAAACTACAGGTAGACAAATGTAATATAAAATCCAGTGTAGCAGGGACTGTTTTAGATATTTATGTTCATAAAGGTGAAATGGTAGGAATAGGCATGAATATTGCAAAAGTCATGGATTCTAACAATAAATATATAGAAGTGTACATTGATGAAAGTAAAAGAAATGATATAAGTGAAAATAAAGGTATAACATTATATTCAAATGATAAGAAAATTGGGGATGGAAAAATCATATATATTTCCAAGCAGTCTGAGTTTACACCTAAAAATACTGAAACTAAGGATGAAAAAGAAAATACAGTATTTAAAGTGAAAATATCACTGAATGGAATTAAGGATGTTGCAGTTGGTAGTATGGTTGATGCCGAAATTAAATAAAGTGTGGTGAATTTTATGAACGCAATAGAAATTAAAAATCTTACAAAACGTTTTGGCAAATTTACAGCAGTTGATCATATATCTTTTAATGTGGAAGAGGGAAAGGTATTTGGATTTTTAGGCCCAAATGGTTCTGGAAAGTCTACTACTATTAAGATTATTTGTGGAGTTCTTCAAGCTACGGAAGGTTTTGCAAAGGTATTAGGGTATGATACTGGAACACAAAATGCAAATGTGAAGAAAAATATAGGATATATGTCGCAAAAATTTAGCCTTTATGAAGATTTAACTGTTAATGAAAATTTGGATTTTTATGCAGGAATATATGGCTTGAATAAAAAGGATAGAGATGAAAGGAAAAAAGGCATAATAGCACTTGCAGGTCTTTCAGGAAGAGAAAAAGTGATTACAAAGGTTCTTTCAGGAGGATGGAAGCAAAGGTTAGCACTTGGGTGTGCCCTTATTCATCAACCTAAACTATTAGTGCTAGATGAGCCTACAGCAGGCGTTGATCCAGTATCACGAAGAACTTTTTGGGATATAATTCACAAGATTTCAAGTTTAGGCATAACGGTTCTAGTAACAACTCATTATATGGATGAGGCTGAAAGTTGTGATGAGCTTGCATTTATATTTAATGGCAAAATCATAGAGATAGGTGCCCCAAAAGATCTTATAAAGAAAGAAGGGGTAAACAACTTAGAGGATGTATTTATAAAATATGTGGAGAGAGAAACCAATACTAGCACAACAACATCTTTTGAGGATTTGAAATTCGCAGTAAAGGGGGAAGAATAAAATGAACTTTCAAAGATTTCTCTCCATTGTAAAAAAAGAATTTATTCAAATAAAAAGGGATAGAGCAAGTCTTATAATTGCAGTTATGATGCCTATTCTTATGATGATTTTATTTGGATATGCAGTAAATACTGAACTTGATAATATTAATACTGCAGTACTAGATATGAATAAAACAACTGAGAGTAGAGATTTTTTAAAGAATTTTGAGAACACAAAATATTTCAAAGTTATTAAAATTGAAAATAGCATATCGCAAATTCATGAGGATATGAATTTAGGAAGTATACATGCGGCTATTATTATACCCTCTGATTATGCCTTAAAATTAAATGAAAATGAAAAACCACGAATTCAAATTTTAATTGATGGTTCAGATCCAACCACTGCAAGAACAGTATTAAGTTCAGGCGTTTTAACTGGTGAAAATTATAGTATGAGTTATATAAATAAAACTATGGAAAAAAACAATGGAAACATAAATACGGGGGGCATAGACATTGGCACAAAAGTACTCTATAATCCGGATTTGAAAAATAAAAACTTCACTATACCAGGTCTTGTAGGATTAGTTTTGCAAAATATAACCATTTTACTAACTGCGTTTGCCCTTGTAAGGGAGAAAGAAAGAGGTACTATTGAACAGCTGCTAGTTTCTCCTTTAAAATCAGGAGAAATAATTTTAGGAAAATTAGTACCTTATATTTTAATTGGGTTTTGCGACTTTTTATTATCAATGTTTATTGGATTTTATTATTTTGGAGTACCAATTAACGGAAGCATAGCACTTCTGATTTTTCTTGGATTTGGGTTTGTCATATGTTCACTGGCAATTGGAATATTAATTTCCACTGCAGCTAAAACTCAACTGGAGGCGATGCAGATGACATTTATGATACTTTTGCCTAGCGTATTATTATCCGGTTTTGTTTTTCCAAGGGAAGCTATGCCTAAGGTTATTTATTTTATAGGCTATTTTATGCCATTGACTTATTTTTTAAATATAGTAAGAAGCATTGTGCTAAAGGGTATTGGGATGAACTATATATATAAAGATGTAATCATACTGTTTATATTTGGAGGAATACTTTTATCACTAAGCATAATACAATTTAGGAATAAATTAGAATAAATAATACAAAATATCATCTTAATTATAAAAACATAATGATTAGTTCATAATTGTTATGTATAATTAGATTATTGAATATACAAAAATAATTTTAAGGATGATATTTTAATGAATATATTTGGTAGAAAATCAAATGATGAAGCCAAGAGTATTAAACTAAATGAAGAAGGTCAGCAACTTTTTCAATGGGATGGTACAGAGCTTAGCAATATTGATGAGAAAAGGGCTGACGGACGTATTGATTCAAAGGAAAAATTCTTTGCCAAGTCTTATTTAAATCCGACGGATTTTAAATATATATTAGCTGCATGTTTTAGAGTTGTGAATGAAAATGCTAAGATTGTTATAGTTTTTAACGAAAATATAATACATATTAATCAATATGTATTGAGCCTTCTTATATATATAAAAATATGTATGCCAGATGAAATGGTTGAAATAATAAATTTTTCTGCAAAGAAAGATCAAATTACTATCTATAAAGAAAAAAACAAGAAAAAATTAAAAAAAATCCAGGATGTTTACTTTTTTGATTTTAAATCACAGAGTTTTATACTGAAAGATTTAAGTATTAAATCTGAATATCTAGAATTGGTTTTTGAAAGCATAAACAGGAGAGAAAAATTAATAGATTTTATGTTGATTGCCAGCACTGTTGTGTATAATAAATTTTCCCTTGGTGAATACGATAAAATAAGCACAATATTTAATTTAAATGAAAACAGAGAAAAAATAGATGAAGAGCAAAGAGTAGGTTTATTGAAAGAACTTTATGAAAAAATAATAAATTCAGATGAAGGTACTGGGCAAAAAAACTATGCTGTGTTTTTTGCGAATATACTTGAAGAAGAATTTAAAAGTAAAAAAAACAATAGAGATCTGTATAATCCATCTGAGCAAATTGTTGACATAATATTAAATTTTTATAATTATATTGATAAATATTTTGATGATCTCACTGGGGAAAATATTAAAAAAGTGATAAATGCTTATCTATTGTTAGTTATAGCAGATGGTAAAAGTTCAGGAAAGCTAGATTATGTTAAGCGTATTTTTTTAAAGGCTAATACAAATCCCTTAGTCTTCAGAAAACTCATAGATATTTTATTTGTAAATGATCAGTTTGTAGAGGATATACTTAAGTGGTATATATTAGATGAACTAGAAGATGCTAAAGAATTAGATGGTATTTTAAATCATGTAAGTTTTTGGGCAAAAACTTCACCTAAGGTAATAAATATGGATTTTTTTGTGGAGTATATTCAAAACAAATTAATAGATATATCTGAAACAAAAGATAGAAAAGCAGACGATTATACTATAATATATAATTATCTAAAAGACTTTGAAAAGTTATGTCCTACTAAAGAGGATGAAGACAAGTATATTGAGTTTGAAAATAAAATAAAAAATAAGATATATGTATATACTGTAGAGTCTATAGATTTAACTAGGGTTACTTATGAAAATATTTTGGCAATAGATCTTCAGGATTTTGAAAAAGAAGATAAAAAATGTGAAACTATTTATTACTTGCAAGGGCTTTTTAGTGAGGATACAATTATTAAATTAAAAGAAATAGAAAATTTTATTTGTTCTTTGAGCACAGAAGAAATGTTTAATGTAGAAAATCAAATTCAAAATTATTACAAAGATAAAATTAACGAGAAATATTTTAGGAAGATAATGGTAGGTTTCGTAGAGCAAGCCGTATATTTAAATAATATTGTTTTATATAATGTAGATAGTTTAATGGGTTTTATTTATGAAAATGAAAGTGCTGATATGGCCAGGCAATATATAGCGTGGGTTTCAGATAATTTTATTGAGTTAAATGAACAAATGGTACAAAATAGATTTAAAAGTGGGCTATTTTCATATTTTTATGAATTTGATAGAGAAGCATTTAAAAATGCTTCGTTTAGCAAACTGTTTTCTAAAATACAGAACAGGACTATGCGAAAGATGATAAAAGAAATAAGAAAACAGCTACCAGGAAACTTTGAGAGGATGGTAACTAAAATATCAAGTTCCAAAACACGGTACTAGTGAAAAACAAGTGACAGGATAGGATGTAAGTAGAGTGTAAAAACAGTCTACTTACATCCTTATTTTTTTCTGTATTTAGTCAAACATTTTTAAAACTGAATACTTAGTTAGTGAAAGGAGATGATAAATATGGCAACAAGTTCAGCAATATCAAAGAGCACGTTACAAATTAATTATAAAACTGGTCAGAATGCAAATGGCAAAGATGTAATTAAAAGTGACAAATTCCCTAAATTAAATTCAGCAGTAACCAATGATGACATCTATGCTGTAGCAGCAGCACTTGGAACACTTTTAATCTATCCAGTTGTTAGCATTGAAAGAGTTGACAATAACGTAATAACAAATCAATAAATTTATATTCTAAAATATAGGAGGTGAGAAAATGGCAAAGAGTTTAGCAATGATATTTACCACTGACGGTGGTAAAAAGGTTACTTTTAAATTGAATAATGTAAAAGATGATGTTAGCGGCCAAGATGTAGCAAGTGCTATGAATACAATTTTATCAAAAAATTTGTTTGCTACTAGTAGCGGAAACTTAAAAGCGATAGATTCTGCTGAATTGACAGATAAAAATATTACTATCTTAACAGTAAAATAATTAATAGGTCAGAACAAAAAATTTGTTCTGACCTATTAATTATTTTTTTAGTACAATTTTGAAAAAAATTTTTTCAAAATTGTACTAAATGACTATTTTGTAGTACAATTTAATAAAAAGTTTGTTATTTGACAGTTTTAAAATACAAATAATCTTGCATGCAGGTTCCTGGACAAATATAATATAATTAGAGTATATTTAAGAAAGAGGTGTGTTAAACTTTGGGTACTAGAAAAGAAAACATAGGTTTGAATATAAATAAGATAACAGAGGACAGAAATTTAGAGTTAAATTTTGAGCCAGTTGTATCTATAATAAAAAAAGCTGTTATTGGTCTTGAAGCTATACTTGTAGGTTTTCCAGATGCAAATGGAAATATTGTTTCTAAGGATGAATTAGGACAGTACGAACTTAAAGAAGGGGAAGCAATAGAACTAGATAGACTTTATAGAGAAAAATCCATGGAAAGTTTTTTAGACATATATGAAAAAAACAAGGAAATATTATTATTTATAGATATAAATATATCTATAATAGATAAATATATCGGTTCCGGTATTTTGATGAATGTTGTCAATGATTATGGAATTGAGCCAAGAAATATAGTTCTTGAAATTGTTGAAGAAAAGATTGATGATATAGAGGCTATGCAAAATTTTATTAATTTTTACAGAAATAAGGGCTTTTTAATTGGTCTTAAAGACTTAGGCTCAGGTTTTGCAAATCTTGATAGAATTTCTTATGTAGAACCTGATATAATAAAGATTAACAGCGTGATAACTAAAGATATAAGCTATAATTATTATAAGCAAGAAATATTTAAATCTCTTGTAAACTTATCTAAAAAGGTAGGAGCACTTGTAATAGCAGAAGATGTAGAAACAGAGGCAGAAGCTATGGTAGTTATGGAACTAGGTGCAGATATGATTCAAGGAAGAGCATTCTCTGAACCAATACCGTCTGATAAAGTAGGAAAAACCAACTTAAAAGACCGGATTGAAAAAATGGGCATTGATTATAAGGCATATATGTCTGAAGAAATAGACGCTAAAGAACAATCACATAAAAAGTATGATGAAATAATAAATGGCATTATTGTTAGGCTTGAAAATACAAAGAAAGCTGAATTTGATTCAATAATAGAAGGCACTGTGGATGAATACCCCGTACTTGAATGTGTATATATACTAAATGATGCCGGAGAGCAAGTCACAAATACAGCTACAAGGTGTAAAAATATGATATCCCAAAAAGCTCTTATTTTCCAGCCAGCTAAAAAGGGAACAGATCATTCTTTAAAAAAATATTATTACTTTTTAAGAAGTATGAGTTTAAACAAGTATGTAACAGAGCCATACGTATCAATGGCAACAGGGAATCTCTGTATAACAATTTCTTCTTCATTTAAAGATAGCGCTAAAAAAAGCTATATTATCTGTATAGATTTTAATCCTGATAGCATAAATGCTTAATAAACACATATGAGAAAAAGTTAAAAGATAAGGGCTAGTGACGAGTTTTTCCTTTTGCAGTGGGAAAACTCAATTATAAAAGAAGGCACATGGATTTATACCTAAAATCTATGTGCCTTCTTTTTCTAATAATATCATTTACTATATGAATCCTTCCATAGATTCCGATTTTTTATAAGAATTATTATTCAATTTACATTTTACGCTGCTATTAAATTTAGTTTTAAGACAAAAAAACAGTGAGTTACACATGTAATATAATAAAATGACATATGTAACTATAAAAATTTAAAATATTAGATTATTATAAATATATAAAATTGGTGGGGTGATAACTGTATGGGTAATTTTCAAGGAATATCATTAACAAACACTATAATTGTAGTTGCATTGATCTTATACATGATATATATTCAAGTCGTTGAAAGAAGATTTAAAGCAAAAAAGTATATTTTTTTACCAATAATCTTGATATGGCTTACAATTTCAACACTTCAAAAAATAAGAGGTGGCATTGGAGAAATAGCTCCAGGGATATTAATGCTTATAGTAATTGGATTAATATGTGGTGTTATTGCTGGATTCATTACAAATATATACCCAAAAGAAGACGGAAATCTTTATATAAAAGGTGGATGGCAAATGCTTCTTTTTCTAATAATATCACTTCCTATAAGAATGATATTAAGTCATTTAATTACAAGCTTGCCTCAAGACATAGGACTAGATTATGCAACTGCGTATCTTGTAAGGCTAACTTTTATGTTTATAGGAAGAGCTATAGTTGTATATATGAGAGTGCCTAATTTTTGGGATGTTTTTCATTCACAAAGAGAAGAGAGGAAATTAAGAAGAAGGTCAAGATGAGAAGGCGGAAAAAAATTCATGCAAGTAAAGCTAAACAAAATGGGCAAGTGGATGAGGAATAATATATATTATTAATTATTCGGCATTGCCGAAAATCCTCATCAACTTGCCACTTTTCACTCTTAGCTTTTAACTGTTCTTAAAGCGGTGGGTTTGTCCTCAATAATGCAGATACTTTCAGAGGATATACCCTCCCCTCTTCCAGTAAAACCAAGCCCTTCTTCTGTGGTGGCTTTTATATTTATTTGGTCTATGGTTATATTCAGAGAAGAACATATATTTTCTCTCATGTTTTTTATGTGGGGAGCCATTTTAGGATTTTGTGCAATTATAGTTGCATCTATATTTCCTACTTGAAATCCAGCCTTGTCTATTATATCTGCAACTTTTTTTAATAGTTCCAAGCTACTTACACCTTTGTAAGTAGAATCACTGTCAGGAAAATGGGTACCAATATCTCCAAGGGCTGCTGCACCAAGTAAGCTATCTATTATGGCATGGACAAGTACATCGGCATCAGAATGGCCGAGAAGACCTTTGTCGTAATTAATTTCTACGCCTCCAAGTATAAGTTTTCTCTCAGTGACCAATTTATGTACATCATAACCTAGTCCAATTCTCATATTATCAACTCCTCATTTGTATATAGTGAACTGTAGTCATATATTTATTATATCAAATATTAAAAAAGTTGCTATGTTAAAATGCTTTTAATCATTTTAACATAGCAACGGTAAATTATATCTTTTCAAAGTATACGTTTACATTGTTTTGAACGATTAGACTTATTAAATTTGTTAGGAATAAAATAAAATAGATATTTTATATGTTCTTTAATTTGTTCCAAGGAAAATGCATTTTTTTTGTTTGAAACTTTTTTATGGGTGAAATCAACATACACAACATTATTTTTCATATAAAATCCCACCTTTCGTAAGAATTAATTAATTCTCTTTATACTATTATAATACTATTTTTTCTTTGAAATGTTAATACATAAATAGAAAATATTTAAAAAATAAATTTAGTAATAACATTTGAAAATCAATATCAATTATCCACAGGTTATCCACAAAACTGTGGATAACCTTAACGATATAATAAAAACTATTGTTTATATGGATAAAAAGGCTTGAAATCCACAAGTTATTAAGGATTAAACTGTGTATAATGTTGATAAGTACATTATATTAAATATAAATGTTATTTTTTATCAAACAATTATAGATAATTTTGTTCTGTTTTGGTAAACTTAAATGGTAAATAGTGATTATTATTAATATTTAGGAAGGACTTAACTATGAAAAATGAAGAAAAGAGAATAATAGGGGTAAGTTTTTTAATTTTACTGGCAGTTATAGTTTGGGCTGTATTTGTTAATATTAACAAAAAAAGCAAACAGGATACATTAAGCACAAAAATTATTAATAGTGTTAGTGATGAAAATGCGTCTAGTACGAATGTCACAAGTACAAATGTTGTAGCATCCGCAGTTACGGTACCTATGAAGAATAATGATCAAGGTGTACCCATAGTTATGTATCATAGTGTAGATGATAATCAATCAGCGATTCTGTCTAGTGGACTAAGAATAACAAAGGAAAATTTTGCTTCACAGATGAAATACTTAAAAGATAATGATTTCCATACTCTGACTATGGACGAAATTAACGATTTTTTGATTAATAATAAACCAATACCTCAAAAATCTGTGGCGCTTACTTTTGATGATGGTTATGAAGATAACTATTCAAATGTTTATCCTATATTAAAAAGTTATGGATTTAAAGCTACTGTATTTGTTGTTGTAAAAAGCATTGGTGAAAATTCAAATTTTTTAACCGCGAGTCAACTTAATGAAATGCAACAAAATGGTATGGATATAGAAAGTGGAACAGATGAGAATGTTAAACTTGCGGATCTAACTAGTGATAACCAACTAGCTAGTCTTAAAGAATCTAAAACTAAATTGGAAGAATTATTAAATAAAAAGGTTAATTATGTTTCATATCCTTTTGGAAGTTATAATTCTCAAACTTTAGAAGATGTTAAAAATGCAGGATATGCACTGGGACTTAGTAGAGATGGGAAATGGACATATAAAACCGATGGACAATTCAAGCTAAGCAGAGTATTTATAGGACCCACTCATACTGAGAGCGATTTTGAAAATAGAATTAATAACAAAAATTATTGATTTTATTTGTGATAAGAGGAAGTGATAAATTGAAATTATCGTATAAAAAGCTAAGTGTAATAATATTATTAGTTGCTTTAATTGGAACTATAACTTATGTTACTGTGAATAATACAAATAAGAATAAAAGCGCCTTAAGTAAAAAAATGGGTTTAAAAGCAAAGCCTAAGCAAAAAGTTAAGAGTAATAAAAATGATGAGCAGACGATAAGGACATTTAAAGGTATCAACCTAATACATAATGATAAGATAATACCAACACTTATGTATCATAGTGTTGCTGATGGGCAGGCCAATAATAGTGCTGTGGTACCAGTAGATGTATTTAAGCAACAAATGCAGTATCTTAAGGACAATGGGTACACTACTTTAAGTTTAGATGAACTGCATAACTTTATACAAAATAATAAACCTGTTCCTGAAAGATCTGTTGTTTTAACCTTTGATGATGGTTATGAAGACAGCTATACTAATGTATTCCCAATTCTTAAAGCTTTTGGCTTTAGGGGGACCGTATTTGTAATTCCAGCATTAACCGATAAACCGGGTCCATATTTAAATTCTAAGCAATTGAAAGAGATGGATAAAAATGGTATGGATATAGAAAGTCATACTGTAAATCACGAAAAACTTGGTGAATTGTCAAGTGAAAAACAGCTAGATACGCTAATTCAATCTAAACAAATGTTAGAAACAATGTTAAATAAAAAGATACAATATATTGCATATCCTTTTGGTAGTTATAATAATTTCACAGTAGCTGAGGCTCAGAAAGCAGGATATACTATGGCATTTACTACTAATGATGGATGGGCAGGCAAAAATACAGACATATTGCTTTTGAATAGGGTTTTTGTTAATTCCCTTAAGGGAATGGATCAATATGTAGAAAGATTAAATAATCCAAATTATAAATAATTAAGATCTTCTGCTTTAGCAGAAGATCTTAATTATTTTGTGGGTATTTTTTCAAGGTGGCTAGTTTGAACTACTACCATTTTGGTTAATATCTAAATCAAATTTTCTATCAAGGGCTATACTTGAAAAATAAGAAGTATTTATGTTATGGCCAGAAATAAAAACTGATATCTTTTTCATTTTTTCATCAGGGCTTAATACATTTATGTAATTATTTTGTTCAGCAGTACTTAAAATGAGAACAAGACCCTCATTTATATTTTTATATTTTAATTTTGAAGTGGTTATTATGTTATTTCCATTCCCATCTAAGGAAGAAATATCAATTATTTTATTCCATCTGTTAACTTTTAAATTTATTGAAGCATTTGCATCTATAATCACAAAACTAGTAGGTGTAAAATAAGCATATATTGAGACTATAGCACCGAGAATAATAATGATAATTAGAAATAATAATATAGATTTTAATTTTGTGAATTTTTTTTGTTTAGGAAGAAGGTCAGGTTCACTACTGCTAGAGTCTTCATATGAGTTTATTGTTATCACTCTTTTGTTTTCATCCATTATTATTCACCTACAATAATTTATAAAATTCCTTCATTAATTAAAATATTTTCTAGTTCACTTACTTTAGTTGATAAGAATAGGAATTGCTTTTTTATATTTTCCCCAGACAGTTGGTTTTTATCTAGGTCGTTTTCCATAGATTTTACAGTATTTAAGGCCTCATCTATTTGCTTAGTTGCTAATTCTATATTTTTCTTGTCCATAATCGAGCTCCTTCAATTCAAATTTTTTTTATTTTTTAAAGGTTTTTCATTTAGAAATGGTGCATAAAATTCAAAAGTTTTTTCGTGACCACACTCAGAACATAAACACTCACAAACGTCAAAAGGAACGTTATCTATTAAAAGTATTTCCAATTGTTCTGCTTCGTAATCACCACCGCAAACTTCACAAGGGGTGCTATTAATAATGTTATATTCACTTTCAATATATTTCATTATATCGGTTAATATCATGATTTTCCTCCAAATTTCTATATACAATAATTTAAGCATAAATATAAATTTAGTACAAGTTGTATTATATCATACATTTTTATAAAATCATAAAATACATGTTGACACACGAACAAATGTTCTGTACAATAAAAATACGAACAAAGGTTCGAACGACTATTGATATTAATTGGTATTTAAAATAAATTTCTCTGGAGGAAAATAGTATGAATAATATTTTTGTGAGGATTAGCTACAATAATGCTAACGTGGACAACTTGAAGAGCACAAAGATAAGAAATGGTGAAATTAATGCAAATAAGTACTTAATTGCTGGTGGTTTTTATAACAAAAATGGCGGGTCAATGGTATTTAAGGCTAAGAGTTTAGAAGAAGTAAGACAAATTACAGAAGGAAAACCACTAATAGAGAATGCCAACATGAGATATGACGTGGTTATATTACCACAGAACCTTTAAAGGTAAATATTTAATAAATATTTTTGGGAATTATGACGAAAAGTAAATAAAATAAATGAGATTGTTACATTAATCGACAAAATATAAATATTTTCAACAATTACAGGGGACTGTAACATGCAACCCATGCATTGTGATTTATAGCTTGTACTATATAAATTGGGAACTGTAAATTATAATTTGTGATTTTTATCCGTAACTTTTATATTGGACATCCGTTTCTCATTGGTGTTCTTTTTTTTTGCATTAATATAATTAAAATTTATTTAATATAAAGTGTAAAATAATATAGATTTAGAAGTATAATTAAAGTGTTATAAAGTAATAGAAGGATGGGATGTTAATGAGACGACATAATGTAGTTATCTTGCTTATGAGTCTAGTGTTTATTTTGGGTTTTTCTTCCTGTGCAAATTCATCTGATAAAGCGCAAAAAAATAACAAAAAATATTATATCGCTAGTACAAATAAGAAACAGTCTAAGCCAAAAACTCCAGCGCCAGCACCAAGAACAGTGCTTAAAGAAGGAGATAAGGGAGACGACGTAAAGAATATTCAAAAAAAGATTAATACTTTTGGATATCACGTGGGAACAGATTCACAATTTGGGGAAGAAACCATTTATGCTGTAATGGATTTTCAACACAGGCATGGACTTTCAACCAGTGGAGTAGTAGAAGGAGATACATTAAAGGATTTGAATGAGAAACCTACAGCGGATGTTATGTATATTCCGCATGCTGAGCCTGCATTAAGTGAAAGTGATGTTACAAATGCTGCGAATTATGAAAGTATAGTTAATGCGGTAGATTTACCAACTTATACTAATTATTTGATTAGGGTTAGTATAGCGCAGCAGACAGTTTATATTTTTAATGGTACAAATCGAAATTGGAAGTTAATAGATGAATTTTCGTGTTCATCAGGCACATCGGGTACACCAACAATAACTGGAAATTTTTTTGTAGGAAATAAGGGTCCACAGTTTTCAACTCCAAACGGAATAGTATGTAAATATTTTACACAAATACAAGGCAATTATTTATTTCATAGCGTTTTATTCGATAAAAATGGAAATTTGGTAGATGGAACATTAGGGAATGGAGTATCCCATGGATGTGTAAGACTTGCTCTAGAAAATGCAAAATATATTTATGATAATGTACCAATAGGTTCGGGAATATGGATACAGTGACAAGTTAGAAGATATAAGTAAAGGTAGCGAAGAAAAATAAAGCAGCCACATTATGGATAATTAATTCATAATGTGGCTGCTTTATTTTTTCAGTATTTTTTATTTTAGTAATTTTAATCGCAGCTTGTTTATATAAATAAGAGAGGTGATTATTATGATAAATTATATTTGGTTTTTTATTATAATTATAGGAATAGTTTTTGGCATAATAACTGGGAGGGGAGAAATTGTGTCCAAAGCTATTGTTAATTCCACAGGCTCAACAGTAGAGCTCATAATACAACTATTAGGACTTATGTGTCTCTGGTGTGGAGTAATGAAAATAGCTGAAAAAAGTGGTCTTACATATAAAATATCTAAATTTTTAAAACCCTTATTAAAAATTCTCTTTAAAGAGAGCTCAAAAAATCCTTCAGTTATGGAACCAATGATTATGAATTTAACATCTAATATGATGGGTTTATCAAATGCGGCCACTCCTTTTGGAATAAAAACCATGGATGCCATGGAAAAAGTTAATACAAATAAAGGCACAGCAACAAATGATATGGCTAGATTTTTAGTGTTAAATGCTGCATGTATACAGTTTGTGCCAACCTCAGTTATATCCATAAGGGCAGCTTGTGGTTCAAATAATCCTGGAATAATTATAATACCTGCCATAATAACTACGGGGGTAGCGGCTATTATGGGCATGATATATTGCTCTATTTTAGAACGATATTTTTAAGGTGGTGCTAAGTATTGAATTATGTTATAAAGTCAATAATTCCAATAATAATAGGCTCTGTAATACTACATGGCATGGTTAAAGGAGTAAAAGTATATGAATGCTTTGTAGAAGGTGCAAAGGATGGAATAAAAATATGTATAAAAATATTTCCATATTTACTTGCTATGCTTGTAGCAGTTAGTGTTTTTAGGGAATCTAAGGCCATGGATTATTTAATAAAGCTTGCTAAACCGGTTGTAGGTTTAATTGGGCTTCCACCAGAACTTGTGCCACTTGCCATGGTAAAACCATTATCAGGTAGCGGGGCCATGGGGATATTTGCAGAAACCTTAAAAACTTATGGAGCAGATAGTTATATAGGTTTAGTGGCGTCTATAATGATGGGTTCTACAGAAACAATATTTTATACTATAACTGTATATTATGGTGCTGCAAATATAAAAAAAGTTAGACACACAATTTTTGCAGCAGTATTTGCAGATATAACAGCTATAATTATGGCTGTTATATCTGCAAAGTTTATATCTTAGTTATTTTTTCTGTATTTTTGGGCAAGATTTAGACAATCGGTAGTTTCTTTTATCTTTCCTTGGGCTGTGAGTACATTACTTTTATTGACATATACCTCATAGAAGGTTGGATTAAGTTGTATGGATGCATTGAAATTTTTTAATGCATCATCAAGTTTGTTAAGCTTGTAAAGTGAACAGCCTTTATCATTATAAGCATAACTATTACCTGGGTCTATTTTTATTGCTTTATCAAATTCTTTTATGGCATTGTTATAATCATCAAGCGAAGCAAGACAACTTCCTTTGCTTATAATTGGATTTGAATATTTAGCATTAAGATTAATTGCAGTATCAAACTCTTTAATTGCAGCATTGTAAGATCCAGTCTCTTTTAAAATTGTACCCTTATCAAAATAATAAACAGCGTTCTTTGGATTTATGGATATAGCTTTATTTAAGGCATTAATAGCATCATCATCTTTTCCAAGGTGTCTTAAAGCTAAACTATACTGATTATAAAAATCACCATTGTTAGGTGACAGTTTAAATGCTATTGCATAATATTTATTTGTTTCATCCAGATTATTGAGCCTAGCATATAACATACCTCGGTTAGCATAAGCATCAGCAAGTTTTGGATTTAATTTAATGGCCTTATCAAGACAAGTAGCAGCATCATCATATTTTGCAATAAGCATAGAAGCATAACCTTTTTCATCGAGAAGATCTGCATTGTTTGGTGCTATTTTAAGTGCCTTGTTTAAGGTTGTAATAGCATCTCCGTATTTATTTTCCATGCTTAATGCGTAAGAATTGTACAAATAAGCCTTAATATATTTGGAATCCAAACTTATTGAATGATTAAAGTTAGTTAATGCATTATCATAGTCTTTCATCATGTAATAAGAATAACCTTTACCAGTATATGCTTCTGGATTATGACCATAGCTTTTAATTGCCTTATCATAATATACTATTGCCTCCGAATATTTTTTAGCATTAAATAGGGCATCTGCAGTTGCGATATATTTGTTACTACTGCTTTGACAACCAGAGGTGGAGAATATTATTAATAGTGCAAGAAAAAACATAGCTACATATTTCTTTTTCATTTAGTACACCTCTTATTATTTTTAATGACTATATTATATATTATAAGTAAAGTATTATCAATAAACCGTTAACATAGTATAAAAACCTATGGGTTTTGTGGTATCATAGAATAGGTAAAAAGCATAAGGTGATGGTTTTCTTTTCATTGAATAAAGTAAAAAGGAATGCGAAGCCTGTCAGAAATTTAATAAATGTAGATAGAGGTGGGTGAAGCTAGTGTTTGATATAAAAGAAGAAACTATAAAATACTGGGCGGATGAAATTACCTATGGAGTCGCTGAAAATAGTTATAAAGAAGGAAAAGTTAAGAGGATAAATATTACAAAAAATTATAATAAAGAACTTAAACTAAATGAGACGAGAATAAACTCCTTGGTAGAAGACGAAGACCAAAGTTTATTAAACGAAATAGTGTTTAATGACAAAACAGGGGTAACCAGTGTAAAGTGTCAATGTGGAGGCTTTCGTAACTATTATTTGAATGAAAGAATATGTCCACACGTTGCAGCATCCATGTTTAAATATATAAGAGATGAAGAAAATATAGCTAGTATAAATTTCCATTCCATGAAAGTAGAAAAACTTTTAAATGAAGTTAAGCAGGGTATGATTAAAAAAGAACAACCGTTAAAACCTTTAATTATGGATATAAAGCTAGATATTAGCCCATGGTCCAGTAAAGGTTCCAGCCTAGAACTTAAAATAGGTGAGGAAAAGTTATATGTAGTTAAAAATATGAAAGAATTTATAATGTCTTATCTTGGAAAGAGTAGCCAAATCGAATTTGGAAAAGGGTTTGTGTATAATCCAATGATTCATTATTTTAAAAATGAAGATAAAGAAATTATGAATATAATTGAAGAAATTTACGAAGATGAGGAAAGAAATTCTGGATTTAAATTTAATACAGTCAGCACAGATAAACTATTATATGGTAAAAAGGTTTATCTTACAGATGTTAAAGTAAAAAGATTTCTTAAAATTATTGGAGATAGAAAGATAAATGTTGGGATTAAAGGACAAAATTATAAAAACATAGGGGTCCTTCAAGGCAAAATGCCATTAAAATTTGAATTAATGCAAGAGAAAAATGAAATACAATTACGTCAAATTGGCGGCAAAACCTATCCTATTACAGAAGATGCTGAATATTTGTTTTATGAAGGTGATATATATAGGATTGAGATAGAAAATAAAAGACTGTTTATACCATTTTATAATGCATTTCTAAGGGAAAAAGAAAGTGTTATAAAATTTGAGGTAGAAGATAGTGAGGCAATAGCTTCTTATATAATACCTAGTCTTAAAAAAATTACAGACAATTTAACTATAGATAAAAATTTAGAAGATAAATTTTATGAAGAACCTTTAAATACAAAGATATATTTGGATAAAGCTGATGACATGGTAATAGCCACTGTGAAATTTTGTTATGGAGACATTCAAATAAATCCACTTAGAAAAGAAGAAACAAGAAAAGAAGACACTGTTTTAGTAAGAGACATACAAACAGAACTAAATGTAACCAATTTATTTAGAACATATAAATTCCAAAAATACGGCGATGATTTCATCAATAATGATGAAGAAAATATAGTGGACTTTTTATACACTGGCATAGGTGAAATACAAGATATATGTGAGATATATTATTCTAGTTCTTTTAAAAATTTCAAAATATATGGCACCTCATATTATAGTGGTGGAATTAGATTGAATGATAGCGATTTACTAGAGTTTAATTTTGAAATTGAAGGCGTAGATAAAAGTGAATTAAAAAATATATTTGAAGCTTTAAAGCAGAAGAAAAAGTATTATAGATTAAAAAAAGGTGGATTTGTACCACTTGATTCACCAGACTTAGAAGCTGTAGGTAATATGCTAGAGTATCTAGACATAAATGATTCCGATTTAGAAAAAGGCAATATAGTTATACCAAAATATAGTTCCCTTTATATAGAAGAAAATATAAGGCTTTTTAATATGGATTATTTTAAAAGAAATAAGAAATTTAATGACCTTGTAAATAATATAAAAGATGTGCAAAATGCAGATTTTGCATTACCAAAGGTTCTTGAAAAAACCATGAGAAAATATCAAAGAATAGGATTTAAATGGCTTAAGGCTATGTCCATATGTGGCTTTGGGGGAATCCTTGCAGATGAAATGGGACTTGGTAAAACACTTCAGGTTATAGGTATTTTAGCTTCAGAGGCAAGCGAAGAGAAGGGCACTAGTATTGTTATAGCACCTACTTCTTTAGTTTACAATTGGTATGAAGAAACCCAAAAGTTTTATCCAAGTTTAAAGGTATTAATAATAAATGGTTCAAGGCAGGAAAGAGAAGAATTAATAAAAGGGTACAGAAGTTATGATCTTCTTATAACTTCATATCCACTAATAAGAAGGGATATAGAAGATTATAGTGATGTGAATTTTAAATATTGCATCTTAGATGAAGCTCAACAGATAAAAAATCCAAGTTCCATAAACGCAAGGTCTGTTAAAGCTATTAAGGCAAAGTCATATTTTGCACTTACCGGAACTCCCATTGAAAATTCACTTACGGAGTTATGGTCAATATTTGATTTTATTATGCCAGGATATCTTATGTCACATGGGAAATTTGTTAAAAAGTATGAACAGCCAATTGCAAAATCAAATGATAATAAAGCCTTAAATGACCTTAATAAACATGTTAGACCATTTATATTAAGACGACTTAAAAGTCAAGTTGTTAAGGAGCTTCCACCTAAAATTGAACATAAGATAATCGTTGAAATGGGTGATGAGCAGAAAAAAGTATATGCTGCGTATCTAGCCAATGCAAAGATGGAAATAAATAAAAATATAAAAGAAAAAGGTTTTGATAAAAGCAGGTTGATTATTTTATCTGTGATTACAAGACTAAGACAAATTTGTTGTGATCCTTCTATTTTTATTGAAAATTTTGAAGGAGAAAACGGCAAGCTTATGGCACTTGATAGTATAATTGAGGAAAATATAGGAACGGACCATAGAATCCTTTTATTCTCACAATTTACAAGTTTACTTAAAAACATAAGCGAACATCTTGAGAAAAAGAAAATTGACTATATGTATCTGGATGGGAAAACAAAAATGGAGAAACGAGGAGAACTAGTTAAACAGTTTAATGAAGGTGAAGGAAAAATATTCCTTATATCTTTAAAAGCTGGTGGTACTGGACTTAACTTGACCGGAGCAGATATTGTTATTCACTATGATCCTTGGTGGAATCCAGCTGTTGAGCAACAGGCTTCAGATAGAGCACATAGGATTGGACAGAAAAAAACGGTAGAGATAATAAAACTTATAACAAGAGGTACAATTGAAGAAAAAATATATGAAATTCAAGATAAAAAGAGAAAAATTATAAATAGTGTTATGAAAATGGATAATATAGATGAATCCGTTATACTAAAGATGACGGAAGATGATATTAAAGGGATATTTAGTAATTAATATTAAATATTCCTAATTGGACATAAACTATAAAAAATTTTAATTAGAACAAGTATCTATAGAAAGGTTAAATAGGGTAAAATTTCATGAAATCAGCAGAAAGTATTTATAAAAGATATATCCCTGCTACTGTATGTGAGCAGGAAGGCATTAGTAATACATATTGGTTTGTGTTCAGTTCCAATAAACTTCTAGTAAATATCCAAAAGGATGGTGTTAGTATTCCTTTTGTAAAAACTATAGAAGAATTAAATATAGTTCCCCTAGGGACTCAGCAATATCTTGGTACTTTAGAGGGACAACCATCCTATGCTTTAGAGGTTTCCGAGGAGTCAGCGGATCAAGATGGTATGTGTTTTACAGATTTAAGGTCATTATATGGGCAATTAGAGGAAGATATATTTATTTTGGCAGGAAAAGCACTGCAAATAGTGAATTGGGACAAAAACCATAAGTATTGTGGTGGCTGTGGAACTGAAACAGTTACTATTCAAGGTGAGAGAGCAAAACGTTGTCCAAAATGTGGGCTAATAAATTATACACAGATTTGTCCAGCAGTAATAACAGCAGTGCTAAAGGGTAATAAGATTCTTATGGCACATAATAGCAGTTTTACAGAAAACATGTATAGCCTTATTGCAGGATTCCTTGAACCAGGAGAAACTCTGGAAGAATGTGTCCAGAGAGAGATAATGGAAGAGGTAGGTATAAAGGTTAAAAACATAAAATATTTTGGAAGTCAGCCTTGGCCATTTCCAAATTCAATGATGATTGGGTACGTAGCTGAATATGACAGTGGGGAAATATTAGTTGATGGGGTTGAGATAACAGAAGCAGGGTGGTATGATGCTGAGAATCTCCCGGAATTACCAACTAAAATTAGCATTGCAAGAAAGATAATAGACTGGTACATCCATGATTATTCTCAAAAAAATATTACAGAACATATTGACAATAATAGTGAAAAGTTATAACATGAAGATTGAAGTTTAAAATGCAATGATGGGAAGAGTAATAGATGAAAATGTCATAAAAGAGAGCCGAAATAGGTGAAAGTCGGTGACAAAGAAGTTTATGAACATGGCCCCAGAGTAGGATATCTGAAGTAAAATTAAGATATCACGTAAGCACACGTTACAGTGCAAAGTGATGAAATTATTTTAAGGAGTCACTTAGTGAGATTTTTGCTTTAAAGCAAAAATGAAATAGAGTGGTAACGCGTTAGTTCGCCTCTAAATAAAAGCATATGCTTTTGTTTAGAGGCTTTTTTGTTTTAAAAAAATATACAATATACTAGGAGGAACAAAACAATGAGTGAAAAGAAAAAATATTATATTACAACCCCAATTTATTATCCATCTGAAAAGCTTCATATAGGAAATACCTATACAACAGTTGCAGCAGATGCTATTGCAAGATTTAAAAGACTTTCAGGCTATGACGTAATGCTTCTTACAGGATCAGATGAACATGGTCAAAAGATACAGAGAAAAGCTGAGGAAAAAGGCGTTACCCCTAAAGCCTATGTAGATGAAATAGTATCAGGTATAAAAGACTTATGGAAAATGATGAATATAAGTTATGATAAGTTTATAAGAACTACTGATGAGTATCATGAAAAATCTGTACAAAATATAGTTCAAAAATTATATGAGCAGGGAGATGTGTATAAAGGAGCCTATGAAGGTTGGTACTGTACACCTTGCGAATCCTTTTGGACAGAAACACAACTTGTAGACGGAAAATGTCCGGACTGTGGAAGACCAGTTGAAATGGCAAAAGAAGAGGCATACTTCTTTAAAACAACAAAATATGCAGATAGACTTATAAAATATATAGAAGATCATCCTAGTTTCATTCAACCGGAATCAAGAAAAAATGAAATGCTGAATAATTTCCTAAGACCAGGTCTTGAAGATTTATGTATTTCTAGAACCACTTTTGACTGGGGAATAAGGGCGCCTTTTGATAATAAACATGTAATTTATGTTTGGATAGACGCTCTTTTAAACTATATTACAGCACTAGGATATGGTAGCGAAAACGATGAATTATTTAAAAAATATTGGCCTTGTGATGTTCATCTAATAGGAAAAGATATATTGAGATTTCATACAATCTATTGGCCAATAATATTAATGGCACTTGGCATTGAATTACCTAAACAAGTATTTGGTCATGGATGGCTTTTAGTTGATGGTGGAAAAATGTCAAAATCTAAAGGCAATGTAGTTGATCCCGTGGTATTAATAAATGAATTTGGAGCAGATCCAGTAAGATATTATTTACTACATGAAATTCCTTTTGGTTCTGACGGAGTTTTCAATAATGAAATCTTTATAAAAAAAGTAAATTCAGATCTTGCAAATGATCTTGGAAACCTTGTGTCAAGAACAGCAGCAATGGTAGAAAAGTATTTTGATGGAATTATACCTGGACCATCTGACGCAGAACCTGTAGATAAAGAACTTATAAAATTGGCACTTGAAGCACCTAAAAAGGTAGAAAAAAATATTGATAATCTAAAAATACCTGAAGCACTAGATGAAATTTGGAATCTTATAAGAAGATCAAACAAATATATAGATGAAACCACGCCTTGGATACTTGCAAAGGATGAAAGTAAAAAGGCAAGACTGGGCACAGTATTATATAATTTGCTTGAAAGTCTTAGAATAGTTTCGGTGCTTTTATCAGCATTTTTACCAGAAACAAGTGGCAAGATAAACAAACAGCTTAACATTCATATAACAACTTGGGATAGTTTAAAATCTTTTGATGGTACAAAAATAGGATCAAAACTTGAAAAAGGTGATGTAATATTCCCAAGAATAGACGTAGATGAAAAGCTTGAAATGCTTAATAAAATAAGAGAAGACCAATTAAAGGCAACTCAGCAAGCTAGCGTCCAGCCAATAAAAGATGAAATAACTATAGATGAATTTGATAAACTAGATTTAAGGGTTGTAAAAGTACTTGCATGTGAGCCTGTTAAAAAATCCAACAAGCTTTTAAAGCTAAAGATTGATTTAGCAGGAGAAGAAAGACAGGTTATTTCGGGAATTGCAAAATATTATAAACCAGAAGATCTTATTGGTAAATATGTAGTTCTAGTTGCAAATTTAAAACCTGTAAAATTAAGAGGAGAAATTTCTCAAGGAATGATACTAGCAGCAGCTACAGATGACGATAGCAAACTCTTCGCTGTAACTATACCAGGGCAGCTTCCTACTGGAAGTCAGGTAAGATAAGGATAATTAAAATTGAACTGGATATACTGGGAACGCTCAGTATATCCAGTTTTTGTTTTAGTAACTATAAATCAGCAAATAGTTTATGCTCCTGCCGCATTAAAAACGTTATTAATATTTGGTCTTGATTTTCTTGAAGCTATTGTATATATAATAGTAGCCTTTGTTATTTCAGCAGTATCTAGATCTCGTTCTATAGCAACAGGATTTTCATTATTTTTGGTTCTTGTTGGCGCAGGAATTATAGAAGTATTAGCTGCAATTTTCACGTAGGGGGAAATTTCTCCCACTGGCAGTCACAAATTTTTCAACCTATATATCTAGCGGAGTGCCAATTCAAGGCGTAAGTCTTTCTTTTTCTATTATAGTGTACTGTTCTGTTTTTTGGGATATTTTGTTTTTCAAAAACTAGATATTTAATAAAAATTAAAAACTTTTTGATATACAGAAAACCTAGGAGCTTTATAGTTTCTAGGTTTTTTAATATGAACTTGGAATGTTAATTATTGATGAATTTAGTAGTGCTTTTCACAACCAATTAGAAGAATTATTAATTAGTTATTTTATGGAAACCTCAACAAATGCTCAGATATTTATCGTATCACATTCAACTAATTTATTATCTAATAATATTTTTAGACCGGATCAAGAATATGCAGTTGAATTTCATGGCAACGATGGGAGTTGCATAAATAGATTTTCAAATGAAAAGCCAAGAGAAGCACAAAATATCGAGAAAATGTATGTTAACGGGATATTTGGTGAAATGCCAGTGTATGTGAATGAGTAAGATTAATATATTAGATGAAAACAAGCGTATAGGAAAAGTTCTGTTTATAGTTGAGGGAACTAAAATTGAAATAAATATACTACGAAATGTATTCACCAATATTTTTGCTTATCAATGCGAAAAATTAGACAGGTTAGATAAGTATAGAAGATTAATCTTGTTTAAATCAAAATGGAGACGATATATTTAAAGCAGAGGGACGGTTCTGTAACTATATCAGGGAAGCTCCATATTTAGAAGTGAGCTTAGATAGGGATTATTAAAATATATAACTGGATATACTCAGGGAATTGAGTATATCCAGTTTTTATAGATAGGGAAATAAAGGCTGAGAATGTAGTAATGATTTATAATGTTGATTTGGTGTATTGTAAAACTCACATAGAAAAGATGTAAATTAGTATTATCTTTCGAGTAAATTTACTCAAGAGGATAATATTTAAAATAGATGATAAAAAGAAACATTATAGGTAAAATAAACATATATTGATAAAATATGTTGAATATAGAATCAGATAAGTTTTAAATGAGTTTAATTACTTTTTTTTGATTCTTATAATGTCTATAAGGTGAACTTCATTAGACTAGATAAAAAACATTTAAATACTAAATATGGGAATTACATATTTAGATGATTACTGGGCATGAATGACTAACGTAGTGGAATGTAAAGAAATTTATATTTTTAACATGAAACATAATAATCAGATGTCTGTGTATATTAAAGTAAGCTTGAATTTACATTTTGCTTGTCAAGTTAATAATATAGAAGGGGTGAAATATATGGTTAAACCAAATTGGGATGTCTTTAAAGCAAAATTTAGTGAAAATCCTCAGAATAATTTTGAATGGTTTTATTACTTGCTATTCTGTAAAGAATTTAATATAGAGTATGGGATATTTAGATATAAAAACCAGTGAGCTATAGAAACAAATCCGAGTGAGGTCAATGGTGATGTAGTTGCATGGCAAGCAAAATTTTATGAAACATCGCTTTCAAATCATAAAAAAGATTTAGAGGATACATTAAATAAACTAAAAAGAGATTATCCTAACGTGAATAAGTTGTATATATACTCTAATCAGGAGTGGGGACAAAATAAAGGGCAGATGCCTCAAGGACTAAATGATGTTGAAAAGCTAGCAAAAGGACTAGATATTTGTTTAGAGTGGAAATTAGCTAGTTTCTTTGAATCTGAATTTGTTATAGTAAAAAATGATATTATTTCGAAGCACTTTTTTACATTTGAAAAAAGCCTATTTTCTACATTAGAAGAAATGCAAAAGCATAGCGAGAATCTATTAAAACACATAAACACTCATATCTCTTTTAACGAATTGAAGATACTATTAAGAATAATGAGATTGAGCCGTTTTGGAAAGATGAGTTATTCGCTTCAGTTTTACTTTCAGATTATTCAAGAATATTTTTTGAAGTTTTTAAGAATGAGTTATTGTCAAACAAGTGTAGATTATTGAAAAGATTAACATTTATTTTAAGGATTGCATGCAAGGAAGTTGATGATGAATTTTTCAAGCAATTAGGAGTAAAAGATATAAATCTCTTTACTCTCCAACACATCTTAACCAAGCCAAAAGGAATCGGCTGGGAGTCATTAATCGAATTTGTTTACAATAACATAGAGAAAATTGGGATTGAAAATATTAATTTTGTTTTGCCTTTAATTGACGATTGGAACGGCAAAATAAAAAGCGGGAATACTACTAGATATGCTGGACTTATTGCACTGAAGTTTTATCAGGAGACTATTCAAGGGGATATTTACTATTCACGAGATGATACACTAGAAACTATTTTCAAGACAATTATAAATGGTTCTTATGAATTGAGAAGTGAATTGAAGGATGTTATAACTGAAATACTATGCAATGAATGGAAGAATCATAGATGCCCATATTATGATTTAGCAAAGTTCATCTTGACTAAGCTTGATGGTTTACCTGTCTGTAGAGTATTACCAAATGAAATTTTAGAATTAGCTGATTTTTTTTGGACTTATACACCCCAAAAAAACCATTTGCTTTCGAATATGAGAGATGATGTCGAACATGATTTTGGTATAGAAAAATACTATGGAGATTATCACCCTGCGAGTGCTTATCAAAGCCCTATTTACTGGTTGCTTAAGATTGAACCAAAAGCAACTATGGATTTCATAGTAAGTTTTACAAATAAAGCTGTAAATAAGTATGCTTCTTCAAATCTAGATTCAAGACTTGATAACATAACCGAAGTTGAAGTTAAGTTAAATGACAAAAATCAGAAAAAACAGTACATTAGTCAGTGCTTGTGGGAGATTTACAGAGGGACAAGTTCGCCTGTAAGTCCGAACTTGTTGCAATCTATTCACATGGCTTTGGAAAAGTTTCTTCTTGAAATAGCAGGGATAACGGAAGTCGAAGTGTTAGTAAGTTGGTTAAATTATCTACTCGAATTTTCTGAGAGTGCCTCAATTTCATCTGTAGTGGCAAGTGTTGTTTTGGCATTTCCAGAAAAAACATTTGATACTGCCAAAATTTTATTTAGAACTAGAGAATTCATTATCCGTGATACTCATAGATTGGCTTCAGAACAAAGTGCTAAAACACTATATTCGATAGGACAAAACTTAGGTGTAAGCAAAAATAATATATATGATAATGAGAGGTTAAGGACTTGTGAAGATAAGCATCGTAAGTGGAGTTTAGAAAGTCTCTGTCTAAACTATCAAGTATTTTCAATACAAGAATCTGTAGATGATGAGGCGAAGAAGCGTCAGGAAATTATATGGGAAATTTTAGATAATTATTATAATAAACTACCACCAGAATCTGAACAGGATGAAACTGATAAGACTTGGAGATTGTTTTTAGCAAGAATGGATAGACGGAAGATGAAAATCAATGCTGAAGATACTGATGGGGGCATTCTAATTCAGTTTAAGCCAGAGATAGAACCCAAAATTGATAAGTTTAGAGAGGAAAAGCAAAAGACATATGACGAACATATGCGATATGTTCCATTGAAGTTATGGGCTGATTTCAAATTCAAAAATGATGAAAAATCAAAGAAATATGAGCAATATGATAGCAATCCACAAAATGCATTAGATGAAGTTAGGCAAATATTAGAAAGACTTAACGAGCCTTACAACCCAGATCTTACTCAAACAACACACGCTGAAAATGAGAGATCCCATTTATTTAATTACCCAATACCATCATGTGTATGTGCGGTGTTAGTTGAGCATTATATCGATAAATTGAATGATGAAGATAAAAAATTTTGCAAGGACGTTATAATTGGTAAAGTGATATCCTGTGTACAGCCTAACTATTTCTACCAAGTAGGGGATGGTGTGCAGGAGGCAATTGATTCATTACCAAAACTGATGAAGTTATATCCTGAGGAAAAGAAAATAATAAAATTATTGCTTTTACTTATATTGTTTAAGGATGAATCTGTTGGGGGAATGATATCAACTGAAAGATTCAATATTTTTTCTATGACAGCAATTCATCAAATGTGGGAAAAAGAATTTGATGATGCGCATTCATTACTATTAGGCTACCTAGAATTCGAGCACAAATATAATGAGTTAATAAGTGAAATTCCAAAAGGGGGCTTTGAAAACGGAAATTACAAACCTGATTTAGGAGAATTGTTGAACAGATTTCTAGCTGAAAATGAGATGAATCTCAATAAGATGGTTGATAACGAGTTATCTATTTCAGATTCAGGTAATATTCAAGAGCTTGATTTGTTTATATTATCAAATGCTCTAAAAATGATGCCTAGTAAGTTAGAACATAGAGAACAGATTACTATTGCTTATGAAATAATATCTGTGTTTGCAAGAGAGCTAACGAAAAGTAGAGATGGTGATAAGGTTGATTACATAGTACGTAATGAATTTTTGAAGAAATATGCTTACCTTGTTTTGTATTCAGAAAGTAGTGAAGTACCCAAATTGATGCAACCATTTATAGATAATTTCAATTCATCAGAACCAATTGCAGAGATGTTTCAAGAATTTATTTATGCTGAAGATAGATTGCATATCTATGATAATTTTTGGTTAGTTTGGAATCAGTTCAAAGACAAAATGATTGAAGTGACTGTTAACGGAACAAATAAAAGGGATGTAGATAAAATTATTAAAAGTTACTTATTTGCACAAACACGATGGAACGATACTACTAAAGAGTGGTATTCATTGAAATCAACAAACATGAGATTGATAAGGGAGGTATCTGAGCAGATGGGGCAGCATGCTTCAGTCCTATATTCCATATCTAAACTGTTGAATGATATTGGGAGTCAATTTGTCGCTGATGGACTAATATGGATATCTAATATGTTATCAAAGCATTCAGAATACGAGACTTTAAAGCTGGAAAGGAATACTTCTTATTATATAGAAAATTTGGTAAGAAAATATATTTACAAAGAGCGAGAAGGGATTAAGAAGAACAAACGGTTAAAGCAGAAAATTCTAGTTGTACTAAATTTCCTAATAGAAAAAGGTTCTACTGTCGGCTATATTCTTAGAGAAAATATTATTTAGATTTACGAAAATATGCTTTAAGTAGAAATAGAGTTTATTACTAATTTAGAAAAACGCACTTTGATGCGGTACGGTGAACCATACCACAAGTAAAGGAGGCGTTTTGTTAAAAATAGTAGGGTGAAGTTGGCATTAAATAATAAAACTTATGGATAATATCAACCATACTGGAAATACACCATGTATCAAATTAAGATGCATGGTGTATACCATAATATAATATTCTTAAGGGAGTTTTCGGTTCTGTTCGCTTGATATATAAACCCCGAAGACTTGTCCTAATACTTATTGATGCCAATTATATCCGTTTGTAGAATAATATTTTGATCCATACTCACCTGTTGCTATAAATTGGTTTTCAGAATAAGTTATAGATTGTGTTCTTCCTAAATACATTGTACCATCATAACCTGTATAATACATGCCAGTATTAAAATCAACCATTCTATCACCTGATGCTGTTTGTGACCATGTCATTCCACCATCACTGGTTGTGTATACATAGTTATATGTTGCCATATACTCTGGAATTGGTTGAGCATTAGCTCCTGGCACAGAAGTATATTCATTGTAACATGAACCAATAACAACATCTCCTTTTTCATCAGTTACGATTGATTGAAATTGATCCATATGAGGAGCTAATGCAGACGTTAGAATATTACCATTTGTATCAAGTGTAATTAGGATTCCTTCTGTGTAAGTTCCAGAATTTCCTGTAACATTTGCTAATCCTGCGTAAACATATACGTTATGTACAATATCATGTACAAGTCCTACTTCTTTAATAATCTCAATATTACTAGTAGTTGCAGATGCTGATAATGTCTTAGGCTTAGTTGCAGCATAAACGCTAATTGATGGAACTATTAAAGCTGATGATGCTAAAACTGTAGCAATTAATAAACTCAAAAATCCTTTTTTTAACTTCATAATACTAAAATTCCCCCTCAAATTAAAAATTGTAATAATATTCATATTATACTACAATTAAACTAAAAGTAAAATTTTTATATAAGATACTAAAAATTCAATGTAAAAGTGGTAATTTTCAATTTAGTGTAAATATTAGGATGAAAGTTACGATAACAAAATAGAAGCTTTTAATTAAATTTACAAATAAATAGGAGGAATAGTAGTAATGCAAATTAATAATATTTTTGCTAAAACTTCAATAATCACAAGTCAAAATAAATTAAACACCAAAATACAAAAAAATATTGTTTCAAAAAACAAAATAAAAGTAAATACAGAAATGAAAAGAATAAATGAAATTTTAAATAAACCTTCAAAATCACATGTTTTATCTACTGTATCTTCAATAGATGATTTGTATCAACCAATAGAAGATTATTTTAAAAGTTTATCAACTACAACTAAAACCTATGAAACGTATTCTAATCTTTCTCAAAAACTTCAAAATAATACCTTAAGTGATGACGATGTAAAATCACTTCAAGATTTAGGGTTCATTAAAAGTAATACTAATATCAATACTTTAAGTGATGATGATAAAAAGTCGCTTGAAAAAACACTTCAAACTGGAGAAAATTTTGAAAAGGTACTTATAATGGACTTTACATCATCAAATGCTATTTCTGATATGGATAAATATATAAATAATATTAAACCTAGTGTAAATAAACTATTTGAATCTCTTAATGCTGAAACTAATGTAAATATTAACAGTATTGCAGTTGATTCAGTAGAACAATTTGGATTAAAAGCTAGTAATAATATGAATTTTGATCAACTGTTTAGTGTTAATAATAAAGATGTAAATACTATGCAACTTTCAAGTGATATTAACGCTAATAACAGTGAAAATTCTTACAAATCTTTTGAAAGTAATGGCATTACTTTAAATACTGAAGTATTTTCAAATGCACTTAAGCTTAGTGACAATATAAATTTTGATCAAGTTTTAGATGGAATAAAAAATGCTGAAAATAATTTTTATAAAAATGTAGTAACAAAACTTGATGATATAAATAGCAAATATGGAGATGTAAATAACTCGGATTTTGTAAAGAAAATCGATGCAAATGCATATGAAATAGATACATATGCATAAAAATGAATCTAGGTCATATAAACGATTAATGGACGAATTGTTGACATTCCTAATAACGATAACGCGAACTATTCTTAAAAATTCAATTAAAGATATTTAAGTGATAGCTTATAATTTGTAGGTCAGATAATAAAAAGGTTATCCCTTGCAACTGATATGGTGAACCGTACCATAAGTAAATGCGAACATTTACTAAAATAGGATAAATCCTTATATTATTTGTTTTGCTTATAAAAACTATAACCCATGTTTTGAGTATAAATATGGGTTATAGTTTTTTATTTATACAAAATAATCATATATATTGCTATATGAATTATTCATAAATTGATATAAAATGTAAATATATACAAAAGGAGGTAGAAAAATGAGTGTATGTGATGCTAGTTCTAGTTGGAGTGGGTACCAGTACCAGGGAAAGATAACTATTTATATTGCATTGCAATTAATTAATAAATGTGTTAAGAATCCAATAGGTATGGATATAGGAAAATATTTTATTGAGGTAGAATGCCGTGAAGATTTAGCTATAAAAAAAGAAGATGAGTATATATCTTTTCATCAAGTAAAAGCTAGAAAATATGATATATATATGAATAATTATCTAGAAGCAATAGAAAAGCTATACGATGAAAAGATAAAAAGTCCAAATGCTGATATATTTTTGCATACTGTAGTTAATATTAAAGATTGGGGTGAAGAAAAATATAAAGATTTATATAAATCTAAAATTGAGAAAGGTATTGGTGAAATTAATTTAATAGAAGAAGAAAAAAGTAACTTAACAGATGCCAAAACTATTAAAGAAAAAGATGAAAAAACAAATAAAATACAAGATGAAATTAAATATAATCAATCAAAATATAATGAGAGTCACAAGATTAACAGTATAATTCTCTACAAGTATGGAGATAAAAATGATAAGTTTTGTACATTAGAGGATATAAATGTATATATAGAGGATGAAATAAAAAAATACTTATTATATACGAAACAGAATGAAAAACTTGGAAACATTGATGTTGCATATAATAAATTAGTATGTTACATGGATGAGTATATAAAAAAAAGACATGTAGGTGAGGTTAAAGAATATTTTGCAGTAGAAGACATAAAAAATCTATTGGATACGAGGTATTTAGATAGAGATAGGTTGTTTCATCTATCAAAAATAAAAGATATTTATTGTAGCATTAGCATAGATAATTATTGTAGCTATTTTTGTGATATGAAAGAAGAATGCAGTGTAGAATATTTTGAATGCAAAATATATAAAGTAATCGAACATTTATTAAATATTGATCTTGAGGATTTGGAAAAAATAATAATGAAATTTAATCCACATGTTTTAATTAAAGATTGGGAGTATGATGGAAGAAATTTTGTAAAAGAAGAGGGACTATACTTTTTGTATAAAACAATTATTAGCTATATAGAAAAGGAGGTACTTATTAGTGACACTGTTGTTAAGTATGATAAAGCTGCATTAAGTTATTTACCAACTACAATAAATGTATGTTCAGATGGATTAAAGAAAAGTGCAATTGAAAGATATAAGAAAGCAATAATCAATAATGAATTTTTATTAAATGAATTATTTGAAGATAATGTGTTCATAACTGAAAATCTAGTTAGTGAAAATTTATTAGAATCAATAAATGATGTGGATGAAGTTGATGATATACTTGCAAAAAAACAAGAAGAATATAATGGTAAGAGTTATTTAGTTAATCAAATCAGGTTTAAAGATATTGAAATGGTAACGGAGGAAATAAATAATGATTAATATTATAAGTGATTTACTTAAACTAACAGAATTTATTATAGATAAAGAAAATAATTTTGCAATTAATAATAAAAAACGTATGTTTTATGTATACAAAAATTATAATGGTATTAAGGAATTTAAAGAAAAAGTATATGAAGACCAAAATAAGTTATATGATTATATAACTGGGTTAGAAAATGGAAGTGAAATAAAAAAGAATACTTCATTTATCGTATTGATTAAATTAAATGAAAATAGTGAAAAGAATAATATTCAAGAAGAAATTCTAGATTTAGAAGAAGATAAATACTTTTTTAAAAAATACGTAATTACTTATATAAATGATGAAGTTAATAGTTTTTATAATAAATTAAAAGAATTTGATAATATAATAAATTTCATGGAGAAAAACCTTAATGATAAGGATAAATTTGAAAAATTTAAAGTAAGCAATGAGGTATCATATTATAGCTTGATTTTGAAGATATACATAAAAATTCCACATTTGTCTTGTGGAGATATATTTAGTAAAAAAGAAATAATCAATTTGGAAGATAATATTATAGAAGAAATTAAAGAGGTACAAGATAAAGAAAATGACGATACATTATTAGATTATCATAAAAAGATTATATCTTTAGATGAAAATGATATTGATCGTTATATAGAAAGGATGCTTTTAGAAATAAAGGAGAGTGAGTAAAGTGTATTCTATTAATAGATTAGAAATTAATAATTTTAAGTTAATTGAAGATAAAAAAATAGTTGATTTTTCTAAATGTGATTTAGTTGTATTAGATGGTCCAAACGGATATGGGAAAACTAGTATATTTGATGCAATAGAAATATTAGTAAAAGGAAGTAGAAATTTAGACAAAGTTTTTAATACAGAGTATAAGGATGGAGATAAGCCCGTAGTATTCGCATATAATAAGAATAAGCCTATTATATTAAAAGGTGAATTTATTAATGAAGATGAAGAAAAATTCATAGTAGAAAGAAAAATAGAAGATCCAAGGAATATAGGAAAGATAAGTGATTTGAAAGATAGATTTACTACATATAAATTAAGTAATTTTGAAGAATATAAAGGAAAAGAAATTACACAACAATATATCAATGATATATTGGGATTATATCCTGATGAAGATATTTATAATTTAATATATTATATACAACAAGAAGAAACATTATTTTTTTTAAAGGAGAATGAATATAAAAGAAAAGAAATATTAAATACTCTATTTAATATGGAGAAGGAATGTAAGGAACAAAGTAAAATGCTTAAATTAAGAGATAAACTTAATTCAAAAAGAAAAGAAATTGGTGGAAAAGATGGACAAGGCGGAGAAATTTCTAAGCTGAATAAGGAAATAATTACAATAAAAGATAAAGAAGTTATGGATGTAGAATATAAAAGACTTATAAAAGACAAAAGCATTATATGGGATAATAAATCATTGGAATTATATGATAATACTTTACATAAATCAATAATGGAATTAGGTAGAATAAAATTATTAAGAGAAAATCTAAAAGATTACGAATCAATTTCTTACAATAATAAGATAGATTTTGCTTTGAAAACAGCGCAAGAAGATGTACTAAGGGGAAGCTTTATACTTAAGGGAGAATTACTAGAATATAGTCAAATAATGAAAGATATAAAGTTATGCAATTCTTATAAGAGATTTGTTAAATTTCTAAAATTAGATGATTATGCATCTATACAAGAAATCTTACAAGAAGATAGTGATTTGAAAAGGAATTTGAAAAAGGAATTTGATATAGACAAATTTTATGCTGATATTTTAAATATTGGAACTAGTAATAAAAATGCAAGTCAGTTGGATTCATTAATAATAAACATTAATTCTATCAGAAAAAATCTACAAAAAGAATATGAAAAGTATAATTTAAAAAATAAAGAACAGGATATATGCCCGCTATGTGGATATGATTATACTAAATTAGATACTAAATTAGCTGATACGATACTGGAGAAAGAAAAATATTTTTCTAATCAACTTGATAATAGTATTAAGAATTTAGATCAATTAATAAAAAAAACTAAGGAAGAATTTATAACTCCAATAGTAGAATTTATGGAGAAAGAAATAAATAAGAAAGATATAGACATAGATTATAAGAAGCTATTGGATTTAGCCAACTTAAATGAGATAAGGATAAATAATTTCAATCAGTTTTGTAATGGCAATAATATAAATTTGAAAAAATATGCATTGGATAGAAAAAAATATAATAAGGAAAAAGAAGAAAATAACTTGAATTTATTGAAGGATGAATTAAAATCTAAAAAAAGAAAATTAGAAAATGAAGATATTTTTGTTAATAAAAAAGAAATTGATATAACTTTTTCTAATATTTTTGACAGTAATATTGAAAGAGTCACAAGTTTAACTATTATGGATATAATTAATAAAAAATTATATATAGAGGACACATGTAATAGGCAAGAAAATCTTAGACGAAGTAAAAAAATAAAAGAAAAAGAATTACTAAAAAAGAAGTACTTGAGATTGAATGATGAATACAATAAGTGCAAAAATATAGCTTTAATATATAAAAAATGTATTGATAATTATTCAGATAATATTATTAAAATACTTCAAATACCGTTATACATATATAGTGGTAAAATAATACAAGATTATCAATGTGGATTAGGAGTATTTATAAGAAGTGAAAGTGGAGAACAGCAATTTAGATTGAAATTTGTTAACAGTAATGAATCTAAACATGATTTGCTTAATAAATTTAGTTCGGGTCAATTGTCAGGAGTAATATTAGCCATTATGCTATCTTTAAATAAAGTATTCTCTAACAATAGTTTTAATGCTTTATTAATTGATGATCCGCTTCAAAGTATGGATGATATAAATATGAGCTCATTTGTAGAGCTGTTAAGAAATGAATTTGGAAAATCTCAAATAATACTTTCTACACATGATGAACGTATTTCAAGATATATTAGATATAAGTTTGAAAAATTTAATTTAAAGACAATAAGATATAATGTAAAAGAAGAATTAAAAGTTTAATAAAAAGTGTTAATTAATTATAATGCTGTTATGTCATAATATTAAACAAATAGGATGTAACCAGAGTAAATTAAGTGTGTCTTCAATAATTGACATTTTAATTTGTAATTGTAATGTTTAAAGAAAATAATAAATATACTTAGCACCTATATTAATCTGGAATGTTCATAAATTATGACATAATACTTAAATTAATAATGGGATTAAGAAAGCCTAATGCGACTACCCATTATCCATATAATCTGTAGTTGATGTTGCTAGCTTTAATGGGTGTAATACCTTGTAAAAATATGTGCTTACTTTAAAAAATATTGATATATAAAAAATGCTTAGTGTCTAGACACTAAGCATTTTTAAGGGTATGCTTAAGTTCAATTAAATTAGAAATCTCATAAGTAGGAATTATTCCTATTTTATTATCCATTTTTTTAGGATTATACCAACATGTATCTATGCCAAAATTTATTCCACCTTGTATATCAGATGTTAGGCTATCCCCTACAATCAATACTTTGCTTTTGTCAGTATGCTTTATATTGTTTAAGGCATATTCAAATATTTTGGGATCAGGCTTTGATACCTTAACCTCGTCAGATACCACTATATCTTCAAAATATTTTGATATAGTAGATTTTCTTATTCTTTTATTTTGTACTTCTTTAAGTCCATTGCTAACTATAGCTAGTCTATAATTTTCATGTAAACTTTTTATAAGTTCCAGACTATCCTCAAATAAAAATGAAGCATTTGATAAATGATTCATATAAGCTTTAGCAAATTTATTTTCATCAAAGCTTACATTTAAACTATCTGATAATCTTCTGAATCTTTCCACCTTTAGTTTGGCCTGAGTAATATGTCCCTCCTCAAAATCTTTCCATATAGCTGTATTTATGGTTTGATATATATTTAAGTGATAATTTTCATCATATTCTATATTAAATTCCAGCATAGTATTCTTAAAGGCTTGTCTTTCAGATTTTTTAAAATCAAATAAAGTGTCATCTGCATCAAATAATATTATTTCGTATTTCATATTTACCCCCAATTATAAGAGAAGATTTATATATATCTATGAACTCCTTCCTTTGCTTTACAACTCTTTATAAATATAATAATATATTTATAACAGTTTGAACATGACACATGTCATGTTGAGGAGGAACTATGAAAAAAATTTTGGATAACGATCTTTTAAGCAACTATATTGATAAGTATAATATAGAAAATATATTTGATAAAGACTTAATTGATCTTATGGAACTTCATTTTTATGAAAAAGATGAGCGTATTTTCAAAGCTGGTACTAACCTAAAATATTATTATTTGCTTGTGGATGGGAAAATTAAAATTTCATATCCCTTTGAAAATGGTAAATCAATGTTATTAAAGTTTTATAAAGCATTTAATACTATAGGAGACCTAGAACTTTTAAAAAAACGACCTATAACCTGTGATATTGAAGCAACGGAAGATACCTATTTAATAGCCATCTCTTCAGATATACTTAGAAAATCATATTTGGATGATTCTAAGTTTTTACGACACTTAGTAGAGTCCTTAAGCGAAAAACTTTATGCAACTATTAATAATAGTTCCTACAATTTTGTATATCCTCTTATAAATAGATTATCCAGTTATTTAATTGAGCATTTAATAGATAAAAACTGTATAGTTTTAAATTCATCATTCCTAGAGATTGCTCAATTTTTAGGAACAACCTATAGGCATTTAAACAGGACTTTAAAAGAACTTGAAGAAAAATCAATTATAAAATGCAATAATAAAACAGTATATATATTAGATGAAAATAGGCTTCGGGGATTAGCTATAAATTTGTATATAAAATCTCTATAGCTTGCTATAAATTGTAAAATCAATCTTGATTACACAACGGATGATGAAACTGCTAATGAATATAAAGCAGTTGACAAACTAAATTCAATTGTATACAATTGAATTATAGACTATTAAAATGTTGTTTAGAGAGGAGTAGTTAATTATGGAAATTAAAGCAGTTAAATTGTATGAGGGTGGATTTATGACGCAGGATTTTGCTTTTGGTGGCAGTGAGGATAAAGCTAATCTAGATTCAAATAAGACTTATCCATCTAGCCTTCAGAATTATCTTATTGATACAGGGAAAGAAGTTATTTTGGTGGACACAGGGATTCCAGCAGAGGTACCAGACAGCAAACCTAAAGAGGGGCAAAAGATTTATCCAGGACATAGGGTTGAAGATTATTTATCTGCCTTAAATTCACTTGGATATAAGAAAGAGCAGGTAACTAAAATATTATTAACTCACAAGCATCCAGATCATTCTGGGGAATTAAGAAGTTTTCCAAATGCTAAAATTTATCTTTCTTCAGCAGAAGCAGATGCATTAAATTTAAATGGAGAAAATATTGTAAGAGTCGAGTTTAAAGATGGTGCTTATCATAACTTTGACAGTAGTGAGAAAATTACAGATGGAGTATACTTAATTCCAGCTCCAGGACACACTAAGGGAAACAGTATTGTTATAGTTGAAAAAGATGGTATATTTTATATGATTCATGGAGATGTAACTTATACAGATGCTGCACTTTTAGAAGAAAAATTATCTGTTGTATTTGAAGATAAAGATGCTGCAAAAGTTACTCTTGAAAAGGTTAGAGAGTTCATAAAAAACAACCCAACTGTTTATATTTCTACTCATACTCCAGAAGGAATTGTAAATTTAGAATCGACTAAGATTATGAGATTATAAAAGGAGCGCTTTTATGATTGAAATAGTGTTAGAAATTTTAGTTCTTGCAGTAGCATTTGAGCATGTTTTTATAATGCTACTTGAGATGTTTTTTATAAAATCATCAATGGCAAAAAAAAACTTCGGTTTAGATAGCAAACTTCTTGAGAGAAAAGAAGTAGTTATAATGTTTGCTAATCAGGGACTATATAATGGGTTCTTAGCAGCAGGATTGTTTTGGAGTTTTTTTGCCACAGAAAATATGGTAACCCCATTAAGAATTTTCTTTTTAGCATGTGTAATTATAGCTGCTATATATGGCTCAATTACATCAAATAAGAAGATTATTATAAAGCAAGGTGGTCTAGCAATACTAGCTATGGGTGTGCTTATAGCTAGTATTGTAATATAAAGATGAAGCTGATTTTCAATAAATTTTAATTGCTAAACCTATCTATTGGCGTTTATAATAAGCAACTTAAAAAAAATCAATGAATCTAATAGTAAAAGGAATATAATGCTGTATTATTCAGTTAATGAATTTTACAGTATTTTGTGGCGCAATTTAATAAGAGAAAGTGGTAATATGAATGGTATGAAAAGTAATATAGGATAGTTTGTATAATAATTGTTAATTTATGAATTTTATATTATAATATTCATTTAATATAAATATATGTACATATTCAAGGGGGGGTATCAATGCTAAAGGTAAAAAAATCAAAAATACTTATTATTACAATAGCTACTATAGTAACAGGATCATTACTTGCAGGGTGTGGAAGTAGTAGCGCATCTAAAACGGTAAATCAAAGTATAACGTATAATTTAGGAGCAAATCCCAAAACTATTGATCCAGGATTAAATAATTCAGGGGAAGGTGGAACTGTAATTGCAAATGCTTTTGAGGGTCTTACAGATGTGGATGCAAATAACATACCTCGTGCAGGAGTTGCCAAAAGTTGGACTATATCACCTGATGGGAAACATTATGTATTCCATTTAAGAAAAAATGCTAAATGGTCAGATGGTAAACCCGTAACTGCACAAGATTTCGAATATGCGTGGAAGAGAGAATTAGCACCAAAAACTGCATCGAACTATGCATATCAACTTTACTATCTAAAGAATGGTAAAGGATATAATGAAAGCTTATTACCTGCTAATCAAAAAACTCCTGGAGTATTATCATCTACGGCAGAGCAAGTTGGGGTAAAAGCAATTGATAATTATACGCTTGATGTAAAACTTGAAAATCCAACACCATACTTCTTATCGCTAATGGTTTTTCAAACATATATGCCATTAAGAAAAGATATAATAGATGCACATCCAAACGATTGGGCGGTAAATCCATCAACTTATGTGTCTAATGGAGCGTTTAAAATGATAGGATGGAAACAAAAGGATAAATTGGAATTTGAAAAAAATCCATATTATTGGAATAAATCCTCCGTTAAACTCGATAAATTAACTTATACTGTTTTAGATAACGAAAACAGCTATATGTCAGCCTATGAAGCAGGACAAGTTGATATGATTGATGCACCTCCAATAGAGCAAATTCCTTCTCTTTTAAAACAAGGAAAAGCTAAATCATATGCTAACATTGGGACTTACTACTACAGCTTTAATTTGGATCCAAGAGCTAACATTGATCCCGCTGTAGCAAAGGCAATAGATAATGTTAATGTAAGGCAAGCAATTTCATTAGCAATTAATAGAGCAGCCATAGTTAAGAATGTAACAAAAGCTGGACAAAAGCCATCAACTAGTGTTGTACCTAGTGGTATTATTGAAGCAGATGGGAAAGATTTCAAAAACAAGAATTATTACAAAGCCACAGCTGATGTAGCAAAAGCTAAGATATTACTATCTGATGCAGGATATAGTAATGGTAAAAACTTCCCAACTATTGAATTAATATATAACAATGGCGAAGCACATCAAAGTATTGCAGAGTCTATTCAATCTATGCTTAAAACAAACTTGAATATTAACATCACACTGAGAAGTGTTGAGAACAAGGTTAAGGTTGACGAAACAAGTAAGCATACATACACAGGAATAGCTAGAAATGGTTGGAATGCAGACTATATTGATCCAATGACATTCTTGGATATGTGGGTAACTAATGCGGGAAATAATACAGCTGGTTACAGTAATAAATCCTATGATAAACTTATATTTCAAGCTAATTCAGAAACAAATACTACTATTAGAAATAAAAAAATGCATGAAGCGGAAGACATCTTAATGCGAGATATGCCAATTATACCATTGTACGAATATAATGTTGTTTCATGCATGAAGGATTATGTTAAAGGAGTATATAGAACACCTATGGACATAGTATACTTTACAAGCTCATATATAAAAAAATAAGTTATACTGATTTATATGAATAATCAATTCACTTGCCAGTATGAAAGGAAAAACATCAATATTAAAAGTAAATTCATTAAGAAAAAATGAGAAAATGTTGCAAATTTATCAAATATGCATTAATATGTAGTTGTAAAATTTAATAGTTCAGATGAAGATAGTGGGAGAGTTATGGCCATGGCCATTCACCGAAGAAGTAAATCTTTCAGGTACCTATTTAGGCATCATCAAATAAATAACAAGTCAGTATTTCAGAATTTTTGACAGGTTATTTATTTTCAGATGCCTTAGTTAGAGATGACCACTATTTGATGAACCCTTGGAGAGACTCTTAAATGAGCACCGAAGGAGAAAGCTGTAAATGCGAAACTCTCAGGTAAAAGGACAAGGGACAGGTACATATCTTACATAAGTAATACATTATTAATTACTTCATTTAGATCTTATCTAATCCTATTTGTTTCTCCAATGACAAAATACTTATATGGGGAAAGACATTTTTTAGTGTATGTCTTTTTTACTAAGACGGAGGAATATATATGTCAGAAAATGAAAATTTATCAAGAGGACTAAAAAATCGTCATGTTCAATTACTTGCAATTGGAGGCGCAATTGGTACTGGATTATTTCTTGGTTCAGGCAGGTCAATTCACTTGGCAGGTCCATCTATTTTATTTGCGTATATGATAACAGGGGTAATTTGTTTTCTTATTATGCGTGCTTTAGGGGAATTATTGCTTTCAAATTCAAAATACCATTCATTTGTAGACTTTGTAGAAGATTACCTAGGAAACGGAGCAGCATTTATTACTGGCTGGACCTACTGGTTCTGCTGGATTTCACTTGCTATGGCGGACTTAACTGCCACTGGACTTTATATGCAATACTGGTTTCCTCATATAGCTCAATGGGTTCCAAGCCTTATAGCTCTTGTGATTTTACTCATTATGAACCTTACCACAGTAAAGTTATTTGGGGAAATGGAATTCTGGTTTGCCTTAATTAAGATTGTTGCAATTTTAGCACTAATTATAATTTGCACAGTTATGATTATTAAAGGATTTTCTACAAATGTTGGTGTATCCAGCTTTAGAAATCTTTGGGATCATGGTGGCTGGTTTCCAAATGGGGTAAGTGGTTTTATTCTCTCTTTCCAAATGGTTGTATTTGCATTCACTGGAATTGAATTAGTTGGTTTAGTAGCTGGTGAAACTGAAAATCCAGAACATGTTATTCCAAAAGCTATTAATAATATTCCAATTAGAATTATTATCTTTTATATCGGGGCACTTCTCGTTATTATGAGTATATACCCATGGAATTCAATCAATCCAGATAAAAGCCCATTTGTACAGGTATTTTCTGCAGTTGGAATCCCAGCAGCAGCAAGTATTATAAATTTTGTTGTATTAACATCAGCGGCATCTGCTTGTAATAGCGGTATTTTCAGTACAAGTCGTATGGTTTATTCTCTTGCTAAAGAAAATAATGCACCTGAGTCAATGAAAAAATTAACTTCTCGTAAAGTACCTTCTAATGCACTAATGTTCTCAGCAACTGTAATCTTGATTTCAGTTATTCTGAACTATATTATGCCAGGAGGGGTATTTGTACTCATTACAAGTATATCAACATTCTGTTTTATATTTATATGGGCAATTATAGTTGTATGCCACATAAGATATCGCAAAACCATGCCTGTACTTGCGTCTAAGAGCAAATTCAAAATGCCATTTTACCCAATAGCTAACTATATAATTCTGGCATTTATTGCTTTTATTTTAGTTGTATTGGCACTTAATAAGGAAACCCGTATAGCACTATTTGTAACACCCTTATGGTTTATAATGCTTTGGGTTATTTACAATATACTTAGGTCAAAAACGAAAAATCAGGAAGATATCAATAAAAATGGAGCTACTGAACTTAGAAATTAATCTTTAGATCTAATATTTCCATTTTTTATAATAAAACAGCCAATTATGATGGTTTTATTTCATCATAATTGGCTGTTTTTAAGTGATTTTTTTAAATATAGTTTAATTCAAAATATCCAAATTTAATAAATTTAATATAGTTTCTATAAGAAGGACTTTCATATCATCATAGTTAATTCTATCACGTTTATTTAAGGCTACTGCATCACAGTATTGGTCTATCATGTGATATATCATATCTGCTTTTTCATCAGCATTGGAAATAGAAAACCCAAGTGATGGTAAAGCATCTACAATTGCAGATAAAAACTGATTTTTATAATGATTCATATATTCTGCCACATCCGGATCAGAATGACTCATAGCTTGAAATTCTTCATGGGGCGATTTAGTTATTATGTGAAGCTTAATATCCTTATCAATAATATCAGACAAGAAAGGTCCTAACTCTTTTTTATCTTTGGATAAATGCAATTGTTTTATAATTTCAGAGTCAACCTTTGGACTCACTTGATCCATCACTGCTAAAAAAATTGCTTTTTTATCCTTAAAATAATGATACACAATGCCGATGGAGACACCAGCTTCTTTTGCGATTTCATTGGTATCGGTATGATGGAAACCTTTTTCGCAGAAAAGTTTAAAGCCTGCTTCAGCAATTTTCTTTTTCTTTTCTATGGAACGCGCTTGACGTGGTTCTCTGATTTCTGATTTAGTCATAATTTAACTTCCCTTTGTACATAATTAATGGATGCGTCTGTTACTTTTCGTATTGTATTTTGTTAAATATCAATCTTATTATATAGGATGATTTTTATTTGGTCAACAATAACATGATAAAAATATCATACTACTGTTGACAGGCGTATAATGCTATGTTAATATACAAGTTAAATATGATATTTTTATCATATTTAAATTCTTTTAATCACATGCAGCCTTGTGAATTGATTAAAGAACTGGAGGCATTATTATGAAATTAATAACGTATTGTATTGCGGAAAATGAGAAAGTTGGCGTATTAACTACAGGTGAAAATAGTCTCTACCCTATAGAGGTATTTGGGCTTAACTTTAAGACAATGCTAGAATTGATTGAAAATATTACGTCAGATGAAAAGAAAATGATTCAGGACAAAATGAGATCTAGTATGTTGGGGGAAATCCTTCTTACAGAAGTAAAATTAATGGCACCAATTCCACGACCATCACAAGATTTGATCTGTCTAGGAGTTAACTATATGGATCATATGAATGAAGCAAATAGGTCTTTAGATGATGTCGATTTTAAAGATGAAGATCCGGCCATCTATTTTTCAAAACGTGTAAATAACGCCGTGGCACCTGGAGGTTACATAGAAAGTCATTTGGACATAGTAAAGGATCTTGATTATGAATGCGAACTTGCTGTCATTATTGGCAAGAAAGCTAAAAATGTTAAAGCTGAATACGCGTTAGATTATGTATTTGGATATACGATTGTCAATGATGTAAGTGCCAGAACAATTCAGCTAAAACATAAGCAGTGGTACTTCGGAAAAAGTTTAGATGGATTTACACCCATGGGACCAAGTTTAGTTACTGCTGATAAATTCACATTTCCACCAAAACTTTGGCTGCAGTGTAAAGTAAATGGGGAATTGCGCCAAAATAATAGGACTGATAGGTTAATTCATACAATTCCAGAAATAATAGAGGAGTTAACACGAGGAATTACGTTACTTCCTGGATCAATTATTATTACAGGTACACCATCTGGCGTAGGGCTTGCTTACAATCCACCAAAGGTTTTGAAACCAGGTGATATAGTTGAATGCATTATCGAAGGAATAGGAAATTTGAAAAATGAAATAAAATAAAAAGGCTGGTGTTAATATGCAGTTTCATGAATTCGGTGAAAATAGAAATCCTGTGGTTATGTTGATACCTGGAACAGGCTGTAGATGGCAAGGTGAATTCTCGGCAGTAATTGATGGACTTACAAAAGCTTATAAAATTATTTGTGTTAGTTTTGATGGGCATGATGATAACGATCATAATACGTTTAGGAATATTAATGACCAGATACTGGGGACGGAAAAATATATAAAAGAAAATTATAATGGTCATTTATATGGTGTGTATGGATCGTCTCTTGGGGGATCTGTTCTTGGAAAACTATTGGAAAGAAACAATGTACAAATTGATATCGCCATAACGGGTAGTACAGATTTTGATCAAAAAGCTAATCCGTGGGCAGCCATATGGGCTATACTCATTACTCCGCTTTTTTATTATCTAGTTAAGGCAAAGCATCCCGTAAAAATTCTTGGAAGGTTTTTGGACAATATGTATGGTGACTCTGAGAAAGCGCTTAGAGTGATGTATAGAGGCATTTCATTTAGGTCATTATTCAATGTGTATTATACGGATTTATTAACTCCTGTGGCAGAGAATATAGTTTCAAAAAACACTGAAATATACTGTACTTATGGTACTGAAGAGGATACAAAGACTTTGACTAAACGCTATCTTCAGCATTTCCCAAATGCAGAGCTGATTGCTCTTGGAGGCATGCATCATGAGGAGTTTCTTATTTTCCATCCAGATGATTGGATTAATATGATGCAACATCTTTTGAAACAGAAAAAATATTCATATCGAAATGAGCCATGAGACAAAATAAATCTATACATAACATTTAATTACATTATTCAACAGTTTACAAATATAAATTAAAAGGGAGTGAGGAATGATATGACAGTTTTAAAAAAGGACGTTGAATATTTGGCAGAACTAGCCAGATTAAGCTTTTCTGAGGAGGAAAAAGAGAATCTAATTGGAGATTTAAAATGTTACAGTAGTTATGAGAAGCAAAGAATTTGCAAATGACTACAGATACTTCCCAGGTATGATGCAGGAGTATTAACTCTTACAATGTCGATGGCAGATTTTTTTGAAAAAACTGCTAAAATTAGTGGCGATGCTAAGTCAGCATCAAATTGGCTAATGGGAGATATCTCAAAGATAATGAAAGAAAATGCTGCTAGGGTTGAAGATTTTAAATTTACCACGGAACATTTAGCTGAGCTTATAAAGCTTATTAATGCTGGTACAATTTCAAATAATATTGGTAAAAAAGTGATAATAGATATGTTTAACACAGGAAAATCACCTAAAACAATAATAAATGATAAAGGGTTAATACAAAATAGTGATGGAGGTGCTATACTAGAGATTGTTAATAAAGTATTAGAAAGTAATACTAAATCTATTGAAGATTATAAAAACGGTAAAACGAGAGCAATTAGTTTTCTCGTCGGTAAGGTAATGAAAGAGACAAAAGGAAAAGCTAATCCTCAGATCGTAAATAAGCTAATTAATGAAGAAATAAAAAAATGTTAAAATAAGATGGAGTGCTGATAAAAAATGAAAAAAAACAGAAAAGTTACAAAACGAGGGCTGATTTTATCAATAGTAACCTATGCAATATTTATATTAGTATATTGGACTTCATTTTATGAATTGTATACTTTATGTAAATTGGGCAGAGTCCACAATAATATAGCTGTATTAATGGGCTGTTTGGTATTCTTTGTGGCTTGGTTTGTAATTTTAATAGTTAGAATTGTGAAAAAGCCAGCAGTTGTAGAAGAGGAGAGTGCGGATGAAAATAAGTCCTATTCTCGCCCGAAAACTATATGGACTTGTTCAGTTATAATAATTATAGTTCTTATAACAGGTTTTTATGGAGTAAAAATATATAATAGTTCCATAAATTTTAATGGAAAACTATCATGGGCCTTACATGACTTAAAAAATAAAAGAAGTGTAGAATTTGAACATAATAATATATATCAAAACGGCATAGATGGGATATTTACAGATATTAATAAAAATAATCAAATGCCTAAAAAATTATATGTTTCAAGTAACTTTAGTCTTACCTTTGATTCTTATGGAAAGATTACTTCATTTGATACATATCTTTACGGAAAAAATACTAAAGGTAAATTGGAAAGCTATTTAATTAGTTATGACAGTAATAAGTCAAAAAACATTACTTTATATTTAAATGGTTATGTAAATGCTAACTATAGTGATGATAAGCTTTTAGAACCATTAATTAAGACAATGAAAGTAATCCCACTTAAAAAAACGGTAAGCAACTGGCCTGAAAAACAGTATGGTATTCTTTATACTGGAAAACGAAGTTTTGGATATAATTCAGATGGTATTGTTAATATTAATTCAAAAGGAATTACAAATCCAATTGTTAATACCTCTTCTGAAATAATAGGATACACCGTCTCTGTATATGTGCCAGGTGAAGAGAGTAAATATATTCCTGTTAGGTATAACTTGACAGATGGTTCAAATAATACTAAAGCAGCAGAGCCTTCAAAAGTAAATAAACATATTTTTGATCAATCCTATAATGCTTCTGATGAATTTTATTTATCAAAGCAGGTTGGGTATCGTTTAGAAGTAACGGCAGCCGCAGCGGGCAGTAGATCTTATTCATTAAATGCTACTAAAGATAGTGGAAAAACATGGAATACTATAAATGCAGATCCGTTCTCTAATATGATTGGAACAGCAGCAGGAATAACTTTTTTAAATGATAAGCTTGGATTTTTGTGTTTATCTAATAACGGAGGAGCAAAGGGACAATTATATCGTACAGAAGATGGAGGTATATCTTATAAGATGGTGAATTTTCCAGAGGTAAAAGTAGCATTAAAAGGCGCAGGAACGTATAATCCTTTTGATTTACCTGGGATGCCTACCGAGAAAGATGGAAGCTTAAATGTTTTGGTTACACAAGGATCTGATGGAGATTATAATGGTGGCTCTAAAGCTTTGTATCAATCAAAAGATCAAGGAAAAACATGGATGTATATAAAAGAAGTTGCTAAAAATTAAAGTATATTTTAACATGATAATAGCATAGTATAGTTGAACTTTCAACTATACTATGCTATTATTTAGATGTAATTTAGTTGAAAATTCAACTATTACTACTAGGGGGATAAATATGAAAAATCTAGATAGTTATATTCTAAGAGAAATAGGAATGTTATCACGATGCATTCATTCTTTAAGTGACTTAAAATTTAAAAAAATAGACTTACAAAAAGGTCAATTTGTATTTTTAACCAGAATATGTGAAAATAATGGAATTAATCAAATCGATTTATCAAATCTTTTAAAGGTAGATAAATCTACTACAACGAAAGCCCTACAAAAACTTATTGAGGCAGGATATATAGATAAAAAAAAAGATGATATTGATAAAAGAATGTGGAGGCTTTATCCAAAAGAAAAAGCGCTAAAAGCATATGAACTAATCATTGAGGAAGAAAATAAAAATATTCAAATTTGCTTTAATAATTTTAGCCAGCAGGAGAAAAATTCAGTTTATGAATTAGTGAAAAAAATGGGAGAAAATATTGAGGGTAATTGGAAAAAAATAAGGTAAAACCTTTTTAGGAGTGATTATTATGATGAGAAAAGCAGTTATGGAAGATATAAAAGATATTATGGGAATTATAAAGGAAACTATTATAGAAATGCAGTCTTACAATAACAACCAATGGGATGCAAGTTACCCTCAAGAAAAGGATTTTGCCAATGATATCCAAAGAGAGAATCTATTTGTGTTAGAACTAAAAGATAAGTTGGTTGGTTTTATATGTATTAATAAAGTTGAGCCAGATGAATACAATGGTTTAAATTGGTCATTAAATCATGACGCAATGGTTGTACATAGAATGGCAGTTAAACCATCATACAGAAGAAATGGAATTGGTACTGCGTTAATGAAATTTGTAGATGAATTAGCTTTAGAAAGTAATATAAAATATTTAAAAACGGATACATATTCATTAAATTTGAAAATGAACAACTTATTTCAAAAATTCGGCTATAAATTTGTTGGAGAAATAAGCTTTTTAGGAAAATCAGAACCATTTTATTGTTATGAAAAAATATTAAAAAATAATTGTTAGGAGTTTAATAGATGAAAACAAAACTCCTAATAATTATTATTAAAAGATAAACTTTACAGATTAAGACTGCAGTGATATACTTAGATAGAAGAAAATATTTACTAGGAGGCTTTTTATGAATAATTTAAAAGGAACAAAAACTGCTGAAAATCTTTTAAAATCATTTGCAGGCGAATCTCAGGCTAGAAATCGATATACTTATTATGCATCGGTAGCTAAAAAAGAAGGGTATGTTCAAATTCAAAACATATTTATTGAAACTGCTGATAACGAAAAAGAACATGCTAAAAGGTTTTTTAAATTTTTGACTGATAGTGATTTAAATGGAGAAGCTGTAGTTATTAATGACGCTGGTTACCCTGTTAGTCTTGGTGATACAAAAGCAAATCTTTTAGCAGCAGCTGACGGTGAGAATGAAGAATGGACAGACTTATATCCAACTTTTGCTCAAGTAGCGGAAGACGAAGGCTTTTCTGAAATTGCATTTACATATAGAAAAATTGCTGAAGTGGAAAAAAGACATGAGGCAAGATACAATAAATTAGCAACTAATCTTGAAGAAAATAAGGTGTTTGCTAAAATAGATAAAACTTTATGGAAATGTTTGAATTGTGGATATATTTATGAAGGTGCTGAGGCTCCTAAAGTATGCCCAGCATGTCTTCATCCACAGTCTTATTTCGAAGTTTTTACTGAAAACTATTAGTATTAATTGAATGAAAATTTTAAAATTTATATCAAATATGATTAACAATTAAAGGAGGAATATTATTATGAAAAAATTATTTAAATGCAGTATTTGTGGATATGTAAGTGAAGGTGAAACAGCTCCAATAAAGTGTCCTAAATGTGGGATGCCTGCTGAAAAATTTAATGAATTAGACAGCGAAGCAGCTGGAAAAATATATCGTTCTAACAGAACAAATGATATCCATATGGAAATCATAACTTTGGCTGAAAAGATAGTTACGCTTAGTGAGGAAGGTATAGAGGATAATCTAGATCCTAAATGTTTAGCAGCTTTCACCCAGGCAAAAAATGAAGCATGGGTTATAAAACAAAGATCTAAAACAGAGATTGCAGGACATATTGCTTTAGGTAAATGGTGATATATAATATTTAGCTAAAAATATATCAAAATATTGAGAAATTATAAGTTTGCATTAGAGTTCATAATCTGTGTGAATTTAAACAAATAAATAAAAGGGGCTGTCGCACTAATTTAGTGCAACAGCCCCTTTTTTATTTTCATAAATTCATAGGAAATCACAATACATGGTTAATATTTTATTTTATGCAATATATTGTTAACGTTAACGGCATATTGTATAATTAAATTAATGTTTTATAAGTTTTAGTTAATGAACTAAGATTATAAAATAAAAAAATGTGGAGGTATTATTATGAAAAAAATCAAAAAATCATCAAGTATTATCTTGGTACTGACCATGGTATTGGGATTACTATTCACCCCTTTTCCCAAAGCATTTGCAGCAACGGGTGATGTTATTACAGTTACAACTTTTGATCAGTTAAAAACGGCTGTTTCTTCAGCAAGCAGTGGTCAGACAATTGAAATCGCAGCAAAGGTGCTAGACTGTACAAGCCAGCTTGTGCTTGACAAAATAGATTCAGGGATTACTATTCAGGCAGCATCAGGGTACACTCCAGTATTGGATTTTACGTCTTTTAGGGAAGCATCAAAAATATTGAGTCCTAAAGCAACCGGTGATGGGTTTGCAGGTATCAGGGTCACTGGAGGTAGCTACACAATTAAAGGTTTGATAATCCAAAAAGCGTATGATAATGGCATGCTAATAAAACCCAACTATAGTGCAACTGTACCAGTATCACAGTTAGTACCTGGAAAACCTGACAACAATACAATTATAGATTGCGTATTTCGCTATAACGGGGATGCGGGTTTACAAATTTCAGGTAGTGAGGGTCTTGAAACAGCAGGCATTCATGTACGCCCGAATAATAACCATGTAATCGGTTCCGTAGCTTACAGAAACTTTGATGTACTTACAAGTGGTGGAAATGCTGATGGATTTGCAGCAAAGCTCTATCTAGGAACTGGTACTATTTTCTCTCATTGCATTTCTGCTGAGAATTCGGATGACGCTTGGGATAGTTTTGCTATAGGTAGCAGCGACGTGACTTATCAATACTGCGTAGCATATCACTGTGGTGATCCTGCAATATTTAGTGGAGCCTATGACAAAGCAAATGGACTTCCTGTAGACACCAATATGACAGTTGGCAAAGCAAAAGGAAATGGTAATGGTTTCAAGATGGGTTCCGGTTCTTCAAAATATGGGACACAGACAAATGGTGTAAGGAATCTTAATAATTGTTTAGCATTTGACAATATAGCAAAGGGATTTGATGAAAACAATGGTGCTGGAACAATAAACCTTACAAATGGTATGGGACTCGGTAACAAAAAAGGCGACTATGTACTTGACCTTATGACATCAGGAATATTCTTAAATGCACAGGCATTCTCAGAAAAGAATTCGAAGGCTCCTATTGGTGGAAATGTTTCAATTGTAGAGACAGCAAAACAGGCATCTATAAGAACAGAAGTTGACAACGCAATATCAAATATGAGGCAACAACTTGCTTCAAATCAGATTCCAACATACATGAATTTTAGCTTTTGGAATTAATTAAGGCAATAGAAAGAAGTGTTTATGACCTGAACATTTACTTTAAAATCTATATAAAAAGCAACTGCTTAGGTAGCTGCTTTTTATATAGATTAAATGTTTTTTAATGAATTTTTAGTTCAATACTTTTATAATTTTATATTTTTTGTTTCACCCTTCATGTTGTAAATTGTTGCCTCACCTTCTTCTATATAAAAAACTTCAAAAGAAGGACTATCAGCAGATTTGTATATGCTTGCAAGACCCGGCATAATTTCGAATGCTTTAGCCTTTGCTTCCTTACTTGGATCAAAAACTACTTTACCTTGTAATCTTATCCAGTGGCCATCTTTTGACATAGTAGAAGCTTCAAACTTTGAATTAGCTACTAACTGTTTATATACATTTTTTTCGTTAGATGTGCAAAAATATATTTTACCTTGGTATTCCATAGCGAATCCGAAGGGACGTACTCTTGGTTGATCTCCTTCAACTGTTGCAAGATAAAATATTTTAGCATCATTAATAAATTTTAATATTTCATTCATTTTTTTGCCTCGCTTTATTTATTTTGTATGACAAGATTGTGTGTTTTTATTAGCATTTCATTTACATATATATTTTATGATGATACAATAAATATATCAAGTACTATTATATTTGATAGCTACTATCTAAAATGATAGTATGGAGGGATACAATATGAATGATAATACGGATGGCAGTGAAAATTGCCCTGTTTCAATAGCGCAGAAAATGATTGGTGGCAAATGGACTCTTTTGATACTATATAATTTAAGTACAGGAATCCTTCGTTTTGGGGAATTGCATCGCCTTATGCCAAGCGTCACGCAGTCAACTTTAACGAAAGAACTTCGTAGGCTAGAAAGCTATCAGCTTATAAACAGGAAAGTATTTCCGCAGGTTCCACCAAAGGTAGAATATTCATTGACTGAAATCGGAATGAAAATTGTGCCTATTTTAGATGGATTGTCACAGTGGAGTGATGAATATAAGAAACATGTTAAAAACAATAAAATCCAATAAGCGATTTTAGGTGTCAACTTATATAAAAAAATAGATGTTCCATAAAAATATGTTATAAATTATATAATTTTACACAAACATAACATACTTTTAACATAAAAATATTATAATTTAATAAGTTAAGTATCTAAAGGAAACTTGTTAGGTGAGGTTCCTATATGAAAATATGCTACTGCCCAGAAATGTCGAGAGACGCCAACGGGTCAGCAGGTACTACCGAATTAAGGTTTTACCTAATGTAGCTGAGAAATTTTTCTCTAAGTCATATAGTGCCAAAGCTCAACTAGGTGGAGTTTTTAGCATGTTTGCAGGAGCCCTCACTTATAGTGGAGGCTTTTTTGAATTTAATTTGAAAGGTGATGATATTATGGATGGGGATGCCAGTCATAAACATATAGATTTAATTGATAAAAGTGAGGTCGATAATGGAAATTGATCTCACTTTAATAGGGAGGTAGGTTATGGAAAAAGAAAAAGTATTTGCTAAAAGAAAATTTGGAATGATAGATATAGTTATTTTTATTTTTATAACTATAATATTATATTTAGTAATGTCACCTGGAATGCATGCAGTAGCAAGCAATAATAGTAATATAAAAATTTCAACAAATCTCAATATGTTACCTATATATGCATTAAAATCCGTTTTAAGAATGACAGTAGCATATATAATTTCTATAACATTTACATTGGTATATGGATATGTTGCAGCACACAATAAGAAAGCTGAAAAGATTCTTATACCAATATTGGACATACTTCAGTCCATACCAGTACTGTCTTTTTTACCAGCAGTTGTCATGGGGCTTATAGCTCTTTTTCCAAACGGAACAGTGGGAATTGAAATAGCATCTATAATACTTATTTTCACAGGTCAGGCATGGAATATGACATTCAGTTTTTACAATTCCATTAAACTTCTGCCAACAGATCTTCAAGAGGCTTCTAGTATTTTGCAACTTAATAAGTGGCAACAATTTAAAAAACTAGAACTACCTTCCGCGGCCATAGGTCTTGTTTGGAATAGTATGATGTCCTGGGCAGGTGGATGGTTTTTTCTAATGGTTTGTGAAATGTTTACCATTCAAGGTAGGAACTTTCGTTTAGAGGGTATAGGATCATTTCTTCAGACAGCAGCAAATGAGGGTAACACAAAGGCACTTGTATGGGGAATAATAACCTTAGTAATTGTTATTATCCTTTTGGATCAACTTATTTGGAGACCGGTAACTGCTTGGGCGGATAAGTTTAAAGTTGAGCTTACAGAGTCAGAAGATCAACCTAAACCTTTTTTTCTTAAAATGTTAAGAAGGTCTTATATAATCCAATTATTTACTGAAAAAATATTGTCGCCAATATTTGTATTTATAGGGGAAAGTATAGAGAGTGTGCTGAGTAAACTAAAAAAAAGTGGTGGGCGAGAGTATAAAAAAATAGGGAAAGTATTTAAAATAATATTAAAAATAATAGCACTTATAATTATAGTTTATGCAGTGTTTAATATAATAAAATTACTTACAACATTGTCCGTATCTGATTGGGGCCAAATACCAAGGGCCGCACTATTTTCATTTTTAAGAGTGTTTGCCGCGCAAGTTATTGCATTAATTTGGACAGTACCTGTAGGGGTAGCGATTGGAATGAACAAAAAGGTTGCAAATATATTACAACCTGTGATTCAAGTTGTAGCATCTGTACCTGCCACAGCACTTTTCCCTATTGTACTTGGGGTATTTATTAATGCATTTGGTGGACTTGGGATTGCATCTATTTTATTAATGCTTATGGGAACACAGTGGTATATATTATTTAATGTAGTAGCCGGAGCTATGGCAATACCAGAAGACTTAAAGGCTGCCGCTAAGGTATTTGGAATTAAAGGTTTCAAAAAGTGGAAAATACTTATACTTCCAGGGATATTTCCTTATCTTATAACAGGAATGATTACAGCTACCGGTGGTTGCTGGAATGCGAGTATTGTGGCTGAATATGTCAATTTTGGAGGGCATACTGTAAAAACTATAGGACTTGGAGCGTTAATATCTGAGGCAACAACAAAAGGTAATTTCGCATTGCTTCTAATGGGTACAATTACCATGTGTATAGTAGTTGTAGCAATCAATAAGATAGTGTGGAAAAGACTGTTTGTTATGTCAGAGGAAAGATTCAAAATAGAAATGTAAGGAAGGTGAGACTTGTGAAAAAACAAAAAGAATTTATAAAAGTAGATGGTGTAACAAAATTTTTTGGTGAATCAGAAAAACCTACATTAAAAGAAATAAATATAACTATAAATGAAAATGAATATATTGCTATACTTGGGCCTTCAGGTTCAGGAAAATCATCACTTCTTAGAATAATAACAGGACTAATTGAACCTACGGAAGGTGAAGTAATATTTGATGGCAAAAAAGTAACGGGGGTAAATCCATATGCATCAATAGTATTTCAGTCCTTTGCACTTTTTCCATGGCTTACTGTACGTGAAAATGTTGAATTAGGGTTAAAAGCTAAGGGATTTCCAAAGGATTATACTAGTGATAAGGCTTCTGAATTAATAAGTCTTATAGGTCTTGATGGTTTTGAAGAGGCATATCCAAAGGAACTTTCTGGTGGTATGCGTCAAAGAGTTGGTTTTGCTAGGGCATTAGCTGTGGAACCAAAACTATTATGCATGGATGAGCCATTTTCTGCATTAGACTTTTTAACAGCTGAAAATTTAAGAACAGAGTTGATAGAACTTTGGACAACTAAGAGAATGCCAATAAAAAGTATAATAATGATAACCCATGGTATTGAAGAAGCAGTTCTTATGGCAGATAAAATAGTTATGCTCAGCCGCGATCCAGCAAGGGTTATTGCAGAAATCAAAATAGGATTGCCACATCCAAGAAATAGAAAGTCACCTGAATTTGAAAGTATTGTGGATAGTGTTTATAAAGTACTTACCAAGGGTGAATTTGAACATCCTGCTGAAGATCAAATAGAAAAAGTTGTAAAGGAAAGTATTGAGAAACCTGTAGAAATACCAGAGGCACATATTGGAGTAATGTCAGGATTAATGGAGCTTGTGGATGATAATGATGGAAGAATGGACATATATCAATTAGGTGGGGATCTTATGATGGAAATTGACGATCTTTTGCCAAATATTGAAGGTATCACAATGCTTGGTTTCGCAGAAGTAAAAGAGGGAGATATAATCATAACACCTCTTGGAAGTAAATTTATTGAGGGCGAAACAGACGAAAGAAAAGATATATTTAAAGATCAACTAATGAATATATCAACATTTAAAGTTATAATGAAGGTACTTAATAGTAAAAAGAGTAAAAAAATGAGAGAAGAATTTTTCACAGAGCTTTTTGCACAATATTTTGGTAAACATTCTATAGAAAGAATAATGGATGAAATCATAGATTGGGGTAGGTACGCAGAGCTGTTTAATTATGATCATGATACTGAAGAACTGTTTCTGGAAGAAGAGGAGTAATTCAGTTAAGAGTTAAAAGAGAAGAGAGAAGAGTTAAAAGATTTTCGGATGGACCGAAAAATAGAATATAGGTAAGTGGAGTTGTGTACACAACTCCACTTACCTATATAAAAATAAAGTTTCAGCTTTAGATTGAGGCTTAATAACAAGGAACCCTCCTTATCAATAAAACCCCATTTAACATTTGAATTATCCTTATATCTATTTGAATTTTCGGGAATAGCAAATATTTCATTAGGCGTATTTGTTTTTTCATTGGACTCGTTATTATTTTGCGTACATCTAAATAAAAAAAATGTTGATGTAAATACAAGTATGCAGAGAGTTAAAAGCTTTTTCATTTATACGTTCCTCCTAAATAAAATAAACATAAGAATATCAATTTATAGCCTTAAGAGTACTTACAACAGAGGCTCTTTCAGTACATAATTGTCTATAAACACTAAATTCTGGGTTATCAGGTGGAAAACCTACATCTGTTGGACCACCTATAACATAAAGAATGTTTTTTGCTGTAAGGTATCTTGGCCCGCCTATAGTGTCTAAAAATTCTTCATTCTCATTATCTTTTTTTACAATTGTAAAAAGTTTACCTTCTCCAGACTGGACTTGTTGTTCGGGTTTAAAATAAACGATTATACCATTACTATTTTCAGAAACCGTATATTTATCTTGCCAAGAAGCGGGGAAGGTTATAGCAAAGCCAAGACTATTACTAACATATTGTGAGGAAGATGCTACTGAAGTCTTAGGGGTTTGTTTAGGTGGTTGAACAACTGTGGCTTGTTGTGCTAGCTGCTTAGCTGGTTCTGATTTAGGAGTTTGTTGATTTTGAACTTCATTTGAACTAGAGGTCTTATTATCCTTATTTGTGGTTTGTGCTGCATTATTAGTAGTATTGGTTATGGCTGTAGTAGTTGCATTCTCATCTTTTATAGGTTCAGCGACTTTTGCTACCTTAGCTGGTAAAACTTTTTTTTTCGTAATTGATATACTAGAAGTTACTTTTTTCTCAATTGTTTTTTTTTCATTTGTTAGAGTGAAAGCACCAATAAAGACAAGAATTGCAATAACAACTATTGAGCAAATCACTGATTTTTTCTTAAATTTAGCAATCATAGTTATTCTCCTTCTAGCCATATGAATGGCAACATTTTAATGATTATACTTAAGACAATATTTTGTGAATTTATATTGGATATTTTGCTTTGAGATGGATTTATATTTGCTTGAGTTTTAGTAACTGAAGAGTTGTTAAAAATTTCAGGTGTTTACTTATTGTAATATATAATAAATATTTCCAATAGTTAACATATTTTACGGCACTGGTTTATAAAAAAACTAAGCGTGAAGTCTTATAGATTAAGGATTCACGCTTAGTTTATAATGTATAGAAAATTAAAATTCATTATGTCATAATGAAGCAGCAAACATTCCCATTATAGTAGTAACAATTATAAACACCACTATACCCATAATGCAGAGAACGATTCCAGAAGTAGCTAAAGAATCTCCACGTATAACAACTTCTGATTTCGCAATCTTTAGCTTGGTTTTTGTGCCAATTATACATCCTATTATACAAAAAAATATTCCGAAAAAATTTAAAATAGGTACAAAACTAAGTATTAAGCCAATTATGCCCATAACTAATGTGGCTATTGCTAAGTCATCATTTTTCATGAAAAACACCTCGAATGAACTTTATAGAAAGCTGTTTAATATATATTATGCTTAAATGTAATTTGTGATTATTATTTAATGAATTTGATAATATATTTCTCTTATGGGAATGTTAAAATATATAATAAATTATTAGGAGATAAAAATGTTGAATGTATTATTTCATTTGCTTAGCTTAAAATCCGTTATAATGATTTTTTTAATCAATTATATACTGTGGGCCATTACTTGGTGCAAATTGTCCATAAAATCAAATATGAAAAATCAGTGGATGGCATTTATACCCTTTTTCCAATTTGTTCTGTTCTTGCACATGATAGATAGAAGTGGTTGGTATGTATTTTTTTTGTTTGTACCACTTATAAATATTATTTTAGTTGAAGTCTGGTTTTCAGAATTTTATAACTCATTTAATGTAGGAGTGCTTTGGATTGTTTTATCTATTATAATTTACCCAATTAGCTATGCATTTATGATATATATGTCATATTCACCAAAAATAAAATATATTGGATGTAGCAGTTTTGTAGAATAGTATGTTGATTTAAAATTTATACAGCTTCCTCTACACCAGGAATACAAGAAAATGTTATAATTATGTAAATAGGCGAGGAGATGATTGTATGATTTTTGATTCACATGCTCATTATGATGATGAGTCATTTAATGAAGATAGAGATGAAGTAATAAAAGAACTTATAGCCAATGGAATTGTCGGGGTGTTAAATTGTGGAGCTTCACTTCAAGGGGCAAGAGATTCTGTGGAACTTACTAAAAAATATGGCGTTTTTTATGCGGCGGTGGGAATACATCCTGAATTTGCTGATATTGTCAATGACGATGTAATAAAAGAACTTGAGGATCTTTCTAAAAACGAAAAGGTTAAGGCCATAGGAGAAATTGGTTTGGATTATCATTCTGAAGAAAACCCTGGTAGAGAAATTCAGATAGCAGCTTTTACAGCTCAGATGGAACTGGCAGAAAAGCTTAATTTGCCTGTAGTTATACATGATAGAGATGCACATGAGGACACACTAAATATAATAAAAAAATTTCCAAAAGTAATTGGTACAATTCATTGCTTTTCGGGCAGCTTAGAATTTGCAAGAGAATGCCTTAAATTGGGATATTATATTGGGTTCACAGGGGTAGTTACATTTAAAAATGCTAAAAAAATAGTTGAAGTTGCCAGAGAAGTACCAATTGACAAGATATTGCTTGAAACAGATTGTCCTTACATGGCGCCGGAGCCAAACAGGGGTAAGAGAAATAGATCGGACTATATAGAGTATATAGCAGAGAAAATAGCAGAGATTAGGAGAGATATTCCATTAAATGTTAAAAATCAATCTATAAGCAATGCTAAGAAGTTGTTAAATGTAAAATAATAGTGTAGAATGTGTTCATAAAGCATATGTTTTATGAACATTTTTTATAATATCAGTTTTCAGAAATACTTATATTATAACCATTCTAAGCATACAATTTAATAAAGGATCTTGCACAACTCCCACCTAAAAATAGTTAAAATCATAGGTAAAAGCTATCATATATTTATATTGTTATATGCATATACTGCATTTTCTGGTTTTGGCTAAAAATGGTAAGATATTTGACATTGTGTATATTTTGTAGTTATAATGTTAAAGATTCTTGCTCAAGGGGGGGATTAGAATGTTGCAAAAACTGAGGGATAATTTAATTTCCAAGAGAAATTATTTTTCACCAGGTTCTATTGTAGCTCTAGCAACATTGTTTACAGTGCTGATAGTATTAGGTGTTACTATGCATTTAGTAGGCATTAGAAAAGTTGTAACAGTGGAAGTAGATGGTAAGAAAACTAGTGTAATTTCTTACGAAAACACTGTGAAAAAAATTCTAGAGCAAAATAAAATAGGACTGGGATCCAAGGACAAGATTGAACCTAGTGTAGACACTAAAGTGAAAAATGGACAAAATATATATATAAAAAGAGCAGTAGGTTTAGAAATACTCGTAGATGGTAAAGATCTAAAAATCAAATCTGCAGAAAATTCAGTGAAAAATGTATTGAAGACAGAAAAAATATCACTGAACGCTACTGACAAACTTAATCCATATAAAGGTGCATCTGTTAAAAAAGGGATGAAGATAGTAATAACAAGAGTTACTACTAAAACCTTTACAGAATTGCAGCCAATAGCTTTTAATACTGTTGTTAATAATGATGATACAATGGCAAGTGATGAAAATAAAGTTGTTCAACAAGGTTCAAATGGAGCAAAGGAGATACAAATTAGTGCTACTTACGAAGATGGTAAAGAAGTTTCAAGAAACGTAGTAAGTGAGGTAGTAAAAAGCACACCCGTAGATGCGGTTATAAAACGAGGAACGCTTGGCGTTGTATCCGTAAATAGAGGCGGGAGAACACTTTTTAAGACAAAAATCACAGCACTTGCAACAGGATATACTGATGATCTTAGATTTGGTATAACAGCTTCTGGGGCAAAGGTAAAGAGAGATGCAAATGGATATAGTTCAGTGGCAGTAGATCCTCGAGTAATTCCACTAGGTACTAAACTGTATATTACAGGCTACGGCTATGGAATAGCAGAAGATACTGGTGGACTCATAAAGGGAAACCGTGTAGATTTATTCTTTAACAATGAAAGTGATTGTTATTCTTGGGGCGCTAAGAGCGCAGATGTATACATTTTAAATTAGGAGCCAATGGCTCCTTATTTTTTTTAAAAGATGCTTGAAGTAGATTATGTTATAATTGAAATATATAATATTATAAATTTCAAATGTGGAGGAATATAGAAAGATGATTAAGGAAGTAATTGTGGTAGAAGGAAGAGATGATGTCTCGGCTATAAAGCGTGCAGTAGATGCACAGGTAATAGCAGTTGGAGGCTTTGGAATAAATAAAAAAGTTATTGATAAAATAATAGATGCACAGAAAAGAAGGGGCGTAATTGTATTTACAGACCCTGATTTTGCTGGAGAGAAGATAAGAAGAATAATTACTAAGAGAGTAAAGGGTATTAAACACGCAAGAATTACTCAAAAACAAGGAACAAAAGATGGAGACATAGGGGTGGAAAATGCTTCTCCTGAATCAATAATAAGGGCATTAAATATTGCTAAGTTTGAAACTATTGAAAAAATCGAGACATTTAGTGTTCAAGATATGATGTTTTTTAAGCTTACAGGTGATATCAAGGCAAAAGATAGAAGAGATGCTGTTGGTGGAAAGCTTGGTATTGGTTATGCAAACTCAGCTCAATTTTTGAATAGATTGAACAGTTTTGGTATTACTAAGGAGGAACTGCTAGTAGCCGTAAAAAATGCAGAAAAGGAGATCTAATATGGCATACATAGATACTAAAGAAATTGTAAAAAAATATAAATTTAGGTTCACAAAAAGCTTAGGCCAAAATTTTTTAATTGATGATGAGGTACTTGATGATATAATAAAAGGTGCGGATATATCAAAAGATGATTTTATAATAGAGATTGGTCCAGGTATCGGTACTCTTACAAAGATGTTATTAACTTCAGCAAAGAAAGTATGTGCTATTGAGCTTGATAAGGATCTAATCCCTATTTTGCAGGATGAATTAAAAGAATTCGACAATCTTGAACTTCTAAATAAAGATGCTCTTAAAGTTAATTTTAATGAGATTATAGGGTCAGAAACTTCTGTTAAGGTTGTTGCTAATCTTCCTTATTATTTAACAACACCAATGATAAGTAAAATGCTCACAGAGGATTTTAATTTTAAATCACTTACAATAATGATACAAAAGGAAGTTGCAGAGAGAATGGCATCAAAGCCTGATTGTAAGGCATACGGAGCACTCTCACTTCTTGTTCAGTATTATTGCGACGTAAGTATAGTTCGGAGAGTTTCCCCACTATCTTTTATTCCACAGCCAAAGGTAGATTCAATAGTAATAAAACTTGATAAATTAAAAGAACCAAGAGTTAAGGTTAAGGACGAAGAATTGTTTTTCTTAATAATAAGAAGTTCATTTAATATGAGAAGAAAGACACTTTGGAATGGTCTTAAGACATTAAAACTTTCAAAAGAGGATTACGATAAAGTATTTGTTGAAGCTAACATTGACCCTAAAAGAAGAGGGGAAACTTTGTCAATTCAGGAATTTGGAAATTTATCTGATGTAATATTTAAATATAGATAGTGTACTAATTTTTAATATAAATTAAGGACAGTTAATAGATTTTATTTTAATAAATCTATTAACTGTCCTTTTTTTTTGTATATTAATCATTTTTATTATTTTTATTCATATATTGTATTGTATGAATGTTATGGGAGGATAAATGATTGAGTCAGAGAAAAAATTACAGCAGATATTTCATAATACTTCAGGAAGATGAAAAAGGATACGGATTATCATCCGATAAAATGCCTACAGGATATGCAAAATTAGAAGTGAAAAATGGTAAATGTAAAGTTACATTTTATGTTCAGAATCTAAAGATAGAGATGAGACCATATTATATAATGCTTATATGTAATAAAAAAGACGAAAAAAAGTTAATTAAATTAGCTGAATTGAACATAGACGACTCAGGTAGAACGGAGATTTGTAAGGAATTTGAATCTTCTAATATTGCGGGAAGCGGAGTAGCTGTAGACAAAGTTAGTGGGGCTTCAGTAGTTAGATTCGTAAGTGGTAATGTAACGGCTGTTTTAAGTGGTTTTACAAGCACAGACATTCCAAAGGATTGGAAAAGCTATACTTTGATGGATATGACAGAAAAAAGAGATGATGATAAAGAACATATAGACAATAGTGAGGAAGATTTTGATAGATATGAAGATGAAATAGAAAATTTAAAAAAACATGATAAGTCTTATGAAATAAAAAAAGATGAAAAAGTGAAGGAAAAAGTAAAGGAAAAGGATAGGGCAAGTAAAAAAAAGAACAATCAGGAAAAATCAAAAGAAGAGAAAATACCTGAAAAAATACCTGAAAAAATACCTGAAAAAATAGGCACTAAAGATTCTGATAAAGAAGGTAGGAAAGATAATGTGGAAGAGGTTAAACAAGAAAAACCACAAGAGTATGTGCATGGAGAGGTACAGGAAGAAATAGAAGTAAAGCTGCAAGAAGATATAAGGGATACCAATAGGGTTACGGGAGAAGCAAAAATAGAAAAAGAGCAAAATATATATAAGGAAGAAAATTTATATAAAGAAAACATATATAAAGAAGAGATCCCCAAAGAAAATAATTATAGTGCTAGAAAACCAAAAGAACAGGTGGAATTTAATAAAACCGAAAAGTTTTTTAATAGAATTGTAGAAGATTTAGATCCATTCCAAGATGAATTTGAGGAAATAGGTAAGAGTAAATGGTTCACAGTTCCAGTGAAGTCTATTGACGATATGTACAGAGCTAATAGCTATAATAAATATGCTATATTATATTATCCAATGATTAATTATTTCCCATATATAATAAAACATGGACATTATATTGTAGGATATAAATTTGATGATCTTCATAGGGTGAAATATGTAATGTATGGGATACCAGGTACAAGGGAAACTGAAGACCAGCCCTTTGGTGGCAAGTATGGTTTTGTTAGTTTTGTTAATGGAAATGAAGAAAGAGGAGAAGATTTAGGTTATTGGCTACTCTTTTATGATTTTAGAAGAGCAGTTGTAGTAATTCCAACACAAAAATAGAATGAAAATTGTAATGAAATGTTATTTTGTATTGTAAGGTGAGTGTTAGTTCAATGAGGGTAGGCCGTAGTCGGTGTAGGTGAAATAAGCATTTATGATGTGGGTTTTACTTATGCCGATTTGTTTATATAAGGGGGTGAGAAGATGAAAATACTTATTGTGGATAAAAAAAAGCTTGGAGTAATATTTGTGGTAATGGGACTAATGATATTTATATTTTGTATTGGAATAAAATTAGATAATAGGATAAGGGCAACAGCATTTATACAGAGTAATCTTGGGGAGCTTAAAAAATACAGTAGTAATGAGTATAAACTAAGCTATAAGCTTCCCATTAAATGGCAAGCAAGCAAGGAAAGCTTCAACGGTGAAGAGATAGGATACTATAATAATTTTAGTGATATAGATGAAGGAATAAATGGATTTGTACAGGTTTGGGATTATCCTGGTAGTTTTCAAGATTTTCTACAAATGAATAAAAAAATATCTGGCACTGAAAATAAAGTTGAAAATTTTAATGTATCAAATTTAAATATAGATAATGAAAAAACATATCTAATTACCTATGAAGGAGATTCTCACGGTGATTCATATCATGCTTTTGAATATTTTATTAATGAAGATGGCAACTTTGTAAAGTTTTGTTTTTATATAAAAGATAATAAATTTAGCTCAAATATACCTTCGATTTTTAAAGCTATAGCAGAAACTGTTAAAAAAGAATAAAAATATTGCTTGAAAATAAAATAAGACGTATAATTAACAAGTATAAAATCGTATTAGTCTCTATAAGAAGGAGCGATCTTGGTGAAAAAAATAAACTTGGTATTTGTATGTCTAATTTTAGTAATAGCAAGTTTGCTATCAGGATGTACACAAATTAGTGGATTACAAGTGAAATTAGGTCTTAAAAATAATGATTTTGAATATATGAAGCAAAAACAAATAAAAAAAATTGTAATACAAAATACTAGAGATAAGGGTTATAAGTTTATACTTACAAATCCAGTTGCTATTTCTGATATATATGATATATTATCTGGTGCAAAAGTTGTGGATTCAAAATCATCTTTTAAGCCTGATTATGTGTTTGATATTTATGAAAATGATAAAATCGTTCATGAGTTTAGTTATGTAGTTGGTTTAGATAAAAATGACGGTGGTAATCTTTATTCTAAAAATAAAAATTATATCGTTACAAATAGAATTGATAGTGAAATTTTAAATCAATTTAATGATGTGAGAACTCCTAAGGATTTTAATAAGGTATATTACCCATCTATTAGCGAATGTATTGATAAATATAGAGCTAGCGTGAAAAATAACAAGTCTATAGGGATAGATATTAACAGTGATTTATCTGTAGCTAAATATATATTTTCTTCTGATTTAGATGATTTTGAGAAAACACTTCCTTCTAATGTTAGTGTTCTTAACAGTGCAGATGATCCTTGCGATGTAAAGGAGACTGTAACTACAGAAGGCTATAAGGAAGGCACATTTAAGTACGAGAGTAGCAAGCCATATACAAATAGCTATATTTTTAAAAGTATGATTGTCTTTGAGGATAATGCTACTAAGGAAGAAAAAAAATATTATGTGGTAGGAATAAATTCTAATGATTATTGGAAAATAACTATTAGTGAAACTAAAAGTGCGGATTTTTAATTTGTTATTTTCTTCCATATGTCTTAATTGTATTTTAATTTATATGTTGGGAATAATATTAGGTGTTAAAACATCAATATTAGGAGGTAACTAGTATGAAAGCACATGTAGATAAAGATACTTGTATAGGTTGTGGACTTTGTCCTTCTGTTTGTCCTGAGGTTTTTGAAATGCAGGATGATGGAAAGGCTGGGGAAATTAAGTCTAGTGTACCAGAATCATCAGCGGATACTGCAAAAGAAGCAGGGGATAGCTGTCCGGTGAATGCAATAGAAATTGAATAATTCAAGATATATGTCGCAAATTTTTTTTATGGTTTAAAAAGGAATGCAATAAGATTTGATTATACAAATCTTGTTACATTCCTTTTTTGAATTTCCAAGAAGGATAAAAGTACTAAGAAATTTTAATTATTAGTAGTGCTATTCCCTTTTGCATATTGAATAAAATGAGTAAAGGGGGCGATTTTATGAAAGGTATCATAATGGCAGGGGGACAGGGAAATAGACTTAGACCTCTTACTTGTAACATACCAAAACCTATGATGCCATTACTTGGGAAACCAGTGATTCAGTATGCCATTGAATTGCTAAGAGATAACCATATCAAAACAATAGGTATTACTGTGAACTATTTAGCTGACGAAATAATAAATTACTTTGGAAATGGAAGTGAGTTTGGTGTAGACATAAAATATTTCATTGAGGAAATCCCTCTGGGCACTGCAGGGAGTGTGAAAAATGCAGAGGAATTTTTAGATGAAACTTTTGTAGTTGTAAGTGGTGACGCCATTACCGATGTTAATTTAATAGATGCTTTAGGATATCATAAAAAAAAGGGTGGCTTAGCAACGATTATATTGAAGGAAGTTGAGATACCTTTGGAATATGGGGTGGTTGTAACTGATGGCAATGGAAAAATAACAGGCTTTTTAGAAAAACCAAGGTGGAGTGAGGTTTTTAGCAATAAGGTTAATACTGGAATATATATAATTGAACCACAAATATTTGACTACTATGAGAAAAATGTAAAATTTGATTTCAGTAATGATTTATTCCCTATACTTATGGAAAATAAATCATTACTATATGGTTATAATCAGGATTCATATTGGCGTGATATTGGAAGCATAGGTGAATTTATTAAATGTAATCATGACATTTTAAATAAAAAGGTTAATGTAAAAATATTTGGGGAACAAATAAAAGAAGGCGTATGGATAGGTTCTGATTGTTTTTTAAGTCCAAAAGTAGAAATAAAAGCACCGGTATACATAGGTGATAACACAAAGGTATACGGTGATGCCGAGGTAGGTCCACTCACTGTGATAGGTAGGGATAATATAATATGTGAAAAATCAAGTATAAAAAGGAGTATTATTTTTAATAATTGTTATATAAGTAAAAATGTAGAGGTAAGAGGAGCCTTGATTTGTAATAAGGTACAACTTAAAAACGGAGTTTCTGTTTTTCAGCAAGCAACTATTGGTGATGAGAGTTTGATTGGAACAAGATCCATAGTGAAACCTAAAGTAATGATTTGGCCTAGTAAAATTATTGGAAATAGTGAGGTAGTAAGAGGTAATTTAATTTGGGAAGGAAAATATGAAAAAAATTTTTTTGATAAAAACGGCATTAGTGGAGAAATAAATGTGGATATAACACCGGAGTTTATATCAAAACTGGCTTCTGCATATGGATCAATACTTAATCCTAGCTCTAAAGTAGCAGTAAGTAGCGGCGATGACAATGCTTCGAGAATGTTTAAGAGTTCATTGTCCACCGGTCTAATTTCAATTGGCATTCAAGTATATGATTTATTTGAAACTACAGTACAGATAACAAGGGCATCAACCGCAAATTTTGATTTCCAAGGATCGATTCACGTATATGCAGATAGGAATGACTTGAATCTTATAAACATAATATTTATGGATTCAGATGGTGTTAATATTACTAAATATATAATGAAAAAAATTGAAAATAAATTCAAAGGGGAAGACTTTAGGAGGGTACAGGGAGAAAACTTTAAATCAGTAATTTCATTAAATCATTGCAAAGAAAAATATATGAAAAATATACTTAACAATTTAGATATTCCTAATATAAAGAAAAAAAATCACAAAATTATCATTGCAACTAATAGTAGTATAGTTAAATCAATAATGATTTATATGCTAAATGAATTAAAAGTAAATGTAGTTATTCATTCACATAGTAGTGATATTAGGGGGCTAAGCAAAGATGTAAAAGATACAAATTCAACCCTTGGAATATGGATTTCCCATGAAGCTGATTCTTATATTTTTGTAGATGAGAAAGGCAATATAATAAATGAAGATAAACATGAAGAACTTAAAGCACTAGTTCTGTTAAATTTATTCAAATTCAACACCATTGTTTCACCTGCTAATGGTTCTTATTCTGTGGAAAAACTTGCACAGATATATAATGCTAAGTTCATAAGAACTAAGATAGAGGAAAGAAATGTAATGGATGAATATATAAAAAATGAGCAGGGTAAAAATAAAAAATATATAATTAATGCCTATCTATCAATTACAGATGCTATTAGCATGAGTGCTTTTATATTGAATTTAATAACTAGTTTAGATATAACACTATCTGCTTTTATGGAAAAGGTGCCAAAGTATCATATGAAAACTTTAGAAATAGCTTGTCCTTGGGAGAAAAAAGCAAAAGTTATGAGAAATATCATGGAAGAATATAATTTCGGCTATATAGACTTCATTGAGGGTGTAAGATTAAATTATCTGGAATGCTGGGCATTGGTGCTACCAGATTTAGATGAACCACTATGTAAGGTTTATACTGAATCTGAAAATGAAGAGCAAGCTGTGAAGGTACTAGAGGAGTTATCCCGAAGTATACGACGAATACTTAAATGTTAATTTGTTAAAGCTATAGGGATAAATCATATATCAAATGGGAATATAGTAATTTCATATATGGTTTATTGATAAAATGATAAATTATTATATATATTACTGCTAAGTATTGAATTAATAATAATTAGGTTATATAATTAACTTGAAATAAAAAATGGTGATGATAGGAAGAGTATATATAGTTGGAGTCCTAGAGAGTCGGGAGTTTTGGTGTAAGCCCGATATGAAGACTATGTTGAAGAACATCCTTGAACAGTTAACCGAAAGCATTTTTGTTATTAGGCTTAAACGGGTGTCTACCGTTAAAAGGGCAGGGTATTAATATGTTATGTTTTTTTATTTGTACCTGTATGAGTGAACATTTTATAATGTTAATTAGGATGGTACCGCGAAGGTTTAACCCGTTCCTATATCGAAAGATATGGGCACGGGTTTTGTTTTTTACTAAGGAATCTGAAAAAAAATAAATGCAGGGGGTTAAATTGATGAAAGATATATATGTAGCTGATGTAGTAGGTATAGAGGATGGAACGGAAGTGGAATTAAAGGGTTGGGTACATAAAATATATGACCTGGGAAAAATAAGTTTTGTAAAGCTAAGAGATAAAACAGGAATAATTCAAATTGTTATTGACGAGAGTTTGAATGTTAAATTAAGGCTAGAGATGTGTATAGAAATAAAGGGCAAAAAAGTAAAAAATGAAAAAGCACCTGAAGGAATAGAAGTGCAGGTGGAGGAATTAAATATATTAGGCAAAACTTATTATGATAAATTGCCTTTTGCAATAAATGCAGGTAAAATCAAAGCTGGTCTTGAAACTCAGCTTGATCACAGAACCATAAGTCTTAGAGCACCTAAAATAGCAGCTGTGTTTAGTGTTCAGGAAAAAATAGCCTATGCATTTAAGGATTATTTAAGGGCAAGAAAGTTCACTGAAGTTTATACGCCAAAGATAATTGCAGCTGGAACAGAAGGTGGAAGTGAAATGTTTACTGTGGATTATTTTGAACATAGAGCTTTTCTTGCTCAAAGTCCACAATTTTACAAACAAATGATGGTAGGTTCTGGTTTTGAAAGAATTTTTGAAGTTGGTCATGCATATAGAGCAGAACTTCATAATACCTATAGACATTTAAATGAATATGTAAGTTTAGACCTTGAAATGGCATTTATAGAAGACGAATTTGAAATTATGGATTTGGAAGAGGGATATATAAACTATCTTTTTAAATACCTTAAAATAGAATGTGAAAGAGAATTAAAACTTTATGATATTGTTCTTCCAGAGAAAGTGGAGATTCCTAGAATTCCTCTGGCCGAGGCACAGGGTATACTTCTTGAAGTTTATGGTAAGAGATCATCAAAGGCCGATATTGATGGAGAAGGGGAAAAATTATTATGCCAATATATAAAAGAAAAATATAACAGCGATTTTGTGTTTTTAACAAAATATCCAGCTTCTAAAAGACCTATGTACACAATGCCTGATGATAAAGTAGCTGGAACTACTAAGAGTTTTGATCTAATATATAAAGGGCTTGAAATTACAACTGGAGGACAAAGAATACATGACTATGAAAAACTAATTGCAAATATAGCTAGAATGGGATTTAAGACTGAAGAGTTTGAGTTTTATACTGAAAACTTTAGATATGGTATGCCTCCTCATGGTGGGTTTGCTATAGGGCTTGAAAGACTTACAATGAAAATATTAGGGCTTGAAAATATTAGAGAAGCAGCGCTACTTCCAAGAGATATGAAGAGAATGACTCCATAGTGGTTATAATATAAAGGGTGCAGCTTAGAAAAAGGAGAGGTTTTTTATGGAGAAAGTAAGCATTGAAGAGGTAAAATATATAGCAAAACTATCAAAACTAAAGTTTACAGAAGAGGAAGCTTTAAAGATGGCCAGCGAGTTTGAAACCATACTCACTCATTTTAAAACTATAGATAATATGGATTTAAGTGATGTAGATATAAATGCTTTTGATCAAGTTAATACAGAGTTTAGAAAAGATAGTCCAAAAGTTTTTGAAGATAAGAAAAAACTTATGCAAAATGTTAAGAGTCTCAGAGGTACTGCAATTCAGGTTCCTAAGATAATTGAATAGGGGGAGATAGCTTTGGATATAGATAAATTGTCAGTGGAAGCTTTAAGAGATGGGATAAGAGATAAAGTTTTTACGTCAGAGGAAATAGTTGAATTTTTTATTAAAAAAATAAAAAAAGAAGATGGGAATATAAATTCCTATTTGACCATATGTGAAGAAAGAGCATTAAAAGATGCTAGAATAGTGGATGAGAAGATAGCAAAGGGTGAAAAAGTTGGTATGCTTGCGGGAGTACCAATTGCTATAAAAGATAATATTTGTACAGATGGAATAATAACAACCTGCGCATCAAAGATGTTAGAGGATTTTATTCCACCTTATGATGCTACTGTTGTTAAAAAATTAAAAGATGCAGATGCAGTAATAATAGGAAAGACTAATATGGATGAATTTGCCATGGGTTCCTCTACGGAAAATTCAGCCTTTAAAGTGACTAAAAATCCCCATGATTTAGAGAGGGTACCTGGAGGATCATCAGGTGGCTCCGCAGCGGCAGTAGGAGCAAGACTGGCACCTTTTTCACTAGGATCAGATACTGGTGGTTCAATAAGACAGCCAGCAGCCTTTTGCGGGGTTGTAGGGCTAAAACCAACCTATGGGTTAGTTTCAAGATTTGGACTAATAGCATTTGGATCATCACTAGACCAGATCGGACCTTTTTCAAACAATGTAAGAGATTGTGCACTTGCACTTGAAGTTATAGCAGGAACAGATCCACTGGATAACACGAGCTCAAAGAATATTGGTAGCACCGATTACCTTACTGGGATCGATGGTGGAGTAGAAAAAATGAAGATTGGAGTACCAAAGGAATTTTTTGGTGATGGGTTAGATCCAGAGATAAAAGCATCCATATTAAATAGTATTGAAAAGCTAAAAGGCTTAGGAGCAATGGTTGAAGAAATTTCTATTCCAATTACTGAGGCAGGACTTTCAGCTTATTATGTTATATCCTCAGCAGAAGCTAGTTCAAACTTAGCTAGATTTGATGGAATAAGATATGGTTATAGACCAAAAGAATTTGAAGACGTATATGATCTTATGGAAAAGAGTAGGACAGAAGCTCTTGGTGAGGAAGTTAAGAGAAGAATAATGCTTGGTACATATGTTCTATCTTCAGGATATTATGATGCTTATTATAATAGAGCGCTAAAACTGAAGAAAAAAATCAAAGAAGAATTCAAAGAGGTTTTCAGTAAATATGATATTATAATAAGTCCAGTATCTCCTGTGCTTCCATTTAAATGTAATGAAAAGAAGAATAATCCTCTTGAAATGTATCTTGCAGATGTTTACACAGTAAATATAAACCTTGCAGGAGTACCAGCTATATCTGTGCCATGTGGAACTAGTAAAAGTGGATTACCTATTGGACTACAAATAATTGGACCACACTTTGGTGAGAGTACTATACTAAAAGCGGCTTTGGCTCTTGAAGGGGCACTAAAATAAATTAAAATAGAAAGGGGGAAAGCAGCTATTTGCTGCGATAATATGAGTTATGAAACTGTAATAGGTTTAGAAATACATGCAGAACTTAATACAAAGACAAAGATATTTTGTAGTTGTTCTACACACTTTGGTGCAAAACCCAATGAGAATACATGTCCAATTTGTATGGGACTACCAGGTACCCTTCCAGTTTTAAATGAAGAAGTTGTTCATCTAGCGGTAAAGGCGGGAACAGCACTAAATTGTAAAATAAATAAATTGAATAAGATGGATAGAAAAAATTATTTCTATCCAGATTTACCTAAAGCATATCAAATATCACAATTTGATACGCCAATATGTGGGAATGGCTTGGTTTATATTGAAACACCTGATGGACAAAGAGAAGTAAGATTAAACAGAATACACATAGAAGAGGATGCAGGGAAACTTGTCCATATGGAATATGAGCCTTATTCTCTTATAGATTATAATAGGGTTGGCGTGCCTCTAATTGAAATTGTTTCAGAACCAGATATGAGATCACCCAAGGAAGCAGTAACTTTTCTTAGAAATTTAAAGGCTATTTTAGAATACAGTGGCATATCAGATTGTAGAATGGAGCAAGGTTCTTTGAGATGTGATGCTAATATATCTATTAGAAAAGCTGGGCAGGAAGAATATAATACAAAAGTAGAAATAAAAAACATAAATTCATTTAGAGAACTTCAAAAAGCCCTTGAAAAGGAAGAAAAAAGACAAAAACAACTTTATGATTATGGTGAAGAGTTTAGAATAGTTCAAGAAACAAGAAGATGGGATGCAGGGAAGGGCAAAACTGTAACTATGAGAAGTAAAGAGGACGCCAATGACTATAGATATTTCCCTGATCCAGATATAATACCGATAGTTATTAAAGATAGTATTATTGAAGATGTTAAAAAGGAAATGCCTGAGTTACCAAAGCAGAGAACAGAACGATTTATGTCTAGCTATGAGCTTACTGAGAAAGAAGTAGACATTCTTGTTTCTGATAAGTTTCTTAGCGATTACTTTGAAGATTTGGTGAAATTAGGAGTAGATAAAAAAAGTGCATGTAACTGGATACTTACGGATATGCTTAAACTTGTTAAAGAAAAAGAGATTGAATATGAAGAAATACCTATAAAAAAAGAAGATATGGCATCTCTTTTGAAGATGGTGGCAGATAAAAAAATCAGTGTAACTGCTGCAAAAAGTGTTTTTGAAGAAATGTTTAACACTGGAAATCACCCAGAAGCTATAGTTAAGGAAAAAGGACTTGGACAAATCAGTGACACTGGTGCTATAGATGAGATAGTAGTAGCAGTTCTACAAGCAAATCCACAATCTGTAGCGGATTATAAGTCTGGTAAAACCCAAGCTGTTGGATACCTTGTAGGTCAAGTTATGAAGCAGAGCAAGGGAAAAGCAAATCCACAGATGGCTAGAGACACCTTAGAGAAAAAAATCAAAGAAATGGTGTAATGGTCCGCATCGGCAAGTTAAGGGAATTTTGCCTTGGGGTAAAATAAAGTAATTAATAATTATTTGGGAATGTTAGTAGATTTGTTTACAAATCTACTAACATTCTTTGTTTTTGATTTTTCTGAGCTAGCAGAAAATCTTCAATAACTTGTCACTTATTTATTTTTTATCTCATGAAAAGAGAGATATAAGCACAATGGTTATCTATATCTAAATATCAACACCTTACTACCCATAAAAAACGTATTATTAGGGAGATAATTAAGTGGTATTTCACAATAAAGGGGTTTGTTATATGGTTAAAGAAAATTTTTGGTTTGCCATAAAATTTTTGCTAATGTATAATGTGAAATACAATATATAGTGTACGGGGGAATGTTAAATGCTACATGTAGTAAAAAGAGACGGAAGAGAATCAGAGTTCAATTCTGTTAAAATTAGTAATGCAATAAAAGGTGCGGCAGAAGAAATCGGTATCAGTATAAAGACTAGTGAAGTCTTAGAGCTTACTCAAAAAATCATAATTAGGCTTGAAGATATGGATTTACAATACATATCAGTTGAAGAAATACAAAACATAGTTGAGGATACTTTAATTAAAAATGACTTTAAAGAAATAGGATTTGCATATTCTAGCTATAGAAAAGAAAGAACTAAGATTAGGGATATCAAATCTGATTTAATGAAGGCAATTGGACAAATTGGTGTGGAAACGGATAGAGATAATGCCAATGTTGGTAATAATTTCAGCTCAAAGCTTTTAAGAATAGCAAGTGAGTCAAATAAGTGGCATAACCTTGCTAAGATGAGTAAGAGGCTTTCAAAGGCTCATGAGAATGGCGATGTTTATTACCATGATTTAGATAGTTATAATTTGACTATAAATTGTTTGCATATACCTACAAAAGAGGTACTTGAAAGAGGATTTAATACAGGTTACGGATACATAAGAGCACCAAAAAGAATAGAATCAGCAGCAGAGCTTTCTTGTATTCTACTACAATCCACACAAAATGATATGTTTGGTGGCCAATCACATCCTGATTTTGATAATGACCTTGGTGGGTTTGTAGAACAGACACGTGAGCAGATAAAGACTGAACTTTTAGAAATAGGTATTGATGAATCAAAGATAGATACAATAGTTGAAAAAAAAGTAATAAAAGCCATAGAGCAGGCAATGCAAGGAATAGTTTATAATCTTAATACTATGCATAGTAGAGCAGGTTCACAGGTGCCTTTTTCATCTATAAATTTAGGAATACCAGACAGTGAGGATTCTGCACTGGTTTGTAAAATATTCCTTTTGGAGTATGAAAAGGGTCTCGGAAGAGGAGAACAACCTATTTTCCCTAACATAATATTTAGGGTTAAGGAAGGCGTAAATAGAGAAAAAACTGATCCATATTACTATTTATACAAATTAGCTTGTCATGTTGCTTCAAAGAGAATGAATCCTACATTTATGAACATAGATTCTTCCTTTAATAAAAAATATTATGATGCAGGAGTTATCCCAGCTACTATGGGTTGCAGAACTTATGTATGTTCAAATATAAATGGTGAGGCAGGAACAAAGGGGAGAGGAAATATTGCACCAACTACAATAAACCTTCCTAGAATAGGACTTATGGCAAAAGGGGATATAGATAAATTCTTTACTATATTGGATTCAAGACTTAGTCTTGCAAAGGATAGTCTTTTAGATAGGTATGAGAAACTTAAAAAGCTTAGAGTTAAAGATTTACCTTTTGTAGCAGGCCAAGGGCTTATGAAGGGGTCTGAAAACCTAACTCCAGAGGATTCTATTGAACCAATACTAAAACAAGGTACTTGGGGAATTGGATTTATAGGACTTGCAGAAACTTTGATAGCTTTAACTGGTAAGCATCATGGAGAAGATGAAAAATCAAGAGAACTTGGAGAGAAAATTATAAGATATATAAGATCGTATACAGACAACACAACACTTGAGACAAGACTTAACTGGAGTTGTTATGCTACACCAGCAGAAGGGCTTAGTGGAAAGTTTATTATAAAGGATAAAGCTATTTTTGGAGAAATACCAGGGGTTACTGATAAAGAATATTACACAAATAGTTTTCATATACCTGTAGGATGCTTAATATCAATAAAAGATAAGATAGATATTGAAGCTCCTTATCATGAAATGTGTAATGGAGGTCATATAAGTTATATAGAACTTGATAATTATCCTGATGGAGATACTGTAATGGATATTATAAACTATGCATATAAAAATACTGATTTAAGCTATATGGGTATTAATTTTCACATAAGGTATTGTAAAAAATGTGGAACATATCTATACAATGGAGAACATGAATGTCCAAAGTGCAATAGTACAGAGATTCAAGGTATATCAAGAGTTACAGGATATTTAAGTCTTGATGAGAGATTTGGAGTAGGTAAGAGTGGAGAGCGAAGAGACAGAGTATCTCAAGGAAATGGGCAAAAAATTTATAATGTGTAAGGATGAATTCAAATTGGATGAAAAAGGATTGATAAGGCTTTCAGGTATTGCTTATGAAAGCCTTTCAAATGGACCAGGTATGAGAAGAGTTCTTTTTTCACAAGGCTGTTTACATGAGTGTGTTGGGTGTTTTAACCCTTCAACTCATTCATTTTGTGATGGAGAACTTAAAGATATGGATATACTCATAGATGAAATAAAAAACAATCCTATTTTAAAAGGTGTAACCTTTTCAGGAGGGGATCCACTAGAACAGGCAGAAAAATTTGCATACATGGCAAAAGAAATAAAAAAATTAGGACTTAATATTTGGTGTTATACTGGATATACTTATGAATATATAGTTGAGAATTTTAATAATAGACAAGGATTCTATGATCTTCTAAAAAACATTGATGTACTTGTGGATGGGAAGTTTGAAATTCATAAAAAAAATGTTAGCCTTAAATTTAGAGGTTCAAGTAATCAAAGAATAATTGATGTTAAGGTTAGTTTATCTGGCGGAAAAGTAGTAGTATTAGATTTTCATAATTAGTATAAATAATAGGAGAATTTTATGAAAAAAATATTTGGTATAAATTTTTACTTTTTGTTATTGATTTTACTTCAACTTTTTGGAAGCTATATATTACAGCCGTTTATACCGCTTCTGCATAAGCAAATTTGGGCAGCAATTCTCTTAACACAGTTTGCTTTTTTAATAGTGCCAATGATAATTTATTTATTGGTGACAAAAAAATCTCCTACTGAGGCATTAAGACTAAAACCACTTAAAGCAAAAAATTGGTTATATGTTGGAGGGGTAGCACTGCTCGTATATCCTATAGCAACTTTTCTTGGGCTGGTTACAAATTTGTTTTTTCATAACAATGTAAATGATTTATTGCAGAAGATGGATTCATTGCCATTATGGGCGTTTGTATTAGTTATAGCATTAACTCCTGCTATATGTGAGGAGTTTACAGTAAGAGGTATTATTTTATCTGGATATAAAAAAATTGGTACTGGCAAAGCAGCCATAATAACAGGATTTATGTTTGGAGTGCTACATCTTAACCCATCCCAGTTTTTATATACTTTTGTACTCGGAATAATACTTGCATATTTAGTACGTGTTACTGATTCTATATTTGCATCTATAATTTGTCATTTTACATTTAATGGTATTAACGCAGTTCTAGCTTGGAGCATAGCAAAAGCTAATATTAATATAAAAAATCAAGATATAACTTCTACAACACTAGTAATGAAAATTTCAACTTTAAGCGTGAATTTTTTCTTGGCAGCGGGTGCCACAATTGGTATTGTATATATAATAAAACATCTTAAAAAGATAAATCAGAAAGATTCTTATGAAGATAAGTTGGGTTTTAAAGATCAGGAAAATTCCATTTTATATAAAGAAATTGAATACAATAAAGATGAAAAAGTGAAAAAAAACAGTATTATATCTCTATTGCTGGCATATTCACCAATTGGAATTAGTGTTGTACTCTATGTTATATTTGCATTAATGCCACTTTACAAGTGAGACTTTATTTAGAATAGTTAATTAAAACAATAAAAAAAAATATATAAGCCATTATAGTATTGCTATTGTTTGACAAAAAAAAAATATTATAATATAATGTTGTAAAGTGAAGATTAAAGAACCTAATTGTAAAATTAATAGCTTTGATTAGGAAAAGTAAGTACTCTGTAAGTTAAAAGCGAATGGGAATAGTGAAAGCCCATAACACATTAGAGTAGTGAAAATCACCTAGGAGCTGATGGCTGAATCTGTTAAGTAAGCTTGTTCGTAATTCTGCGTTAAAGAATAGGGTGTATTTTAAAAATTACATTTAGGTGGTATAGCGAGTTACTTCGTCCTATTGGGACGAGGTTTTTATTTTTGTTGATTTACCCATCTTCAAAAAAATAACATGTAAGTATTCTGGTGCATTTCAGATGCATTACATTATGAAACTTATTCGAGAGGAGATTTATTCTATGTATAACAAAGTAGATTCTTCAAAGTCTTTCGTAGATATGGAGAAAGATGTCTCAAAGCTTTGGGATAAAAAAGGAATAATAAAAAAGAGCTTTGAATCCAATCAGGATGGTAAATATTTTACTTTTTATGACGGTCCACCTACTGCTAATGGTAAACCACATGTTGGGCATGTAATTACAAGAGTAATGAAAGATATAATACCTAGATATAAGGTTATGAAAGGGTATAAGGTTTTAAGAAAGGCAGGTTGGGACACACATGGTCTTCCTGTGGAACTTGAAATAGAGAAAAAACTTGGAATTTCAGGAAAACCACAAATTGAAGTTTATGGTGTGGAAAAATTTGTTGAGGAATGTAAGGAAAGCGTATTTTCATATGTAACTTTATGGAGAGAAATGTCTGAGAAACTGGGATATTGGGTTGATATGGATAACCCCTACGTAACTTATCATAATGATTATATAGAATCAGAGTGGTGGGCTTTAAAAACTATGTGGGATAAGGGCCTTCTGTATAAGGGACATAAGGTTATGCCTTATTGCCCAAGGTGTGGAACCTCATTGTCATCTCATGAAGTAGCCCAAGGATATAAGGATGTTAAAGAAGCATCAGCTTTTGTTAAATTTAGAATCAAAGGTGAGGCGAATAAATATTTACTTGCATGGACAACTACACCTTGGACATTGCCAAGTAATGTGGCGCTTGCTGTAAATAAAAAATATGATTATGTTGAAGTTATAAATAATGAAGAACATTTGATACTAGCTAAAAACCTTCTAAGTGTACTTGAGGGGGAAGTGGAAATAGTAAAAGAGTTTAAAGGGGAAGAACTTCTTGGAACTGAATATGAACAGTTATTTAAATTTGAAACACCTAAGGAAAAGGCATTTTATGTTGTCCACGGTGATTTTGTAAGGCTAACAGATGGTACAGGAATAGTTCATATTGCACCAGCTTATGGTGAGGATGATAATGCACTAGGTAAAAAATACGGTCTGCCATTAATAAATTTAGTGGATTTAGAAGGCAAGTTTGTAGACTCAGTTCTACCATGGAAAGGTATCTTTGTAAAAAAAGCAGATTCAAAAATATTAGATTTTATGACTAAAGATGGAAGCTTATATAAGTCATTAAAATTCACTCACTCATATCCACATTGTTGGAGATGCGACACACCACTTTTATATTATCCTAGAGATAGTTGGTTTGTTAGAATGACCTCACTTCGTGATAAATTAGTGGCTAATAATAATAAGATAAACTGGTATCCAGATAACATTAGAACAGGAAGATTTGGAAATTTTCTTGAAGGTGTTATTGATTGGGGTATAAGCCGTGATAGATATTGGGGTACACCACTACCTATATGGGAATGCGAATGTGGACATAGAGAATGTATTGGAAGCATTGAAGAACTTAAGAAAAAGGGAATAGATGTACCAGAAGGCATCGAACTTCACAAACCATATATTGATAAGATTAAGCTTATTTGTCCTGATTGTGGCAAGGAAATGGAAAGAACCCCAGAAGTTATAGATTGTTGGTTTGATTCAGGGTCAATGCCTTTTGCACAACATCATTATCCATTTGAAAATAAAGAAGTGTTTGATAACAATTTTCCAGCACAATTTATATCAGAAGCAGTAGATCAGACAAGAGGATGGTTCTATACGTTACTTGCTATATCTACCGCATTATTTGATACAAATCCTTTTGAAAATTGTATAGTTTTAGGCCATGTATTAGATAAAAATGGGCTTAAAATGTCAAAACACAAAGGTAATGTTGTAGATCCATTTACAGTGTTAGAAAATGAAGGTGGAGATGCAGCAAGATGGCATTTTTATACTTCAAGTGCTCCTTGGTTACCAACAAGATTTTCCGAGGAAGATGTAGCTGAAACTCAAAGAAGATTTTTAGGAACACTTTGGAATGTATATTCTTTTTATGTACTTTATGCAGAAATAGATAAATTTAATCCTTTAGATTATAAAGATTTTATCAGTGACAATATAATGGATAAATGGATTTTATCAAAACTTAATTCACTTATAAAAGAAGTTGAAGATGACTTTGAAAATTATAAGATAACGCAAGGTGCACTTGCTATTGAAAGCTTCGTAGATGTACTTTCAAATTGGTATGTAAGGAGAAATAGATCTAGATATTGGACTACGCGACTTACAGAGGATAAGATAGGAGCATATACTACTTTATATAGTGTGCTAACAACGTTAACTAAAATTGCGGCTCCATTCATACCATTTATGACAGAAAAAATTTATCAGAGTCTTGTGTTTTCATTAGATGAAACGGCTCCAGAAAGCGTTCACCTATGCAAGTGGCCTGAATGTAATAGTGAAATTATTGATGAAACACTAGAAAGCCAAATGGATTTAGCTTATAAAATTGCAAAACTAGGAAGAAGTGCCAGAAATACAGCAAATATAAAGAATAGACAGCCACTTCAGGAAATGCTTTTAAGTACAAAGGCATTACCAGAATATTACGGAGAAATCATTAAGGATGAGCTTAATATTAAGAAAATTTATTTTGGAGCAGATTTTTCAAAATATGTTAACTTTGATATAAAACCTAATTTACCAGTGATTGGTAGAATGTATGGTAAGTTAATTCCTGGAATAAAGAAAGCTATTGATGAAAAAAATCAAATGCAGCTTGCTCAAGCTATAAGCGCTGGAGAGAATGTTAATATAGAAGTTCAAGGAGTGAAAATTGAACTTAATAGTGATAATCTCCTTGTCACCATGCATGGGCTTGATGGTTTTGCTTTTGCTGGAGAAGGAGAGCATGGCATAATTCTTGAAACAACAATAACAGATGAGCTTAGAGAAGAAGGATATTTGAGAGAAATTTTAAGCAAAGTTCAAAACACTAGAAAAGATAGCGGTTTTGAAGTTGAAGATAAGATATCAATATATGTAGCTAATAATAATATGTTAGAAGCTATAATTAAAAAATTCGAAGACAGCATAAAAAAAGAAACACTAGCGGTTGAAGTTGTTTATGATGCTGAGGTAGAATACACAGATTGCAACATTAATGGAGAAAGCTTAAGCTTAGCTGTTCAAAAAAGAAATTAATATTTTATAGAGCACATATTAAAAAAAATATAAGATATATTAAATGGTTATTTTTTAAAGTATGACACAAGCTATGTTTATGTAAGCTGAGGCAAAGATAAACATAGCTTGTGCCGCACCAAAATTAATTATAGAACTTGTAAAATCACCATAATTCAAGTAATATTATATATATATGAATATTTGGTCGTATAATGGCATTGAATACGTTTATAATAGAATATACTTGTAATTTAAATATAAATTTAGGGGTTGATAAAGAAATGACAGCTTCAATAAAAGACGTAGCTAGAGAATCTGGAGTATCAATTGCAACTGTGTCAAGAGTTCTTAATGAAGTAAATGTAGTAAACGAAGAGACAAAAAAGAGGGTACTTGAAGCTATAAAACTACTTGATTATAGACCAAATATTATTGCAAGAAGTCTAAAAACACAGAGAACAAGAACTATAGGTATAGTTATACCTGATATTTCAAGTCAATTCTATCCTGAAATTGTTAGAGGTGCAGAAGACGTTTCCAATATATACAATTATAATGTGATATTGTGTAATACGGATTTAGATTCACAAAAGGAAATAGAATACCTTAAAGTGCTTAGGGAAAAAATGGTAGATGGAGTAATATATATGAGTAACTCATTAGAAGATGAAGTTATATATATGCTTAACAATTTAAAAATGCCAACTGTACTTGTTGAAACAAATGCAAAAAATGATGAATATCCAAGTGTAACTATAGATAATGAAAAAGCAGCATATGACGCTACTAACTACTTAATCAAAAATGGAAATAAAAAAATTGCATATATTGGTGTTAGTCCGGATTTAGTTAACGCTAGTGGAATTAGATTTTTAGGTTATAAAAAAGCCTTAAGTGATAATGGAATTGAATATGATGAAAATTTAGTTCAATTTGGTGGACTTAAAGCAGCTGATGGACGAGATGGAATGGAAGTAATAATAAATAAAACAAAGATAGATGCAGCATTTTGTTGTAGTGATGAAATAGCTATGGGTGCCATCAATACGCTAAGAGAAAAAGGCATTGAAGTACCTAAAGATGTTGATGTAATGGGATTTGACAACATATATTCATCATCAATTTATTATCCAAAACTTACAACAGTTGAACAACCTACCTATGATATGGGTTCTGTTGGAATGAGAATGCTTATAAAATTAATTAATAAACAAGAAATAGAGCAGAAACATTACGTGCTTGAGCATAAAATAATTGAAAGAGATTCATGTAAAAGATCATAATTATGATCTTTTTTTTTATTTAAATATAATTTTTAGTACTCACACTGTAAATATATGGTATAATATTTTAAATGGTAATTTTTACTAATATATAGAGGTGATAAATATGAATTGTAAATCTGAAGTTAAAAATTTATTATCGTATTTGCTCAGTATAAAAAATATGGACGAAGAGACAATAAGAGATATGAAGGAATATACAAAAATATATTTAAGTAGTGATTTAGAAAATAAAACTGAAAAATATGAAATTAAATGCCAAGGAGAAGAATCTTGGTATTGCATTGATAAAACAAATAAGGATTTATATGATGAATTTTTTAAATTGTACAATTTAATAAAAAATGATAGTGTGAATCATGAAATAGTTTGGGCAAATTACATACTTACTTGGAACAATGGAGATAAAAAAATAATACATCCACTTATTACTACAAAACTTGAATTGGATTTTGATGCACAAAAAGCAGTTTTTTTACTAAAACCTTATAATTGTAAAATGAGAATGGAATTGGACATGCTTAGTGGAGTCGATATTGAAAACATTGATTATATTTTAAAAATCAAAGAGACCGCTGAGAATAGTAATGTTAATTTTAGAGATATAAATGAAGTTTTAGATATATTAAATAAGATAGTTCATTATTTGAGTTCAAAGGTAAATCCAGATGGAGAGATACAAAATAATATAAATGGATTAAATCAATTAAAAATCACACAATATCCAACTATATATAATTACCCTGTGATTATACTTAGAAAAAATGATCATAGACTTTGGCATGATGAACTTGTAAATACAATAAAGCTTATTGATGAAGGTTATCCTATTCCACCATCAGTACAGGCACTTGTTAGTAATGAAATTGTTGAAGATGAAAATACAAAAAAAGACTGGGCTAGTATGAGTAAAGAAATATTATTCCCATTGCCAAGTAACGAAGAACAAAAAGAAGTAGCAAGGCGATTAAAAGATAACTTTGGATTAGTTGTGGAGGGACCTCCCGGAACTGGGAAAAGTCAAACTATAGTTAATTTGATATGTCACCTTTTAGCTAACGGTAAGAGAGTTCTTATTACAAGCCAAACCGGAAGGGCACTTAAGGTTTTATCAGAAAAAATACCTGATGAAATAAAATCACTATGTATTAGTATATTAGGTGATGATACAAAATCCTTAACAAATTTGGATGATTCCCTAAGAACTATTACAGAAAACATGGCAATGAATCCTGATATTTTAAAAAGAGATATAGATGGGTTACAAATTAAATTAAATAATTGTAAGAATCGGCAAAAACAATTATGCAGAAAATTAGCTGAAACGGAAGCCATTGAGGGTAAGAAGGTTAATTTAAATGGTAATCTAATTGGACTTATAGATGTGGCAAAGTGGGTAAGAAAAAATGAAGAAGATTTATCATGGATTGAAGATAATATAAGATTTGATAGCACCTGCCCTTTAACGGATAAAGAATTTTTAAGCTTAATTAATTCACTAAATGGATTTAATAGAGAAGAAATTATGAAGGGGGGCAGAATCAAAAAGGTTTTAAGTGAAATCCCTGATTATGTTGAAATAGCTGACACCATAAATGAATTCCTGGATATGAATAAAAATCATGAAAAAAATATGGACAATCTTAAGGATTGGTATGTGGCACCTAATTCAAATATGGACTATGATGAGCTCATTAATATATTAACAATAGCAGAAAAACAGATGGGAAAAATACATGGATCTTGGGTAAGCAAGGTAATGAGGGATTATTACAATAGTGAGATAACAAGACCTGTTTTAAAGCATCTTTATATGAAATGTAGTATGTATATTAGAGATTTATCAGATATGCAAAGAAGACTTACTATCCATAGTATAAAACTACCTTCTGACAAACCATTTAATGAATTTGAAAAAGATTTTAAAAGTATTTATGACCATTTTAAGACAGGTAATAAGGCTTGGAAATTTTTCAAAAGCACACATAAAAAATATAGATATATATTTGATAATTGTTTAGTTGATGGCAAACCAATGGTACAAAGAGCGCAAATAGAAATTATAAAATTATATATTGAAAAAAAACAACTAGAGAATCAGTTTATTTTGTTGTGGAATACAAATATGAAGGAGTACGAAACTTTTGAGATAGAACAATTTAGCATTAATTCAATGATGGTATTAGAGGAATGCATCAATGAGTTAGCTATAGTTATTGATTGGAATATAAATGTGAAAAGTAAGATTTTAAACATATTAGGAGATGTGGCATTTTTAGATAAGATGGATTGGTACGAAGAAAAAACTTATACATATCTAAAAAATATAGCTATTAGCCTAAGAAATAACAATAAATTTATAAAAGACAGAGCATATATTCTCAATATAAAAAAATTATGCCATGGTTTAGAGGATTTTAGGGATATAGAAAATGCTATTGACCAAATGGATTTACAGTCACTTAAAGATGCTTATGAGGAAGTGGACAAGTTTAAAATTATGGCCAGTAATGTAGATTCTATTGATTTATATTTTGAAAAATTGCAGAATATGGCACCTAGGTTCGCAAAAAAACTTATTGAAAGCAAGGATAAAAATAGGTATAAAGAATTTAATAAAGCTTGGGACTTGGCTAGATGCAAGAGCCTACTTCAGAAGGCAAATGAAATTAGCTCGAAATTGATTGAAAAATTATTGCAGGAAGAAAAGCTTAAAGAAAATGCGTTAATAGAACAATTTGTTTCTAAGAGTGCATGGAGAAATCAAATAATTAATGTTTCTGATTCTCAAAAAAAGAGTCTTTATGCATGGCTACAAGCAACTAAAAAAATTGGTAAAGGAAGAAGTAAATTTGCTGACAAGTATAGGGATATTGCACAAAGAGAAATGGAAGATTGCAAAGATTCTGTGCCAGTATGGATAATGCCACTTAATAAAATAGTAGAAAACATAAAGGTCAATAGCAATCCTTTTGATGTAATAATATTTGATGAAAGCAGTCAATGTGATATATTTTCAATTTGTGCACTATTTAGGGCTAAAAGAGCAGTTATTGTTGGGGATGATAAACAGATAAGTCCTCAAATAGTCGGCACTGACCAAAGTATAGTTAATAAATTAATAGATAAATATTTGAGAGACATTCCACATTACCAGTGCTTTGATTTGGAAACAAGTCTTTATAATACCGCACTAAGATCATTTCCCAGTAGGCTTTTACTTAAAGAACATTTTAGATGTGTACCTGAAATCATAGGATTTAGTAATAATTTATGCTATTCAAATGAAATAATACCACTAAAATATATCAACACAAGTAATAGTCTAGGAATGCCAATAAAAGTTGTTAAGGTTATAAATGGTGAAAAAGATAAAATAAAAAACATAAATGTTGAAGAAGCAAAGACCTTGGTAAATAAAGTAGTTGAATGCTGTAAAAATATAAAATATGATGGGATGACCATGGGGGTTATATCATTACTTGGAGATACCCAGGCAGAAATTATTGGTAATATGGTGAGAGAACAAATTGGTGAAAGCGAGATGTTAAAACGAAAACTTATATGTGGGGATGCATATTCATTTCAAGGAGATGAGAGAGATATAATATTTTTATCCATGGTAGTTGGGGATAATGTTAAATTTACTGCACTTACTAGAGATGTGGACATAAGAAGGTTTAATGTAGCGGTAAGTAGAGCAAAAAATCAAATTTGGCTATTTTCATCTATTAATACAGAAAGTTTAAATCCAGATTGTGTAAGAACTAAGTTACTAAGATATTTTATGGATCCAAAATTCCATAGCATTAAAGAGGAACAAGAAATAAGGGTATTTGAAAGTGCATTTCATAAGGATGTATATAAAATTATAATGAAAAAGGGATATAAAATAACTATGCCAGAAGGATTAAGACATTATAATGTGGATTTTGTGGTTCAAGGGAATAAAAACAAGATAGCTATAGTGTGTAATTGTGGCACACGCATTGAAAAGGAAAAACTTTATGGTACCTATGAAAAACGAGGATTGCTTGAGAGTAATGGATGGGTATTCTTTAAAATAAATGGAAGTCAATTTTATATGAATCCAGAAAAAACCATGGAAAAATTATGGGAAAAGTTAGAATGTTTAGGCATAGAAAGGGTTATTGCATGATATTAGTGTAATTAATGATAAAGTTTTGCACCCAAAATTGGATAAAATCACTATGTATATGAAAATAACTAATGATAAAAACCATTAAATATGTTAATATTAGTTGTAGGATATACGTGAAGTATAATGAACATACTTAAAGTTAAATTATCATTAAATTGGCAGTAACATTTTTCAAGGAGGAATACTTATGAAGTTGAAAACCAAAATGGGTGTACGGATCTTGCTTCAATCGCTTTTTCTTATAGTTATACTTGGCGTGATTATGTATTATGAAGGTGTAGCTTCGAATGTTTTATTAAAAATAATAGTAATATATGGTGTGATAAACATAGTTTTATCATTAGTTGTTTCAGTAATTGTTAGTAATATAAGTGCAAAACCAATAGCACAGTTTACAAAATCAATGAATAGAATAGCTGATGGAGATTTCACAGTAGAGATTAATTCTAAAAATGAAGATGAGCTAGGAAAGCTAGGCTTGTTAATGAATAATACTATTAATAATATTAGAAAATCAATTTCAAATGTAAAGGAAAATGCATTAGGAATTAATGAATCCGCAGTAGCTTTATCTGGAACTTCAATAGAGATGGTTAATGCGGTTAATGAAGTTTCAAGTGCAATACAGGAAGTTGCTATTGGTGCAACCGATCAAGCACAAAATTTGGTCGATGTGGTTGATCTTGTATCTGCGTTTACAAAAGAACTAGATGAAACTAATGATAGACTTAAAAATGCGTCTGTAGAGGTACAAAATGCTGAAACAAAAGCTAATGAGGGTAATAGTCAAGTTGAAGTGCTTATTCAAACCCTTGTAGATGTTAAAGAGGCATTTGATAAGGTTCTAGAAAAAATAAATAATCTTTCAGGGGCAGTTTCAAAGATAGGAAATATTACAGATGTAATAAATGGTATTTCTGAACAGACAAACTTATTGGCACTTAATGCTGCAATTGAAGCAGCTAGGGCTGGTGAACATGGTAAAGGTTTTGCAGTAGTTGCTGAAGAAGTCGGTAAACTTGCAGAAGAGTCTCAAAAATCCTCAAAAGAAATTATGAGTTTGGTTAAAAATATAGGAAATGACACAAAAGAGGTTAAGATTACAGCTGGAAGTGTTGGGGACATGATAGAAGGTCAAGCTGAAGCTGCAAATAATACAGTTATAATTTTATATGATATTATGGATGCTATAAATGCTGTTATTCCGCTGATGGATGAAGCTAATGGGTCCATCAACACTGTTATAACTGCAAAGGATGAGGTATTAACCAAGGTACAAGCTGTCTCAGCAGTAGCAGAAGAAGTATCGGCTTCCTCTGAAGAAATATCTGCATCGTCACAACAAATGTTGGCATCGGCAGAAGAAGTAAAAAATCATGCAGATAGAGTTAGTAATGATTCTGTAGATTTAATGAATAAGGTAGATAAGTTTAGTGTATAAGTTATAATAAAATAGTAGAGATATGAAGTATTTATGAATTTTAGTTAAAATAAAGAAATATTTCATTATAAACAAAGACTGACACAAAAGTGGTTTTAACCATTTTATGTCAGTTTTTTTACATGTCTAAATAAATTATGAATCACCATTATCTGGTAATATTTCGCGAATTAAGATAAAATATAAATAAAATTTTGAAATAATTTAAAGGGTTACTGAAATTAGGCGAGAACATATAGTAAACAGTAAATTTCATATAATACTATTTATTGATATAGTATCAAGTAATTTGGAACATTTATTGATAGGGGTGGAATAATGAAAATTAGATTTGTAAGAAAACTACAAGTGAATGATGTTGTTGCAAAAGATATATTAAGCGGTGAAGGAAAAACTTTAATCAAACAAGGAATAAAAATTACTAGACAAAGCATAAAATTTTTAAGAGAAAATTTAATTCTATATATTTATATTGAGGATGAAGCATTAAATGATATACAAACAGATCCTGTTTTAGATAATTTAAAACAAAAAACACTTGCCAAGCTTCCTAGAATATTTGGGAGTATTTACACTGGAAATTATACTGATGCAAGACAGGATTTAGAATCCGTAGATGAATTGATTAATCATATATTTGAGAAAAAATGGGTAAATACAAATATGTATGAAATAAAAACCTATGATAATTACACGTATATTCATTGTTTGGATACATCGATTATGGTGGCATTTATTGGACTAGAGATGAAATATGAGAAATCAAAGCTTAGAGATTTGTGTATAGCAGCTATCTTACATGATATAGGTAAAATCAAAATACCCAATAACATTTTAAATAAAAAAAGCAAACTTACAGATGAAGAATTTGAATTGATAAAGATGCATTCTGTTTATGGAAAAGAAATACTTGAAAAAGTACCATTTTGCACAGAGTCCATTATACAAGGGGTTTATCAGCATCATGAGAGAATAGATGGAAAGGGATATCCAACGAGAACTTATGATGATGAAATAGGTGAATTTGCAAAGATTATAAGTATATGTGATGTATTTACCGCCGTAAGTGCTAACAGGAGTTATAGACAAAGATTTTCACCAAATGATGCTTATGAACTTATATTAGCAGGCTCTGGCACAAAATTTGATGAAGGTATGGTTCAAAAATTTAGAAATGTGTTTTTTATATATCCATTAGGTGCTTGCGTTAAATTAACTAATGGAGTAGAGGGGTATGTTGTAAGGCAAAATAAATTTTTTGCTGACAGACCAGTAGTTAGGATAATTTATGATGTTAATACACAGCAAAAAGTTGATATTTACGAAATTAATTTACTTGAACATCCTAATATAGCTGTAGAATCCATTATTTAAATGAAATTAGAAATAATTAGTAATTTACTTGAGTTTAATAGGTAATATGAATTATAATTAGATAAAATTATAACAACCTAAAAATTGAACTCAGGAGGAGATTTTATGTACAGTGCAGTTGAAAGACTTTTAAAATATGTTAAATATGATACTAAATCTGATGAAAATTCCCATATAACACCAAGCACTAAGGGACAATTGGTTTTAGCTAAGGAATTAGAAAGAGAACTAAGAGACATGGGTTTATCAGATGTATCTTTAGACCACAATGGCTATGTAATGGCCGTGTTACCTAAAAATATAGATGGTGACTATAAGACTATAGGATTTATCGCTCATATGGATACTAGCCCTGATATGACAGCAAATGGAGTGAATCCTAAAATTGTAGAAAATTATGATGGTAAGGACATAATACTTAATAAAGAAGAAAATATAATATTATCACCTAAGGATTTTCCTGAAATACTAAATTATGTAGGAAAAACAATAATTACTACAGATGGAACAACTCTTTTAGGTGCGGATGATAAGGCCGGAGTTTCGGAAATTATGGCAGCAATAGAATATTTAGTTAAAAACCCTAATATACCACATGGTACTATAAAGATCGGTTTTACACCTGATGAGGAGATTGGAGAAGGCGCAAATCACTTTGATGTTGAAAAATTTGGTGCGGATTTTGCCTACACTGTAGATGGAGGGGAAATTGGTGAACTTGAATATGAAAACTTCAATGCTGCAACAGCTAAAATTCACATTAAAGGAAGAAATGTTCATCCTGGTACAGCTAAAAATAAAATGATAAATTCAATGCACATAGCAACGGAATTTATAAATATTTTGCCAAGCAATGAGAAACCAGAATATACAGAGGGTTATGAAGGATTTTATCACCTTATTTCAATGAGTGGAGAAGTAGAACAAAGTGATATTGCATTTATTGTAAGAGATTTTGATAGAAATAATTTTGAAAAAAGGAAAGAACTAATACTAAGTACTGCTGAATTTTTAAATAAAAAATATGGAGATGGACTTGTTAAAGTTGATATAAAGGACTCTTACTATAACATGAAGGAAAAAATAGAGCCTGTAAAATATATTGTAGACGTTGCTTACAAGGCAATGGAAGAGGTTAACGTAATTCCAAATGTAAGTCCAATTAGAGGCGGTACAGATGGAGCTAGACTTTCATTCATGGGACTTCCAACACCTAACTTGTTTACTGGCGGACATAATTATCATGGGAAATATGAATTCATACCAACCTTTGCTATGGAAAAAGCAGTTGATGTCATACTGAAGATAGTTGAATTATACTCAAAAAAATCAATATAATTGAAAGTTAACAAATTATTAATACTTTATTAAGTGATATTCAATACCTTTTTATCTAACTGTGTTATAATGAAAACATGATGAATGAAATCTAATAACATATATATAGAAAGAAGTGATATTAATGGAGTTTGTGGGGAAAAGTTTTTCTGGGATTTTAAAGATTGTAGCTATTCTAGCTGTGGTAGTAATTTTAGGACATTTACTTATTTATGCAATACCATTTTTATTTTTTGCTGGGTTAGGAGTATATTTATTTGTGAAATTAAAAAACTATTTTAAAATTAATTTTGCAACAAAAAATGCAAAAACGAATGTTAAAGCAGATGCAAGTAATAGTACTAAAGAGGGATTTAAAGATAAGGCTTATGACAATTTAGATGGAGAAGTAATAGATGTAGATTACAAAGACGTTTAAGAAGAGGAAAGGCGCAAAGTAGATTTGTGGATGCAAAACTACTTTGCGCCTTGTCTCTTTAATTATAACAAAAAAAACTTCCTTAGTTTTTAACACGAGGAAGTTTTTATATAATTTATAGATTTTTATATTTATCAATATCTTTCATTTTATATTGCTGAACAAAGCCACCATACCTGTAGAATTTCATATCCTTTGATGGTGAATCACTTGAAATTGGCACTGCTAAACAAATTACAACTAATAAGACAAATAACCATAACATATTAATCCATCTCCTTTGATGTATTTCCTTGGATATATTATCTCATAAATGCAATAATAATTGCAATAATTTTTACAAAAGAAATTAAAGTTTCATAATTAAGCAAGGGACAAAGGATATTCATGAATAGATTGGCAATTAAAATGGTGGATAATAAGTAATTCATAAGAAAATATACTCCAATAACTTAAAAATGGATAAAGTGAAAACTATGGATTTTATAGCATTATAATGTTATCTCAAATTAATATCACTTTGAAAGGATTTTATTCATACTATAGTGATATGAGCAATGATTATTCTGAGGTGTTGTTATTGTTGTATGCTGTAATACTAGCAGGGGGTAAGGGAACAAGATTATATCCCTTGTCTAGGGAGAATAACCCAAAACAGTTTTTAGAAATAATAAATGACAGGAGTTTTTTGAAAAACACTGTAAATAGAATAAAAGATATGGTAAGTAAGGAGAATATATATATTGTTACCAATGAGAATTATAAACAGAAGATATATGATGAATTGCCTGAGATAAATTCAGAAAATGTATTTGTAGAACCAATAAACAAAGAGACCCCTTATTGAGTAATATGGGTCCTTGTCATGAAGGTTCAAGTATAGTACACAATAAAAGTTTATGTTATAATTGTAACCGTTACAGGATATAAAATGAAGTTAAGGCGTCTTAAAAAAAATAACAAGTCAGTAATTTGGTCTAGTTTATTCTAGATGTCTAAAATAAAAAATGTGAGGATGAAATTATGAATTATGAATTAGTCGCATTAGATATTGATGGTACAATTTTAAACTCAGCTATGGAAATAACGGAAGAAACAAAACGAGCAATAAAAATGTGTGTTTCTAAAGGAATAAAAGTAGTTCTTTCTTCTGGGAGATACTATGATTCAATAAAGGCATATACTAAAGATTTAAATATTGGTGGGGAACAGATAACTTTAAATGGAGCAGTTATAAAGGATGCAAAGACGGGAAAAAACTTAGAGGAATTTGTTATTCCAAAAGATGATTATAATGGGTTAATCGATAAATTGCAGGATTTGCCATATTCAACCCTTGTATTTACCGCTGACAAATATTATAAAATAGAAGATAATGAAGAGATAGGTAAAGTTGAAGTTTTAACTGGACCAAAAGGGGACATGATTTCAAGCTTTAAACAAGTTGTAAATCCAATAAAAATTCTTCTTATTATACAAGAAGAACAAGAAATAAAGAGGGCTCAAGAGCTTTTGCAGGATGATAAGTATTTAGTAATTAGGACAGGTTATAATAATATAGAAATAGTAAGACGTGACGTAAGTAAAGGAAGATCATTAAAAATTATTGCTGATAAATACAATATTAAACGAGAAAATATTTTGGCAATTGGGGATAGTGAAAACGACATAGAAATGATAAAGTATGCTGGAATGGGAATTGCAATGGGGAATGCATATGAGCATGTTAAAGAAATCAGTGATTCAGTTACAGATACTTGTGATGAAGACGGTGTTGCCAAGGCAATATTTAAATATGTATCTTTAATCTAGTAAGATAAAAACATATGTCTTATGAGGGGGATGACCATGAAAAAAATACTACCTAATATTAGAGCAATGGCGTTTATGTTGCCAATATTAGTATTAAATTTAACATATTCACTTATAGATAAATATGCAAATACAGATAAGACATTGATAACCAGCTTAGATAACAGTATACCTTTTGTAAAACAATTTGTAATGGCGTATGTAATGTGGTTTGCTTTGGTGCCATTGGTATTTTTATATGTTTGTATAAAAGATAAAGAAACTTTTGTCAGAATGCTAGTAAGTATGGTTTGTGGTCTTTTAATATCATATATTACTTTCTTTTTCTTTCAGACTACTGTTCCAAGACCAAACCTTGTAGGTAATGATATTTTTACAGATATTATAAGGATTATATATAATACGGACAGACCTTATAATTGCTTCCCTAGCATACATGTAATGAATTGTTTACTGATGATACAGGGAATGTGGGTGGCAAAAAATAAAAATACTCCATTAGCTATTGTTATAACTATATTAAATGTTTTGGTAATATTATCTACATTATTTATAAAACAACATGTAGTTCTTGATGCAGTGTTTGGCGCAGCAATAGCAATAATTGCATTTACGTTAACAAACATATTCATGAGAGAAAAAGCTATGAATTTTTGCAGAAAGATATACAGATTAACTGATTTTAATAATATATCTGAGGTAAAATAGTATAGCTATTTATTTGATGATGACATTATTATTTAAATTTCAAGAAGTATGTAAACATGCATAAAACAATTTAGTAAGAAAAAAAGAGAACTTCAAACATATATATTATTATATAATATATGTTTGGAGTTTTTTTATGAAAAAATATGAAATGAAGATTAATTTTTATAGCGGAGAAGAAGATTTAAATACAATTTTACAGAGAATAATAAGGATAAAGCTAAAAAAACAATTCATGGTATCCATTAATGAAAAGACAAGTAAAACAAAATCTAGAGCAGTGAAAAAATTATGAAAAAGCAGTGGAATGTGGCTATCTATGCCAGAGTCTCTACTGATAAAAAAGAACAGCAAGAGTCTATACCAGCTCAAATAGATAGCTTAAAGTTATGGTTAACTTCTAAAAAGAAACATGACAAAATAAATATATATAAATTAATTGATATATATGAAGATCAAGGATCTTCAGGCTCAAGCTTTCAGCGGGATGGATTTATAAGGATGAGAGAAGATATAGAAGAAGGTCTAGTAAATATGGTATTAACTAGAGATCTTTCAAGATTTTCAAGAAACTATATAATGGCGGGTTATTATCTTGAGGAATATTTTGAGCTAAAGAGAGTAAGATTTGTCTCTGTTCTTGACAATGTGGATACTATTGAAGATTACAATGATATAATACCTTTTAAAAACATACTAAATGAGATGTATATAAAAGATTGCTCTAGAAGAACTAAGGATGGATTAAAACAGAGAATGCTACGAGGTTCTTGCATAGCTAGTAAAGCGCCTTATGGTTATAGACTTAAAACAATATATGTAGATAGACTTAAGCATGTAGAGCTAGTTGTAGCATGTGACGGTACAGAAAAAGTTGTAAAAGAGATATTCAGGCTTTATTTATGTGGCTTTGGTTTTCAAAAAATTGCGGATTATCTTAATTCTAAAGAAATAAATACACCTTCTAACTCAAAGGATAAATTATGGTCAAATAGTACAATAAGATATATATTAACAAATCCTAAATATTCAGGAGTAATGGCACAACACAGATGGTCTAAAGTGAATTATAAGATAGATAAAGTTGTTGAAGTGCCTAAAGAGCATTGGATAATAGGGGAAAAGTATCAAGGAATAATTGATAAAAAAACTTACGATAAAGTGCAAACTACTATTAAAAGTAGAAAAAAAACCTATAGGCATAAAGGAATAATTCATCTATTTTCTTCGGTTTTATTTTGCGGAGAGTGCAATTCACCAATGTATTATAGGCAAAAGTATAAGGGGTATAAGTGCAAAAATAGTCAAAGCTTTAGTGGTTTATGTACTGCTCATTCTATTAAGGAAGAAGTGCTGTTATCGGGGCTAAAGGAGAAACTTAAGGAAAGCGTAGATAATAATGTTTTCTTTAAGCTAAATAAAAAAAATATGAGTATAGAGGAAATTAATAGTGTACTGCTCTTTGAAAACCTTAGTAGACAAGATATTGAGCAGATTGTAGACAAAATAATTGTACATGAAGAAAAAAACTCAAACAAAAAAACAGTGGATATATTTTTGAAATTTATAATAGTGTGATGTACGTCACAGAATCTTTTATTTAATTGCTATAGAATGTGTTTATAACATAGTTAACTAAAAGGAGATTATAAATTATGAATATATTTAAAAAAGAAGAAAAAACAATAGATCCAATGTTTTGTTATCAATGTGAGCAGACTCCAGAAGGTGGATGTACTAAATTTGGAGTATGTGGTAAAAATCCAGATATAGCAAGTCTTCAAGATACAATAATATTTGGACTTAAGGGAGTTGCAGCATATAGAACTCATGCAAATGAGCTTGGAAAAACTGACCCAGAAGTTGATGCAATAGTTAGTGAAGCATTATACACAACCCTTACAAATTCAAATTTTAGCCTAGAAGAGAATGTTTCCATGGTGCTAAAGGTTGGAACTGCGGCAGTTAAAGTCATGGATTTATTAGATGGTGCACATACTTCAAAACTTGGAGTACCAGTGCCAACAGTTGTATCTCAAGATAAAATAGAAGGCAAATGTATATTAGTTACAGGACATAATTTTTATGCACTTGAAGAATTGTTAAAGCAAACAGAAGGAAAAGGAATAAATATATATACTCATTCAGAAATGCTTCCAGCTCATGGATATCCAGAACTTAAAAAATATTCACACCTAAAAGGTAATGTTGGTAAAGCTTGGTATGATCAGAGACAATTATTTGAAAGCTTCCCAGGAGCAATACTTGGAACAACGAACTGTTTAATGCCAATAACCACAGGAACTTATTCAGACAGATTTTGGACATATGGAATAGCAGGACTTCAAGGCATTGAAAAAATTAAAAATAATGACTTCAGCCCACTTATTAATAGAACATTGGAACTACCAATAAAAAATGTTGAATCAGATAAAACATTAACTACAGGTTTTCATCATAGCACAGTTCTTTCAATAGCTCCAGAAATAATAAGTGCAGTTAAAGAAGGAAAAATAAAGAGATTTTTCGTTATAGCTGGATGCGATGCTCCAACAAAGGGAAGAAATTATTATAGAGAACTTGCAGAAGCTCTTCCTAAAGAATGTATAATACTTACAACTTCTTGTGGGAAATTCAGATTTAATGATATAGATTTTGGAACAATACCAGGAACAGATATTCCAAGATATATAGATCTTGGACAATGTAACAACTCAGGTTCAACTGTTAAAATAGCACTTGCCCTTGCAGAAGCATTTGGATGCAGCGTAAACGAACTTCCATTAAGCATTGTATTGTCATGGTTCGAGCAAAAAGCAGTAGCAATTCTTCTAGGACTATTCAGTCTTGGAATCCAAAATGTATATGTAGGACCAACAGCACCAAAATTCATTACACCAGGAGTTTTAAAGGTTTTACAAGATAACTTTAATCTTAATTTGATTAGTGGAGATGCTAAGAAAGATTTAGCTGTAATGATGGGAAAATAATAATGACAAGTTAAGAAAATTTTGTCTTGGGGCAAAATAAAACAATTAAATAAAAAGGAATGTTAGTAGATTTGTAAATAAAGCTACTAACATTCCTTTTTTATTGATTCTTCTGCGTTAGCAGAAAATCTTTAGAAACTTGTCACTTCTTGAATGGCTTGTCACTTGAAACTTGTCACCGATCCTGTAGTTTGTTTATATCAATAATAATTATCTTCTTGGAATTAGTCAAAATAAGCCCTTCTTTTTTTAGTGCACTTACGACCCGGCTTACTGTTTCCCTAGAGGTTCCAACCATATTGGCAATATCCTGTCTTGTTATAGAAGCATCAATTTCGATTCCGTTTTCGGTAGTGGTTCCGTGCCTTTTACATAGATCAATAAGTGTTTTGGTTATCCTAATATATGTGTCAGAAAAGGCCATATCCTTAACTGCAGTTTGGGATCTGAACAATCTTTTATTTAAAATTTTTATTATTTCAAGAGCAAGCTCATTATTTTGTAAAATAAGTTTTTCAATATCTTTATTTAAAATAACACCAATTTCACTGTCTTCTAGCACTTCCACGGTTGCAGGGTAATCTATGTCATTAAATAAGGTAACTTCAGCAAAAATTGATCCTTCACCCAGTATGTTTAAAGTAATATCCCTTCCATCAAAAGAGGTTTTAAATATTTTAACTTTGCCTGTTTTAACAAAGAAAAAAGCATCACCAGCATCTCCCTCATGAAAAATTATGATTCCTTTTTTATAGTTCTTTATGTTTTGAAGTTTTACTATATTTGCAAGAGCTTCACTGGAAAGCTGAGAAAATATAGGTATTTTCTTTATAAAATCTATTGAATCTGCCACATTAACACTTCCCTTGTAATTTAGGTATAAAAAATATGTCCGCACTGGTAATTTATTTTTTGAACATGTGTAACTATAGTATATAATATAAGTAGACGTTTTTATAGGAGTAAAAAAATCATCAAAATAATAACAAGTAAGTATTCGGCTCTATTTTCTTTATTGTGCTTAATATGGATACGAGAATACAGTTTTGGAGAAGTTAAAAATGAATTATGTTTATATTTTGAGATGTAATGATGAAACTTTATACACTGGATACACAAACAATTTAAAAAACAGAATAAAAGTGCATAATAATGGAAAAGGAGCAAAATATACTAGGTGTAGACTTCCTGTTCGAGTTGTATACTATGAGGAATATGAAACTAAAAGTGAAGCTATGAAAAGGGAATATGCTATTAAAAGGTTTAGAAGAATAGACAAGATTAAGCTGTTTGAGGGTTTTAAGGTTGAAGAGATGTTACTAAAATAAAAACAGAAATTAGAAATAAGGACCTGTATTGTAAACAAAGGGACCGCTACCTGCATAGGACTTGCGGCTGCCAAGCTTAAAAAGAAAGATAATGATGCTATAATGTTGGTATTGCCTTCGGACCATTATGTTGAAGACGAAAAAGCATTCATTGATACTTTAAAACAAGCGGTGGAGGTTGTGAATAAGAAGAGAGGACTTATAACCATAGGTATTACGCCTACAGTCCCAGAAACAGGATATGGATATATACAAATTGGAGAAAAGCTTGTTAATTTAGAAGATACGTATAGGGTTGAGCGTTTTGTAGAAAAGCCTAATATAGAAGTGGCAAAGGATTTTTTAATTGCAGGAAATTATCTTTGGAACAGTGGCATGTTTGTATGGAGAGCAGATGGTCTCTTTATATAGAACATGTTAAAAAAACACAAGTTGGCATTCTAGTGCCTAAAATGAATTGACAATTGTGTAAATAATTCATTTTTAATTGATAAATTTATAAAAATCATTGATTTATGCATGAAATGCCAAAAAAATATTGCATTTTAGTGGAAAACAAGTTATTTTATTAGGTAATGAGAAAAATGAGTAGGGGGAAAAAAATGAGCGAATTTAAAAGAGTATTAGTTGCTAATAGAGGAGAAATTGCTATAAGAATCTTTCGTGCCTGTAAAGAATTAGGCATTAGGACCGTGGCAATTTACTCTAATGAAGATAAATATTCCTTATTTAGAACAAAAGCAGATGAAGCGTATTTGGTTGGTGAGAACAAAAGTCCAGTCGAGGCTTATTTAAATATTGAGGAAATTATTAGTCTTGCAATAAAAAAAGGCGTAGATGCTATACATCCAGGTTATGGTTTTTTATCAGAAAATGCAGAATTTGCAAAGAAATGTACAGAAGCAGGTATTGAATTCATTGGACCTACTGCTGAAATGATGGATAAACTTGGAGATAAAATTAAATCTAAAATTGCAGCACATGCTGTAGGAGTAGCAACTATCCCAGGTTTTGAAAAGGATATTGAGTCTGTTACTGAAGCTAAAAAACTTGCTAAGGAATGTGGATACCCTATCATGTTAAAGGCAGCCGCTGGTGGCGGTGGAAGAGGAATGAGAATTGTAAGAAGTGAAGATGAAATTGGGTCTGCTTTTCTCAGTGCTAAAAATGAAGCTAAAAAGGCTTTTGGCGTAGATATTATGTTTATGGAAAAATATCTTGAAAAACCAAAGCACATAGAAGTTCAAGTGCTTGGAGATAAATACGGTAATATCGTTCATCTTCATGAAAGGGATTGCTCTATTCAGAGAAGGCATCAAAAAGTTGTAGAATTTACTCCAGCATTTTCTGTAAAGCAAGAAATAAGAGATGAAATATGTAATGATGCTTTAAAAATAGCTAGATCTGTTAACTATAGGAGTGCAGGAACTCTAGAATTTTTAGTGGATACCGAAGGAAATCACTATTTTATAGAAATGAATCCAAGGGTACAGGTAGAACATACGATTACAGAAATGATTACAGGTATTGATATAGTGCAGAGTCAAATATTAATTGCTGAAGGTCATAGATTAGACTCTGAAGAAATTGGAATAGAGTCTCAAGATTCAATTAAGCCAACAGGATTTTCCATACAATGTAGAATCACAACAGAAGATCCTACAAATAATTTTGCTCCGGATACAGGTAAAATAGAGGTATATAGAACAAGTTCCGGTAATGGAATAAGGCTAGACGGTGGTAATGGATTTGCAGGAGCGGTTATAAGTCCATACTATGATAGTCTTCTAGTAAAAAATATATCTTGGGCTAAGAGTTTTAAGGATTGTATAAGAAAATCAATTAGAGCTTTAGAGGAAACAAATATATCCGGTGTTAAAACCAATATTGGTTTTTTAATCAATGTTTTAAATCATCCACTATTTTTAAAGGGCGAATGTGATACTAGTTTTATTGACGAAAACCCAGATCTTATCGATGTTGCACCTAAGGCAGACGAAGAAAACAGAGTATTAAGATTTCTTGGTGAGAAAATCGTAAATGAAACAAAGGGAAATAAAAGAGAGTATGACGTTCCAGTAGTGCCAAAGATAATTGTACCGGAAGGGTTAAGTGGTACAAAACAAATATTGGATTCACAGGGGACTGCGGGTCTAGTTAAGTGGATAAATAATCAGGAAAAATTGCTTCTTACAGATACGACTATGAGAGATGCAAATCAATCGCTTATGGCTACAAGAGTTAGAACAAGGGATATGATTAAGATTGCTAAGCCAACTTCCGTTTTTGGAAAAGATCTATTTTCTCTTGAAATGTGGGGAGGAGCAACCTTTGACGTAGCTTATAGATTTCTAAACGAATCACCTTGGGAGAGACTTAAACAACTAAGGCGTGAAATTCCTAATGTACTTTTCCAAATGCTTATTCGTGGAGCAAATGCAGTAGGTTATAAAAACTACCCTGATAATGTAGTACGTGAATTTATTAAAGAATCTGCGGAAAGTGGTATTGATGTATTCAGAATCTTTGATTCATTAAATTGGCTAAAAGGAATGGAAGTTTCTATAGATGAAGTATTAAAAAGCGGTAAGGTAGCAGAAGCTTGTATATGTTACACTGGAGATATTTTAGATGATAGAAGGGAAAAATATAATCTAAAATATTATGTGGATTTAGCTAAGGAGATTGAGAAGACAGGAGCACATATTTTAGGAATTAAGGATATGTCAGCATTACTCAAACCTCATGCGGCCTTTAAGCTTATAAAAACATTAAAAGAAGAGATTGGAATGCCAATACATCTTCATACTCATGATACTACAGGAAATGGTGTTGCTACAGTAATGATGGCTGCACAGGCAGGTGTTGATATTGTGGACACTGCATTTAACAGTATGTCAGGACTTACTAGCCAACCAGCATTAAACTCAGTGGTGGCAGCATTAAGGAACACTAAAAGGGATACGGGTATAGATTCATACGGAATACAGCAGGTTTCGGATTATTGGGCTGCAGTAAGACCAGTATATTATAAATTCGAATCAGAACTTATCTCAGGTTCTGCGGAAATATATGAGTACGAAATTCCTGGAGGACAATATTCAAATTTAAAACCTCAAGTTGAAAGCTTTGGACTCGGACATAAATTTAATGAAGTAAAACAAATGTATAAAGAAGTTAATGAAATGGTAGGGGATATTGTAAAGGTAACTCCATCTTCAAAAATGGTAGGAGACTTTGCTATATTTATGGTTCAAAATGGATTAACAAAAGAAAATATATATGAAAATGCTGCTGGTATGGCATTCCCTGATTCCGTGGTTACATATTTTAAAGGTATGATGGGTCAACCTAGTGGAGGTTTCCCACAAAAACTTCAAAAATTAGTGCTTAAGGGAGAAGAACCTATAACGTGTAGACCTGGGGAATTACTAGAACCAGAAGATTTTGATAAAATTGGCAAACACTTAAAAGAAAAGTATAATTATGAGCCTACTATGAAGGATAAGCTTAGTTATGCTTTATATCCTGAAGTATTTGAAGGCTATTTAAAATATATCAGTATATGTGGTGATTTAAGTAGAATGGGAAGTGATATTTACTTCCATGGACTTTCAGAAAATGAAACTTGTGAGATTGAGGTTTCAAAAGGAAAAAGATTTATAATAAGACTTGTAAAAATTGGGCAAATAGATGGAGAAGGAAATAGAACGCTTTTCTTTGAGGTAGATGGATTTAGAAGAGAACTTAAAATAAAAGATAAGAATAGCAGAAATATTCAAGATATAATTGAAACGAAAGTAGCAGATCTTTCTAATAAAAAAGAAATAGGGGCTCCTATTCCTGGAACTATTTTATCAGTACTTGTAAAAGAAGGAGATAAGGTAAAAAAGAATGATGCTTTAATTGTTGTAGAGGCTATGAAGATGGAAACTAGAGTAACTGCATCAGTAAGTGGAACTGTAAAGGCTATTAACGTAAAAGAAGGCCAACAGGTAAGCTCAGGAGAGTTGTTAATAGTATTCGAATAAGAATGTCCCAAAGTAGTTTTTTCAGTGACAAGTGGCAAGTGACAAGTTATTTTCGGCAACTTTAGAAAAGTTTTAACTTGTCACTTATCACCTGAAACTTGTCACTTTTTTTGTAACCTGTGTAGTATTTCTTGAACTTCTAGCCAGGTTGACCCTGAAACCACGCCCTCGTGATTAGCCATGGCGTATATCCATTTATCGCATTCCCTATAAGGACCAGTTTTGCCTTTACGCTTATTGTAGGATAACATTCCATGAATTCCATCAGGATTTCCAATAGTTTCGATACCTTTTTTGTTTAGAAATACAAAAACCTTTCCTGTGGCCCTAACGTATACAGGGCTGTGTAAAATACCGGCAATAGTTACGCTTGAAAAATCGTTATTCATTCTGGTTTTAAAATTGTTTTGTAATAGATATTTTGCTACCTTAGCCAAGGATTGCTTTTTAGTGTATTCTTCATATATTAACTGTACTATTTCAATCTCTTCTTTTATTGGAAATAGCTTGAATAGCGTCCTTTCATTTAAGTATTCGTCAATAGAAGTTACAGCGGTGCTTTTAAAACCAGTAGGGGTTCTACCACCAAGCCATCTACCACTTTTTGAAAGTTCTAACATATTGTCCATTACCCTTTCAGCTATAGTCTCACGCTCAAGCTGTGAAAATACTGAGGCTATATACATCATGGCTCTTCCCATGGGTTTTGAGGTATCAAATTGCTCAGCTACGGATATGAAACTTATGCCGTTTTTATTAAGCTCGTCAATTAATTTTGAAAAATCAGATACATTTCTGCTTACCCTATCTAATCTATAACATATTAGTATATTAAATTTTTTATCTCTGGCCGCTCTAAGCATAGTTTTAAATTGAGGCCTGTTAATATTTTTACCTGAAAAGCCTTCATCTTGATAAATTAAAAAATTGTAAAATTCATCTCTCGATAGATAATCTTTACATGACTTTATTTGATTTTCAAGGGATTCACCTTTAGAGGAATATATAGATTTTCTACTGTAGATAGCAGCAGTTTTCATGCTTAACTCCAATTTGAGATATTAATATCCATATATTAATATCTCAAATTAAAAATAAATATACCAATTTTATAAAGCAAATAACATTTTTATAAAGAGAGCGGATTCTCTCCTTAGGGAAATGGAAAAATATCTTCCTAAAATGTATAAAAGTTTAATGATTATATACCAAGAAGTAGGAACTGAAAGGGAAGAAATGGTTACAAGGGAACAATATCAAATGATAGATGGTATATCAGTTGACTTTGGTATAATGCAGAAAACTAGAAGAGCGTATGTGATAAAAAGCAATTTTATTTGGGATGATATCGGAAGTTTTGCTTCATTATCCAGATTTATAGGCAATTATAGGGGAAATAGCATCAATGGTAATATATTTTTGGAACAGAGTGAGAACTGCTCTATATTTGGTAAGGATAAACTTATAATAGGATTTGGTATTAAGGATTTAGTTATAGTGGACGCTGGAGACGTGATGTTGATTATGGATAAAAATAAAGATCAAGAAATAAAATCATTGGTTAACAATATGAAAAATAATGAAAAACTAGGTAAATACCTATGAAATTTTAAAGAGCCAATATTAGAGATATGGCCCTTTTTTAGTGAAGAGTTTAGACTACTGCTACTACTTCTAAGTTTACTCTTCTATTATCTAAAGGATTAAGATTTATATGATGTACTATGAAATTTTCTTCTGGTTTCATAAGGATTTTGTCTAAGTATACTCTTCCATGAGGGGTATTTGTAACCACACAAAGATTGCCGTTAACTTTATCATATATCCAGCCATAAGTGTCATTTAATACAGTAGATAAATCTTCTTTTGAAATAAGAGCTTTAGCTTCAGGTTTACCATATTTATCTTTTAATATTAAAGCAACAGTATTTTCATCTACTGGTTCAAAGTCATTACGTGTATTTCTATTAAATATTTCTAAATTTTCACGTCTATTATCTAATGTATCTCCATTTATATATCTAATTGTTGCTTTTGAATTAGTATCCATAATAACTGATTGTAAATTTTGTTTTATGAATTCAGATTTGCCATTAGCCTTGATCTCACTAATATTTTGCACTAAATAGCTATTAAAGTCTTTATGCCATTCTGCAAACCAAACACCCATTTTTTTTACTTTATCTAAATCATGTTTATCTATTTTAGTTGTAAGTGGAGTGCCATCTTTTTTCAATATTTTGATTAACACAAGACTATCAAGAAATTCATATTCGTTTTCTATGGTTTTATAATTGTTTTTCATTTAGAACATCGTCCCTTTTTTTTAATATTTTTTAACATACATCATATCATTATAACAAAATGTAGGCATAAAAGGTATGGATAATTTATGCAGTAGCAAAAATCAGGCATAAAAATAATAATATACTTAATATCTAGATAACATTATAATATACATGTGAGTTAATTGTAGGGTGATAAGCACCTTTAAAATGAAAAATAACAACCAGTATGCTAGTCTATCAGATTACTTAGGTATATATTATTTTAGGAGGGATCTTTTATTAAAACGTTAAAGTTTAAAATTGGTTCAATTTATATAGTTTTAGTTATTATTATAGCCATGGTAGGTAGTATATCTGCTTTTAATATTTATAGATTATCAAAATCTATAGATGGTCTTATGACGTATAATTATACAAGCATATCAGCATCTAATAATATGTTGCAGGCTTTAGACGCCGAGGATAAGTCTATTTTGGAATATTCACAATCTGAAAAAAAACCTGCTGTAGATTTATTTTATAATGAAAATGATAAATTCTATAAATGGTTCAACATAGAAAAAAATAATATTACAGAAAATGGGGAAAAAGAAATTGTACAAAAAATCAACAGCGATTACATTGATTTTGTCAAGGTATTTTCCCAATTTCAGGATTATCAAAGTAATCATAATGGTAGTGAAAATATAGCTTATTATAATAATATTGTAACATTAAAGGCCAGTCGAGTTAAAAATAACTTGAATAAATTGACGAATATTAATGAGAAAGCTATGTTTAGTGGGAAAAATCAAGCTAAAGTTGATGCTGAGATTTCATTATATTTAATTCTCATTATGTCTGGTGTAGCTGCAATATTTGGACTGATTGTATCTATGATTAGAACAAATAAGTCGTTAAAACCAATTTATCTTCTTACAGAAACAATCAAGTCTGTAAAAGAAGGTGAATTATATAAACAGTGTCCAGTGGTGAATGATGATGAAATTGGAATGCTAGCCCGTGAGTTTAACAGCATGACAAAGAGAATTCATGAATTTGAAGAGAGTACTACTGGTAAGCTTTTATCGGAAAAAAATAAATCTGTAGCAATAGTGAAAAGTATAAGCGATCCACTTATTGTATTAGATGAGAACTATAAAATACTTCTTTTAAATAAATCTTGTGAAAATCTCTTTCAGTTAACTGAGGAAAATACTATAAATAGACAATTTTTAGAAGTAATTAAAAATGTGGAGCTTTATGATTATATTTTTAATGTTATAAGTAACAATGTTATAGAAGAAAAAATAATAAGTATAAAGGGAAATCATGATATCTATTATTTTAACATTACGGTAACTGTGGTAAAAAATAATGAAGAAAAAATAAAGAGTATAGTTGTGCTTTTAAAGAATATGACGGAATTTAAAAAACTTGAGAACATAAGAGCAGATTTTATTGCTACTGTTTCACATGAACTTAAAACCCCACTTACGTCAATTATGATGGGTGTGGGATTAATGTTTGAAAAAAAGATGGGATTGTTAAATGAAAAACAGAGTAGTACTCTTAACACTATAAATGAGGAAGTGGAAAAACTATCTGATTTAGTTAGTAATTTACTTAAATTATCAACAATTCAATCTGATAGAGCTTTGTTTGATATAAGGCCTTGTTCATTAATTGGGATTACAGAAAATTGTATTAATAATTATAATGAACAGTCGGAGAATAATGACATAAAATTATATGATGAAATTGATGAAAGCTTACCTAGGGTTTATGCTGATTCAGAAAAAATAACCTGGGTATTAAACAATTTAGTTTCCAATGCATTAAAATATACAAATGCTGGAGATGAGATAATAATTGATGCTAAGGTTAAGAATAACATGATGAATGTATATGTTAAAGATACTGGGGTTGGAATACCTGATGAATATAGAAAGAAAATATTTGAGAAATTTGTTAAAATCAAAGGAAATGACAACGAGTTAATAAGTATGGGACTAGGACTTTATATTGCTAAGGAAATAGTAGAAGCACATGGAGGAACAATTTGGTGTGAAAGTACTGTAGATGAAGGTAGTAAATTTACATTTACACTGCCAATTGATAAATAATTATATATTATGTTGTGCAAATATTTAGAAAATTCAAAAATATTTTTGACTAATAGTTCCAAAAGTATTATAATATTAATGAAGAGATAAACTTAGAAGAGATTTTCTCTTTATATTACAAGTAAACGGTTACAATAGTTATATTTTCTGATTATTTAATTAAGACACATTTAATGATTACATAAATAAAATATAAAAGGATGGTATTAATATGAAAGTTGGTATGAATTTTAAAACGGATTTGCCTTTTCTAGACGTTATTACGAGCCATTATTTTAATAGTAGAGATCTAAAGTGTAGTAATTGTAAAGATTGCATTAATGGAAAATGCATAGACAAACAAAAGAGTTTAGATGATATAAGAGAATGTATGATTAAAAAATCCTTTATAAATGTTCAAGAGAGTAACCGTAGGGGAATGGCAGTATATACAGATCCAAATAGATATTGATATAACAGTTAAAAGTTAAAGGATAAAAGATAAAAGATAAAAGATAAAAGATAAAAGATAAGATTTGTAGATCTGTTTAAAAAATCTACAAATCTTATCTTTTATTGATTGTTAAGAGTTAACATAAAATTTTCAATAACCATTAAATTTTATATATTAAAGCCTAACTTAAATGGTTCCTTGGGATATGAAACCATTTAAAAATAACTTGAAATATGATATCATTAAGTATTATTGTACATGTTTTCATAAAAACTAGAAATTTATTTGGAAGGATTGGTTATCTTGAAAAAAAAACCACATACCAATAAGATGGTTGGAGCTAAAAGGTTAATAATAATAATAATGATATTCGGAATAGTTTTTATTGCCATTATGGGCAGGCTTTTTTATGTCATGTATATTAATGCTAATTTCTATAAAACAAACTCGTTATATCAGAGTAGATCTGACATAACAATTAGTCCTAAAAGAGGAAGTATACTTGATCGTAGCGGAAATCCATTTGCAGTTAGTATAGCTGCATACAGAGTAGATATAGATATGAATGCTTTAAGGGTTTCTTTGAGAAGTAGCGGTATGTCAATGAGCAGTTTAACAACAAAACTGTCTTCTATTTTAAATATTGATTCAAAGAAAATTACAAATGTATTATATATGAAATCACCAGATGGAAATCCTGTTAAATATGCAACCCTAGTACGACAAATAGATAAAACTGAGGCCGATGCAATAAAAGCACTGAAAATACAGGGACTTATCATTTCAGATGATGCAAAGAGGCATTATATAAACGGTAATTTTTTGGCGAGTACGCTTGGTTATACGAATGCAGAAGGAAATGGTGTTTCTGGAGTAGAGGCAAGTTATAATGCTGAGCTTACGGGGATTCCTGGTAGGGAAGTTTTCGAAACAGATAATAAAAAAAATCCACTTCCATATGAGGATTCACAATATATTGCTCCGGTGGCCGGGAAAAATGTGAAATTATCCATTGACCAAAAGATTCAGGCATATGCAGAAACTGCGGCAGAAAAAGCATTGAAGGATAATACGGCGAAATCAGTTACTATTACAGTAATGAATCCTAAAAATGGCGAAATATTAGCAATGGTAAGTAAGCCTGATTACGATCCTAACAATCCAGGTAACAATATAAGTGGTACAAGCACTCCGGTCCAGAATTTGTGGAAAAACAACGCGGTCCAAAATACTTTTGAACCAGGTTCTATTTTTAAGGTAATTACATCCTATGCAGCACTATCTGAAAAGGTTGTTAATGATGATACTAGGTTTAATGATCCTGGATATATAATAGTTGATGGAGTTCGTATTAATGAGTGGAATAAAATAGGTTTTCCATCTCAAACTTTTCCAGACATAATTAAAAACTCTAGTAATGTTGGGTTTGTAAATCTAGGTCTAAAATTACTTGGTAAAGATAAATTATTTAAATATATAAATTTATTTAATTTGGGTCATAAAACAGGCATAGATTTGCCAGGAGAAACAACGGGAATAGTAAGAAGCACAAGTCAAACTAATAATGTAGATCTTGCCAATATTGCTTTTGGACAAGGAATATCTGTTTCAGCAGTTCAGTATTTGGCAGCATTTAATTCAGTGGCCAATAGTGGAACTTGGATTAGACCTCATGTTATGGAACAAATTGAACATAATGATAGTAATAATAAACCAGTTGTAGATAAAAAATATGGTAACTTAGGAGAAAAAACTATATTAGATAAGGCTACAACAGCAACATTAAGAGGATATCTAAGAAATGTTGTTGCTCCTGGTCAAGGAGGCGTTGGAGAAGCAGCTGATGTGCCTGGTCTTGATATTGCTGGTAAAACTGGGACAGCACAAAAATCAGATCCTAAAACAGGGGGATATGCACCTGGCAAATATATGTCATCTTTCGCAGGAATGGCACCATATAGCGATCCAAAAATTACAATGCTTGTATCGGTGGATGAACCAGATCCACAAAAATATTATGCTAGCCAGGTTGCGGCTCCTGTAGCACACGATTTATTTAAAGAGATATTTGACTATCTTAATTCAAGCGGAGATGCTGCTTTAAAATAATATTCAGTTAGATATTTTAATAATAAATGCTGAATATGCTAGATTTATTTTCAATAAGGCATCTGAAACAGATTATCTAATAGAATTGATAAGAATTTTTTTTTAGGATATAATATTTAATTGTATGACAAAAAATTACGACAACAGGAGTGCAAAAAAATGACAAATAAAAAGAAATTAACATTGATACCATTAATATTAATGGTTTTTACCTCGGTTTTTGGTTTTAATAACATAGCTAAAGGATTTTTCAAAATGGGTTATGCAGCTATTCCTTGGTATATAATATCAGGACTAACTTTTTTCATACCATATGCATTTATGATGGCAGAGTATGGTGCTGCCTTTAAGAATGAGAAAGGAGGAATATATTCATGGATGGAAAAATCAATAGGAGCTAAGTTTGCTTTTATTGGGACATTCATGTGGTATGCCTCTTATGTAATATGGATGGTTAGTGTAGCAACTGAGATTTGGATTCCTTTTTCAAATTTAATGTTTGGAAAAGATATGACAGGAAGCTTTTCTTTTTTAGGGCTTCAGTCTACAAAAATGCTTGGAATACTTGCTATAATATTTGTTATTACTGTAACATTTATAGCAACTAAAGGTATTCAGAAAATAAGTAAAGTAACGTCAATTGGTGGTACCGCAGTTGCACTTTTAAATGTAGTTTTACTTATAGGGGCAATAATTGTTCTTATAGCACACGGCGGAAAGCTTGCACAACCTATAACATCAATTTCAAGCTTTACAGCTTCAGCTAATCCAGCAAATAATTCTGTGATAAATAAATTATCATTTCTAGTTTTTGCTATATTTGCATATGGGGGAATAGAGGCAGTTGGTGGTTTAGTTGATGAAACTGAAAAGCCAGAGAAAAATTTCCCTAAGGCTATGATGATATCTGCAATAATTATTGCAGTAGGATATTCAGTAGGTATATTTATGTGTGGTATCTTTATCAATTGGAAACAACTAGGAAGCTTAAATGGAATTAATTTAGCAAATATTTCTTACATAATTATGCAAAACCTAGGATATTCATTAGGGACAAGTTTTGGATTCACAGAAGCTTTGTCATTAGAAATAGGGCACACTTTTGCAAGAATCGTTGGGCTTTCTATGTTCTTAGCATATACAGGCGCATTTTTTACTTTGATTTACTCTCCATTAAAACAATTGATTGATGGAACACCAAAGGAATTATGGAATGGGTTTATATCAAAAGTTGAAGATGGAATTCCCAAAAATGCAATGTGGATTCAGTGTGGATTGGTATCTGTATTCATTATTTTGACTTCATTTGGTGGAGAAGGAGTTTCACAGTTTTTCTCTTATATTGTTTTAATGACCAACGTGGCAATGACACTTCCATATATGTTTATAGCCATTGCATTTATCGGTTTTAAGAAGAAAAAAGAAATAATAAAACCATTTGAAATATATAAAAACTATACAGTGGCAGTAATAGCAGCAGTTGTAGTAACGGCAACAGTGTTCTTTGCAAATTTATTTACAATAATTGATCCAATACTTCAAAAAAATCCTGATATAAAATCTACTATATGGATGATTATCGGTCCTGTGTTCTTTTCAATAGTTGCATTTATTATGTATGCACGATATGAAAAAAAGATGAAAAGAGAAAGCTAAAATTATTCTGAAATAGTATAAAATAGTTTCGTATTTGGATATTCTTCCATATAATTAAAAAGAGCGTAAGTAGGTTGACTAAATCAATCCACTTACGCTCTTTTTCTCACATGGCTAATTGTATAACTATTAGTTTTCCATTATTTTTCTTCATCACTTTTTTTTGTGTTTTTAATATTGATACTTTTTAGTTTTAATAAAGCAATACCGAAACCTCCAATGATAATTGCTAGAGTTGAAGCTAAAACTATAGAGAGATTTTTCTTACTACCAATAACTTTAGCAGGTAGAGCTTTTGCCAAAGCTTTAGGCACAACTGCAGCTATTATACTAGTACTAGTTATAGTAAATTTAATTTTTTTAGTAACTTTATTTCCGGCATAATCGTTAACGGTTATGTCAAGTTCATGATCCCCTAATAGAGAGATAACATCGCCCTGGTTGTAAGATTTACCATCTAAAAGCATAACTGTATCATCAGCTACTACATCCTTTGAAAAGGATACTACAGGTGTTATGGAATGATCATAACTAGATCCATTTTCAACATTATTTATGTTGATGGTTGGCTTTGTGGCTTTTAAAAAGAATGTAATAATCTTCGTACTAATATTTCCAGCTTCGTCAACTGTGGTAATAATAAGTGTGTGCTTTCCATCAGTTGTTATGGGACCACCATGATAATCTTGTCCATCAAGCAATATGGTAACATCCGCATTAGAATCATTAATGGATATTAATGGTGATATTATGCTTGTTAAGATAGAATTGTTAATTAAACCACCGATTGTTATGCTTGCAGCCGTTTTATCAATAACAAAAGTTATTGACCTTGTACTAACGTTTCCTGCTTTATCAATAGAAGTAATTTCTAATTCATATTTTCCTTCCTTAGTAACTGGTTCATTGTTGTAAGGTGCGCCATTAAGAGTCATAGTAAAAGACTCCGGATTTATATCTGTACTGGTTATATTGGGACCTACATTTCTATTGTAATAAAAGTTATTCATTAAGTTTTGTATACTTAATGCAGGTGCTACGGTATCTATTGTAAAGTTAAAGGTTTTAAGTTCAGATAAATTTCCAGCTTTATCTTTGCCTTGTACAGTGATTTGATAAAGCATATTATTTATGAAATCAGGTATATTATTTGGGTTATAGGCAATTCCATTAATCAATAATTCACTTATAAAATCATTAGTATCTTCTGTGGTAATAGATGGCTTAAAACTATGGTTAATATATGCGCCATCTAAAGAATTATAATTAAGTATAGGAGGAGTTCTATCTATAGTAAAGTTTACTGGCTCTGTAGTGAATATATTTCCAGCTTTGTCTACAGACGTAACACTAAGAGTATAGTTACCTTCGTTTTCTAAATTGAAGGAATATAAATTGCCATCTGATAATGGGCTTATTGGTAAACTTTGTCCATTTCTCATTAAATTAAATTTTGTTTGTGAGGAGTCAATATTTGTGTCGCTTATTTTAATAGTTGGAGTAACAGAAGAATTATTTGTATATTCTCCATTTTGAACTCCGGATATGTTTATGGTAGGTCTTGTATTATCTATTGTAAATATAGTTTCATAAGCGTAAGTATTACCAGCTTCATCAGTTGCTGTGGCATCAATTTTATAGGTTGCATCTGCTGACAGCGTATCTCCGCTAAATACAATATTGCCATTAGCGTCTGTAGAAGTATTACCGGTATAAGGGCTACCGTTTATAGTTATACTATGGTTTAAAATACTGTAATTATCAGATATATTAAGCACTGGATTAACTTGACCGGTATAATATTTACCATTTTCTGCGCCACTGGAAGTAATTTTAGGTGCTTCATTGTCTAGTATGAAATTTACAGTTGTCTTTTTTACAACCGTGGGATTAATTATATTTGAAGCTGAAACCTCTAAATCATAATGATCTCCTTTTGGGGAGTTTGTTGTAATAGGATCTCCTGTCAGTTCTAGAGCGTTTCCTACCTTGTTAACAAAAGTTAGATTATAATTTTGACCATTTAAAGTAGCACTGATTTTTTTACCTATACCAACATCGTCTCCAGTTAGGAATTCATCACTAATATGAATTATTGGTGTAACAGGAACGTTAACCTTATCTCCATCCTTTATTCCTGAAATGTTAGGGGTAACATCACCTGTATCAACAATAAAAGAGGAAGTTGTAGTAGAAGTATTTCCACCTATATCATATAAATTTGTTGAAAGTTTATATATACCGTCATGGATGGGAGAAATAAAAGAAAAAATATTATTCTCATTTTTTATATTACCAGCATCGTTAAGGTAATACACAGATGAAGTCCCTAATTGAGTAAATGCGAAATTATTATAGTCTTGAAGTGTAAAATTTGATTTTGCTAAATCTAACAGTGGATTAGAGGCATCTACTGAGGGAGTTACTTCACCGGCAAAATATTGAACGCCATTAGGATCTTTAGTTGGCATAGCAGGTGAATTTAAGTTTGTATTTGGGGTTTTAACACCATTTGCTATTGAAGTATAGACATTACAGGAAAAATCAGATTCATTTCCAAGAGCATCATGTGCTTCTATGGTTAATTTCCCGGATTTATTTTCATCATCATTGGGAAGTTGAAAATTGTCTACAGAGAAATTGCTACTATCTTTATTGGTAAAATTAACATCAGAAGTTGCATTATTATAATCATATTTAATGCTGTCTATAACAAAACCAAAACTAATTACTGAACTTAAATTAACAGCTAGATTAAGTTTATTAGTTGTTAAATATGTATTTCCACCATTCTTTATACTAATTGAATTTTCACCATTTACAGTGAATGTGGGATTTTGAGTATAATTATTGAATTTCGTAGTAAACATTACAGGTATATTATCTTGTCCATAATTGTACTTAGCTAGGATGTCACCTTGTGAAATATTTTTATATTTAAAGGTGTTAGAAGTAATTGCTACACTTCCATCATTAATTGTTAAATCTTTAATATTTCCATTTGAAGGTAATGTACCTAGGACGTTATTATCAGTTCCTGCATAAAGTATATCTTTTGACATGTTGTTAAAATTAATTAATGCATCATTACTAATAGAAGTACTACCTATATTTAAAGAATCGTCTGATACAGATACCTGCAAATTCCAAGCTGGTAAATTTGAAGGTATGGTAGTAGAAATTTTATAATACCCATTGGTACTATCATAACTAGTAATGGCATCCGTAACTTCCGTGTCATTTAAATACACCGCAGGGTTTGTAAGTAGATTAGTATATGAATCTCCAGTTTCTTGTATAGCAAGGGTTAATATTTTACTACCAGATGGATTCAGCTTGAAGTCCACATTTTTAATAGTTAATGTTGGAGAAGCTACATCTGCATTGATGGTTTGCTTTGCATGTTTTATAATATTTCCTGTTGAATCAATTACATTGTATGCTATGGTTATTGATTTTAGATTGCTTGTGTTAATGGAAGGTAAAGCATAATCGCCTGTGGTTAAATTTTCATATCTAGAATTTACTACATTTACAATATGATTTTGTGAATTGTCGACTGTGGTTATTTTACAATCCAAATATTTAGCTGTTGTTAATGTATCTGCTGTAAGACTAACAGTTGGGATGATAGCCCTCGAATTAAAACTATTTACTTTTAAATATTTTTGATTGTCAGCAATATAAAAATCAGCACCGGTAGCTACTGTATCACTTTGAATGCTGGGAGTATATCCAGTATTTTTATTAACCGCATTTTTTGATATATCTGCAAAGGATTTTTGTTCACTATTTAAAGCTAAAATACTGTTTATTGCAGTTGGATTAACTACAGCACCCAAAGCAATCGATTGAGGAATTGTATTTGAAATAATTAAAAAAGCTAAAATCATTGATGATATTTTTTTTCTGTTCAAAATTTTTTCCTCCTGGGTTTTGTTTATTTTATGTAAAATATTAGGACGAATAGGTATTAAATTAATAATAAAGCTGTATTTATCCTATGATTAATTGAAATATCAATATTTACAGGGTTATTGTGGTACAATGTCCACATACTATACTTTATGGAATATTGTAATAAAAAGCAAATTTATTTTTAATAAAATACAAACTAATTTAAAAAAAACACAAAAATCATAAAATAAATTACAAATTACCACTAAATTTATAACTTTTTCAAACCTAAAATTAAACAAAATTTTAAATAATATTATTTTGTAGAAATTTGTCTTGATAAGTTCAGAAGAAAATTTCATATCCAAATTAAAAAAATATATTGGGTTATGCTGAGAGGTGCATTTTGTGGATCTAGTTGGAACACTATTTGAAAATAAATATCAGGTTATAGATGTCCTTGGAAAAGGTGGGATGAGTACGGTATATCTTGCAAAAGATATAAATGTACAAAAGCTTTGGGCAATAAAAGAAGTAAATAAAAATTTTAAAAGTGGTGATGGTCTTAAAGTTGATTTAATGGCTGAAACAAATATATTAAAAAGATTAGATCATTCAGCGCTTCCAAGGATAGTAGATATAATAGATAAAAAGGATAATATATATGTAGTACTTGATTTTATAGATGGAGTTTCCCTTGATAGAAAACTCCAGCAACAGGGAGTAATTGACGAGGAAACTGTAATTGATTGGGCAAAACAAATTTGCGATGTGCTAAATTATTTGCACCAGCAAAAACCTAATCCAATAATATATAGAGACATGAAACCAGGGAACCTAATGCTTACAGGGGATGGTAGAATAAAACTTATAGACTTTGGTATTGCTAGAGAATATAAGGAAGATTCCTCCCTTGACACAACATATATTGGAACAAAAGGTTATGCGGCTCCTGAACAATATGGAAGTTATCAGACAGATGCAAGAACAGATATATATAGTTTAGGAGTAACACTTTACCACCTAACTACAGGTAAAGGACCTAATGATCCACCATTTGAAATTAAACAGGTTAGAAAGATAAATCCATCACTTTCAGAGGGAATAGAAATAATTATAGATAAGTGCACCCATCAGGATCCAATTCTACGATACCAATCAGTTAAGGAACTACTTAATGATTTAGAAAACATTCACAAATTAAATTCAAAATATAAAGATGAACTCAGAAAAAAACAGATTAAGATTTCAAGCACTATTGTAATTTTTATTTTATCACTGCTTCTAGTAGTAAATGGAATATTTGGAGTGAAAAATCAATATGCAGCTGAGTACAACCAATCAATAGATAATGGAAATAAATTAACAGCCAAAGGAAACACAGGTTCCGCAGTTGATAATTTTAAGAATGCAATAGCTAAGGATTCAAATAATGCAGATGCTTATATAAAGGTTATAGCGGCATATTTAAAAAACAATGAGCAAACTCAAAGTATAGACTTTATTGAAACGTATATCACATCTGGTAATAGTAAATTATTAAAGAATGACAATTTACTCTATGAAATAGGAATGGCCTATTTTGAGAATGAAAATTATAGCACTTCATACAAATACTTTACTAAGATAAAAAATCCCGATTTGGAAGGTTTAGAACCATTAAAGTATTATAGGCCAATAGCACAGGCACTAGGAGTAATGGATGTAACTAAAACAGATGAAATCGTGAAATCTGTTAAGAAACTAGAAGACTATGTACAAACTAGTTCTGATGTTAATTTTAAGATAAATGCATATATTACTCTAGCTGGTATATATAGAGATAATCCAGAACAATTTAGTGAAAGTAACAATAATAATACGGACAAAGAAATTATTACATTAGAAAAGGCAAACACTCTTTCCCCTGATAAAAGTAATATTGTTTTATACCAGCAGTTAGGGCAAGCTTATTATAACAAAGCAACACAGTTAAAGCCAGATCCAGTTCAGTACAACAATTATTTAAATAAGGCACTTGAGAATTATAAAAACACAATCGCAGCAGGAAGCCAATTATCAGACTCTTATTACAAACTTGGAATTATATATAAGTATTTAGGAAACATGATAGAGAGTGAAAAAGTGTTTTTAAAAGAGATACAGATGTTCCCTGATGATTATAAAGGTTATATGGAATTGGCACTTTTGTATCAGTATATTCAGCAAAATAATGTGCAAAAAGATTACAGTAATTTTAGTAATTATTATAAGCTAACTATGACAAAAAATCATAATAACAATGATGTAGATTTTATAAATTTACAACAAAAATATAACGATTTAAAAAGTCAGGGATTAATTAAGTAGGAGGTCACATTAGTGGTTATTTTACAAAATGTTATAAAAATAATTGTAGGCATCATAGGAATGATAATAAGTGCTGCACTGTTGTATTATTTTATAAAACTAGAAGGTAAAAAACGAGGTATCGACAAGGAAGCAGAAGATAAAACTGTGGATTATGAAAATGTTAATAACCAGAGGAGTGCTAATCTTACAGACAATAATGGAGAAGAACATGTATATGACACCATGGATCTTACTGGGGGAAACAACGAAGACACATCTCTTTTAGATGAAGAAATTAGTGATGATACTAGTTTATTATAAAAAAATATGAGTAGGAGAAAGTTATGGATAAAAACGCTTTGAAGTTTGAATTTGAAAATGATCCCACAAAACATTATATAGTAACATATTTGAAAAATGAACAAGATATAGTTAATTACGAAGTAGAAACAATTAACAAAAACCCAACTTCAGGTGCCTTAAACATAGAAATAAAGCAATTTAATGACAAAATAAAAGTAATGTACAACATTACCAATAAAACTCCAATTAAAAAATATTTAGAGAATGAAACTCTTAGAAAATGTGAATTTATAACTATATTAGTAAATTTAGCAGACTGTTTAGTTGGGTGTAAAAATTACTTTTTAGATGAAAAGAAATTTTTAATTAATATAGATACTTTGTTTATAGATGAGAAGAATTTGAAGGTTTATCTACTGTATTGCCCATTCAAAATGGAAGTATTAGAAGATACTAATCTTGTGTATAGAGATATGGTGAAGAACTTAATTATTGATTACCTAAGTTTTGATGAGAAAGATTCTGAAAATGTAATACAAAAAACTTTAGCCCATTTAAGAAAAGATGAATTTAATATGGTTGAGTTCAAAAATCATATGGAGGAACTTAAAAAGAAAAATGTAAATGCTCCTTGTGATACAGGTAGTATGGAAGATGAAAATCAGTATTACATAAAAAATCAGTCTGAAAATTTAGATAATGGTATTAATAATAAAACAATACATAAAGACACTGTGAAGAAAATAACCAATATAAAAAAAGATGAAACCAAAGCATCTATAGACAATGTGTTAATCATGTTTTTGCAGCTAATTGTTTTAGGAATTGTAGGGTTAATTGCCATGATTGGAAGTTTTGGAGTTGTAATGATAGCGGTGATAGTGGTTATTATAGCTATGGATTTAATTTTAGTATTTGTTTTTATTAAAAATAATGGTGTTAAAAAAAATAAGAGCCTAGAAAATAAATTAGATGGAAGTCCTATTAGGTCAAAACTACGAAAAATAAATGGGATAAATAAAACATCTAAAAGGGAAATAATAACAGAAATATCATTTGAAACTGAACTATTGGATCATGGGGTAGCTTACCTTTTAAGCAAGAAGGCAGGTACATTAGAACGAATATATATTGACAAATCAAAATTTAGAATTGGCAGAATGCCATTAAAAGTTGATTATGTATCTGAAAATATAGCCATTGGTAAAATACATGCAGAAATAAGAAAAGAAGTAGATAAGTATTATGTTGTTGATTTAAATTCTAGAAATGGAACCTATGTAAATGGAAAAAAATTAAATGGTAATGAATTGTATGAGATAAAAAATGAAGACATTATTCTATTTGCCAATAGCGAGTACACGTTTTTTACCACATGACTTACGGCTTATAAGTTAAGAAAGAGGAGATGAAGATGTTGAAATATGAGGATCTTAATTTTTCAAAGCAAAAAGTAGAAAAAAAATATGTTGTTTTATCTCTGAATAAAATGGATAAAACTGTTGGCTATCAAATTAACTTAATCAATAACCAATTAGTAAACCTATTGCCAGTTACTTTAAATATGGATAAAGACAGCTTAGATATTTCATATGATGTAACAGATAAAATATCTTTAGAAAAATACTTAAAAGGTAGAACTATAAAAGTGGGTGAATTTTCCCAAATATTGCTTGATATATTAGGAGGCATTAAAAAAACCCAGGAATACTCTTTTTCTAATACAAATTTTGTTATGAAACCAGAATATATTTATGTAGATAATGAGGTAGGTGAAATATATCTTTTATATATACCGGTGGAGGATATTTTTGAAAATAATTTAGAAGAGCAATTTAAAGCTTTAGTTAAAAAATTAATTGTTGATGTGGTAACTATTGATAATACAGAAAATGTTAGTTTTATAACGGATATATTAAGCCTCCTTAGAGATGAAAAATTAGATTTTTTAATACTTAAAGAATTCTTACAAAACTATTATCATGGTGAGCATTATGAAAATTCCAGTGGGCAGCCCATGGATTTTGATATACCTAGGGCGGAATTTAAAGCTGAGAATAAAGAAGTGCCTAGCCATGAACCAGTTGACAATAAAGCTCGCAGTACTCCACAAACAGCAAGTATGAAAATTAATAGCGAAAAAACACATGAGGAAAAGATGGATTCACCCCAAGCACCTAAGGCACAGAATGAACAAATAAAAGCAAATGAACCAATATTCTCTCAAATATCTGAACCTAGTGAATTATTAAGTCCCAAAACTGAAATGATTATGACTACAATTAAACAACCAGAAAAACTAGAGAGTAGATATAACAGTGAAATGTTAGAAAAACAGGAGAAAGAGAATAACAAATTAAATATTAAATATATTGTTATTTTGTCAATTATTCAATTTGTAGTAATAGCATGGACAATTATAGAATTACAGCTATTTAAATCAATGGATAATCACATTAAGTATGCAATAATCATAGGTTTATGGATTGTAGACGTAATACTTTCAACTCTATTAATATTAAGTAGGATTAGAAAGGGCAACATGTATAAATTAAAGAGAAATAGTAAGGAAACCTCAGCTCTAGCATTTACCAGCAAAGAGACAGAAGGAATAGATCATAATTTTCTAAGTTCTAAAAAGGGTATAAAAATGTCAAAACGTGAAATTGTCTCAGAAATGTCTTATTCAAAAAAATCTATAGATGAGAAATTCCCATATTTAATTACCAATAAAGCGGGAATGATAGAAAAAATTTATATAAATAAAGATATTTTTAAGATAGGTAGATCCACAGAACTTGTTGACTATGTTAGCGATAATCGATCAATAGGTAAAGTACATGCAGAAATAAAAAAGATGGATTCTAATTATTACATAATGGATATGGATTCTAAAAACGGTACTTTCATAAATGATAAAAAGCTTGAAAGTAACGAGTTATATAAAATTAAAGAAAATGATGTTATTAAACTGTCTAATTGTTGTTACACATTTAAGTTTAATTAGGGGTGTTCTATGAAAGAGTTTATTTTAATGGCTGGAGCTATTAGTGACAAAGGGGATATAAGAGAGGTTAATCAAGATAATATTTTAATAAAAATTGGTGAAGATGAAAATAATGACTTTGGAATGTTTATTGTTTGTGATGGGTTAGGTGGATTATCCAGCGGAGAAGTAGCTAGTAAAATGGCTATTATAAGCTTTAAGCAGTGGTGGGAAGGCGAATTAATATACTTACTAAAACAAAATTTGGAAGAAGATTTGCAGTATATATTAACTGACTTAATTATGGTTATAAACAAAAATATAATTAAATATGGGCTCAGCATTGGGAATAAGGTTGGCACTACACTGTCAGTGCTATTTATATACAAGGATAAATATTATATTGCTCATGTTGGGGACAGTAGAATATACAGTATCACAAATGAAATTACTCAACTAACGGAAGATCATTCTTATGTAGCCTATAAAGTTAAAAATAATATGATGACATTAAAAGAGGCAAAAGAAAGCAATGAAAGAAATGTACTAATGCAATGTGTAGGTGTAAAAAATGAATTAGATGTATTTTCAGTGAGAGATAAATTAAAAGAAAATGAAATCTTTATCATATGTAGTGATGGTTTCTACAATAAGCTTGAAAGTAAAGATATTCTGGCTAACATAAATTATCATGAAGATCTTGATAATGAAATACTTCAGACTGCAGCAGAAGAATTGGTTAGAATCGTAAGAAATAGAGGAGAAACTGATAACGTATCGGTTATATTAGTTGGAGTTAAAAATAAGATTTAAAATAAAAGTATAGGGGAAGTGGGTGATAAAATATATGGACATGAAATTACTAATATATTATGGTGGAAATTTAAAGGAGGTCATTTTAAGCAATAGTAACAAAAGGGTATCCATAGGTAACAGAAAAAAATATAAAGTTTATATAGAAACTTTATGCACAGAAGTTATTAAAATAACAATTAAACTTGAAAAAAATAATTGGACGCTAAAAAGTAATCAGATTATAGGCTATGAGGGTAAAGAAGTTAAGGCAACTTTAGAGCATGGTGAAATTTTCAATTTTGGTATTAAAAATATGAGTGCTATTAGTATTATGGCATTTCAAATAAAAAATATGTCAGAGGTAGTAACTATACCTCTACAAGAGAATATAAAGTTAAGTATAGGAAGAGGTAGTTTTAATGACATTGTATTTGAAGATGCAAAGGTATCTGAAAAACATGCAGAAATATTTGAAGATAAGGGTAAGTTTGTTCTTGTAGATTCAAATAGTACTAATAAGACATTTTTAAATAAAAAGATTGTGACAAGAGCAATGTTATTTAAAGATGATGTTATAAACATATGTGGATATGTAATAGAGTTTCATGGTGAATATATTGTGGCCTATGGAGCTTCAGAGATAAGAAAACGAGATTTAGTAGATGATAACTTTATTAAAGAGTATCCATTTGTGCAAAGGGCACCAAGAATTTATCCTGAAATAAAAAAAGATGACTTAAGTATTGTAAATCCATCAGATATGCCTACTAAGCCTTCACTTTATAGTTTGATGACAGTAATTCCGTCTCTTGCATTTTTAATAGTTACATTGGCCACATCCTTTGGAAGTAAAAGTTCAGGTTCAAGCCCTCTTCTAGCGGTAGGCATGGGAGCTAGCGTAGTTGTTTATGCTGGAAGTTATGTTGGGCAAAAAATTATATATAAAAAGAAGAGTAAGAAGAGAAAGTTTAAATATAGAGATTACATGGTAGAAATTGATAAAAAACTTTCAAAAGCAGAAAAACATTTGAGATTAGTTTTATCAAATGAAAACCCTGACCTTGAGGAAAGTTATAAAAGAGTTAAAAACACAAATATAAGACTTTGGGGTAGAAACTATGGAGACAAAGATTTCTTAAAGCTTAGAGTAGGCCTTGGAAATATGGATTTCCCCATAAAGATAAAGACGGAGACTAGAAAGATTTTTGAAGAGGATCCATTACTTTTAGAAACTGATAAGATTACCGATAAGTATAATCTTGTAGATAATGTGCCAATTAGCATTAATATAAAAGAAAATAAACTCACGGCTATAATTGGAAATAGAAAAAAGATACTTGAAATAGTAAAAAGTATGATAACTCAGATTTCAGTAAATCATTCTCCAGATGAGGTTAAGATAGTAACAATATTTGATAGTAGAGAGGCAAAAAATTGGGAGTGGGCAAAGTGGCTTCCTCATGTATGGGATGAAGATAGAAAGCTAAGATTTATGGCTAAAACTAAAGAGGAATCTCATAAACTTCTGTCATATTTATATGATGTGCTTTCAGAAAGAAAAAATAAACTAGAGGGTAATGAGAGCTATGAAACCTATAGATTCACTCCACATTTTGTATTTATATTAGGTTCTAAAGATTTAATTGAAAATGAGGCTATAATGAAGTTCCTTTTGACTGTAGAAGAAGACATGGAAATAACAACAATATTTTTATCTGATAAGTTAGGGAACTTGCCAAGAAGCTGTCTTAATATAATAAATATTGATGAAGGTGAAGGGGTAAGTTACAATATTCAAAATTCATCACTAAAATCTTATTTTAGACCAGATAGAATCGATAGCAAATTACTTATGGAGTTTTCAAGAACAATGGCGCCTTTAAGAATAAAAAAGGATTCATTTTCAAATAAACTTCCAAGTTCAATATCACTATTTGAGGAACTAGATATAAACAATCCAGAAGAAATTGATTTTAATAGTCTATGGGGCAAGTCAAACTCAGATAAGAGCTTAGCTGTTCCAATTGGAATAAGAGAAAGTGGAGAAAAATTTTATCTGGATCTACACTCAAAGATGCATGGACCTCACGGTCTTGTAGCAGGGACAACAGGTTCAGGTAAAAGTGAATTGCTTCAAACCATAATAGCATCTTTAGGTGTTCATTTTAGTCCTGAATATGTAAACTTCCTAATAATAGACTATAAGGGCGGAAGTATGTCTAACATATTTAAAACTATGCCCCATGTAGTAGGAATAGTTACAAACCTTGAAGGCAATCAATCCTATAGAGCTATAACGGCAATTGACAGTGAAATAAAAAGAAGAGAAAAAATACTTACAGGTTTAGGTTACAACAACATAGATGAATATCAAAAAAATTATAAATTATTAAAGCACGAAGAACCCTTGCCACATCTCATAATAATAGTAGATGAATTTGCACAACTTAAACAAAATGATCCAGAATTTATAGCACAACTTGTAAAGGTAGCAGTAGTTGGGAGAAGCCTTGGTGTGCATTTAATACTGGCAACACAAAAACCATCAGGTATAGTTGACCCACAAATAGAGACAAATACAAACCTTAAGATATGTCTAAGAGTACAAGACACTGAGGACAGTAGGGCTGTTATTGGAAAGCCAGATGCAGCGGGTATATCTAATCCAGGAAGAGCTTACATAAAAGTTGGACACGACATAATATATGAATTGATTCAATCTGCTTTTTCAGGACAAAAGTATAAGAAAAATATGATTAAAAAAGAGAAACCAATTTTAATGGTGAATTTAGATGGAACTAGATCTGACATGAGAGAAAAGATAAAAGAAGAAAATTCTACAAACGAAACACATTTATCTAAAATAATAGATGCAATAGAGGATCACTGCAAAGATAACATGGACTATGAATTAAAACTACCATGGCTTCCACCTTTAGAAAATAAAATATATTTAGAGGAAATTGAAAGTGAAGTTGCCAGTAACCAAGACGTAAACTTAAAAACTATTATAGGAATGTACGATGATCCTTACAATCAATGTCAAAAGGTTTTTGAAGTAGATATAGAAAAGGAAAATCATGTAGCACTGTATGGGTCATCGGGTATGGGTAAGACCATATTTTTGCAAACTATACTTTTAGGATTATCAGAAAAAAATTCACCAAGTGATTTGAACTTTTATATTTTAGATTGTGGGAATGGTGCACTAAATTTGTTTAGCCCTTTGGTCCACACGGGAGAAGTAGTACTTGGGGAGGATATGGATAGAGCTGGCAAACTTTTGAATTTTCTAATAAAAGAAATAGATGAAAGAAAAAATTTATTAGCTTCAACCGGAACAATTAGTCTAACAGATTATCATCATAAAACAGGAAACACAATTCCACATATAATATTTGCAATAGATAACTTAAATGTATTTAACTCAACATACCCTGATTTCTTAGACAACGTTGTAAAGATAATAAGAGATGGAGGAAGTCTTGGAATGCATGTTATTTATACATCAACTACCATTAGTTCAATAACAAATAAGATAAGAGAAAACATAACGTTTAGCCTTGCATACAACTTAAATGATAATGCAGAATACAACGAAATATTTGGCAGAATAAATGGCATGGTACCAGACAAACTTCAAGGAAGAGGATTATTTAAAAAAGAAAAGGTATTAGAGTTTCAAACTGCTCTTCCAGTTAATGCAGATGAATTTGCTTGGAGTGAAAAAGTTAGAGAAAAAATAGAAAAGATAAATGATAAAAATCCAAAAATAAAAGTAAAAAAATTGCCTGTACTTAAGGAAATATTGCCACTACATGAATTTCTACATGGGAATGATTTTCTTAGTTATGAAGCCCAAGGGTTTAACTATAACAATATAGTTCCTGTAGGCGTAAACACGGATAACCTTGAAAGCACATTTATTAATCTTATAGATGTAGACCACATGCTTATTTCTGGGGAGTCTGGTTGTGGAAAAACAAATTTCTTGACGTGTTTTATAATGACATTAGCAGAAACAGCTAAAAAAGAAAACAACAAAATATTTATAGTTGATTCTGAAGAACTTGGAATGTTCACCCTTCAAAAATTAGATTGTGTAAGTAGCTATATAGAAACAGTGGACCAGCTTACTGAGAGTTTAAAAATTATTAAGGATGAAGTTAGGTCGAGAAAAACAATGTTAAGGGAACTTAGAATGGATTATGGTGGCAAAGCTAAAAATCAGGTTGTAAAAGAAAAAGGAAATTTAATTATTGTAATAGACACAATTTCTGGTTTTAGTGATAGATTTAGTGCGGCAAGTTATTCAGATATAGAATGGATAATTAGTAATAGTAAAGGTATAGGAGTACATGTAATAATTGCAGACAATATGTCACTATTTACAAGAGCATGGGAAGGTCTTGAAAAGACAATAAAAGCATGTGAGACAGGGATAATCTTTAACAAAAATATTGATACAGTATTCAGCGATGTAACTCTAGGTTTCCAATATTCAAGGAAAATATTAAAGCAAGGGGAAGGCTACTTAGTAGTTAACAAGAGGCCTATTCCAATTAAGATTCCAACACCTTTTGAAGGTGATGTTAAGTTTATGGATTATGTAAATGAATTAAATAATAAGAGTTAGGCACAGAAGAAAAAATAGCATACTAATTTGATATTTTTTTGAAGATGCCTTAATAGAAGGTGATTGTGATTAGTATTATAAATAATATTATAGTGACAGTTAGGCTTGAAAGAGCAAACAGAGAAGCAGATTTCGATCTGCCCTTAGATGAGAGCTTAGAAAGCATTATGAAGTTTGTCTATCCTGGAATATTAGGCGTAGATGAAACTAATAATGAGAGTCTAGAAAAAGTTATATTTTATCTAGATGACAAGAAGCTGGATAAGGATTCGACTCTAAGAGAAAACAACATTTGGGATGGAAACATCCTAAAAATAAAATTCAATGAGGTGTAGCAAAATGTCATTAATAAAAATTACTCCAGAAGAACTAGAAAGTTTAGCAGCAAAATTCTCACAATCAAGTGAAGAATCACAACAAATGGTAAGTAACTTAGCATCAGGAATAGGACAAGCACAAGGAGAATGGAATGGTATATCAGCAACAAAATTCTTTGGCGAGTATCAACAATGGAGCAAGACAATGACAGGATACGTACAATTACTTGCACAGATATCCACAGAGTTAAAACAACAAGCAACAAAATTCAGAAATACAGACTCAAATTACTAATAGCTATTTGACATTAACAGATTTCTTAGCATCTTTGATGCTTAGAAATTGTTATCCAGTGACAAGCATTGTCCAATGCTAAGGATGCTTGTCATCGGATTTAAAGATGAGACAGATGATGAAGCCACAGAAATGGCTTCATTTTTTCAAATATTTAGAAAAAGGAAGGCTGATATTAATGTCAGATCAAATAAAAATTGATTGCGAGTCAGTAAAAGCTACAGCAGCAAAATTTGCTTCGGAATCAAATAATATAAATGCTATGGTTCAGAGAATAAATGGATATAAAGGTACTTTAAATCAGAGCTGGAAAGGAACCACCCAAGAAAAGTTTATGCAGGATTTAGAAACAGATACTATAACTAAGATAAGTAAGTATGCAGATCATTTTGAGAAGATAAATAAAGCACTAGTTGAAATCGCAGACTCTTTTCAGGATACAGATACACAGTTATCAAGTAAAATGCAAATAGATTAATAAAATTTTGGAGGTGAAAATATGGGAACTATATTATTAAATTCATCACAGTTAAATCAATATGCAAAACAAGTAAGCCAATTATTAACTGAGCTAAAAAGTATGCAAACTGATATAAAGGCAAGTGTAAATGAACTAGATAGTAGCTCCACAGGGAAATCTGCAAAACATGCATCTGATGTTATGTTTGATTGTTATGGCAAGGGGCAAAAGGTCAGTGCAGGAATAACAGAAATCAGTGCTATAGTAAGTAATGCAGTGAGTTTATTTACAGAACTAGATTCTAGGGTAGGAAATAATATGGCGCAAATATATACAGACCCAGAACATGCAAAAGCGTTTTTTAGTAGTCAGCAGGCAAATGTGAAAAATGAAGTGAAAAGTGATTTCGTGGAACTGGGGAAAAAAGCAAAGGATACAGAAAGTGATACGTTTAAGAGGGAAGAGCCTAAGTCACTTTGGGATAATGTTAGTGAATTCTTTGGAAATCCTAAGGTTCAGGCAGTGCTCACAGTCGCGGGAGGGCTACTAGTACTTGCTGGAGGTGGAGGATTCTTTGCTGCAGTGATAGGAGTGGCTTTGTTGGTACATGGACTTTCAGATGTTTATGAAAATTTTGTAAGTAAGGATAAATTTAATCCTCTAAGAGATGTGGGCTATAAATATGCAATGCAAATGTCTGAAGGTAAGGAAGTTAGTGATGGAGATGTAAAAAACTTTTATGGTGGTGTAGAAAGCACACTTTCAGCTATATCTATTTTTGCAAATCCAAAAGGTATTGTATCAGCAATTAAAAATGTACCAGAGGCTATAAATGGTATAAAAAATATTGCTTCGGATGGAATTACGCTAGAAAAGGCTGGGAAAGTAGTAGGGTCGGGTTTAAGTTACTATTGGAAAAATCTTGCCAATGATGCTAAAGTTACTGAGTTTCCCAAAGGTTTGAAGGCAGTGGCAAAGGCAAATTATATTTCTATGGCAAAAGAAGTAAAAGACAGCGTCGGGTATGTTTATGGGGAAGTTAAAGGTGGAAACAATGTAAAAGCAGCAATTAAATTTGGCTATGATTATTGGGAGATTCCAGAAAGGTCAGAAAAACTTGGACAGGCAATTAGACCAGCATCACTTTTGAGTGATCTATCAACCTGGAATCCAACAAAACAATTTTTCTCAAATTATGGAGCAAATTAACTAAAAACATTCTAGTTTCTCTTAAAATATACAAACAAGGAAGGGGTGAAATTATGGACAGAAGGGAATTTAATTTAGAGAATATAAAATATTGGGCAAAAAATCCAATAGAAATGATAAAAGGACAATCGAAGATTGCTACTAAGGAAAAAGTACCAAACTGGACGGTTTTGATTATGTATGTTTATTCCATAATAAGTTATAGTATATATTTATATACTATTAGATTTGTTAAATCATCTAAAATAGGCGATAATCAGGAATCACTTATAATTCAAATCGGTGTTATTTTGTTTTTTAGCGCTATGACATATGGCTTTTTTGGAGTAATTGCATCGACATTAATAAGAATTGGTGTTATAAATACAGATAAAAAAACTATATTGAATAGAATTAAAAATTCCATAACAATGCTAGTAATATTATTCGGATCAGTGAGCTCTTTAACAGGGCAAAAAGTATTGGTTGAAATATGTATTGTATTGGTAATAGTTATTAATATAATGTTTCTAATAATAGATAATATTTTAAAGAAAAAATAGAAAAAATTTGGATGTAAAAAAGATTATTTGGTAGATTAGGAGTTATGACAAATAATAAGTTGGGGTGAATATATGGAGATTCAAGTTGATAAAAAAATAAAATATATGAATGAGGGAGTTAACCTAAATTTAATTGGAAAATATGAAACTGCTATGAAATATTTTTATAAAGTCCTAGCTATTGATAAAGAAAATTTTGAAGCTTATGTGAATATTGGATTTTCACTATCACAAATTGGTAAATTGGATGAAGCTATTACATCTTATGATAAGGCTTTGAGTTATAATCCATCAAATGAAATTGTTTTAAATGAAAAAGGTAATATATTATTCAAACAAGAAAAGTTTGATGAAGCAATAAAATATTATAATAGAGCAATATTTAGAAATAATACACTTGTAATAGCTTATTTCAATAAAGGACTAGCCTTAGAACAAATGAATAATGATAAAGAAGCTTTAAGATGCTATGACTTAGCTATACTTACTGATGGAAAGTATATTGATGCATATTATTCAAAGGCCAGAATTGAGGAAAAAATATTAAAATATGATGAAGCAATTGAAACTTATAACAAGGTCATCCAACTAAAGCCAGATGAGTATACTACATATTTATATATAGCCGGTATTTATAATAAAATGGGAAAGTATGAGCGCGCTTTAAATTATGCCGAGAAGGTAATAGAACTTATACCAGATAAATCAGAAGGTTATATTTCAAAGGGTATGATATTGAATAGTTATGGAAAGTACAATGAAGCATTGATTTGTATTGATAAAGCAATAAAATTTGATATTGATAATCCAGAAATATATTGTCATAAAGGAAATGTATATAAAAATCTAGAAAAATATGAAAATTCAATAATGCAATACGACAAAGCAATAGATTTAAATAAAGATTATTTTAAAGCATATGTCTTAAAAGGTGAACTATTAATGAGTTTAAAAAAGTATAAAGAGGCAGCTGGATGTTACAAATTTTTAATGCAAAATGATGAATCTATGGTTTACTCTTCTTATGCGAAAGCACCTTACAATTTATTTATTGCTTACAAATATTTATTGGATATTCAAGGAACAAAAGAAGCTTGTGAACAGGGAATTGTTTATTATAATAAATTAATATCTGCATTCCGGATAATACCAGAATTTTATGTAATTGAAGCAGATTTTCTTCAATACTTAGGAGAAAAACTACAAGCAGAAGAATATTATGATTATGCTATAGATATAGATACAGAATATGCAGAGTGGTATTATCGTCGTGCTAAATTTTATATACATGAAGAAAGAATTAATGAAGCATTAAGAGACATAAAAAAATGTATAGAAATTGACAATAAGTATAAAGAGAAAATTGAAGCTGATAAAGTAATTAATTGCACAAAAGAAAAATGAAATTTAATAAAAGTATAGATTCAAAAATATAAAATTTGCTTAGAATATGGGTGAGGTATTTATGAATAAAAATGAAGTCGATATAAAATTAAAATACATGAAAATGGGTTATAATTTGAATCTTATAGAGAAGTTTAACGGGGCGATTAAATATTTTCAAAAAGTATTACTACTTGATGAAAATAATTTTGGGGCACTAATAAATATAGCTGCATCATTTATTAGATTAAAAAAGTTGGATGAAGCATTAGAATATTTCAACATGGCACTTAAGGTTAACCCTAAAGATGACTTTGTATTAAGTGAAAAGGGAAATATAATGTTTTCCAAAGGCAGATATAAGGATGCTATAAAGTTGTATGAAGAGGTAATAAATATTAATAAGAATTACAAGACATCATATTACAATAAGGCATTGTCATATGAAAAAATGAAGGAATATAGTAATGCAATAAAAGGTTATGCTGAACTTATAGAGGTGGACAACAAGTATTTTGATGCATATTATTCAAAAGCAAGAGTGGAAGAGAATATAGGATTGTATAAAGATGCCATAGACACTTATAAGAATCTAGCAAAAGTAAGGGAAGATGATGTGGAGCCTTACTTAAAAATAGCGCAGGTTTATAACAAAATAGGATTTTATAAACATGCACTAGAGTATTTAGACATGGTTATAAAAATTAGTCCTGAACTTTCAATCGGATATTTAAACAAGGCAGTAATACTACATACATGTGAAGAAGATGAGGAAGCAATAAAGTGGTTTGATAAAGCGATTATAGTAGAGGATGATAACCCAGGTATATATGTTAGAAAGGGACAATCATATAATAGCTTAAATGAATATGAAAAAGCATTGGAATGTTATGGTTTAGCTATACAAATTAAAAATGATTTTTTCAAGGCCTACATATTTAAAGGTGAACTTCTAATAAGCCAAAAGAGATACAAAGAAGCAGCTGAATGTTATGATTTACTCTTGAAAAAGGATAAGTCAAAACAGTATTCTAGCCTGGCAAGAGCACCATACAATTTAGCAATAGCTTATAAATATTTAGAAGACAATAAAAATCTAAAAACAGCCTGTGAAAGTGGTCTGGAATATTATGATCAATTGATAGAAATGTCAGAAGAAAATCCAGAGTTTTATGCCTTAAAGGGAGAACTTTATATGTTTTTAGGAAATATTGTAGAGGCAGAAAAAGCATATGATTATGCGCTAAAATTGGATTCAGACTACGCAGAAGGATATTACCTAAGAGCTAAATTTTATTTACTTAACAATAGTGAAGATAAGGCTATAGCTAGCATAAAACAATGTATAAAAAGTGATAATGGTTTTAAGTTAAAGATAGAAAAAGATGAACTGCTAGGAAAACTTATATATTAAATATTATATTTCAAAAGAGGTGTAAAGTATGGATATTACGGATATTTCTTTAGCTCAAGGACAAGCTAAACAAGATGCTACAATCAAAGTAGATACAGATAAGCTTAATAAATTAGCAGCAAAATTCAAAGCTCTTAGTATTAAATCAACAGATATATCGAGTAAATTAAATGGAATTGTAAGTAGCATTGATGCTAATTGGGATGGTAGTGCGGCAGATGCATTTAACGGAAAGTACAATAATTGGAAAAACACAATAACCAGTTATACAACTAATTTAAGTAGTGCAGCTACCGAACTAAGTAAAGCGGTAAGTACACTAAAAAGTGCTGATGAATCTTAAAAGGGATTAAGAGGGGTGAGAAGTTATGTACGAGATAAAGATGCAATCAGATGTAGTTCAGCAAGTAGCAAATAATTTTTTAAATGAATCACAAGAAATAACTGATATGTTAAATAGAATAAATGGATACGTTAATGAACTAAGTACTTCATGGGTAGGAGATTCAAAAAATAAATTTGTGGAAGAATTGAATTCCCAGACAGTAAATAATTTAAATGCCTACGTAGAACACTTTTCAAAACTAGGTAATAGCTTAGCTCAAATAGTGGCAATGTTTCAACAAACAGATGCAAGTGATGGGTCTTCTCCGTTATCAATCGGTGCTATTCTAAAGGCGTAAGGAAGTTGGAATAGATGAATGAACTAGAGATAATAAATTTAAAATAGCTTATGAGCAATAATTAAGTCTATTTGTTACGTTTACATAGAGAAAATAAAATATGAAGTTTTATTGGATTTGATTTTTAAATATATAAAGTGGTAAAAGGTATTTGTGATGAGCAAGACAATGACAGGATATGTACAATTACTTGCACAGATATTCACAGAGTTAAAACAACAAGCAACAAAATTCAGAAACACAGAATCAAATTACTAATAGTTAATTGATATTAATAGAGTTGTTAGTATCTTTGATGGTTAGAAATCGTTATCCAGTGACAAGCATTATGATAGGGATGCTTGTCATAGGATAACAATGAAACAAATGATGAAGCCATTGAAATGGCTTCATTTTTTCAAATATTAAGAAAAAGTAGGGATGATATTAATGTCAGATCAAATAATATAAATGCTATGGTTCAGAGAATAAATGGATATAAGAGTATTTTATGGAACTACCCAAGAAAAGTTTATGTAGGATTTAGTAACAGATACAATAACTAATATAAGTAAGTATGCAGATCATTTTCAGAAAATAAATAAAGCATTAGGCTATAAATGGTATAAAAAATATCGATTCTGACAGAATCACCCTAGAAAAAGCACCTAATGCAGCAAAGTCGGGTTTAAATTATTATTCGAAAATCTTGCTAATGATATTAAATTGACTGAATGCCTAGCAGGTTTGAAGGCAGTGGGAAAGGCAAATTAGCTAAGGAAAATATTTTCGATACGGCTAAAATATACAAATAAGAAAGAGGTAAAATTATGGATAGAAGGGAATTTAATTTAGAAAATATAAAATACTGGTCAAAAAAGCCATTTGAGATGTTAAAAGGACAATCGCAGATTCCTACAGAGGAAAAAGTACCAAACTGGACATTTTTGATTATGTATGTATATTGTATAATAATTTTTACTGCATATTTATTTATTTGTAGATTTATTAACACAGGTCAAATAGGTGCTAAAAAGGAATCTCCAATAATTATAATTCTAATTATTTTGTTCTTTGCGGTTATGACATATGCATTTGGCGGAGTAATTGTAGCGACACTAATAAGAATAGGAGTTATTAATACAGATAAAAAAACTATATTGAATAAAACTAAAAACACTATAATAATTACAGCAATATTAATTGCATCAATGAGTCTTTTTTTAGGGCAAATGTTATTGGTTAGAATATTTGTTGTACTGGCAATTGTTATTAGTATAATGTTTCTAATAATAGAGAATATTTTAGAGAAAAAATAGAAAAGTTTGGATATAAAAAACATTTGGTAGATTAGGTGTTATGACAAATAATAAGTCTAATGATAGATTTAGATACGAGCTATAACATAAAAATAAACAATAATGTTGTAATCATAAATAGTCGAGTTTTATCAGTTTAATAACGAAAACTTAATCTATTGGACTAAGGATCCATTAATGACAATAAGGGGTCAATTTAGATTTAAGAATTGTGAAAAGTCACCATATTAGACAATGATACCAATGATAGTTTACACAACTGTAATATATATTCTTAGTAATTTAATGGTTGGTTTTATAGTTAGAAGTATTTCAGGTGGATATTTAAATATAATATTAAAAATTAGACATTAGGGGATAAAAAATGAATGAAGAAATGAAAAAAAAGATAAAAGATGAAGTAAAGAAAAATTATATAGAATCACTAAAAGTTGTTGGGTTAAGCTTAGTAGGTATTATTGCGCTTATAATAATAGGATTTGTAGCATTACCAATGGATGCTGCAAGTATTTTCGCAGGCATACTATTTGTTGTTTGGTTTATTTTTATTATTGTATACAGCATAAAAAATAGAAAAAGAGTAAATGCAATGAATAAAGAGATGGAAGAAAAATATAATTCAGGTGAGATAACATTAGAGGAATATAACGAATTTATAAAAACTGAATCAAAGGCCAAAAACTTTATTTATATTATTTTAATTATAATATTCGGGATTAAGCTACTAGGACAATTATTGAAATAAAAATAAGCAATAAAACGAGGCCAAAACATGGAAAACAATAAGGAAAGAAGATTAACAGCAAAAGAATTAAAAAAAATGAGAATAAAAGCAACACAATCCAATCCATTATATGCAGTAATTGCTCTTATAATATTTTGGCCATATGGTTTGTTTAATATGTGGAAAAATTCAGTATTTAATCTGGTAGCAAGGATTTTAATATCAATAGTTTTATTTATATTAGTTAGCTTATTGATATTAAGCTATATTGGTGCCAACAGTTAATATAGATGTATGAATGGAAAGATGCAGGGGATACAATAACCGGATACGGTACAAATGTAAAATAATCCGGTGAATACTGTGGGTTAGCAAACTTATATTGATTTGAATCCACCAAAGGCACTTTATAAAAAAGATTAAATCTCGATAATTAAGTGAAACATTCTTTAGCAAATGTGACAATTTACAGCAGTAAGGTGGAGAAAAGGAGGTTATTATTATGGATATTCCAGCAATGTCAATGATTAGTAGTCAGTCAAATGTAGCTACTTCAGCAAGTATTGATTTGACTAAGATGGCAATTGATACTCAAACACAGTCAGGACAAAATATAGCAGAAATGTTATCTCAGCCTCAAGATCCTAACATAGGAACAACTTTAGATGCAAGAGCATAAGTCATCATGAAAGAAATAAGAAGGTTCGGATATTTTAACCAGATATTTGAACCTTTTTATTATTTGAAGGATTTTAAATGTGCATAACGAATTATAATAAGTGGGAAAATAAATATGTTAATGGAGGTAGATGAATATGTCTACATCAATAATTATAGTTTTGATTCTTACATTGATCATATACATTGTGTCAGCATTGTCATATTCAGTGAGAATAGTAGGAGTTAAAACTGGAAGAATTGCTATTTCAGCTTCTATATTTAGCATATTCTCGCTGTCATCAAGAACGGCCACAACTTTTCAGGAACCCTTACTTGCTAAGGTAATTGAAAAAAGCTTAAACATAGGTAGTACTCAAGGAGTAGAATTCAGTTTTAGATTGGTGCTTGCATTTTCAACTGCTGGAACAATTATAGGCGCAATTTTAATGCCTACCTTTATTAAATTATTTAGTAAAGCTGTGGAATCTTTTAGTATTTATAGGTCAGTGCCCAAACTTATAATTCACAGTTTCTCAAAATCAGGTATAGAACAATTTAAAAGCAGTCTAGCAAAACCTAAGAGGCAAAATATAGCACAGCTTAAAAGTCTTCATAGGATGCCTAAAAAAATAATTTTATTTAATATAATTGCATGTTCTATATCTTCGGTTGGGGTATTAGCTTCACTTTATTCTGGACTCACACATCCTGAATTTAGAACTACATGCAGTACATTGGCACCAATAATAAATGGTATTGCAACAATACTGCTGACAATATTTATAGACCCTTATACATCAATGCTTACAGATGATGTAATAAGAGGGGAATGCAGTGAACTTCAGTTCAATAGGTGTATAATATTTATAGTATTTGGACTTATACTAGGTACTATTTTAGCACAGTTTTTACTGAAACCAGCAGCTTATATAATTGGAATTATAGCAAAAATAATATAATCGCTTTGGAGGAAAACTTATGAAAAAATTTGCATTTATTTCGGACTTTGATGGAACACTTACAGAAAGAGATTTCTATAAAATCATTACAGATGAGTATTTAAAAGAAGAAACTAAAGAAATGTATAAAGATTGGAAAAACAAAAAGATTAAAGATGTGGAATATTTAGGGTATGTTTTTGGAAACATAAAAAGAACTGAAAAAGAAATTTATGATGATATAATGAAGATCAAACTTGATCATTTTGCTGCTGAATTTATAAAGAACATAGAGGCAAATGGTGGGGATTTCATTATAGTAAGTGCAGGAACGGGTTATTATATAGATAAGGTACTTAAAAATAATCAAATACAAGATGTTGAAGTCTATACTAACAAAGGTATATTTAAAGATAATGGTATACACTTTGTGCTAGATAAAAATGATGAATTCTATTCCGAGATTTATGGAATTGATAAAATGAAGATAGTAAAAAAATTAAAAAACAAATATGACAAAATTTTTTATGCAGGAGACAGTGAACCGGATTTAAAGGCAGCACTTTTAGCGGATATTGTATTTGCTAAAGGTAAACTCATAGATTTTTTGAAACAGGAAAACAAGGAGTTTATAGAGTTTAATGATTTCAGCGATATTTGGAAAAAACTTAAAACCATGGGCGAATTGGAGGACTAATTTATAAATCAGTTTCCACAAATTTGTGATTGAATGATAGGGGGAAAATTATGATTGAAGTAACTCATAAAATATCTATTCCATCAATACTTGAAGTTGGAAAGGGTAATATAGGTAATTTAGGCCAATTAATAAAAAAAGGTATGTTCAAAAAAATAGCTATATATTTTGGTGAAGGCATATATGAATTATTTGGTGAGATAATAGAAAAATCAGTAAGAGAAGCTGGAATAGAGATTTCTAATGTTGCGGCTGTTACTAATATAGATTTTCAGGAAGTGGCTGTCAAGGCATTTGAAATTCCAAACGATGTGGAAGCTTTAATTGGAGTTGGTGGAGGAAAGGCAATAGATGTGGTAAAATATATGAGCTTTTTAAGAAAACTACCTTTTATAAGTATTCCTACATCTACTTCAAATGATGGGTTTTCAAGTGCTGGAGCATCTTTAACCTTAAATGGTAGAAGGATGTCCATTCCGGCTAAAACACCTTACGGTATAATAGTTGATATTGATGTTATAAAAGGGGCACCCGAGAAATTCATATATTCAGGTGTGGGAGATTTAGTTTCCAATATTACTGCAATTTATGATTGGAAATTTGAAGAGGATAATAACAAGACCACTGTAGATGATTTTGCAGTTATGATTTCAAAGAAGGCTGTAAATAGTTTTGTTAGGACAGAATTTAAGTCTATAAGAGATGATTTATTTTTAAAGGAACTTGTAGATTCACTTACAATGAATGGTATTGCCATGGAGATAGCAGGAAATAGTTCACCGGCAAGTGGTTCCGAACATTTAATATCCCATGCTTTAGATAAGTTTCTTGAAAACCCGGAACTACATGGAGTTCAGGTTGGAATTGCAACTTATATTATGGCAAATGTTCAGCAACATAGAGTTAGTAGAATCACTAAAATACTAAGTAGTACCGGATTTTTTGATTATGTCAGCACTCTAAAGATGAAAAAAAGTGATTTTAAGAAAGCTGTGGAGATGGCAAAAGATATTAAACCTAATAGGTATACTTATATTCATATAGATAAGAATATAGAGCTTGCCAAAAAAATAATAGATGAAAATGAAATTCTCAGCAAAATACTTATTTAAGGAGGGCATTCATTGATTAGAATACTTGCAGTAACAAAAGATTTAGAGCTAAATTGTGATTTAACTTTAGAGGAAGTGGAAAATGAAGACACCTTATGGTATTGGATTGACTTTAATGGGCCAACAGAAACGGAAACAAAAATTTTAGAAAGCCATTTTAAATTTCACCCACTGGCAATAGAGGATTGCATTAGTAATACTAATAGTCCTAAGTTTGATCATTATATAGATTATAATTTCTTTATTTTAAATTCATTAGACATGGAAAGGCTTCATTCTGAAGAAGTGTCACTTTTTGTTAGTGATAAATATGTAGTGTCCTATCATGAATCTTCAACAGGAGTAATTGATGCTGCCTGGGATAAAGTTAAAATTGGTGAAAAAAACTGGACAAAAGGTACTGCATATGTGGCACATCAAATAATGGACAAGATAGTCGACAACTTTTTTCCAGCAGCATATAGGCTTGAAGATAAATTGGATAACATAGAAATGAATGAAGAGGAAGATTCTGTTTATAACCTAATAGATAGGTTGTTTAAAATACGAAAGGATTTGTTAAGACTTAGAAAAATAATAAATTCTATGCGTGATTTATTATATCGTATAATAAACTCTGAAAAACTTGAAGATTTTAATGAACATAAAATGTACTTTTCAGATATACATGATCATCTTTTAAAGCTTTCAACCATGGTAGATTCTAGCAGAGAAATGACTTCGGATATTAGGGATAATTATTTATCTAGGAACTCTGCGAAACTTAATAGAAACACCATGGTTTTAACAGTTGTCACCACCATATTTAATCCTTTAACATTTATTGTTGGAGTATATGGAATGAATTTTGTGTTTATCCCAGAACTGAATTTTAGGTACGGGTATTTTATAGTGATGGCAGTGATGGCAATTATAGCTTTATTAATGTATAGAGGGTTCAAGCGAAATGGGTGGATGGATTTTTAATAGTAATGCTCATATTTAATATGATGTTCTAACTTTCAACTAACCCCTTAATTGTTGATGCACCAGCAGTAAAAAATGCTAATGCAAACAGTAACAATATGCCTATATCAGGAAGCACATCAGCTAACCCTTTGTTATTTAGAATAACGCCTGTAAGCCCTTCAATTGCCCAGCTTTGTGGCACAAAATAGGAAATGTTTTTAAGCAGATTTGGGAAATATTCTATTGGTACATAGGACCCCCCAATTATACAGCTTATATTGATTACCATTTGGCATACTAGAGGAGCATTGTTAGCTGATTTTATAATTCTACATAGAAGAACCCCCAGTCCAAGTACTACCAATATTAAGGATGTAAACAATGCGAATAGTGCAAGATATGAAGTGCCCCAACTCAAATGGAAAAATAATGAGGTGGTCCCTACCATAAGTAATACTTGTATCCAACCAACTATTAAAAAGGCTAATACTATTGAAGAGAGGATTACTCCCTTCTTGTTAGGAGTTCCAAGACTTCTCTTTAAAGTGCCATCATCTTTTCTTCCCAATATTTCATAAACAATAAATATTACGGTGAACATCATAAAGCTGACACATAAATTAGTAGAAATTTGGCTACCTAGTGTGTTTGTTTTATCTCTTGTTATTATCTTAGAAGTAGCAGTTATTTTCTGTAAATCTGAGTTTTTAAGTAATTCAGTGGTAATGTTTTTATAGGTTGGAATTTCTCTTTGTAAACTTGAATTTATTTGTTTTGAAATCAAATTTTCATTTATAAAAGTATTAATTTTACTGTCTGTAGTAATATTTGAATTATCACTGCTTAATTTTAAAACTTTTAAATTGGGGGAGACTCCATTTTTTAAGCTTTCGGAAAAATCATCAGGTATTACTACAGCTTCTGCCACTGAATTATGCTCAACACTGTATTCAGCATCACTTTCATTCATAGCACTGGTATAAAAATCAGGAGCAGTTTTAAATTGATTTATTAAAGCATTGCCCATAGTTCCTTTATCATTATTTACAAAATCAATATATATTGTGTTATCACTACTATTGATTCCAGAGCCAATGGTTAGAAAGGCCACAAGACACATAACTACAGTTGGCATAATTAGAGTCATTAATATAACACTTCTTTTAGAAATCATTCTTTTAAGATGTAGCAGAGTAAGTCTTAAAATTTGCATTAGTAATCCTCCTAATCTGTATATTTATATTTTGCAGCACCAAGTGAAATGATTGCAACACTCAAAATTAATATTATGACAAGAACATTCCCTAGGGATAAAAATGTATCCCCCATCATATTGCTAGAATAAAGATCTTTTAACCAGTAATTAAATGTAAAATGGGAAGCTACTCTCATAAAACCGGGAACATTCTGGGATGGATAAAATCCACCAGAAATCGACGTCATTAATAATATAATAAAAGAAAATAATCCTCCCATTACAGTAGTATTTTTGAATAAACTAATTAGTATTGCTGTAATGGATGTTATTAAAAGTGCGTGAATAAATACAATAGGAATCATGGAGTAAGGACTACCGTAGTTTACCCCTATAAAAATACTAGAAACGGTTATAAAACACAAAACTTGAATTATGGATATTGTAAAAGTTCCAAGTAATTTGCCAAAATAAAAAGATAGTCGATTTGTTGCTGTGGAATATATGCGGTTTAAGGTTCCTCGTTCTCCTTCTATTAATATACTGATTGCTTGGCTAAGAGCCATAAAAATACTAAACATTATCAGCATGTTTGAAGCGAATTCTTGGCTTGAATCAAGAACTTTAGCTTTAGCAAGGGGCGTTATGGTTAAATAACTTCGATTTAAATCAGCATCTATTACTGGAAGGATATCATTAAATATTTTTTGCGTAAGATCTGGATTCTTGGTGTTATTTAATATAACACTATAGACTTTATTGTTCATATTAAGGTAAGAACAATAAGCATTTACAATATCATAAACAATATCGCCATTTACTCCAGCAGAAGGTGATTTAAGTACTTCAATTGATACTGGTTTACCATTACCAATATTTTTTGAAAAGTCAGCAGGAACAACTATAGCCGAGCTGTAAGTTCCATCAATTAGAGAGCTATTTATATTACCTTTACTGGAAAGTGTTTTAAGGTTCACAACCTTTTTAAGTTTTTCCTCTGTAAATATATTTTCTAAAGGTTTTGACATAGCGGTTTTATCAAGATCTATATAGGCTACAGTGAACTTTGTAAGTGTTCTGTTAGGATCCAATATATTTTTATAAATAGAGCCATACATTAATGCGATTAAAAAAGGTGCAACTAAAAATACAAATATATGAATTTTAATATCAACTAAAAATTGTCTTAACGAATTTATAAAAATAGCAATAGTTTTCATCAGTTACCTCCTCATCTAAATTAATCTCTTAAGCTTTTACCCGTTAAGGTTAAAAAAACAGTTTCAAGACTGGGAACTTTTACATTTATATTTTCTATCTTTGCATTGTTCCCAATTAGTACATCCATAATGTCCTGAAGATTTGTTTTTGATTCTTTCATAGCAATTGTAAGAATTCCAGCATTATAATTAATTCCGCTTACATCCTTAATAGTATTTAATTTCATTCCTATTTCGCTAGTATAATGAGTTAGCTTTATCTCAGCAGTTTCTTCGTTGGATACCATTCTTTTTATTTCACTTTGTGATCCACTGGCAATAACTTTTCCTTCATCTATTATCATAAGTTTGCCGCATAGAGATTCTACTTCTTCCATATAGTGGCTTGTATATATTACAGTAGTTCCATACTCTTTATTTAAATTTCTAGTAAACTCTAAAATATGATTTCTAGATTGAGGGTCAATGCCCACAGTTGGCTCATCCATTATAAGGAGTCTTGGGTGATGCATAAAAGCAGCGGCTATATTAATTCTTCTCTTCATTCCACCAGAATAATTTTTGATTTTGTCTTTTGCTCTGTCTTTTAAACCTGTGATTTCTAGAGCTTCATCTATTCGTGTTTTAAGAAGTGCACCTTTTAAACCATAAAGGGTACCCCAAAACTTTAGATTGTTTATTGCACTTAAGTTTTCATAAAGAGCAATATCTTGAGGTACTATGCCAAGGTTTTTCTTGGCTAAAATAGCCTCTTTCTTTAGGGAATGACCATCTATTGCTATTTCACCTTGATCTGGTTTTACAAGATCACCTATCATTGAAATTACAGTGGATTTACCTGCGCCGTTAGGACCCAGTAATCCAAAGATTTCTCCTTCCTCAATGGAAAGGCTTATATTATCTACAGCTAATTTATCATCATAACGTTTTGTTATATTATTTAATTCTAATATTGACATGTAAATTTACCCCCTTAAAATTATGCCTTCATTACTATTAATAACTTTAAATTTATTATATATAAAATCCAATTATTATAACATGGAGCTAGGTCATAATTTTAAAAAAAAAACATGACCTAAGTCATGTTTTCACTTTAAAGTATTCTATTTTAAGTTTTATCGAAATTTTTCAAAATAATTATGCATCAATCTGTTTCTTATTGTTGCCGCTAGCATGTGATCTAAGAGTAGCTTCAATCTCTTCAAGAGAACGATTACGTGTTTCAAATACCTTAGAGCTAACAAACCATATTGAAATAAAGCAAAGGAGACCATAACCTATAAATAAACTACCAGTTCCAAACCAATTAAGTAATGGAAGAAATGTTAATGATACAAGCATGTTAGCGCTCCAATTAATCACACTACCTAATGAGTTGCCTAAACCACGAATATTTAGAGGGAAGACTTCACCAATCATTACCCACATTACAGGTCCCCAAGTAGCTGAAAAGAAAGCAATATAGATGGTTAATGCGATAACACAAATAATTGAAGCAGCTAGTGAGCCATGAGAGAACTTCATTGAAAAACTCATAACTAGTAAGGAAGTTCCCATTCCAATAGCTCCATAAATCAACATCTTTTTACGATCAACTTTATCCATGATCATGACAGCTACAACAGTAACAATAACGTTAAAAATTCCAATTCCTATGTGTGCAAGTAAAGCAGCTTGAACACCAAATCCTACATCAGTAAAGATGGTTGGCGCATAGTAAAGAACTGTATTGCAACCCATAATTTGTTGAAAAATAGCTAGACCAACAGCAATAACTAATGATGGACGCACAAATTCACCAAATAATTCTTTAATTCCGCCGCTTTTAATTTCAGCTTGTTTCTTAATTTGCATAAGTTCATCATTAACAGCACTTTCATTATATTTATTCATTTGTGCTAGGACATCTCGCGCCTTATCAAGTTGACCATCTTTAACTAAGAAACGAGGACTTTCTGGTAATACAAGACCTCCCATGAAAAGGATTGCAGCTGGAATAGCAGCAAAACCAAGCATCCAACGCCAACCCATATATAGACTGGAAAAACTATAGTTAGTTATATAGGCTAATAAAATACCACTCATTACCATCAATTGGAATAGGCTTGACACAGACCCACGTTTTTCTGCAGGTGATACTTCAGCTAAGTATGTTGGAATTAGAGCAGAGCAAGCACCTACTGCCATGCCAAGAATAATACGTGATAAAATCAATGTTGAAAAAGTTGAAGAAAATGCTGATCCAAGTGCACCAACAAAGAAAATAACTGATGATAGTAAGATTAATTTTTTACGTCCGTATTTATCAGACATTGGCCCAATAATTGCAGCCCCAAGAACAGCACCTAGTAGTACAGCGCTAACGACCCAGCCTTGTTGCCATGAACCAAGGTTCATTTGTTTTTTAATAAACAGAATTGCACCTGAAATAACTCCAGTATCATAACCAAACAAAAGGCCACTAAGTGCACCGAAACCATAGATTAAAGAATTGTTGATTTTTCCCCTCATTAAGCCATCCCCCATTTTATTTAATTTAACAACAGACATTAAACGTTTTCATATTTATTAAAAAATTCCTCATGAGTTATTTTAATAAAGTTAGTATAACACTTGAAAAAAACTTTTTCAATGGACTTTATAAAATAGGTTGAAAAACTTTTTGTTTAGAATTATACTGATAGCATAAATAAATATTAGGGGTGATAATAATATTTTAACAATATTCATTATGTAATCGTTACCTAAACTACAACTAGTTCGTAGCATAAAATAAAAACCTGAAAATCAACTTATTATAAGAGAAGTAGGAGGATGAAAGTATGAAATTATTTATTGATACAGCAAATGTAGAAGAAATAAAAGAAGCTAATGATATGGGGGTAATATGTGGAGTTACTACTAATCCGTCTTTAATTGCTAGAGAAGGAAGAGACTTTAAAGAAGTGATAAAAGAAATTGCATCTATTGTGGATGGACCTATAAGTGGGGAAGTAATTGCCCTTGATGCTGAAGGAATGATAAAAGAAGGCAGAGTTATAGCAAAAATTCATAAAAACATGATAGTAAAAATACC
>NZ_JMLK01000012.1 GCF_000686725.1 Clostridium akagii DSM 12554 | reverse complement strand
AGCCATTTTTCTATCATTATGTCCAAAAGTTATATTGCTTGATGAGCCAACTTCTGCATTAGATGAAAAAAACAGCCATAAAATAATGATAAATATAAAAAACTTCTGCTTTAAAAAGAATATTGATATTGTGATTGTAAGTCACAATAAAGCTATACTTGAAGAATTCTGTGAACATAAAATTGAAATAATTAAGGAGGCTTAAAGATGGAGGGAGCAGTACAATTGGGTATTTTCCAATTTTCACTTATATATTTACTCCTAATTATAGTTCTCGTGATTATGAAAAGAGCTAAGGTTAATCAATCAAAACTTCTTTTAGTTGCAAGTTTAAGAATGTCAGTTCAACTTGTAATTGTTGGCTACATACTTCAATATGTATTTAAGAATCCGAGGCCTTTATTTACTATAATTTTCTTAATAATTATGATATCATTTTCTATTCATAGAGTACTTAAAGGTAGAAAAGACCTAAACAATAAATTTAAAATTGCAATAGGATCCTCTTTAACATTTTCAGGACTTTTTGTTCTGATTTTTTTTGTAACTGTAGTTGTTGGAAAATCTATATTTAACCCTCAATACACCATACCTTTAGCTGGCATGATTATTGGTAATGCTATGACTGGAGTAAATATCGCGATAAAAACTTTTATGGACGATATAAATAAGGAAAAAAACAAAATTAATACCTTACTTAATTTAGGAGTAGAACCTAAAGATATTTTAAAGCCCTTTGCCAATAATGCTTTAGAAACTGCTTTAATTCCTACAATGAATTCAATGCTTGGAATGGGAATAATATTTTTACCAGGGATGATGACTGGACAAATGTTATCTGGTACATTACCTACTACAGCAATTATGTACCAAATAGCTATTATGATTGCAATTTGTACTTCTGTTTGTACTACGGTGTTTTTATCCTTAAATTTAGGTTACAAGTCTTTGTATAATAATAAAAAACAATTCCTATAAAATTAATATTACACTGCAAATAGATGCTTGATTTTACTATAATCATGACAAAAAAAGTTTGAATTGGGCTTGAAATGTATATTTCTTATGTATATAATTAAACTATACGGTTTCAGTATACATTAAAAATGTATTTCTAGGTATAGTTTGTGAGGTAACACATACTTATTATATGTATTGGAAGTATAAAAAGAAGAAGGGTACAGGTTACTTTAATTTGTAGAGTTTTGCTTGCGGCAGCTAGTGTTTTAATTTTGCAGATTTAAAAAAATCACATTCATGAAACCGTTTTAATTTAGAGGAGGTGTATTTATGTTGTTTAAGACTATGGATCAACATGAAAATTTGAGAACAAGAATTAGAGAGTTTGCAGAAGAGGAAGTTAAACCTATTGCATTTATGTTGGATCAGGAGAATAAATTCCCAACAGATGCAATTAATAAGCTAGCAAGTTTAGGAATGCTAGGGATCCCGTATCCAAAAGAGTATGGTGGAGCAGGCCTAGATGTACTCAGTTATGCAATAGCTGTTGAGGAACTATCAAGAGTTGATGGCGGTACTGGTGTAATTCTTTCTGCACATACATCTTTGGGCACATACCCAATTGCTGCATACGGAACAGAGGAGCAGAAACAAAAATATTTGATTCCATTAGCAAAGGGAGAAAAACTTGGCGCATTTGGTCTTACTGAGGAAAATGCCGGTAGTGATGCCGGTGGTACAGAAACAACTGCAGTTCTGGATGGTGATAATTATATTTTAAATGGTGAAAAAATCTTCATTACCAATGCGATTAAGGCTGATATATATGTTGTTTTTGCTGTTACCTCGCCAGATATAGGTGTTCGTGGTATAAGTGCATTTATTGTGGAAAAGGGCACAGAAGGATTTAGCTTTGGAGAGCATTACGATAAGCTAGGTATTCGATCCTCTTCTACTGCAGCGCTTATCTTCAATGACGTGAAAGTCCCTAAGGAAAATTTATTAGGAGAAGAAGGTAAGGGTTTCAAGATTGCTATGGCAACTTTGGATGGTGGACGTATTGGTATTGCGGCCCAAGCTCTTGGAATTGCTCAAGGAGCTTATGAGCACGCTTTAGAGTACTCAAAAGAAAGAGTTCAATTTGGGAAACCTATCTGTCAGCAACAGATTATAGCTTTTAAGCTAGCAGATATGGCAACAAAGCTTAGAGCAGCTCGATTACTTATTTACAGTGCCGCAGAGCTTAAACAGAATCATGAGCATTACAGCAAAGAAGCTGCTATGGCAAAACAATATGCTTCAGACGTTTGCCTTGAGATTGTAAACGATGCTCTACAAATCTTTGGTGGAAACGGTTATCTCAAAGGTATGGAAGTTGAACGTGCTTATAGGGATGCTAAGATCTGTACAATATATGAAGGAACAAATGAGATTCAACGAGTTGTTATCGCTGCTAATATAATAGGGAAGATGCCTAAAACCGAGCATTTAGCGAAAACATCTCAGCACGGACCAGCCACAGGTTATCGTAAAAAAGTTATTTTCAAAGAAGGAACTCCTGAAGAAAAAGTGGATGCTCTTGTTAAAAATCTTAAGAAAGATTCCTATGATTTTACAGTTGGAATTCCTTTGGATACACCTATAACTAAGGCAGAAAGGGTAGTCAGCGCTGGCCTTGGAATAGGAGAAAAAGAAAATATGAAGCTAATAGAAGACTTAGCAGTTCAAGCTGGAGCAGCTATAGGTTCTTCACGTCCAGTAGCAGAAACACTTAAATATGTACCACTGAATCGTTACGTTGGTATGTCTGGTCAAAAATTCAAAGGCAATCTTTATATTGCTTGCGGCATTTCAGGTGCAGGTCAACATTTGAAAGGTATCAAGGATGCTACTACAATTGTTGCTATAAATATCAATCCTAATGCAAAAATTTTTAAGAATGCAGACTACGGAATTGTTGGAGATTTAATGGAAATATTACCACTACTAACTGCCGCTTTAGATAACGGAGAACCAAAGAAGGAAGCTCCTCCAATGAAGAAGATGAAGAGAGCGTCTCAGAAAAAAGTTATTCAAACCTGGAAACATTATGTGTGTAACGGATGTGGTTATGAATATGATCCTGGAATAGGGGATGATGAAGGTGAAGTAATTCCTGGAACTCTCTTTGAAAACATACCTGAAGAGTGGACTTGCCCCGCTTGTGGTGAAGAAAAGGATATGTTTATAGAAGTATGATCTCTATAATAATTAAAAATAATAATGGGTTTTTAGTATAAAAGGAGGATTATATCTATGTATTGTGTTAGAAAAGTAACTGAGGATCTTTATTGGGTTGGTGGTAATGACCATCGCCTTACTCTATTTGAAAACATTCATCCCATTCCACAAGGTGTTTCTTATAACTCTTATCTACTATTAGATGAGAAGACAGTACTATTTGATACAGTGGACTGGTCAATTTGTCGTCAATTTCTTGAAAATATTAAACAGGTGCTGCACGGCAGAGATTTAGATTATATGGTAATTAACCATATGGAGCCAGATCATGCAGCATGTATTGAAGAGATTATTCTTCGTTATCCTAATGTAAAGATTGTGTGTACAGAAAAAGCTGCACTATTCATGCATCAGTTTGGTTTCCACATTGATGGCAAACTATTAGAGGTAAAAGAAGGAGATAGTATGTCCTTTGGAAAACATAATGTTGTATTTGTATTTGCTCCAATGGTACATTGGCCAGAAGCTATGGTTACATTTGATACTACTAATGGTGTTCTATTTTCCGCTGATGCCTTTGGATCATTTAAATCCTTGGACGGTAAGCTATTTAATGACGAGACTAATTTTGACCGAGATTGGATTGACGAGGCAAGAAGATATTATACAAATATTGTAGGCAAGTATGGTCCTCATGTTCAGGATCTTTTGAAAAAGGCAGGAACTATTGACATCAAGATTATATGCCCACTACATGGCCCAGTTTGGCGCAATGATTTGGGATACTTGCTTGATAAGTACAACAAGTGGAGTAGTTATGAACCAGAGGTAAAAGGAGTGATGATTGTTTACGGAACAATGTACGGGAATACTGAGGCTGCTGCTAATGATTTGGCAACTCGGCTGGTGGAAAAGGGAATGACCAATGTGGTTATGTATGATGTTTCAAAAACTCATGTATCATATTTGATTTCTGAAACATTCAAATATAGCCATGTGGTTCTTGCATCGGTAACTTATAACTTGAAAATATATCCACCTATGCTGAATTATATAATGGATATGAAGGCATTAAATGTTCAAAAAAGAACTTTCACTCTTATAGAAAATGGGTCATGGGCTCCTCAATCAGGCAAATTGATGCGTGAACTTTTAGATGATATGAAAGAAATTACCATTCTAGACAATGAGGTATCAGTTAACTCCGCCATGAAGGTAGATGATATGGAATTAATGGATGACCTTTCTCAGAGTATTATAGAGTCAATGAAGTAAGAGAACCTCAAAATATAAAAATGGATCAACTCACGGATTTCAAACATGAGTTGATCCATTTTGGTGTACATATAATTAATCCAATTAATATATTTAAAATTTAAATAACATAATCTTTTACTAAAATGAAAAGTTAGTATATAATTGATTTATATATATAGTATTTTATTATTATGTGTTTTAAATTTAATTCTGGAATAAATATTTATATAAGTACTTGATTAGACTAGGAGGATTATATATTGAAAACCTTAAATGAATTATTAAAGTTAACATTGGAACAGAAAGCTTCTGATCTACACATAACAGTTGGGGTTCCACCAGTTTTACGGATAAATGGAACATTGGATACTGTTGGCGAAGAAAAACTGCTACCAATACATACAAAAAATTTCGCAAAAGAATTATTAGAAGATAGATTCGATGAGTATGAAACAAAAGGTGAAATGGATTCATCTTTTTCTGTTTCTGGGATTGGAAGATTCAGAATTAATGTCTATAAACAAAGAGGTAGCGATGCTATAGCAATAAGAAATGTAGGATTAAAAGTGCCAGCATTAAAAGATCTTAATTTCCCTAAAATAATAAATGGGCTAATAGATTCACAAAGAGGACTAGTTCTAGTAACTGGACCAACTGGTAGTGGAAAAAGTACATCTCTTGCTGCAATGATTAATGAAATAAATGCAACTAGAAAAGCAAATATAATTACATTGGAAGACCCAATAGAGTATTTGCATAAGCATAATAAATCAATTATTAATCAAAGAGAAATAGGCAGGGATAGTGTAAGTTATACATCAGCACTTCGAGCAATACTTAGAGAAGACCCAGATGTAATTCTTGTTGGTGAGATGAGAGATCTTGAAACAATATCCATTGCAATTACTGCTGCGGAAACAGGCCATCTGGTGTTTTCAACTTTACATACTATCGGAGCTGCAAAAACAATAGATAGAATTATAGATGTTTTTCCACCATTCCAGCAACAACAGATAAAAATACAACTTGCTGCTGTAATGAGGGGAATAGTGTCTCAGCAGCTTATCCCTACAGAAGATGGAAATGGAAGAGTTGCTGCACTTGAAATAATGATTAGCACTCCTGCAATTCAAAATTTAATTAGAGAAGGTAAAACCCATCAACTTCAATCATTAATCCAAACGGGTAATAAATATGGGATGAAAACTATGGACATGGCCCTTGCTGAATTATATAGGGCTGGCACTATTTCCCACGAATCTGTAATGACCTATTGCATTGACAAGGAACTTATTTCAAAATTGATATCGCTATAATCCACAAAAAGTAATTAATGTATTTTAAATAAATTTAAAAGTGGGTATAATAGTTAATGATATATTTATGTTAACTAACATAAAATTCTTAACTATTATATAGCATTTAATATATTTTTATGCTAAAATAACTTTGTTCAGGGGGGATCGCATTGAATGAACTAGTACATATATTAATAATTATTTCTCATGTATTCGTAGGTTTTGCCTTTATTTATTCTCTATACAATGTAATTATTTCATTGTTCGGTATTTATAAAAAGAAAAGTAAGGATATTGTAGAACCAAAAAATAGCTTTGCATTATTGGTAGCTGCTCATAATGAAGAGGCTGTTGTTAGTGATGTCATATTGAGTTTAAACAGACTTGACTATCCTAGAGAGCTTTATGACATATTTGTCATTGCAGATAATTGTACGGATGATACTGCAAAAAATGCCAGAGCTAAGGGTGCTATTGTATATGAAAGGTTTGACAAAGATAGAAGAGGAAAAGGGTTTGCACTAGAATGGATGTTTAATAAAATATTTAAAATGGAGAAAAAGTATGATTCTGTGGTTATTTTTGATGCAGATAATATAGCATCTAAGGATTTTTTAAAGCAAATGAATAAAAAACTTTTAGAGGGATATAAAGTAGTTCAGGGATATTTAGATAGTAAAAATCCCAAGGATACTTGGATTACAGCCTGTTATTCCATATCATTCTGGCAAAATAATAGAATGTTTCAACTTGCAAGAAATAACATGGGATTATCAAGCCAATTAGGAGGTACAGGTCTCTGCATTGACATTGAAGTTCTAAAAAAATTAGGTTGGGGCGTTTCGTGTTTGACAGAAGATTTGGAATTTACATGTAAGTTAGTGTATAATGGTTACAAGGTCGGATTTGCTCACGATGCAATTGTTTATGATGAAAAACCACTTACACTTGTCCAATCCTGGAGGCAGAGAAGACGATGGATGCAAGGATATGCAGATGTATCTGGAAGGTATTTTTTTAAACTGCTTATAAAAGGCATTAAGGAAAGAAGCCTAACAGCCATTGACTGCGCAATATACACAATACAACCAGTACTATTTATTATAATGGGTATTGTAACTGTTATAGGCTTAGTTCAAGTTGGGTTTAATGCATTTGGTTATTTAAGTGGAAAAACAGGAATTATGGGTAGTGTAAATATAAATATCCTCACAATAATGACAGTTGTTTTTACTGCGTTTTTATATTTGTACACTCCATTTTTATTAATCTTGGATAAAAAACTTGATGTTAAAATATTATTATATTACATTATAATGCCAATATATCAAATAACATGGTTTCCTATAGCTATACAAGGAATATTAAAAAAGAATGACAAAGAATGGAGCCATACGAAACATACTAGAAGTGTAGATATTGATGAATTAGAAAAAGCAAATTAATTTTTACACAAAAAAAGGGGTTAGTTATCAACTTGCCCTTTTTTTAATACATATCAATTAAAAAACACAATTATTATGTAAATTATATTAATTTTAAAAAAAAAGTTATTAAAATAGAGGAAATCTGTATTTTATGTTGAATATATTAAAGTGTGTTCTCTTATAGGGGGGAAAACTGTATGAATGAATATTTTGTTGGAATAGATGTTGGATCTTCGAAAGTTTGTGCAGCTATAGGAAGACTGGACAAAAATGCGGAACTTTCGATTCTTGGAATAACATCTGTAAGTTGTCGAGGACTAAAAAAAGCTATTGTTGTAGATATAGACAGTGCTGCAGAGTCTATAAAAGAGTGCGTAGAGAAGCTAGAACGAATGGTTGACATTGAAATTAAAGATGCCTATATATCACTTCCTGGTGGAATAAGTGAACTTGTACATAACACTGGGATGGTGGCTATATCTTCTGAGGACAGAGAAATTAGAAAAAATGATGTGGAAAGAGTGTTAGAAGCTACTAAACTTGTATCAATTTCAACCGATAAAGAGATTATAGGTATTGAACCAAAACAATTTATAATTGATGGTTATGACAATATTAAAGATCCTATTGGAATGAGTGGATTAAGACTTGAAGTAGAGGCAGAGGTTTTGATTGCTAAGACTACAGTTGTAAATAATCTTATAAAAAGTGTTAATAAGGCTGGAATTAAGGTTAAAGGTATATGTTTACAACCTAGGGCCACTTCTAAAGTTGTGTTAACAGGGGAAGAAAAAGAAATGGGAGTAGCTTTGGTAAATGTTGGAGCTGAAACAATTGATATAACTATAATTAAGAATGATAACATTTGTTTTACTTCAATAGTACCAATTGGTGGAAATAGCATAACTAATGATATATCTTTAGGTCTAAAGCTTCCATTTAATGAAGCTGAAAAACTTAAAATTAAATATGCTAATTTATTAGATGATGAAAACATCGGGAAGGATAAAGAATTCATTAAATCATCATATAATGATGAGCATTCAATAGACTATAAATTTTTTAAGGAAATTTTAGAGGCTAGAGTTGAGGAATTAGTTATTCTTGCTAAAAGTGAGATTGAAAAAAGTGGTTTTTATGAGCAGATTTCGAACGTTGTTTTTGTGGGTGGAGGAATTTCATTAATTAAAGGTGTTACATCATTTACAAAGAATATACTCAAAAAAACCGTTAAGATAGGATCTCCTGAATACGTAGGTGCAGCAAATCCAATATATTCTGTTGCTGTTGGTATAGTCAAGGATGCATCAGATACATTTAAACAGAGTGAAATATCTGACGAGTTTTATGAGAATGTAGAAAGTACCAGTATTTGGGAACAAAAAAATAAAAAAGATTATGAAAATGCAGGCGTTTTGACTAAAGTAAAAAAATTTCTTGCGGATTTTTTCTAAAGAGGAGGTATTAGTGTGCTAGATTTTGATGTTGATGTTCAAGAATTTGCACAAATAAAAGTAATTGGTTGTGGTGGCGGAGGAAATAATGCTGTCAATAGGATGATCATAGATGGACTTAAGAATGTTGAGTTTATCGCTATAAATACAGATAAACAGGCATTGGCACTTTCACAAGCGTCACAAAAGATACAGATCGGAGATAAGTTAACAAAAGGACTTGGTGCTGGAGCGAACCCTGAGATAGGACAAAAAGCTGCAGAGGAAAGTAAAGAGGAGATATCTGAAGCTATTAAAGGTGCAGATATGGTATTTATTACTGCTGGAATGGGTGGAGGAACAGGAACTGGAGCAGCACCTGTAGTTGCCGAGATCGCCAAATCTATGGGGATTTTAACAGTAGGAGTTGTTACAAAACCTTTCCCTTTTGAAGGTAGAAAAAGGATGATTCATGCTGAAGTTGGTATTAAAAATTTAAAAGAAAGAGTTGATACACTAGTTACAATTCCAAATGAGAGATTACTTGCTATTGTTGACAAAAAAACAACTCTTGTTGAGTCATTTAAATTTGCAGACGATGTATTAAGACAAGGTGTACAAGGTATTTCTGATTTAATAACAATACCAGGGCTAGTAAATCTAGATTTTGCAGATGTAAGGACAGTGATGCTTGACAAAGGACTTGCTCACATGGGTGTTGGTACAGGTACAGGAGACAATAGAGCGGCTGATGCAGCTAAACAGGCAATATCAAGTCCGTTACTAGAAACTTCAATTGTAGGAGCTACAGGAGTGTTATTAAATGTAACTGGTGGAGAAGATTTAGGATTACTAGAAATAAATGAAGCTGCACAAATTGTTCAAGAAGCAGCAGATCCTGATGCAAATATAATATTTGGAGCAGTTATTGATGAAAACTTAAAGGATGAATTAAGAATAACAGTAATTGCTACAGGGTTTGAGAATGATAAAATAGAACCAGATATAAGAACTAAAAAAGTTGATGATGAAGTAAAAAAATCGGATCTTGAAGTTGCAAGTACGGTGGATTATTCATCTAAAATAAACGATAGTGATTTAGACGTACCGGCATTTTTGCGAAGACAAAACAAAGGGAAATAAAAAAACAGCTACTTCAAAATAGAAATCAATTTCTATTTTGGGGTAGTTGCTTTTTTTTTTGGATTTTTTAGAAAATAATTTGTATTAGATTAGTAGTATTTGATAAATAATAGCAAATTAAAGGAAAGAAAAGTTTTAATTATAGATTATATTATGACAAAATATTGTTATATATAGGGATATAATAATCTAAGTGGGGAGGAATAATATGGTAATATATTTAGATGTGCTTATTACTGAAAATCTACTTGTTAATTTTTTTTTATTGTATATAACTGCACAAACATTAAAAATTTATATAAAACTAAAAATAATCTTTCTATCAGCATTATTTGGTAGTCTGTATGTTTTAACTTTAGTGTATTCTGTGCCAAAAATATTATTATCATTGCCATTTAAAATTCTTGTAGCATTTTTAATGATACTTATATGTTTTAGAATTATGAATATGTTTTTTTATATAAAAGCATTAGGCATATTTGTTTTATATTCAATGCTACTTGCAGGAATTTGTATATTTATTGAATTTAGTAACAATGGGAATTTAACATTTAATTATAAAATGTTGGACTTTTCATATACAGGTATATTAACAGCAGCATTAACATGCTATGTGATAGTGCACAGACTTCTAATATACATAAAAGATCGTAAAGAGATAACAAAATTAATATATGAAGTGGACATAATAGTTGATAATAAAATTAAAAGGGTAAAGGCTTTTTTAGACACCGGTAATGAACTGAGAGAACCTGCTACAAACTTACCAGTAATGATTGTTGAAAGACATATATTAAAAGACATAGATATAAAAAAAAATAAAATTTATTACATACCATATAAGGTTGTAGATGGTTCGAGAGGTATTCTTATTGGGTTTAAACCGTCATCTGTTAATATTTATTGTGAGGATACTTTTAGTAGCAAAGAATTGATAGTAGCTTTTTCTGACACAAAACTAAGTGACTTAAACGATTTTAATGCCTTATTATCTAGGGGTATTATATAAAATGGGGGGGTTATGTATGTGGTTAAGTGTAATCTGTAATAGAATATTAATAAAATTCAGGTTTTTAGTTAAAAAAGTAATGTATATAGGAGGGAATGATGCATTGCCTCCTCCGCTGACAAAGGAAGAAGAAGGAGAACTTATTAACAAACTTATGCATGGCGATGAAAGTGTGAGGTCTATTCTTATTGAAAGAAATTTGAGGCTAGTTATATATATAGCTAGGAAATTTGAAAATACTGGAGTAGGAGTAGAGGATTTAATATCAGTTGGAACAATAGGACTTATAAAGGCTGTGAATACTTTTGATCCAGAGAAGAATATTAAGCTGGCAACCTATGCTTCTAGATGTATTGAAAATGAAATTTTAATGTATTTAAGAAGGAATAATAAAATTCGTGCTGAAATTTCTTTTTATGAACCACTTAATATTGATTGGGATGGAAATGAATTATTATTGTCAGACATATTGGGAACAGAAAATGATTCTGTTTATAATCTCATAGAGGATGAAGTGGATAAACAGCTTTTAAATATAGCTATGATGAAGCTTTCGATTAGAGAAAAAGAAATAGTACAACTTAGATATGGACTTAATGGATGCACAGAAAAGACACAAAAGGAAGTTGCGGACATGCTTGGAATCTCCCAATCTTATATTTCAAGACTTGAAAAGCGAATTGTAAAAAGATTAAAAAAAGAGATCAATAAAATGATATAGGTATGTCTCTAGTATAAAATCGGTTGCCAGAGGGAATAATTTAAATGCTATTATTCTTAAGGGGCTGATAAGATTGATGATTAATAAAGTGGAAATATGTGGAGTTAACACATCAAAACTTCCAGTGTTGAAAGAAAAAGAAAAGAGGGAACTTTTATTATCTCTAAAAAGAGGCGATTCTAATGCAAGGGAAACTTTTATAAGAGGAAATCTCAGGTTGGTTCTAAGTGTAATACAGAGATTTAATAATCGAGGAGAAAACGCTGATGATTTATTTCAAGTTGGTTGCATTGGACTTATCAAAGCAATAGACAATTTTGATTTGAGTCAAAATGTTAAATTCTCAACTTATGCTGTTCCAATGATAATAGGAGAAATAAGAAGATATTTAAGAGATAATAACTCAATAAGGGTTAGTAGATCTCTTAGAGATATAGCTTATAGAGCTCTTCAAGCAAGAGATAAGCTTATTAGAGAAGACAATAAGGAACCAACTGTTTCTCAGATTGCAAAGGAACTTGAATTGCCAAGGGAAGAAGTCGTTTTTGCATTGGATGCTATACAAGATCCAATATCATTATTTGATCCAATTTATCATGATGGAGGAGATGCAATTTATGTTATGGATCAAATTAGTGATAGTAAAAATTTAGATGATAGTTGGCTTCAAAATATTTCAATTAAGGAAGCCATGAAGAGATTGAGTAGTAGAGAAAAAATGATTTTAAATATGAGATTTTTTGATGGAAGGACACAGATGGAAGTAGCTGATGAGATAGGCATATCCCAAGCACAAGTTTCAAGGCTAGAAAAAACAGCTTTGAAACATATGAGGAAATATGTATAGTAAAAATTGACTGAAAGCTATGAATGCAACAAAAAATTCATAGCTTTCAGATTTTAATCTTAATGTAATAATATGTTAATTTTTATAATATATTTTAATATTGTGAGGTGGTGATGTTATGGAAGAAATTTTACATTCCCTAAATAGATTAAAGGCTATGGAAGTAATAGATGTTTCGACTGGTTCAAAACTTGGATTTATAAAAGATTTGGTTGTGGATTGTGATGATTATAAAATTATTTCTATTTTATTACCCAATCAAAAGCTTGGTTGGTTTTCCAAAAGTAATGATATAGAAATTCCTTGGCAGCAAATAAATAAGGTGGGTGTGGATGTAATTTTAGTAGATTGTAAGGACATATCCTATAATAAGGATTGATGATATAAGTAATTAGAGTGTATAATATATTTAAAATATTATACAAAGGACGTGAAAACATTGAAATGCCCATTTTGTGGATTTGAAGACAGTAAGGTTATTGATTCTAGAGCTACTGAGGATAATATGGCAATTAGAAGAAGAAGAGAATGTCTAAAATGTACTAAAAGATACACCACATATGAAAAAGTAGAGGATATTCCTATACTTGTAATCAAAAAAGATTCCAGTAGAGAGTATTTCGATAAGTCAAAGATAATAAATGGTCTAATAAAAGCATGTCAAAAAAGACCAGTTTCAAGGCAACAAATCGAGGATATAGCTTTTGAAATAGAAAAGAGTTTAAGTAATGAAATGTTAACGGAGGTTAAGTCAGAGGACGTGGGAGAAATGATAATGGAAAAACTTAAGGAGCTTGATGAAGTGTCATATGTTAGATTTGCATCTGTATACAGGCAATTTAAAGATATAAATACTTTTATGCGGGAGATAAATAATCTGTTAAATAAAAAATGATGAATTAATATTTGTTAAATGTTTGTTAAACAGTGTTAAAATTTAAATGGATTATGATAAATTTCAGTTTTGGGGTGTAGAATGAAAAGTATAATTGACAAGTTTGAGTTTATTTCATTTAAAGATAATTTCATCGAGCTGAACTTTTCAACGGCTAAAAATGGTCTTGATTTTAATATGAATACACAAAATGGTTTGAAAAATTTAGAAAATATAAAAAAATGGTTTGACTTGAATGCAGTTGGATATTTAAGACAAACACATAGTGATGAAGTTGTGTTTTATGATAGTATTGTAAAAGATGGAGATGCACTTATTACAGACAAGCCTAATATTGCAATTGGTGTTTTTACAGCAGATTGTGTACCTGTTTTAATTTATGATAAAAAAAACAAGATTATTGCAGCTGTTCACAGCGGTTGGAAGGGAACGTTAATGCAGATTGTATCTAAAACCATACTAACCATGAGGGATACTTATAAAATTAGCTTAGATGACATAATTGTTTATATAGGACCACATAACAGGTCTTGTTGCTACGAATTTGGTAAGGAGGCACTTAAACAGTTTTATGAAGCTGATATATACAAGGAGTTAAATATTTATATAAATGGAAAACTTGATTTGAATAAATGTATAAGGAGCCAATTAATAAATATAGGCTTAAATGAAAACAATATACAAGATGTAAAGATATGTACGTCTTGTGATGATGAATATGAGTTGTTTTCTTACAGAAAACAAAAGGAAAATTGCGGTAGAATGTTTTCTTTTATTTTCATTAGGAAATAATATTTTAGTGTTAGATAGGGCAGCGACTATTTAGTTCAACCAGTGAAATTCAGGGGGGTATTATTATGGCAGGAGAAAAAATTTTAGTTGTTGATGATGAGGAACATATAGTAGAATTAATAAAATTCAATTTAGAGACAAATGGGTTTAAGGTTGTTTCGGCAAGTAATGGTATAGATGCATTAAAACTTGCAAAACATGAAGTTCCTCAACTGGTTTTATTAGATCTTATGCTTCCAGGCATGGATGGATATGATGTATGCAGGGAGATAAGACGAGATCAGTCAATTTCAACGATGCCAGTAATTATGATAACCGCAAAAGGGGAAGAGCTTGACAAAATACTTGGACTTGAACTTGGCGCTGATGATTATATAACTAAACCATTTTCAGTAAGAGAACTTGTGGCAAGAGTGAAGGCTGTGCTACGTAGAACTAGGGTTCAATATATTGATAAAACATTTACTTTTGATAATGTGAATATTGATTTTCAGAGGCACAACATTGTTAAAAATGATAAAAAAGTTGAATTGACTCTAAAGGAATTTGAACTTTTGCAAATATTAGTAACTAACAAAGGAAGAGTTATGACTAGAGACTTTCTTTTAGATAAAGTTTGGGGCTATGAGTATGTTGGTGAAACAAGAACTGTAGACGTCCATATTAGGCACTTAAGACAAAAAATCGAAAATGACGATAAAAATCCTAAATACATAGAAACTATTCGTGGAATAGGCTATAGATTTAATTACGACGGTGAATAATATGAAAAAAAAGCTACTAGTTAATATTTTAGGTACGATTTTTTTCACATTAATATTAGTAACTTTGCTTTTTATTTCCATAGTAAATTACCAGTATGAGGAAAATGTAAAATCTGAATTGAGTAATAATAATCAAGTTGTTGAAAAAATTATGTCTTCGAAAAATGTTAAAAATGTCAACGCTCTATTAAATAAATTATATTTAGATACAAATAAAGACATAATGGTCTTAAATGATAAAAATCAAATACTTTTCAGTAATGTTCAAACTTTAAATGATATTGATATCACTAAGATGCAGGAAATAGGTAATGCAAAAAAAAATGGTGAAGCATATACTATAAGGTTTAACAATTCAATTAATAAAAACGTTGTTTATTATGCAACAAATATTAAAGGTTCATTTACTGTAATTAGTTTAGAATCACTTTCATTATCAAAAATTATTCAAATTAAGTACATAAAGTATTATTTGTTACTGGTTCTAATTTCAATTTTGCTTTCAGTTTGTTTTGGAATTAAAGTTTCGAATTCAATTTTAAGACCAATAAAAAACCTAGAGTTCACTAGTTCCCTAGTAGCTAAAGGTGAATTAAAGAGAAGGGTTTTAATAGAATCTGATGACGAACTTGGACACCTCAGTAAGACATTTAACAACATGGCAGAACAGTTACAAACCACAATGAAAGACTCCTTGGATAAGCAGATGAAAATGGAAGCTATACTTAAAAGTATGGAGAGTGGGGTTATAGCTGTAGATAGAAATAATAAGGTGATAATGATTAATCCCTATGCAGAGGTTTTATTTGGAATAGAAAAAGACATAATTGGCGAAAATTTTATTGAACATATTAGAGATTTTGAATTTGAAGAAGTTTTCAAATACAAGAGTAGTGAATTTATAGAGTTAAAAATACTTTGGCCAAAAGAGAGAATTTTAAGAATAAAAACTGCTGATATTGTAGCAGATAAAAATCATATAGGAACTGTGGCAGTAGTTCAAGATATTACAGATATAAAGAAACTTGAAAATATGAGATCACAGTTTGTTGCAAATGTTTCTCATGAGTTAAAGACACCATTAACTTCAATAAAGGGATTTGCAGAGACTTTAAAGTATGTGAAGGATGAGAAGAAGAGGAATCAATTTTTGGATATAATTGATGATGAAGTTGAAAGGCTTACTAGGCTTATTAATGACATTTTGACGCTTTCTGATATTGAAGGCCATAATAATATACAAATGGAAGATTTTTATGTAGATGATTCAATTAATAATGTATTTCATCTTATGAAAAATACTGCAGATAGTAAGAATATAAAACTTGCAATACTAGAAAATGCTCATATAAAACTTAGAGGTGAAAAAGACAAATTTAAGCAAATGATTCTAAACTTAGTTGATAATGCTATAAAATACTCCGAGGCTGAGGATAGTGTGTCTATAGGGGCCAAAGTAGAAAATAATAATTGCATAGTATGGGTAGAGGATACAGGAATAGGTATTTCAAAAGAACATATAAACAGGTTATTTGAAAGATTTTATAGGGTAGATAAGGCTAGATCAAGAGCTAAAGGAGGAACAGGACTTGGACTTGCAATTGTAAAACACATAGTTATAAATTTTGCAGGAACAATTAATGTTACCAGTGAATTAGGAAAAGGAAGCAAGTTTATTATTAAAATTCCATTTTAATAAACAAATTAACCATAAACCACTTTTTTATTTAACTCAAAATTAACAAGTAACTAAAGTAAAGTTAACTTGGATGTTATAAGATTAACATACTTTTGAGTTGAAGGAGCAGTGGATGATGAAAAAAAAGATGAAGAAAAAGATGAAAGATTTAGGTATAGTTCGAAAATATAAAGACTATTTTGCACACATAATATCTGCAATGAAAAAAAAATCGGAACATTTGCATTTGGTATCAAAATTCAAAGATTCTATTTCACTGAAAATAGTATCAAGTGTGTCTATACTAGTAGTAATAGGTATGATTTTTATCGGTGCATTCATTTACATAATAACTTATAATAGTATGTTTAATATGAGCAATGACAACATGAAAACTGTTTCTACGCAAATTTATAATAATTTTAATACACTGATTGATGGTGAAAAAAATGATGCAAAACAGATTTCCGTAGATAATGACGTTAATAAAGTCCTTGCTCAAATTTCTAATAGTACGGATGATTCTATTGAAAACAATTATGCTAGTGATATTAGTAATCTTAGAAATAAACTCAAAAAAATTGCAGGTTTAAATAAATATGATGAAAATATATTTGTTACGGATAAAAAAGGTTTCACTATTGCTTGTAGCAATGATGATTTTCAGAGATTTGACCTTAGCACTCATGATTACATGAAGCAGGCATTATTAAGTGGCAATCCTGTGATGAGTAATGTGTACACATCAGTGATATCTATTAAACCAGTAGTAACTTTTCTGCAACCTATTAAAGATGCAAAGGGGAATATAATTGGTACTGTTGGAAAAAATGTATTTACAGATTATTTTTCAAGCACTTTTGATAAGTTTAAATTTTTAAATAGCGGATATATATTCATAGTTGATGATTCTCAAAGTATAATATACAGTCCCGATAAAATGGATATTAATAAAAAAGATAAACTGAAAGAAATAGATCAATTATCAAAAAATAATAAATTTATGAATTCTGGGAATTCAATGATACTTAAATACACTAAAGACAATGTGAGGTATTATGCTAATTGTACAAGCGTACCACAATTGAAAGCACTTATAGTTCTTACAGTAAAGCAAGGAGAAATTGAAAGTGCACCTAAAATCATAGGACTGTCTATTTTAGTAATAGGTATATTATTAATAATTTTAATCATTATAATTTTAAATTTAATAATAAAAACCATATTTAAACCTATGAACCTACTGATAAAAAATACTAAAGAAATATCAAAGGGAAATCTAACGGTTACAAATACAATACATAATATGGACGAAATTGGTACTCTCAGCTATAATTTTAACATCATGGCAGGCAGCTTGAAAAATCTTCTATGGGAGATTAAAGGGTACAGTGATGATTTTTTAAGGATTAATGTAGGAATTAAAGACTCCTATAGTAGCATTGTATTAGGTATGAAATCAGTGGATGAAAACACCGAGGTTATTGAGAGGGATACAGTTAGAATTTTTAATGCGGTGGAAAGTAGTTTCAATTTTTTTGATGCGGTAAAGGATAAATCTGAAAATATAAAATTACAATCTGAAAAAGTTCTTAAGGAAGCAGTTTTTATTAAGGATATAAACAATGACGGACTTGAAACCGTGAATGAGTTAAAAGATATAAACTTAGAAACAAACGCAAGATTGAGTGATGCAAATAGTTCATTTGACAAACTAAAAATAAACCTTTTAAATATTGCAGAGGTAGGAAAAACAGTAACTCAAATATCAAGGCAGACTCATATCCTTTCTATAAATGCAGCCATTGAAGCAGGGAGAAATGGGGAAGTTGGAAAAGGATTTGGAGTTGTTGCAGGTGAAATTAAAAAATTATCTCAAAACGTATCTTATCAAATGGAAAAAATAGATGAAATTTTAGCAGCATTAAATTCTGATATGTTTAATGTGCAAGAAAAAATAGAGCAAGTAAATAACACCACCACTCGTCAGTTTAAAATTGTAAATAATAGTATAGATAACTATGCTAAGATGTTAAAGTCCTCTGAAGCTATTGTTAATTATATGAATGATGCATATAAAAGTATTGGAATGCTAAATGAAGAAAATTATTTCGTGTCAGAAAGATTAACAAAAATTAAAAATTCCTACGAAGAATTTAATAATACTATAGCTGTTGTAAGTGGAATTGCATCAGAAAAATATGAAAATACAAAAGATATGTATGATATGCTAGAAAGTATGCATACTAATAGTGAAAAAATGGCCAATAGTATAGACAAATTCACAGTGTAAAGTTACAATGTTAACATATCTTAACATGAGTATAATATTTGATTAACTTTGAGCTGTTAGAATGTAACTGTTGGTAAAAACAAATATATAAGTTTCGTATTTTGAATGGAGGGTAACTTTATTATGAAAAGTAAAAAAGTGAAATTTGCTGTAATTGCAGCATCGATAGCCGTTATGGCTGGGTTATTTGCAGGATGTGGAAGTTCAACGGCTTCTAACAATACGGCGGGGAACAAAACAAACGGAGCAGATACAAAAACAACAGTTTCAGGGTCAATTACAGCTTCAGGATCTACTGCACTTCTACCACTAGTGGACGCTGCACAAAAATCATTTACAGTACAAAACCCAGATGCTACTGTATCAGTACAAGGTGGCGGTAGTGGTACTGGTCTTACTCAAGTAAGCCAAGGTGCTGTACAAATTGGAGATTCAGATATTTTTGCAAAAGAAAAATTAACAGATGCTACTAAAATTGCAGAGTTAAAAGATCACCAAGTTTGTGCTACTGGATTTGCTGTAGTAACAACAAAGGATGCTGGTGTTACTAACTTAACAAAAGCTCAAATTCAAGATATCTTTATGGGAGTAGTTAAAAACTGGAAAGATGTTGGCGGTAAAGATTTAGCAATAAATGTAATCCATAGACCAAGTGGTTCAGGTACAAGAGTTACATTTAAGAATACTGTAATGGCAGGAAAAGCAGAAAAAGATGATTTGGGAATGACTCAGGATTCAAGTGGTGCAGTTGCAACTTCCATGAAACAAACACCTGGAAGTGTAAGTTATTTAGCACTATCATATTTAACTGATGCAGTTAAGGCTGATATAAACGCAGTTAAAATTGATGGAGTTGAAGCTACTACTAAAAATATAATTACTAGCAAAACACCAACTAGTAGTAAATATATATTCTGGTCATATGAACATATGTATACAAAGGGAGTAGCAACTGGAGTATCAAAAGCATTGATTGACTATATGATGAGTGCTAGTTTCAAACCACAAATTACTAAACAAGGTTATATACCAATGAGTGATTTTAAATAAAACTGACTAATAGACTGGCTGCTTGCAGCTGGTCTTGTGTCTTAATAAATTGTTTGAGGTTGATTATATGGAGAAGAGAAGTTTTTGGAGAAAATTCAGGACAGAGTACATAGGTAAAGGATATGCTACATTTTGTGGATTATTATTAGTGGCTTTAACACTAACAATAATTTTTTTTGTGGCTTCCAAAGGAATTAGAACGTTTACACATGATCACTACTCAATAGTGGATTTTTTGTTTAGTTCTAAATGGCAACCAGATGCAACAAAACCTTTGCTTGGAACAGCATTTTTTATAGTAGGTTCGGTAATAGTTTCACTTGGAGCTGTTATAATAAGTGCACCTATAAGTATAGGACTAGCAATTTTCATGAATTTAATATCGCCTAAATTAGGTAGGAAAGTATTACAGCCAGCACTAGAATTATTTGTTGGAATTCCTTCAGTAGTATATGGATGGGTTGGAGTAATCGTACTAGTACCTTTTATTAAAAAATGTTTTGGTGGGATGGGCTTTAGCTTAATGGCAGGTATGATAGTATTAAGTATAATGATATTACCAACTATTGCTAGCTTGGCTTCTGATGCGATTAAAACTATTCCCCATGATTATATTGAAGCTTCTTATGGTCTCGGTGCTACAAGGTGGCAAACTATATATAAGGTTGTTGTTCCAGCGTGTAAAAATGGAATATTAACTGGTATTGTTCTTGGTCTTGCAAGAGCTATGGGTGAGGCACTGGCAGTACAAATGGTTATTGGTAATAGTTTTAAATTTGTATCCGGTTTAACTAAACCAACAATTACATTGACAAGTATATTAACTATGAGTATGGCAAATACTGCTGATGGTACACCTGCAAATGATGCATTATGGTCATTGGCATTATTGTTATTATTGATATCATTTATGTTTATTATTATAATAAGATTAATTGGTAGACGAGGTGAGAGGTAATGAATGCTAAAACTTGGGACAAAATAGCAACAGTGGTACTCTATATAATTTCAATGCTAATAGTAGTATTATTAGTTGGATTTATTGGGTATATCATATATAATGGTAGAGACTCACTTAATCTACATTTTTTAACTAGTGATTCATTAGTAGATCAAGCTGGTGGGGGTATTGGGCCACAGTTATTTAATTCGTTTTATATGTTATTTATTTCGCTTATAATAACGGTGCCTATTGGAATAGGAGCAGGAATTTATTTATCACAATATGGAAAGCAAGGCAAGATACTTGATTTTATTAGATTATGTATTGAAACGATGGCATCACTTCCTTCCATCGTAGTAGGTCTATTTGGACTTTTGGTATTTGTTAATATGACACACTGGCAATATACAATACTTGCAGGGTCACTTGCAATAGCAGTTATAAATTTGCCATCCATGGCAAGGGTTAGTGAAAATGCAATAACAGCAGCATCGTCAAAAGTTAAAGAAGCTAGTTTAGGGTTAGGTTCAACTGAATGGCAAACAATTAAAAAAGTAATATTACCATCTGCCATGCCACAAATATTAACAGGTATAATTTTGGCAGCAGGAAGAGTGTTTGGAGAGGCAGCAGCACTTTTATATACTTCAGGTATGAGTACACCAGCTTTAAATTATAATAATATAAGCTTGACAAATAAGATGTCACCTTTCAGTCTTTTTAGACCAGCAGAAACCCTTGCAGTGCATATTTGGAAGTTGAATTCTGAAGGAATGGTACCGGATGCTTCAAAAATAGCAACAGGTTCGTCGGCGGTACTTGTAATAATGGTATTATTATTTAACTTTTTAGCAAGGTTTATTGGAAATAAATTATATAAAGCATACAGTGGAAAGTAAGGGGGAGCTTAAGTGGGAATAGTCAGAACAAATAAGTTGAATTTATTTTATGGAAATGCTCAAGCACTAAAAAACATTAGTCTTGATATAGAAAAAAACTCTGTAACTTCTTTGATTGGACCATCTGGTTGTGGGAAATCCACATTTATAAGGACAATCAATAGAATGAACGATTTAATTGAAACAGTAAAAATTGATGGAGAAGTATTTTTTGAAGATAAGAATATATATAAAGATTATGATGTTATTGAGCTGAGAAAACGTATCGGAATGGTGTTTCAAAAAGCTAATCCTTTTCCAATGTCTATTTATGATAATATAGCTTATGGGCCAAGAATACATGGAATAAAAAATAGAGTACAACTTGATGAAATAGTTGAAAGAAGCCTTAGGGATGGAGCACTTTGGGACGAGGTAAAAGATAGACTTAAGAAAAGTGCACTTGGTTTATCAGGTGGACAACAGCAAAGGTTATGTATAGCAAGAACACTAGCAGTTGAGCCAGAAGTAATTCTTATGGACGAACCTACGTCAGCTCTAGACCCTATATCAACTTTGAAGGTTGAAGAATTAATGGATGAATTTAAAAAGAAATATACAGTAATAATTGTAACTCATAATATGCAACAGGCTGGAAGAATTTCTGATTATACTGCATTCTTCTTAAATGGTGAAGTAGTTGAAAGTGGAAAAACAGAAAATATTTTTTATAAGCCATTGGATAAAAGAACAGAAGATTATATAACAGGTAGATTTGGTTGATAAAATAGATTCCCTGGAGGTGAATAATTATGCCAAGAAAAATTTTTGACTCGCATTTAGAAGAACTTCATGTTGATTTACTAAGAATGGGAAGTATGGCTGAAAAACAATTATTTCAGTCTATTGAATCATTGGTTAATCAAGATGAGGCATTAGCTAGAAAAGTTATAGATAATGATGACATTGTTGATGATATGCAAAAAGACATTGAAAGTAAGGCAATAAGGCTAATAGCATTGCAACACCCGTTGGCTATTGATCTTAGAAACATATTTACAACTACTAAAATAGTAACAGATTTAGAGAGAATGGCAGATCATGCAGTTGATATAGCTAAAGTTACAAAACGTATAAAAAATGAAAAACCTATTAAAGCACTTTTGGATATTCCTAAAATGGCAAGTATTGTTAGAGAAATGATAAGAGAGTCTCTAGATGCATACGTAAATGCTGATGTTGAAAGAGCCTATGAAATATGCAAAAAAGATGATGAAGTTGATTATATTTACAAACAGGTTTTTAGTGATTTATTGCTAATGATGATGGAAGACCCTAAAACTATAAACCAAGCAACTCAATATATTTTAATATGCAAATACTTGGAGAGAATAGCTGATCACACTACTAATATATGTGAATCCACTATATATCTTGTAACTGGTGAGCAAATCGATTTAAATGAATAGTAGCAAAAACTTCTTTTACTTCATAAAAACTCCTTTTTACACTAGCTAAAAGGGAGTTTTATTTTTTTTGTATTCTTGACTAAACTTTTTTATTAATGTATATTACATAATGGTAGGTAAAAAACTGTTACATGGCTTATTTAGGAGAGTAAGTATGAAAAATGAAATTTTAAAGGTAGATAAAGGAAGTATTGCAGAAGAATTGGGTATTGAAATAGGCGATAGAATAATAAGTATTAATGGTACGGAAGTTACAGATATACTTGATTATAGATTTTTGATGTCAGATGATTATGTAGTGATAGAGCTAGAAAAAGTTAATATTAATGAAATTTGGGAGCTTGAAGTTGAAAAAGATTTTGATGAAAACTTTGGTATAGAGTTTAAGGACCAAATTATGGACGAAGCAAAAAGTTGTAAAAATAATTGTATATTCTGTTTTATTGATCAGTTGCCAAAAGGAATGCGTAAACCTTTATATTTTAAGGATGATGATTCTAGGCTTTCATTTCTACAAGGTAACTTTGTTACTTTAACAAATTTAACAGATGAGGATATAGACAGAATTATTAAATATAAAATAAGCCCAATCAATGTTTCGGTCCATACTACAAATCCAAATCTAAGGGTAAAAATGTTAAACAACAGGTTCGCTGGTAACATTATTGAGAGACTAGAAAAGCTAGCTAAGGGCAAAATTAATATGAATTGCCAAATTGTAATGTGTCCAGGAGTAAATGATGGAAATGAATTAAAGCGTACAGTACTGGATTTATATAAATTTTATCCATACATTAAAAACGTAGCAGCAGTACCAGTAGGTATAACAAAGTATAGGGAAGGTCTATTCTCTATGGAAATATATAATGAGAAATCTGCTAGTGCGCAGCTTATGTTAGCTAGCAAAATGCAAGATGAATTTATAAAAAAAATAGGTTCACCTTTTATAAGGCTTTCTGATGAATTTTATGTTGTTGCTAAAATGGATGTACCTGATAAAACTTTTTATAAAGACTTTGATCAACTTGAAGATGGAATAGGTATGATAAGGATATTTAGAGACAACATTGAAAAGTCTCTTAGTACATTGGATGGTAAAAGAAAAGGTGAATTTACATTAATTACAGGTTCGTCTGCCTATAAAGAAATTAAAGCAGCTGCTGAAAAGATATCATCAAAAAATCATAAAATAACTATAGATGTTGTTATGATTTTAAATAGATATTTCGGGGAGACTATAACTGTTGCAGGGCTTTTAACAGCTACGGATATTATAGATCAGCTTAAAGGTAAGGGTATTTCTAAGCATATGATTTTACCTGGCAATATGCTGAAATCTGGAACAGAAATATTTTTAGATGATATAACAATAAAAGATGTAGAAAAAAATTTAAATACAAAAGTTTTAGTTTGTGATTATACGGGAGACGATTTAGTCCAAATCATAAACGAATATTCTGAGGAGGATAATTAAATGGCAAAACCCATAGTTGCAATAGTTGGTAGACCTAATGTTGGAAAATCAACTTTGTTTAATAAGTTAGCAGGAAAGAGGATTTCTATTGTTCAAGATACACCAGGTGTTACAAGAGATAGAATCTATGCAGAAGCAGAGTGGTTAAATAATGTATTTACAATAATAGATACAGGTGGTATAGAGCCTGAGAGTCAAGATGCCATTGTAGCTCAAATGAGAAGACAGGCGCAAATAGCAATAGAAACTGCTGGTGTAATAATATTCATAGTAGACGGAAAACAAGGACTTACTGATGCTGACAATGAAGTTGCACTTATGCTAAGAAAATCAGGAAAACCAGTTGTACTTGTTGTAAATAAAATAGATAATCTGTCAGATGAGCAAAATGCCTATGAATTTTATAATTTAGGAATTGGGGAGCCTGTAACTATATCTTCAACCCAGGGGTTAGGTCTTGGTGATATGCTAGATGTTGTAGTTGGACATTTTAGTGAATTACATAATGCAAATGAAGATGATGATGTTATTAATATAGCCTTTGTTGGAAAACCAAACGTTGGAAAGTCATCTCTAATTAATAAACTACTAGGAGAAGACAGGGTTATTGTCAGTGATGTTCCAGGAACAACAAGGGATGCAATTGATAGCCATTTGGAAACAAGCATTGGTAAATTTACATTAATTGATACTGCTGGAATCAGAAGAAAAAGTAAAGTAAAAGAAGAAATTGAAAGATATAGTGTTATTAGAACTCTTGCAGCTATAGAAAGAGCCGATGTTTGCATACTAATGGTAGATGCTACAGAAGAACTTAGTGATCAAGATGAAAAAATCATAGGATATGCTCATGAACTTAACAAGGCAATAATGGTTGTTGTTAATAAATGGGATCTTATTGAAAAAGATGATAAAACAATGATAAATACAAAAAGAATACTTCAATATAAATTATCATTTATGGCATATGCACCATATATATTTATTTCTGCGCTAACAGGACAAAGAGCAGGTAAAGTTTTAGACATGGCTAAGGAGTGTTACACTAACTACTCAAGAAGAATCTCTACTGGTGTTTTAAATGATGTAATAAGTAAGGCAGTGCTAATGAAAGAACCACCAGTTATTGCACTTAGAAGATTAAAAATATTTTATGTTACTCAGGTTGGAGCTAAACCACCAACATTTGTTTTCTTTGTTAAAAACCAAACCTCACTTCATTTTTCTTATGAACGATATTTAGCAAATAAATTAAGAGAGAGTTTCGATTTTAGCGGAACGGGTATAAAACTTATATTCAGAGAAAGGAAGGAATAAAATGAAAAGAGTAACTTTCCTTGGCATTGGAAGTTTTGGAACTTCCCTTGGAATATTACTGGCTAGCTGTGGGCATAATGTAACAATATGGGGTAGAAACAAAGATGAGGTAGATAGGATTAAAAAGGATCGAATTAATAAAAAATATTTGCCTGATATAACTATTCCAAGTAACGTTATTATTACTAGTGACATAGATGAAGCTATTAAAGGAAGCCAGTATATAGTTCTAGCAGTTCCCTCCTATTCAATAAGGAGTGTATGCAAACTTATAAGTGATAAATTAAAAAAAGATCAGGTTCTGATTTCATTAGCTAAAGGGATTGAAGAAGAAACAAATCTAAGATTATCAGAAGTTATACAACAAGAAGCACCATTTAATCCAGTGGTGGTATTGTTAGGACCAAGTCACGCCGAGGAAGTTTCTCGTAATATTCCAACTACAGTTGTAGTTAGTTCTAAAGAAATGGAGTATGCTGGCAAAGTTCAGGATCTTTTTATGTCAAAATATTTCAGAGTATACACTAATGATGACTTAATAGGTGTGGAAATAGGCGGAGCAGTAAAAAATATAATTGCACTTACATGTGGAATTTGTGATGGGCTTGGTTATGGAGATAATACCAGGGCCGCACTTATGACACGTGGTATGAGTGAAATAATTAAGATTGGAACACTTCTTGGCGGTAAGCAGGAAACATTCTTTGGACTTACTGGAATGGGAGATTTAATAGTTACATGCACAAGTCTTCACAGCAGGAATAGAAGAGCAGGAATTCAGATTGGTAAAGGCATACCAGTGGATGAAGCTTGTAAGAACATAGGAATGGTAGTTGAAGGAGTTGCAGCTTGCCAGGCATTTTATGAATTAAAAGAAAAACTAGGTGTTTCTATGCCAATAACTGATGAACTTTATAAGATACTATTTAAAAATAAGGATATAAAAGAAGCAGCTCATTCCCTTATGAATAGAGACAAAAAAAATGAGATGTACTAGAATATTTCTTAATACATAAAACACCATATTTACTATTTAGTCATTAGTAAATATGGTGTTTTTTATGTAAAATTAATATTATTGTGGCATAATGATATTTTAGTAATAATAATGTAATCTAATTAATATATATATATCGTCAAATAATATATGGGAGGATATATTTTGGATAATTTTGATATATACAAAGACATTGCTGAAAGAACTCAAGGCGATATTTATGTTGGTGTTGTAGGACCTGTCAGGACCGGTAAATCAACATTTATAAAAAGATTTATGGATCTCATGGTTATTCCAAACATAGAGAATTCTTATAAAAAGGAAAGGGCTAAAGATGAATTGCCTCAAAGTGGATCTGGCAAGTCCATTCATACCACAGAACCTAAATTTGTTCCAAATGAAGCTGTAGAAATAAAATTTGGCGAAGGAATAAAATTTAAGGTTAGAATGGTTGATTGTGTGGGATATATAGTTAAAGGTGCACTTGGCTATAAAGAAGGAGAACGGGATAAAATGGTAAGTACTCCTTGGTATGATCATGAAATACCCTTTGAAGAAGCAGCAGAAATAGGGACAAAAAAAGTAATTAATGAACATTCTACCATCGGATTAATGGTAACTACAGATGGAAGCATCACTGATATACCTAGGGATGAATATGTTGATGCGGAAGAAAGAGTCGTTAGTGAGCTTAAATCTATTAATAAACCATTTGTTATATTACTGAATTCTGCCAATACTAACGCTCCAGAAACAATAGAACTTGCAAGCAATATGGAAACTAAATATGATGTTCCTGTACAAATAATGGATGTTCTTAATATGGAGCAAAGTGATATATCGGATATTTTTAATAGAGTTTTAAAAGAGTTCCCAATTAAGGAAATAAACATAGATGTTCCGGAATGGATCGAAAAGTTAGAATCAAAGCACTGGCTTAAAAATAATTATTGGGAACTTGTGAAAAATATGTGCAAAAGTATTAATAAAGCTAGGGACATAAAAAAGACTTTGGACGGGTTTACTAATGCTGATTTTATTGATTCTCTAAAAATAGATGAGATGAATATGGGAGATGGAACTGCACGTATTACATTATTACCTCATAAAGGAATATTTTATAAAGTGTTAAGTGAATATTGCGATACTGATATTTCGGGTGAAAGCCAGCTTTTAAATACAATGAGGGAATATCATGGTGCTAAGGTGGAATATGATAGAGTATCTCAGGCACTAAGAGAAGTAAGAGAGACAGGATATGGTCTTGTCGCACCACAACTTTCAGAAATGAAGCTTGAAGAACCCAAAATAGTTAAAAATGGTTCTAGGTATGAACTGAAGTTAAGGGCAAGTGCACCGTCATTCCATTTTATTAGGGCTGATATAGAAACAGAAATATCACCTATTATGGGAAATGAAAGGGAAAGTGAAGAGCTAGTAAAATCACTGCTAGAGGAATTTGAAAGTGATCCAGCTAAAATTTGGGAAAGTAATATGTTTGGCAAATCATTTGATCTCGTAGTTAAAGAGGGTCTGCAAAAAAAATTATTTAAAATGCCAGATGATGTGCAAGTAAAGATTCAGAAAACTTTGGAAAAAATCATTAATGAAGGTAACGGTGGGCTAATATGCATAATACTTTAACCTAAGTACTAGACAATTTAATGGCTTAATAAATTAAGAGTTAACAGTTAATGATCCTATTAGCTGTTAACTCTTAATTTTAAATTTGGCTAAGTGACAAGAAGTACCAATAAACATTATTTAGAAGGATAATTTATAGTAAAACACATAAATATGGAGTAAACACTAAAGAAATAAAAGAAAAGTCCTATAAAATGTTTAAAAATATGATATAATCAGTAATGGCAAAACATTGTACTTGAATTTTTATGTATAAAGTATGTATAATAAAAAGTATAAATTTATTGGTGTCACTTATGGAAGGATGATTTACTATGGTAAACAGTATGACAGGATATGGTAGAGAATTTTGTGAATCAAAAGTAAGAAACTTTACAGTAGAGATAAGGAGTGTAAACCATAGGTACCTGGATTTGAATATTAAAATGCCAAGAAGTTTGTTAGCCCTTGAAGACAGGATAAGGAAAATGGTTCAAGAGAACATAAGCAGGGGAAAAGTAGATATATACATAACACAAACAATTTTAGAAACGGAAAATTCAAAGGTAGTATTGAATAGAAACCTGTGTGACAGTTATGTAAAATGTCTAAATGAAATAAAAGAAATGTACGATATAAATGATAATATATCGCTTTCGTTGATTTCTAAATTTCAAGATGTAATAACTGTGGAAGAGCAAGATGAAGACATAGAAAGCATTTGGGGTATTTTAAAAGATCCATTAAAAGGTGCCTTAGAAATGTTAATCTCAATGAGACAAAAAGAAGGAACAGCACTAAAAAGTGATATTGAAACTAAATGTAGTGTAATAAAAGAATTAGTTGATTTAGTTGAAGAAAAATCCATTCATTCTATTGACCATTATAGGGAAAAGCTAAATACTAGGATAAATGACCTTATTTCAGATAAAAGCCTAATTGATGAAAACAGACTAGCAATGGAAGTTGCCATATTTAGTGATAAGGCTTGTATTGATGAAGAAATTGTAAGGCTTAAAAGTCACCTAGCACAGGTAAGTGAAAGTATAAATATTTCAAAGCCTATTGGAAGAAAATTGGATTTCATTGTACAAGAAATGAATAGAGAAGCAAACACTATTGCATCTAAGGCAAACGATGTAAATGTGATTCATATAGTCTTGGATATTAAAAATGAGATTGAGAAGATTAGAGAACAAATACAAAATATAGAGTGATTATAGGAGGAAAAAAAGTGGGAATAAGATTAATAAATATAGGATTTGGAAACATAGTTTCAGCTAATAGATTAGTTGCAATTGTTAGTCCAGAATCTGCACCTATTAAGAGAATAATACAAGAAGCAAGAGATAGAGGGATGCTTGTAGATGCAACTTATGGAAGGAGAACTAGAGCTGTTATAATTACAGACAGCGATCATGTAATACTTTCAGCAGTTCAACCGGAAACTGTAGCAAACAGATTATCTTCTAAGGAAGAAGATGCTACAGATGAGGTAGAAGAATAATGGCGGATAAAGGACTGTTGATAGTATTATCAGGCCCATCCGGAGCAGGAAAAGGTACCATTTGTAAAGCTTTATTAAATAGGCAAAAATTTTGGCTATCAGTATCGGCCACTACTAGGGAGCCACGGAAAGGTGAAATTCCTGAACAAAGCTACCATTACATAACCAAAGATCAGTTTAAAACAAAAATAAAAAATGATGATTTCTTAGAATATGCAGAGGTCTATGGTAATTTTTATGGAACACCAAAATCTAGTGCCATAGAAAAAATTGAAAAAGGCGAAAATGTGATCTTGGAAATAGATATTCAAGGGGCATTAAAAGTTAAAGAAAATTATCCAGAAGGTATATTTATCTTTATTTTACCACCATCTATGGAAGAATTAAAAAAGAGAATTATAGGAAGAGGCAGTGAAACAGCTGAATCGTTAGTAACCAGATTTAAGGCAGCTTATAAAGAGGTTAATTATGTGTCAAAATATAATTATGCTGTAATAAATGATACAGTAGAAGAAGCAGTTAGCAAAATAGAAAGTATCATAGTTGCAGAGAGATGCAGAGTAGATAGAATGAAAGACAAGATTTTAGATTCAAAGGAGGGTATAATACATGAAAGATTCTATGATTAATCCATCAATAGTAGACTTAGTACGAATAGGTGTAGACAAATATTCTGTTGTGGTTATAACAGCAATGAGGGCTAGACAAATAATATCAGGATCAAGACCACTTATAGATAGCGATATAACTAAACCACTTACAATAGCAATTAACGAATTCTATGAAGGAAAATTTGATTTCACAGATCCTACCATTGAAGGGATAAAGTAAAATGTCTTCAAAAACAGTAATTGTATGTGTATGTGGTGGAATAGCTGCTTATAAAGCACTAGATGTTGTGAGTCGCCTTAAAAAGAAAAATTATAATGTTCATGTAATAATGAGTAAATCTTCAACTGAGTTTGTAACACCACTTAGTTTTCAGAGCCTAAGCCAAAATCAAGTAATTTGTGATATGTTTGAAGAACCAAAAGCTTTTGAAATACAGCATATTTCTCTTGCAAAAAAAGCAGATTTGATGCTCATTGTGCCAGCTACAGCTAATGTAATTGGAAAAATAGCAAATGGTATTGCAGATGATATGCTTTCAACTACGATTATGGCAACTAAGGCACCAGTGCTTTTTGCACCGGCTATGAACACTAATATGTACATGAATCCTATTGTGCAAGATAATATAAAAAAACTAAAACAATATGGGTATAAATTCATAGAGCCTAGCAGTGGTAGACTTGCATGTGGAGATGAGGGAATAGGAAAACTACCTGACACTGAATATATTTCACAGGTAGTAATCAGTTTACTTTATGATATTAAGGATATGGCGGGTAAAAAGATATTAGTGACAGCTGGACCAACGGTTTCACCCATTGATCCTGTGAGGTTTATAAGTAATAGATCTTCTGGAAAAATGGGTTATGCTATAGCAGAAGAGGCCAGAGATAGAGGGGCAGAAGTAACATTAGTATCAGGTCCCTGCGACTTGGACGCTCCTTTTGGAATTAAACTTATAAAAGTCATTACAAATGAAGAAATGTATAATGCAGTTTTACTAGAATTTGATAATAGTGATATTGTTATTAAGGCGGCTGCTGTAGCTGATTATAAAGCCAAAGTTTATTCCGAAAACAAAATAAAAAAGTCGGAGAATTCTTTAGTACTAGAGTTTGAAAGAGATATTGATATTCTAAAAACCTTAGGTGAGAGAAAAAAAGATCAGGTATTGATTGGATTTGCTGCAGAAAGTAATGATTTATTAGAAAATGCTAAGAAAAAAATAGCTAATAAAAATTTAGATTATATAGTTGCAAATGATATTACAGAAAAAGACACTGGCTTTTCAAGTAATGATAATTTAGTTACCATTTTAAGTAATCATGGTGAAATTTTCAAATTAGAAAAGATGCCTAAAAAAGCAGTTGCCAGAGAATTATTTAACTTATTAAACAGAAAGCGCTAAATGCGCTTTCTGTTTCTGTAATTCCTATATTTTCATGGGTAAAAGGGTGATTTAGTGCTTAAATTTGCTGGAGTTGTTATTAATAATGAATCTTCAAAAGTTGACAGAGTATTTACTTATAAAATTGCTGAAACTATTGTAAGTTCTATAAAGCTAGGACTTAGGGTAAAGGTGCCCTTTGGCAGGGGTAATAGGGTAGTTGACGGATTTATAGTTGAACTTTTTGAAAACTGTGAAAATATAAGTAACATCAAAGAAATTATATCAATCTGCGATGATTTTACAGTAATTAGTGAAAATGATATTAAGCTTATAACATTAATGCGTGAAAAATATATGTGTACTTATCTAGATTGTATTAAACTAATAATGCCAACAGGAATCACACGAGGAATGAATCAAAAGGTTAAAAACGTGGTTTCTTTAAAATGCGAACTTTCTGGTAAATACCATAAAGATCCATATGAAAACATATATACAATTGTAAGTGATAATGATGGAATATACACTAAAAGTGAGCTTAGCAAAAAATTTAATGTGTCATTGTCTTCAATTAATACATTGGTTAAGTATGGATTTTTAACTTATGATGTTAAAATAGTAGATAGATTTAATGAAAGAGTTTATGAAAATTATAGTGAAAGAAAACTTAATGTTAGCCAAAAATCTGCAACTCAAAAAATAATGAATGATAAAAACAATAAATTTCTCATTCATGGTATTACTGGTAGTGGAAAAACTGAAATATATATGCAACTAGTAAGTCTAATGATAGACAAAGGCAAAGAGGCCATAGTTTTAGTTCCAGAGATAGCATTAACCCCACAGATGATTGAAAGATTTAAAGGAAGATTCGGAAAAAATATAGCCGTATTTCACAGTAGGTTATCTCAAGGCGAAAGGTATGATGAGTGGTTAAGGGTTAAAAGCAAAAAGGTCAAGGTTGCTGTTGGCGCAAGATCAGCACTGTTTTTACCATTTTCAAATTTAGGAATAATTATAATAGATGAAGAGCATGAGTTAAGTTATAAATCAGATGTAACTCCTAAATATAATGCTATAGATGTAGCTATGATGAAAGCGGACTTAGAAGATTGTAAATTGGTTTTAGGTTCTGCCACTCCATCCATAGAAACTTATTATAAATGTGAAAATAAAGAGATTGAGCTAATCGAATTAAATGAGAGGGCCGATGGAGCAAAACTTCCTTCTGCTACTATTGTTGACATGAGAGAGGAACTCTTAAATGATAATAGATCAATGTTTAGTGGAGTTTTAAAACAGGAAATTACTACAGTGCTAGAAAAAAAAGAGCAGATAATTTTATTTATAAATAGGAGAGGACACTCCACTTTCGTATCCTGCAGAAAATGTGGTTATGTGTTCAAGTGTGAGCATTGTGATATAGCTCTTACATACCATAGCGATAGCAAAAAACTTATATGTCATTATTGTGGTAGTGTTAAAAGTTTAAGCGCTACTTGCCCAAAATGTGCTAGCAAATATGTTAAGTATTTTGGAGTAGGAACTGAAAAAATAGAACATGAGGTTTGGAAAACATTCCCTGATGCTAAAACAATACGAATGGATTACGATACAACAAGAGGTAAAAATTCTTTTGAGCACATATATAATATATTTAAAAATGGTGATGCTGATATATTGATTGGTACACAAATGGTTGCAAAAGGTTTGGATTTTAAGAATGTAACATTAGTTGGGGTTATAGCTGCAGATTTATCTTTGAATTTACCAGATTATAGAGCCAATGAGAGGACTTTTCAGCTAATCAATCAGGTTTCCGGGAGAGCTGGCAGGGGATCAAAACCAGGCAAAGTAATAATACAAACCTATGATCCAAGTAGCAGTGCCATAATTGCAGCTTCAGAAAATGATTATCAAGGGTTTTATAAAGAAGAAATACAGATGAGAAAATTGATGGATTACCCTCCATTTAAAAATATATTATTAATAAATTTGAGTAGTAAGTTTGAAAGCTTATTAATCAAAAATATACAGAATATTGGTATATTGTTAAAAGACATTTTACAAAAGTGTAGTAATATTAAAATGTTAGGACCATGTCCCTGTTCTATTTCTAAAATAAAGGAAATGTATAGGTGGCAAATTATTTTAAAAGGTAATTTTAACAGCAAATTTTCAAATGACATAAAAAAAATTGTTTATGATGGAATAAAAAATGATTATAATAATATTAGAGTAAATATGGACATTAATCCAACTAGTTTATTATAGGTGGAAAGTTATTAGGAGGTAATTAATATGGCATTAAGAGAAATAAGAACTTTAGGCGATGATTTGCTCAGAAAGAAGAGCAGAAAAATAGAGGTAATAAACAAAAGAATTTTAACTTTAATTGATGATATGAAAGAAACGATGTACAATGCTCATGGTGTAGGACTTGCTGCACCTCAGGTTGGAGTATTAAAGAGACTCGTGGTTATAGATGTAGGTGAAGGGCCTATTGTTTTAATAAACCCAGAAATACTTGAAACAAGTGGATCTCAAATAGATGAAGAAGGTTGTCTAAGTATACCTGGTAGAGAAGAAGAAGTTGAAAGACCAAACTATGTAAAAGCAAAAGCATTAAATGAAAAAGGTGAAGAAATTATAATTGAAGGAGAAGAACTACTTGCTAGGGCGATTTGCCATGAAATAGATCATCTCTTTGGAGTATTATTCATCGATAAGGCATTAAAAGGAGATGAATAATAATTGGATATAATATTTATGGGTACACCGGATTTTTCAGTGCCATCCCTAAAGAAAGTTATAGAAAATTATAATGTTAAGGCTGTATTTACTCAACCTGACAAACCAAAAGGAAGAGGCAAAAAAATGTGTGCGTCCCCTGTAAAGGAAGTAGCACTTCAAAGTAATATTAAGGTTTATCAGCCTGTAAAGATCAAAAATGAATCAGAAATCATAGATAAAATTAGAAAAATAAAACCTGACTTTATAATTGTAGTTGCTTATGGACAAATTTTATCAAAAGAAATATTAGATATTCCTAAATATGCTTGCATAAATCTACATGCATCTTTACTTCCAAAACTCAGGGGAGCAGCTCCTATAAATTGGGCAATTATAAACGGTGAAAAGTTTGCTGGTAATACTACTATGTTAATGGGTGTAGGACTTGACACTGGTGATATGTTATTACGACAGCAGGTGGAAATAACTGAAGAAATGACAGCAGGGGATTTATACCACATTCTTAGGAATAAGGGTGCGGATCTTCTTGTAGAAACAATTGATAAATATTCCAAAGGAATTATAGAGCCAGAAAAGCAGAAAGATGAGCTTTCAAATTATGCGCCAATGATTACAAAAAACACAGGGAAAATAATTTGGAACTCAGCAAGTAAAAAAATTGAAAATTTAATAAAGGGTTTGAATCCAAATCCATTAGCATACACTAGCTATAAAGGTAATATCATGAAAATCCATAAGGCGAAATCTATGGACGTGGATTCTAAAAAGGTTCCAGGTACAGTCTTAAAAGCAGATAAAATGGGAATACTAGTGGCATGCAAAGAAGGAAGTTTGCTCATAAATGTCATTCAATTTCCAGGTAAAAAAGCTATGAATGTGGAAGACTATATAAGAGGAAATGATATAGAAGAAGAAACCGTACTTGTTTAGATTTGTAAAATAGTTATTAGCATACTTAAAAGTGAATAAATTAAAATTGAAATTGAGGTAATTGAATGGATAAATGTAGAGTCGTAGCTTTGAATGTTTTAAATGGTGTTATAGGTGAAGGTGCTTATTCTAATATATTATTAAGTAAATCTATCAATGAGTCTGATTTAAATGAAAAAGACAGGGCACTAGTCACTGAAATAGTGTATGGTACATTAAAGTATAAATATACTATTGACAAGATACTTATGTTTTTTATAAATAGAGACCTAATTAAATTGGATATTTCTGTACTCAATATGTTAAGAGCATCCATATACCAAATTAAATATTTGACTAAAGTCCCTGAATTTGCTGTAGTAAACGAAGCTGTAGACATAATAAAAAAATTAAATGGTATAGGTGCCTCTAAATTTATAAACGGTGTTCTTAGAAATTATCTTAGACAAAAAGATGCAAATTTTATAGGTGAAAAGGAAATAGAAAAAATTTGTTTTCAGTATTCTTTTTTGCCATGGATGGCAGAGCTTTTTATAAAACAATATGGAAATGAAAAAGCAATGGAAATCATGCAGGGTAGTAATGAAGTACCAACAGTATCAGCTAGAGTCAACGTGCTTAAGACTAGTTATGATAAGGCAATTGAAAGGCTTAAAACGGATGGATTTTCTGTTGAAGAAGGTTATGCAAGCCCTGAGGCTATAACAATAATTAAAGGAAAAAACATTGAACACAACAAGTCATTTATTAGTGGGTATATAACCGTTCAAGATGAAAGCGCTATGCTTGTGGCACCTTCCATGGAACTTACGGATAATATGATTGTTTTTGATATGTGCAGCGCTCCAGGTGGTAAAACTACGCACATTTCAGAAATAATGAACAACACAGGTAAAGTTACTGCTTTTGATATTCATAAAAACAAATTGAGATTGATTGGTTCAAATGCTGGGAGACTAGGCATAACAAATATTAAATTAACTGAGATGGACAGTAGCAAATATGATGAAAAATTTTATGAGGTTGCAGATAGAGTTCTAATTGATGTTCCATGTTCAGGACTTGGGTTAATCCGAAAAAAACCTGAAATAAAATGGACTAAAAGCGAAAGAAACCTGCGAGATATATTAAAACTTCAAAGAGATATAATGGAGACATCTGCGAAATATGTAAAAAAGCATGGCGTTCTTATGTATTCTACTTGTACGCTTAATAAAGAAGAAAACGAAGATAATTTAAATTGGTTTTTAAATATACATAAAGATTTTGAAATAGAACCTTTGTATTTTGGTAAAGCACCAAATATAATGTATAATAAGAGTGGATCAGTAACTATAATACCAAATAAATATATGGATGGTTTTTTTATATGTAAATTAAGAAAGCATGGTAGGTGTTAAAGTGATTAATATATTGGATTATAATTTATCAGAACTTAAGTTATGGATGAAGGTAAATGGAGAAAAAGAATTCAGGGCAAAACAGGTATTCGACTGGATATACAACGAAGCCTTTGAATTTGAGAAAATGAATAATATTCCGAAGAGTACAAAAATAAAATTAGAAAAAGCATTTTATATAGGTATTCCAAAAGTAAGAAGAATATACGATTCTATTGATAGCGCTACAAAAAAATTCTTATTTGAATATGCAGATGGAAATGTAATAGAATGTGTGGAAATGGAATATAGTTATGGAAACTCCATTTGTGTTTCCACTCAAGTTGGTTGTAAAATGGGCTGTAAATTTTGTGCATCTACAATTGGAGGTATGATTCGGAATTTAACTTCTGGTGAGATTTTAGCACAAATATTAAAGGTTCAAAGCATTGTTAAAAAGAGAATTTCAAATGTAGTTCTTATGGGGAGTGGGGAACCTTTAGATAATTATGAAAATGTATTAAAGTTCCTAGAACTTTCTAATGCTGAGTATGGACTTAATATTGGACAAAGGCATATAACATTATCCACTTGTGGTATAGTTCCTAAGATATACGAACTTGCAGATTTGAATTTGCAGATAACTTTAGCAATTTCACTACATGCACCTACAGATGAAGAACGAAAAAGTTTGATGCCTATTGCTAGCAAATATAGTATAGAAGAGCTAATAAGTGCATGCAACTATTATATAGAAAAGACTGGAAAGAGGATTACCTTTGAGTATTCACTTGTAAAAGGTATAAACGACAATGAAAATAACGCAAGAAAATTAGGCAATCTTCTTAAAGGCCTATTGTGTCATGTTAATTTAATACCCGTGAATAGTGTTACTGAAAGCGAATTTCAAAAACCTTCAAATAAAACCATGGATGATTTTAGTAATGTGCTAAGCTTAGTGGGTGTGAACAATACTATAAGAAAAGAAATGGGAAGCGATATTAATGCAGCTTGTGGTCAACTTAGAAAAAGTTTTATTAATAGTATAGAAGAGGGGTGCTAACATGGTGGGGATGTTATCAGACATTGGACTTGTTAGAAAATTAAATGAAGATTATTTAGGCTTAATCGAGGATGATAAAAAAAGACTATATGTTGTGGCAGATGGTATGGGCGGGCATAATGCTGGAGAAATAGCTAGCAAACTAGCAGTGGAATCAGTCATTGAGTATGCAAGTGGTGAAACTCAATTTGATGATCCTGGTAGTGTTTTAAGTAATGCAATTAAATTTGCAAATAAAAAAATTTATGACCACGCATTAAGTGATTCAAATACAACGGGCATGGGAACTACAATTACGGCATGTCTAATTAATCAGAATAAAGCAATAATTGCTAACGTTGGAGACAGTAGTTGTTTTGTAATAAATGAAGATGGTATAAAAAAGATTACAAAAGATCATTCTCTTGTTCAGCAACTAGTGGATTCGGGTTCAATCACTGAAGAACAAGCAATTAACCACCCAAACAAAAATATTATAACAAGGGCTCTAGGAACTAATATTTCTGTAGAAGTGGATTTGTTCCCTATTGATTTAGAAAAAATAGATAAAGTAGTTTTATGCACGGATGGGCTCACAAACTCTGTAAATAAAAATGAGATATACGACATAGCCATTAAAAACAATAATGTAGATGCCGCATGTCAACTTATCGAACTTAGTAAATTAAAAGGAAGCACCGATAATATATCCGTAATTATTTTTGAAAGGAAGTGCTAAGATGGTTGAAGTTGGGATGCTATTAAATAATAGATATGAAATTCTTGAGAAAATTGGCGAGGGTGGTAGTGCCGTAGTATTTAAGGCAAAATGTCATATTCTAAATAGATTAGTTGCGGTTAAGGTATTAAAGGATGATTTGTCCGCCGATATGGAATTTGTGGAAAAGTTTAAACGTGAAGCTTATGCTGTGGCTAGTTTGTCAAATAATAATATTGTAAATATATATGATATAGAAACAGAAGAAAATATAAATTATATAATACAGGAATATATTGATGGGAAAACACTTAAGCAGGTAATCACTGAAAATGGAAAACTTGATTATAAGGATGCAGTAAACAAATGTAGACAAATAGCCTCTGCACTTGATTGCGCCCATAAAAATAAAATTATACATAGAGATATAAAACCTCATAATGTTATGGTTACAAAAGAAGGAGTACTAAAGGTTACTGACTTTGGTATAGCGAAGGCTGCAGATTCAGCAACAATTATTAGAACTGAAAAGGTTATGGGTTCAGCACAATATCTTTCTCCTGAGCAGGCGAAGGGTATGCATGTTGATGCTAGGACTGATATATATTCTCTAGGAATAGTGTTATATGAAATGTTAACTGGTAAATTGCCTTTTGATGGAGAAACAGCGGTTTCTATAGCATTAAAACAGATTCAAGAAAAGCCTGTACCTCCAATAAATCTTAATAATGAAATACCTATATCATTAAACAATATAGTACTTAAAGCTATGGACAAAGATCCAATTAATAGATATCAGAGTGCTAAAGAACTCATTGATAGTCTAGATAATTTCTCTAGCAATCTAAATACGGACTTTACAAGTAATTCTTCAAATAATGAGTTTACAAGGGTAATGGACCCAATAAGTGATACAACTTTTTTTAAACCATCTGATATTGAAAATATAAAAAAGAGAGAAGAACTTGAAGAGCCAGAAGATAAAGAATTGCCAATAGATGAGATTCAGGAGCCTAAAACAAAAAAAAGTTCTATTTCTAAAAAAACCAAAACTATGATTGCTGTACTACTTGCTATAATTGTCCTGGGCGCAGTAGTTGTTATTGGTTATACAATTGGAATGGGAGGTTCAAAAAGTCAAAGCAGCAATACCACTGGAACACTTACTGTTCCCAATATAGTAGGAATTCAGCAGTCAGCGGCAAAAACACTTATCACAGGTAAAGGACTTAAATTTACTGTAGCAGATACAAAAAGCAGTGATAAACCTAAAGGACAAGTAATAGATTGTTATCCAGCTGTGGGCAGTAAAGTTAGTAATGGTGATGAAATAAGGGTAACCATAAGTGCAGGACCTGCGGAGGTTACAGTACCACCACTTATAGGCACTGATTTAACTAGTGCAAAACAATCAATTACATCTTCAGGTTTTACTCTTGGTAATGTTAGCTATGAAAATAGTGATACCGTTCAGTCGGGCTATATAATAAGGGATAATCCAGCAGATGGCGCAGGTGCAGCTAAAGGTGCTGCAATTGACCTAGTGGTAAGTTCTGGACCAGCGATTAAGATGTCAACTGTACCGGACGTTAGAAATAAGTCAAAGGAACAGGCAATTGATGCTTTAAGTAAAGCAGGACTTAACTACACCATAAATACAGTTCAAACTGCAGATAATAGTCTTGATAACAAAGTTGCAAGTCAAGATTTAGCACCAGGAAGCAGTGTAAAACAACAGTCAATGGTTATAATTATAGTTAACCAATATGTTGATAATACTGCAAATGTCCCAAGTGTAGTAGGTCAGACACAAAGTGTTGCACTAGCTACTTTAAAGGGCCAAGGATTTAATATGAGCATTAACCCTACAAACGCTACAGCAACTACGCAAGCACAAAGTAATACTGTTCAAAGTCAAGATAAGAGTGGAAAGCAAACAAAAGGATCAACAATTACAGTAACAATGTATGGAACATATACAGCACCAGCAGCCAATGACACAAATACTACAACACCACCAACAAAATAAACCTTCTTAAGGAGAACCTATGAAAGGTATAATAATAAAAGGTATTGCAGGTTTTTATTATGTAAAAACCGATGAAAAAGTATATGAATGTAAGGCTAGGGGAAAGTTCAGACATGAAGAACTTTCTCCACTAGTTGGAGATAAAGTAGAAATTGTCATTGAAAATGAAAAAGGACTAATTACAGAGATATTTAAAAGAAGCACTGAACTTGTACGGCCAGCTATTGCCAATGTAACTCAAGCCATTATTGTTTCTGCAGTTAAAAATCCTGATTTCAATACGGATTTGCTTAACAAATTTTTAATACTCTGTGAGGCCAATGGCCTTAATGCAATAATTTGTTTTAATAAAATTGATTTGATTCCTAAGGAAGAACTTGAGAATAAAATTTCTTTTGTTAAAAGTATAGGTTATGAGGTATTGTGCACAAAAGCAAAAACAGGTGAAGGCATAGATGAAATTAGGAAACATCTTTCTGGAAATGTTACTGTTTTATGTGGACCGTCTGGGGTTGGTAAATCTACAATATTAAATAACATTTTAGGTCGTGATGCTATGAAGACTGGCGATATAAGTGAGAAGGCCAAAAGGGGTAAACATACAACTCGGCATTGCGAACTTTTAGAAATCGAAGGGGGATATCTTGCTGATTCTCCTGGATTTTCTTCATTAGATGTGGCTGCAATTGGAAAAGATGATTTACAGTATTGTTTTCCAGAGTTTAAAAATTATCAGAATGAGTGCAAATTTTCAACTTGTATGCACTACAAAGAACCAGGTTGTCAGGTGAAAAAAGCTTTAGAAGAAAATAGGATAAACAAGAACAGATATGATTTTTATATAAAAACTTTAGAAGAAATATTGAGTAGGAGGGAATGGAAATGATAAAATTATCCCCATCTATATTATCAGCAGATTTTACAAAGCTAGGTGAAGATGTTTTAGCAATTGAACAGTATGGTGCAGATATGGTACATGTGGATGTAATGGATGGACGGTTTGTTCCTAACATATCCTTCGGCTTCCCAGTAATTAAAGCATTGAAGAGGGTCTCAGGGCTTGCTATGGATGTGCATCTAATGATTGAAGAACCATCAAAATATATTGATGCTTTTTCAGAAGCAGGAGCAGATATTATAACTGTCCACTATGAAAGTGATATTCATCTAGACCGAACAATAAAATACATAAAATCTTTAGGTAAAAAAGCAGGAGTAGCTATAAATCCATCTACGCCTGTTAGTGTTCTAGAATATGTGCTAAGAAATGTTGACATGATTCTTATAATGTCAGTTAATCCTGGTTTTGGTGGACAGAGTTTTATTGATTATAGCTTGGAAAAAATTCAAGAGGTAAAAAAAATGGCTGATAAATATAACCCTAATCTTCTCATTGAAGTGGATGGGGGAATTGATCCAAGTAATATTGAAGATGTAGTAAAGGCAGGAGCAAATGTAATTGTTGCCGGCTCAGCTGTATTTAAAAACAACAATGTAGAAGAAAACATAAAACAACTAAAAGAAGGTTTCTGATATGAGAGTTATTATAATTTCAGGTGGTAAAGCACCCAAAGAAGCTACAATTAGAAATTATATAACTGATGACACCTATATAATAAGTGCTGATAGTGGAGCAAATGCGTTATATGAATACAAAATAGTCCCTAACGTATTGCTAGGAGATTTTGATTCTATTGATGCAAATGTTCTTGAATACTATGAAGGCAATGGTTGTAGAATAAGCAGATATAAAACTGAGAAAAATTTTACGGATACTGAAGCAGCCGTAGAAGAAGCGATTAGTTTAAATCCTAAAGAAATTTATTTTTTTGGAAGTACAGGTACAAGAATTGATCATACACTTGCCAATTTAGGACTTCTTTATCGCTGCTATTTAAAGAATATAAAGTCATATATAATAGACGAGAATAACAAAATATCAATTCACGGTAAAAATTTTACGCTTAATGAATTGAAAGGGCAAACATTTTCTTTACACGCCTTTGGTGGTATGGTAAAAAATTTATCTATTAAAGATGCAAAGTATGGATTAAGTGATTATGATTTATATTTCGGAGATCCAAGGACTGTATCTAATGAATGCACAGATAAACCTGCTCAGATAACTTTTGATAGCGGAATTTTGATACTTATAAGATCAAATGACTAAACAAAAAACTATGATAAAATACATTATGAATGGATTTTATCATAGTTTTTTTTGTAAAAATGTAACTTTTAACATTTTTCTGCATATAATATTATTGGAATAATAATAGGGGTAACTAAATGACAAAAAGAATAAGGAAGGGTTCAAAATTATTTTGGGGAATAACCATTGCCTCTATAGGTATAGGTATAGTACTTACATTCATTATTCCAATTTGGGGATGGATTATGGCAGTAGGAGCAGGACTTATATTTTGTGGATGGCATTTGATTGAACACTCAAAAGACCACTAGGGGGGATTTTATGAAGATAGTTGCTTTTAAACTTCCAAAATTTTTATCTTCAATAATTAGATTTTTTACTAGAAAATAAGTAAAATAAAAAATGCAATTGTTTAGACAACTGCATTTTTTATTTTATATAGCACGTTGAACCTTACCTGAACGTAAGCATCTTGTACATACATGTATTGTTTTTGGAGTTCCAGAAACTATTGCTTTTATCTTTTTTATATTAGGAAGCCAAGTTCTTTTTGACTGTCTATGTGAATGACTATATTGAACTCCTGCAACCAAACTTTTATCGCAAATATCGCATTTTCTTGACATTGAAAACACCTCCTTAGCCGAAGTATTAACTTCAAAAATTATCACAAACAGTATTTTATCATAGAACACAGCAAGTTTGCAAGTAAAAATTTTAAATGACCTATTAAGAAAGGTGTAAATAATTAAAATTCTTGAATTCTTTATGAATATAATATAAAATATTCTTATGGTAAAGAATTAAGGAGGCGTTCGAATAATGGGTATATCAAATGAAAACGGGTCCATTAACTATTCTGTTGATGTACTTGGTAATATCGTAGGTATTTCAACTATGGAGTGCTATGGTGTTGTAGGTATGGCATCGAAAAATGCCAGCGATGGTTTTTGGGAATTGTTAAAAGGCGAAAACTTAAGTCGCGGTGTAAAAATAGTTTGGAAAAATGACAATCTTAATATAGAGTTATATATTATAGTAGAATATGGTACAAAGATTTCTGTTATTGCAAATAACATAATACAAAAGACTAAATATAACGTAGAAAACTATACAGGACTCAAAGTTAGTAGCATTACAGTTAATGTTCAGGGTGTGAGAGTCTAGGGAGGTAAAAAATTGGAACACTTAAATATAGATGGTCATAGATTTTATAATATGATAGTAAATGCATGCAATGAATTAGAGTCAAAGAAAAATTTTGTCAATTCACTAAATGTATTTCCAGTACCGGATGGAGATACTGGAACTAACATGTCTATGACTTTTAGAGGTGCAATATCTGAGATATCAGGTATGCAGGATAAATCGGTAGGTGAAATCTCAAAAAAACTCTCAAAGGGAGCACTAATGAGTGCACGTGGTAATTCAGGAGTTATACTTTCGCAGATACTTCGTGGTATAGCAAAGGGAATGGAAAATTTAGAGACTGCTGACGCTAGTCAAATGGCTAACAGCCTTTTAGAAGGTAGTAAGGCTGCGTATAAGGCTGTAATGAGACCAACCGAGGGAACTATACTTACAATAATAAAAGCAGCAGGAGAAAGTGCTTCAAGATCCATGGAAAGCGATATAGATAAACTTATGGAACAAGTTTGTTCCTATAGTGAGGAAGTATTAAAGAAAACACCTGAAATGCTTCCAGTACTTAAAAAGGCAAATGTGGTTGACGCTGGTGGGGCAGGTCTGCTTATAATTCTTAAGGGAATGACAGCAGCACTTAAAAGCAATTTAGAAGTAACTTTAAAAACCAAATCAGAAGAAAAAGTTATTAATGTTTCAGCAAGGGGAATTGAAACTAGTGATATAAAGTTTGGATACTGCACTGAATTTTTCATAAAGGCAAAGGTGGATGATATATCTGCATTTAAAAACCAGTTAGTACAACTTGGAGACTCATTGATTGTGGTAAATATAGATGATATAGTAAAGGTTCATGTCCATACAAATGATCCAGGACTTATACTATCAAAAGCATTAAAATTAGGTGAACTTTCTAAGATTAAAATCGACAATATGAAAGAACAGCATAGGCATATTTTAGATGACGAGGACTTATTGCATGAGGAAGCTATTATTAACAAAGAAGCAGAACATGAGGAAATAGTTCATAAAAAATATGCATTTATAGCAGTAGCAGCAGGAGAAGGACTTGTACAAATATTTAAAGACTTAGGTGCTGATTACGTAATTGAAGGTGGTCAGACAATGAATCCTAGCACACAGGATATTTTAAGCAGTATAAATAAATTGGATGCAGAGAACGTATATGTGCTTCCAAACAATAAAAATATAATTATGGCAGCATCTCAGGCTTCGGAATTATCAGAAAAGAATGTAATTGTTATACCTACAAAGACAATACCCCAAGGAATTACGTGTCTAACAGAATTCAATAGTAATATTCAGGTTAAAGAAAACACTGAAAATATCACAAAGGCTTTTTCTAAAGTAGCAACAGGTTCTGTGACATATGCAGTTAGAGACACTGAAATGGATGGGGAAAAAATAAGTGCAGGCGACATATTAGGGTTAGTTGAAAATAAAATACGTAAAGTAGGCAAAAACGTATATGATGTATGTGAAGGTATAATTAAAGATATGGTTAAGGATGACAGTGAACTTATATCAATATACTACGGTGAAGGCTCTAGTGAAGAAGAAGTTAAAAATTTAGTTTCAAAGATAGAAAGTCAGTATCCGGATATGGATGTTCAGTGTAACAATGGACAACAACCACTATATTATTTTATAGTTTCAGTTGAATAAAAAAAGCCTTAGGGCTTTTTTTATTCTTTATACACATAAATAAATTTGTGGGGTGATTATATGGACATATATAGTGATGTTAGCATTATAAAAGGAGTTGGTGAAAAATCACGAGAACTTTTAAGAAAATGCAGTATATTTTCAGTTATTGATTTACTACTATATTTTCCAAGGGATTACGAGTCAGTTCTGTTATCTAATAATGTAAATGAGTTTAATAAGGGCGAAAAGTTAATAGTACAATGCAGATTTATAAAAAATGAAGGCAGTTTTAGAAGTAAAAATGGAAAAATGATAACAAAATTATTATTTTCTGATGGTAATAATATATTTAGAGGAACTTGGTTCAATATGCCATATATATTTAAAAATTTTAAAGTTGATAATGAATATGTGATTATGGGTAAGGTAAACATAATTAATGGAGAGATAAGTATAGAGTCTCCGATATTACTAAATGATAAAACAATTGTAGGAGATAAACTTATCCCTATATACAATTTAAAGGAAACATTGAGGAATACATATTTAATTAAACTTATAGGTAATGTACTAAACCAAATTGTTATAGAAGAAAATTTACCTGAATGGGTGATAGATAAAAATAATTTTTATACTTTAGATAAAGCTATAAGATGCATTCATAATCCTAGAAATATTGAAGAACTCAATGAAGCTAAAAGACGTCTTAAATTTCAAGAGCTGTTTACATATTCTTTAAAAGTTCTTATGCTTAGGGACTATATAAATAAAGGCAAAATAGGAATAGCATATAAAATAGCTCCAGAACTCACGATGCTGAAGGATAAGATACCATATAAACTTACAGAGGCTCAAAACAGATCAATTAGAGAAATTTTAATAGATGAAAAAAGGCCTTTTGCTATGAATCGACTTTTGCAGGGCGATGTAGGTTCTGGTAAAACTATAGTTGCGTTTATAGCAATGTTCAATGTGGTGAAAAATGGGTATCAATCAGTACTTCTAGCACCTACAGAAATACTTGCAAATCAACATTTTGACGAGGCAAAAAAATTATTTGATAAATTCAATATTAATATAGAACTTTTAACTGGTAGCGTTACTGCAAAGAAGAAAGAAAAGATAAAGGAAAATTTAAAGGACGGAAATATAAATATTATTATTGGAACTCATGCTCTTTTAGAAGATGATGTTGAATTCAAAAATTTAGGTATGGTAATAACCGATGAGCAACATAGGTTTGGTGTAATGCAAAGAAGTAAGATATTTAATAAAGGTAATAATGTGGATATTCTTGTTATGACTGCTACCCCAATTCCAAGAACATTAGGGCTATATCTATATGGAGACCTTGATATATCAGTTATAGATGAACTTCCACCTACAAGGAAAAAGGTTGATACACGTTTTATAAATGCTAAAGCTAGTGATGAGGTATTTAAATTTACACTTAAGGAGATAGAAAATGGTAGGCAGGCATATGTAGTTTGTCCACTAGTAGAAGAAAATGAAAAGTTACAGTTAAATTCGGTTAGCAAACTGGTTGAAGAATTAAGCACAAATTATTTTAGTGATTTTAGAGTAGAAATGATATATGGGAAAATGAAGGGTAAAGAAAAAAGCGATATTATGAATAGATTTAAAAAGGGTGAAATAAATGTGCTAGTTTCAACAACAGTAGTTGAAGTTGGGGTAAATGTACCTAATGCAACAGTTATGATAATAGAGAATGCTGAGAGGTTTGGTCTATCACAATTGCATCAGCTTCGTGGAAGAGTTGGCAGAGGGGAACATAAATCCTACTGCTTTTTAATTGCAGAGGCAAAAAGTAAGACTGTAAAACATAGATTGGAAGTAATGGAGAAGAGTAATGACGGGTTTTATATTGCAGAAGAGGATTTGAAAATTCGTGGTAGCGGAGAAATATTTGGTTTTATGCAACATGGAGATAATGGTCTTATTTTGTCAGATGTCATAGAGGATTCAGCTATATTAAAAGAGGCAAATAAAGAGGCTAGAATCCTAATATCCAGCAATGAAAATAAAGATATTAACATTAAAAATCACATTTTAGCCAAAATAGAAATTAGTTCAAAATATATATGTTTTAACTAATGTTAAGAGAAAATGAGAAAATACTAAAAAGTTTTGTATAAATTATAAGTCTATGCTACAATATTAGGGAAGTATTAGGGAAGTATTAGGCAAAAGGAGAAAAAACATGAGAATAATTGCAGGTATTGCCAAGGGTAAAAAATTATTATCACCAGATGATGGAGTAGCAACTACAAGACCTACTTTAGATAGAGTAAAAGAAGCAATGTTTAGTATAATACAGGCAGCAGTGCCATATTCAACTGTACTAGATGTATTTGCAGGAACAGGAAGTCTTGGACTGGAAGCAGTGAGCCGTGGTGCTAAAAAATGTTATCTTGTTGACAAGAGCCCGGAGACATTTCCACTACTTAAAAAAAATGTTGAAAATTTAGGTTTTAGTGATAAATGTGAGTGTCTTAATATGGATTCATACAAGGCATTAGAAGATGTAAATAAAAGACAAATAATATTTAATTTGATATTTATAGATCCTCCATATAGAAAAAATATGATTCCGCAGGCAATAGAATTTATCGCAACTAATAATTTGCTTGAAAAACAGGGACTAATTGTGACAAAAATCGATTCTGTAGAAGAGATTTATCAAGGTAATGAAAAAATAATGTTAACTAAAAGCAGAAAATATGGAAATACCACTGTTTGTGTTTACAGGAGTAAGGAGAACTAAAATGAGAACGTCAATATATCCTGGGAGTTTTGATCCAATCACAAATGGTCATTTAGATATAATAACTAGGGCAGCTAAGACATTTGATGAAGTTATTGTGCTAGTACTAGTAAATCCAGATAAGAAGGGCATGTTTTCTATAGAAGAACGTGTTGAGCTAATAAAAAGAGTTGTAAAAGGGTTTAAAAACGTAAAGGTTAAAAGTTATAGTGGGTTACTTGTAAACTTTATGAAAAAGGAAAATTCACAGATAATAATTAAGGGATTAAGGGCCATGTCAGATTTTGAATATGAATTTCAAATGGCACTTATGAATAATAAGTTAGATCCCAATGTAGAAACCTTTTTTATGATGACAAGAGCCGAATATTCCTATTTAAGTTCATCTTCTGTAAAACAAGTAGCAATTTTTGGTGGTTGTATTAAAGGTTTAGTACCAGAAGAAATCATTAAGGATATAGTTAAAAAATCAAAAACCTTTAAATGAGGAGAGATTAGAATGAATGTTATTAAACTTTTAGAATATTTAGAGGAGATTGTGGACACTTCTTCTAAGGTACCTATTACGGGGAAAATACTTGTAAATAAAAAGGAAATCATAAAAACATTAGATGATATAATGTCTCAACTTCCTGATGAATTAAAAAAGGCTCAATGGGTACTTAATGAGAAGGACAAAATAATAAGTGATGCTCTCAAGGAAGCTGAAAAGATAAGACAAAAAAATGTTGAGCAGATTATGAAGGACATACAAAGTCATGATATATCTAAAGAGGCCAAAAAACAGGCAGATAAGATAATTTCAGATGCACAAAAAGCTTCTAGGGAGATTCAAATTGGTTCAAGAGAATATGCATCTGAGGTACTTGCGGATCTTGACAGGGAAGTAAAAGAAAGTAGTCAGATTATGCTGAGTAATGTTAAAAATGAAATGGATAAATTTTTACAAGGTTATCAAAAAAGAGTCTGTGATGTGGGAATTGCTATTAAAGAGAATACTAAGGAACTTAAAAAGATTTAATAAGTTTTATTATTTTGTACATTATGAAGGGACAAATGAATAGTAATATCAATAAATTTAAATTAAATTCTGAAGATACTAAATGATTGCTATTTATAGTTACAAGGCTATAGTGACTAAAAAACACATATAGCATAAAGGTAGAAACAGCTGAAATTATTCCTTGAAGTAATTTTCTACCTAAATATTTAAGCATACTAAATTTATATTTATAGGTAAAGGCGTAAACTTGTGACATAACGCATAATCCACCAAAAGAGGTGAAAAAACTGAATAACATCAATTTTATCAAGGTATCGACCTTTAAAATATTAACAATGCTACAACCATTTGTCATTTCAATCATTCCAAGTAGTATAGACCCAAACACATTATTTTGATTTATTGTTGTAAATAATAAAGTATTTTTTATCTGTCCTAATAAAACTGAAAACACTACAATAAATCCTGCAACTAATGAGCAGGAGTAAATTGAATTTTCAACACTTCCTTTTAGTGACTGGCCTAAATTGATGATTTTCATATCATGATGATTATTGTAGACCACTTTTTCTGATATGTTTTTTGATGGTAGAAGTACGCTCATAGCAAAACAAGATACATAGCCAGAAATAAGCAATAAATACCCATATAATTTAGAATTAAGCATTGAACTACCTATGGTTCCTACAATAAACAATGGACTACAATTTGTTGCTACATTAAGTAACCTTTCTGCAGTATTAAAATCAATCTCTTTCTTCTCATATAAATCACAACAGTATTTTGCACCAAGTGGATATCCGCATAAAATACTTATAATTAAGACAATACTAGATTTTTTGGGTAGCCTAAGGATTTTGCATAACATTATTCCAAATGTTTTTGCGTAAATATAAACTCCATCGTAATCAATAATGATATTTGTTAAAATAACAAAAGGAAACATAGTTGGAAAAACCTTGTACACAAAAAGTTGTGCTCCTTGCAAGGAACTGTTTATGCAGCTTTGTGGATTTAAAATTAGTGTAACAATAATTAGGGAACACATTATTGTTATAAATAAATTCAACGCGTTTCCCCTAAAAAACCTACTTACCCAGTGTAATATAATAATAAGAATAATAACAAATGCAATATAATAAATAATAATCAAAACAAGAGCATCTCCTTTCAGTATATAATAAATTTATATTTTTAATATTCATAAATATACTATTTAGGAGGTAATAAAGTTTTTATAACTGGCAAACTTTAACTTACTATTTAGTTTTAAGGTACATAGGGCTTATTAAATAATCCCACATAGGTTTCACATTTTTATTAATCATACTATACGCATTACTAGCTTGAATATCCAGTTTAAGACAGTCATCTAGAAGTTGCTTTTGAGGGAGCTTTGAATAAACAGGTATGGATGAATTGTCTTTTAGTAATTTTAGGATCTCCCTGCCTTTATCGTTAAATCCTAGTACCCGTGCATATGGACATGTATTATTTCTTAATGTAGCAGTATTATAATTTTCAAAACCAATAAAATATTGACACATAATTCTACTAATTCGAGTATATGAATATCGCTTACTTTTAGTTTTAATTATAAGTTCGTCAAGACTATTCGAAGAAATTATAGAATTAAATATTTTATTATGTAGACCTTCATTAGCATCTGGTATGTTTTCAATATTATTTATGGAAGAAAGACACTTATATTTTAAGTATTTAAACATTTTTTCTTTATAAGCAAAATCATAATTATTAGTAGACAATTGTAATAAGCTTTTGTAAGCTGAATCAGGCATAAATTTACTTAGTACGTGTAAATTGCTGTTTTCCATGAGATGTTTTCTCAGTGCGGTGGCGCTTGGCAACGTTGACGTTATATCTTCATCATTGTACTTATCACCAACTCTTTTAACTGTAATAGGGGTAATTGAACTATTCAATTTTATAATACTTTTACAGTATTCAATGCCTAAAATGTTGTTTGAGCTTTTTAATAGATCATCCACATTTTCACCTAATAATTCATAAACAGCTTTGTTTCTAGCAACATAATATGGTAAGCCTAAATTTATATAAGATTTTAAAAGGGTTTTGTAATCATCAGTTTCATCCGATAAAAATTTTGCTAACCTGTATAAAGATTTTATGTCTCCATCTTCACTTCCAAAACTTAGATTGCTGACTACATTTAAATTATTTAAAAGACTAACAGCACCAAAGGCAAAAAATTCTGCTGAAGAAACTGCATAAATGGCAGGAAGCTCTAACACCAAATCTATGCCATTTAACAGTGCCATTTTGGCTCGATTCCATTTGTCAATTATACTTGGTTCACCTCGTTGAACAAAATTCCCACTCATAACACATATAATTCCATCTGATTTTGCTTTTTTTATTGTGTTGTTTATATGATAAATATGTCCGTTATGTATAGGGTTGTACTCTGATATTATTGCGGAAATATTCATATTATCACCTACTTAGTTATTCATTTAGCACTAAAACAAGAATATGAATTATTGTTTTAGTGCTAGGAGTTTTGCATCAATATATATTATTTACTAAAAAAGAACACTATATTATGGCAAGTTTACACATACATTATGACCTTTAATTTTGTAAAATACAATATATATTTAGGATTATAAAAATAAGTGTGGATTGGCTTTATATTTATTATATATGAGCACAAAAGCAAATTGTTTGAAATATTAGAATATATAGAATTAATGTTTACTTTCTTTTTTCATTAAAAAGCAGTAAAATAAATGTGTATATTTATAGAGTTAATATATTATAGCTACTTATGATTATATTTATATCTATTTTTTGCATTTGAGAAGGGAGAAAATTAAAAATGGACTTAATGAAAAATTTTTGGGAAATGGCTAAGAACGATAAGAAAAAGGTTGTATTAGCTGAGGGAGAAGAAAGAAGAAACTTAATTGCATGTGACAAAATTTTAAAAAATGGGTTGGCAGATATTTTACTTATAGGTAATAAGAAAAGAATTGCTGAAAATGCTAAGTATCTCTGCGTAAATGTTCAAGGAGCAGAAATACTTGATCCTGAAGAATCAGAATTAACAGAAGGATTTGCAAAAGAATTTTACGAACTTAGAAAGCATAAAGGAATGACCATTGAAAAAGCAAATAAAATGGTAAGAGATCCAATATACTTTGGAACAATGTGCGTAAAAATGGGATATGCAGATGGAATGGTTTCAGGTGCAATTCATACAACTGGGGATTTATTAAGACCAGGACTACAAATAATTAAAACTGCACCAGGTGCAACTAATGTATCAGGATTTTTTGTTATGATGGTACCAGATTGTAAATATGGAGAAAGTGGATTATTGTTATTTGCAGATTGCGCAGTAAATCCAAATCCAACCGCTGAAGAACTAGCTTCAATTGCAATTACAACAGCAGAAACTGCTAAAAAATTATGTAATCTTGAACCAAAAGTAGCAATGCTTTCATTCTCAACAATGGGTAGTGCTAGTGGCGAGCTTGTTGAGAAAGTTAAGAAAGCTACTGAAATTGCTAAGGCTTTAAGGAGTGATTTGGATATAGACGGAGAACTTCAATTAGATGCTGCAATTGAAGAAGAAGTTGCACAGCTAAAAGCTCCTGGAAGTAATGTTGCTGGAAAAGCTAATGTATTAGTGTTCCCAGATTTACAAACAGGAAACATAGGATATAAGTTAGTTCAACGATTTGCAAAAGCAGAAGCTATTGGACCTATATGCCAAGGTTTTGCTAAACCTATAAATGATTTATCAAGAGGTTGTAAACCAGATGATATAGTGAATGTGGTTGCAATGACTGCAGTTCAAGCACAAAAAGGAATATAATTATTGGTGGTCAAATTAATGAATAATTAATTTGACCACCATATAAATTACTAGGAGGTTAGTAAATGAAAATTTTAGTTATTAATTGTGGAAGTTCTTCAGTAAAATATCAACTTATGGATATGGAAGATGAAAAAGTTCTTGCTAAGGGTCTAGTTGACAGAATAGGAATAGAAGGATCAATGTTAACTCATAAAGTTAATGGTAAAAAATACATAATAGAAGAACCACTTAAAGACCATACAAAAGCAATAAAATTAGTTTTAGATGCTTTAGTGGATAAAGAACATGGTGTTATAAAATCAATGTCAGAAATATCAGCTGTTGGACATAGAGTAGTTCATGGCGGAGAAAAATATGCAGAATCTGTATTAATAGATGAAAATGTTATGAAGTCTATTGAAGACTGTATTAAATTAGCGCCACTGCATAATCCTCCTAATATCGTAGGCATTGAGGCATGTAAAGAGTTAATGCCAAGTATTCCAATGGTAGCAGTATTTGATACAGCGTTCCATCAGACATTGCCTGATTATGCGTATATGTATCCATTACCATACGATTTATATAAAGAACATGGAATCAGAAAGTATGGTTTCCATGGTACTTCTCATAAGTACGTTTCAAAAGCTACTGCAGAATTTCTTAATAAGGATTTAGATTCTCTAAAGATAATCACTTGTCATCTTGGAAATGGTGCTAGTTTAGCCGCAATTAAGTACGGCGTTTCTATCGATACAAGCATGGGTTTTACACCTCTTGCAGGTATTGCTATGGGCACACGTAGTGGAGATATTGACCCAGCAATAGTAACATTTTTAATAAAGGATTTAAAGATGAGTACTGAAGAAGTTGATACCCTATTAAACAAAAAATCTGGAATTTACGGCCTTTATGGCAAGAGCAGTGATATGAGAGATGTAAAAAAAGCTGGATTTTATGAACATGATGAAAGAGCAATGCTTGCACTTAATGTGTTCCATTACAGAATAAAACAATATATAGGATCATATATTGCTTCTATGAATGGAATTGATGCTATCGTATTCACAGGTGGTATTGGAGAAAATTCATTTGAAAATAGAAATGGTATTTGTGAAGATATGGATTACCTTGGAATAAAAATTGATCAAGAAAAAAACAACAATGCAGTTGGCATAGAAGCAGATATTAGTGCTACAGATTCTAAGATAAAGGTTTTAGTAATTCCAACAGATGAAGAGCTTATGATTGCACGTGACACTAATGATATCGTAAATAAATTAAATTAGACTTGACAATTTAGCGTTTGGTTTATATAATTAGTGTGTTATTTTCATGCAGGAATTAATTAGTAAGTAGATCTTTATTGAGGAGGGAATAGTAGGCTCTGGCTCGAGCTGTGCACTTTTTAGCATAATGTACGAATTTTGTTCGTATGAGAAAAAGTTTGTTTTTTCAGAGCTTTTAGTTATGATTATAAATATTTCTGATTTAATACGTAAAAACATTTCAAAAAAAGAAATTAATGTTGTGTTGGAATCTAAGAATATCGTTGATAGTTATGAAACTATTGATGTATTAGATCCAATAAAGGTTGAAGGAGTCATAAATAAGATTGAGGAAACTATATCTCTTGATGGCGTTATTAAAGGTAAAATAGTGCTTTCATGTTCTAGATGTCTTCAGAATTTTAACTATGATTTAGATATTGAATTTCATGAAGAGCTAACTAATGATCCTGATAGTAAGGATGAAGACCTCATCTTTATAAATAATGATGATTTTAATCTAACAAAAATCGTTGAAAACAATATAGTTATGTCACTTCCTATTCAAAGGTTGTGTAAAGATGATTGTAAAGGCTTATGCACTGTTTGTGGTGAAAATTTAAATCTTAGCAGTTGCGACTGCGAAAATTCAAATTATGATCCTAGATTTGCAAAGCTGAAAAATTTGTTTTCAAACAACTAAGGAGGTGTTATTGTGGGAAATCCAGCAAGAAAGTTTTCAAAAGGTAGAAGAGATTCAAGAAGAGCACAGACTTTCAAATTAAGCTTACCAGGAATGGTTGAGTGTCCAAATTGTCACGAGATGAAACTTTCACATAGAGTTTGTAAAATCTGTGGGTATTACAAGGGCAGAGAAGTAATTGCTATAGCAGCAAAATAAAAAAGAAGAAAGTCTTAAGACTTTCTTCTTTTTTACAAATAGATAATAATTGTTTACTGGTTTCATTTATTAATGTAAAATGGTTTTATACATCCTATAGCATACCTGAGAATTCGCTTTAACAAGTGTATAGTAAGGATGCAACGCATTAGTTAAGCTTAATACTACTAATGCATTGCTTAACTCCCATGTGGGTGTAAGATTCGCTTTATTGGAAGGGTGTGATAAAATGATTATTGCAGTAGATGGAATGGGTGGGGATAATGCTCCAAGTGCTGTAGTAGAGGCTTGTGCTGAGGCAGTTAATGACTTCGATGTGGATATAATAATTACAGGACCAGAGAATATTATAAAAGCTGAACTTGAAAAATATAGTTATAACAAGAGCAAGATACAAATAGAAAATGCTACAGAAGTAATAGAAAGCAGCGAACATCCAACAGTAATTAAAAAGAAAAAGGATTCAAGCCTTAGTAAAGCACTTAGGTTAGTTAAAGAAAATAAGGCACAAGGTATAATTTCAGCAGGAAATACAGGTGCCATTATGGTAGGTGCAACACTCATAGTGGGAAGAATTAAAGGTATAGAAAGAGTGGCGTTAGCACCTATAATGCCTGGACGAGATGCATCTTTTATGATTATTGATGCTGGTGCAAACGTGGATTGTAAACCACAGTACCTATTACAATTTGCACTTATGGGTAAAATCTATTTTGAAAGCATTCTAGGTGTGAAAGAGCCAAGCATAGGTTTAGTGAATATTGGTGAAGAAGAAGAAAAAGGTAATGATTTAACAAAAAAAGCATATAAACTATTAAGAGAATCTGATTTTAACTTTGTAGGAAATATTGAGGCGAGAAATGTTTCTGATGGAACTGTAAACATACTTGTGTGTGACGGCTTTATTGGAAATACATTATTAAAAATGTATGAAGGAGTTGCAACAAACATTTTTAAAATGCTAAAAAATGGCATAATGTCTTCTACAAAAGGGAAAATTGCAGGGATACTTTTAAAGCCAACTTTGAAAGGTCTTGTGAAAAAATTTGATTATACAGAAATAGGTGGTTCAGCATTTTTAGGAGCAAAAGGAATAGTTATTAAAGCTCATGGTAGCTCAAACACGAAAGCATTTAAAAACGCCATAAAGCAGACAATTGATTGTCATGATTCTAAAATCATTGACAAAATTTCCTCTGAACTTTTGAAAGTAAATGAACTAATTAAATCATCAGATAATCTAGAATAATGAATTTTTATTTGGGATTATGTGGAACTAAGATCATAAATTAAGTATTTATAGTTTAATATATTAACAAAAAAAAATAATATTAATATTGACGATAGTGTTTATATGTAATATTATCTATATAGAGTTTAGGAGGTGAATTTACATGTTTGATAAAATCAAAGGCATAATTGCAGAACAGTTAGGTTTAGATGCTAGTGAAATAGCAATGGAATCTTCATTCGTTGACGATTTAGGTGCTGATTCACTTGATATAGTGGAGCTAATAATGGCATTAGAAGAGGAATTTGATATTGAATTTCCAGACGAGGATGCTGAAAAAGTAGCAACTGTAGGAGATGTAGTAAATTACATAAAGGCTCATACAGAAGAATAACTATAAGTCCCGTTTATACGGGACTTTGTATTTTAAAAAAATTTGAAAAAGTTTATTTTTGAATTTGTACCACATGCAGGTTGAAAAATAAGCTTTTAAGGAGATGCAGACCAAACTATGAACAATGATTGTCTAGATGAATTACAAAAAAAACTAACAGTAAATTTTGAAAACAAGCAATTGCTTATAACAGCCATTACACATAGCTCTTATGCAAATCAGAAGAAAAATGTGAAATACAATGAAAGATTAGAATTTTTGGGTGATGCAGTTCTTCAAATTGTAATTTCAGAATATTTATTTTTAAATTATGAAGATAAGTCAGAAGGAGAACTATCAAAAAAAAGATCTCTCATAGTTTGTGAAAATTCATTGTTTAAAATAGCAAAACAATGGGAACTTGGTAATTATATTTTAATGAGCAATGGGGAAGAGATGACTGGAGGAAGAACTAGAGTTTCTATATTGTCAGATTGTGTTGAGGCAATAATAGCTGCAATATATCTTGATAAGGGGATTGAAAATTCCAAAGAATTCATATTAAGAAATTTCAGTGACATAATAGAAAGTGCAATGAAAAATCAAATTATACTAGATTATAAAACAAAACTTCAAGAAGTTCTTCAGAAAAAAGGAGAAGTGGATATACAATATAATTTGATTAAATTTGAAGGACCACCTCACAGAAGAAAATTTTATATTTCAGTTATCTATCATGGAGAGATTCATGGAACGGGAAGTGGATATAGTAAAAAAGAGGCTGAGCAGGATGCAGCTCAAACATCGCTTATGAAAATGGATGATATTTATGAGTAAGCAGCATTATATTATACCAATATTTGTACCTCACGAAGGCTGCCCACACAATTGCGTGTTTTGTAATCAAAATGCTATCACTGGTAGTGAAAACAATGTGGATGCTGATTTTGTAAAAAATACAGTAGATAATTATTTGAAGACTATAGGAAATACAAATGCTACAATCGAAGTTTCATTTTTTGGAGGAACTTTTACTGCAATAAATATAGAAAAACAAAATGAATTACTTACTGTTGCTAAAAGATACAAGGATTTAGGTAAAATTAAATTTATAAGACTTTCCACAAGACCAGATTATATTGACGATAATATATTAAATAATTTAAAAAGGTTTAGTGTAGATATAATAGAGCTTGGTGTTCAATCATTAAGTGATAAGGTGTTAATCATGGCGGGTAGAGGTCACACTGCAAAGGATGTATATGATGCTTCAGAAAAGATAAAACAATATGGGTTTACCCTAGGACATCAAATTATGCCTGGGCTTCCAGGTGATGACTATAAAAAGGATATGATGACTGTTAGTAAGGTTATTGAGATTAAACCTGATATATGCCGAATTTACCCTTCCCTAGTGATAAAGAACACACCTATGGAACAAATGTATTTAAAAGGCACATATAAGCCTTATAGCTTGGATAAGGCCATAAATATAAGTAAAGAGTTAGTTGGAAGACTTCAAGCTGAAAATATAAAAGTTATACGAGTAGGACTTCAACCTACTGATGAAATAAATATAGGCAAAGAATTGGTTGCAGGTCCTTTTCATCCAGCTTTCAATGAATTAGTTATAGGAAGTATGTATAGGGATTTTATACATGAAAACATACCAAATGATTATAGCGAACATGTTGAACTAGAAATTAACAGTAAAGAGATATCAAAATTGTACGCTAATAAAAAATACTTTTTTAACAAATTGAAAAAGGATCATAAGAATTGTGATTTTAAGGTTGTCCAGAATAACTCAATTGATAGGGAACATTTAGTAATTAAACTAGGTGATGATAAAAAACTTTTGTCAATGCAGAAATTTTTGGCCGAAAAATACAAAAGAGGAAATAAATAATAAATGTAGAATACGTTCCTAATGATAAAAGAGGTTGCATCAGTATTGAGAGATTGTCCATCAATTTTCTGATTTTGGTACATCCTCTTTATTCTCAAAATTCAGAATTAATAAAAAGTTGTTTAAGGAGGGCAAAATGAAAAATGAGAGTAGAAAAAAATTCTTAAGAGTTGTTATAGTTCTTATAACATTCATATTTATAATAACTACGGTTATGGCGTTTATAAACATATAATATTAAACTAATACAGAATTATTTCACCACTTGTATAAGTGGGAGTATTACAGATGCTAGCGAATATATAAGTGGGAGAGTGTTCTTATGTTTTTAAAGGCAATAGAAATCCGAGGATTTAAATCATTTGCAGATAAAACAAAGTTGGATTTTAAAAAGGGAATTACAGCGGTAGTAGGGCCTAATGGAAGCGGAAAGAGTAATATTTCTGATGCGGTAAAATGGGTGCTAGGTGAACAAAGCGTTAAGAGTCTTAGAGGCGGTAAGATGGAAGATGTAATTTTTGCAGGTACTCAGTTTAGAAAACCAGTTGGACTCGCTCAGGTAATGCTTACATTAGATAATTATGATGGCTCCATTCCAATGGAGTATAATGATGTAACTATTGGAAGAAGATTATATCGTTCAGGTGAAAGTGAATATTACATAAACAATACTAGATGTAGATTGAAGGATGTACAAGAAATGTTCATGGATACCGGTATTGGTAAAGAAGGATATTCAATTATTGGCCAAGGTAAGATAGAGGCAGTACTCAGTGGTAGACCAGAAGAACGAAGAGGGCTATTGGAAGAGGCAGCTGGAATAGTTAAATTCAAGACAAGAAAAGAAGATGCAGAAAAAAAACTGCAAAATACAGAAGAAAATCTTACTAGAATAAATGATATTATTGGTACATATGAAGAAAGACTTGAACCATTAAAAAGTGAAAGTGAAAAAGCAAAGAAATTTATAGAACTTTCATCTAAATTAAAAGAAAACGAGATAAATCTTATTGTTAATTCATCTGAAAGCTATAAGAAAAAAATTAATATAATTTTGAAGGCTATTGAAAGTCTAAATACTGAAATACAAGAACTTCTTAATCAAAAGAATAAAGATGCTGAAAATTTAAGGAGTTTTAATGAATCATTAAATAAGTTAGAAGAGGCCTATGAAAAGCAGAAGAAACAATACTATGAAAATAAATCAGAACACCAAAGTATTATAGGTGATAATGGATTAATGAAAGAAAAAATTCAAAATTCTGCAAGATTAGTTGCTAAAGCTAAAAGGGAACTGGAAGAAATTAATGAAAAAAGAACTAAACTTTTAAATGACAAAGAAGAAAATGAGCTTAAGCTTGAGAAGCTTAAAGGTAAATTAAAAGAAATTAATGAGTATATTGAGAATATGGTTAGTAATATGAAAAGTTCAGAAACTGAAAAAACAAAGGAAAAGGAAATTCTTAATAATTGTAAAAATAAGCAATTTGATACATTGGGAGCAATATCTGATGCTAAAAATTTTATGATTCTTGTTAAAAAGGATATTGAAAATCATGAATTAAATATTGCACAAATTAAAGAATCCTGTGATAGTTATTTAAATGCTATTAAGATAAATGAAAATACTAAAACTGATTTAGAAAAAGAAATACATAGTATAAAAGATAAGATTAGTACATATCAGAATACCCTTACTGAGAATAACAAGGAAACAATTAAAATCAACAAAGTTTTTAATATAAATGGTGAACAACTTAAAATAAAAAATGCTGAGCTAAATAAGTTGGAAGCCAATAGAAATATGTTAGTAAATTTGGATGCCCAATATGAAGGTTATAATAAATCTGTTAAAAATTTGATGATTAATATAAAAAACAAACAAATAACTAGTGCTGAAGGAAATTGTTATGTGTTAGGTGAAATAATTAGTGTGAATAAAGGATTAGAGCTTGCTATAGAAACAGCTCTTGGAGGCGCTATTTCAAATATAATTACTGAGGATGAAAATTTAGCGAAAAAACTTATAAGTTTTTTAAAACAAAAAAAATTAGGTAGGGCTACTTTTTTGCCATTAAATATCTTAAAAAATAGAAGCCTTGTACTAAGCAATAATATAATTGATACTACTGGATTTGTTGGAATTGCAAGCAATCTTTTATCCTATGATAAACATTTTGCACCGGCGATAGAACATATCCTTGGAAGAACAGTAATTGCAGAAGATATGAATAGTGCTCTTTTAATTGCAAGACAATCAAATTTTAGTTTTAAAATAGTAACACTAGAAGCAGACGTTGTAAATGCAGGTGGAGCTTTAAGTGGCGGAAGTGTGTATAACAAGAGCGTAAACATAATAGGGAGAAAAAGAGAGATTGAGGAGCTAAGAAGCAAAATTGAAAAACTTAAAATTGACATAGATAAACTTATGATTGAAAATACAAAACATATGTCAAAACTAAAGGTACTCCATGAGGATAATTTAAACTTAGTGGACTTAGTTCATTCTGAAAATATAGAAATAACTAAAATTGAAGGTAGGATCAATGCGCTTAAATCTGAAAGTGCAAAACTTAATAATAACTACAAAGTTTCCATGGATGAGGTTGATGCTATTAACAACAAATTTTATGAGGCATCAAAGGATCTGACAAATGAAGAAAGTAAAGTAGAACAATTAACTGAAAATGAAATAAAATTATCTATAAAGATTGAGGAACTTGATAAAAAGTTGAGTAGCAATGCAGAAAAGCTGGTTGAGTTTAATACTAAGTTAACCTCGGCCAAAGTTGAAAAAGCAAAATTTGATGAAATATTAACAGGTGAAATCAGAGAATCGCAGAGGTTTTCTAAGGAGCTAGAAGATATATATACTAAAATTAATCAGTTAACAAATGAAATTAATACTGAAAAAAACAATACAAATATCTATATGGAAAAGATAAACAAAAATTCAGGCAAAATAAGTGAAATTAAACAATTTTTAGCCAAAATGGATAAAATCTTTGAAAATAGCGACATTGAAAAAATTCAACTTAAAAATAAACATTTAGCTGCAAATGACAAACTTGAGGAACTTAGCCTAATTATTAATAGCAAAGAGGAAGAAAAACATAGACAAGAGCTAAGTTTAACTAAAATAGAGACAGAAGATGGAGTATTAATTGATAAGCTTAATACGGAATACAACCTAACGCTTGCAGAAGCATTTGAGTATAAAAAGGAAATTATTGATTCCGGTATAATAAAGAGTATAATAGAAAATTGTAAAAGAGATATTTCAGCATTAGGTAATGTAAATACATCTGCGGTAGAGGAATATAAAGAGGTAAGTGAAAAATATGAATTTATGAGTAATCAAAGGGATGATTTAGTAAATTCTAAGGAAGAAATCGTTAGCGTGATCACAGATATGACTGCGGAAATGAGAAAGATGTTCACTACCAATTTTGCCAAGATAAGAGAAAATTTTAACCAAACATTTAGAGAACTATTTAAAGGTGGAAGTGCTGATTTAATACTTTCAGGAGAAGATGTATTATCTGCTAATATAGAAATTAATGTAGAGCCACCAGGAAAAAAATTGCAAAATATAAGTCTTATGTCTGGTGGGGAGAAAGGTCTTTCTGCCATTGCATTACTTTTTGCAATATTAAAGATGAAACCTACACCATTTTGCATATTAGATGAAATCGAAGCAGCACTTGATGATGCTAATGTAACTAGATACGCAGAATTTCTTAAAAAGTTCTCTGAGAATATACAGTTTATAGTAATAACTCACAGAAAGGGAACAATGGAAGCAAGTGACGTTCTTTACGGAATAACTATGGAAGAAAAAGGAATCTCAAAAATTGTATCTGTAGACTTAACAAGTGAAGTAGTTTAAAATTATAATAATTATATGCTAGGGGGAAAAAAATGTTTGGTGGTTTTTTTGATAAATTAAAAACTGGTCTTTCAAAAACAAAAACCAATTTTACGGACAGAATTACAGAAATATTAAATGGTACTGTGTCAATTGATGAGGATATGTATGATGAATTAGAAGAAATACTTATTACAGCTGATATTGGGGTTGAAACATCCATGTATATTATAGATAAATTAAAAGTTAAAATAAGAGAAGAAAAAATAAAGGATCCAAATGAAGTAAAGGGTGTTTTAAAACGTGTAATAGTAGATATTTTAGGTGATGAAAAAGGAACATTAGTCCCTAAGTCAATTCCTGAAACCATATTGGTTATTGGAGTTAATGGGGTTGGGAAAACCACATCTATTGGTAAAATTGCGGCAAAATTAAAAAATAAAGACTACAATGTGGTTATTGCGGCTGCGGATACATTTAGAGCTGCTGCTATTGACCAACTTGAGGTTTGGACACAAAGGGCTGGTGTTAAGCTTATAAAGCACCAAGAAGGATCAGATCCAGCAGCAGTTGTGTTTGATGCAATTCAAGCGGCTAAAGCAAGAAAAGCGGATGTACTTATATGTGATACAGCAGGAAGGCTCCATAATAAAAAGAATCTAATGAATGAACTTGAGAAGATAAATCGAGTAATAGACAGAGAATTTACTGAATCTTCTAGAAAAACGTTTTTAGTTTTGGATGCAACTACAGGACAAAATGCTGTAATTCAAGCAAAACAGTTTATGGAAGTATGTAAAATAGATGGAATTATTCTTACGAAATTAGATGGTACGGCTAAGGGTGGCGTTGTTATTTCAATAAAGCACGCTCTAAATATACCTGTAGAACTTATTGGCGTTGGAGAACAAATAGATGATCTTCAAGAGTTTGATTCACATGAATTTGTTGAAGCAATATTTTAAGGAGTTTTAAAAAAATAGAAGTGTTAAGTAAAACTACTTGACACTATCACTATTTTTTGATATTATATGTCTGTGAGTTGGTGACAGAAGTGGATAATAGAGTTCAAATATCTTTACTTTTAGATTTATATGGTAAATTATTAACTGACAAGCAACAAAATACTATGGATTTATACTTTAATGAGGATCTATCTTTAGCAGAAATATCAGAAATAAATAATATAAGCAGGCAGGCAACCTTCGACATAATAAATAAATGTCAAAAATCATTGTTACAATATGATAGCAAGCTTAAATTAATGGAGAAAGAAAACCTCACCTTAGAAACTAAAATAAGTATTAAAGATAAACTAGGGGAGCTAAAAAAAATAATATCCTCACAAAGTGAATTAAATATTATAGACAATATAATGAATGATATAGAAAAATTATAATATTACTTAGTTGTATAGGAGGTTTATCATGGCTTTTGAAGGATTAACATCTAAGCTTCAGGAAACTTTAAAAAAGCTTAGAGGCAAAGGGAAACTCTCGGAAAATGACATAAAAGATGCTATGAGGGAAGTAAAAAGAGCCCTTTTAGAAGCGGATGTGAATTTCAAAATAGTTAAGGATTTTATTAAAAAAACCAGTGAAAAATGTCTTGGAGAAGGAGTTATGAAAAGTTTGACTCCAGGTCAGATGGTTGTGAAAATAGTTAATGAAGAGCTAACTGAATTAATGGGTACATCTGAAAGTAAAATAAATTATAGTGATACTGGAACTACAGTTATAATGCTTGCAGGACTACAGGGTGCTGGTAAAACAACAATGTGCGGAAAACTTGCGTTAGCACTTAAAAAGAAAAACAAAAAACCACTACTTGTAGCTTGTGATGTTTACAGACCAGCGGCTATAAAACAATTAACCGTTGTAGGTAAGTCTATTGATGTACCTGTATTCTCAATGGGCGACAAGGTAAATCCAGTAGAAATCTCAAAGGCAGCTGTTGACTATGCTAAGAACAACGATTGCAATGTAGTTATAATCGATACTGCAGGAAGACTTCACATAGATGAAGAATTAATGGATGAACTTAAAAATATAAAAGAAAATTTAAATCCCAGCGAAATTTTGTTAGTGGTTGACTCCATGACTGGACAGGATGCTGTAAATGTAGCGGAAACCTTTAATGCCGCTCTTGATATAACAGGTGTAATACTTACAAAGCTTGATGGTGATACAAGAGGTGGCGCAGCACTTTCAATTAGAGCTATGACTGGAAAATCAATAAAGTTTGCAGGTATGGGCGAAAAAATGAACGACCTTGAGGTTTTTCATCCAGATAGAATGGCATCAAGAATTCTTGGTATGGGTGATGTTCTAAGTTTGATTGAGAAAGCTCAAGGAGCTATAGATGAAGATGAAGCAAAAGCACTTGGCGAGAAAATGATGAATCAAGGTTTGAATTTTGAAGATTATTTAAATATGATGAAGCAGATGAAAAAGATGGGACCAATTGGGAAATTATTAGAGATGGTACCAGGTGGGGCAGGCAAAATGCTTGAAGGTGCTGATTTAAGTCAGGTTGATAAGGAAAGTAAAAAAACAGAATCTATGATTTATTCCATGACAATAAAAGAACGACGAAACCCACAACTTATAAGCTCCTCTTCTTCAAGAAAAAAGAGAATTGCTTTAGGTTCAGGAACATCGGTGCAAGATATAAACAAGCTTATTAAAATGATGGATATGCTTAAAAAGAACATGAAAAGTATGCAAAATATGTCTAAGAAGGGCATGATGGGCAAATTTCCATTTTAATTAAAAAAAATATACTTTGAAGGAGGTGATTTACATGGCAGTTAAGATAAGACTAAAAAGAATGGGTGCTAAAAAAGCTCCATTTTATAGAATCGTTGTTGCAGATTCAAGATGTCCTAGAGACGGAAGATTTATCGAAGAAATTGGATACTATAATCCACTTACAAATCCTTTAACAGTAAAGGTTGATGCTGAAAAAGCAGAAAAATGGATGAAAAACGGAGCACAACCAACAGATACAGTTAAAAAGCTTTTCCTTAAAAGTGGAATAGCTAAATAATTACTGGGGGTGTTTATCATAAAACAACTATTAGAAATAATTGTTAAAGCATTAGTTGATAACCCAGAAATGGTAACAGTAAATGAAATCTCTGGTGAGGCTTCTGTAATTCTTGAATTAAGGGTTGCATCAGATGATATGGGCAAAGTTATTGGTAAACAGGGAAGGATAGCTAAGGCTATCAGAACTGTTATTAAAGCAGCAGCTGTTAAAGAAAATAAAAGAGTTGTTGTAGAGATTGTATAAGAGTTAGGCTAGCCTAGCTCTTTATTTTATAACGAGGTGAAATTATATGAAAGAATTTCTTGCAGTTGGTCAGATTATAAACACACATGGAATAAAAGGTGAAGTAAAAGTTTATCCTTTAACTGATGATACTAGAAGATTTAGAAAACTCGATACTGTTTATATAGATGGAATTGAAAGAAAGGTATCTTGGTGCAAACTTCAACCGGATAAGATTATTTTAAAAATAGAAGGAATTGAAACCCCAGAAGATGCTTATAAATTTAGAGATAAATATATTGAAATAAAGAGAGATAATGCAGTAAAACTAGAAGATGACAGATATTTTGTGGCAGATATCATTGGCTCTAAAGTGATAGATGAGAACGATAACGAAATAGGGAATGTATTTGATGTAATAGTTACAGGAAGTAATGATGTTTACTGGGTAAAAGAAGATGGGAAAGAGGATGTTCTTGTTCCAGCACTAAAATCTGTTATTATAAAAATGGATATGGAAAATAAATTAATTACAATCAAACCGGTGGAAACATGGAGCTAAACATAGATATATTGACTTTGTTTCCTGAAATGTTTGATATATTTGAATACAGTATTATCGGAAGAGCAAGACGTAATGAAATATTAGATATAAATACACATAATATTAGGGACTATAGCAAGAATAAGCATAATAAGACCGACGATTATACCTATGGTGGTGGGCAGGGAATGCTTATGACTGTGGAGCCATTATTTGAAGCTATAGACAGTATTAAAAAAATAAACCCAGGAAAAGTTGTTTTTTTAGGGCCACGTGGTAAAAAATATGATCAAGAAATGGCAAAAAATTTAGCCAAAGAAAAAAATTTGATATTTGTGTGTGGCCACTATGAGGGTATTGATGAAAGGGTATATGAGTACATAGATCTTGAAATATCTTTAGGGGATTTTGTTCTAACTGGTGGAGAAATGGCATGTATTCCTATTGTTGATAGCATATCTAGATTAGTTCCAGGGGTATTAGCTGAAGAAGCAAGCTATGAAGAAGAATCATTCTACAATGGAGCATTAGAATACCCTCAATATACTAGACCTGAATGTTTTAGAGGGAAAAGCGTACCTGGAATTTTGCTTTCTGGTCATCATGAAAACATAAGAAAGTGGAGACGCGAGCAATCTCTTATTTTAACTAAAAAATTAAGACCAGATTTGTTCAAAAAAATCCAATTGTCTAAAGAAGATAAAAAACTTTTAAACAACCACGAATAATTATTTTGTTGAAAATAACATTTGCATATGTTATTATGTAAGTTGTGCTAGTACGGGCGGTCCTCTGATTGCAGTCAGTAGTTATGAACGTCAATTAAATTATATAAGGAGGGAATGCACGATGTTAGATATTATAAGAGCAATCGAAGCAGAACAAATCAGAACTGATTTACCAGAATTTCATGTAGGTGATACAATTAAAATTGAAGTAAAAATCAAAGAGGGAGAAAAAGAAAGACTCCAAGCCTTTGAAGGAACAGTTATAAAGAAACAAAACGGTGGATTAAGAGAAACTTTCACTTTAAGAAGAGTTGCTTATGGTGTTGGTGTTGAAAGAACTTTTCCAATCAATGCTCCAATATTAGCTAGTATTAAAGTAGTAAGAAGAGGTAAAGTAAGAAGAGCTAAATTATACTACTTAAGAGATAGAGTTGGTAAATCCGCAAAGGTTAAAGAATTAAAGTAAAAAGATGGGGCTGTGAGGTCCCTTTTTTTATTACATAAATAAATTAAGAAAGGTGGATATATATGATAGAATCAATAAACTGGTTTCCGGGCCATATGGCTAAAACTAGAAGAGAAATACAAGAAAGTTTAAAATTAGTGGATGCTGTTATAGAAATAAGAGATTCCAGAATCGTAAAGTCCAGTGCAAATCCTCAAATTATTGATATATGTAAAAATAAGCCTAGAATTATACTTTTGAATAAATGCGACCTAAGCGAAGGAAAGGTTACAAAGGCTTGGGTTGATTTTTTATCTAAGGACAATGTAAGGGCATTAGCTGTTAATTCTATGAGTGGACTTGGGCTTAACAATATAAAAGTGGAAGTTGACAAACTTCTAAAAGAAAAAATGGATAGAATGAGGTCAAAGGGTGTTACCAATGTAATCACTAGGGTTATGGTTGTTGGAATACCTAATGTTGGAAAATCTTCTTTTATTAATAAAATGGCTGGGAGTCGCGTTACTAAAATTGGAGACAGACCTGGTGTAACCAAAAGCAAACAATGGATAAAAACTAAAATTGGAATCGAACTTATGGATACTCCAGGGGTACTATGGCCTAAATTCGAAGAAAAAAAAGTTGGGTTAAATCTAGCGTTTACTGGTGCCATTAAAGATGAAATAATGGATATAGAAGAACTTGCCATAAAATTAATAGAAAAGCTGCAGAAATATAATCCGGATAACTTAATGAAAAGATATAAGCTAGACTCACTTGAAGAAGACGCTCTTGCAAATATTGAAATGATAGCTCGAAAAAGAGGTGCTGTAGTTTCAAAGGGTAATATAGATTACAATAGGGTGTCAGTAATGCTACTTGATGAATTCAGAGGAGGTAAATTAGGGCAGATTTCTTTAGAGCGTCCTAATGATTAATCATGGATATTTCAAAGATGAGTTTTTCATCAATAAAAGAATATGTTAATAGTATCTCTGAAGAAAATTATAAAGAAATTATACCTTTACTAAGTGCTGATGGTAGAAAAAATGTTAAGAAACTTTCTGAAAAATTGAGTAATTATTTGGACGGAAAATCAAAAGAACTACTTAGAGTAAAAAAACTCTATGACTTCGATAGAAATTTTAATGTTAATGGATGCTTAGCTGGAGTTGATGAAGTAGGCAGAGGACCCTTAGCAGGTCCAATTGTGGCAGCTGCGGTAATATTGAATCTGGATGTTTTGGATGAAAATTTAATACTTGAAATTAATGATTCTAAAAAAATAACTGCAAAAAAAAGGGAAGAACTCTCTAAAATTATAATGGAAAAGGCTATATGCTATAACATAGAACTTATGGAACACAATAAAATAGATATAGATGGAATTGGTATTTGCAACCAGGCAGTATTAAAAAATGCGGCTATAAATCTTAAAATAAAACCGGATTTTGTAGTTTCAGATGGATATGCTATAAAAAATATTGGAATAAATAATGCTTTTGCAATTAAAGGTGACTCAAAAAGTGCCAGTATAGCATGTGCATCTATAATTGCAAAGGTTTATAGAGATAATTTAATGAAAAAATATGCTGAAGAGTATCCAAACTATCATTTTGAAAACAATAGTGGCTATGGAAGCAAGGAACATATTGAGGCGATAAAAAAATTTGGAACTTGTCCTATACATAGAATGAGTTTCTTGAGAAATATATTATAAATATATTTAAGTATCAGACCTTTCTTGGATAAATTCATGGATATATGTCAATATTTAAATCATATATCAAATTATTTAAGGAGAAGATATGAAGCATTTAAATAAGGACATTGGAAATCATGGTGAAAATATTGCCGCACAATACCTTGTTAATAATAAATATACAATAATAGAAAGAAATTTTAGATGTAAATTTGGAGAAATAGATATAATAGCGTATAATTTGGATTATCTTTGTTTTGTTGAAGTTAAAACAAGATATGAGACAAAGTTTGGATTTCCACTAGAGGCCGTAAACATAACAAAGCAGCATAAAATTCAAAGAATTGCAGAGTTCTATATATACGAGAAAAATTGCTACAATTTAAATTTTAGATTTGATGTAGTTGAAGTACTTTTAAACACTATAAATAATGAATGCAATGTTGAGCTGATTAAAAATGCTTTTATAACATAAACTTAACATCTACAAACTAAAACAATAGGTGACTATGCTATGTTTGGCAATTTGCATAGGAGTGATTGGACAATCTTTTCTAATATTATCTACTCAGACAATCTTTATTTGGTTAATGATTGTTTCTAAATAGATCTCTGTATAAAAAATAAACCATCTGTATATAATTCCAAATAAAGATAAAGTGAAATTTTGATTTTTATAAGGAGAATTATTGCATGAATGAATATGATTTATGGTTTATTTTATTAAAAGCCAATGTTAAAATAAAAAATAATTTAGTAAAAAGATTTAAAAGTGCTAAAGAAATATGGTACTATACTGTAAATGAATATAATGAAAAAAACAACTTGCTATTAGAAGGCAAGGAAATAAATTCTTTGAAAAATGATATAATAAAAAACAATATCAGTTTAGTTACTTATTTTGATAAAGAATACCCTAGTGTACTTAGAAAGTATGACGATTCCCCATATGCGCTTTTCTATAAGGGAAATATAACAAGTTTAAATGATTTTATAAACGTGGCCGTAGTGGGCTCTAGGGAGTGCTCACCTTATGGAAGTAACGTGGCTAGGATAATTACCAAGGAACTTTGCGATTGTGGTATAAACATAATAAGTGGCTTTGCAAGAGGTATAGATTCTAATGCACATTTAACCTGTATAGATAACAATAGTTACACCTGTGCTGTTTTAGGATGTGGACTAGATATTGTGTATCCAAAAGAAAATTCTATAATGGTTAATGGCATATTAGATAAAGGTGGATGCATTATGTCCCAATTTGTACCTGGTACAAAACCGCTTAGTTATAACTTCCCAATTAGAAATAGAATTATAAGTGCACTTAGCTGTGTAACAATTGTTGTTGAAGCGGGACTTAAAAGTGGATCCTTAATAACAGCAAGTGCTGCATTAGAGCAAGGAAAAGATGTAATGGCAGTTCCTGGATCTATTTTTTCTAAAAATAGTATTGGAACTAATAAACTTATAAAAGATGGCGCATTTCCACTTACTAGTTGTGAAGACATATTTGAACTTTTAGGAATAGATTATAATAAAAAGCATAATAAACAGAAAAAAGTATCTCTGGTAGAAAAAAAAGTATACAGTGTAATTTCAGATAATCCAATGCATATAGATGATATTATAAAAGTAACTGGTGTTGACATAACACAAATTTATGAGTTATTATTTGAAATGCAGTTGAAAAAAGAAATTATGTGTTTAAATGGTAATTATTATGTAAGAGTAAATGATTACGTTTAAAGCTTAAATAGTACAGACAGATTTTGGAGGGGATAAGATGGGACAAAATTTAGTTATTGTAGAATCACCAGCTAAAGCAAAAACCATTGCAAAATATTTAGGAAAAAATTATATAGTAGAGGCTTCAATGGGACACGTAAGAGATTTACCTAAAAGTACATTAGGCGTTGATGTGGATGATAATTATACACCTAAATATATAACCATAAGGGGAAAAGGTGAATTATTAGATAACCTTAGAAAAAAAGCTAAAAAAAGTGACAAGATATTCCTTGCAACAGATAATGATAGAGAGGGAGAAGCTATATCCTGGCATTTAGCTAAAGTATTAAAAATAGATGAGGGAGCAAAATGCAGAATTGTGTTTAATGAAATAACCAAAAATGCAATTAAAGCAGCAATCAAAATTCCTAGAAAAGTAGATTTGGATCTTGTTGACGCCCAGCAGGCACGTAGAGTACTTGATAGATTAGTTGGATATAAAATCAGTCCAATTCTTTGGAGAAAAGTAAAATGGGGATTAAGTGCGGGAAGAGTCCAATCAGTTTCTTTGAAAATAATTTGCGATCGGGAAAAAGAAATTAATGATTTTAAGCAAGAAGAGTATTGGTCAGTAGAATGTTTATTACTTAAAGATAAAAAATCAAAACCATTTCTAGTTAAGTTGTCCTCTAAGAATGGCAAAAAATTAGCACTAGCAAATAAGGAAGAAACCGATAAGGTAATTGATGAACTTAAGAAGGAAGATTTTATAGTAAATAGCATAAAAAAATCTACTAAAAATAAAAATCCACTTCCACCTTTTACTACAAGTACTTTGCAGCAGGATGCATACAAAAGATTAAATTTTTCAACGAAAAGAACTATGTCTATATCTCAAGCTCTTTATGAGGGTATTGAAATAAAAGGTCATGGTACAACTGGTTTAATAACGTATATGAGAACAGATTCAATAAGAATTTCAGAAGAAGCAAAGGATATAGCCAAGGAATTTATAACAACTACCTATGGTGGTGAATATGTTCCAGAAAAACCACGTGTATTTAAAAGTAAGAAAAACATACAAGATGCCCATGAAGCAATTAGACCTTCGCATATGGAAATCACTCCAGAAGAAATAAAAGGAAATGTGAAAGACGAGCAATACAAGCTTTATAGTTTAATCTGGAATAGATTTATGGCAAGTCAGATGGCTTCATGCATTATGGATACAATAACAGTAGAAATAAAAAATGGGGTTTACACATTTAAAGCTAGTGGTTCTTTTACAAAATTTGATGGTTTTATGAAAGTTTATAACTATAAATTAGATGAGGAAGATAATGATATTAAAATTCCTTTACTAGATGAGAAAGATCTGTTGCAGAGTGAGGATATATGTGGCAAACAACATTTTACCCAGCCACCTGCAAAGTTTTCAGAGGCATCACTTGTAAAAACTCTTGAAGAGAATGGTATAGGAAGACCTAGTACCTATGCACCAATAATATCTACTCTTTTAGGAAGAAAGTATATTGAAAGAGAAAAGAAAACTTTATATCCAACGGAACTAGGTAATATTGTAAATAATATTGTAAGCGAATATTTTAAGCAAATTGTTGATATTGAATTTACAGCAGAAATGGAAAATAAACTCGATAACATTGAAGAAGGTAAAGTTGTCTGGAATAGCATTGTAAATGAATTTTATAAACCTTTAGAAACTGCAATTGATATTGCAGAAAAAGAAGTAGCTAAAATTACTATTGAAGATGTAGTTACAGATATAAAATGTGATAAATGTGGAAAGTTTATGGTTATAAAACATGGAAGATTTGGTGACTTCCTTGCATGTCCAGGATATCCTGAATGCAAAAATACTAAGCCTATAGTAGAAAATTTGGATGTTAAATGTCCTAAGTGTGATGGAAATGTACTTGTAAGAAAAAGTAAGAAAGGCAAAAAATTCTTTGGATGCAGTAATTATCCTAATTGCGATTTTGTAAGTTGGTTTGAACCAACTAATGAAAAATGCGAAAAATGTGGAAGCTATTATGTGAAAAAATATAATAAAACAAAAGGTGAGTACGTTGAATGCTCAAATCCAGAATGTAAAAACAAGAAATTTAAAGAAGAGTAGAATTCCTATAATTTGGTATTTGATTTAATATATAATTAATCCATGATAATTTCAGTGAAGAATGGAAGAAAATTATGTCGAATCTATTAAGATATAGTTGAAAAACATAAATTATTATGTTATCATGAAATGTAGATTGTAAAATAGTTCGGAATATTATAAATTATTAAAAAATTAAAAAAATTATGTTATCGTATTTTACAACCTATAATAATTAAGTAGCCTATTTAGGAGGAATTATAATGTCCACTCTATTAAGTAAAACAAGAATGTTAAATAAAATATTGCAAAAATTTGGAGCAGAACCAGTAGTATTTGATGACATTTGTAATCTTTTAAGCGAAATATTAAAGAGTAATGTTTATATAATAAGCAGAAGAGGAAAAATATTAGGGTATAATTTATTCACTGGTTTTGAGTGTAGTGAACTAAAAACTACAGTTATAGATAATATGAAATTTCCTGATGAATACAATAATAAATTGATGGGCATGCATGAGACGAGAGATAATTTAAAAAATATTGGCAAATGTGTATTTGATGATACGTCTTTATGTGATATAAGTAATAAAATAACTACGGTAGTTCCAATTATTGGAACTAAAGAAAGATTAGGAACGCTTCTACTTGGAAGATTTAATGAGAATTTTGATGATGATGATATTGTTCTTGCTGAATACAGTGCAACAATAGTAGGTCTTGAAATATTAAGATCTAAGCAAGATATAATAGAGGAAGAAGCAAGGAAAAAAGCAGTAGTTCAGTTAGCCATAGGTACATTATCATATTCAGAATTAGAAGCTGTGGAGAGTATATTTAATGAACTAGATGGTGATGAAGGACTTTTAGTAGCTTCTAAAATCGCGGACAAGGTTGGTATAACAAGAAGTGTTATTGTAAATGCACTGAGAAAACTTGAAAGCGCTGGAGTAATCGAATCTAGATCTTTAGGTATGAAAGGAACACATATCAAAATATTGAATAACAAATTAATGGATGAATTAAAAAAGATTAAATAAATCTTTGATTAGATTATAAAATTGAAAGTAAATTTGTAACTACATAAAAAGCTGATTATTCAGCTTTTTTTTATTTTGATAATAGTATAAATATATGTTGAATATTTAGCATAAATATGTTACACTATTTAAGTAAAAATACACACATCATCCAACATGTAAATTGGTGCCGAAAGGTCATTTATGTGTATGAAGATGATGGAGGAAGAAACCAGGGAGGTTTATTAATTATGTCAGTTATATCAATGAAACAATTATTAGAAGCTGGTGTTCATTTTGGACATCAAACAAGAAGATGGAATCCTAAGATGGCTAGATACATTTTCACAGAAAGAAATGGTATTTATATTATCGATTTGCAGAAGACTGTTAAAAAAGTTGATGAAGCATATGATTTTATAAAAAGTGTTTCAGAAGAGGGAAAAGATGTACTATTCGTAGGTACAAAAAAACAAGCACAAGAGGCTATATCAGAAGAAGCAACAAGATCAGGTATGCATTTTGTTAATAACAGATGGCTTGGTGGAATGCTAACAAACTTCAAGACAATAAAAACTAGAATAAATAGACTTGAAGAATTACAAAAAATGGAAGAAGACGGAATTTTCGAAGTCCTTCCTAAAAAAGAAGTTATAAAACTTAAAAATCAACAAGAAAAACTAGTTAAAAATCTTGGTGGTATTAGAAACATGGTTCAAGATAAAGTTGGTGCTTTGTTTATAGTAGATCCAAGAAAAGAAAAAAATGCTATTTCTGAAGCAAAGATTTTAGGTATACCAGTAGTAGCTATAGTTGATACTAACTGTGATCCAGATGAAATTGATTATGTTATACCAGGAAATGACGATGCTATAAGAGCCGTAAGATTAATTACTGCTAAAATGGCGGATGCTGTTATAGAAGGAAGACAAGGCGAGCAATTAGCTGAATAAATAATATTAAAATGAAATGAAGAGGGTTACTTCTTCATTTTCTATAGCTATAAAATGAACGGAGGAATAAATATGATTTCCGCAAGTATGGTTAAAGAATTAAGAGATAGAACAGGTTCTGCAATGATGGCTTGTAAAAAGGCTTTAACAGAATCAAATGGTGACATTGAAAAGGCAATAGAGATATTGAGAGAAAAAGGATTAGCAGCAGCAGCAAAAAAGGCTAGTAGAGTAGCAGCTGAAGGTTTAGTTGCAACATATGTTAGCGAAGATGGTAAGATAGGAGCAATTGCAGAAGTTAACTGTGAAACGGATTTTGTTTCAGCAAACGAAGCTTTTTGTGACTTATCAAATAATATAGCAAAAATGGTTGCTTTAAGTGAAGTTAACACTGTTGAAGAATTAATGAATGAAAAATATTTAGCAGATGAAAATATTACGCTTACTGAAGCTATTAGTGGATTAATATCTAAGCTTGGAGAGAACATGAAGGTTAGACGATTCACAAGGTATAATGCGGAGAGTGGAGTAGTACAAAGCTATATCCATGGTGGTGGAAGAATAGGGGTTCTTGTAGAACTAGCTTCATCAGTTCAAAATTCAGTAGTTAGAGAACTAGCAAAAGATATTTGTATGCAAATTACTGCAGCGAATCCTTTATTCTTAAATGAAAATCAAGTTGATACTGATGCTTTAGATAAAGAAAGAGAAATTTATAGAGTTCAGGCATTAAATGAAGGAAAACCAGAAAAAATTGTTGACAAGATGGTTGAGGGAAGAATTAAAAAATACCTTAAAGAAGTTTGTCTTGTAGATCAAGTTTGGGTAAAAAACTCTGATTTAACAATTTCAAAATTACTTGAAGAAAAATCAAAAGAAGTAGGTTCACCTATATCTATAGTTTCTTACTCTAGATTCGAAAGAGGAGAAGGTATAGAAAAAGTTGAGGAAAATTTTGCTGAAGAAGTTCAAAGACAGATGCAACAGGGAAAATAGTAAAAAAAGAGAACACTGGGTGTTCTCTTTTTTTAAAGTAATATAATCAATAAAAAGATTATTTTGTTTGGAACTACTTATTTGGAGGTAGAGTTTAATATGAAAACTATGAAATATAAGAGAATAATGCTAAAATTATCAGGTGAAGCATTGGCTGGTGAAAATGGATATGGTATTGACTTTGATGTCGCAAAAAAAATTGCGTATCAGATAAAACAGATAGTTGATATGGGTATAGAAGTTGGAGCTGTAGTTGGTGGTGGAAACATTTGGAGAGGCAGACAAGGTCAAGGAATGGATAGAACTACTGCTGATTATATGGGTATGCTTGCCACTTGTATAAATGCTATGGCACTTCAAGATTCATTAGAGAGTATTGGCGTATATACAAGAGTACAAACTGCAATAGAAATGAAACAAATTGCTGAACCATTTATTAGAAGAAGAGCAATGAGGCATCTAGAAAAAGGTAGAGTTGTTATATTTGGTGCAGGTACTGGTAATCCATACTTTTCAACGGATACTACAGCAGCACTTAGGGCTGCAGAAATAGAAGCAGATGTAATATTATTAGCTAAAAAGGTTGATGGAGTTTACGATAAGGACCCTCATAAATATAGTGATGCTGTTAAATTTGATAAACTAACTTATATGGAAGTACTGGAAAAAGGTTTGCAAGTTATGGATTCAACAGCAACTTCACTTTGTATGGACAATGAAATACCAATTTTAGTATTTGGACTTGATGATCCAGAAAATATACTTAAAGCTGTTTCAGGTGAAAAAATAGGTACATTAGTATCAAAATAATTTTAGGAGGATCTTTATGATAAAAGATATTATTAGTAATGCTGAAGAAAAAATGACTAAAACAATCTCTATTTTAAAAAGGGACCTTTCATCTATGAAGGCTGGCAAAGCAAATCCAGCTATGCTAGACAGAATTCAGGCAGAATATTATGGCAGCATAACTCCGCTAAACCAGCTTGCAAATGTATCCAGTCCAGAGCCAAGAGTCTTACTAATTCAACCTTATGATAGAACTTCAATTAAAAACATAGAAAGAGCTATACAAGTATCAGACTTAGGTTTGAATCCTTCAAATGATGGTATAGTTATAAGGCTTACCATTCCTGAACTTACAGAGGAAACTAGAAAAAATCTTGTGAAAAATGTTAAGAAAACTGGCGAGGAAGCTAAAGTTGCAGTTAGATCAATAAGAAGAGATGCTAATGATAAAATTAAATTATTGAAGAAAGATAATGATATTACAGAAGATGAATTAAAAAAAAGCGAAGATGATATCCAAAAGAAAACGGATAATTATATAAAAGAAATAGATAAAATACTAGAGATAAAAGAAATAGAAGTAATGTCTGTATAAAGCACTTTTAAAAATAACAAGTCAGTATACTAGTATATTTTATTTCAGATGCTTAATTTTAATAAAACCTGCGCTGGCGCAGGTTTTATTAAAATTTATAAATATTATGAATGGGATATTTAATGATGGGGGTGTTTTAAATGTGGAAATTTACAACTTCAAAAAATTCAAAACTTAATCCAGATGAAATGGTTCTGGATGCTGATAATATTCCATGTCATGTAGCAGTTATAATGGATGGTAATGGACGTTGGGCTGAACAAAGAAGACTACCTAGGTCAATGGGACACAAGGCTGGTGTAGAAAACATCAATAAAATAGTTAGAGGTGCAAGTGATATAGGCGTTAAATATTTGACACTTTATGCATTTTCTACAGAAAATTGGCAAAGACCTAATGATGAGGTTAGTACAATAATGAAATTATTAGTTGAATATCTTAGAAAAGAACTTAATAATCTTCATAAAAATAATGTAAAAGTAAAAACCATTGGTGATATATCTAAATTGCCGAAGCCTTGCATAGAAGTTCTACAGGAGTCAAAAGTAAAAACAGAAAATAATACTGGATTAGTTTTAAATTTGGCTTTGAATTATGGTGGAAGAGCAGATATTTTATATGCATTTAAAAATGTTTTCGCTGATTATAAAAAAGGTAAGTTGAATGCAGAAGATGTTGAAAATTTAACTGAGAAGGATTTTAGTGATTACACATATACAGCTGGAATTCCTGATCCTGATATAATAATAAGACCAAGTGGAGAACAAAGATTAAGCAATTTTCTTCTTTGGCAATGTGCTTACTCGGAATTTTGGTATAGTAATGTAATGTGGCCTGACTTTACAGTTGAGTATCTATATAAAGCCATATACGACTATCAAAATAGAGATAGGCGTTTTGGTAAAGTAAAGTAGAGGTGAATATTATGAATAAAAGATATATTGGAGCAATTATTTTGACGCCACTAGCATTGTTTCTATTACTAGGGGGAACATATTTAAGGGTTTTAATCGCTATTTTATCGCTGCTAGGAATGTACGAATTTTATAAAGTAATTAAATCTAAAGAAATTAATCCAATAAGTGTAGTTGGCTATATAATGTGTATTATATATTATATAGTTCTGAGCAATAATATGGATTTTAAATATACCATTTTAATATTCACATTTGCAGTATTTATAATGTTTTGTATACCAACAATAAATACAAAATATAATTTTATAGATATTTCAGTAACTATGCTAGGATTTATATATGTGGCAGTGTTTTTTAGCTTTATTGTATTAGTAAATATTAAAAACAAAACTGTTATGAATACAAATGTAGATATTGGAAAATATTTTGTTTGGATTATTTTTATATCATCGTGGATGTGTGACACCGCAGCTTATTACTCTGGAAAATATTTAGGTAAGCAGGGTAAACATAAGCTTTGTCCTAAGGTAAGTCCTAATAAAACAGTAGAAGGTTCCATAGGTGGAATGTTAGGAAGTACTGTATCGTGTATGATATTTGGACAATTAATTAACACATATGGCACTAATATGGAATTACTACATATTAGCTTAATTCATTATGCATTTATAGGTATATTAAGTGGCATTTTCTCTCAGTTCGGAGACTTGGCTGCATCTTCAATAAAAAGGCATGTTAATGTTAAGGATTATGGTAAATTAATACCCGGTCACGGCGGAATTTTAGATAGGTTTGATAGCATCTTATTTTCTTCTGTGATAGTTTATTATTATGTAAGTTTTATTTTAAACATATAACAGGAAAGTCACAAGTTGAAATCTTTAATAGATACTGAAAATATATAGGAATGTAAGTAGGGTTGTGTAAACAAATCTATGTACATTCCTATTTTAGTGATTTAGGGATTTGATACAAAATATGCCCTGATTTTTAACATAAACTTTTGTACTTTTCCGTAAGTATTACTGCTATTGATGATTTATTTTGAATATAATACCCTGTAAGCATAATTATGGGAGGAAATATATTGTACAAAAAATCGGCAAAATGTATTTTACTATTAATCTTTTTTATAATTTTAGACCTAATTATAAAAGAATATTTTAATCCATTTTTTTCTATAATAATATTACTTCTACTATCAGCGCCTATATATAAAGTATTGATGAAATATAATATATTTAATAATAAGGTAAATGCAATAATAACCATCATAACCGTAAATGTAATTATGTTTTTCACAATTGTTTGTAGTGGTAGTATTTTGATAATTAAGATCAAATATTTCATTTCAGATTTTTGTAATAACGTTACTATAGGAGAAATAGACAAGCATTTGCCTATAGTTCAATACTTAAAAATAGATGATATTGCACTGAAGGTTAAAGCTTATATTATTGAATCCTTGAATTTTAGAATTATGCAAAAAGGAGCTTTTATTACCACTGATTTCATTATATCCTATTTTGTGGGCAATATATCTACATACTTTATTTTAGTTGATTATTGTGATATAGTAAAATATATCAAAAGCTATATATCTGATAACAAGGTAACATTGATAAAAAAGAAGGCTATAGAAGTAAAAAATATAGTAGTTATTGAATTTTTATTAGTGATAATTACAACGGCAGAAACAATTTGTGGATTTGTTATTCTTGAAGTGGATAGCGCTGTGTTTTGGGGGGTATTATGTGGCATATTAGACATATTGCCCTATGTTGGAACACTATTAATATTTTTGCCACTAGTAATTTATCAGATTTACATAAAAAAATATATAATAGCAATGGGTCTAATATTTTTGTATATTTTGCTTCAATTTAACAGACAGATAATGGAAACTAAATATATGAGCATGAATTTGCAAATTCATCCATTGCTGTTTCTTATATCTATATATATAGGTAGTAAAGTCTTTGGAATGATTGGATTAATTGTAGGCCCAATATACCTTCTTATTGCTAAGGAAATTGTCACATCATAAGTTAGGAGCGATAATAATGAAAAATATTTCTATTTTAGGAGCTACAGGTTCCATAGGTACGCAAGCTTTAGATATTTTGAGAAATGATAAAAAAAATTTCAAATTAGTTGCAGCTAGTGCAAATAAAAATTATTTAAAAATCATAGATATAATAAATGAATTTAATCCAAGGATAATCGGCATCACTGACAAACATGGGTATGAAAAAGTAAAAGATTATTGCAAAGAAAATAAAAAAGATATAGAAGTTATATTTGGAATGGAAGGATTAAATGAAGTGGCTACAGCTACCGAAGCTGACATTGTTCTTACTTCAGTAGTGGGTATGATAGGTCTTATACCAACAATCAATGCAATTAGAGCTAAAAAGGACATTGCTCTTGCAAATAAGGAAACCCTTGTAGTCGGTGGTGAAATAGTTATGAGGGAAGCAGCAAAGGCCGGAGTAAAAATACTTCCTGTGGATTCAGAGCATAGTGCAATATTTCAATGTCTTCAAGGAAATAAAAACAATGAAGTATCAAAAATATTACTTACTGCATCAGGTGGACCTTTTAGAGGTAAATCAAGGGATGAAATTTTAGGGGTAAGCCCAGAAAATGCATTGAATCATCCTAAGTGGAATATGGGTAAAAAAAACTCTATAGATTCTGCTACTTTAATGAATAAGGGACTTGAGGTTATAGAAGCTAATTCATTATTTAATATACCCTATGAAAATATCCAAGTGATTGTTCACCCAGAAAGTATAATACACTCAATGGTTGAATACTGTGATGGGAGCATTATTTCTCAAATGGCAACTACAGATATGAGATTACCAATACAATATGCTTTTAATTTTCCCCTAAGAGGAAAAAGAATTGTTGAAACCTTAGATTTTTATTCCCTAGGAAAACTCACCTTTGAAAAACCAGACATGGATACTTTTGGTTGCCTTAAATTGGCATATGAAGCAGGGAAAATTGGAGGTAATGTTCCAACAATTTTAAATGCATCAAATGAGGTTGCTGTAGAATTATTTTTGGAAAATAAAATTACTTTTTTGCAGATTGAAGATATAATTAAGGATTCTCTTAATAAATTTCAATATGAAAAAAATGTAGACGCAGATATGATTCTTGACTGGGACAAAAATGTAAGAAATTATGTTGAAAATAAATATGATTTATAGGAGGTTTGTTTTTTGTATATTTTAGCTGCAATAATTGCTTTTGGTGTTTTAATTATAATACATGAACTAGGCCACTTTGTGTTAGCAAAGCTCAATGATGTAAAAGTTGAGGAATTTTCCATAGGAATGGGTCCGAAACTAGCTTCTATTAGTGGTAAAGAAACTCAGTATTCTATAAGGATACTTCCAATCGGTGGATATGTTAAAATGTTAGGTGATGAGGATAAAAGTGAGGATCCAAGAGCTTTTAACAATAAATCTCCACTTAGAAGACTAAGTATAGTAATAGCAGGGCCACTTATGAATATTTTGTTAGCTGTTATGATATATATTTCAATCGGAGCAATTGCTGGATTTGAGCTTCCGGTAGTAAATTCATTGGTGCCAAACAGTCCAGCAGAAAGTGCTGGAATTCAAAAGGGAGCTACCATATATAAGGTTAATGGTTCTAGGATTTTGACCTGGGACGATTTTGCTGTGTTTATTGGTCTTGCTAAAAATAATAAAATTAATCTTGAAGTAAAAGAAAATGGTGTTGTTAAAAGTTATAATATGATGCCAATGAAAGAAAAAACTACTGGAAGATATATGGTTGGTATAGGAGGTCAAGTAGTTGCAAAACCTAATATACTACAATCCATAAACTATGGATTTAAAGAAACTATATCTATGGTACGGGAGGCCTTTCTTGGGTTTAAGTTATTATTCACACATCAAGCATCTATGAATGATGTGGGAGGTCCTGTTACAATAATAAAAATAACGAGAAAAGCAGCTATAGCTGGAATAATACCTTATTTATCCATAGTGGCATTTTTAAGTTCTCAAATTGGTATATTGAATCTTGTGCCTTTTCCAGCTCTTGATGGTAGCTATGTCCTTGTGTGTTTGTATGAAATAGTGTCAGGGAAGAAAGCAAATGAGAACAAGATTGGAGTAATAAATACAATTGGATTTACTGTACTAATGGTGGTTATGGTGTTAGTAATCTTTAAAGATATAGTATATCCTGTTAATTTTTAGGGGATGTTAAGTGTGGAGAGAGTAAAAACTAAAAGTATAAAAGTTGGAAATATATATATAGGCGGTAACAATAAAATAGCAGTTCAATCAATGACCAATACCGATACGCGGGATATAAATGCTACTGTAAATCAAATTTTAAATTTGGAGAAATCAGGATGCGATATTGTGCGCTGTGCTGTTATAGATGAAGCTGCATCAATGGCTATAAAGGAAATTGTTAAACAGATACATATACCGCTAGTTGCAGATATACATTTTGATTATAAGTTAGCATTAAGTTCCATAAAAAATGGTGTTTCGGCCCTTAGAATTAATCCTGGTAATATTGGAAGTTATGAAAAGGTTAAAATAGTAGCTAGTGCCGCTAAAGAAAATGGTATTCCCATAAGAATAGGTGTTAATTCAGGATCACTTGAAAAAGAAATTTTGAAAAAATATGGCAAAGTATGTTCAGATGCACTAGTGGAAAGTGCTATGGAGCATGTTAAATTATTGGAATCAGTGGATTTTCACGATATTGTAATATCAATAAAATCATCTGATGTAATTATGATGATTGAAAGTTATAGAAAAATATCAAAACTTGTAAGCTATCCTTTACATGTAGGTGTAACAGAGGCTGGAACAGTTTGGAGAGGAACAATAAAATCTAGCGTTGGTATTGGTACGCTTCTATGTGAAGGTATAGGTGATACTATTAGGGTTTCACTTACAGGAGATCCAGTAGATGAAATTAAAGTTGGAAAAGAAATATTAAAATCTGTGGGTCTTTTGTCAGAGGGAATACAATTTATTTCATGTCCAACTTGTGGAAGAACCCAAATTGACCTTATTAATATTGCAAAAGAAGTTGAATCAAGGCTAATTGGCTGTAAAAAAAATATCAAAGTAGCTATTATGGGCTGCGTTGTTAATGGACCTGGTGAAGCAAGGGAAGCAGATATAGGAATTGCAGGTGGAAAAGGTGAAGGACTTATTTTTAAAAAGGGCGAAATAGTAAAAAAGGTTAAAGAAGAGGATTTAGTTGAGGCACTTATAAATGAAATAAACAATATAGAGGCATAGCATTGGAGGCATATTAATTTGAGTACAAACTTAGTCCAATTAATTAATAATGATATTAATTCCAATGACATTTTAATGGATGAAAACATAAGAGTTTTGAGAGTTCAATTTCTTAAAAAAAGCAATATACTTAAAGTTTTTATAAAATCTACAAATGAATTGGATAAAGAATGTTTGAACAATTTAAAAGTTACTGTAGGAAAAAAATTTAATTTTCTGGCCAAAGTGGAATTAGTTTATTATAAGGATGTTTCTAATATAACTGTTGAGGATATATGCAACAAACATTGGATAGATGTAGTAGGAAGTGTTTCTGCTGCTATACCTATTGCCAAAGGTTGTCTGTCAAAATCAAACATTTTATGTGAAGGAAATAATATAAGAATAATTAATGGCAATAAATTCATAACTTGTTTGTTAAAAAATAAAGGATTAGAAAAGATATTACAGCATACCATAGAAGACATGTTTTCAGTAAAATCTCATATTAAAATGGAATATGATGAAAAAATAGAATCAGAAGATTACTTTAAAGAAAGAGAAAGTGTAGAAAATTCTATAATTAAAGGAATTATTTCTGATAACTTAAACCATACTAGTACTGAAAAGCAATCTGTTAGTCAATCAGGTGGGGAAAGAAAAAAATTTGATAAAAATACTTATTATGAGCCAAAACAAAAGAATAGTTCTGTTATTTATGGTAAATCAATAAATAATGAGACTGTGCCAATAAGTACAATAGATGAAGCATCAGGTGTAATAACAATTCTTGGTGATATATTTAAAGTGAACATTATTGAAACTAAATCTGGACGAAAAATAGTAACAATTTTTATAACTGACTATACTAGTTCAATAACTGTAAAATGTTTTCCAAGACCTAAAGATACTGAAAAACTTTTAGAAGAGGTGAAAGAAGGACTTTATTGCAAGGTTAGAGGAGAAGCAACCTATGATACATTTGCTAAAGATGTAGTGATTATGGGTAGAGATATAGTAAAGTGTAATAAAATAGAACGAATGGATACATCTATTGACAAAAGAGTGGAACTTCATCTGCATACTACTATGAGTGCAATGGATGGTATGACATCAGTTTCAAAACTTGTTAAGCGTGCTGCTGACTGGGGACATAAGGCCATAGCTGTAACTGATCACGGCGTAGTTCAGGCTTATCCAGAGGCAATGCAGGCTGGTAAAAGCAATAATATAAAAATTTTGTATGGCGTGGAGACCTATTTAGTCAATGATGGAGAACCTATTATAATAGATGCTAAAGAAAAAACAATTAGTGATACATTTGTTGTATTTGATTTAGAAACTACTGGACTTTCAAGCAAAAATGATAAAATAATTGAAATTGGTGCTGTTAAAATAAAGGAGGGAAAAGTAATTGATTCCTTCTCAACATTTGTAAATCCAGGTATTAGAATCCCAGATAAAATAGTTGAACTTACAAGTATTAACAATGAAACAGTAATAGAGGCACCAAGTATAGAAAAAGTTTTACCAGAATTCATGAAGTTTATCGGTGATGATATTTTAGTTGCTCACAATGCAAACTTTGATGTGTCATTTATAAAAAAGAATTGTAGAGACATGAATCTACAATGCGAAAATTCAGTTATGGATACGGTACTACTTTCAAAATTTTTAATTCCAGAACTAAAAAGATACAAATTAAATACCATATGTAAACATCTTGATATCTCACTGGAAAATCATCATAGAGCAGTAGATGATGCCAAAGCAGCCTCGGAAATTATGTTATGGTGTTTTAATAAATTGGAGGAGAGCAATCTTTTTAAATTACAGGATATAAATTCTGAATTTTTAAAAAAACAGGATATTAAAAAACTTCCAACTTATCATCTAATTATTCTAGTAAAAAACATGGTTGGTCTTAAAAATCTGTATAAATTAATTTCTAGAGCTAACCTAGATTATTTTTACAGAAGGCCAAGGATGCCAAGGAGCCTAATAAATAGTCATAAAGAGGGATTAATCATAGGTTCTGCCTGTGAAGCTGGTGAACTTTTTAGGGCCTTATTAAATGGAAAAACTGATGAAGAATTAAAAGAAATGATAAAATTTTATGATTATTTAGAGATACAACCTTTGGATAATAATAATTTTATGATTAGAAATGGTATTGTAAAAGATAATACGGAAATAAAAGATTTAAATAAACGAATATGTGAGCTGGGAGAAAGATATGATAAGCCAGTTGTAGCAACTGGGGATGTACATTTTTTAGATCCATCAGATGAGACGTTTAGGAAAATACTTATGTCAGGGAGAGGATTTGATGATGCAGATAATCAACCTCCTTTATATTTAAAAACCACGGAAGAAATGCTTCATGAGTTTTCATATTTAGGTACTACAAAAGCTAAAGAGGTTGTTATTACAAACTCGCAAAAAATTGCTGACATGATAGAAAATGTAAAACCAATACCGGATGAAACCTTCCCACCCAAAATACCTGGTGCTGAGGAAGACATTAGAGATATGACATTAAAAAAGGTACACTCTATATATGGAGAAGTTCTTCCAGATGTAGTACAAAAAAGACTTGATAAAGAACTTAGTTCTATAATAAATAATGGTTATGCTGTATTATACCTTATAGCTCAAAAACTTGTTGCTAAATCTGCTAAGGATGGATATTTGGTAGGATCAAGAGGATCTGTTGGTTCATCTTTTGTTGCCACAATGTCAAGTATAACGGAAGTAAATGGTTTACCTCCTCATTATGTATGCCCAAAATGTAAACATAGTGAATTTTTTACGGATGGATCAATAAGTTCAGGAGCGGATTTACCAGATAAAAATTGTCCTGTTTGTGATTCAAAATATATAAAAGATGGTCACGATATACCATTTGAAACTTTTCTTGGATTTAATGGTGATAAAGAACCGGATATAGATCTTAACTTTTCTGGAGAATATCAATCAGTTGTTCATAAATATACTGAGGTTTTATTTGGTAAAGGGCATGTTTTTAAAGCAGGTACCATAGGAACTGTGGCTGAAAAAACTGCTTACGGCTATGTAAAAAAATATTTAGCAGAGCGTAATATAACTGTACCACAGGCCGAAATAGAGAGACTCACCCTTGGATGCACAGGAATAAAAAAGACTTCAGGTCAACATCCAGGAGGAGTTATGGTAGTACCAAGTGATAATGAAATATATAATTTTACGCCTATACAACATCCCGCTGATGATAGTACATCTGATGTTATAACTACACATTTTGATTATCATTCTATAAGTGGTAGATTGCTGAAACTAGATATTCTAGGACATGATGATCCTACAGTGCTTAGAATGCTTCAAGATTTAACTGGTGTTGATCCTAAAAGCATTCCACTAGGTGATGAAAAAGTAATGAGTTTATTTAATTCTCCTGAGGCACTTGGGGTAACAAAGGAAGAATTAGATTGTGAAGTTGGAACCTATGGGCTACCAGAATTCGGAACAAAATTTGTAAGGCAAATGCTTCTTGACACCAAGCCTAAAAGCTTTGCAGATTTGGTTAGAATATCAGGATTATCACATGGAACGGATGTTTGGATAAATAATGCTCAGTACTATATTAAGGAAGGTTATACTACACTGAAAGATTGTATAGCAACAAGAGACGATATAATGATTTATCTTATGCATATGGATTTAGAACCTAAAACAGCCTTCTCCATTATGGAAAAGGTAAGAAAAGGTAAGGGCTTATCAGAAGAACATGAAGCAGCAATGAGAGAAAAAAATGTCCCTGATTGGTATGTGGATTCCTGTAAGAAGATAAAATATATGTTTCCTAAAGGGCACGCTGTTGCTTACGTAATGATGGCAGTTAGAATAGCTTATTTTAAAGTATATTATCCAAGGGCATATTATACTACATACTTTACTGTAAGAGCAGACGATTTTGATGCCAATCTTATAATTCAAGGTGAAGATGCTATAAAAAGAAAGATGAAAGAGCTATATGAACTTGGTAATAATTTAGCACAAAAAGATAAAGGGCTACTAACTATTTTGGAGATATCTTACGAAATGAACAAAAGAGGTATTAAATTTTTAAAGGTTGACCTATATAAATCTAGTGCTACTAAATTTTTAATTGAAGGTGATTCAATTAGACTACCAATCAGTTCACTAACAGGAGTTGGAGAAAATGCCGCTAAAGGTATAGTTGAGGCAAGAAAACTAGGCGAATTTATTTCAAAAGAAGATTTAAGACTTAGAGCAAAGGTATCTAAAAGCGCAGTTATAACTTTAGCAGAGCATGGCTGTTTACATGGTCTTCCTGATAGTAATCAATTATCACTATTCACCATGTAATATGAACTTTTCCTTGAAATAACTAATTTGTTGTGTTAAAATGAGATTAGATATCATTTTACCGGTAAATTTTGCAAAAGAGTGGGTTAAAGCCCGCTCTTTCTGTTTGTTAAACGCAACTATAGTTGCGTTTTTATGTTGGAGTAAATATATTAATAAAAATTGTAAAAACTATTTAGTAAGGAGGGATTTAAAATGGATGAGACAGCTTTGACTAAAGAGTTAATAGAACTGTTAAAACCTATAGTATTAGAATTAAATTATCAATTTTACTATTTAGAATTTACTCATGAAGACGATGAAGATTATCTTAGAATTTATATAGATAATGAAAAAGGAATAGGACTTGATGATTGTGCACTTGTAAGTAAAAAGATTAGTGAAACTTTAGATAAAGTTGATCCAATTGATGTTGGATATTATTTGGAGGTTTCTTCTCCAGGCGTTTATAGACAGCTTTTTACAGAAGAGCATTTAACTAAAAGCATTGATGCTAAAGTTAGCCTAGAACTAAATGAATTGTATAATGGAAAGAAAAAATACACTGGCAAACTTTTGAGTTTTACGCTAGAAAATATTCATATTGATTATAAAAATAAAGAAGTATCTATTCCTAGAAATGTTATTGATAGAATAATTTTAGAAGGGAATGTATAGGGGGTTAAAAAATGAATGAGGAATTTATTGGTGCTTTAAAAGAAATCGTTAAAGAAAAAGGTATAAGTGAAGAAATGTTATTTTCAACTATTGAGGACGCCCTTGTAGCGGCATATAAAAAAAATTATGCTAAAATAGCTGATAATGCTCATAATGTAAAAGTAACAATGAACAGAGAAAATGGAGATATTCATGTTTATGCTCAAAAAAATATTGTGGAGGAAACTTACGATAATTTAAATGAGATAGGTTTAGAGGATGCTAAAGCAATAAATCCTAAATATCAGATTGGTGATTTAATAGACATTGAAGTTACTCCAAAGACTTTTGGCAGAGTTGCAGCTCAATCAGCAAAACAAGTAGTTGTTCAAAGAATAAAAGAAGCTGAGAGAAGCATCATATATAATGAATTTTCTGAAAAAGAATTTGATATTGTTACTGGAACTGTAATTAGAAAAGATAAAGGCAATGTTCTAATTGATCTTGGAAAAACTGAGGCTGTGCTTGGAGCAAATGAGCAAATACCTGGAGAAGATTATATATATAACACAAAAATAAAGTTATATATAGTAGAAGTTAAAAATACAACAAAGGGAGCACAAGTTCTAGTTTCAAGAACTCATCCTGGTCTTGTTAAAAGACTTTTTGAACTTGAAGTGCCAGAAATATTTCAGGGTGTTGTAGAAATAAAATCAATATCCAGAGAAGCAGGTTCAAGAACTAAAATTGCTGTTTATTCATCTGATGAGAATGTTGATCCTATGGGTGCTTGCGTAGGACCAAGAGGTGTTAGAGTACAAAGTATAGTTAATGAACTTAAGAATGAAAAAATTGATATAATTAAATGGAGTAAACTACCAGAAGAATATATTGCTAATTCATTAAGTCCAGCAAAAGTTATAGATGTTTCCATAGATGAAAAAAATAAAAGTGCCACAGTTATTGTTGATGAAGGCCAACTTTCACTTGCAATAGGAAAAGAAGGTCAGAATGTACGACTAGCGGCAAAACTATCAGGCTGGAGAATAGACATTAAAAGCAAGGCTCAGACTGAAAACTTAGCAAAATCTATTGAAGAATAGGGGTGCTTTATTATGGTAGTTAAAAAAATACCTCAAAGAATGTGTACTGGTTGCATGGAAATGAAAATAAAAAAAGAGCTTATCCGTGTTGTTAAGAATAAAGAAGACGAAGTTTCTATTGATTTTACTGGTAAAAAACCAGGAAGAGGTGCCTATATTTGCAAGGATATAGCCTGTCTTGAAAAAGCAATAAAAACAAGGCGACTTTCAAAAAACTTAGAAACAACTATTAGTGATGAAATCTATGAGAAACTAAAGGATGAAATTTTAAATGAAAAATAAATTTTTGCAGTTTCTTGGTTTAACAAAACAAGCAGGCAACTTAAAAGAAGGATATAATAAGTGTGAAGAGGCCCTAAAGTTTGGGCAAGCGAAACTAATTATAATGTCTATGGATGCATCAACAAATACAAAAGATAAATTTAATACATACTGTGATAGGTATAATACAACTATAATTAACTCTTTTTCAAAAGAAGAGCTTGGTAGTGCCTTAGGGAGACTCGAAATTAATGTTGTTTGTGTTACAGAAGCACGCATGAGCAAGAGGCTTTTAGAATTATGGAATGAAGAAAAAATTAATCGGGGGTGAACGATTTGTCAAAAATACGTGTGCATGAATTGGCAAAAGAATTAGATATTTCAAGTAAAGATCTAATTGATTTATTATTAAAAGAATTTGATATAACAGTAAAAAATCACATGAGTACTATTGAAGATGAAGACGCAGCACTTATAAAAGAATTTTTTGCGGATAATGACAAAAATGATTTTATAAGTACTGGTGAAGATAAAAAAGAAGATATAGTAGAAGTGTATGAAGAAATATTAAATGACAGCGTTAAAGAGAAAAAGGCTAGAAAAGTTAAAAATAAGGTAGTAAGTGAAGAAGAAGATAATTCAGTTCCAATAATACCATTAGCTCCAACTGAAACCGTTGAAATGAATGATACAATAACTGTTAAGGATCTTTCTGAAAAGCTCTCAAAGTCCACAGTTGAAGTTATTAGACAATTGATGTTTATGGGAGTTATGGCAGGAATAAATCAGGAATTAGATTTTGAAACAGCTAGAAAATTGGCAGAAAAGTTTGAGGTTACATTAATTCATATAAAAGAGAATAACGAAAGTGAATTTATGGAAATAGACAATGAAGTAGTGAATGAGGCTCTACTTAAAAAGAGATCACCAGTTGTTACCGTAATGGGTCATGTTGATCACGGTAAGACATCATTACTTGATGCAATAAGAAAAGCAACTGTTACAGAAACAGAAGCAGGTGGAATTACTCAACATATTGGAGCATATGTAGTAAATATCAATGGTGAAAGTATTACATTTTTAGATACGCCAGGACATGAAGCATTCACTGCTATGAGAGCAAGAGGAGCACAAATAACAGACATAGTTGTTTTGGTTGTAGCAGCAGATGATGGTATAATGCCACAGACTGAAGAAGCTATTAATCATTGTAAGGCAGCTAATGTACCAATGATTGTGGCAATAAATAAGATTGATAAACCAGGTGCTAACCTAGATAGGGTTAAACAAGAGCTTACTGAACATGGTCTTGTTGCAGAAGACTGGGGTGGAGATACAATTTGTGTACCAGTTTCAGCAAAAACTAAAGAAGGAATAGATAGTCTTCTTGAAATGATAGTATTAACTTCTGAAATTCAAGAATTAACAGCAGATGCTACTAGAAAAGCAAAGGGTGCTGTAATTGAGTCTAAGCTTGATAAAGGTAGAGGTCCTGTAGCTTCACTACTAGTTCAAAATGGTACACTTCATACAGGAGATTCAATTCTTGTTGGATCAACTTACGGAAGAATAAGAGCCATGTTTGATGATAAGGGAAAGAAGATAAAGACAGCTGGACCATCTGTGCCAGTAGAAATATTAGGTCTTTCAGAAGTACCAGCAGCTGGAGATAAATTCAATGTAATTAAAGATGAAAAAACAGCTAGAGAAATGGCTGATAAGAGAAAAGATAAGCTAAGAACTAGTTATTTAAATGCTAATCATAAAGTATCCTTAGAGGATTTATACAAGCAAATCCAAGAAGGTACGGTTAAAGAACTTAATATTATTATTAAGGCTGATGTTCAAGGATCTATTGAAGCATTAAAACAGTCACTTGAAAAACTTTCAATTGAGTCAGTTAAAGTTAGAGTAATACATGGTGCCGTAGGTGCTATTACTGAAACTGATGTAACTCTTGCTAGTGCTTCAAATGCTATTATTATTGGATTTAATGTAAGACCTAATGATAATGCTACTGCTATTGCGGAAAAAGAATCAGTTGAAATGAAGACTTATAGAATAATATATAATGCTATTGATGATGTTAAAGCTGCTATGATAGGAATGCTTGAGCCTGTGTTTAAAGAAGTAATCGTAGGTAAAGTTGAAATCAGAGAAGTTTATAAAATATCAAGTATTGGAACAGTAGCTGGATCTTATGTTCTTGATGGTAAAATAACAAGAAACAGTACTATAAGAATTATAAGAGATGGTATTGTTATTTTAGAAGGAAATCTTGCGTCATTAAAGAGATTTAAAGACGATGCAAAAGAAGTATTGGCTGGATTTGAATGTGGTCTTACAATAGAAAAATTTAATGATATAAAAGAAGGCGACATTTTAGAGGTTTTTGCTATGGAAGAGATAAAACCTAAAGCACTATAATTACGAAGGAGTGAGTTCTATGGTTAAATACAGAGCCGGTAGAATTAATGAAGAAGTAAAAAAAGTAGTTAGTAGCATTATTCAAAATGATATAAAAGATCCTAGACTTAGTAGTAATATATTAATAAGTGTTACTAGAGTTGAGGTTACCAAGGACTTAGGATATGCTACTGTATTTGTAAGCATATTGGGGAATGATGCTGACAAAGAGTTAAGTCTTAAAATTTTGAAAAAAAGTGCTGGTTTTATAAGACGTGGAGTAGGAAAAGAAGTTAAATTAAGAGTTACTCCAGAAATAATAATTGAACTAGACAATTCTATTGAGCATGGTATGCACATTAATGATATTCTTCAAAAAATAAAGAAAACAGGTGAAAATAATGATTAAGGAAATAATTAATATGATCATGAAAAGTAATAAAATTGCAATTACTTTTCATGAATCACCTGATGGTGATTCACTTGGAAGCTCTTTAGCATTATTAAATGCATTGCGCTCAATTAATAAGTGTGCATATATAATTTGCAAAGAAAATATTCCGGAAACATTTGAATACCTAGCTCTGAGTCAAGAAATTGATGGAAGTTGTTCTAAGATTTTAGAAGGTACAGATTGCCTAATTACATTAGATTGTGGAAGTATTGCAAGGCTAAATTGTAATGTGGATTTTTCCAATAGAACCTTTAGCCTTATTAATATAGATCACCATATATCAAATGATAAATTTGGTGATATTAATTATGTTGATCCTGGGGCGGCTTCAGTTGGTGAAATTATATACAAACTAATTAAAGAGATGAAAATTGATATAAATACTGATATAGCTATCTGTATTTATACTTCTATTTTAACTGATACGGGTTCTTTTAGGCATTCAAATACAACATATACTACTCATGATATTGTAAGTGATCTAATGAAAAATATTGATTTCGATTTTAGCTTGGTTCACAGAAAAATATTTGACAATAAAAAACTCCCTATAATAAAACTTCAGGGATTAGTTATAAACAATTTATATTTAGCATGTGATGGTAAAGTATGCGTTATGAAACTCACTCAAGAAATGTTAAGAGAAGTTGGACTTCAGCAATGTGATAGCGCAGAATTTATGTCACTAGGTCTTAAAATTTCCTCGGTTGAAGCAGCAGTTTTAATTAAGGAAAAAGATAAAGGTATAAAAGCTAGTTTAAGATCAAATGAATATGTTGATGTACGCAAGATAGCTGAAAATTACGGTGGTGGTGGACACATTAGGGCTGCTGGACTAAGTATGGATGTTTCAGTTAATCAGGCAGAAAAACTATTAATTAAAGATTTTCAAAAAGAGTTGCGTTAATATGGATGGGATAATTAATGTATATAAACCTGAGGGTATAACTTCTTTTGACGTGGTGAAAGAAGTAAGAAAACTTTCGGGAATAAAACGAGTAGGTCATACTGGCACCCTTGATCCTATGGCAAAAGGAGTACTTCCAATATGCCTTGGAAAGTCAACTAAAATAGTAGATTACATTATGAAAGATTTTAAAATATATAGAACAATTTTGAAATTAGGTGAAATAAGTGATACTTATGATAGAGAAGGTACAATAATAAAAAACAATGTTGTTTTGCCCGATTCTAAAGAAGTATTAGATGCAATTGCGTCATTTGTTGGTGATATAGATCAAGTTCCTCCTATGTATTCTGCCCTTAAAGTAAATGGAGTACGATTATATGATTTAGCAAGGCAGGGCATTGAGATTCATAGGGACAGCAGAAAAATTAAAATATATAGTATTGACATAGAGAAAATAGATATACCCTATGTGCACTTTACAGTAAAATGTTCTAAGGGTACATATATAAGAAGTCTTTGTCATGATTTGGGTGAGAAACTTAAATGTGGGGCATTAATGTGGGACTTGGAGAGAGTTGCTTCAGGCATGTTTACAAAAGATAACACCATTGCTTTAGAAAATTTAACAAAAGAAAATTTTCATGAATATTTAATTCCAATGGATAAAGCTTTGCATATGTATGACAAAATATATTTTGAAGATTCTGCAGAAAAACTATTAGTAAATGGCGTTACAATTAAAGACGATTCGTTAACTGGTAATGTAGAAAAAAATGTTATTTATAGAGTATATCTTAAAAATAACACTTTTATAGGACTAGGCGAAAAAAATGACTCCGGCTTTAAAATAATTAAATTATTATTAACTTAGGAGTAAGATATGATGGTTATTAATGATAATTTTAACATTAAATTAAAAGATAAAACTTTTATTGCCCTTGGAAGTTTTGATGGACTACATTTAGGACATTTGGCCCTAATTAATAAAGTGTTGGAACTTGCAAAAGAGAATAATGCTAAGAGTATGGTAAATACATTTATTAACCATCCTTTATCAATTATTGATAAGAGCAGGATCCCAAAACTAATAATGTCCAATGAAACTAAGGCGAATATTTTAACAAGTTTGGGTATTGATATTATAAATTTTGCAAATTTTGATAGCGATTTTATGAAAATATCTCCTGAAGATTATATTTTGAATCTTATTAACCACTATAATGCTATAGGGTTTGTAGTTGGATTTAATCATAAATTTGGACATAAAAACCAAGGTGATATAAACTTACTAAAACGACTAAGCTTAGAATACAATTTTAAGCTTTACATTGTAAGTCCCATAAAATGTGATGAAGAGATTATAAGTAGTACTGGAATAAGAGAAAAAATATTATCAGGAAATATAGAAGAAGCAAACAAAATGCTTTTAAAGCCTTTCATGTTAGAAGGAAAAATTATAGAAGGAAAAAAAGTAGGAAGAACTATTGGTTTCCCTACAGCAAACTTAGAATATCACAAAGACTTTGCTTTACCTAAAATGGGAGTATATTATACTGTTGTAAAATATAATAATAACCTTTACAAGGGTATAACTAGCATTGGAAAAAATCCAACCATTATTGGAATTAATAAATTAACTATAGAAACTTATATACTTGATTTTAAAAGTAATATTTATAATAAGAACATAGAATTATATTTTATAAATAGAATAAGGGACATGGTTAAGTTTAATAATTTAGATGATCTTAAGGCTCAGATGGAAAGAGACAAGACCTTTGCAAAAGAGCAAAATATAGAAATATAGCTTGATTTTTGAAAAAACAATTTACATTTAAAATTTGTTTTGTTATAATAAAGTTTAGAATCCTTATTCTAAGATTATCGAATGACCGACGTTATTCCTGGAACAAGGGGCTAATTATTTGGAGGTGTCAAAATGGACAAAGAAACTAAAGAAACTATAATCAAAGAAAATGCTAGACATGAAGGCGATACAGGTTCACCTGAAGTCCAAATAGCATTATTAACACAAAGAATCAATCATTTAAATCAGGATCACTTAAATATCCATAAAAAAGATCATCACTCAAGAAGAGGTCTTCTTATGATGGTAGGTAGAAGAAGAGGTCTTTTGAATTACTTAATGAGAGAAGATATCGAAAGATATCGTGCTATTGTTAAAAAACTTGGATTAAGAAAGTAATTAATAGAGCGGTTTTTGGCCGCTCTATTATTTTAATGGATCTTAATTACATAGAAAATCTTTTTTATTACAATAATATGAATGATTAAATTATTTAAGGAGGTAAGATATATGAATCATATACTTGAAACTGAAATTGCTGGAAGAAAACTTAAAATTGAATTCGGCGATGAGTTAGGAATGCTTTCAAATTGTGCTATGTTTATCAGCTACGGTGAAACTGTTATTTTGGTTAATGTCAATGCTTCAAGCCAACCTAAAGATGGTATGAGTTTCTTCCCTTTAAGTGTTGAATATGAAGAAAAATTATATGCAGTAGGTAAAATACCAGGTGGCTTTATAAAGAGAGAAGGACGACCATCGGAAAAGTCTATATTACATGCTAGAGCAATAGATAGACCATTAAGACCTCTTTTCCCAAAAGGTTATAGAAATGATGTGCAGATTGTATGTACTGTAGTATCTGTAGATCAAGACAATGTACCAGAAATACTTGCTATGAATGGAGCATCAATGGCTCTATGTTTGTCTAGTATACCTTTTGATATACCAGTTGCAACAGTGTCAGTTGGATTAATTGATGAAAAATTTATTCTGAATCCTACTGTGGCTGAAGCAGAAAAAAGTACTTTGCATTTAACTGTTTGTGCAACTAAGGAAAAAGTGATGATGATTGAAGCTGGTGGAGACGAAATACCAGAGCAAGTTATGCTTGATGCTATTGACTTTGGATTTGATGCTTGCCAAAAAATAGTTGAATTCCAAGAAGAGGCTGTTAAAAAGTTTGGTAAGGAAAAACTTAAGCCAGTTTTACATAAAGTAGCTGAAGATTTGGATGCTGCAATTAGAAGTTATGCTTTTGACATGTTAAAAGAGGCAATGTATATAACTGATAGGGATGAACGAGGATTTGCACTTAGAGCTTTATCTGAAAAGATAAATGGACAGTTCATTGAAGAATACCCAGGTAAACTTTCAGATATAAGTGACACAGTTTACGCTATTCAAAAAGAAGTTGTAAGAAATATGCTTTTGAATGAAGATAGAAGACCTGATGGTAGAGGCTTTGATGAAGTAAGACAAATCAATTGTAAAGTTGGAATATTACCTAGAACTCACGGAACAGGATTGTTTACAAGAGGATTAACTCAGGTTATGACAGTAGCAACTATAGGCGCACTTGGGGATGTACAAATTCTTGATGGTCTTGGAACTGAAGAAACTAAGAGATATATGCATCATTATAATTTTCCTGGATATTCAACAGGTGAAGTTAAACCACTTAGAGGTCCTGGAAGAAGAGAAATAGGTCATGGAGCATTAGCAGAAAGAGCTCTTGAACCATTAATACCTTCTGAAGAAGAATTTCCTTATACTATAAGACTTGTTTCAGAAGTTTTAAGTTCTAATGGATCAACTTCACAGGCTAGTATTTGTGGAAGTACTTTAGCATTACTTGATGCCGGTGTTCCAATAAAAAGACCAGCTGCAGGAATAGCTATGGGACTTATAACAAGTCCAGATATGTCAAGAGAACAAATTTTGACTGATATTCAAGGACTTGAGGATTCTTGTGGTGACATGGATTTTAAGGTTGGTGGAACTGTAGTTGGAATAACATCTATTCAAGTTGATACAAAAATACATGGACTTTCAAAAGAATGTATTAAGACTGCAATATATGGCGCTAGAAAAGCTAGACTCCATATAATTGATAAAATCAATGAATGTATTCCAGCTCCAAAACAAGAAATGTCAGAGTATGCTCCTAGGGCTTATACAATGAACATTGATCCAGAAAAGATTAGAACAGTAATTGGTTCTGGTGGTAAGACAATAAATAAAATTATCGCTGAAACTGGTGTTAAAATTGATATTAAGGAAGATGGAAAAGTTTTCATTATGTCAAACGATAATGCTAATGCACAAAAAGCACTAAAAATAATCGCTGATTTAACAAGAGATGTTAAACCAGGAGAAATATATCTTGGTAAAGTAACGAAGATAACTAACTTCGGAGCTTTCGTAGAAATATTCCCAGGAAAAGAAGGACTTGTTCACATTTCTAAACTTGATGTAAAAAGAGTAGAAAAAGTTGAAGATATTGTGTCAATTGGTGATGAGATACTAGTAAAAGTAACAGAAGTTGATAACCAAGGAAGAATTAATCTTTCAAGAAAAGATGCAATGCAAGAATCACAAACTGAAAAAGATGAAACAAAAGAAAAAACCAATAATTAAAAAAATAGAAGGGCTATTGCCTTTTTATTTTTTTTTATTAAGTTAATTGTAATTACTCACTTAAAAAAAGCATAAAATTATATATAGTTATTTAATTATGTAAGGAGTGGGTAATTTGAGTAATAATATGAAATTATATAGTGAAATTGAAAAATACGAAATTATTAATATAAATGATGGTGAAAAGTATTCAATGGTTTCAAATAATGATATAATAATAGATGACGCTGGAACAATGAAAATACTGATTTTAAACAACAATTCTTCAGGGATAAGCTTTTTTAATAAAAATGAGTTTTCAGAAGTACCTTGGGAATATATAAAAAAAATAGGTACAAAAACTATAATAATAGATGTTGATGAGAGTCTTTTGAAAAAATCGCATTTATAGAATGTATAAAAATTCACCTAGATGCACAAAATAGTGTAACTAGGAGGGATAGCATGGCTAAATCAAAGGCAAAAAAAGAAGAGTCAAAAAATAATGACACTGATGAAAATATAAAAGACTTTGGAGTAAATCAGTTACCTCCTGAAGACAACGACACTGAACGAATATATGTATTACCTATTATTGGACAGATTGAAGGGCATATGAGCCTTGCACCACAAACCAAGACAACTAAATATGAGCATGTAATACCTCAATTAGTTGCCATAGAAAAAAGTACAGTTACAGAAGGAATACTTATAATTTTGAATACTATTGGAGGAGATGTGGAAGCCGGCCTTGCCATATCTGAAATGATAAGAAGTCTTAGCAAGCCAACAGTGTCACTGGTTATAGGTGGTGGTCATTCAATAGGGGTACCTCTAGCTACAGCTGCAGATTATTCTTTTATTTCCCCAAGTGCTACAATGATTGTTCACCCAATAAGGATGAATGGAATGATAATTGGCGTTCCTCAAACCTTTGATTATTTTAATAAAATGCAACAAAGAATAATTGAGTTTATAACTAGAACTTCAAATATTGATGAAAAAACATTTACAAAATTAATGTTGCAAACTGATGTATTATTAAATGATATGGGAACTATCTTAATTGGGAAGCAAGCTGTTGACTATGGGCTAATAGATGAAGTAGGCGGGATAAGTGAAGCGCTAAATAAACTTGAGCAGCTGATTGAAAAAAAACCATAGGGACTCCCTATGGTTAATTACATTTATAATATGAAACAACAAATGGAGGTGTGATATTTTGGCGAGAAAACAAGTAAACAAAAGTGGTGATGGGTCAATAAAATCAACTTTACGCTGTGATATAATTGGTGTAGTTCTGTTGTGTTTAGGTATTTTTATGATTTTTAGCCTCTTTGCTATAAATACTACTGGGATACTAGGCATTGTTATTAGAAAATTATTATTTTCAGCAGTAGGGCTAGGTGCATATATTTTTCCCTTTATAATAATCATTGTAGGTGTTTCATATATTTTAAAACGAGGCAAATTTAACTTTAGTAAAAAATTTTATGGTATAATACTTTTTATAATAAATACTCTTATGTTAATTACTTTTATTAATTTGGATAAATATTTTATTAATGGACAAGTAGTGGATGGAATAAAAAAAATATATGCTACAGATGATATATGGCATGGTGGTATAGTTTCATATTTAATTGATATTCCGCTTCTAAAATTATTAGGTAAGGGAAGTTATGTACTATTTATTTGTATTTATATTGTCTCATTTGTTCTTATATCAAAGAATTCTATAGGTGATATTTTAGCAAAAATACCTCACAAAAACAAGTCTGAAAAACAAAAGACAAATATGAATACAACTGAGATTAAAGATGAAGAGGAAGGTTTTATAAAAGGTACTGTGAATAAAATCAAAATATTAGATTTTATGAAAAATGCAGGTTCTATAGAAGATGAAAGTATTAGTAAGCCTGAAATACAAATAAAAGATAGTAATTATAACGAAGGAACAAAGGAGAATATAAACAAGGAATTGGAAGAAGAAATAGAAAACAACACTAGTATCAATTCTTTTGGTGAGTATATTTTTCCAAGTATTGAACTTCTAAATGAAAATAATCTAAATGGTTTAAAAAAAGGTGACAAAAAAGATTTGCTTACTAGTGCAACTAAACTAACAGATACTCTAAATAGTTTTGGTGTTGATGCAAAGGTAGTTCAGGTTACAAAGGGGCCATCGGTAACCAGGTTTGAACTTCAACCTAGTGCCGGCGTAAAGGTAAGTAAAATTGTTAATTTATCAGATGATATTGCCCTTAATTTAGCGGCTTCTAGTGTTCGTATTGAAGCACCTATTCCAGGAAAATCAGCTGTTGGAATTGAGGTGCCAAATAAAGATTTAACTCCTGTTTTTTTGCGTGAAGTTATAGAATCAGATACGTTTTTCAATTCAAAAGCAAGACTATCTTTCTGTTTAGGTAAAGATATAGGTGGAAATTGCGTTATAGCAGATTTAAGTAAAATGCCGCATATACTTATTGCTGGAGCTACTGGTTCAGGTAAAAGTGTATGTATTAACAGCTTGATTGTAAGTATAATATATAAATACCAACCTGAAGATGTTAAACTTTTAATGGTTGACCCAAAGGTTGTTGAACTTAATATGTATAATGGGATACCTCATCTTTTAATACCTGTAGTAACTGATCCTAAAAAGGCGGCAGGGGCTCTAAGTTGGGCGGTTAATGAAATGACCAAGAGATACAAAACATTTGCAGATAACAACGTAAGAAACATAGAGGGCTATAATGAATTATATACTAAAGGAAAGGTGGATAATAAATTACCTTGGATTGTTATAATAATAGACGAGTTAGCTGATCTTATGATTGTATGTCCGAGTGATGTAGAAAATTATATTGGTAGGTTAGCTCAAATGGCCAGAGCTGCAGGAATGCACCTAGTAATAGCAACTCAAAGACCATCGGTGGATGTTATCACAGGTGTAATTAAAGCAAATATACCATCAAGAATTTCCTTCGCTGTTTCAAGCCAAATTGATTCTAGAACAATCCTTGATTCTTCAGGTGCTGAAAAATTATTGGGTAAAGGTGATATGCTTTTTTATCCGGTGGGAGAAGCAAAACCACTAAGAATACAGGGAGCATTTATATCGGAAGAGGAAGTTGAAAGAGTAGTAACTTTTATTAAAACTCAAGGTTCAAACACTGATTATAAAGAAGAAATAATTGAGGCAATCAACAAGAGCTCATTAGATAAAGAAAATGTGAATGAAGAAGATGAGCTCTTAAATGAAGCAATAAAAATTGTAGTTGATTCAGATCAAGCATCTACATCGTTAATACAAAGACGACTTAGAATCGGTTACAATAGGGCAGCAAGAATTATGGAAGAATTAGAAAACAAAGGTATTATATCAAAGCGCGATGGTGGAAAACCTAGAAATATTTTAGTTAATAAAAATGAAATGGAAAATTAAAATATTTCATTAAGATTAGTATTAACAAAAAATTTTCTTGTTAAATTTGGTTTTTAGCTATAAAATATATGAAGATATACTGAAAACTATGAAATTGAGTAGCGTGGAGTCAGCATTATAAATCTAGGAGGTAAGACGTGGAAAAAAAGAAATTTGGAGTAGTTAGTTTAGGTTGTGATAAAAATAGAATTGATACAGAAACCTTACTTGGAAAAATGAAAAATAACTTTGAAATTGTAAATGACCCTAAATTAGCAGATATAATATTGGTTAATACATGTGGATTTATAGAGGCTTCAAAGCAAGAATCAATTGATACTATTTTGGAAATGGCGGAGTACAAGAAAAATTATAATTGTAAAATGCTTATTGGAACGGGTTGCTTAACCCAAAGGTATGGTGATGAACTTTTTAACTTGATGCCAGAACTTGATGCCATACTAGGAGTAAATGATTATGAAAAACTTGATCTAGTTATTAATAACTTTTTTGATAAAGGTGGTAAGCAAATTCTATGTAATTTTAGTGATGAAAATATAAATCAAGGGGAACGAGTTATAACCACTGGTTCATATAGTGCTTATGTACGTATTTCAGAAGGATGTAATAATTTTTGTACTTACTGTATAATTCCTAAAATAAGGGGTAAGTACAGAAGTAGAAATATTGAAGATATAGTTAATGAGTGTACGTCTTTATCAAATCAAGGCGTAAAAGAAATAATTTTAGTTGCTCAAGATACGACAAAGTATGGTATAGACATTTATGATAAAAAAATGCTCCCAAAACTCCTTGAAGAAATTTCAAAAATCAGTGACGTCCAATGGATACGCCTTCTTTATTGCTATCCTGAAGAAATTACAGATGAATTAATTGAGGAAATAAAAAACAATGACAAGGTATGTAATTACATAGATATGCCTGTACAACACATAAGTAATATTATATTGCAAAAAATGAAGAGACGAACTCAGAAAGAAGAAATAGTCAAAAATATATCAAAAATCAAAGAAAAAATTCAGGGGATATCACTTAGAACTTCATTGATTGTTGGATTTCCAGGTGAAACCAATGATGATTTTAGTGAACTTAAGGAGTTTATAGAATTTATAAAATTTGATAAATTAGGTGTATTTAAATACTCTAGAGAAGAAGGAACAGAAGCTTATGATATGCCAGATCAAATTGATGAAGAAATAAAAGAAGCTAGATATGATGAATTAATGTTAATTCAACAACAAATATCTAAAACAACAAACAGGAAAAAAATTGGTAATGTATACCAAGTGATTATTGAGGGAAAAAATGATAAATACTGGTTCGGAAGAAATTATGAAATGGCTCCAGAAATAGATGGTGAAATATTTTTCAAATGTGATAAAATATTAAACATAGGCAATTATGTCAATGTAAAAATTGTAGATAGTCTAGAATATGATTTAATAGGGGTTGTATGTGATGAATCTTGCTAATAAGCTAACATTAATAAGAATAGTACTTGTTCCAGTTTTTCTGGTTTTTATTGCGGTAAGAAGTATACCTTACGGTCGTAGTATAGCTACGGTTGTATTTATAATAGCTGCTCTCACAGACAAATTGGATGGATATATTGCTAGAAGCCGTAACCAAATAACGCGCTTTGGTAAACTTATGGATCCATTAGCAGATAAACTTTTAGTCTCTGCTGCTCTTATATCTTTAGTTGAATACCACGTTTTAATGAGTTGGATTGCAATTATAATAATCGCACGTGAATTTGCAGTAACAGGCCTCCGGTCAATAGCGGCAGCAGAGGGCGTGGTTCTTGCAGCTAGTAAGTGGGGAAAAGCTAAAACATTTATTCAAATAGTGGCTATATCAATGGCATTGATAAACCTGAATTTACGTAATTATAAATTTTTACATAATTCTATAAATGCCCAAATGATGAGTAACTTTAAACAGGCATCTATTATCGCCATGTATATAGCAGTAGTAATTACTATAGTATCTGGTCTGGATTATTTTATAAAAAATAAAGATATAATTAAATTAGATAAATGAATAAAATATAACTAGATGAACATAATTTAATATGAGTTTAAACGTATGAAAAAGAATCTAAGTATACTACTAGTTATTTTTTATATTTAGAAGTTCCTGCTTTTGGCAGGAACTTCATTTATCCGATGACTACCATCCGTAACACTCCCATCTTATACTAAGTGGGAAAAGCAGTGAACTCAAATCCTTGATTTGATGTGAATCCCTTTCTCTTTAGAGTATAACGGCTGCTACGTCCCTGGATAACGATTTCTAAGTTTCAGATGGATGACCTGCGGCCTAAAAACTCCACCTGAAACCAAGAACTCTGTTTATAGTATTGACCTAGATGAAATTTTAATATATAATTAGATAAGAACAAATGTTCGTTAAATTGAAAGGTTGGTGAACCCATAAGGGATATAATATGGATAATGATAAAATAAAAGCTTTAGAAGCTGCAATGAATCAAATTGAAAAACAATTTGGAAAAGGTGCAGTAATGAAACTAGGAGATAGCACTTCTTTAGATGTAGAATCAATTTCAACTGGGTGTTTAGCTTTAGATATAGCATTAGGAATAGGTGGAGTACCAAGGGGAAGGATTATTGAGATTTATGGACCTGAATCATCTGGTAAAACTACGCTTGCACTTCACATTATAGCTGAAGCACAAAAAAATGGTGGTGCTGCTGCATTTGTTGATGCGGAACATGCGTTGGATCCATCATATGCAAAAGTTTTAGGCGTGGATACGGAAAATTTAATAATTTCACAACCTGATACCGGAGAGCAAGCATTAGAAATAGTGGAAGCTTTAGTTAGATCAAATGCCATAGATGTAATAGTTATTGACTCAGTAGCTGCACTTGTACCTAGGGCAGAAATTGAGGGCGAAATGGGTGACTCACATGTAGGACTTCAGGCAAGGCTTATGTCCCAAGCTCTTAGAAAACTTACTGGTTCAATTAATAAATCTCAATGTGTGGTTATATTCATTAACCAATTGAGAGAGAAAATAGGAATAATGTTTGGTAATCCAGAAACAACTTCTGGTGGAAGGGCATTAAAATTTTATGCCTCGGTAAGAATGGATATAAGAAGAATTGATTCTATAAAACAAGGTGATGATATTCTTGGAAATAGAACAAGAGTAAAAGTAGTTAAAAATAAAATTGCACCTCCTTTTAAAAAGGCTGAATTTGATATAATGTATAATGGTGGAATTTCACGAGAAGGAAACATTGTTGATGTGGGGGTACAAGAAGAAATAGTTCAAAAAAGTGGAGCATGGTTTGCTTATGGTGACGTGAGACTAGGACAAGGACGTGAAAATGCAAAACAATATTTAAAAGATAATCCTGAAATTGGTCTAGAAATAGAAAATAAAATAAGAGATTTGCATGATCTCCCTATTACAATTCCAAAAGTTGATAAAAAAAATGCAAAAGCTGATGGAAAAAACGCAAAAGATGACGAGAAAAACATAAAAATCAATGATAAAAACAAGGCTGATAACATAGAAGTTAAAGTCAAATAGCATTAATAAAGCCCACATTGATTATGAATGTGGGCTTTATTTTGCATTCAGTGAGGTTACTTGCTTGACATCAATCTCAAATTAATATACAATTAATTTAAATACAAATACTGGTTTAACATATTCAAGTAATTACCAAATGGATATATATGACACCTTTTCAAGGCTTTCATTTTACAATTTATACACGCAATAATAAGCGAAGGAGGTGTTTTACGACAATGGGAAGTAACTATTGGATTATAATTGTCACAATTGTCGTTGTATTGGCAATTCTTATAGTTGGCATTGAACTTTATGTTAGAAAAAAATATTCTTGGGCTAAATTATCACAAGTCGAAGAAATTGCTAAAAATATAAAGACAGAAGCTATCAGAGAAGCTGAATCAATGAAAAAAGAATCCATACTAGAGGCAAAAGAAGAAGTTCATAGACTCAGAAATGATTTCGAAAAAGAGACTAGAGAGCGTAGATCTGAAGTTCAGAGGTTAGAAAGAAGAAATATTCAAAGAGAAGAATCACTGGATAAGAAGGGCGAATTCATTGAAAAACGAGAGGAAAATTTGAATTCTCGTGACACTGAATTGCAGCAAAAAGAAGAAAAAATTGAAACTTTATATCAAAGCCAACGTAATGAGCTTGAAAGACTTGCAAACTTAAGTTCAGAAGAAGCAAAACAAATGCTTCTTGATAAAATAAGAAAAGAAATCAAACATGATGCAGCTGTAATGATAAAAGAAGTTGAGACAAAAGCAAAAGAAGATGCCGATAAAAAGGCAAGGGAAATCATTACCTGCGCAATACAAAGATGTGCGGCTGATCATGTTGCTGAATCTACAGTATATGTCGTATCTTTACCTAATGATGAAATGAAGGGTAGGATAATTGGTAGAGAAGGTCGAAACATAAGAGCGCTAGAAACTCTTACTGGAATCGATTTGATTATCGATGATACTCCTGAGGCTGTTATACTTTCAGGTTTTGATCCTATAAGAAGAGAAGTGGCTAGAATAGCACTTGAAAAATTAATTTTGGATGGTAGAATTCATCCTGCTAGGATTGAAGAAATGGTAGAAAAAGCTAAAAAAGAGGTAGAAAACGATATAAAAGAGGAAGGCGAGCAAGCGACTTTCGAAACAGGTGTTCATGGTTTACATGCTGAAATTATAAGATTGCTTGGAAGACTAAAATATAGAACTAGTTATGGTCAAAATGTTTTAAAACATTCCATAGAAGTTTCATATTTAGCTGGATTTATGGCATCTGAGCTTGGTATGGATCCTACACTTGCAAAAAGAGCGGGTTTACTACACGATATAGGTAAAGCTGTAGACCATGAAGTTGAAGGTCCACATGCTTTAATTGGTTCTGAAACGGCAAAAAAATATCATGAGTCGGCAGTTATTGTTAATGCAATAGGTGCACATCATGGTGATGTTGAGCCACAATCTCTAGAAGCTATCTTAGTTCAAGCAGCGGACGCAGTGTCAGCAGCAAGACCGGGTGCAAGAAGAGAAACTTTAGAAGCATATATAAAACGTTTAGAGAAGCTTGAAGAAATTTCAAACTCATACGAAGGTGTTGAAAAGTCATATGCCATTCAGGCTGGAAGAGAAATTAGAATAATAGTTAAACCAGAAAGTGTTGATGATGCGGGTTCAGCAGAAATGGCTAGGAATATTGTTAAGAGAATTGAAAGCGAATTAGAATATCCTGGTCAAATCAAAATTAATGTAATAAGAGAGACCCGTGCAATTGAATATGCAAAATAAAAATTATGTATGATCACATCCCCTTTAGAAGCTTAAAGGGGATTTTTATTTTAAAAAATGAATTTAAAAAAAGGAATAATTTATTATATGTAGAATAATATACCTATAGTATGTTTTACTTAAATTTACTAATATATATTACTTATAGGAGGGTGTTAACATGGAAATATTAAAAGTTTCTGCAAAATCAAATCCAAATTCAGTTGCAGGTGCCTTAGCAGGAGTGTTAAGAGAAAGAGGTTCTGCTGAAATACAGGCAATAGGCGCTGGAGCGATAAATCAAGCAATTAAAGCAATAGCAATTTCAAGAGGTTTCGTAGCACCTAGTGGCATGGATCTAATTTGTATACCAGCTTTTACGGACATTGAAATAGATGGTGAGGAGAGGACAGCAATAAAACTAATTGTGCAGCCAAGGTAAAATGAAATAATGATTTTTTTATAATATTTTGACTAAAAAGGACTTGATATTTAATGCAAGTCCTTTTAATTATTCTAAAAATGTGTTAAATTATAGAATAGCATATATATTTAACTTTCGGAGGGAAAAATGAAAAATCTAGACATGAAATATATACTTAAACTTATGAGACCTAAGCAATGGCTGAAAAATGTATTTGTATTGGCGGCATTAGTGTTTTCTGGTAAATTTCAAAATGGGCACATACTTTTATTAAACTTATATGTTTTTATATTATTTAGCTTAATATCCTCAGCAGTGTACATATTAAATGACTTAGTAGATGTAGAAAAAGACAAACAGCATCCACAGAAAAAATTCAGACCCATAGCTAGTGGTAAAGTTTCTAAGTCACAAGCATTAGCTTTTGAATTGATTATAGTGTGTATTGTATTATTCACATCCTACTCTATTAGCTTAAAGTTATTGGTTGTATTATTAACTTATTATATTATGAATATATTATATTCATTTAAACTGAAAAATGTGGTGATCGTGGATGTAATGATAATAACGTTTGGTTTTGTTCTAAGAGTTATTAGTGGAAGCATTGTAACCAATGTACAATTATCACCTTGGCTTATATTATGCACCATATTAATTTCACTTTTTTTGGCACTTAATAAAAGAAGAAGTGAGATTGTAACACTAAAAGATAAAAGAGGTTCACATAGAAAAATACTAGAAGAGTATTCAGTTGAATTAATAGACAGCATGCTTACAATTGTTACTCCTAGTATTTTAATAACCTACTGTCTATATACATTCAGTTCAACACAAAGTAGAACAATGATGATAACTATTCCATTCGTTTTATATGGAATATTTAGATATCAATATTTGGTATCTAAAAAAAATGTTGGAGGAAAACCTGAAGATGTTTTTCAAAATGATATGCCTTTTCTCATAGATATAGTTTTATGGGCAGTCATAATAATAGCTATAATATATTTCAAACTATAAAAACAACTTACTAGGAGGTTATCTTTATGATTTTTTCAACGAATGCAGAAAATATTTCGCCGTCTGTGACCCTATCAATTACATCTAAGGTTGCACAAATGAAGAAAGCAGGTATTGATGTTATTGGATTTGGTGTGGGTGAACCTGATTTTAATACTCCACAAAACATTCAAGATGCAGCAATATTTGCAATGAAAAGTGGTCACACAAAATATACTTCTGCATCAGGTATTATAGAACTTAAAGAGGCATTAGCAAATAAGTTTAAAAGGGATAACAAATTAAATTATGATTCATCACAAATAATGGTATCTACTGGAGGAAAACAATGCCTTTCTAATCTTTTTCAATCTATACTTAATAAAGATGATGAAGTAATTTTAGCTTCTCCATATTGGGTTACCTATCCTGAACTGATAAAATTGTATAATGGTAAACCAGTAATAATTGAAACTGAAGAAAAAAAAGGTTTTAAATTTACCGTGGATGATTTAGAGCGTGCTTTATCAGATAAAACTAAAGCTATTTTAATAAACAGTCCCAATAATCCTACAGGAGTTGTTTATGATGTTATAGAACTTCAGCACATAGCAGAATTTGCAAAGCAACATGATCTTTTACTTATTTCTGATGAGATGTATGAAAAACTAATTTATGGAGAGTCAAAGCATATAAGCATAGCAAGCATTAGTGAAGATGCTTTTAATAGAACAATTGTAATAAATGGTATGTCAAAAACCTATGCTATGACAGGCTGGAGAATCGGTTATGCAGCTTCTGCTAATACTGATATTATTAAACTTATGTCCAATATACAAAGCCAGACAACGTCTAATCCTAATTCCATTGCGCAGTATGCATCAGTTGAGGCAATAAATGGAGATCAAACCTCCGTGGAACTTATGAGACAGCAGTTTAAGAAAAGAAGAGATTATATGGTAGATAAAATAAATAGTATAGATAATATATCCTGCTTAAAACCTGAAGGTGCTTTTTATGTAATGCTTAATATAAGTAAGCTTATTGGTAAAAAATCCAATGGTGACACAATAAACAATTGTATGGATTTTACTGAAAAATTATTAAATGAAAGTAGAGTCGCAGTTGTTCCAGGAGATGCCTTTGGCGTTTCTCAGTATGTTAGACTTTCCTATGCTACATCTATAGAAAATATTAAGGAAGGTTTAAATAGATTAGCTGACTTTGTAGATAATATAAAATAATTTCTATATTTATAAGCAAAAATATATACGAATATACAAACATTTCAAAATCTATATCAATATTCATATAACAATAGTATATTAAACATATACTATTGTTAATATTTTTATGGGGTGATGTTATGGGTAAAACGTTAGAATTGTTACTACCAATTAGTGGCACAGTAATTCCTTTATCAGAAGTAAACGATTATCTTTTTAGTAAAAAAATCATGGGTGAGGGAATTGCAATTAAGCCAACTGATAATTTCTTATATTCGCCAATTGATGGAGAGGTTGCTGTATTATATGAATCTAAACATGCTATAATAATCAAGGGAGAGTCAGGAATACAGCTCCTTTTACATGTAGGCATGGATACAGCAAAATTAGAAGGAAGAGGGTTTGGTAGTTTCGTAAAAGTAGGGGATAAAGTTTCAGCAGGAGATAAATTAATGTTCTTTGATGCGGAATATGTGTCTGATAAATCTTCTTTGGATACACCTGTAGTGATAACTAATCCTGATATTTTAGAAGATATTCAAATTGATTTCACCGCTAAGAAGGCAAAGAGTAAATTTGCAACAATTAAATTCAAATAGATAGTTTTATTAAATTCTATTGAAATTAATACCATATAGTGATAAAATGTTAAGGTAATTAAGTATATTAGTTAGTAGAGGTGGATGATATAATGGTAACTAAAGAAGCAACAGTTAAAAGTGCTACTGGCTTACATGCAAGACCAGCTACTTTATTAGTAAAGAAAGCGTCTTCATTTAAATCAGATATAAGCATAGAAAACAAAGGTAAAAAAGCAAATATTAAAAGTTTAATAGGTGTTTTATCATTAGGAGTAACAAAAGGTTCAGTTGTTAAAGTTATTGCTTCAGGTGATGACGAAGCATTAGCTGCAGAAGAAATCGTAAAGTTAATTGAATCAATAGAAGAATAATTTAGCAATTTCATTACATAATAAAAGGATAGCATCTGCTATCCTTTTATTTTTATTGCAAGGAATAAAAATACGAACAAATTTCTATAATAATTCATTAATGTATGGTATAATGTGAAATATATCTGATTTTATATACACTTAGGAGGTAACATTTTATGAGAAATCTATATGAATCACCACTAAACAAAAGATATGCATCAAAAGAAATGTCATATCTTTTTTCTGATGAAAAAAAATTCAAGACATGGAGAAAATTATGGGTTGCATTGGCAGAAAGTGAAAAAGAACTTGGGCTTAACATATCTGAAGAACAAGTGGATGAATTAAAAGCTCATGTTGAAGATATAAATTACGAAGTTGCAGAGAAGAGAGAAAAGGAAGTTAGACATGACGTAATGAGCCATGTATATGCCTATGGCGTTCAATGTCCTAAAGCAAAGGGAATAATCCATCTTGGAGCTACAAGTTGCTACGTAGGTGATAATACGGATATAATTGTAATGAAAGAAGCATTACTTCTAATAAAAGCTAAAATAATAAGCACAATGTCAAGTCTTGCAAAATTCGCTGATAAATACAAGGGTATGCCAACATTAGGATTTACTCATCTTCAACCAGCTCAACTTACAACAGTAGGCAAAAGAGCAACACTATGGATGCAAGATTTACTTTTAGATTTAGAAAATCTAGAATTTGTAATTGATACAGTAAAACTTAGAGGAGTTAAAGGAACTACAGGAACTCAAGCAAGCTTTATGGAACTTTTTAATGGTGATGAAGACAAAGTTAAAACTTTAGAGAAAAAAGTTACGGCAAAAATGGGATTTAAAAGTGCATATGAAGTAACTGGTCAAACATATTCGAGAAAAGTAGATTCAATAATACTTAATACTCTGTCTGAAATAGCTCAGAGTGCATATAAGTTTAGTAATGACCTTAGACTACTACAAAGTTTAAAAGAGATAGAAGAGCCTTTTGAAGCTCATCAAATTGGATCCTCTGCCATGGCATATAAACGAAATCCAATGAGATCAGAAAGAATAAGTTCACTTTCAAGATATATAATTATAAATGCGCTAAACCCTGCTATTACAGCTGCAACTCAATGGTTCGAAAGAACTCTAGATGATTCAGCAAATAAGAGAATTGCTATTCCAGAAGCTTTTCTAGCGTTAGATGGAGTTTTAAATTTATACATAAATATTTCTAGTGGTTTAGTAGTATACCCTAAGGTAATTGCAGCTAGAGTAAGTAGTGAATTACCATTTATGGCTACAGAGAATATATTAATGGAAGCAGTAAAAAGAGGTGGAGATCGACAGGATTTACATGAAAAAATAAGAACTTATTCTATGGAAACTGGTAAAAGAGTAAAGGAAGATGGGCTAGACAATGATTTAATGCTCAGAATAGCAAAAGATCCTGCTTTTAGGTTAAAAGAAAATGATGTTTTAACTATACTTGATTCCAGAAATTTCATAGGTAGAGCTCCAGGTCAAGTAGATGACTTTCTTAGAAATTGCATTAATCCAATTTTAGAAGAAAATAAAGAAAATCTAGGTATTAAAGTAGATATTAATGTTTAATATTATTTTTATGTATACCTATACCTTGTCAATATAAGTATACATATTGACAAGGTATGCTTTCACTGATATTATAATTTTATAATAAAATTTAATACTAAGGTTGACTAGTGACACTAGAGACTTATTTTCTTACTTTTAGAGAAATAAGTTTCTAGTGTTTTTATATAGTCAAAAATAAATATAGGAGGATAAATAATTATTTTATAGGTTAATTAAGGTTAGAGGAGATGAAGGGATGGTAAAGTATAATAGTATAAATTTGAACTTGGTAGATGTTGAAAATCGTGAGAAACGGTTAGGTACGATTATTGCTTGGGATGGATCGGCATCAGGTTTAGTAAAACAATCAAATTATCAGGCTAGAGCCCTTAAAAAGGGTCAGGGATGTGGTGGTAGTCCAAAAGGCCAAAGCTGCAAACTTTGTGAATTAAAAATGCCATTTAATCAGCAAACAATGTGTACTCAATCTATAGTAGCCTGTCAGGTCGGAAATATACCCGATGCCATTTTAATTGAACATTCATCCATAGGATGTTCTGCTATACATCCTAGGTTTAATGTGGGTTATAAAATAGGATTAGCGCGTAGAAAGAAAAAGGTAGAAAATATACAAATTGTAAGTACAAACCTTTTAGAAAGAGATATGGTTTTCGGAGCATCTGAAAAACTAAGACAGTCAATTCAGGATGCGTGGGTCCGTTTTAAGCCAAAAGCAATTTTTATTTCCGCTGCATGTACCACAGCAATAATAGGTGAAGATATAGTAAGTGTGGCTAAGGAAGCCGAGGAGAAACTAGGAATTCCTGTTGTTCCACTATCTTGTGAGGGGTTTAGATCTAAGCATTGGAGTACAGGGTTTGATATTTCCCAACATGGTATTATAAGGCAAATTGTAAATAAAAAACCCAAAAAACAAAAAAATTTAATAAATATTATCGCCTTATGGGGTACTGACTATTTTAGCGAAATGCTAAACCCATTAGGCTTGAAGGTGAATTATTTAATAGACATGGCTACTGTTGATGAATTAGCTCAATCCTCAGAAGCAATTGCTTCTGCTACATTTTGTCATACTCTAGGGTCGTATTATGCAGCTGCATTAGAACAAGAATATGGTGTCCCTGATATTAAAGCACCACAACCTTATGGCTTTCCTGCAACGGATGATTGGCTAAGAGCAATAAGTAAAGTTGCCAGTAAAGAAAAAGAAGTTGAAGAATATATTATAAAGGAACATGAACGAGTTCAGCCTAAAATAGATGAATTAAAAAAGAAACTTAAGGGGGTAAAAGGATTTGTCGCCACTGGTTCTGCATATGCACATGGAATTATTTCTGTTTTAAAGGAATTAGGTGTTGAAGTAAACGGTTCTGTAGTATTCCATCATGATCCAGTTTATGATGGTGGAGATGAAAGACAGGATACGCTAAAGTATTTAGTCCACAATTATGGGGATATAGAACATCTTACAGTAAGTAAAACACAACAATTTCAATTTTATGGATTATTGAGAAGAGTTAATCCTGATTTTATAATTATAAGACATAATGGATTAGCGCCATTAGCTGCCAAAATAGGTATTCCAGCGTTTGCTTTAGGTGACGAACACCTTCCTGTAGGTTATGAAGGGATAATTAGAGTAGGGGAAGCATTACTAAATGTACTTGCTAGGAGAAAATTCGGAGAAAACTTAAAAAAACATGTTAAGTTACCATATACAAAGTGGTGGTTAGAACAAGAAGATCCATTTATTCTAGCAAAACATCCAGAAATTTTAGATGAAGAACGGGAAGTTATGGTAAAAAAGGAGAAATTATGTTAGGAAAATTGGATTCCAATGAACAAACCAACTCAATAGTACATCCACGTTATGGTTGTGCAATAGGTGCTGCATATACGGTTTCAGCCATTCCCAGGGGAATTCCTTTAGTACACTGTGGACCAGGATGCGTGGATAAGCAATATTTTATGCTTTCTTTTAATAATGGATATCAAGGCGGAGGGTATAGTGGAGGTTCTGCAATACCAAGTGTGAATGCTGGGGAAAACGAGGTGGTATTTGGTGGCGAGAAAAAGTTAGATGATCTTATTAAATCATCTCTTAAAATAATGGATGGAGATTTATTTGTAGTATTAAGCGGTTGTATTGGAGAACTGGTTGGAGATGATGTAGGTTCTGTTGTTAAAAAATATCAAAAAAAAGGGTATCCTATTGTGTATGCAGAAACTGGGGGTTTTAAAGGAAATAATTTAATTGGACATGAAATAGTTGCTCAGGCTATAATAGATCAATTTGTTGGAGTTTATTCTGGAGAAAAGGAAAAGGGACTTATAAATCTTTGGAGTGAAGTCCCATATTTTAATACAAATTGGCGTGGAGATTTCATTGAAATTAAAAGAATACTTGAAGGGACTGGTTTCAAAGTTAATATTTTCTTTGGATCAGAAAGCAGGGGAATAAAGGATTGGATAGATATTCCTAGAGCTCAATTTAATTTAGTTCTTTCGCCTTGGGTTGGATTAAAAACAGCTAAACACTTAGAAAAAAAATATAATCAACCATATTTGCATATTCCTATTATTCCAATTGGAGCAGAACAAACCACAGAGTTTATAAGAAAGGTGGTCAATTTCTCAGGGATAAACAATGGAAAATCAGAGGAATTTATTGAAAAAGAAGAAAATAGATATTATTATTTTTTGGATCATTTTGCTGATTTTTTTTCGGAATTTTGGTTTGGATTGCCCTCAAAATACGCAGTAATAGGGGATAGTGCATATAATATAGCTTTAAATAAGTTTTTGGTGAACCAGCTGGGATTGCTTCCAGTACTCCAAATTATAACAGATAATCCAACAGAAAAATATAGAGAAATAATCCAAAAACAGTATAAAGAGCTTGCAGAAGACGTATCTACTGAAGTTGAATTTATTGAAGATGGTTATATTATTGAGAAAAAATTGCTAGAAGCAGATTTTGGAACTACTTCACCTATAATATTTTCATCTGCTTGGGAAAGGGACGTAATAAAGCAATTAAATGGTATTATAATAGAAACCTGTTGCCCATCTTCTTTTGAAGTAGTAATTAATAGAACTTATATAGGATATACAGGAGGGTTAACATTATTAGAGAAAATCTATACAACATCAATAAGTTCAGGTGCGTAGAGATAGTAGATAATAAAGTAACATGAAGTTGTAATTAATGCTCAATGTGATATAATAAACCACATTGAGCATTTTACGCAAGGGGGATTTTATTTATATGAAAACGCAATCATTTTATGCAAGCCTTGACCATGACAAAAAATATATCCTAAATTGTTGTTTTTTTGTTTTTGCGGTCAATGGTATATATAGTATGATATTAGGGTCTTTGTTACCATTAATCAGCAATGAATACGGGTTGAATAATACAATGAGTGGGGCATTACTTTCTGCACATCAAGTAGGAAATTTGGTAGCCGGCTTTATAGCTGGTGTGCTACCACTTTATTTAGGAAGAAAAAAATCAATAATGTTTTTGTGTACTTTTGTTGTTATGGGATTTTTAATAATGATTTTAACAGGTAATCCGGTATTATTAATTTTAGGGTTCTTATTTACAGGGTTAAGTCGAGGAAGTATTTCTAATTTTAACAACACTACTGTAAATGAAGTTTCAAACAGTAGCCCAGCAGCCCTTAATTTTTTACATAGTATTTTTGCTGTGGGAGCTTTAATTGCTCCGTTTTTAGTTATGATATGCACAAATATGGCGGGAAATAGAGGCTGGAAAATAGCTGCCATGGTTATTATTATCCTTGCAATTATCTCCATTTTTCTATTTTCAAGAATGAAAATAGATGAGGCTAAAAAAAACACTGTAAAGGTAAAAATATCTTACGAATTTTTGAAAAACAAATATTTTTGGAATAGTGCAGGAATTTTGTTCTTTTATTTATGTGCAGAAGCCGCTATTAATGGGTGGCTAGTTAAATATTTTATAGATTCAAGGATCATGACAATACAATATGCTCAAGTACTTGCTTCATTATTGTGGCTTTCTATTCTTGCAGGTAGATTAACTTGTGCTTTTTTTGGAGATAAAGTGTCAAAAAAGGTTTTGCTTTTGGTAACAAGTATTGGAACATGTGTTTTTTACTTGTTATTACTTTCAACGAAAAATGTGACGATTATTACCATTACTATAATGGGCCTGGGATTTTCTATGGCAGGTATTTATCCTACAACAGTCTCTACCGTTGGTAAGACTATTAAGGTTTATCCTATGTCCATGGGAGTACTACTTATGCTAGGTGGAGTCGGTGCTATTATAATGCCAATTATAACGGGCATATTATCTGATGCTTTTGGTATTTTGGCTGGTATGAGTGCTATTGTAGTGGCTATTATTTTTATGCTGTTTTTTGTGATTTTATGTGCGCTAAGCAAAACAGAAAATGTAATTGATAAATATTAGGCGCTTGATATTATTAGGGGTAAATAAGTGTAATCGTAAAAAATAAATTTGTAGTACTTAAATTATATAACAAAAATAAGGAGAAGTATCAAACTATTAGTCTACATATTAAATATTATGTAGACTAATATAAAAGTAAACTAATAACTTAACGCAGAGTTCGATAATAAATTCTCATATAGAAAAAAAAATTTAATAATATTACACCAATATATCAGTGAATGAAAATTCAACTTTTAATTAAATACATTGAAGAAATACTAAATTTATGTATAATGGAAGAGAAATGTGTTTTAAACATTGTATTTTCATGAGAATTTTTGCTATATTTTAGAAAGAATATAAAATTGTATATAACTAAATGTAGTTTGTTTTTAGTTATAGTTAATATTTTGTGATACGATAGGGGTATATTAATGGAAAAAATAAGTATTGAAAAATGTGGAGAGAAAGAAGTATTATCCTTAAAAAAGAGATATAAATTGAGATTATGGTGGGCAGGAGATAGATGTTTTAAGGTGAAAAAGGATAATGTGATTGTTGCATTGCTAGAAGCAGAACTAAGTGAAGATGAGAGTATTCTTGATATAGATAATTTTGAAGTATTTAAAAAGAGTAAGAAAGTTGGTAGTGAAATAGTTACGGCACTAAAAAACACCGGTTTTAATATGTGCCTATATGCAAATGATAAAAACAGTAAGCGATTTTGGGAAAAACATGGATTTAAAGCTCAGGATGATGGTACAGGAGTACCTAAACATTATTATTATTTTAAGGACGCTAAAGAATAATAGCGAAGAAGATGATTAAACGTGAGTAAAAAAGATGATACACCTAATATTAAAAATATAGATGATGGAATATTAGAGTCATTAAATGGTTTCAAAAAACAACATGCAAATAATTCATTAATGCAATTAACATACATTGAGGGTTTAATTAGTAAACTAAATATTATTAGAGAAAATATGCTGAATATGGTAACTCAATCTGAATCTCTTCTAGAAAAATGTCACCCCAGTTACCTTGCTAGTGCCAAAAACTTGCTGTATTATATGGCATTGCGAAGTCATGATATCCAATCCTTATAGGTTTCTATGGGTGATATTGGGCTATCATCATTAGGAAGGACAGAATTCAATGTGCTAATAAATATAATTGCCTGATAGTAACCTACATTTGTCAGCTATGACTGATAAAGATGTTGAGGATTTGAAGTTTGTCGCAGGGAATGCAGATATTGTAGCACTTTCATTCGTAAATTCTGTGAAAAATGTCCAACTTCTTCGGAAACATTTAAATATGCTTGGTAAAGTGCAGTTAGGAATAGTATTAAAAATTGAAATACGCAGGAGTTTTAAAAACTTACCTTTTTTGCTTTTGGAAATCATGAAGGTACCTCGTTGGGGTGTTATGATTGCCCGTGGGACCTTGCCGTGGAATGTGGATTTCAGCGTGAAGTTAAGGCACTAAATGATATATTAAAAAGGATGCAGGGACATAAAATCAAGAAGTTTTCAATTATGCGTAAGTTGAATATTGCATATATATTTACAAAAAAAATTCGTTGAAATATATATGTCGATTTCTTTGGAATTAATAATAAATAGTTCTAACTCAAAAAAGTATATAATATCAGCGTAAAGCATTGATATATCTAGAGTTTTATCATTAAATGATAAAGCTCTTATTTTTTTACTAAAACAAGTTAGTTAAATTTTTACCTAAAGTATTTGAGAAACTTAAGGAAAAAGAAGGAGATGATAAAATGTTTTCAGATGCAGAAAGTAGAAGAGATGAGTGGGAGAGGTTATTACCATTTTTTAATGGGATAATAAGCAATGATCATGAGAATATAATTATTGTTTCTTATGGCCATTTGCTTAGTGTATTCAATGCAATGTGGTTAGCTATGGATATTGAAATGCTTAATAAAGTTGAATTATTTGGTTTTGCTGGTGGCGTTAGTTTTATGCATGAATCAGTCCATGGAAAAAGATTTATTAAGCGAATGAGTGATATGTCTTATATAGAACAAATAACAATTCCAATTTATATAATTAAATTAATCCAAAGAATTTTTTAAATATATAGGTATTTTCCCATGACCAAATAGGGAACGTACATGGATTTGATTTACACAAATTGTTGTACGTTCCCTGCACTTACAAAGTGAATGATTGACTTATTTTATATCTAAATCGTTTGTTTTAAAGATGTAACTGTTATCTCTAGTACTCTACTTAAAAAAGAAAATTTTTCTTTCATCATACCAAATTCCGTTCCTGATTGAAGGAATTTTGCAGTTCCTTCAATCAAGAACCCCGCTCCCATGTATGCATGTCCCATAACTTCTTTACTACCTATGGTAACCTTGACAATACTATTTTGTTCTAGGTTTTTTTGAGTTTTTCTCATTCCAGCAGCTGGTATTAGTAATTTACCATCTTCGGTAGTATTAATATAAGAATTCCAAGTATTTACTACATGTGCCTCATTATTGCTGCAAGATACTATAGCGACTACTCCTTCATGAGAAATAACCTCAAGTAATTTTTCATTTAACATTTAAAGTCCTCCTTAGTTTTAAAAGGTATTATTACTTGCTGTTTGACCTTTCAATAAAATAATTATACAATGCAATTGTAACTATTAAAAGTTCCAATTTAGTATATTTTATAGGATACAGTTAAGAGGAGAGCGATTTTAACATGATTATATTACTTAGCGATTCCAGTGTTCCTTTATATCAGCAAATTTACGAACAGCTAAAAGAAAAAATAATTTCAGGACAAATTTCAGAAGGTGATAAGCTACCCTCAACACGAGCACTTTCAATAACTCTAAATGTCAGTAGAAATACAGTTGAAAGTGCATATCTACAGCTTTGTTCAGAGGGGTATATAGAAAGCAAACCTGGTAGCGGTTTTATTTCTCTAAAAGTAGATAACAGGATAATTTCAAAACTAAAAAGTCAAGTATCTAAAAATTTTATAGAACATAAAAATGTATCACCCCAAGTGAGGCATGTTAATACATATAAATATAATTTTGAATATGGCAAACTGAGTGCTTCTGACTTTCCATTCAGAATATGGAAAAAAGTTTCAAATAAGTGTTTGAATTCATTTAGCGTTGAAAATATGACATCTTACAGCTTAGGTAAGGGCGAATTGGACTTAAAAATAGAAATCATGGAACATTTAAATAAATCAAGAGGTGTGGATTGTAATCCTGAACAAATAATAGTTTGCTCTGGGTTTGATTACTCTTTAAGTTTGTTATGTCAACTATTTAGGTAGGATTTTGGCAATGTAAATGTAGCACTGGAGGAACCAGGTTATATTGGTGCACGAGATATATTTATTAATAATGGGTATAAGCTTATTCCCATTGGTTTGGAGAAAGATGGAATAGATCTTGAGCAATTAGAAAATAGTTCTGCAAAAATAGTATACATAACGCCTTCACATCAATTTCCATTGGGTTCAGTTATGCCAATTCAAAAAAGATTAAAGCTGCTCTCTTGGGCCATAAGAAAAGACGGAATTATAATTGAAGATGATTATGATAGCGAATTACGCTATAATTCAAGACCTATTCCATCAATACAAAGTATATCGTCCGGAAAAAATGTTGTATACATAGGCACATTTTCAAAAGCTTTATCACCTAGCTTACGTATGAATTATATGGTATTACCGCAGAAATGGTTAAAAAAATATGACAAACTTTTTAGCAGATACCAGACATCTGTTCCAGTGATTGAACAAAAAATAATGCAACAATTTATGAATTTAGGACACTTTGAAAGTCATCTACGAAAGATATGTATAGCTAATAAAAAAAAATACGATGTACTAACCCATACAGTTAAAGAGTTAATGGGAAATAAAGTTATTATTCATGGTAAAAATGCAGGTTTGCATATCTTATTGGAAATAAATAATGGATTAGGTGAAGAAGAATTAATAATAAAGGCTAAAAATCATGGTGTAATAGTTTATCCTATATCAATATTTTGGATGAAACCAGAAGAATATTCTAATAATATGGTTTTGCTTGGATTTGGTGGATTGCTAGAAAGTGATATTACTGAAGGCATAAAGTTACTTAATGATGCTTGGTTTAATGATTAAATAAAAATTGAATCTATATATCACATAATCGTTTGCTTATAATATTCGGTAGCTTTAAAGATAAAGACAGTTGCGCAAATAGAAGAAATAACCGCGAGTATAGATGAGTTATCTAGCTTAGTAGAAAAAATAAAAGCGTGTAAATTAGGTTAACAGGAGTTAAAGGAGAGATTGATGTTATGCATGAGGAACTTATAAAAAACCTTGAGAAAATTTTTTATCTACGTGAGATTAGTGAAAATCAAAACCATCAGAAATTTTTAGCTGAAATGAAATCCATTGGTATAGATACTGATAAAATATCTTATTCAGAATTTCACGTACTAAATATAATAGGAGGAAGATGATATTAAATATGTATTTGTTAACCCCATGTGGAATCATTTTTTACCTTCAAATTTAAAAGCTTACTTAGATACTTTATGCGTTGTAGGTAAAACCATAAAATATGCTTCAAAAGGTCCTAAGGGGTTACTAGAAAATAGAAAGGTATTGTATATTCAGTCCAGTGGAGGGATTTATGATCATGAATCTTTAGAAGGTAAGGATTATGGACATAACTATTTAAAACATATTATGAGTTTTATAGGAATAGAAGATGTACTAGCTATATTTATAGATGGAGTAGATGCATTTAAAGATAAGGCAAGTGAAATAAAAGCTATCGGATAATATTCGGTAGGTTTTTTGTTTATAATAACATTATTATAAATATGAAGGGAGCGTGATAATATGCCTAACGAAAATATGCATCTAATAGCTAATAGATTATTAAATGAAAAATCTCCGTACCTATTGCAACATGCATACAACCCAGTAGACTGGTATCCTTGGGGTAATGAAGCTTTTGAAAAAGCAAAGATGGAAAATAAACCTATAATCCTTTCTATTGGGTATTCGTAACTGTACAACAAAACGACTTGTCACTGGTGTCAATCAAGTTACTGCACCCAAATAATATTTTCTTGAAATTATTGTTTTAAATGATATAATATGTGAAGAGTATTTATATTAGTGGAGGGTATTTTAAGATGGACTTACGACAGACATTCAATGAGGACGTATTGAATTATGACAAAATGCGACCAACTTATGTGAAAGAGTTATATGATGATATTATTAAGTTCACTGGATTAGACTTGAATAAAAAGGCTCTTGAAATTGGTATAGGAACAGGACAGGCAACAGCACCATTTCTAAGTACAAGTTGTAAGGTCTCTGCTATTGAGTTAGGCAAGGATTTAGCAGAGTTCTCAAAAGAAAAATTTTCTAAATATAAGAATTTCGATATTGTTAATAATGATTTTGAAAGCACTACCTTTGAAGAAGATTTTTTTGAACTAATCTATTCAGCAACAGCATTTCATTGGATACCGCAAGATGTTGGATATACAAAAGCATTTCAGCTTTTGAAAAGTAATGGTGTATTGGCACTCTTTTGGAACCACCCGTCAGTACCAGAAGATAAATTACATTTTGAAATGCAAAAAGTTTATGATAAATATTGGTCACCTTCTGATAAGAAATCAACTGTGCATAAATTCAGCGTAGATAATTGTTTAGATATAGTTAGAACAATAAATCAGTATGGATTTATAGATGTAAACTACAAATTATATCATCAAGTAAGGCTGTTTGACGCTGAAAGTTATATTTCACTTCTTAATACCTATTCTGACCATAGAGCGTTACAAGAAGATAAGAGAAAACTTTTAGAAATAGACATGATTGATGTTATTAATAACAATGGTGGACAAGTTGATATACATGACACAATGGACTTGTATTTGGCAAGAAAACAATAACACCCACTAATAAGCATTTTCTACATATTGAAAGTAAATAGATTTTGAATCCTAAACCTCACAAAATTCTGTCTTATAACTCTGTTGATTGGTATTCGTGGAATGATGAAGCCTTTGCTAAAGCAAAAGTAGAAGATAAACCGATATTCTTGTCTATTGGATACTCATTAATGGGTGCAGTTGACTACTTGTCATTGGTGGCATTCTGATTTGTGGTAAAATATTAACATAATGTACTTATACGTTCGATGTGAGAAATAATAAATATAATTTACAGTAACTGGAATAAGTAGGGGAAATTGCTTTATGACCAGATCTGTAGTTAATGCATAGCAGAGGCTATTGCATAGATATTAATAATTAAAATATGAAATAACCTTTGCTCAATCCTAAAATGAAATTGTATTTAGGAGGAGCATACTAATGAGCTATATTAAAGCAACAGATGTGTTGCCACAAGCAAAAGTATACAGAAAATTATTTTCAGAATGAAAAAAGAAAATCAATAATGAAATGCGCCATAAAGCAAACGCTAGATGGCGCATTTTTGTTTCTGAAAAATGTATTAGGTTGATACATTGATGTAGCCAGTGATATCATTTAAATATAAGTTTAAGAAAGTGGTGAAGCCAATGGTAAAATAGCTAAATGATTCTCTAAATACTCTAAGCATATTATATGACAAAAATATAAATTAAAAGGAAGTTCTAAAATGTGTACAAGTTTTGCAGTATACGGTCAAGAAAAAATTATTTATGGTATGAATTTTGATACTGATGAAATTGATTTAAAACTGAAAGTCTTTTGTTATAATGATAAAAACATATTTTACTTTTCAGGCTTATTAGATAACATATACAGGGACATCGCTGGTTTTAATAGTGAGGGTCTTTTTATCTGTACTCAAGCAGTAGAATATAGTCCAGGTTTTAAATCAAGTTGTAACGAAAATGATTGGTTTGCTTTTGATATTTTTGATGAGGCGCTAAAGAAAACAAGAAAAACATCTGAATTTTGTGAAATTCTTAATAAAAGAGTAATCTCGTATCCTAGAAATCCATTATTCCCAGATTTAGGACTACATACTATTATCGCTGATAAAACTGGTAATGCATATATTCTGGAAGAAGGAATTGATACAAATATAATAAGTCGGATTAATAATGATTTTATTATTATGACTAATTTTCCAAATGGGAATTTCAAGGAAACAAATTATGATAAAGTATATGGTTGTGGTGCTGATAGATATATTTGTGCTCATGAATATATTGATAATAATATTAATAGCTTTGGTATAAATGAAGCTTTTGAAGTTTTAAGAAAAACTAGTCAGGATAATACTTTGTGTTCAATAGTATTTGAACCGTTAAAAGATGAAGTTTATATTAGTTTTAAAACAGATTTAAGTAAAAAATGGAAAATTTCAATGATCGAAAAAACAATTCAATCATTGGATGGACTTTTAAGCAACAATAAAATTCATTTTACAAATGGAGAAATATTTGTGAAGGATCTTATTAGCTTATATAAGTGAAAATCATTATAATAAAAAAGAGCAATTGATACTTTAATGAGTAATCCTCTATTGACTTGGGAAGAACAAAATGAACTATACAAGACGATAATTGAGTATATAGACTATAAGTATGTTGAAAATAGTTTGACCATTGAGATTAAGTTCAAATAAAAATTAGTGGCTATGTGCCTTACATAGTCACTTTTTGTTTGGGTATAATAAGGTTGTATCTTTATTTAAGGAGGTGATGCCCTATGACAACTAGCAAGATACCCAATAGATTAATAAATGAAAAAAGTCCGTATCTGTTACAACATGCATATAACCCTGTAGAATGGTTTCCTTGGTCTGAAGAAGCCTTTACAAAAGCAAAAACAGAAGATAAACCTATTTTCCTAAGTATTGGCTATTCCACTTGTCACTGGTGCCATGTAATGGAAAAAGAATCTTTTGAGGATCTTCAAGTTAGTAAAATATTAAATGATTTCTTTATATCAATAAAAGTTGACAGAGAAGAAAGACCAGACATCGATAATATATACATGTCCGTATGTCAGGCTATGACAGGAAGTGGAGGATGGCCTTTAACAATTATCATGACTCCAGATAAAAAACCATTTTTTACAGGAACCTATTTTCCAAAGCAAAGCAAACATGGTTACCCAGGTCTAATGGACATATTAAATAAAATAAGTGAAGCTTGGAAAAAAGATGCGATTAGTTTAATCGAATCCAGTGAAGATATAATTAAAGCTGTAAAACAATATTCTGAATTAAAACCTTTTGAGTTAAATAGTAAAGTAGTGGAACAATGCTACAAAAATCTAGTTAAGTCTTATGACCATTTATTTGGTGGTTTTGGATTAGCGCCTAAGTTTCCTACAGCACATAATATTAATTTTCTTTTAAGCTACTGGAAGTTATATGGCGAAGAGAATGCATTAGAAATGGCCAAAAGTTCTTTAATTAACATGTATAAAGGTGGAATATTTGATCATGTTGGATTTGGATTTTCAAGATATTCAGTTGAAAGAAATTGGTTAGTCCCACATTTTGAAAAAATGTTATATGATAATGCTCTTTTATCCTATGCATATCTGGAAACTTATGAGGCTACAAAAGATCCTTTATACAAAGAAGTAGCAGAAAAAATTTTTATTTATGTATTAAGAGATATGACTTCTAGGGATGGAGGCTTTTATTCTGCTGAAGATGCAGATTCTGAAGGAAAAGAAGGGGAGTTTTATATTTGGTCAAAGGAAGAGGTAGAAAAAGTATTAGGAAAAAAAGATGGAGAATTATATAGTAAATATTATAACATTACTCCAAAAGGTAATTTTGAAGGAAAGAATATTCCCAGTCTTATAAATACTGATATAAATGACAAAAACTATGGGGCTTTAAACATTAAGCTAGAAGAACTCCGCAGAAAATTATTCGACTATAGAGAAAAAAGAGTACATCCACTGAAGGATGACAAAATTTTAACTTCCTGGAATGGAATTATGATTGCTTCTTTAGCCTATGGGGGTAGGATTTTGGAAAATACCCAATATACTAAAGTTGCAGAAGAGGCTCTGGATTTTATATTTGGCAAATTACAAAATAATAATGGAAGACTTCTAGCTAGATATAGAGATGGTGAATCTTCATATTTGGGGTATTTAGATGATTATGCTTTTATTGTATGGGGCTTAATTGAATTGTATAGAACGACCTATGATTATAAGTATTTAGAAAAGGCACTAAATCTAAATGAGGAAATGATAAAATATTTTTGGGATGATGATAATGGTGGATTTTTCATGTCTTCATGGGATAGTGAAAAGTTAATTATAAGATCAAAAGATTCCTATGATGGTGCTATTCCTTCAGGAAATAGTGTCGCAGTAATGAATATGGTAAGACTTTTTAAAATAACTGGAGATGTAAAGTTGGAAAAAAATATAGATAAAATTTTCAAAACTTTTGGAAGTCTAGTTAAAAGTATGCCAGAGGCATATAGTAAAATGGTTACTGCTTTTTTATACAGTATAGTACCAGGAAAGCTTATAGTTATATCAGGAAAAAGTAATGAAGCAAATACTGAAAGTATGTTAAATATAGCTAATGAAAAATACTCACCGTTCTCCTCAATTATTTTTAATGATGGAAGTGAGAAAATTCACAAACTCATACCATTTATAACTGATCAGAATATGATAGATAATAAGGCAACAGCATATGTTTGTGAAAATTATACATGTAGAATACCTACAACAAGTATAGATGAATTAATAAAAATCTTATAAAACAACGGCTACAAAGACTTCCAATAAAAACAAAAATAAACTAGGTATATTAATTTACATAGTTTATTTTTGTTTAAAGGCATAAATCTAATTTAATATTATTTATGAGCCCATAAAAGATCCACCATTTACATGTAGTATTTGTCCGGTTACGTAGCTTGAATCTTCAGAGGCAAGATATACATATGTTGGCGCCAATTCAAAAGGTTGACCAGCTCTTTTCATAGGTGTATTTGCACCAAGAGTTGTAATTACTTCTGCTGAATAGCTGGCGGGTTGAAGTGGAGTCCAAATGGGACCAGGGGCAACACCATTAACTCGTATTCCTTTAGACACAAGAGAAAGAGCTAAGGATCGTGTAAAACTAACAATAGCACCTTTTGTGCTGGAATAATCCAAAAGAATTTTATTTCCTAGATAAGCGGTAACAGAGGTTGTATTTATGATTGTACTGCCACATTTCAAATGGGGCAGAGATGCTTTAGTAATATGAAACATTGGATACATATTTGTTCTAAAAGTATCATCGAGTTGCTGGGCTGATATGTCCTCAAGTTTATTTTGTGGAAACTGCACTCCTGAATTATTAACTAATATATCAATATGATTAAAAGCGGATAGAGTCCTTTTAACGGTTTCTATGCAGAATGATTCATCTCTAATGTCACCAGAAATTAAAATGCACTTTCTACCCAGGTTTTCTATTAAAGCTTTTGTTTCTCTAGCATCTTCGTGTTCATTAAGGTATGCAATAGCTATATTAGCGCCTTCTTTTGCAAAGGCTAGGGATACAGCCCTTCCAATTCCACTGTCGCCGCCAGTAATTAACGCAACTTTATTTTTTAATTTATTTGTACCAATATAGTTTGGATTATCAAAAATCGGTCTTGGCACCATTAGAGTTTCCAGGCCAGGTTGAACTGGTTGATGTTGAGCAGGAAAAGTTATTGGTATTTTTTTGCATTCTGTTTTGTAACCTAAATATTTATAATATAGAGTCAATTTAAATTCTCCTGAAAATGTTATCTACATAATAATATTATAAAAAATCAAATTATAGTACTGGATACTACACAAAAATCCAACCGCCGTATAATACATATATGAATACATACGACGGATTAAGAATTTGGCAAATATTCATTACATCATGATATTCTATATAGATCTATGCAATTTGAGTGATAACAAGATGTGCTGAAACTGGTCTCGTGCCTCCAGCTAGTGGAGTTATGGTAAGTGCCGTAGAGTTTCCAGCAGGATTTCTCACAGTGAGTAATGAATTTATTACTGTGGTTGTTACAACAGCGGTTTCTACTATAGCTGTAGTACCTGTTGATCGTCCAAGCACTGTATATGCAAGGTCAGCACCATTTAGAGTCAGAATCAGTTGACCTGCTTCGCTCACACTTACATTAAATAAGATTTGATAGGTGCCAATCGCAGATAAGTTAAATGTACTGGGACCAGTTCGTGTAATAATAGACCCACTAGTAGGACCGTCTTGTGGAAAGCTTACATCAGTACCTGGTGCAACTGTTGCCGCATTATCTGGAGGCATAAGTGCAAAAAAATCTGCGAAGCTTAATACTCCACCAGTTGCACCAGTAGCACCAGTGGCACCAACTGGACCTTGAGGGCCAGGAGCACCAGCAGGACCTTGAGGACCAGCAGGACCAGCAGCACCTTCAGGGCCAGCAGGACCAGCAGCACCTTCAGGCCCTTGAGGACCGGCGGCGCCAGCTATGCCTGCGGCACCTGTAGCACCAGTGGACCCAGTTGAACCAGTAGAGCCAGTAGGACCGGCAGGGCCAGTGGAGCCAGTAGGCCCGGCAACGCCAGCAGCACCTTCAGGACCAGCAGGGCCGGCAGCGCCTTCGGGACCTTGAGGTCCAATAGTGCCTTGAGGACCTTCAGGACCTTGAGGACCTTGAAGCCCGGCAGGACCAGCAGCACCTTCAGGGCCAGCAGGACCAGCAGCACCTTCGGGACCTTGAGGTCCAGCAGCTCCAGCTATGCCGGCAGCACCAGTGGTACCAGTAGCACCAGTGGCACCAGTAGAGCCAGTAGGACCGGCAGCACCAGCGGGACCAGTAGCACCAACAGCACCAGTATTTCCAGCAGGCCCAGTAATACCGGCAGGACCAGCAGCACCTTCAGGGCCAGCAGGTCCTGCTACGCCTTCAGGGCCTTGAGATCCAGGTGTGCCAGCGGGACCTTGAGGACCGGCAGGCCCAGGCGCACCTTCAGGACCGGCAGGGCCTGCAGCTCCTTCGGGACCCTGAGGTCCAGGAACACCAGCAGGACCTTGAGGACCCTGAGGCCCTTGAGGTCCTTGACAACCAATATCACAAAACCTACAGTTGTTGTGACTATTTACATGACATTCTTTAAATAAGTTGTTCTTATGACTATTTGAGCTATATTCGTCATATACTTCAGATGAATCATCATCATGGAAATTTGAGCTGCATTTGTCATGTAGTACAGATGAATCATCTTTATGCCAATATGAATAGAATTTTACGCCATTAAAGTAATAATTTCCATTCTTCATAAATATCCTCCTGATGTACTAGAATAAAGTTAAATATAGTATTAATATATTTAATCATTTACACTTCATTATATGAACTTTATAATATAAAGTTACATTATCCGTATGGCTTAATTGGAAGCAATATATTTTTGCCTGCTAATTTTGACATAATAGGGGAAAAAATAAAGTCAAAACTCCAAATTGTGAGTTTATTTTAATAAATACTCACTTATTTTTATATTTAGAATATAATGAACTACAACATTGTTTTGACTTATATCTAAGATAAAAAATTGAGGAGATTTGATTATATGGATGTTAATAATTTAAAATATAACCAAGCAGAACTTGAAATTGCTATAGATGGAGCCACAGGACCAACAGGACCCACAGGTCCAACAGGTCCAACAGGAGCAACTGGAAGAACAGGAGCCACAGGAGCAACTGGAGCTACTGGTGCAACAGGAGCAACTGGAACAACAGGAGCTACAGGAGCTACAGGATCTACTGGTGCCACTGGAAGAACAGGAGCAACTGGAGTAACCGGGCCAATAGGAATAACAGGATCTACTGGTCCAACTGGTATTTCTGGAGCAACAGGAGCAACTGGTGATACAGGTGCAATTGGAGCTACTGGTCCTGCAGGTAATGATGGAGTCACTGGACCAGTAGGAGCAACTGGAGCAACTGGTGCAACTGGTGCAATTGGAGCCACTGGAAGAACGGGTGCCACTGGGACTACAGGAGCAACTGGTCCAACTGGTGCAACAGGAGTTGTTGGAAATACTGGTATCACAGGACCAACAGGTGCCACAGGGCGTACAGGAGCTACTGGAGCCATAGGTTCAACGGGTCCAACAGGTACAACAGGATCTACAGGAGTTACTGGAGCCACTGGAGTAACAGGAGCAACAGGCCCAACTGGTGTAGGAACAACAGGAGCAACAGGTGCAACTGGCGTAGGAGCAACAGGCCCAACTGGTGCAGTGGGGGACACAGGAGCAACAGGCCCAACTGGTGCTATTGGTTCAACAGGCCCAACAGGTAGCACTGGTGTAGGCATCACAGGCCCAACTGGCGCAGTTGGAGATACAGGTTCAACAGGTCCAACTGGAAATACAGGAGCAACAGGCCCAACCGGAGTAGGTATAACGGGAGCAACGGGAGGTACAGGAGCTACAGGTGCTACTGGCACCACAGGAGCTACCGGAATAACGGGAGCAACAGGTGCAACTGGTGCAATAGGCACAACTGGAAATACAGGAGCTACTGGAGCCACCGGACAAGCTGGAGCCACCGGTCCAACAGGTACTACTGGAGCAACAGGTGCAACAGGTGCTACAGGTGTTGGTATAGGAATAACTGGACCAACAGGTGCTGTAGGAGATACAGGCGCTACAGGAGCAACTGGAACAACAGGAGCTACAGGAGCTACAGGCCCAACAGGAGGAACTGGAGGTACAGGCCCTGCAGGAGCAACTGGTTCAACTGGAGCAACAGGTCCAATTGGAGCAACAGGCCCAACGGGAGCAACTGGTTCAACTGGAGATATAGGACCCACTGGAGATACAGGAGCAACAGGCCCAACTGGTGCTATTGGAGCAACTGGACCAACAGGCACAACTGGAGCAACTGGAGATACAGGAGCAACTGGAGATATAGGAGATACAGGAGCTACAGGTCCAACAGGCCCAACAGGAGCTACTGGAATAACAGGAGCAACAGGAGCTACTGGTGTTGGAATCACAGGCCCAACAGGAGCAACAGGAGCAACTGGCGCTACCGGCGCAACTGGAGCAACAGGAGCAACTGGAATTGGAATAACAGGAGCAACAGGAGCAACTGGAGATATAGGAGATACAGGAGCAACCGGTCCAACTGGAGACACAGGAGCTACTGGAGCTACTGGAGCTACTGGTCTTACCGGAGACACAGGAGCAACTGGAGCTACTGGAGACACAGGAGCAACAGGAGCAACTGGAGCTACTGGAGCAACAGGAGCTACTGGTGCAGGGAGTACTCTAGCATCAACTCAACTAAGTAGTTCAATAGCGCTTCCAATAGGCACGGAAGTATCAGTTTTAACAATTCCTATAACAACTGTTGCAGGTCAGAGTTTGAAATTAGATTCAATGTCAGAAGTTGAGTTAACATCAGGGAATGCGTCTCCAAATCAATACACCATAACCTATAGCCTATTCCTTGATGGAACATCAATTAGTTCTATAACAGTGGAAAAAGAGCAGGATAATGTGCCTTTAGCTACACGTACTCTTTCTGAAATTCCAAATTTAACGTGGGTGGATAGTCCTTCAGCCGCTGCTCACACTTATGAAATTCGTATAACAGTTACAGCAACTAATATTGCAAGTGCAGTAGCACTCACTAGAGCTTTAAATATAGTACAATTCTAATTAATTATGAATAAAGAAATTGCCAAATATAGCATGCATATATTTGGCAATTTCTATTTTTTAAACGTATATATGTCATAACTTAAGAATTTAGCATAGTATATACTATGTTGAATTTTGGAGTGATTTATATGATAACTATTAGTTTGTGTATGATTGTAAAAAATGAAGATGATGTAATAGGAAGATGCCTTGATTGCGTTAAAGATATTGCTGATGAAATAATCGTAGTAGATACAGGATCAACGGACAACACAAAAGAAATTGTTAAAACCTTTACTGATAAGATGTATGATTTTAAATGGATTGATGACTTTTCTGCAGCAAGAAATTATGCGTATTCAATGGCAAAAATGGATTATATTCTTTGGCTGGATGCAGATGACATTATTCTTGAAGACGACAGAAAAAAATTAATACAACTTAAAGCCAATTTAAATAAAAAAGTAGATATTGTAATGATGAAATATAATGTAGGTTTCGATAAAAATGGGAATATTACTCTATCATATTTCAGGGAAAGATTGTCCAAAAGAATAAACAACTATAAATGGATGGAGCCAATTCATGAGTATTTAGAAATTAATGGTAACATTATTAATTCAGATATTTGTATAACTCATAAAAAAGAACATCCAGCAATAAAGGGGAGAAACTTAGCTATTTATGAGCAATTAATAGCTAATGGCAAGAAACTTACAACTAGAGGGCTTAATTATTATGCTAGAGAATTGTATTATAATGGTGAGTACGATAAAGCAATAGAATACTTTAATAAATTTTTAGATACAGAAAGAGGATGGATAGAAGATAATATAAGCGCTTGTTTTAATCTTTCAAAATGTTATGCATATAAAAATGATAATAAGAGAATGTTAAAATCATTATTAAGAAGTTTTGAATACGATACCCCTAGAGCTGAAATCTGTTGCGAAATTGGTCACTATTACTTTGAAATGAAAAATTATAAAAAAGCTATTTTTTGGTATAAATTAGTTTCTCAATTAGAAGAACCAAAAGATAGTTGGGGATTCATATCTCATGATTATTGGGGATATATACCTAGCATACAGTTGTGTGTTTGTTATGATAGGATTGGTAACAGAGATGCGGCTATAGAATATAATAATAAAGCCGAAAAGTATAAAAAAAATGATTATTCGGTAAATTATAATAGGAAATATTTTGAAAATACCAGTAAATAATGCTGGTATTTCGCATTCAAGAGCAGATTGTTAAATAAATCTTTACATTAGTTTACATATAAAATATTATGTAAACTAAATGCAATTGTAAACCATTAATCCTCGTAACTTTTAAATGATTAAAAGACTTAAACATAATAATCTGGGCATACTAAATTAAAAAATATGGAAAGGATGATTTAAAATGACTAATACAATAACATATCCTAAGACTGTTCCCGCTGAAAAACAGGATAAACAGCCAGGTTTGGAAAAACTTATGAATCCAAAACCTATATATGAGGATGCAGAATACAAAGGAACAGGAAAACTTAAAAATAAAGTAGCTGTTATAACAGGAGGTGACAGTGGAATAGGAAAAGCGGTGGCCATAGCTTACGCAAAAGAAGGTGCTAGAATAGCAATAATATATTTAGATGAACATGAAGATGCTAATGAAACTAAAAAAATTATAGAGACAAATGGAGCCGAATGTTTACTTATCCATGGAGACATAGGTGATGAAGAATTTTGCAAGGAATCCGTAAAAAAAATTATTAACCAATATAATGCAATAGATATATTGGTTAATAATGCTGGTGAACAACACCCTCAAAATAGTGTAGAAGATATAACAAAAGAACAATTAGAGAGAACATTTAAAACAAACATATTTGCCATGTTTTATTTAACAAAATATGTATTACCATACTTAAAAGATGGCAGTAGTATTATAAACACTTCATCAGTTACAGCATATAAGGGAAATAAAACATTAATAGACTATTCATCAACTAAAGGTGCCATAGTATCTTTTACTAGGTCAATGGCATTATCAGTGGCTAGCAGAAATATAAGAGTTAATGCGGTTGCTCCAGGACCTATATGGACACCACTAATACCTTCATCATTCAGCGCTGAAGATGTTGGAAAATTTGGATTAAATACAACGTTAGGTAGACCAGGTCAGCCAGTTGAACTAGCTCCTTGTTATGTTTTTTTAGCTGAGGATGGTTCATCTTATATTTCAGGTGAGACTATCCATATAAATGGTGGAGAAATCATAAATAGTTAAAAATATATTTCATACTTAAAATAATGCTGGCATAAGGCTTTCACTTATTTACATTGATATTTGCATATCTGATAAATAATTTTATTACGAAATATTATTTGAAAACTTGTCGATACTGTATAATAATAAGAGAATATATTATTATTATTTTAAATGAGGTGTCACGATTGGTTAATAAAGCATTAAATGCATTACAAGAGTATTTTGGATATAAAGAATTCCGTAGTTCTCAAAATTCTATAATAAACAGCATACTTTCTGGAAAGGATACGTTAGCTGTTATGCCTACAGGTGGAGGTAAATCAATTTGTTATCAGATTCCAGCACTTTTATTTGATGGAATTACTATTGTTATATCGCCACTTATATCTCTTATGAAGGATCAGGTAGACAATATTAAATCTTTAGGAATAAGTGCAGACTATATAAATAGTTCACTTACATATAAACAAACTCAGGAAGTAATTGAAAATTTAAATACAGATCAGATAAAATTACTTTACTTAGCACCGGAAAGACTACAATCCCCTGAATTCTGCGAACTTATTAGGAGATTAAATATATCTCAAATAGCTGTAGATGAAGCACATTGCGTATCACAATGGGGACATGACTTTAGAACAAGCTATAGGTATATAAGTCAATTTATAAGAGAACTTCCCAAAAGGCCAATAATTACTGGATTTACGGCAACCGCTACTGAGGAAGTTCGTAAAGATATAGTTAGATCAATAGAACTCAAAAACCCTGAAATTTATATATCAAGCTTTGACAGAGAAAATCTAAAAATCAATGTATTGAAAATAGGAGATAGACTCGGGTATACATTAAACTATGTAAATGAAAATAAAGATCAATCTGGAATAATATATGTGTCAACTAGAAAAGAAGCAGACAATATTTATGAAAAATTAACTGAAAATAATATATCAGTAACTAGATATCATGCAGGATTATCAGACAAAGAAAGAAAAAAAAATCAAGAGGATTTTGTATATGATAGGGTTAATGTTATGGTAGCTACTAATGCATTTGGAATGGGAATAGACAAATCAAATGTACGTTTTGTAATTCACTATAATATGCCTAAAAATATTGAAGGATACTATCAAGAAATAGGAAGAGCAGGACGTGATGGTGAACTAAGTGAATGTATTTTATTGTTTGCACCACAGGATATTATAACTCAAAAATATTTAATAGAAGTTGGAACTCAGCAGCCTGAAAGAAGAGTAAGTGACTATAAAAAGCTACAGACTATGATAGATTTTGTTCATCATAATGGATGCCTTAGAAAATACATATTAAACTATTTTGGTGAAGAAACGGATTATGATGATTGTGCTAATTGTAGTAGTTGTTTAAGTGAGGGAGAATTAACTGATAAAACTGTAGAAGCACAAAAAGTTTTGTCATGTATTTATAGGATGAAAAGAGATTTTGGAGTTAATACTATTGTGGACGTATTAAGAGGTTCTGCACAAAAGAAAATATTGCAGTATAAATTTAATGAACTTTCTACTTATGGAATAATGAAAAATTATAATAAAAAAGATTTAGCGGATTTTATAAATACACTGATATCCCATAATTTTATAGCTTTAAAAGAAGGTGAATATCCAACTGTTATACTCAGCAATAATTCCATGAAGGTTTTAAAGGGGCAAGAAAAGGTTGTTTTCAAGGAAGTAATTAAGGTTAAAAAGATCTCTGAGAATAATGAGCTTTTTGAAATACTAAGAACTTTACGTAAACAAATGGCAACGGATGCTGGAGTACCACCATATTTCATTTTCCCTGATAATACATTAAAGGAAATGAGTCTTAGGTATCCATTAAATAAAGAACAATTATTTGAGATATCTGGTGTAGGTCAAGTAAAATACGATAAATACGGAGAAGAATTTTTGGGGGTAATAAATGATTATGTGATAAAAAACAATATTGAAGTGAATTGGATTGAAAAATCAGAATCTAAAGTTAAAGTCACTCGTACAACTAAAACTACAAGTAATAAAGAGAAAACTCATGAGAAAACTATAAATATGATAAAGGAAGGTAAAGGCATAAAAGAAATTGCCAAAACCAGAAGCCTTACAATTAACACCATATTATCTCATATAGAAAAGTATTTTAAAGAGGGAAATGTAGATATATTAGAAATTAATTTTGATGAATTTTTCACAGCAGAAGAGGAAAAAGAGATCATTTTAATAGCTGATGAATTTGGGGTTGAAAGTATAGGTTTAATAAAGGCTAAGGTATCGCAAAAAATATCCTATGACGCAATAAGATCGGTTATAATAAAAAATTATGGTATAAACAAAATTTAATATTAATTGTTAATTTTAGGTTATATTTCAATATTAATTTGAATAATTAATATTGGGAGTGATATTATGAGAAAGATAATTAGGACAGCCAATTGTCCGAAATGTGGATCAGTAAAATTAAAAATATTATCAGGCAATGGTAAGATAGATTACTTTTGCAATGAATGTAAGATGAATATTAAGACTATTTCATGTGAAAAATTCACATCAATTAGTAGCAAGTGCAAACAATGTGGTAATGATATTTTCAAGGTTAAAATTCAAGAAAAAAATGGGGAGGAATTATGGAATCCGTTTTGTTGTAAGTGTAATGGACAAGCTAGTTTAATATGTATAGATAATCAGGGGAATGAATTTAATATAAATAAAAGAGAAGTTATAGAAATATTAAGCTCAATGAACTTATTTGAATCAAAACTGCTAAAATTAGAGAGTAGCGTTTATGACTTTAATAAAAAAGTTGAGAAATTAAAAAAAAAGGTGGAATTAACTTATGAGTATAGATTTAAGTAAATCAATTATGGATGTTATTAAATATAGAACATCAATAAGAACCTATGATAATAAACCATTATCAGAAGATATTAAAGCCAAGTTACAAAATCGTATGGATAATGTTAGTGGACCATTTAATGAAAAAGTTAGGTTTGAAATAATTGATAAATTTGATAAAAGCAATGAGAATATTAAACTTGGTACATATGGTGTAATAAAAGGTGTTAGTTCATTTATTGTAACGTCTATAGAAAAAAATGATGAGGCATTAGAACAGCTTGGCTATATTTTAGAAAATATTGTATTATATGCGACTTCTATTGGCGTAGGTACAGTATGGCTTGGAGGAACCTTTAATAAAGGTGAATTTGCTAAAGTTATTGATAGTAAGGACAATGAAATAATGCCAATTGTTTTACCTATTGGTATACCTGCGGAAAAAAGGAGTTTCACTGAAAAAATGATGAGGCTTGTTTCTGGTGGGAAAAACAGAAAAATATTTAACGATATAGTTTTTAGTGAGGACTTTACTAAAAAACTTGATGAGTCAAAAGCTGGAGAATATGCTAAACCATTAGAAATGGTAAGACTAGCTCCATCAGCTTCAAATAAACAACCTTGGAGAATAGTAGTGGACAATAGTGGTTTTCACTTTTTTCTAAATCATACAAAAGGATATAATTCTATGGGGTTTGACATGGAAAAAATTGATATGGGTATTGCTATGTATCATTTTGAAGCTTCAGCAAAAGAATTAAATTTAAGTGGACATTGGTCAAAAGAGTTTAAGCACATTAAAAATACTCCCAAAGATACAGAATTCATAATCAGTTGGCTTAAGGAATAACATGTAGAATAATATATATTTGTTAATTAAAAATGAAGGTGACACAAAATAATCATAAGATTTTTTGTGTCACCTTCATTTTATGATAAAATCGTTATAGGCATCTTCAAAATACAATAAACTAGTATACTAGTTTGCATCTTTAATTAATTATTTACTTGCAGATGCATTATAAAGATATTCTCATAAAATGCATCTTAGTTGCCCATTCTTTTTCATAAGGGATATTAAGCATATTTGGAGTGTGCTGCGACACAAGAGGATAAGAATAATAAAAAGAAGTAATTGTTGCAGAGTGAGCTATCTTACCGTTGATGTTTTCATAGAAAATAATATCCCCAGCTTCAAGTAAAGCTAAAGATGATACCTCTGAAGCTTTTACACCATACAAATTATTTATACCATTGGTTTTTAAGTGCCAATAAAGTGCACCTGCTACAGCCCAAGAAATGGACCAACCTTTATTGTTATACCACCAGGGATTTTTATCTAAAAAAACCATAGGTGCACCTCCGGCGAGTAAACATTGAGACGTGAAATTTGTACAATCACCTCCATTATCGTCATATACAGGTATATATTTAAAGGCAGGATTTGGGATTTTAGCATAATTTTTAGCATACTTCACGGCTTTTACTTTAGAATATGATGAACTTGTTATATGATTCATAATTCCCTCGTAAAATTATTTACTGTATATTTTATGTTATCTAGGCTAAAAGTTTTAATCTAATTTTAATATATTTTATTTATGTTATCTTTAATATAAAATCTCCAAAGCAAATCTTTATATTCCTCTGCATAATCGATGCCAATTCTCTTAGTAGATACTATTTCGAAATCTCTAAAATTATAATCAGCTATATAAAAATTATTATTAACACACATATCATTTTTATTTAAGGATTTATCTATGGTCATTGCAATACAAAGTTTTCCAGGGCCATTGGTCAAGTTTTTTACTTGAAGTTTTGTAAGTTTATCATAGGTGGTGTTAAATCTATTAACTGCCATTTCATCAAATCCTTCTAAAGGTTCTAATGCCCTTATTAATACGCCTTCAGGTATATCCTCTTTACGCGTAATAACGTTAAAACAATAATACATACCATAAATAAGATAAATATATGAAATACCCGCCTTACCATACATAACTTCTACTCTAGGTGTTCTTTTTCCACCAAAGGAATGTGCAGCTTTGTCTTCAAGACCTAAATAGGCTTCTGTCTCGACTATTTTACCAGCAAGTTTTAATCCATGAATTTCGTGTACTAAAACTTTTCCTAGTAGCTCTTTAGCTACTGTTATCGTATTTCTTTGAAAAAATTCCCTATTAATCTTATTCATTTGTCAATACCTTCTTTTGTGTTTGAATTTATAATAAGTTTATTTGATTTCTACCTTTAATTTCTATTATGTCACCGTTAACAGTAATACATGCTAATTTTGAAGATGGATTATACATCATGGAATTGAAATGAAACTATGAAATTTTGTAAAAGAGTAATTAATATAAATATAAGGAATATAGTAATTAAAGTTAAATTTATATGTTAAGGAGGAATTTTTATGGAAAGTAATATTGGAAAAAGAAAACTCAGTTTTTGGAGCAAGGCAATATTCAGTGTTCAAGGAATAAAACATTATAAAGATGTTTTAAAAGACACAGCTGGAAAGTCAATAATATATTTGTTATTATTATCATTACTACTAGGTGCAGTGGGCTCTTTAAGAGGCGCTATTGACACCAATAATGGAATTTCTCAATTTATAAAAATATATAATGACAAATGCCCTGATTTTGAACTTAAAGATGGACAATTAAGTGTAACAGGAGATATGCCTCTGGTTTTATCTAAAGATAATAATTATTATTTTGTTATAGATACAACTAATAACACTAGTACTGATGTTTTAAATTCTTATGATAGAGGTATTTTAATATTAAAAGATAAATTGATTGAAAAACAAAGTGGAGCACAGACTCAAATTTTTGATTTTAAGTCATTGCAAGGTTCAACTATTAATAAAAAGCAGGTAAATGTATATCTACCTCTAATAAAGCTAGTTATACCATTCATTTTTATTGGAAACATTATTTGGTACTTTTTAGGTGGACTCCTAAGTGCTTTATTTTTAGCTTTATTGGCCCTAATAATTAATGGAGTTTTTAAAACAAATTTAAAATATGGTCAGTTGTATAGCATAAGTATTTATGCATTAACTACGCCACTAATAATTGACACTATTTTAAAAATTATAAGTATTGAACATTTTAGCTATTATTGGCTAGCATATCATATTATTGGTTTTGGTTATATATGTTTTGCACTAAATAAAATTAAAAATTCTAATACTGGTACTAATCTTAGGCAATTATAAAGATAATTATTGCAACTTAACAAAAATATAATCATAAATTAACTCCAGTAAATTACAAATCCTATTTATTTAGAATATTATAAAAGTATAAGGGAGGTGTAATACGGTGAGAGTTGCTTTGTTTACTGATACTTTTTTGCCACAAGTAAATGGCGTTACTAATACTTTATCAAAGCTTATTGAGTATTATAAATCAAAGAATATAGAGTATCTTGTTTTTGCACCAGACAGCTATTTAGAGTTAAATAAAAATTATAATGTTGAAAAATTTGTAAGTATTAAATTTTTTTTATATCCTGAATGTAGGTTATCACTACCCAATATTTTCAGATTAAGGAATTCACTTTTGAAGTTCAAACCTGATATTATTCATATAATGACAGAACTTAATATGGGTATAGCAGGACTCACCTATGGGAAAAAATTAGGTATACCAACTATATCAAGTTATACTACAAACTTTGTTCAATATCTAAAATATTATAATTTAGATATGTTCCAAAATGCTTTATGGAATTATATGCGTTGGTTTCATAATCAAAATGAAATCACGTTATGTCCATCCATGGAAACTAAAAAACTCCTTATTAGCCATGGGATAAACAATACTGGTATTTTTTCAAGAGGTATAGATATTAACAATTTCAATGACAAATTTAGAAGCATTGAGTTAAGAAAACAATTAGGAATACATGATAAAATAGTTTTGCTTTATGTTGGAAGAGTAGCAAAAGAAAAAGACATCAATATTTTACAAGAGGGATATGCAAAAATATTAAATAGGTACAAAGATAAAGTAGCACTCATCATTACTGGAAATGGACCGGAACTTGAAGTATATAAAAAAAGTTTTCCAAAAGGGACCATATTCACAGGTTATAAAATAGGTAGCGAACTTGCAAAAATTTATGCCTCTAGTGATATATTTGTGTTTCCCTCACGCACAGAAACCTTTGGGAATGTTGTATTAGAAGCAATGGCATCAGGACTTACAGTAATAGCAGCCAATGCAGGAGGGGTGAAAGATACCGTAGATAATGGGATTAATGGAATGTTATTTAAACCTGGAGACGCAGAGGATTTAGCAAATTTAATCATTGAAATTATAGAGGATAAAAGTCTAATGAATAATATAAAACATAATGCTACAAAAACTGTTTTAGAAAGATCCTGGGATTGCATATTCCAAAATCTTATTAAAACTTATGAGAATATTATATTAAGTAAAAAATGTAAGCAAAGTATAATTTCTTAAATTTCATATAAAACTTGTAGATAGAAATCATATTCATCAAAATGCTGTCTATAAGTTTTTCTATTTTTTTGTTGACAAATCTTCTAATGTGATTTATGATGTTGTTAGGGAAAACCTAACAAACTTATGAGGTGATCTTTTGGATATCAATAAAAAGCTCTACGAGACTTATAGTGGACTTATGGAAATTAAGGGTGAGTGCTCATGTAAACTAATTGATGAGTTGAACATGTCGGAATTAACCCTTCGTCAAATTGAATATATAAAAAAATTTGACCAATATGATTGTGTTACCACTAGCAAATTGGCAAAGGATTTAGACTTATCTAAACCATCTGTTACTGAAATGATAAAGAAATTTATTAAACTAGAATGTATATACAAGCAAAAATGTAATGAAGACGGAAGAGTTTACTATCTTCACCTTACAAGTAAGGGAAAAGGTATTGCGAGATTTGAACAATTAGCTGTCAAGAGAGTAGTGGATAGAATAATAGAAAGTCTTGATGAACAAGAAATCGATGACTTGATAACACTATTATCAAAAATAAAATAAAAAAATGAATTTTTTTTAAAAATATAGTTAGTTAGAAGAAAACTAACTATACCCAATCTAAAATAATTTGGAGATGATTATCGTGAAAGAACTAAATGTTAAAAGAGAATTATCCTTAGTTGTTATACCAAATACAGTACTATTACCTGGAAAAAGTACAACTATAAAAATTAGCAAAGAAATTGGAAATCAATTTTATAAAAGAATTGTACAAGATGATTTTTATGGAGTTGCATTAGCACTTAAAGAAGGCCATGATGGTAGCCTATATGGAGAAGATGATTTTTATCATGTTGGAACATTAATTAAGATTGATGATACCAAAGTATTAAGTGATGGTTATGAATTTGTTATAGATGTAATTGAAAGAGTTGAAGTAAAAGCATTTATCCCAGATGCTACAGACTACAAAATATCTTATGATTTTATATCCGACATAATAGATTTGGATAAAGGAAATCAAAAAGAAATGATTAATTATATAAAAACTTTAGTAGCTGAAATTAGCCAAAATTTTAGAGGCTCAGAAACTTATGTGGAATATATAAATAAATTAGATGATATTACAGATATTATTTCTTACCTATTTCCATTTATGAATTTGTCTTTTGAAGACAGACAAGCCTTCTTAGAGATTAGATCATTGAGAAGAAAGAGTCTTAGATTTTTAGATATTTTAATCGAGCAAAAAGAATCTATTAAATTTCAGATGGAGATTGCTACAAAGTTTAATGAGAAGGTCAATAAAAACTACAGAGAAAATATGTTGAGGCAACAACTTAAATCTATTCAAGAAGAATTGGATGAAACAGAAGGAACCACATCAAAAAAGAAAAAAGATTACAAAGAATTAATTGAAGCAGCCGGCATGCCTGAAGATGTTAAGGAAGTTGCACTGGATGAACTTAATAAATTAGAAAGGCAAGGTGCAAATAGCTCAGAAGGAAATGTTATAGAAAATTATCTTGACCTACTAACGGATTTACCTTGGGGCGAAAGTAAAGTTAAAGATGTAGACATAGAAGCTTCAAGAAAATTATTAGATACCCAGCACTATGGGCTTGAAAAGGTTAAAAATCGTATTATTCAACATTTAACAGTAATGAAATTAAAACAGAACAAACAAGGATCCATTTTATTATTAGTAGGACCTCCAGGAACTGGTAAAACAAGCTTAGGTAAGAGTATTGCTGAGGCCTTAGGACGTAAATACGTGAGGATTAGTCTTGGTGGAGTAAGAGATGAAGCTGAAATAAGGGGACATAGAAGAACTTATATTGGTGCATTACCAGGGAGAATCATCCAAGGTATTAAGCGTGCAGGTGAAAAAAACCCAGTATTTATTTTAGATGAAATTGATAAATTGATGACATCTGGAAATGGAGATCCAGCCAGTGCACTTTTAGAAGTCTTAGATTCTGAACAAAACAATACATTTTCAGATCACTATTTGGATGTGCCTTATGATTTATCAGAAGTGTTTTTTATAGCAACAGCAAATTCATTAGGTGATATTCCAGGACCATTAAGAGATCGTATGGAAGTTATAGATATAAGTAGCTATACAAGCTATGAAAAATTTCATATAGCAAAAGAGCATTTAGTAACTTCTGTATTTGAAGAAAATGGTCTAAATAATGATCAACTTCAAATTGAAGATGAAGCTTTAAAAACAATAATTGAAAAATACACTAGAGAAGCGGGTGTAAGAGGGGTTAAAAGACAACTTGCAACAGTTGCAAGAGTAGCTGCTGAAAAGATAGTTCTAGCTCAAGTTGATCTACCTTATGTAATTAAGGATAATATGTTATTAGATATTTTAGGACAAGAACTTGCTTCCCATGATAAAGTAGGTAAAAATAATGCTCCAGGGGTTGTTACCGGACTTGCATGGACACCAGTTGGTGGAGAAATATTATTCATTGAAGGTGCACTTATGCCAGGAACTGGACAATTGATACTTACAGGCCAACTTGGAGATGTAATGAAAGAATCAGCTAAAATTGCTCAGAGTCTTATTCGTTCAAGACTAGCTTTAAATTTAAAATATATTGAATTTAATAAAAATGATTTACACATTCACGTACCAGCAGGGGCTATACCAAAGGATGGACCATCTGCAGGAGTATCATTGTTTACAACAATTGCATCATTAGTAACAGGGCGTAAGGTTGATCCTAAAATGGCAATGACAGGTGAAATTTCATTAAGAGGAGCAGTACTTCCTGTAGGCGGAATTAAAGAAAAAGTACTTGCAGCTCATCGCTCAGGAATTAAACGTGTAATTTTGCCAAAGGATAATGAAAAAGACATATTGGATATACCTAAAGATGTGAGAAATGATTTGCAATTTATACTTGTTGAAACTATTGAAGATGTACTAAAAGAAACTATTGGCATAAAATTGCCCAAAGCAGATGTTCTTGAAATGGTAACAAGTACTGCTAGTGGAGCAAATGTATAAATTTAAATTATATTGAAATAAAAGTGTAAAGCCTTCCTGCATTTAAGGCTTTACACTTTTTATTTATAATTTAAACAAGGGATAATCCAGTGTAATATAATACTTCTCAATATAACCATTTATAAATTAGACATATTAGAGACAATAAAATATAATTTATTACCTTTAATTATAATAAAGCTTGCTTATTTATAATGTATTATATATAATGATTACATGATATAAAACATGTTTGAAATAATTAATTAAAAGAAAGGAAAACAAATATGACAGATATGGACCTTAACGAAACTGAAATTATGACGGTCAGTGAAGTGGCTGCGTATTTAAAGATTAGTGAAGTAACTACATATAAATTAGTTCAACAAGGTAAAATCCCAGCTTTTAAAATTGGACGTCACTGGAGAGTAAAGAGAAGTGATCTTGGTGAGTTTATAGAACAGTTAAAGCATGGTGAGAGATTATAATTTTTCCCAGCTGTCTTAATTAGTTTTTCTAGTTCTAGATGATAACTATGAAAAAAGATGAATGAATATAAATTTAGTTTCCACCATCATTAATAATATGGGATCTATATTTATTCAAGTTTTTTCACATGTATTCAACTATAAAAAACGAATTAATCTATTTAACTATACTGATAATTATTAATATATTGCTTAGCGTAATTTATTTACGGCAAAAGTTATATTTTAATTACTTATGGTAAACACTTTAATTTTAGTTATATAGTTTATAGAGTTTTACTGAAAATAGTAACATACTAGTACAGTATTACAAACACTATTAAATAAATGTCGTTCCACCCATTTACTCAGTGGGTTTGATTTTTATGGGGTTTTATATGATTGATATTAAAAAACAAAAAAATATATTAAATGTTAAAAATTATTTAACAGACAGGAGATAAGATGAAAACGAAAACTAGAAATAAAGTTAAAGTTATTCCACTAGGAGGTCTAGGGGAAATTGGAAAAAATATTACAGCTATAGAATACGGTGAAGAAATTATTATTATTGATTGTGGTTTAGCATTTCCGGGTGTTGAGCTATTCGGTGTTGATTTGGTAATACCTGATATAACATATTTATTAAATAATAGTGAAAAAGTAAAAGGAATCTTTTTAACACATGGGCACGAGGATCACATTGGAGCTCTGCCATATGTTTTGAAACAACTCAATGTTCCTGTTTATGGTACAAAGCTCACGTTAGGTCTTGTAAAAAGCAAGCTTGAGGAACATAAAATCCTATCTGACTGCACACTTGTTGAGGTTAAGCCAGGAGAAGAGATTAAAACTGAAAGTTTCAAGATCGAATTTATAAGAACCTGTCATAGCATAGCAGATGCATGTGCCATAGCTATACATACACCAGAAGGTGTAATAATTCATACAGGAGATTTTAAAATAGATTACACACCTATAGATGGAGAAATAATAGACCTCCACCGCTTTGCAAAATTAGGTAAGCAAGGAGTACTGCTATTAATGGCAGACAGTACGAATGTTGAACGAACTGGATATACAATCTCAGAAAAAGTTATAGGTGAAAACCTAACAAGAATTTTTGGGAATGCAAAAGGTAGAGTAATCGTTGCTTCTTTTGCATCAAATATTAATAGAGTTCAAGAAATCATAAATTCATCTTTGTTTTATGGCAGAAAAATTGCCTTTAGTGGAAGAAGTATGGAGAAAATATCTGGAATAGCTATGGAGCTAGGTTATATGAATTTACCTGAAGATCAACTAATAAGTGTAGATGATATTCATAAATATCCTGCTGAGAAAATAACAATTATAACAACAGGTAGTCAGGGAGAGCCAATGGCTGCTCTTTCTAGAATTGCATCTTCAACTCATAAAAAAATTACAATTGAAAAGGGCGATATGGTAATTATATCAGCTTCGCCAATTCCAGGAAATGAAAAATTGATATCTAAACTTATAGATGCACTTTTCAAGAAGGGTGCAGAAGTAATTTATAATGCTATAGAAGAAGTTCATGTTTCAGGTCACGCTTGTCAAGAAGAACTAAAATTGATGCATAGTTTAGTAAAACCTAGATTTTTTATGCCTGTGCATGGTGAATTTAGACATCTTAGACAACATGGATTACTTGCGGAAGGTCTTGGCATGGACTCTAAAAATATATTCATTTTAGAGACAGGTCAGGTACTTGAACTTAGTAGAAATGGGGCTAGAGTATCTGGAATAGTGCCTTCAGGCTCAGTTATGATTGATGGACTTGGTATTGGCGATGTAGGTAATATGGTACTTAGAGATAGAAAGCATCTATCAGAAGATGGAATAATAACCGTGGTAGTAACTCTAAGTAAAGATTCAATTAGCGTATTATCAGGACCGGATATTATTACAAGAGGTTTTGTATACGAGAGAGAATCTAAAGATCTATTAGGTGAAGCAAGAGATGTAGTTAAAGTTGAGCTAGAAAAATGCCTAGATAAAAAAATTATAGATTCTTATATAATAAAATCTAAAATAAAATATTCATTAGGTGAATTCATATATAACAAAACGAGAAGAAAACCAATTGTTATACCAATAATCATGGAAATTTAATATGAATAAAAACGCTCTAAAATCTTAACTATGGTTTTAGAGCGTTTTTGTAGTTATACATCTTTGTGTCTGTTTTTTCAGATGCAGCCCAATTCTTAAAATAATTACTTTAGCATTGTTGAAGTGGAAACAAAAGTATAATATAATATTGTTAATACAATAACGGGTTGGAGGACAGGTCATGAAAAAAGAAGAACAGGTCATAAAGGGTTTCAGGGAAATATTAAACAAGATAGTTTCGCTTAATAAACCTAAGATGAGAGACAGTCTTAAGGGCTATAAGTCTTCTGAAATACATTGCATCGAATACATTGGAAGAAATGTAGATTCTAATGTGACTAAACTTGCGGATTCCTTTTATGTGACTAGGGGTGCCGTAAGTAAACTAACTAAGAAGCTCATAAAAAAAGGTATTATTGAAAGCTATCAGAAACCGGATAACAAAAAAGAAATCTATTTTAGATTGACATCACAAGGGAAAGCAATTAACAAAGTCCACGAGGAGCTGCATAAAGAGTTTCAAGAGCGGGATAAAGCGGTATTTGAGCAGGTAACCGATGAACAATTTGATACCATACTTAGCTTCGTGGAAAAGTATAGTAGGCACTTAGATGCAGAAATAAAGAAACAGGGTCAGGATTTAACAAATGGCAATGATTTCGAATAATGGGGTTGCATGAAAATGTTAGCCTAAAGGGGATTGCATCATACGCTGAAACATAAGCGTATGATGCAATCCTCATTTTATTGTTGACAGAGAAACAATAAAATGATAAAATGATTTTGTTGACAAGGAAACATAAATATTCTTTTTACAGATGAGAGAATTTAAGGAGGAACATTATATGGAAAAACAAATGAAAATCATAGGATTTATTGGAAGTCCGCATAAAGAAGGCAACACGGCGTGGATAGTAAACAAAATACTCGAAGGCGCAAAAGAAGAGGGCGCAGAAACTCAATCCTTTAATTTCAGCGATCTTGATATCAAACCGTGCCAGGGTTGTTTTGCCTGTCACAATGGCGATGGGGGTTGTGTTATAAGCGACGACATGCAGAAGCTTTATGACAATCTTAAGGATGCCGATGCACTTGTTCTCGGCTCACCAACTTATATGGGGCAGATGAGCGCCCAGGCGAAGATATTCGTGGACAGGTTGTCTGCCACAAATCATCCACGATTCTATCCCAAGTTCAAGGAACATGCTGCTATAAAGCTGATTCTTGTGTTTGATCAGGGTAATCCTGATTCAAGCCTGTTTCAAACGTATTATGATTATACTAAAAAAATGTTTCAGATGCTAGAATTTGATGTTAAAGACGTAGTTGTTGTTACCGGTATGCGAAATGGACCTGCTCATGAAAGAGAAGAGCTGCCAACTGCTATGAAAGATATTGGCTCATCGCTAGCTTTAGATAAAATACGTCCATGAGCAGTTGAACAAATAGTTTCAAGAGCGGGATAAAACCGTAGTAAATATAACAAATCAAAATGATGAGGTGGAAATTTTAAATGCGTAAAAATACTTTGTGGATCATTGTGGGGATTGTGCTAATGAATGGAATAGGGATGACGGTAGTATTCCCACTATTGCCATTTTTGCTTGGTAGTTACTTGCCTTCTTCCCAAATAGTTATAGGAATGAGTACTCTGGCATCAGTTTTTGCAGCTTGCACTTTTTTTGCAGCTCCAATATTTGGAGCATTAAGCGATCGCTACGGTAGAAAAAAGATTCTAATTATTAGTTTATTAGGATCTGTTATAGGATATATTATGTTTGGCATGGGCAGAGCACTGTGGGTCCTCTTTCTGGGCCGAATAATTGATGGACTAACAGCAGGGAATATCAGTACATTGTTTGCTTATATTGCTGATAGTACGGAGCCACATGAGCGCACAAAATGTTTTAGTTATATAGGTGCTGCCATGGGTATAGGATGCATGATAGGTCCTGCACTGGGAGGTCCACTTGGGGCAATTTCAATTACGTTGCCGTTTTTCGTTACAGCAGGTATAATGTTCCTCTCCGTTATTTGTACCTATTTCTTTCTGCCAGAATCACTGTCTCCTGAAAAACGCTCAACTCATTTTTCAATAAAAAGTTTCAATATCTTCGGTCAGTTCAAAGATATTATCACAATGAAAGAAGCGAAATGGCTTATCTTCATCGGGGGATTCTTCTATGTGGGTATTGGAATCTATCAATTTAATTTCAGCATCTTTTTAAAAGATATCTTCTCCTGGGGCCCTGCGCGTATCGGTGGTATATTTACTATTATTGGAGCCTGCGATATTATTTCTCGAGCTGTTTTATTACCTCTTCTTATTAAGAAGTTCAGTGAGCGAAATATTGGTATTGTTGGACTTTTCGGACTGGTAATGGGACTAGGGCTAATAATTCTTAGTGTTCATATCTTATCTCCAGTAATTATTATTGCTGCAGTTATGAGTATAACCCTAGGCGAAGGTTTGTTCGATCCGTCATACAACGGAAGACTCTCGCAGTCTGTAGACGAAAGTAGCCAAGGGAAATTACAAGGTGTAAATCAAAGTTTGCAGTCGGCTTACAGAGTTCTTGTTCCTCTTGGAGCCGCTGCAATATACTCATTCAGTCCGAGCATTCTATATGGAGTTGCATCTTGTGTTATGATTATATCGCTAATTTTATTCTCGAAATTACGACCACAATATATTTAAGTCTAATTGGGAAATCTAAAATGTGCAACAACCCTATTCTGCTTGTACCAACTTAAAAGTGAATTACTTTCTCGTGCACTGGGGAACGAATTATGTATAACATAAGGTACGCCATTTCTTCCTCTCCTATCTGATATAATTCCTATATGTTCCTGCCTCTCTAAAATTATTATATCACCACGTTGCCACTGTATAAGGTTATTTTTGTCATTAGGTATAACTTGAGTAGTTAAATTTAAAGCGTGTCTTTTAAAAAAAATCTCGAGATTTTTTACTCGCCTAAAGTCTATATTTGGGTCTGGAATTTTTACTGATGCAGAATAATCTTTTGGATTTTGTTTAATATCATTATCAACAGCAGTTTTCAAATCATATCCAGCATGTTTTAAAGCTCTCCATACAACATCAGTACAAACATCTTCACTATTGGGCGGATAGCCACCAATATAGTAAGCATCCTTTTATTTTGTTCTATTAATGGCATCTTGTCTAGCTCCAATAACTATATCATCAAGATCATCAATGCTATTTTTATTTTTATCACTGTTACATTTAATGTTATCAATTATAATTTTGGGTTTAATAATGGAAAGTGGATCGTTATTTACCGATTTTTCATAGAGTAAGATTGCTGTTATAGTGATTACGAACAGGCAAAATATGCCAATAATAAGTTTTTTCATTGCTATCTCCTTGTCTTTAATGATTGATCAACACATCTGTATTATCTACCCACGCTGCAAAATAAGGATTGCTTTTACCGTGCTCTTTTAGCATGATCAAAAATGGCTTATTAAAAATAAGATGTTTTTGTTTTATATGATTCATATTTGGATTTCTTGCAGTAATTTTTATCTCGATTTTAGCATCAGATTTTATTTCAGCACCATTATTATCAAGATTAAAATTAATATCTTGAATTGCCTTAGAAATCTTGTAATCCTCAAAACCATTATTTAAAAATCGTTTGTTTTCAAATTCGGTAAATTCCTTATTTTGATTTAAATGTATCATAGGAATTTGAAGGGTATCATTATCATTTAGCCATTGTTTTTTTCCATCTTTAATTCTTATGTTTATATTTTCAATAGTATTTTGTAACGTGTTTAGTGGCTCTACATTCGCTAAAATTATTTCATCTTTTGAATTTTGTGTCTTTAAACTAATAATAAAATCTGAATCATTTTTATAGTCTAAAATATTTATTTGATTACTAAGCTTATTATCAATAGAACCACCTTTAAATTTCTCTATTCCAAAAGCTTTTATTTTGGATTTCATAAAGTTTATAGGTTGAGTTAGTTCCTGAAATTTATACATAAATTGCAAATCAACATTTAAATACGAGTAAGCTAAAATATCTTCTGGATCTTTTAAATTCGCGTTAACTATTGGAGCATTAGCACCAAATTTTTCTTTTAAACTCTTATTAATTTTTCGAACAATATTATCTTTATTATAGCCTACCATAGCTAAATAAGATTTTTCTGAAATATCATTCTTAGTAGACAAACTCTTATTTAAAAAGTCGGCACCTTCTTCATTTCCATCAAGGAGAATATCACCTTTTACAATATTGTTTTTTAATTCATTCCATGCAAGCTGAAAAGTAGAACAATATACCAATTAGAATACCTATTCATATTATTATACAACTTGAAACAGGAAATTTTTGAAAAAATTGATAATAAATCAAAAAATTATATTGACAAAGTACAAGCTTCTGTCTATACTCTTCTCAACTTAAGGAACAGTATTAAATGATTAGCTAATTAGTTAATCAAAATTTATTAGAGGAGAATTTCTATGAATCTTAAAACTTTAAATGCCACTTTTATTAGAAACTTTATTGTTCAATTACGAGCCTATCCAAAGGATTTTTTTATTGGTAACCTTTTAACAGGAATATATACATCGCTTTCAGCATTTTTTATGTATAAATTACTATTTAGAGGAAGTATGCAGGCCTCCTTTAAGCAATATGCAGGCACTGGGGATTATATAAGCTATGTTATTGTGGGAACAGCTGTATATTTATATGTTGTTAGAACTTGTTTAAACGTAAGCAGAAGTCTAATAACAGAACTTAGAACAGGTACACTTGAAAGCATTATGATTGCACCATTTAATAGAATGCAATATTTTGTGGGTAGTATGCTTCAGCAAGTAATTACTACAAGTGGTGAAATCGTAATTGCAATTTTGGTGAGTATTCCATTTGGACTTAGATTTCCTAATTTCAATGCAATGTCCTTCATTGTTGTATTTATTATAAGTCTTTTTTCATTTTTTTCATTATCAATGGTTTTAGCCTGCATTATGCTTTATTTTAGAGATACTTATATCTCTCAGAACACACTTTTTTTAGCACTATTTTTATTATGTGGAATAACGTATCCAATTGAGTATTTGCCTAGATTAGTTAGAATAATATCAGTATTTATACCAATAACAGGTGCTGTAAACTTAATAAGAGGATCATCACTTTTAGGACTGGGAATAAGGCAGCAAATGGGTACTATAATTTATGTATTCATATTAAGTACTGTTTATTGCATTTTAGGTTTTAAACTTATGAAGAAAATCGAACACATAGCTCTAGAAAAAATTCAAGGTTAGGGAGAGAGAAAATGATTAAAGTAGAAAATTTAGCAAAAACATATGAGACCAAGGTTAGAAAAGGATTTTTTAAATCTAATAAAGTACAACTTGAGGCTGTAAAAAACATATGCATGGAAATTGAAAAAGGGAAAATCATTGGTTTGCTTGGTATAAATGGAGCTGGTAAGACTACAACAATTAAAATGCTTTCAACATTATTACTTCCAACATCAGGAAGAATAACAGTTGACGGCATTGACGCTATAAAAAATCCTATGACGGTAAAAAAGAGAATAAATATGGTAGCAGGTGGGGAGAGAATGATATATTGGCGCCTTACTGGAAGAGAAAATCTTTGGTACTATGGTCAAATTTATGGTATTGATGATAAGATTCTTTCAAAGAGAATAGATGAGCTTTTAAATTTAGTTGGAATTACCGATAAGCAGGATACGCCTGTTGAAAACTATTCTAAAGGTATGAAACAAAGACTTCAAATTGCTAGGGGTCTTATAAATAATCCTGATTATATTTTTATGGATGAACCAACTCTTGGTCTTGATGCATTAATAGCAAAAGAGCTTAGGAATCATGTGAAGAAAATCGCATGTGAAGATGGAAAAGGGATACTTCTTACATCTCATTATATGGCAGAGATTGAGGAACTTTGTGATTATGTATATATTCTAAATAAGGGCGAAATTATTGAAAAAGGAACTCCCAAAAACCTTGCAATGCTTGGACTTAAAAATAAAACTGTATATTTAAAAGTTGAAAAAAATAGTGTGGCTTACGAAGGAATATACAATGCATGTAGGTTAACAGACAAATCCGTAGTTGTGGAACATGATAATAAGGAAGAGCAATTTACAATAACATCCTCTCTAGATTTAAAACTAACCCTGTCAAAGTTTTGTATGAATAATAAAGTACCAATTATAAAGCTTTATGAAGAGGAACCAAAACTAGAAGATGCAATAATAAGGTTTGCAAAGGAGGCATAAAATGATGATAAAATTCATAAAAGCTATGAAAGCTATGAAAGCCGAGATGCTGAAACAACATAAAGTTTATTTTCACAATAAGATAATATATGTTTCTCTTTTTATTTGGCCACTACTTAGTTTTATTTCTTCATATTTTAGTTTTAAACCCTTTAATATTAATAGTAGCACTGTATCATATCTTAATGAAAAAAATTTATTGATATTTATACTTTTAGGATATATATGCATGAGTTTTTTTAGATCCCTAGTTCAGTCAGCTTGGAATTTTTCTTTTGAAAGGCTTTCTGGAACATTAGAATACATATATCTTTCTCCAGTAAATAGGTTTGCAGTAATACTAGGGAATGCGCTATCATCGCTCTTTGAAAGTGTTTGGGTTATGGTTGTGTTTTCAATTGGAATATTTATAATGAAACATGAATATTTTAATATAAATATTCCAGCTGCAATTATAACTTTTTTGCTAATGATAGTAATGGCTATTATGTGGGGGATGTTATTAAATGCCATTTTTCTTTTTTCAAGAGACTCTGGTTTTTTATTCACAGTTCTTGAGGAACCTATGGAGATATTTTCTGGGGTTAAAGTTCCAACAACAATATTTCCATTTTGGGCAAAGATAATTAGTTTTATTTTTCCACTAACCTATGTCCTGGATGCAATAAGAAAAGTGTTTTTAAATGGAGCTAATTTAGCTGAAGTCAAAAGCTCTATATTATGCAGTATATTCATAATATTACTCATGTTCGTAATAATAAATCTTTGTTTGATTTTAGGAGAAAAGCATGCTAAAAAAACAGGTAATATGACATTGTTTTGAGTTATGATATAATTTTAAGAAAAAGGTAATTATGGTGATTTTATGAGGATAAATACAATTAATAAAGATAACTGGAAAGTTGAATTTGTATACTCGCCTCTATTTGAAATGTTATGTAGTATTCATGTACTTATAAGTCCAGAACATCATCTAGAAAGAATTATTTGGGCAAAAGACATGAGAGATAATATATCTGAGGAATTATATAAAAATTTAGCTAAGATTGGTAAAATCACCTGCGAATGGTGTGTAATAATGGATTTATGCAATATATACGAAAAGTGTGATGATTTTAATATAATGGCTTCATTGGATTTTATGGACGATTTAAGTTTAGACGATTTTAAACGTGTATTTCAAAAATATGATGAATTGAGAGAAGTATGTTTTAATCAAATTCTAAAAAAGTCAATAATAAGAATGCTAAAAGAATACTATATAATTTATTTTGATAAAGAATTAAGATATATAGAACCTTTATTAATACGTTGCCTTAAAAGGGATTATGACATATGCAATAAAAAAGGTGTTTTTGTCTATATAGATGAATTACATAGTAGAATTGAAGTAACAAAGGATGCTTTCTTATTTCATAAATTCACTCTTTTTACAATACCATTTAATAAATTAAAAACATTGATAATAAGGGTAAGTAGTTTTATAAGCCCTCATCTTTTAATGGATTACGGGGAAGAGATGGTGCAGTTTACTACAACAGCTCATCTAAACATGAAAATTGAAAAGGTACCAGTGGATTTGCTTAAATTAATGAAAGCACTTTCTGATGAAACTCGGCTTAAAATAATTAGGCAACTTAGAAAAAATAAGGGTTCGACCCAAAGTATTGCAAAAGAATTAAACCTTACAGAAGCATGCATATCAAAACATCTAAAAATGCTTTATGATGCGGAACTACTGTATAAAGAAAGGATGGGGAATTATATTTATTACTACTTTAACACATTTTTAATAGATAGAATCCCCCTTGTTTTGTATGAATATTTGGATTATTGATATATTTTTAATAGCTAATTTAAAATGAGAATTTCTAGTAAATCATCTTTTAATAATATAATAATATAATATAGAGGGGGTTTACGGTATGGGAATTATCCTAGTGCAACAAATTAATTTAAAAGACATAGATAATGGTTTTAAGCAAATACAAAAGAAGTATAATTCCAATATAATACCACGTAAAGGTGATTATATATGTGATTTTGTTTTGAATGAAACAGATGAATATGAAGTAACAAAGGTAATTATAAATTATCAAGAAGATTATGTGTTAGTATGGCTAGAAACAATAAATTTAGAAACAAATGATAAATCTGCATTGGAGGAATATATTAAGACAACAAAATCACATGGGTGGGAATGCAATTTTTTATTTATTGAGAATCTTTAACTAAAGTAATAAAAAAGTATTGACAAGAGAATGAACTAGGTATAGTATTTAAGAAATATTAAAATTCGTTGAAGGGAAAATTAAATATTATCTTAGTATCTTAAGCGAGTGGAGGAAGGTGTGAGCTCCATGAGAACAGTAATATTGAAAGACATCCTGAAGAAATTTATCTGAAAATGCAGTAGGATAAGTCGGTTTCCACCGTTAAAAGGATTAAAGATAACTTTGGCTTTTTTGTTAAAGTAGGATGGCACCGTGAAATTATAGCTTTCACTCCTAGATTGGAGTGGGAGCTTTTTATTTCATTTTTGATGCATAATACTGTTTTAACTTTGAAAAAAGAGATTAATAAGTTTAAAAGGGTGGTACCGCGATAAAACGCCCCTTGAGTGATAAACTCGAGGGGCGTTTTTTAGTATTAAATATTAAAAGAAGGGGAGATAATTAATGGAAAGAGTACTCATAAGTAAACTTAACAATTGTATTGGTAAAGAAGTTAAAATAATGGGGTGGATATACCGTATAAGAAAGCTTAAAGCCATAACTTTTATTATAATAAGAGATAGAAGCGGTTTAGTACAATGCATTGCAATGAATAATGTGACCAACCTTAGGGATGTAAACCTTGAATCTGTGGTATCTATAACAGGGGAAGTAAAAAAAAGTCAAAATAATCTTAATGATTTTGAAATTTCAATTAAAGCCTTCGAAATAATAAATATTGCAGAAGAGCCCCTAGGAATCCAAATAAACAAAGCAGATTTAGAAGTTAACTTAGATACTATGCTAAATAATAGAGTACTAAGCCTCAGACATGAAAAAACAAATGCTGTATTTAAAATTCAAAATCTTATAGTCCAGGGATTTAGAGAGTTTTTAATCGGTGAGGATTATACAGAAATCTTTACCCCAAAGATTATTGCTGAAGGCATTGAGGGAGGAGTAGACCTGTTTGAAGTAAAATACTTTGATACCAATGCATATCTTGCTCAAAGTCCACAATTTCACAAACAAATGATGGTTGGTGCTGGTTTTGAAAGGGTTTTTGAAGTTGCTCATGTTTATAGAGCTGAGATGCACAATACTACTAGGCATTTAAATGAGTATGTAAGTATGGATCTTGAAATTGGATTTATAAAAGATGAAGAGGAGATAATGGAAGCTGAGGAAAGATTACTTAGGTATATATTAAATAAGGTAGAAAAAGAAGGACAAATTTATTTGCAAATTCTTAATGCTACTATGCCAACAATGGGTGATAAAATCCCTAGGATTAAATTTACAAAAGTTTTAGATATATTAAAAACAGAATTTAATAAATTTGATTTAGATGGAGATCTAGACCCAGAGGGAGAAAAATTAATCTGTAAATATGTAAAAGAAAAATTAGGAAGTGACTTTGTATTTTTAACTCATTATCCTAGAAAAAAAAGACCAATGTATGCGATGCCTTGTGGAGAAACAGAAACTCATAGCTTTGATTTATTATTTAGAGGTGTAGAAATCACTACAGGTGGGCAAAGAATCCATGAATATAAACAACTTATTGAAAATATAAAATACAAAGGTTTAAACCCTGAAAAATATGAAAGTTATACATCTGCTTTTAAGTTAGGTATGCCTCCTCATGGTGGGCTTGCTATAGGATTAGAACGAATAACTATGAAGCTACTATCTCTAGAAAATATTAGAGAAGCATCATTATTTCCTAGAGATAGAACTAGGTTAGTTCCATAATTATTTGGAGCTGTAATACTGACCTAGAGATATTCCATTTGAACCAAGAGGTGTCTGATGGTCAAGCCCGATGAACTTTCCACCTGACTGCCATAACGCAGGTTTTAACAATGCATATTTTGCTTCATCCCAAGTTGTCCAATCAGAGTTTAGTAAACCACCAGTATCGCCTGAATTTGGATTTATGCACCAAAAAGTTTGATTGATGTGGTTGTCAACTATATAATCTCTAAGTAGCGTCATCCATTTTTGATTCTTTCCTCCATCCATTTGTCCTCCCCACTCGCCTATTAAAATTGGGGCAATTGCTTTATCATTAATATATGCCCAGGTGTTATACCAATAGTCATCTAACATGGTTTGTGTTGTGAAATCCTTGTCAAACCATGTTTGGTCAGATACTGAAGGACCATAGTCATGAGGAGAATATACAATTTGACTGTTAAGGGTGCCCAAATTAATTGGATAATCCTTTACTCCTCTTAAATTTCCACCCCACCAAGCACTATACCATGGAGATGTAATAGAAGTAGCACCGAAGATATCTGGCGTATCAAAGGTATATCCTAGTTCAGTTTTAGGGTATTGTTCTATACCTTCAACCATTATTAATAATTTGGGATTTGCTGCAAGTACTGATTTAGAACATTTTTCAGCTGCATATTTCCAGTTATTTTCATCTTCTGAATTATCCCATTTTGCTATATTACTAGGAGTAGTAGCGGAATATCCTCTTTTTCCGTGTGGCTCATTTTTTAAATCCATGGCTAGAATAGTATCATCATTTTTGTATTTATTAGCTAGCCATGTTAAAGTATTTATCCACTTATCTGTGGTTATTTCACCTGCTGTTGATGTGTTTAGACCGTACCATAATGGATAGTTTTGCCCTGAATTATTCGCATCTGGACTATGCACATCAATCATAACCTTTATACCAAGCTGTTTACAGTAGCCCATTATAATATCAAATATCTGCATGCTGTTTTTAACACCATTTGTAGTTGGGTCATAGAAATCAGGATTGCAAACATAATAGGGCGGATTATTCACTGCAGTTACACTTGAAACTTTATTTGGGCTTCCAATCATCCAACTATACAGCAGCTCAGATGAAATAGGGATTCTTAAAAATCCTATGCCTCTATTTGCAATATTAGTTAAAGTACTTTTCACGTCATACCAAGAACCATGCAATACATTCTCAGTACAGTTAAACCCAAACCAATTAGCGCCAGTTATCCAAACTTCATGACCGTTCATGTCATAAATCTTATTACCTACGCAGTGTAGCCAGTCATCATTGCTAGTATCAGCGGCATATACCTTTTGCGTTTTATTAAAATTACATGTTGTAATGGCAATCATTATAATAAGAATCAATGAAATTGACCTTTTGATTTTTTTCAATATAGCATCTCCTCTATCTTAATATTTAGTATTTAACCTGATTCTATTAAAAAAATCCCCCCACATTATCATCATCCCACATTATCATCATCTATTGGCTAAATAGTCTTTATAATTGTATTTGACTTGAGCTATTTTTATTCCACTCTATGACTGATTTTTAGATGAATATGTGCAGCTCAATTAAAATATAAAAAAATATTCCATACCATAGTATTAAATGATAATATTATAGATATAGTAATTAATAGAATTTATGAAATGAGGCTAGATCAATGGATAGAATAGCAATAATATCTGATATTCACGGAAATATACCTGCACTAGAAGCAGTGGTTTTAGATATTAAAAATAGAGGTATAAGTAGAATAATGTGTTTAGGTGATCTCGCAGGGAAGGGACCTGACTCAGATATAGCAGTAGATATGATTAAAAATGATTGTGAACTGGTTGTCAAAGGGAATTGGGACTATTTCATGGCGGAGGGAGATTATAATGTTATGCTAGCGTGGCATAGAAAAAAGCTTGGTGAAAAAAGATTAAATTACTTAAAAAATCTTCCTGGTTATGCAGAATTTTATATGAGTGGCAGACTCATAAGATTATGCCACGCAGCACCAAATGATGTATTTCATCGTGTTCAATCAACAGCATCCTATGAAGAGAAAATCACACTATTTAAAGATCCTAAGGGTGAAGATAAAGAATCAGATATAGTTGGTTATGGAGATATACATGGTTCATATATAGATAACTTTCAGGGCAAAACATTATTTAATGTAGGCAGTGTTGGTAATCCATTGGATATAACTCAATCATCCTATGGTATTATTGAAGGTAGTTATGAAGAAAAAAGCACTTCGGCATTTTCTATATCTTTAGTAAAGGTTCCCTATGATATTGAAAAAGCAGTTCAGCAAGCAATTGAAAGTAAAATGCCAGATCTTCAGGAGTATATAAATGAATTAAGGACGGCACGGTACAGAGGGAAAAATGACTAATAGTGCAGTAATTAATTATTATCATTGTTTACAATAAGTAATCCAAGAGCTCCGTTAATAAAAATTAGTAATAAAAGGGGAGAAAAAAATATATGATTAAATCACATAAAGTTTTTACACTCTTAGTTGTTATGACCATATCAATATTTTCAAGCATTTTCTTTGCGGAGAAGGCTTTCGGGGCTACTGATAATTATTATATATCTAATATTGTGATAAATGCATCAGTAAAAGAAAATGGCGATATGGCAGTTCAGGAAAGCCACGATTATGTTTTTCAGGGAAGTCTTAATGGAATTAAAAGAGACGTTAAAACAAAAGGTTCTGATGGAATTACAGATATTTCAGCTGAAGCTATTAAAGATGGACTTAGTGAGAAAAACAAAGTAGATATTTCAAAAGACTCAGATAAAACAGAAATAAAAATATATAGTAAAAGTAATAATGAAACAAAAAACTTCAGGATTAACTATACATTAAAAAATGTTGTAACAAAGTTTTCAAACCTCGGAGAACTCAAGTGGGTTTTTTATACAAATGATTCCAATGTAAGGACTAATAAAATAACCATTTTTATAACTTTGCCAGAAAATATAACAAATCAGGTTAAATATTATGGTGAAGGTCCTAAAAGTGGAATGGCAACATTAGATAATAAAAATCAAATAAAGTTAGAACTAAATAATATGGAAGATAAAGATGTTATAGGTGCGATAGTTCTTTTTCCTTCGGCCTGGGTTAAAACTTCAAAAACTATAAATATGGACAGAGATTCATATTATGCCATGATCAAGCGAGAAAATAATATAAAAATAGCTACTGTTGTATTAATAATATTTGTTATTATACTAATTTTATCAGTATTTTTTTATAAAAGGACCAGAAAAAGAAGGAAGGCCATAGATGAGTACAGGCAAGGTTATACATTGTTTAGTGACACCTATTACAAACAATTACCTAGTGAGTTACCTCCAGCCTTGGTGTCTAAGCTTATAAATAGTAATGATACCACGAATGCATTGCTAGCAACTATATTAAGCTTCGCAAGTAAGGGTGCTATCAAATTTTTAGAAGAAGGATTTGACGATAAAGATTACCAAAAACTTAGTTTTAAAATAAATGATTTTTACCAAGGGCAAGGTCTTATGGACTATGAATTATTTTTACTTCAGCATATAAGTGAATATTCAAAAAATGGAGTAGTAATGCTAGTAGATTTAAAAAAGAATGCTGGAAAAACTAGTTTTATAAATAAGTACACAAAATGGAAAGAGCTTGTTACTAAGCAGGCTGAAAAACTGGGTTTTTATACTATAATAGAAGGTAAAAAAATATTAACCAATGAATATGAAAATGAAAAATTAAAATGGATTGCATTTAAAGATTACCTAAGGGATCATAAAGATATACAGAGTGATGCAGAAGGTGAAGATTTGAGTGAGAAAATTGTACCTTACGCCATAGTTTTAGATGTTTCAGAGAATATTGTTAATGATTTCGAGAAAGTTAATGGGAATAACTATAATAATATTTTTATGAGCTATTGGTTTTTAAGTTACTACACCACAACTTACAATGAAGATTTTTCAAATAGCTACTCTAATGGATCAAGTAGTTCTGATGCCAATTTTTCAGGCTCTAGTGGTGGTGATTTTGGAGGCGGCGGTGGTGGCAGTGCATTTTAGCCATCAATAAATAAAACTACATTATACTCTTTACTTTATTTGCATTTAATGATATTATACTGTAAATAATAGCTTTGCAAATTAGAATTAATATATTATATCAATTATGGAAAATAAGATTATAATAGTAATTAAGAGAGCTGATGGCTGGTGCAAGTCAGCAAGCAACGTAATCCCTCCACTTCCATAGCTAAAGCAAAATTGAAAGGTCTGTGTCCTTTATCTCACAATAAAGTGGTCATATTTATATATGGCAATTTGAGTGGCAACGCGGAAGTTTAACTCTCGTCTCTATAGTTTTTATAGAGACGAGAGTTTTTTTGTTTATTTTAAATTATTAATTACACTTTCTAATCTATTGATAGTATAAAAAATTTCAGGAGGCAATGTAAAATGTTAGATTTAAATTTAATAAGAGAAAATACTGAAAAGGTTAAAGCAGCACTTTCTAAACGTATGGATAATATTGATTTCACTGAACTTCTTCAATGGGATGGGGAAAAAAGAAAATTAATATTAGAGAGTGATGCTTTAAAAAATGAAAAAAACAAAGTATCTAAAAAAATATCTGAACTTAAAAGAAACGGGAAAAATATTGAAAAATATTATTTAGAAATGAAAGAAGTTTCAAATAAGATAAAGGGTTTGCAAGAAAGATTGACTCCACTTGGAGAAAAAATAAATACTTTCTTAAGGGCTTTGCCTAATATACCTGATGACGATGTGGCATATGGTGGAAAAGAAAACAATAATGTATTGCGAAAGTGGGGTGAAAAAACTGTCTTTAACTTTGCTCCTAAGGATCATGTGGAACTTGTAACAGCTCATAATCTAGTTGACTATGAAAGAGGTGTAAAGCTTGCAGGAAATGGCTTTTGGGTTTATAAAGGGTATGGCGCTATGCTTGAATGGGCACTTCTAAATTATTTTATAGAAACACATATAAAAGATGGGTATGAATTCATTCTTCCCCCACATATTTTAACTTACCAATGTGGATTAACAGCAGGTCAATTTCCTAAATTTGAGGATGAGGTATTTAAGGTGACTGATAATAAAGATAAAAATAATAGTCAATTTATACTACCAACGTCTGAAACTGCATTAGCTAATTTACATAGGGATGAGATTTTGAGGGAAGAAGAACTTCCTAAAAAATATTTTTCATATACCCCATGTTATAGAGTGGAAGCGGGAAGTTATAGATCGACAGAAAGAGGAATGATTAGGGGTCATCAATTTAATAAGGTAGAAATGTTTCAATATACAAAACCAGAAGATTCTGATGCCGCATTTAATGAGCTTTTAGATAAAGCAGAAAAACTTGTTCAAGGCCTAGGACTTCATTACCGGGTGTCTAAATTAGCTGCTAAAGATTGTAGTGCATCTATGGCAAGAACTTATGACATCGAAATATGGATTCCAAGCATGAGTGAGTATAAAGAAGTGAGTTCAGCATCAAATGCTCGTGATTATCAAGCTAGACGTGGAATGATTAGATTTAAACGGGACGGAAGTAATAAGACTGAGTATGTTCATACTTTAAATGCTTCTGGTCTTGCTACAAGTAGATTACTTCCTGCTCTTGTAGAACAAATGCAACAAGAAGATGGAAGCATAATTGTTCCAGAAGTATTAAGAAAATGGATAGGTAAAGATAGATTGTAAACAGTGATTAAATGTGATATAATTCCAATAATGACATTTTATATTTTATATTTTATATTGCAATTATGAACTTTTATACAACTATTCGGTAAAACTTATCTGAATTTTCAATATATAAATTGAGTATTACTATGGTTAAGCAAAATAGAGACTTATGTGTCTTTCTTTGCCTATTCCTTTATAAAAATCCATGTGTGCAAATCTAATACCAGACGCATATATTAATAGTATCAGAGTAGATTTATATTCTCAGATAAAAAAATACAAGCCTGTGTAATTAAATGAATAAAAGCTAGTACCGTATATGAGGGGTGGTTTAAATGAAAGGTATAGATATTTATTCAGGTACAGTTATTACAGATTGGAATGCAATTAAGTCTAGTGTTGATGTTGTTTATATTAAATTAACTGATGGAATTACCTACAATAATCCAATGGCCCCAGAACAATATAAAGCAGCTAAAAGTGTGGGGCTTAAAGTTGGAGCATATCATTTTGCAGAAAAAAACAATGTAATTGCCGAGTATAACCATTTTTTTAATGAGTCAGCAAAATATAAGTGGGATCTAAAACCTGTTTTAGATTATGAGATTACTACAAATCCAGATTTTAATTTTATAGCCCAATTCATAAGCAGAGATCCAAACCTATTGTTATATGGTTCACATTTTATTGCTAATAAAACTGGATTAGCTAAGAGCAGAATATGGATTGCACAACCAACTGATACTCCAGGTTCCAATTATTCTGTCCCAACGTCAGTAGGCGAATATGCTGGAATCCAGTATGAATGGTATGGAAAAATTAACGGACTTAATGGAAATGCAAATGTAGACTTATTTTCTAATAACATATTAGTTACTGGTAGTAATCCTGTTATAATTGATTCGTCACAACCAGGTCAGAGTGGAGATCCTTCAGTTAGACTTATACAAATAGAACTAAATACTTTACTTAAAAAAGGGCTAGCAGTGGACAGTATTAATGGTCCAGTAACAACAGCAGCTATAAAAGATTTTCAGTCCATTATGGGTTTAAAAGTTGATGCAATTTGGGGACTCAAGACATCAGTAGCAGTTAAAGAAATTTATTCAATGGCCACAGATGGGGTGGTCTATGCTCATAAAGAGTATGCTACAAGATATATACAATATCGTGTAGGAGGGGTAATCGATGGAATATTTGGTACTAAAACAAAGATTAACGTCCAAAACTGGCAGGCACGTCATAAACTAAAGGCAGATGGAATTGTTGGTAAAGCAACTTGGTCAAAATTGTTAGATGAAAATTCCTAGTATTATAGGAAAACAAAGATGTTGTTCAGTTTATAAATAATATTTTGGGAGGGAGTATTATGAATCAAACATTAATCACTAGCATCATAATACCAATATTAGTAGCTGTTATAGGGACTATTTTAGAAATAGCAAGAAGACAATTAAAATCTTTCATAGATTCAAATAGACAGCTAATTGAAAAGCAGAAGCAGGCATTAATACAGTCTATGGGAATTGAGCGGTATAATGCAGATGTGGCAATTGTAAAACGAGCGGTACAAACAGTAGAACAGCTAGGAAAGGAATTTAATTGGGAGGGTACAGTTAAGCATAGTAAAGTATTAGAAATGATTGAAGGCAAGACAGGACTCACAGATACCGAGATTTACAACATTATTAAGGCGGTTGTTTTGCAGGTTAATCAATTTAAAAAAGTGGTTAAATAGAAGGCAGTATAAAAAAACTACCTTCTTACAATATTTTATCTATCCTGAATTATTTTTCCTTTTTCATTTAAAAATTCAAAAAGTTTATCTTTGCTTGTGTTAATTATTAATTCTTCTGGCATATCTATGCTTTTAAGAACTTTAATTGCAGCATCAAAATTACCTATATGAAAACATGAATGAGCATCACTGTTAAGTATTATCTTCACACTATTTTCCTTACATAACTTAGCAAGTTTAATACAAGTTTTTTCGCTTCCAATTCTTGATCTAATAAAAGAACTATTATTAATTTCAATTAAAATATTTTTTTCTTTTGCCTTTTTAACTAGAGCTTCTTCGTGAATAGGGAAGCTGGGATTACCAGCATGACCAATTATTTGAATATTACTATTATCCATAGCGTTTAGATAAGCCCTAGTATTTATGTCTGGATCTTTATTAGGCTTCATAACAGGGTCATGCATGCTAGCTATCATTATATCTAATTTTTCTTGTATTTCTAAAGGTAAATCTATATCTCCTTCATAATCAACGATATTTGATTCACAACCATATAGCATTGTAACTCCTGCTATTTTTCTAGGGAGTGATTTAAAATTACCAAAATACCATAGTTCAGGTGCTCCAGGCATACTAGGTGCATGATCTGTAGTTCCTAGAACCTCAAGGCCTATTTCACTTGCATATTTTGCATTTTCTAATAGTGTAGTATATGCGTGACCGCTAGCTATAGTATGTGTATGTAAATCTATAGGATATTTCATAACAGTACTCCTTCCGATTTTAAAAAATATATTTTTCATGTTTAGAATTTTGATTTTTTTACTTTTAATCGCATATTCTTAATTATAACTCAAAAATCAATCATTTGCATGTGGATTATGTGTAAAATTGCGTTATATACATGTAAAATGTCAAAGTACTCTTGATATTTCTATAATTTAATAGTATATTTATAACTGCTATTAAAATTGTTAAATAACATTATTAAATCGCAAAAACATTGACTTGCGATTTGTGTTATAATAGTATTAGGTATTTAGTCACTATGGTTATCAGATGGGTAATTAACTTGAATTTATAATTTTGAGCGAAGAACTTTATCTTCTAATAATAAGGCAAGGGATTAGGCAACTTAAAGAAAATAACAAGTCAAATATGAAGGTATATTTTTTTTTGAAGACGCCTTAAGAAACTCTTAGCTATACTAGCGATTGAAACATTATATAAGATCAGAAGGAGTGAGTTATTTTGGAACAAGTAATATTAAATGTTGAACCAAGAGAAAAAACATCCAAAAAATTTAAAGAAGAAGGGTTTATACCAGCAGTAATTTATGGTAACGCTTCTGGAGAGGCACAATCAGTTAAAATCCAGGAAATAGCACTTAAAAAGATCCTTTCAGTACACGGATCAAATGTTAAACTATGGGTTAAGTGTGGAGAAGACAAGAAATTCGGATTTATTAAAGAAATCCAAAGACAACCAGTTTCAAATAAAATTAGACATATCGATGTACAATTAGTAGCTAGAGATAAAGATGTGAAAATACAAATTCCAATTATATTTGATGGTGAAGAAGCTTTGAAAAAAGTACAATTACAATTACAAATTCGTAAAGCTTTTGTAGATGTTTTTGGTAAAATAGATTTAATGCCAGATGTAATACGTGTAGATGTATCTAAAAAAGATAGAAATGACACAATTACTTTTGAAGAATTTAAATTAGATGAAAGCTTAAAATCAGCTGATAAAGATGATGAAGTTTACGGAACTGTAACAAGCTTTATAATTGAAGAAGAAGTAGAAGAAGAAGTAAAACCAGTAGCTGCAGTAGCACCTGTAGCAGAGGCTAAATAATTTAAATATACTATTTGATTATTTATTATATAAAAGCAGCATAAAGATTGAATTTTTATACTGTTTATGATAACATATATACAATAAAATTGAATTCTTACCTAGGGTAGAGGAGCTATAATTATAAGTATTTTTTCCTAGCTTGCAGGCGTTGAGGGATAAAGAAAGGAATTATAGCCGAAGAAAATGTTTTTGCTGAAATATTTTCTGGTTTTGTATAAAACATATATAAAACTGTCACTAAAGTTTTTATAGTGGAGAGCTACAAGGTACACGTGCATTGTTACTATTAGTCTTTATAATAACAGCAAAGGTGTTCCTTTGCTGTTATTTTTGTGTTCACTAATATAATGTGATTTTGCCCGGGTAAGAGAAAGGTAGGAATAATATGAAAATTAAAGGTGTTTTAGTACCTATTATCACTCCATTTACAGGAGGAGAAGTAGATTTTAAATCATATGAAAAGTTGATTAAACATTATTCTAAACTTGGAGTAACTGGATTTGTTCCACTTGCAACCACAGGTGAAACTCCTACATTATCCGATTATGAGTATGAAGCTATATTAGAAAAAACTATTGAGTATAATGAAAATAATTTGCCAATATATGTGGGGTTCGGCGGGAATAATACAGAAAAAATGGCAAAAGATATTAAGATGCTAGAAAAATATAAAATCCAAGGTGTTTTATCAGTATGCCCATATTATAATAGGCCAGATCAAAGGGGGATATATGAGCATTTTAAAAAAATATCAGAAGCTACACCCCTTGATATTATTTTATACAATATACCGTATAGAACTGGAAGAAACATTGAAAATGATACAACGAGAAGGCTTTCTGAACTTAAAAATATTGTTGGAATAAAGGATGCATGTGGTGATTTTAGCCAAAGTAGTGAACTCTTATTAAATCCACCTAAAGATTTTTCTATATTAACAGGAGAAGATGCTTTCTTTTACAGTACATTAATGCTTGGTGGAGATGGAGGGATTCTTGCTTCAGCCCATCTTCATACAGAAAAGTTTATTGAGATATATAAAAAAGTTCAAGATAACGATCATCTTAAAGCTTTCGAAATTTGGAAGACGCTAGCTAATCTTATTCCATTATTATTTGAAGAACCTAATCCTGCTCCAATTAAATATTGCTTATATAAATTAGGATTAATTAATTCTCAAGAAATAAGGTTACCTTTAGTTCAAATATCAGAAACTTTAGCCAGAAAAATTGATAAAAACTTATAATCTTAATCCAAATTTATGCTAGAATGAATAGTGTAGATTTGGATTTTTTTAAGTAGCATGATAAAAATAATACTGCTGCACATAGGTAAGTTATTTCATGGCAATTAATCATAAAATTAAAGGTGGCTAAACATATGAATACAAATAGAATAAAAAAGCTCACACCCTTGGCAGAAACAAAGTTTCTAAATCTTTACGATGCTGAGTATGAAAATAAAAATAAAAAGTTAAGTCATTGGACTGTTGCTTCACGAAAAGATTTTAAAACTCTTTCTTCTCAATATTTTCAAGGCGCAGAAGAAAAAATGGATGCCACTATAATAGCTGCATTGCACAATGAAAGCAGAAAGATCGTTTGTATAAGACAATTTAGAATACCACTCAATGATTATGTATTTGAACTGCCAGCTGGTCTTATAGATACTGGTGAAGATTATGAAAAAGCTAGTGCTAGAGAGCTCAAAGAAGAAACTGGACTAGACATCATAAAAATAAATCATGAAAGATCTAGAAAAGGAGTTTATGCTTCTGCAGGAATGACAGATGAATCTGCTGCTATTGTATTTTGCACTTGTAGTGGGAATATCTCCTACGATGGACTTGAAGAAGACGAAGATATAGAAATAATGCTCTTTTCTGTCAATGAAGTAAAAGAACTACTTAAAACAGATGTTAAAATTGATATGAGAGCATTTATAACATTACAAGCTTTTGTACTACTTGGAGAAAAATTGTTTGAGTAATTTACTCTAGCCATCTTCATAAATATATATAGCCTGTAGGAAATATTTTTGAAGATGGCTTAAATTAATTTCCAAATTTTTTTAGTCCCTTTGACTTGTAATTGATAGAACATGTCAATTGATTATCAATAGGAAAATAGGGTAGGAAACAAATGTATAAATTTCACTGATATTAAACATATATTAGATAGATATGAGCTATACATCTAAATGGATTTATATAAAATTTAAGGAAATAGGATTTGTACAAGCTGGCATTTGTATATTAGTGATAATATGTTTTCTTAGATTTTATTACAACGTAATTCAGAAAAAAAACAAATTTTACCTAGGAAGTACTATGATAAAATACAAGAAAAATTATCCCCTTACATCGGAATATTACTGCGTAAAATAGGAATTTGACGCAGTAAGCAGTAAATTTGGAGGTTTTTTATGAAATATGACTTAAAACAACTAATAGATAACGACGTTCCTGAACAAGTTACTAATTTTCTGAATTATTTAAGAACTATAAGAGGAACTTCAGAAAACACAATTTATAATTATAAAATAGAACTTTGTCTGTTTTTTAGATTTATGAAGCTTTATTATGGCAAGTCAAAAAAAGAAGATGATTTTAATGATATTTATATTGGTGATGTGGATATTTCATTTATAGGGAATATAAAATTAGAAGACCTATTTGCTTTTTTATCTTTTGTAGAGAATTACAGAGGTAACGGGAATTATGCCAGAGCTAGAAAAGTTGCTACTCTAAAATCATTTTTTAAATATTTAAGTGTCAAGGCTAAAGTATTAATTATAAATCCAGCACTAGAACTTGAATCTCCTAAAATTCATGGCAGGAATCCGGTGTATTTAAGTTTGACAGAAAGTAAGTCCCTATTAAATGTTGTAGATGGAGAAAATAAAGAACGAGATTATTGTATATTGATGTTATTTTTAAATTGCGGTCTTAGACTTTCAGAACTAGTAGGAATAAATATTTCAAAAATCAAAGATGATACCCTATCTATAATTGGTAAAGGTAATAAAGAAAGAACCGTTTATTTGAACGAAGCGTGTCTTCAAGCCATTCTTCTTTATATTCCTTTTAGAGAATTAAAAATTAAGAACATACGTTCTATCGAGGACAAAGACGCATTATTCTTAAGCAGAAAGAACAAAAGAATAAGTAAAAGAACAGTTGAAGTATTAGTAAAAAAATATATAAAAAAGGCTAATTTAGATAGCACTAAGTACACTCCACATAAACTCAGACATACTGCAGCAACTTTAATGTATAAATACGGCAATGTAGATATACTAAGTCTACAGCAGATTCTTGGTCATGAGAGTGTATCCACCACCCAGATTTATACTCATATAGACGATGAAAAACTACGTCAAGCTGTAAAATCTAATCCGCTAAACGATAAAGAGGTGCCCGAAAATCAGTCCCATTCCCCTCATGAGCAATAAGAATAACGAAGAAAGACCTTGTCTCAATAAAATAAGACTAGGCCTTTCTTCGTTATTCATTTAGGTTTTTTTACAACAAAAAAACCTGGGGATTTTTCTTCTAATAGTTGTTTTGCTTTTCTGTCTTCGTCAATCATTTCAGACAAACCATCAATATCATCTATTAGTTGTAGATCATAAGGTAAATCATCCTTTTCATCCCGTACATAATCATCATCATAGTCATCAAGTAAATTTTCATCTAGACCACTTTCGTCATCCGAAAACCCCTCTTCATACTCTTTTATCTCATCAGGATCTTCTAGTATCTTATCAATAAGTATTTCTTTTTTTTCACCAAGCTCTAGATTAATGCATTCGCCACAACTGTCGCAAATTTTTTCAGGATTTAAATCACATTTATCACAAGTTCCACATTCATTACATTTTTTTGTTGAATCTAATACACATATTTTTTCCATAAATCTACCCTCTTCGTTTTAAGCAGTAACATATATTATATCAGTTGTTTATATAAATATCAATACTTAGTTAAAATGCTTAATTTATTAAAATTAACTTAGTTAACAGTTATATATAGTTTACATAATGATTATTACGTAAACTAGTTCTAATATAAGAACATAGGTTTGCATGAATTAATTATATATGATATAATTTCATTAAATCATGACAAAGCTATAGTTAGAGGTGTTACATATGTTAAAAGATAAAAAAAGAGACGTTCAGACAGAAATTTATGACTTCATTCAGTCTGAAGTAATTAATAAAGGATATCCTCCTTCAGTTAGAGAAATATGTGCTAAGGTTGGTCTTAGTTCAACTTCCACTGTTCATGGACATCTTTCAAGAATGGAAAAAAAAGGACTTATTAAAAGAGATCCTTCTAAACCAAGAGCAATTGAATTGCTAAAGGATTCATTTCCAAAGCAAGAACTTATAACTGTCCCTATATTAGGTAAAGTTCAGGCTGGGCTTCCAATTTTGGCAGTAGAAAACATAGAAGACTATTTTACTCTTCCTATCCAATACACTAAGAGTAATAAAGATCTATTTATGCTTAAAATTTCTGGAGAAAGTATGATTGATGCTGGAATATATGATGGAGATTTAGCTATCGTTGAAAAGTCAAGCTCTGCTGAAAATGGTGATATAGTAGTTGCTTTAATTAATGATGAAGCTACGATTAAAAGATTTTTCAAAGAAAAAGACCACATTAGATTACAACCAGCTAATCCTTCCATGGAGCCAATTATCGTTGATGATTGTCAAATAGTAGGTCAACTTGTTGGATTGTACAGGCGTTATTAGGATTAAAATAACTCTCTCTAAATATACGTTAGAGAGAGTTATTTTTTATTTTTATATTAGTCCTGACAAAGCTATCATTATTCCTATTTTAGCATGATCAAAAGTTAATCCACCCTGGAGATACCCAATATAAGGTTCTCTTATTGGTGCGTCAGCGGAGAGTTCTATTGATGCACCTTGAATAAATGCTCCAGCAGCCATTATAACTTGATCCTCATAACCTGGCATATCCCATGGTTCGCATTCCAAAAAAGAATCTATTGGGGATCCTTTTTGAATTCCCTTGCAAAAACTGATTAATTTTTCCTTGTCGTTAAATTTTATTGCTTGAATTATGTCACTTCTTTTATCAGTATACCTTGGAAGTACTTCAAATCCAGCTAGCTCCATAATTCTAGAACAAAACACTGCACCTTTTAATGCTTCTATGGAAACATGTGGAGCTAAAAATAAACCTTGAAAAAGTGATCTCATTACTCCAAAAGTTGAACCACACTCCCCGCCAATCCCCGGTATAGTTAATCGATAAGCGGCTTGGGTTACATATTCTTTCTTTCCAGCTATATAACCACCTGTTGGAGCAATTCCCCCACCTATGTTTTTGATCAATGACCCAGCAACTAAATCCGCACCAACTTCTGTTGGTTCTTTAGTATCAATAAATTCTCCATAACAATTATCCACAAAACATATTACATCTTTTCTTATTTTCTTAACAAAACTAATAATTTCTTCTAACTTATCAATAGTTAGTGACTTTCTCCATCCATATCCAGTAGATCTCTGTATATGCACAAGTTTTATACTATCATCACTTTCTAATGTTCTTTTAACATTGTCAAAATCGATTCCACCGTCACTCTGTAAATCTACCATTTTATACTTGATACCATATTCCATTAAAGAACCTATGTTCTTTTCACTACTTATGCCAATAATACTATGAAGCGTATCATAGGGAGTTCCGCATATTGATATAAGTGTGTCATTAGGTCTTAAATTACCAAAGAGTGCTGCACCAATGGCGTGTGTGCCATTTACAAAATGAGGTCTTACTAAGGCCATTTCGGTTTTAAATATTCTAGCATATACCTTATCTAAACTATCTCTACCTATATCACCATAGCCATATCCTGTACTGTTAGTAAAATGAGAATCGCTTATTCTCTCTTCTTGAAAAGCATCCAAAACCTTTAATTGATTAAATTCTCTTATTCCATCATATAATTCAAATTGTTCCTTGATATCTTCTAAAGACTTTTCAGCTAATTCTATTATGTTATCTTTAATTCCGTATTTATCTTTTAGTATTTTTTTTGTGTCAGAAATCATTAATTTTCCTCTTCCCCTGTTTGATTAAATAGTATTGGTTTTAATGGCGTAATTGTTGAAATTGCATGTTTATACACCATCATCTGCTTGCTATCACTGTCAAGTATTACTGTGAAACTATCAAAACCTTTTACACTTCCTCTTAATTGAAAACCGTTGGTCAAATGGATAATAACTGGTATTCTTTCTTTTCTTGCATTGTTCAAAAAAATATCCTGTAAGTTATTTGTAGTTTTATTCATAGCATTTCACCCTCCGTTTATTTTATTATATTAATTCTATAAAAAAAATCAAAATCCTTTTATTACTTTAACTTTTCATTTTATAATTTTATAGTTTTTTATATCTTCTAAAATAAAACTTACTATGTCTTCATCTTTCATTTTATCCTTTTGTATCCATTTAATACGATTATCTTTTCTAAACCATGTCAATTGTCTCTTAGCGTAATTTCTACTTCCTTGTTTTATCATTTCAATTGCTTCATCTAAGCTGATCTTGTTATCAAGATAATACAATATTTCTTTATATCCAATACCCTTCATTGACTGCATATTAGAATTATATCCTTTTTCTTTTAAATTTACAACTTCCTCAACAAGACCTTGCTCTAACATTTGATCTACTCTTTTATTTATTTTATCATATAATTCTTCACGATCCATATTTAGAACATAATAATTAATATTATACGGTATATCATAGATGTTCTGATTTTCATTAAGTTCACCTATGGTCTTACCAGATAATTTATAAACCTCTAATGCCCTAATAACCCGCTTTAAATCATTAGGATATAACTTTTGGTATGAAGAAGCGTCAACGTCTTTTAAAAGGTCATGAACAAAAACTTTCCCCTTCTCCTCAGCTAACATCTCAAGATAATTCCTATATTCCATATCTTTATAGGTACCTGTAAACCCATAATTAAATATAAGAGAACTTATATATAGACCTGTTCCACCAACTAAAATTGGATATTTACCTCTTGAAATTATATCCTCTAAAGCATTCTCTGCTAAAACTTTAAACTTTGCTACACTGAATTCCTCATTTGGGCTTATGACATCAATTAAATGATGCTTAATTCCATTCATTTCTTCTGGTTGTATTTTTGCTGAACCAATATTCATATATTTGTATATTTGCATTGAATCAGCAGAAATAACCTCTCCATTTAAAGCTTTTGCTAGTTTAAGAGAGATTTCAGTCTTACCTATTCCTGTTGGGCCACTTAAAATCAATATGTCTTTCATTTGTCCTCCATCATTGCACTCTTTTAAATTTCTTTTCCATTTCATATAGTGTGGTTTTAATAATAGTTGGTCTTCCATGTGGGCAATTAAATGGATCATCTATTAATCTTAAGTTTTCAATAAGTACTTTCATTTCTTCTATGTTCAAGTTGTCATTTGCCTTAATGGCCGCTTTACATGCCAAAGTTGCAATTTTTTTATACTTCACTTCATAGGTTTCACCAGAACCTAGTTTTTTTAGATTATCTAATATTTCTGAAAAGATATTTCTAAGTTCTGGTTTCCCTAGGAAATTAGGCACTTCTCTTATATTTATAGTGTTATCACCAAATTCTTCAATACTAAAACCTGCACCTTGAAATATTTCTTTGTTCTCTACATAATAAATAAAATCTTCTGGGGTTAGTTCAATAACTTCTGGCATTAATAGTATTTGAGCCGTTACATGGCTTTGCTTTATATCCTTGGTGTATTTTTCAAATAATATTTTTTCATGTGCAGCATGTTGATCTATAATATAAAAATCTTCTGCACTTTCTGCAAGTATATAAGTATTATGAAACTGTCCTATTATACGTAGAGCAGGAAATTTAGGTGTACTAGCTGATGATATATCTGTAGGCTTTTCTAACTGTTGTTTATTAACTTTATCTTCAATAAATGCAGAATAATCTTTTGCTACATCATTGGTTTCTTTAACAAAATTATTTGAGGATGCCATTTGACCCCTATGGAAATCATTTATTGAAACAGTATTTTCATTATCGGTTTTTAAATCTAGTGGCATTTGGATAGATTCCCGTTTAAATGTATTCCCTTCTATTTCCTGCTGAATTGGTGATTCTAATTCTAGTTCAAAATTATTTTTCAAACTATTTCTAATTGCCTCGTGTACTGCATCAAAAACCAACTTAAAAAGTTCTCTATCATTTTCAAATTTCACTTCTGCCTTGGTTGGGTGCACATTAACATCAATATATTCAGGAAATATATCTAAAAACAATGCAAAAAAAGGGTATTTATTAATCATCATAAATGATTTAACCGCAGTCTCTACAGCTGTAGCAATAAGTTTATTTTTTATATATCTGTTATTTACAAAAACGCTTTGATTATTTCTGCTACCACGACTAATTTCAGCATTACCAACATAACCATATACAGATGCTATATCTGTATGTTTTTCAAATTTTATAACGTTATCACCTATACTTTTACCATATATAGTTCTTATAGTATTAAATAAACTTTCTGTAGAATAGGTATTAACTACCTTTTTACCATTGTTTATAAGCCTAAATGAAATTTTAGGATTTGAAAGTGCAAGCCTATTTACTATATCCGTAATAATTGAAGCTTCCCTTTGAGTGGATTTTAAAAACTTCTGCCTTGCTGGAACGTTAAAAAATATGTTTTTAACCTCAGTTGTTGTTCCAATGCTACAACCTATCTCCTTAACATACTCTTTAACCCCTCCATTAATAGAAATCTCCTTACCTATCTCATTACCTTCCATTCTGCTTCTAAGCACTACATTAGACACTGCGGCTATGCTTGGAAGTGCTTCTCCTCTAAACCCTAATGTATTTATTGCATAAATGTCTTCTATTGAACTTATCTTACTTGTAGCATGTGGCATAAATGCAAGTTCTATATCTTCTGGATTTATTCCTGTTCCATCATCAGATACTTTAATAAGTTTTTGGCCACCTTCTTCAATCTCAATATTAATAACACTAGCTTTTGCATCAATGGAATTCTCAATTAATTCTTTAACTACAGAGGAAGGTCTCTCAACAACTTCCCCTGCTGCAATTTTATTGGAAGTATCTTCATTTAATAAATTGATTCTTCCCAAAATACATCACCCTCTCTATTGTAATTTTTTAGCATTTGTTATAAGCTGGAAAATTTTATTCATAGATTCTAATGGCGTCATACTCATAACATCAATTTCACATATTTCTTTAATGAAATTTTCTTTGCCTATATCATTAAATCCAATTTGAACTGAATCACTTACTATTTTCGTTTTACTCTTATCAGATTTTTTTGTCTTTTCGCCAGTTATTTTTTCAGCTGCAATTTCATTATTATTTTCATTTTCAAGATGCTCTAATATTTCCTTTGCTCGCTTAGTAACCTTTAACGGAAGTCCTGCAAGTTTTGCAACTTCAATCCCGTAGGATTGATCTGCCCCACCCTTAACTATTTTCCTCAGAAATACTATATCATCCTTTATCTGTTTAACAGCTACTGAATAGTTCTTTAGCCCATCTATGACCCCTTCAAGACTTGTGAGTTCATGATAGTGGGTGGCAAATAATGTTTTACATCTTATTTTTTTATTTGTGCATATATACTCAACTACTGACCAAGCAATACTAAGACCATCATAGGTACTTGTTCCTCTACCTACTTCATCTAGTATTATAAGGCTATTTGGTGTAGCATTTTTAAGTATGTTTGATACTTCTGACATCTCAACCATAAAGGTACTTTTACCAGCTGCCAAATCATCTGATGCACCTATCCTTGTAAATATTTTATCACAAATGGAAATCTTAGCGTTTTTCGCAGGTACAAAACATCCTACTTGAGCCATTATTACTATAAGTGCCACCTGCCTCATATACGTAGACTTACCTGCCATGTTAGGCCCTGTAATAAGTATAAGTTGCTCATCTGTAGTGTTTAATTTAGTGTCATTTGCAACAAAATCACCAAAGGAAAGCATATTTTCTACAACTGGGTGTCTTCCATCCTTAATATTTATAGGACCGCTCACAGAAATTTCAGGTTTACAATAGCTATTTTCTAATGAAACGGTGGCAAAAGAAGATAGACAATCTAGCTCAGAAAGTAATTTAGCACTTCCTTTCATTCTATCTATATGCAGAGAAATTTCATCTCTTAACTTTACAAAAAGCTCATACTCTAAATTCACAAGCTTTTCGTCAGCGCCTAATATCTTTTCTTCCATATTTTTAAGATCTTCTGTAATATACCTTTCACAATTAGCCAGTGTTTGTTTTCTAATATATCGGCCTTCTGGTATCATGCTTATATTTGACTTAGTTACTTCTATATAATATCCAAATATCCTATTATAACCTATTTTCAAGGATTTTATATTAGTAACTTCTCGCTCCTGATTTTCAAGGCTTGCAATCCATTCCTTACCATGGGATTTTGCCTTTCTAAGTTCATCTATTTCTTCATTGTACCCATCTCTAATTATATTTCCTTCCTTAATAGATAATGAAGGTGCTTCAAGTAGTGCATTATCTAACAATACCTGTATATCTTTTAAATCATCTAAATTGGAATGTATTTTACGTAGAAGTTCACAATTAAACTTCTCCAATATTACTTTAACTCCTGGTAACTTTTCTATGGAATTTTTTAAAAATATAAACTCCTTAGCATTTACACTTTGCGTAGATATCTTTCCCACGAGTCTTTCAATATCATATATTTGTTTTAGTGAAGCCTTAAGATCCTCATGAATGGATATATTAGCCGTAAGTTCTTCTACTGCACCTAATCTTCCTTTAATTGAATTTTCATCAATTAAAGGCTCTTCTATCCACCTTCTAAGTTGTCTTGCACCCATAGCCGTACTTGTTTTATCTAATACCCACAAAAGTGAACCTTTTTTGCTCTTTTCTCTGAGCGTTTCGGTAAGTTCTAAATTTCTTCTTGAATTAATGTCAATACTCATATAATCAACTACTGAATAATGTTTGATTATATTTATGTGACTTAAAGAAACCTTTTGAGTATCTATTAAATATTTCATCAATGCATTTCCAGCATTCAAGATAAAATCGTCATTTTTTTATAATTTCGTAATTTGAAAATTGCTTGCTTAGATTCTCTTCCGTACCCTGGATAAAAATTTCATCATCAAAACTAGTAACCGCGCATTTAAATCTTTCTTTAATATCTTTAAGTAGCTTTTTATCAATATTATTTTGTACAAGTATTTCCTTTGGATTATATTTAGATAATTCATTTATTATTATCTCTGTATCTTTACGTTCTGAAGTACAATCAAATTCTCCTGTAGATACATCTGCAATGGCAATACCAAATCTATTTTCATCCATGAAAATGCTCATAATATAATTATTTTTTGTATCATCTAAAAATGCTGAGTCTGTATAAGTTCCTGGAGTTATTATTTTAACTATACCCCTTTTGACTATACCTTTACTAGCAGATGGATCTTCTAATTGCTCTCCAATTGCCACTTTATATCCTTTGTTAATTAGTCTTGTAATATAAACGTTAGCAGCATGGTGAGGGATTCCACACATAGGTGCCCTTTCACTAAGTCCACAATCTTTCCCTGTAAGAACAAGTTCAAGTTCAAGTGCTGCGGTTTTAGCATCTTCAAAAAACATTTCATAAAAATCCCCTACTCTAAAAAAGAGTATGCAATCTTTGCACTTTTCTTTTACATTTAAATATTGCTGCATCATTGGGGCCAATGCCATATTAAACTCTCCTTTTTTATAAGTTTAGGTTTGACATATATGTATCTGTCAAACCTAAAGGTGTTTTAAACTTCTTCTCCATAAAGGGAAAATGAATTTGCTTTAGTAATTTTAACTTTAACAATTTTTCCTATATTATCTTCATCTGAAGTAAAATTAACTAATTTAGATGTTCGAGTTCTACCCATAAGTTTTGTTTCATCATTTTTACTAGTACCTTCAACAAGCACTTCAACTATTTTGCCTTGATATTCCTTGTTCTTTTTAGCACATATTTCATTTACTACATCTACTAATCTATTAAATCTTTCATGTTTCACTTCATCACTTATTTGATCTTCCATTTCTGCAGCCGGGGTACCTTTTCTTAATGAGTATAAAAACATAAAAACAGAATCATATTCCACTTGCTTAACTAAATCTAAAGTTTCACTAAAATCCTCTTCTGTTTCTCCAGGAAAACCAACTATTATATCTGTAGTTAAAGCTAGATCAGGTATCTCCTTCTTCATCTTTTTTATAAGATCAATATAATATTCTTTTGTATAGTGCCTGTTCATCTTTTTGATAATACTTGATGAACCTGATTGCACTGGCAAATGAATATGTTCACATACTTTTTCACAATCTCTTATTGCTTCCACAACTTTAAATGTTAGATCTTTAGGATGTGATGTCATAAATCTTATTCTTTCAATTCCATCTATTTTATTTATTCTTCTAAGTAAATCTGCAAAATCTATATTTGGACTAAGTTCTTTACCATAGGAGTTAACATTTTGACCAAGAAGAGTAATCTCCGTGTAGCCTTTACTTATGAGTTCTTTTATTTCTTTTTCTATATCTTCTGGATTTCTGCTTCTTTCTCTACCTCTAACATATGGAACTACGCAATATGTACAAAAATTATTACATCCATACATTATAGTTACAAAGCCTTTTATACCACTACCTCTATCAATTGGAATTCCTTCAACAATTTCCTTTTCTTTATCCCATATTTCAATAACTGATTTTCCTTCTTGTTTTACAGTGTTAAGGTATTCAGTAAGCATATGTGCATTATGTGTTCCAAAAATTATATCCACAAAGGGGAATTTTTTTATTATATCTTGTGCCATATCCTTTTGTTGCATCATGCATCCACATATAGCTATAATTAAATTTGGATTTTTTTCCTTAGCCTTTTTCAAAATCCACAGATTGCCAAATACTTTAAGTTCAGCATTTTCTCTTACACAACAAGTATTAAATATAATTAAATCAGCTGATTCTTTGGACTCTGTTTTTTCGTAACCACTTAACTTTAACATTCCGGAAAGCTTTTCTGAGTCCTCTTCATTCATTTGACAACCGTAAGTATGAATAAAGAAGAGTTTTTTTCTAATGTTGTCCATCTATATTAATCCTCCATTTTTATTGTTTTTTAGTATAACTAATTATATCATATTATTTATTTTTTTTGATGATTTACTTGCATCACGCAAGAAAGCAGAAGAAACTATAGAAAAGGGGGACGTATTCCCCCTTTTCTTCCTACTCTATTGTAGCAATATGTCTATAAATTTACAATAAATGATTAAACAAACTTTAGAGATTTTATATACAAATTTTTAGCGGATAATCATGTTAATGAAATTTTAATCTATTGACAATTATCATTGATGTAACTATAATAGTTACATAGGGGAGTTGTAACCGGTCTAGTTACATAAACTTAGTAACTATGAAAATAGTTTTGAATTAAACAATTGTTGTAAATAATAATAAAATAAAATTAGTTGAAGGAGATGCAATTATGCCAATAATTAGAGTTACAATGGGAAAAGCTAATGTTGAAATGAAAAAGATGTTGATTGAGAAATTAACTTCTGCAGCAGTTGAGGTTACAAAAGCTCCTGGGAGTGTTTTTACTGTCCTTATTGAAGAGCTTGAGCTTGACAATATGGGTGTCGGTGGTCAGACGTTAGCTGAAATACACCACAATAAATAGTCTTTTAGAGGTCTAGCTGGAATGTCCATAGATTGTGTGAATAAAATTTATGGAAGTATAATAATAGAATTATTGTAAATAATAATAAAATTAGTTGTAACTATAATTGTTACAAAAGGAGATTAACATTATGAAAATAGGTATTATAGGTTCAGGAAATATAGGCACTGCAGTGGGCAAGAAAGTAGTCGAGGCAGGACATGAATTGATTATTAGTAATAGTAGAGGACCTAAAACATTAG
>NZ_JMLK01000011.1 GCF_000686725.1 Clostridium akagii DSM 12554 | reverse complement strand
TGATCAAGTTAGTACCTCCAAATAATTTATAGTTATTAGTATATAATTCTATAAAAGTTTCATAATCCTCCCTAAGACATAATACTATGATAATAAGTTTCAATTAGAACTTTTTTTAATTCAATAAAACTATTTTAATTCATCTCATTAATCATTCCAATTAAACGATGACTCATACAAAATATTTGGTACACCTATAGGTAGTAATGAACAATTTGTAATTTTATTCCCTATTTGTGGATTATTCGCAAAGCAAAGTATTTTATATTATACTTCATTATATCCTTAGGATTTTTTATTAAGTAACCCTTTCAATTTTGGGATTATTTTCATCTTCAGCACATTTACCTAATAGGTCATGAATTTTGGATAAGAGCATACATCGCCTTCATCACAATTATACTACAATCTGGAAGATAACTAGGATGAGCATCCTTAACATTGCATAATTATTCTCATAGCACAATTCACAGTGTAATTTGACTTTCTTAGAGGACTTATAATTTTAATCTGATTATATGTATAAATCACAATAAATACAATTATTGTAGTTATTTATAACTTCAGTACCAATTCTTCAACTGGTAAATATTTAATATAATCCTGCTAGGATTTACAGCAAAATAACTTCACCAACTGTTGTTATACTTATCATGATTTATACTTTGCCGTTGATTTAGAATAAAGATTAATCCAAATATGACTTTGAAATGGCTTAACATCCCTAATTTATCATTTTAATTTTGTAACAAAGTTTGATTAAACATATCTATTACAACTAATGGATTTCAATATTTTTTATAATAAAGTTTGGGCAAAACTATATGTTTTCTTAGCAGTATCTAAATTTTATAATCATAAATCCTCTGATATAACTGAATTTTATTCTTCTGATTATTTTTTTATAATTTGAATTAAACTTTTTTATAAACTACATCACTTCATATAGTATAATTTTTTTATAATACTGCTTTTAAATCTTTATAAAACTTTTCTGTACGATTTTCATAACTTGCATATTTATTAAATGATCCCATAGCCTTTTCTAATAATATATCTGACTCCTGCTTTTTATTAATCGCTATATATTTTGACAAATCACCAGCATTCTTTAGCCTTGGCCAATATTCTAGGTAGTCAGGTAGACTAGTTCCCTCACTTAAATAATTAACAATAGGAAGCTCCTTTTGAGATGCCATTCCAATCTCAAATGGAACCCACCAAGAAAGTTTGGTTTTTTCTGTTAGTACAACTAATATATCAGTACATTCATTTAATTTTCTTTTTATATGTTCAGTAAGAAGTTCCCCTTTAAATTCTATTCCACTATCTATTAAATCTAAGTATGCATCTACCTTTAATTCTTTTAAATTTAAAAATACATCTAATGCTACCAATTCATCTTCTTTCTTATGAGATATAAATACTTTCATTACTGTTACCCCTTTCTCTATATAGCTACTTGATTATATTTTTCCCTCTTTAGCAAGTTTCCAATAGTGATATCCTATTGATGTTAATTTGCAAGCTTTACTATTCATTGCCGCAAAATACATATGCTCTTCATCAACTGGAACTATAACGCCAACAGCTACCAATTTTTGTAATTCCTTAAAAATTACTACATTATCATCATTTTTTGATGGTGATGTGAATTCATATGTTGGATCTAGAATGTAAAGATCAGTAATACTGTGAAAGTACTTAGTTAAATTTCTTAAAATATTAACATTAATTGGAGGTTTTGCTTCCCTTATACTTGAAAATCTTGAAACATTTGTTTTAAAAACCGGCCTTTGATTCCATGCACCTAGTGCTTCATCAATGTAAGAATAAATTTTACCAGAAGTTACATGTCCTATTAAATCAGCTGCACCACCATTAAGTGCATCTACAAGAAGAGTCGTAAATATTCCTGCACCATTTACCTCAACTGAACTTTCATCTTTCTTACTAGCCGTAAGTATTGTAACTCCATCTGTTAACATACATAAATCCGAACTTTCTCCAAGTGGATTTCCAAAATCACCTGAGTGACAGCAATCTAAAATAATCACTTTGTCTCTTAAATTTGATGCATTTGCAAGATTTAAGATTTCATTCATTCCAATACCTAAATTATGTTTCGTAAAATCAGGTGTAACTATAGAACCTCCACTTGATGAAATTGTTCCATGACCGGAAAAATATAATACTGCCATATCACAAGTACCACTAAATAAGTCAGTTATATGACCCCTTAATTCCCCTTGAGTAATTTGTTTATTTTCATCTGTAATTAATTTAACTTCAAAATTAGGAGATCCATTTTCATTTTTCTCTAATAATGCTGCTATTTTATGAGCATCATTTATGCAACCATGCAATTCACAACCTTTATAATTATTAAATCCCACAACTAAAGCTTTTCTCATATGATTTTCCCTCCCTAACCAAAGTCATTACTAGCCGATATAATTGAGCCTGATTGCAATTTCACAATTTTATCGCCATTATAATAGATGTATGTTCAGAAGCCCAATATTCTACTGCAATGGTTGGCTTTCCTAACTTATTTACTATCTATATTTATTTATTAGATACATATACTCCAGCTAATATAATTGCCACGCTAGCTAGTCTAATTTGTTTTTCATGAGTGATTTATGAACAAATTGTATTTTTTAAATTTCAATCCCTCATTTATTTGTTTTTATCACTTTGTGGAAAAACATTTCTTTTCTTCTTGTTTTTGGATTAGGTATATTTTTATAAAAGCTTTGATAATTATTACTCTGTTTACCACTTTCTCTAATTAACCCCATTATCAGTATACTACAAATTCTTTTCCATTTCATCAATTTATTTGCTTTTATTATTAACATTGGCAACGCCTTATCCTCTCTATCCACCTCAATCAAACAATTCTCCCTACCACCCACCATGATAATTTTTCCAATCACTTATTTACGTCTTGATATTCAATCATCTGATTTTGAAAACTGTCTTCCTTCAGGAAGACTATCAATTACAATATCAATGGATTTTATTGCTTGTCTCTTTTCTAGTAGCTTTAATAATTGTATAAATTGCTGTAATTGCCATTTTAATTTTGCTTGTGATACATTTATAAACTCTAGCCACCTAATAATATCCTCTGAATCTGAATCTGCATTTGAACTAAGATCGTTATTGTCAAAATATATGTCTTACCTGATGCTTCTCCCTAAAGTAAAGAGTCACATTTTGAATCTTAATCAAAGCTTTATATTCAGCGTTAACGTACGTTCCACGTCCTTCTTTAATTAACTTATCAAAATCAATTTTTCTAAATCATTTATATCATACCTAAATAATGGCATGTTATTTGCAAAAGTCAACCCACTTTATGTAATATTATCACATAAAGTCGTACCACTTTGTGTAAATAGATCTGGGTATATATTTTACAATAAAAAATTCCTAGCAGAAAAACTTGTATATCTGAAATTGATATGAGAGTTCTAAAGTGTTAAAATATATTTAGTGACCACTAAAGTTAATACAATATTGGAGGCAATAAATATGCCATTTATTCAAACAAAGGTAAATATAAAAATATCAAAACAAAAAGAAGAAATTCTAAAAAGTAAGTTTGGAAAAGCAATCGAACTTATCCCTGGAAAGTCAGAAAAATGGCTTATGGTTTCTTTTGAAGACCAAAAAAATCTTTATTTTAAAGGAACAAACAAACAAGGAATAGCTTTTGTAGAAGTAAAGCTATTCGGGAAAGCAGACAACGCTGCTTATGAAAAAATGACAGAAGCTATTACTGATATTTTGAATCTAGAGTTAAAAATCAGCCCTGAGAATATATATATTAAGTATGAAGAAGTATCCCATTGGGGATGGAATGGCAGTAACTTTTAGGTTAGCTGCTATTCCAATTCATCACCTTTCTTTACAATTACTTTTACTCCATCTACATGTCCTTTGCTTAAAATTTTCTTGTTTTTTCTATTCTCCTTAGTATCAAAAACAATATCAAAGTCGTAGTCTTCAGGATACAGTTCATTATTTTGTATATAAAGTGAAAGTCTCTTTTGATTAATTTTAAGCTTTTTCTTCATTACCATTACTCCATATTCACCTTTAGAATTCTGGAGTTCACATATTATACCAGTTCTACCCATAAAGCTTATATATACGCAATCTCCTAATTTAAATTTGAGCTCTGTTTTTTGTTTTTCGCCTTTGTTATTTTTTATTTCTGCTTTTTTAAGCTTTTCAATTTGCTCCTCATGAATCTGAGTAGCTTCTAGTGGCTGAAGTATCACTTCATTTTTCTCCCACTTATATTTTGAATAATCTTTTTTCTCCTTATAAGTTATTTCATGTGCCCTTTCAATAATTTTATTATCCATACCAAGTCTTAGTGCAATTAAAAATGCATTGCTTTCCCCTGCCTTACCTATATTTAATTTATATAAGGGTTTTAGAGTATTAATATCAAATTCCATGGAACCATTTATAAACCCTTCATGATTTTTAGCAAAATCCTTAATCTCACTGTAATGAGTAGTTGCGAGCATTATTGACCCCTTAGCATAAATTTCTTCAAGGACAGATACTGCGAGTCCCATGCCTTCCCCAGGATCTGTGCCTGATCCAATCTCATCTATAATAACTAAAGTATACTTATCTGCGCAACCTAAAATACTTACTATATTTTTTATATGAGATGAGAAAGTACTTAAACTTTGCTCTATGCTTTGCCCATCGCCAATATCAGCTAAAATATCTGCAAACACTGCAAATTCGCTATTTTCACCAACGGGTACATTAAGTCCTGATTGCACCATCATCGTTAGGAGTCCAACTGTTTTTAGTGCTACTGTTTTTCCTCCTGTATTTGGACCTGTTATAACCACTGCTCTATAGTCCTCTCCCACTACAAAATCTAATGGTACTGCAGACTTACCAACAAGAGGGTGTTTGCCCTGTTTAATATTAATATAATTTTTAGTATTTAGTTTTACACCTCTAGCATCCATAGCTTTACTGTATTTACCTTTAGCAAAAATAAAATCATAATATGCCATAGTCTCTATGTTTATAGACATTTCTCTATTGTAGCCTTCGACTATATTAGTTAATGTGGACAATATGATATAAACTTCTTTTTCCTCTTCTATTCTCCATATATTAAGCTCATTCTGTGCTTTTTTAACCTCCTCTGGCTCAATAAACACTGTGGACCCACTGCTAGATTTATCGTGAATATCACCAACAATATTTTTTTTGTATTCGCTTTTTATTGGAATTACATATCTTCCATTTCGCTCACTGACTATAGCATCTTGAATATAGCTTTTATACCTTTCATTTTTAAGAACATTGTCTAATTTACTCTTTATTCTATCTTCTAAAATTACTATCTTTTTTCTTAGCTTGAAAAGCTTTGAACTAGCCCTATCATCAACTCTTCCATATAAGATACATCTTTGAATTTCTTCTCTTAAATCATTAAGTTCATAAATTGATTGCGCGTATTGGCTTATAACAGGTGCTGCATATTCTTTATCCTCCATAAATTTTTTTAACTTTTTAGCATCCCTTAGAAGCCCAGCTATAATATCCAATTCGCCTGGAGATAAGATAATATCTTTTCCCAGCTTTTGTTTCACATTTTCAATTCCTCGTAAGCTATGAATAGGAATACTTGAACTTATATTCACTATAGCTCTTGCCTCTGAAGTTTCATTCATATACTTTTCAATAAGATTGATATCAACATATGGCTCTAGCCTTTCAGCCATGTCCCTGCCCAAATCAGATATAGCATAACTTTTTAGTATTTCTTTTATCTTAGGGTATTCTAATAATTCCATAGTTCTATTATTCAATTTTTACTCCTCCACTCTACTTTTTGAATTTTTTGTGTAAAAGAAAAAGACTGTAAGTGAACACAACTTCACTTACAGTCTCAAATCCCATTAATATGCCTAAAATTATCCAAGGAGCTATAGTATTCCCTACTAAAAGTTTCTAAACATAATTACTGATTATTATGATATTTCACTAAAGCTATTTATAGCATTTAATAATCACAATACAGTAATTTTAGGTAAAAAAATACCGTGCAAATGCACGGCATTAACCTTAATAATGAAAAGGATAGTGTATCCGTGTTCCTATCTAAGCTATAAGTTCTCTAAAAAATCCATGACAAAATAACCTACTGTAAAGCAGATTTTTTTAGATCCTTAAAGACTTACATATTCAATTACTTAGTTAGTTAAGAACAACCACACTCATAAAAATCTCCTTTTTCATATTAAAGACATTATTTAATTTACAATAATTACTATACCATATATAATATCTCATATCAATATATAAATTTATGAGTCTTTGTTTGACGTTGACCCAACTCTTCGCACTAGTAATAATTTAGAGTTTAATGAGCCTTGGTCCATAGTTAGAGATGCATTTAAATAGTTAATCCTAAATTATATTATAGCCAAAATAAAGATAGAAGCTAATTTCCCATTAATAAATCCTTATGGGCTCAGCTTCTACCTTTTATTAAATTTTTATCCACTTACATTCTCCTTACCAATTCCCGTTAATAAATAATATAGTTGTGTAATTTAACATCAACTCTTGAGGGTTAATCTAGTACGGTTAGTTTGTATTTTTTACTCCATATTTTGTTGTTGGTGGAATCACCCCACTTTCAGTTACATTCAAATGTTTCATTAAATATTTGATCTTAGGGCCACACCCTTTCTTATTTTTGATTTCTTATTACACTCTGAGAGAAGAACTTCTTCTTTGTGTGTCTTTATTATACTAACTACTATTGCATTTGTCAACAATTATTATTAATTAATAATATGAATAATTATTTGATTATTATGATAACACTCAAAATTCAGATATATTGTATATAATTAATCAAGTTTTAGTTTTTATATATCCTAATCAGCGTTATAATTAGGTATAAATTAATAGGAGGAATTAACTATGAAAATTACAATAATAACTTCAAGTCCAAATAAGGATGGGTTGACCGCTGCCTGTGGGAAACATGCAAAAGATGGAGCTATTTTAAGTGGTGCAGAAGTATCATTGATTTCTTTAAATGACTTAAACATACCTTCTTGCAATGCTTGTGATAATGGATGGGGAACTTGTATAAGTGATCATATTTGTCAAGTAAAAGATGATTTTCAAGAAGTCCATGCTTCCCTAAAAGATTCGGATGGTTTAATCATAATCTCTCCTGTTTATTGGGGTGACCTTAGTGAAAGTGCAAAAAATTTTTTAGATAGATTAAGACGCTGTGAGGCATTTAGTGGTGACACAAATATTTTAGCTGGAAAACCTATAATATCTGTTGCAGCTGCTGGTGGTACCGGTAATGGAACCGTCTCTTGTTTAGACACTATGAACAAATTTGTTACCCATTTAAGAGCAATAAAACATGATTTCATCTCTATAACCCAAAAAACTAGAGACTACAAATTAAATACTATTAAAGAAGCAGCAAGTAGTCTTTGTACAAGCTTAAAATAATCAAAAAATATAGAAGCTAATTCCCATCAATTAATTAGTATGGGTTAGCTTCTATATTTTATTAAGTTTTTAATCAATACCATTCTCCTTACCAATTCCCGTTAATAAACAATGTAGTTGTGATAATTTCATTCCAACTCTTGAGGGTTAATTTAGTACGGTTAGTTTGTATTTCTTTTGCCAGCTATTGTTTTGATTGATGCAACCACCACACTTTCATGTAAATTAAAATGTTTCTTTATAATTTTAATTTTTAGGCCACATCCTTTCTTTCTATAGATTTAAGCTTACACTGTGAAGAAAGATTATCTTCTTTGTGTGTCTTTATTATACTAAGTCTGCTGCGCTTTGTCAATAGCTATTATTAATTAATATTATAAATAATTATTGTACTATTCTGTAAATATTCGAAATAACAAGTTATAGTTTTTATTTAGGACAATTATGTCTATAATTAGCTATATAAGAATAGGAGGAATTAAATCATGAATGATAATATGCAAGATTCACCGAATGATATTTCGTACAGTTTTAAAAATGATTATAGTGAAGGCGCACATAGTAACATTTTAAATGCATTATTTGATACTAATTTAGAGCAACAAGATGGGTATGGTGAGGATTATTATTGCTTAGAAGCTGCTAAGCTTATAAAAAAGAAACTATACAATCCTAATGCCCATATACATTTTGTTTCAGGTGGCACACAAGCCAATTTAATTGTAATATCATCCATATTACAACCATATGAATCCGTAATAGCAGCAGATACAGGGCATATCAATATTCATGAAACTGGTGCTATTGAAGCAACAGGGCATAAAGTTAATGCTATAGCTAGTAAAGATGGAAAACTAACCGCAAAAGATGTAAAAGGGATACTGGATATACATACTGATGAACATATGGTTAAGCCAAGACTAGTATATATATCAAACTCCACGGAGATTGGTAGCATATATAAAAAATCAGAGCTTGAAGAACTTTCATCATTTTGCAAGGCTAATAATTTGCTCCTGTTTTTAGATGGAGCTCGCCTTGGATCAGGTTTATGCGCTAAGGACAATGATTTATCTTTAAAAGAATTATCAAGACTTGTTGATGTTTTTTATATTGGTGGAACTAAAAATGGGGCTCTCCTTGGAGAAGCTATAGTAATAAATGATGATAAAATAAATGAAAATTTCAGATTTAATATAAAACAAAAAGGTGCCATGCTTGCTAAAGGCCGAGTACTAGGAATTCAATTTTTAGAGTTATTTAAAGATAATTTGTTTTTTGATTTAGCATATCATGCTAATAAAATGGCAAATAAACTAAGTGAAAATATAGAAAACCTAGGATATAAATTAATGATTAATTCCACTACGAATCAAATATTCCCAATATTTTCAAATAGTTTAATTAGTAAATTAAGTGAAAGATATTCATTCAGCATATGGTCAAGTATTGATGAAGAATATTCTGTTATAAGACTTGTTACCTCCTGGGCAACTAAAGAATATTATGTAGATAGATTTATAAAAGATTTGAAAAGCTTAACTTCTTCTGTGAAATAATTGTTTTACAACGAACAAAATTAAAAAGCTAAGTCCACATAAATCACCATTTATGGACTTAGCTTTTTTCTTTTTGAGCATGACTAAAGTGATGGATGCAGCATACTACTAAAATCCATTAACTCATCATATTTTTCTTCAGTAAGAATTCCAAGTTCTACTGCTGCTTGTTTTAGGGTTTTACCATTTTTATGAGCAGATTTAGCAATCTGCGCAGCTTTATCATATCCGATATGAGGAGTAAGCGCTGTGACAAGCATAAGAGATGTTTCTAAGTTATGCTCTATTTTTTCATAATTTGGGGTTATGCCCACTGCACAGTTATCGTTGAACGAGTTAAGCGCATCAGAAATCAATCTTATGGATTGTAACATGTTATAAATAATTACCGGCATATACACATTTAGCTGAAAATTGCCTTGAGATGCAGCAAAACTTATTGCCACATCATTTGCCATGACCTGACAACATACCATGGTCATTGCCTCACATTGTGTAGGATTTACCTTTCCAGGCATAATGGAACTTCCAGGTTCATTTTCCGGTATATTAATTTCACCAATGCCACATCGTGGTCCACTTGCCAGTAAGCGAACATCATTTGCAACTTTTAGCATATCTGCCGCAAGTGCTTTTATAGCGCCATGGGTATATACTAATCCATCTTTGCTAGTAAGAGCGTGGAATTTATTAGTAGCAGTGATAAATTTTTTCCCCGTAAGCTGGCTAATATTTTTCGCAACAAGTTCCGCAAATTTCGGATGAGTATTGAGTCCTGTACCAACTGCTGTTCCACCAAGAGCAATTTCTCTAACTTCTTCCATACTTGAACTTATCATTGCTTTTGTTTTTTCTAACATAGCATACCATCCACTAATTTCCTGACCCAGGGTGATTGGGGTTGCATCCTGTAGATGTGTTCTACCAATTTTAATAACCTGATCATACTGTTTTGATAAATCTCTAAACGTCATCTCAAGTTTATTAATAGCTGGTAGCAATTTTTCTTCGATTTCCATTATTGTTGCTATATGCATAGCCGTAGGAAATGTATCATTAGAACTCTGTGCCTTATTTACATGATCATTAGGATGTACTAGATTTTCACCCAGAATCTGATTTGCACGGTTAGCAATAACCTCATTTACATTCATATTAGATTGAGTACCACTACCCGTTTGCCAAACTGCAAGGGGAAACTGGTTATTTAACTTATTATCAAGTATCTCCTCACAAACAGTAATTATTGCTGTTCCAATTTCTTTACTTAATAATCCAAGCTCCATGTTGGTTAAAGCAGCGGCATTTTTTAATATTGCAAAAGCTCTTATTATTTCCAAGGGCATTTTTTCTGTGCCGATTTTAAAGTTTTCAAGACTTCTCTGAGTTTGTGCACCCCAAAGCTTGTCTGACTCTACTTTGATTTCTCCCATGGAATCTCGCTCCATATGATATGACATATAATCACCATTCCTTTACTTAAAATTCAATTTATTTTATAGAGCTCATTTTAATTCATCGCTCCAGATGCTATTTTACTTTGCTTTTGCTCATACATTAATTGATCTGCATGTTCAAAAAGTTGATAAATATTTTCGTGCTCACTTGTAAAACCTGCCATACCATAACTAAATTTAAGTTTGTATGATTTTTTTTCTATATCATTATAATTATTAACATTTCTAATTAAATTTTCTATGTAAAATACAATTTTTTCCTGTTGTTTTTCTTCTATTATAATTAAGAACTCATCTCCGCCCAGGCGTATAAGCTTTTTTTTCCTTAGTACAAAGCTTTGAGCCAATAAATCTGCAAATGCCTTAATTGCCTCATCGCCCTCATCGCCCTCATGATGTCCATACTTGTCGTTAATTATCTTAAAATCATCTATGTCTATGTAAATGAAAAAAAGTTTATTAACCATTTTAGCGTCTATATTCTCAACATAATGGTCATAGGATAAGCGATTTTCTAATCCTGTCAAGCTATCTTTATGGGACTGGTCATTTAGTATGAAAATATAAGTGAATACAATAATTATTGCTGCACTATTCCATATAACTAAATAATTAGGATATATTAACTGAACGATAGAACCTAGGGCAGGTACAATATAAAACGAACTAAATAAAATATATTCCCAGGACGTAAATTTTTTACGATGCCTATAAATGAAATATAAATTATATATAAAATATATGTAACTCACACATGGTAAAATAAAAAACAAGTGTCCTCTCTCATATAAATTATTACTAGTTATATAAAAAATCACATTTTTATTGTAGCTTGCTAAGGCTCCTAGAGCATTAATTAATAATGGAAGTAGAAGTATATAATTCATTTTTATCTTTTCCTTGTGATACATATTCACCCATTCTTTACTAAATAAATATCCAACATATAAAATACTTGGTGCTACTATAAACCCAATGATATTCACTAACCTATTTAATAGCATAAATTGCTTTAAATTTGAATTATTTAACATCACACTAAATATTTCCAATATTAAACAAAGCAAGGTTAATGCCATAATCCACATATATAACATGTTGGTTGTTTTTTTCTATTCATATTGAAATAAGCATGTCCAAATAAAATAATTAATAAAATTGATAAAGCAATGTTTATTTGGGCTTGTCCTAAAATAATCATCTTATCTTACCCCATTTTTTTATTATTTACATGTTTACTGTACATAATTATATCATAATTATTATCCTTTAAAAAGTATTATTAATATCATTAATCTGCATACTTTTAACTCCATAGCTAATTTATTCTATCAAATTATAGTATTTTAAATCCATATATTAATTTGCCTGTAACCATAATATAGATGCTATTCAAGTTAATTAATCAACTTGAATAGCATCTATATTCCAATAAATCTTAATTTAAGCCTTTAAAATTACAGTTCTATATTTAAAATGTCACTAGTAGTTGTTATTTCTATGCCTCGTTCTAAAATTTTTATATTTTCTGAGTTAACATTCTTTATATTTCTTACATTTCTAAGTACCACACTGTATTCTCCAATAATACCTTGAACCTTGATATTAATAATACTTTTCTTTTTCAATGCTGTTATAGTAATTTTTTTATTTCCTTTTATGTCATGCACATAAGTTTTAGCTACCTTTCCATCTATTAATTGAAATAAATGAAAACTTGGTTTTTCAGTATAATCGTATTCTGTTTTTTGATCCGTGCTGCCAAATGCGATTATTGAATTTTCTCTAGCCATCAAAGGTAATGCCATATAATCATATTTTTCACTGATCCATTTTTCACCTTGTAGCACTTCATTAGTTAAAATATTGGTCCAATTACCACTTGGCAGATAGTATTTAACATTTCCAGTTTCATTAAATATTGGTGCCACCATTAAACTGTCTCCAAGAATAAATTGCCTATCCAAGTACCCACAAGTTTCATCTTCAGTAAATTCTAATACCATTGCCCTCATCATTGGTACACCGGATTTTGCAGTTTCACAAGCATTTCTAAATAAATAAGGCATAAGGGAGCACTTAAGTGTTGTAAATTTTCTTGTTACTTCCACTGCCTCATCATCGAATATCCACGGTACCTTATATTCCGTGCTTCCATGATATCTGCTATGAGAAGATAATAATCCTAGCTGTGTCCAACGTTTATAAAGATCTGCTGTAGTTCCATTTTCAAAACCACCAATATCATGGCTCCAAAATCCAAATCCTGATAATGTTAATGATAATCCACCTCTTAAAGATTCAGCCATAGATGCATAGCTGGACATGCAATCTCCACCCCAATGCACAGGGAATTTTTGTCCTCCCACCGTTGCTGATCTAGCAAATACTACTGCATTTTCCTTGCCAAGCTTTTTTTCTAAAATTTCAAATACAGTTTTATTATAAATATAGGTATAAAAATTGTGCATTTTTTTAGGATCGGAACCATCAAAATAAACTACATCTAAAGGTATCCTCTCACCAAAATCAGTTTTAAAAGCATCTATACCCATATCAATAAGTTTTTCTAAATATGATTGAAACCAACTGCGAGCATCTGGATTTGTGAAATCAACTATACCCATACCTGCCTGCCACAAATCCCACTGCCATACATCTCCATTTGTTTTCTTTAATAGATATCCTTTTTCTGCTGCCTCATCAAACAATAATGATTTCTGCGCTATATACGGATTTATCCAAACACATGTCCTTAGACCCTTCGCCTTTATTCTACTTATCATTTGCTTAGGATTTTTAAACTTCCTTTCATCCCATTTGAAATTGCACCATTCAAACTCTTTCATCCAAAAACAATCAAAATGAAATACACTAAGTGGTATATGCCTTTCTTGCATTCCATCAATAAAGCCATTAACTGTTTTTTCGTCATAGTCTGTTAAAAACGAAGTTGATAACCATAATCCAAATGTCCATGCTGGTGGAAGTGCAGGTTTCCCTGTTAAATCAGTGTATTTTTTAAGAACTTCTTTCATAGTTGGTCCATTTATTATAAAATATTCTATACATTCTCCTTCAACCGAAAATTGTACTCTTGAAACCTTTTCTGACGCAATCTCAAAAGAAACCTTTTCCGGATGATTTACAAAAACGCCATAACCTTTATTACTAATATAAAATGGAATGTTTTTATAGGTTTGCTCACTTCCAGTTCCCCCGTCCTTATTCCATATGTCAACAACCTGGCCATTCTTTACAAACGGAGTAAATCTCTCCCCAAGACCATATATTAGTTCTCCCACATCTAAGCTAAGCTCATCCTTTACATACTTTTCACCTTTATCTGTTGTTATGTGTGCCATTGCCTTTAATCCACTTGAAGTTAGGCTCTTATCTTTATTAAAAAATTTTATTTCGAAATTTTCTTTTTCCATTTCTACATTCAAATTTCCTGTAGACACAATTATTTTATCTTGTGATACTTTAGTGACTATATCAACTTTTTTATCACTTATTTCAAATTCAGGTCCTGTTTTAACCGCACCTTTATTATGATATATCTTAACTCTTATTATATCTTCCTGGGGAGAAGATAGCTTTACTGTTAGCATTCCACCATCTAATGTATTACCTCTGTTTTCTATTTTAGTGTATGGTGCAAAAATAGTAATTTCCTTATTAGTTATATCCCAATCATAGGCTTGAGTAGGATTTATCATTGAATAACCTTCTTTATTTAGCCAATAACCATTTGTAAATTTCATTTATCTCCATCTTCTTTCTCTTTAAAATTTCTACCGAGCAGTAGCAATATATTTTATTTGATTGATCCTGCGGTAATTCCTCCAATAATATTTCTTTGGAATACCATATAAACAATAATTATAGGCACCATAGAAGCTATATAAAGTGCAAACATAGGTCCATAGTTCATCTGATTTGCTGAAACATAATTATATTGAAATAGTGGAATAGTCCACTGTGCATTGTCTCCTCCAAGTATAAGGAAAGGCAATAAAAAATCATTCCAGATCCACAATGCATTTAAGATTATGATAGTTGCATTTATAGGCTTTAGAAGAGGGAATACCACACTTACATAAGTTTTTAACTTTCCGCAGCCATCAATAGCTGCTGCTTCCTCTAGTTCTATTGGTAAATTTGCCTTCATATAACCTATATACAAAAACATGGTTTGGGGAACTGCAAGGGCCACATATATAAATATAAGTCCTAGCTTATTCATAGCATGTAGCCTGGCAGCTACTGTAGTAAGTGGAAGCATAAAAACTTGAAACGGAACAAATAATCCTAAAAGACATACATAATGTATCACTTTGAAAAATTTACTACTCTTATTTCTTACTATGGCATAAGAACCAAGTGGAACGAACAACACTATAAGAATCACAGAAAGTACTGTCATTTCTACGGAATTAAGAAAATATCCACTAAAGCCTGAGCTGAAAACAGTTTTGTAGTTTTGAGTTAGCAAATGTTTGGGAAAACTAAAAAAATTGGCGATAGTCTCCTGTCCTGTTTTAAAAGAGCCGATTAAAGTTAAATATATAGGTATACATATCAAACATAAAGCACCAATTATCAATATAATATAAGTTAATGCATTGATTTTAACATTTTTTTTATTGTTTTTCATTGCTCCACCTCATATTTACTTGAAATTTTAATCTGAATAATTGAAATAACAATTATAACAACAAATAAAAGTGTTCCCATAGAATTTGCATAGCCAAATCTAAAACTGTTTATTGCATCATTGTATAAAAGCAAACCTATGGACTGTGTTCCAAGGCTACCATAAGTTAATGCAATAATCTGATCAAAAGCAAGCAATCCAGATTTTAAAGCTAAAATAAATACAAGACTAAGAGATGGTAATAAATATGGGAATTTAATTTTGAAAAACACTTGAGCGGGAGTTGCACCATCGATTGAAGCTGATTCAATTACATCCCTTGGAACGCTCATAAGTCCTGTCAAAAATAGAAGTATTGGTAATGCAACCCCCTGCCAAAGCATTACAAATGCAATTGCAATAAATGCACCTGTATGGTTTGAAAGTGGATTTAGCTTTAAGAAGTTTATATTTAGCGAATTACCAATCTGAGGAATTCCATATTGAAATATTTGGCTAAAAATCAAACTTACAGTTATACCACTTAGTACTGCTGGGAAAAAATAGACTGTTCTAAAAAAACCGTTGCCTCTTATTTTTCTCTCCAAAAGAACCGCAATCCCAACTCCTATTACTACTTCAAAAGATATAAGAATCGCAGCAAGTTCTATAGTGAACGATGTGCTTTGTAAAAATACTTTATCTGAAAACAAATTTATATAATTTTTTAAGAATATAAAGTGTTTTATTTTAGATATTCCGTCCCAACTTGTAAAACTAATAAGGATACCTTGGACCATAGGATACATAAAAAATACTAAATACAATATCATCATTGGTGCTATAAATACGTATTTCCAATATTTATTTATAAATCTTTCAATCCAATTATCATCAACTGACTTCATTTACTCTCCCCCTCAATAATTCCTCTAATTTTCATTTGACATCTGTTTTTCCACATCAAAATACTGATTTAAACTATTATATAAATTACTTTTACTTTTAGTTTTTAGAAAATCTATAGTAAGCGTCTGTATTTGTGTTTCACCTTGTTTCCAATATTGATGAATCCAAGGTACATGATGCTTAGAATCCATAAACAAATTTGTTATACCCTGAAGTTCTGGCGTTTTGCCTGCGGTTTGAATTCCCTTAACAGTAGTTTTATTTCCATCAACATTATAATATTTTTGGTATACACTAGATTTTGTGAGATAGGCTAAAAAAGCAGTTACTGCTTTCATATTTTTAGGGTTTTTACTCACAGATAATGATAAATCCGCAGTAGAAATTATTGTCTGGTTATTAGCCGTAGTCCCGGGAAATGCCATTGTCCTTATACTATCCTTTGGATTTGCCTGTCTTATTAATGGCAAAGAAAAAGTTCCAGCTGGAAAAATAAGACCTTGTTCTTTAACTAAAGAAGTTATGGCATCCGCTGCTTTAGCTGTACCATAGTTATTTTGTGAATTATTTGCAACAAAGGTAAGGATATCAGATACTTTATTAAAAGCTGAATCATATCCATTTGACTCCATTGTAGATAATTTCTTGCCATTCACTGTTAATTCATATTTTCCAACTTGCCCTTTTGGAGAATTTAGAAAATATTTATTTGTATTAGCTGTACCCTCTAAGACCTGTTGCCAAAGTGCCTCGTGTAGTCCATGAATTAGATAAGGATCTGAGCCGCTTAAATTAAATAGTGATAAGTTGTTAACACCTATTTTTTTATCTGCTAGTACTTTGACAGCTAATCTTTTCATATCATCCCAAGTTTTTGGTAAATAGTCTCCATTTTTATCAACATCTTTTTCTGTTTTACCATATAGTTCTGGCTTGTCATATCCATACTTATGAAATAAAGTAGCATTATAATAAAATGCTTCTGCTGAAAAACTAAAAGGTATTGTATAATAGTGTTCCTTACCACTTTTATCCTTAACTCCATACATATTTAGAGCTGTTTTATCTATTTTATTTAGAGCTGACAGATCAGTAATATCTTTAAGCTTTCCTTCATTAAGAAATATATTGTAGGCAGTTTGCCCTGGATAAACTTGAAATATATCTGGAGCAATATCATTTCTAACACGATCATTTATTATAGTTGCTGGGTTTGAAGGTGATTCAACCTTTACTTTATATCCAGTTTGTTTTTGAAAATCAGAGGCTATTTGGTTAAAAGTATCCAGCATTTCAAACTTTTCAACAAAAAAATCAACATCATAATTATTACTAGATGTATTAATACATCCAACATTTACAAAACACATACAGACAATGACACCTAGCAGACATAATTTTTTCATCAATTTTATTTTCATTTTTCCCCTCCTAAATGAATAATTGTGATATTTTTAAGCATTAATTTTGCTTTTCATAATTGGCTTCTTGCATTTTAATCCAAAGTTTCTTTATAAAATGAGTTTAAAAAGTATTTATAGTTTTAGTTCTGCAAATCAAGGAAACGGTTACATTGGAATTAGGATATTTGAAAACATAAGTATTTTTTGGCTTGTCCATTGTGAAATTAGATAAATTAATAGAAATTTCATTGACAAACTTATAGTAAAATATTAATCTTAAAATAATAATATTTGTATTATATATATAATTCTCAATAATAAAATAGAACATAGTAAAGATAATAGGAGGTGAACCGAAACTCTAATTTGAGTTTTGGAATAAATATGAAAATTGCCAAGGGACTTGAAATGCTTGAGATTCATGGTAGCATGTTTGGAAATCCTGGAGTTTTTCATCCCACTCTAATTTGGGATGATTCAGAAGTTGTACTTGTTGACACTGGACTACCTGGTCAGCTAGAACTAATACGTGAAGCTGTAGAAAAAGCAGGTGTTTCTTTTGACAGCATAAGCAAAATAATTATTACTCACCAAGATATGGACCATATTGGAAGCCTATCAGCCATAGTTAGAAATTCAATCAGAGATGTAGAGGTTTTTTCACATGAAGTTGAAAAACCATATATACAAGGAGATTTAACACCTATAAAAATGACTCCACAGCGAATTGCGCAGCAAGAAATTATGTTAAATAAGCTTCCGGAAGAAAAACGTAATGAGATAACAAAAATATTTTCTAATTTATCAGCTAAAGTAGATATTACTGTTGAAGATGGACAACTACTTCCATTTTGCGGAGGCATAGAGGTGATATTTACTCCAGGTCATACACCAGGACATATATCCCTCTATCTAAAAAAACACAAAACTCTGATAACTGGTGATGCTCTAAATGTTATTGAGGGTAAGTTATGCGGTCCTAACCCTCAATTTACAAATAATATGGAGGAAGCTGTGGCATCATTAAAAAAACTTTCCAAATATGATATAGAAACAGTAATATGTTATCATGGTGGCCTTTATAGTGATAATGCTAATAATCGAATAAAAGAATTATTCTCTGTTTAATTATTTTATTCAAGTTTTCCATTTATCAAAATATCAATAAATATTTTTGCTAAATCTGGATCAAACTGAGTGCCAGAATTTTTTATTATTTCGTTAATTGCATCTTGTTTTAACATTCCTTTTCTATAAGCTCGGTCTTCTGTCATAGCATCATATGAATCTGTAAGGGCAAGTATACGTGAAAGCAGTGGTATGTTTTCGCCACTTAGCCCTTGTGGATAACCTTTTCCATCAAAACGTTCATGATGTGTAAGAATATAATTTGCAACAGGCATTAATTCTTGAGATGCCATAGCAATTCTATAACCAACTTCAGAATGTTTTTTCATCTCAATCCATTCCAAATCAGTCAATTTCCCTGGTTTATTTAAAATTTGATCATCAACACCAATTTTCCCAATATCGTGTAGCATACAAAATAGCTCTAACGTATCTAATTGTTCATCTGTTAGGCCAATGGCATTTCCTATTGCTTTTGAAAGTTTTATGAGCCTTTTAGCATGTTCTTCCGTTTCTTGGCTTTTTGCAAATAATGCACTTTGCATAGATGATATTATTGAACTATGAAAACTTCTACTTTCTAAAAGTTTTCTGTTATACATATGATCTTCAGCAATCTTAAATATACTATCAAGTGATTCGTTTATATTGGTCTTTGTTGCCGCTCCTAAGGAAATACTTATATGATATAAGTCTCCAACCTTTTTTTTATTATATTCTTCACATGCTAATTTAACCTTTTTAATAATTCTATCTGCAACTTCACTAGATGTTTTAGGCAATAATATATTGAATTCATCTCCACCAATTCTTGCTATAATATCACTTTTACGACAATTTTCCTCTAATATTTTTGCTATAGTCACTAGAAGTTTATCCCCTTGAGCATGTCCTAAAGAATCATTTATTATTTTTAATCCATTGATATCTCCCGCAATTACGGACATTGGTAGATTAGTTTCAGTATCAAAACCTTCTTTTTCATTTTGGAAAAATGTTCGGTTATATAATCCTGTTAAACTATCATGATAACTTAGGTGTAAAATTTTCTCTTCTCGCTTTTTCCGTTCAGTAATATCATGATAATTTATCAATATTCCTTTTATATTAGAATCTTTCATCAAATTAACGGCTGTTACTTCTATATATTTAATCTGGCCATTTTCCATTATATACCTAGTTTCCATGGTTTTTTTCAATTTTGGAGTTTTAATAACACTTTCAATGTTCCCTTTAATAATCTTAGCATCTTCAGGGTGAATTCTATCCCATAATAGTTTATTAGAAATGTCCTTTGAAATAACTCCTAACCGTTCCTCCAGATTGTGACTATTATATTTAATAATTCCGTTTTCATCTATAATTATTATAACATCAGATATATTGGCTATCACCGCTTTATGCTTAATCTCACTTGCCGCAAATAATTTTTTTGACTTTTTAATGAGTCTAGTTTGATTTTCTAATCCACTGTATATTGTATTCATCAATGAAAGCAACGCAATTCCACATGCCTGAGAAGTTACTACATTAATAACCCATACATCTCTGTATGTTTCCATCTCTGTCCCATAAAAATACCCATTCATTAATAATATAGTTAACCCTATAAAAATTATTATATTAATAGTCAAAAACTTCAAAATTTCTTTTTTTTCCAGTAAACATCCTGCAAGAATCAATGAAAAAAACACACAAATCATACCACCACCCATTAAACCTGTGGTAATTAGTAATAATAAACTTATTAAATATAATGCTAAATTAATAAAAATTTTTCGGAATTTTATGCTCAAAGATTTTCGAGTGACAACTATTACAATTATAATGTATATTATAATTTCAACTACTCCATATATTGCTTTTCCACTGCTGTAAAACATATATGAACCATAAATCATTAATATAGCACCAAAGGTAATCATAGCTTCAGATATAATTAGAAAAATCCTATTTTTCCAATATTTTAGTGTATCTTTATTTGATATTATATGGTCATCTTGAAGTAATATTTTATTAAAAAACCCTCTGGCCTTTTCCATAATCATATTGCCCATATTTTTACACCTCCACTATTTTCATCAGTATATTACATATATCGATGAAATACAACATCAAAACTTATATTCTTACATTTTGTGCTAAAATAAAATTCAATTGTTTTACAAACTTGATTTTTAATCAAAAAACATAGAAGCTAATTCCCATTAATTTTCTTCATGGGATTAGCTTCTATGTTTTAAAATATTGATTTTATATTAGGTTCTTACCGTTACTTGCAATTACTTCTTTATACCAATTAAAACTTTTCTTCTTATATCTGTTTAAAGTGCCTGTTCCATCATCATTACGATCTACATATATGAACCCATATCGTTTCCTAAGTTCTGCAGTTGATGCACTTACAAGATCAATACATCCCCAAGTAGTGTATCCCATTACTTCTACCCCATCTTCTATTGCTTCACCTACTTGTAGCAGATGATCATTTAAATACTTAATTCTATAATCATCAATCACTGTTTTATTGCCATTTTCATCCACTACTAGTTTATCAACAGCACCTAGTCCATTTTCAACAATAAATAGTGGCTTTTGATATCTATCATACAAAAGATTTAGAATATACCGTAATCCCTGTGGATCTATTTGCCATCCCCATTCCGAAGCCTGAAGATATGGATTAGCAACACCAGAAATTATATTTCCCGTTGAAGCTTGCTTTTTTTCTGGGTCAACAGTAGCGCAAGAACTCATATAGTAGCTAAATGAAACAAAATCCACTGTATTTTTAAGTATAGCTTCATCTCCTGGCTCCATATGGATTTTAACATTATTTGATTTAAAGTATCTATCCATATATTTAGGATAAACTCCTCTTACCTGAACATCTGCAAAATACAAATTTTCTCTATCCTGCTTCATAGCTTCAAGCACATCACTTGGATTCGGCGTCAATGGGTAGTTTGGAACACCAAGAATCATACATCCAACCTGGGCCTTTGGCATGATTTCATGTCCGATCTTAACTGCAAGTGCACTGGCTACTAATTCATGATGAATTGCCTGATACAAATCCTGCTTAGTTAATTTTTCTTTATCAGTAAATATACCACCACTCATATATGGTTGATGTAATACTGAATTTATTTCATTAAAAGTAAGCCAATATTTAACCTTATCCTTATATCTTGCAAAAATTGTTCTCACATAGTTTTCAAAAAATCCTATTAGCTTACGATTTACCCAACCATCATAATTCTTAGATAGGGCAAGAGGAGTCTCATAATGAGAGATTGTAACCAGTGGTTCAATTCCGTATTTTCTACATTCATCAAATAAGTCATCATAAAATTGTAAGCCTTTCTCATTAGGAGCTTTATCATCACCATTTGGGAATATTCTAGACCAAGCAATAGATGTTCTAAATGTTTTAAATCCCATTTCAGAAAATAATTTAACATCCTCTTTGTATCTATGATAAAAATCTATACCTATTAATTTCATATTATCTTTTGTTGGCTCTTTTGTAAGAGGTCCAAATATACCTTTTGGTGCAATGTCTTGGGTTGATAAACCTTTACCATCCTCATTGTATCCACCTTCACATTGATTGGCTGCTACCGCACCACCCCATAAAAATCCTTTTGGAAAAGTCTTTGACATTTTTACATCGCTTCCTTTGAATTTATTTAATAACCTTAATCAATTCATCTTTTTCTTCTACCTTTTTATCAATAATAGACACAATATCTTTATATTTAACTGAATTAGTAACAATTACTGGTGTGATAACTTCATATCCTGCTTTTTCAATAGCTTTTATATCAAATTCTATTAGCAGATCTCCAACTTTAACTTTATCATCTTTTTTCACATGGGCTATAAAATATTTGCCTTCTAATTTTACTGTATCTAAACCAATATGGATTAAAATTTCTGTGCCATCCTCTGATGTAAGTCCAATTGCATGTTTTGTATTAAACAACGCCGTAACTTCACCATTTACTGGTGATACTACTCTGCCTTTAGAAGGTATTATGGCTACACCTTTTCCCATGATTTCTTCTGAAAAAGTAGCATCATTCACTTGGCTTAGTGCTACTGCTTTTCCTTCTATTGGTGAAAGAATTAAAGAATTAACTATTTTAGAGTCTCTGTCTTCGTTAATGAATGCTGCATTTTCTCCATTTTCTTGTGATTCATCTACATCTTTTGTGTCCGGTTCCTCATCTTGCTCCTCATCATATATTGTATCATCAAATCCAATAATCCAAGTTGCTATAAATGCTACAACTACGGAAATCGCCACTGTAATGAGAGCATTAATAAAGTTTGAACCACCATGTTTAGGGATGAACTGAGCAATTGATGCTAGCGCAGGCGTTGCAAATACATAAGCTTTAAGTCCCGTAACTCCTGAGTAAATACCTGCTACTCCACCTGCAATAACACATGCAATCATTGGTCTTTTTAAACGAAGTGTAACTCCATACATAGCTGGTTCTGTTACACCTGCTATTATTGCTGAAACACCTGAAGCACTTGCTACTTGTTTCAACTTTTTATTTTTTGTTTTTAATCCAACAGCGATACATGCTGCTCCTTGTGCCAGATTAGACGCAAGCATTGCAACAAGAAGAAGTCCATCGTATCCTGGATTTGCTAAATTGCTTATTGTAGTTGGAACTAGTGCCCAATGCATACCTGTCATAACAATGAATGGCATAAAAGCTGATAATAATATAACAGCTGCCCATCCTGCTTTAGCATAAATTAAATACATACCTGTAGACAAACCTTTTCCAATAATTGCACCTATTGGTCCAACTACAATTAAAGCTATAGGAGCAGCAATTAATAAAATAAGCATAGGTTTTAAAAAACTTTTTAAGAAAGATGGTGTAATTTTATCTGCAAATTTTTCAATATATGACATTACCCAAACAATCATAATAACTGGAATAACTGAATAGGTATACGTTGCTGCTGTAACTGGAAGTCCAATAAAAGAAATTGGCTTGCCTGCCGTAACTAAAGCTATAAAACTAGGATGTACCATGACTGTAACTACTGCTAGTGCCAAATATTCGTTGGTATTAAACTTTTTAGCAGCTGATACAGCAAGTAGTACCGGAAGAAAATAAAATGCCGCATCACCTATTGTAGATAAAATAGTATATGTCTGACTTTTATCTGATAATGCATTGCTTAAAGTTAAAAGTACAACTACAACTTTAAGCATACCTGCACCCATAATAGCTGGAATGATTGGTGCCATACAACTTGATATAACATCTAATAATGTTGAGAAAATATTTTGTTTTGTCTTCTTAGATTTATTTGAAGTAGATACCTTTGAATTTTCAAAGTTACCTAGTTTTACTAATTCTTTATAACATTTATCCACGTCATTACCAATTATAATTTGATATTGACCGCCTTTTTTCATTATACCCATAACACCATTTATTTTTTTCACATCTTCATCTTTAACTAAACCTTCATCTTTTAAGTTGAAGCGAAGTCTTGTCATGCAATGCATCACACTACTAACATTATCCTCTCCACCTACTTTTTCTAAAATCTTTTTTGCTACTACTGAATAATCCATACTTTTTACCTCCACTTTATAATTTTTTTATGGAGTATAGCCTGTAATACAATTTCTGCTTACAGTAACAATCTCATATTTATAAAAAATACCTAAGCATATATAGAATGAGCTCTCATCTATAGACGCTTAGGTATAGCCTGCCTTACCAGTAACAATCCTATGTTTGTTTTGTAATTCTTCTAATATGCACTGTTAGGTACATCATTTCTTCTTCTGTTAATTTATGCTTAAATTCTTTTGAAACGTAAGCTGCAATTTTTTCAGTACATTCGTAGGTATCTTTATATTGCTTTTTAATCATTTCGCAAAAATTTTCATCATCGCTCTCTATTTCCTCTCCACTTATCATTCTTTGTGCAAAAAACTTAAGGTGAGTTATAAATCTTTCATAATTAAGTGAATATTCGTCTAAATCTATCTTATAATGATATTTTACAATACTTAAAATATTTTGTATAAGTTTAGTAACATAAAGTGTTTCATCCATGTTAGTAGAATTCAGTTCTGCATTTACAATGTGTAATGCAATAAATCCAGCTTCATCTTCTGGCAACTCTACTCCTAGTCGCTTTTTAATAATTTTCAAAGCTTCCATACCAATTAAAAATTCATGATTATAAAATCTTTTAGTTTCCCATAATAAAGCATTATGAAATCCCAAATTTTGTTTTAATCTTTCAATAGCAAAACTAATATGGTCTGTAAGGGTAATATAAATATTGTCATTTAACTTTTTACCAAGTGAATATTTCGCATAAGAAATAATTTCATTAGAAGCCTGAATATGATCCAATGGAATATCTGAGAGTAAAGTCATTAACTTATCAGATATATTCTTATTTTCAATTTTATAGATTTTTTCTATCTTCTTTTCATCAATGGGTTCTCCAGGCTTCTTTTGATAACCAAGACCACATCCCATAACAAGAACTTCTTTATCTTTATTATCAAAAGCTCGTACTAGATTGTTATTGATTATCTTATCTATTTTCATTGGTATTCCTCACTTATCATTAAGATTATAAAATAATTCGACAAAAAAAGGCCACACACTATAATAATAAAATATTATTAAAAAGTGGTATAGCCTGCTTTACCAGTAACAATCCATATAACAACTATTCTGTTTATATGTAAATGATATCATAAGCTAATATCACTGTCAATAACAATTACATTTGAAAAAATTATAGTTAGTATCTTTATTTCTACACATTAAACTTATTAGTTACATCTGTTAATACTTGAGCGGTTTCTGCTTGGCTTTGAGCAACTTTTGCTACTTCCGAAATAACATGAGTTATTTCATTTATATTATTAAGTATATCTTCAGTGCTAGTTGCAGATTCATTAGTTGTGGCTGATAGGTTTTCTATGGCAGCATTTGCTCCATCTATAACTTTTTTCATTTGTTTTGATGAAGTAGATATTCCACTCGCCATATTATTAACAAATTCTGCATCTTCCTCATATTGAATACCTGTAGTCATCAATAATTCATAACTTGGTTTCACACCGGTATCAAGGTATTCCAAAACCTCTTTTCCACTATTTGATAAATTATCAAATGCTCTTTCAATCTTATTTACCATGTTCTGAATATTTGTAACTGCTTGAGACGATTGTTCCGCAAGATTTCTCACCTCATCTGCGACTACTGCAAAGCCTCTACCCATTTCACCTGCCCTAGCAGCTTCAATGGCAGCATTTAATGCAAGTAAGTTTGTTTGTTCAGCTATTGCCCCAATAGAATCTGCCATTATAGTGACATCCTTAACTACTTTTCCATCATCAATAGCCTTTAATATATTTATTCGACTCTTTTCATATATTACATTTCCTTTTTCAATGTTTTCCTTAGCTTTTTCTTTGATTTCAGTGGCTCTTTTTTTAATTTCAATTGCAGAATTAAAACTTTCATCAGCTCTATTGATCAAATCAATTATTGTGTCGCCTATTTCTTCAGTTGATGCAGTAATTTCCTCAGTTGTAGCACTTAACTCTTGAATTCCCTTATTTACCTGTACAGTAGATTCATTAACCATATCCATTTTTGAAGAAACTTCTTCAGTTGTTGCAGATAGCTCTTCACTAGCTGCACTAATATCTCCAGAACCGTTCATTATCTCTGATATAAGAAGTTTCATATGATCTTTTGCATTATTTAATGCTCTTGCAAGATCTCCAACCTCATCTTTTGTGTTAATGTCTATGTTATTAGTTAAATCTCCATTTCCTAAATCTTTAGCGAAATTGACAACTTTCTTCAGTTCTTTTGAAATAGAGAGGGCTATTAAAAGTCCTAATATGATTGAGAAAAAAACTCCCAATATAGTAACTAATATTATAATCATTTTAGAAAAATTATAGGTTATGTTATTAGTTACATAGATTCCATCGGCATCTTTAGTAGCTGATTTTTTTAGTCCACCTAATCCTTCAAATAAAGCTGCTCTAGCCTTTGATGTTCCTGAAAGATTAATTTCTGCTGTTTTATAATCTCCTGCTACTCCAAATTCAACTACTTTTTTTCCAGTGGCTAAATATAGTTTAGATGATTTCTGAATTTCATCTATAATTTTTTTGTCGCTAGCACCATCTGCTTTGTTCTTGTATGCCCTTACACCTTCATTACTACTTTTTATTGTTGCAAATAAAGAACCATTTGTTTTAGTTAGATCATCTATCTCTTTAACAATCTCTTCATTTTCACCAGAATCTTTTCTTTCCTTATAAGCCATCTTAATTAAATCTGTTCTAATATTAGAATAATTTTCTGTTAAAGTGTTAACTTGTTGTATAGTCTTTAAATCATAGTCATGTAAAAGCGATGTATTTGCCTCTATTTTTTTCATATTGCTAGTTCCTATAAATCCTACAATTCCTATGAACATTGCTAGAAAAACAACTAATGAAACTAATTTAATCCATATCTTTAAATTTTTAAATAATTTTATCATATGTATTCCCCTTATTTTGTAAAATATTATATATATTATTATTTTATTATAATTACCATTAAACTTTTTTGTTTTTCTTTGCTCTATGATTAATTATCGTGCATTAATATGTATTCTTAACTGTAATTAGCTATGTAATATTTACAAATAAAAAAAGACTTGCCTCTTCAAATGAATTTTTAATCATTTTTCGACAAATCTCTTTTTTTATTCTCTACTATTTTACATCTACTATTTTCCAGTAAGAATTAACCGTTAATAAATAATATATTATATAAATCAGAGTATACACTCCTACAGTTATAAAAACGGGATATACTACACTTGAACCAAGTATACTTTGTAAAATTGTTAATGCAATAAGACTATGTGCTATCCCCACAACTAAAGGGAGTGCGAATATAAATGCCATTTGTTTTGCTATAGAAACTCGTATTTCTGATTTTTTTACGCCAATTTTTTTTAGAATATCATATCTTTCTTTATCATCACTGGCCTCAGAGAGCTGCTTAAAGAATATTATGCTTCCAGTACATATTAAAAATACAAACCCTATAAATGAAGCTAAAAATATTATAATTCCCAAACTAGTCATAGTGCCCCTATAAGACTCATAATATGATAATAACGTTCCTTTATTACCTAAAATATTTTTTATTTCTGATGTAAGTTTTTTGCTTTTCCTTTGATTTTCGATATCTATGAATGTGTATTTTAGCCCCTTATCTTTATCATATAATTTATTGTAAACTTCATCCGTTACAACTACAGTATCATGCATATATAAATCATTTTCGGTGATCTGATTCGTTAAAAGACCATCTTTAAAAGCTTTTATTTTTAATGGCATCACTTTTCCTGCTACCTTAAGTTCTATATTTTTGCCAACAGGACTCTCCATGAGTTTGTCAGAAAAAGTAACCATAAAAAACATAACTTGATCTGACTTTAAAGATATATTATAATTCACTCCCCTTGCTTTTGATAATTTTTTCATTGAGCTTTCTGATATAACAAATGATTTTGAGTTTTCTAATGAATTTGCCTTCACTTTTGATATATCAGGCCCTTTGCTATCTAAAATCAAAAATTCACTATTAGTAAAACTTTTCATTTTATTACTAGGATATTTATTTATGATTTGCTTAACTTGTTCATCCGTACTTTTGCCCTCACTCTTATAGGCATAACTAAAAGGTGTGAATTTATTTATACTGTTTATTTGAGCGTAATAAAGTGATGCTGCCGTCCCCATAGCAGTGATAGTTGTTGCACAAAGTATTGCTATAGTTGCTAAGGATCTTCCATTAGCTTTTATTCTATATAAAAGTTGAGAAGTTCCTATCATATTAAGCCCTCTAAAATATTCAACTTTGTTTTTTTTAGAAAACTTAACTAAAAATACTATAAATGAAGAGAAAAACATATAATTTCCAATTATTGTTATGACTAATATAACTGGCAATTTAGTCAAACTTTCAAATTTATATGTTAATGCCATATAATAACCCGTTCCAATAAAAATTATTGAAAGTACTGCTAATATTGCTGAAGCTTTAGGTTGTTTTTGTCCCACCTTGGCTGATTTGAAGAGTTCTATAAGCTGAAATCTATAAATTAGTGTATAAGAATGTAATGATGCTATAATAAATATAATTAAAAACACTATAATTGTGCTAATAATAGCTTTTAAAGATATAGAGAAATTAACATTTACATCAAAAGTCATAATATGAATTAAAATCATTACAAACAGCTTTGAAAATAAAGTTCCTATTAGTATACCTGCAACAAGTGCAACTGCTCCCATAACTAGATTTTCATAAAAAAGCATTCTTCCTATCTGCCTTTTCTTAACTCCAAGCATTGAGTATAAAGCTACTTCTTTTTTCCTTTTTTTAGTAAAAAAAGAATTTGAATACCATATAAACATAGCTACAAATACTGCTATAACAATGGATCCACCATTAAAAGCCGTACTTACACTCATAGAGTTAGCCGTTAACTCTGCAACCTGTTTATTGTACTCTATGGATGTAAATGTATAAAAAATCATTATACAAAATACCATGGATACAAAATATATTAAGTAGTTATGAAAATTTCTTTTTATATTTCTAAAAGTAATATTAAGTAAAGTCATACGTACATTTCCTCCTTTCTTTTTATTGTGTTATTTCATCTAAGTTACCACCTAAGGCAGACAATACATCTAATATCTTTTTAAAAAATTCTTTTCGTGAAATTGTGCCTTTAACTATCTCTGTAAATAATGAACCATCTTTTATAAATATTATTCGTTTGCAATAACTTGCAGCAAAAGCATCATGAGTTACCATCATAATTGTAGCTTTTTCGTTTTCATTTAAATCACTTAATGCCTGGAGTAGTTCGGCAGAAGATTTAGAATCCAAGGCTCCTGTTGGTTCATCAGCTAGTATAAGTTCTGGTTTAGTAATAATTGCCCTAGCCGCTGCTGCCCTCTGCTTTTGTCCTCCTGAAACTTCATAGGGATATTTATTAAATATATCCGTTATCCCTAATGTATTTCCTATAGTATTGGCTCGTTTTTCAATATCTTTTATATTCACTTTAGCAAGAGCTAGTGGAAGCACAACATTTTCTTTTAAGGTTAATGTATCAAGTAAATTAAAATCTTGAAATATAAAACCCAATTTGTCTCTTCTAAAAGAAGCAAGCTTGTCTTCGTTCATTTTTGCAATATCTTCTTTACCTATAGTTACTACCCCTGAAGTTGGCTTATCTATAGTTGATATAATATTTAACAATGTAGTTTTCCCTGCCCCTGAAGGTCCCATTATTCCAATAAACTCCCCTTCTTTTATCTCAAGGTTTATATCACTTAAAGCAGTATAAACATTTCCTCTTGAACCGTATATTTTTTTTAAATTTCTTGCAACTAATACATTTCCCATTTATATTTCCTCCTTAAAACTTTTGTTTCACTATAACCATATTTTATAACAAATCTAATACTGAATCCATTTCATAACATTACAAACCTAGCTACAAACTTACATTGTTGTAAGTTTTGCCTCAAAACTAAAAAAATAACACTACAAACCATATTTTTAGTTTGCAATGCTATAATAATCTAAAAGTTTTGGGAAATGAACTGTTACTCTAGTAAATTCAGAAGGCTTAGATTCTATAGTTATTTGGTGACCAAGCTTTGTAGCTAGGCTTTTGGATAGATAAAGTCCCATACCTGTTGCTTTAAAATTCTCCCTACCATTATATCCAGTAAATCCTTTATCAAAAACCCTATTAATATCCTCAGCCTTTATCCCAATTCCGTTATCTTCAATAATAAGCTGTTTTTCGCTATTCATCAATATTCCGCTGATTTTTATAAGTCCATTATTCTCTGTATATTTTAAAGAATTTGATAAAATTTGATCTATAATAAAAAAAAGCCACTTTTTATCCGAGTCTATGGTAAATTCCAAATTCTTCATCTCTATCTTTATTTTTTTCCCTATAAATTCTTTGGCATGTTTTTTTACAAGATTAATAATTAGTTTATTTATATTGATTTCATTTATCAAATAGTCCTTAGAAAAACTATCTAGCCGTGAATAGTATAGCGCCTGCTCAACATAATTTTCAATATAATCTATTTCATTTTCTAGGCTACTTAAGGTTTCCTCTTTGGACTTATACGTACTGTTTTCTATAACTAATCTACATACAGAAATAGGAGTTTTGATCTCATGAACCCAAGAATTCATAAAGTCTATATTTTCTTTTTTCACTTCGTGTAATTTATCAATTTCCAAATTGAATTCTGTATTGATTTTTACAAGAAGTTCCTCATATAAACTTTGTTCATTATTTAGAGGCCTTGGCAAAGAGTTAATAATATTGTGATTTTGGCTCTCTATACCGTATTTAAGGTCCTCATAATATTTTTTATTTTTTAAATACTCAAAAATTAGGTATATGACGAACATAATAAAACCTACAACATTCATATAAACTATATTCTGAATGTTTATTTTTACTTCATTATTAAAATATACTAAGGAAGAAATAAATAACAGCAATAGAAAATAAAATAGAATTAGAAATAATCTGTCCCTTAAAAAGCCTCTGAATTTCATAATATTATATAACCTTGCCCTTTTTTAGTTTTAATTAAACTGGCAAGTTCAATATCCTCCAATTTTTTTCGTAGCCTATTCACATTCACTGTAAGTGTATTGTCGTCAACAAAACTCTCATCTTCCCAAAGACTTCTCATAATTTTATCTCGACTTATTAAATTGCCATTATTTTTCATAAGCAAATACAAAATGCTGAATTCATTTCTGCTAAGTTCTATTCTTTTATCTTTAAAAAACACGCTGTCATCTTTCATGTTTAAAACAATGTTTTTATATTCAAGCACATTAGTTTCTGCATCTGCATATGAATAAGTTCTTCTTATCAATGCTTTTATTTTGGCCATTAATATCTCTAGGGAAAATGGTTTTTGAATAAAATCATCTCCACCCATATTAATTGCCATTATTACATCCATATTATTGTCTCTTGACGAAACAAATATAATTGGAACCTTTGATATTTCCCTTATTTTATTACACCAATAAAAGCCATCAAAGAATGGCAAATTTATATCCATAAGAACCAGGTGTGGCGAGCATTTTGAAAACTCCCCTAGCACCTGATTAAAGTTTTCAACCGCTACTGCCTCAAAGCCCCATCGCAGTATATTTTCTTGCAATATATTTTTTATCATCACATCATCTTCTACTATCATTATCTTGAACATGTGAAAACCCCACTTTACATATATAATTGGATACTTTTATTATACTATAAATAGAGTTCAAAGTTTTCTTACATCTTTTTAGCAAAGTTTGAATACCTAATACTGCCTGCACTGAAAAAAACTAAAGCTAGTAATAATAATACAAATACATTTGGAAATAATACTGATTTATCTATACTTCCTAATGCCCAATAAAATGGAGTAAACTTGCTTAGGGTAATTATTATTCTAGGAACCTTTGATGATGTTTCCCCTACTAGAGCTACAATATATAAGAAAAACATGGCCATTGATATCATATTTATAACAATTGATGCAACTCCTGGCTCTTTAAAAATTCTGATAATCATCACACCTAAGCTTACGGAAACCATACTCATTAACCCGATATTTAAAATCAAAATTCCGAAATTTTGAAAAGCTAATTTAAATAATACATCCATCACTATAAAAGATGCTAGAAACATAAACACTTGGACAATAACCATAGATATATAAATGCTTCCCATAATTTGGTATCCCTTATTATTAGTAGATAGAAATCTTTCTAATATTTTCTCTTTTCTTAGGGTTAATAAATCAATACTAATATTGGCAGAAAATGTGACTATAAAAAACATAATGAGAACTATAGGCATAAATCCATCAGAATCTAATACTCCAGGGCTTAAATTATACTGAACCCTTATAATATTATTATCTATTTCATTTTTATCCTTTATTATATTACTACTTTCTAGAATTTGAACCTTTACTAATTTGTTAAGCTTTTCTTCTAGTTGTGCTTCAAATACCTGCGTACTGTTTCCTTGTTCAAGTTTGTACGCTGTGACTTTTGGTTTTACCCCTTTATGAATTTTTTCAGTGAAATTATCTGAAATTACATATACAGCTACTACATTATAATTTTTAAGTTCCTTAATAGCTTTTTCTTTACTATCAAATACACTATTAACACCTAGTTCTTCTATTAGTCCTTTTCCTAAACTCCCCTTGTCTAAGTTTACAATAGCCACTTTTGCGTCTAACCCCTCACTACTATTATTGGTAAAAAATTGCACCATGCCTACAACTAATATGGGGACAATAAACATAATAACAATATTTTTATAATTCTTTAAATATTTTTTACAGTTAACAAAAATCATTCTCATAAATTTCATGTTTATTCCTCCCATCTAATTTTAACTTTTAATATGCTTATTATATAAAAAACAATAGATACTATAAACATCATTAACAAATATTGCAATATCTTGTCAAAAGAGTTAAAAAGCATACAATTTTTATATGCTCCTGAAACTATATTTCCCGGGGAAATCTTCGATAATATTGTAAATACCTTATTTGTTACTTCCTTTACAGGGATAAAAGCTCCACCAAATATAATCTCAATATACATAAATATTATAATTATAATATTAGAATTCTGTTTGTTTAAAAAAGCAATAATTATCCCTGATAAAGTTGTTATTAATAAACTTTGGCCTATTAATATAGCCAGTAAATTTAATGGATTTACCCCAATAAACGCAAGTCCAGCAATTGCAAAAGACAAAATATATACTGCTCCGTATATTAAACTTGCAATAAAAAATAATAATAAATCTAAATTAAAAAATGCTACTCTTGTAATTGGTGTAGAATTTAACCTTTTAAAGCATCCATTTTCCTTATCCAAATGGTATCCTGCTACACACCCCATTACCATCATAAAAATCATATAAGTCATCATTGATGCACCTTGGTTTTCAAAGGAAGTCAATGTTTTTTCACCTTTCATTAGATTGGTTTTTAAAGCAGTTTCAGAAGAAACTTTATTTATTTTACTACTAACATCATTAAATATTTTTTGTTTATCCTGTATATTTAAAGCTTCTATTTTTTTAGATATGGTTATTGCTTCTGTTAGACTTTTACCATACTGACTTATAATACTTTTAATTATTATCTCATTATTTCTAGAAACACGTTTTTTTTCGTCTACCTTTATGGTGCTTTGTTTAAGCTTATTTATACTACTTTCATACCCCTTAGGTATTGTTAAAACATATTCACCTTTATCAGTTAAATTAAATAGTTTTTTCACACCTCCAGTTTTAAATAATTCTCTAAAATTTTGTGAACCTTTACTATTATCTTCATCTATAATCCTAATATTAATCTTATCTATAGTTGTTTCAGGTTTAAAAACATCCCTTTGAAAGTACCCCATTCCTATGGATAATACCAAAGGAAATATTGCATACATCAGTAATACTACTTTCCATTGAGCTATTATAGCCTTAAATGTAACCTTTATAGTTGCTTTTACTCTCATCATAGCCATCTCTAATCCCTCAATTTCTTTCCAGTAAGTGACAGGAAAACTTCCTCTAAGGATGCTTCTTCTACATTAAAACTCTTTATTTTTTTGTTTTCCTTTGCTATCAGTGTAAGTAACTCTTGTAAATCAAAATTTAAATCGTCAAAAAAAATATTAATCTTATCTTCTATAATAAGACATTCTTTAACTCCTGATAATTCTTTTACCTTTAGAATAACTTCTTCACTAGAATCTTCTAGAGTGAGTTTAATGGTTCCATGAATACTTGCCATAGACTTAATTTCAGAAATAGATCCTGATGCAACCTCTTTTCCTTCATCCAAAATAAATATATTGTTACAAAGCTGCTCAACTTCCTCCATATAATGCGATGTATATATAATAGTTGTATTGTTTTCTTTGTTGATTTTTTTTACAAATTCAAAAATACAGTTTCTTGATTGAGGGTCAACTCCCACTGTGGGTTCGTCCATTATAAGCACTTTGGGTCTATGCATTATTGCTACAGCCAAATTTAATCTTCTTTTCATTCCACCAGAGAACTTTTTTACTTTTTCTTTTTTTCTATCACTTAGACCTGTAACTTCCATTGCCTCTTTAATTCTTTCCTTTAATAATCTTCCTCCTAGACCATAGAAGGCTCCAAAATACTCAAGGTTATCATAGGCTGATAATTGTTCCATAAGAGCAAGTTCTTGAGGTATAAGACCTAGCAATGCTTTGGCCTTCAATGAATCTTTTGAAATAGAATATCCTCCAATTTCGACTTCTCCACTATTTTCTTTAAGTAGTCCAGTCATTATATTTATTAAAGTTGATTTACCGGCTCCATTGGGACCTATTAAACCAAATATATCTCCTTCTTTTATTTCAAAGGATACATTATCTAAAACCAATTTATCACAGAATCTCTTTGTAACGTTTTTTACACTTATTTTGCTCAACAAAAATACCCCCTTAAACTTTCTAATTATATTGTAGAAAATTTAAGGGGGTATTCATAGGCCCATAAGTAACTATAATAATTACTTAAGTCACTATTCATCAGCTATATTGTTTTTAAATGCAAAAATAGTAAGTTGAGTTCTATCCCTAAGATCCAGCTTTGACAATATACAACTTATATTATTTTTAATAGTTCCTTCGGTTAGAAAAAGATTTTCTCCTATCTCCTTATTAGACAGTCCCCTTGCTATTTCTTTTATAATACTTATATCCTTAGAACTTAGATTGAATTTTATTTTAGTTTCACCTAGAGAATTTTTATTATTATATTTTATGTTTTCACTTATAATTTTTGATACTACCTCAGGATGAATAACAATATTTCCTTTTAAACAAGCTTTTATCCCCTCATATATCAAATCATAATCACTATCCTTTAAAATATAGCCTGAAGCTCCATATTTTAATGCATTATGAATATATTCCACGTCATTAAATGTAGTTAACATTAAAATCATTACCTTGGGAAACTCTTTTTTAATAAGTTTAGTTCCTAATACTCCATCACACTTTGGCATTCGTATGTCCATAAGAATAATATCAGGCTCATTTTCTCTACAAGCCATTAAAGCTTCTTCTCCATTTGAGGTAGTAGCAGTTATTTCAATATCATCATAGGTTTCAAGTATAATCTTTAAACCAGTTCTAACTAATTTTTCATCATCAGCTAGCATTACTTTAATTTTCCTCATTGCTATCCCCCCAAGAATAAATTTTAAGCTTTTCCTTTTTATCTAGATCTATTTTTACTAAAAATCCATCTTGCAGTTTAGTACTATATAAAAAAGTTCCTCCCAGTTCATTAACCCGCTGCCGCATGCTCTTAAGTCCAATTCCTTCAATTATTGTACCTGCTCCAATACCGTTATCCCTCAAGGAAACTGATAATTTCTCATCTTTAAATATCATCATTATTTGAACTGAAGTAGCTTTTCCATGCCTTACACTATTAACTAAAAATTCTTGAATTACTCTATATATTACAAAAGCTTGATCTGAATTTAAGGACCATTTTTCTTTAGTGAACGATAATCTCACATCTATACCTGCCATCTTTTGGAAGTTGTTTATAAGTTCCTCTATCATGAAAATCCCTTGGTATTTTTCAAAATCCTTAGGTTTAATTTCTCTCACTGCTTTTCTAACTTCATTGAGACTTTCTTGCACAAATTTTCTAAGATCTTTTGTTAATTGTTTTGAAACATGGCTATTTTTTTCAACAGTTCTTTCAATGGCACCTAGCTGAATTGCTATGGTTGAAAGTGCATGTCCAACACTGTCATGTATTTCTCTTGATATCCTATTTCTTTCCCTGAGCAGGGTAATTTCTTCAATGGAACTAGCATAAAGTTCTAAATCTCTATTAGCCTTTTTTAACTTTTCCTCGGAGATTCTAAGCTTATCGTATAAATCCTGTGCTCTAAGCTTTCTATGGTTTTCATCTACTACAAAATATAATATAGCTATAATAACTATTACTATTCCTATGTTTATAAATTTGAATTCTAAACTCTTATTTGCAGAAAAATAAATTGCTTCTAAAATTATTGCTACATTAAAAACACTTTTCCATGGATTTTCAAATAAAATATTGCTATCTATAGCTGCCAATATAAGATATGCACTAATGTATCCTCCAAGCCAATTATATGCTATAAAAATATATATTATTTCCACTATAAACGATATTATTTTTTCATAGTTTTTATCTAAAGAGAAGAATCTTAACTGATTATTTATTATGTATATAAATATACAGATTATCATAGCCGTAGTAATTGATTTGCCATTTATTATAATACCAATAATAATCATTAGAAGTAGGTAGTATCTAATGGCTGTTAGTAATGTTTTATTCCACATTTTTCCTCCATCCATAGTTATTTTATTTTACATCTAGATTTTTCTTAGAATTAATCCAGTTTAACTATGGTATGACCAAATATTAACATACTATTTATAAAAGTCAAACCGTTTTTTAGGTATCTGAAAAGAAATAACAAGCAAAATATACCAGAATGCTGACTTGTTATTTCTTTGATCATGCCTTATATTGTCAGCACTAAAAAAAGCCGGACACTGTCCCGCTTTTATCACTTATAAAGATTATATTCCTTGAATTATTTTCCTAATATTTCCCACATTTAAGATTTTGAAAATTTATTTTTTCTAGCTCATTTAAGAGTTTTTGCTGTACTCCTGCTAATGCTCTATGAATTTCACATGGTCCTTTCTGTTTTGCATTGCAAAATTGTGGATCAATTAAACAACGGTTAACAGAAATAGGCCCATCAATAGCTTCAACAACATCCTTCACTGTAATTTCTTCTGGAAGTTTGTTTAGAGCATAACCTCCATTTACTCCTCTATAGGATTTGATGATTCCTGAATCCATAAGTTTTCTTATAAGTTTTAATAAAAATCTTAATGGAATTCCATCATGTTCTGACATAGTTCCCGCATCCATCCTATCACCATACTCCAATTTTGATAGGCAAAGTACAACTCTTAATCCATAATCAGCTTCTTGGGTTATTTTCATATATTTCTCCTCGAAAGTGCACTTAATATATATATTTTATATATACTACTATTATGTTAATTTGTCAATAATAAGGTATCTAAAACAATTTAAACTGACATACTAACCTGTTATTTTTTCAAAATTTCTAAGGTGCATCAGCAATATAATAAAAAAATCAAGGCACCAATGCCTCAATTTTAGAAAGTAATACTGTGAAAGTGTTCATCTCTTCTTTCCCTAAATATTGTTCAATAAAATTTTGTGCTGCTAGCCAAAGTGGTGTAGCTTTTTCTAAAACTTCAAACCCTTTATCCGTAAGTTTTAGCTGACGGCTTCGAGTACCCTTGTTTGCCATATCTATAATAAAACCTTTCTCTTCTAGTGGTTTAATATTTCTTACAATAGTAGTCCTGTCTAACCTAATCTCTAAGGCTAAATTACTCACACTTATAGGTCCTAGTTTGTTTATATTATTAAGTAACAAATATTGGCTTACCTTAATTCCACTTTCTGAGAGCATTTCATCATAAACTTCAGTAATAGCTTGAGATGCTCTTCTTAAATTAATACAATTACATGTGGCGGATTGTTTTTTATGGATTTTATTATCCAATTTATCACCTTATTCCATTTTAGTGTACTTACACTATTAAGAGTTTACGATAATAACATTTTTTTGTCAATATCTTCACTACAAACCCTTATAAAAGAAGGCTTTATTTTTGCATAACTTATATATTGCTTTACATTATTAATGTACCTTGAAAAAATAAAAAGCTAAGATATATTGATTGGTATCTTGTAATAAACAGTACTAAATGGTATAGTATATTCATGGTAAATATAAACAAATAATTGTAACTTACAAGGAGTGTGACTAAATGAACACACAATTAAAAAAAGGTATTCTTGAACTTTGTGTATTAGCTGTGTTAGATAAAAAAGACTGTTATGGCTATGAGCTAGTAAATGAAATTTCAAAAAACATTGAAATTTCTGACGGTACTATTTATCCAATACTTAGGAGACTTAATCAAGAAGGTTATTTTACAACATACCTTCAGGAATCCCAAGAAGGACCGCCCAGAAAGTATTATAAATTAACAGAGCTTGGTAAAAATACCAAAGAGCAGCTTTTAAAAGAATGGTTTGATTATGTTAAAGAAGTTAATAGTATTGTGATGGAGGGTGGTTCAAATGAATAAAAAGGAATTTTTACACATTTTAGAAATGTCTCTTAGTGATTTCAAAGATGAAGATAAAAAAGAAATATTATATGACTATGAGGAACACTTTAGAATAGGTGAAGAAAGCGGAAAAAGTGAAGAAGAATTAATAAAAGAACTAGGTGATCCAAATAACATAGCTAATCAATATAGAACATCAAACAAACAAGAAAATAATGATGGGTCAAAAAATAAAACAGAAGAAGACAACCCAATTATTGTACCTATAATTGCCACTTGTGGTTTATTATTTTTCAATCTTATATTCATCTTGGGACCATACCTTGGTATAGCTGCAAGCATACTAGCGTTATTTGTTTCAGCTATTGCTGTTATTATTGCTGGAATAGGAACTATACTAGTCACGATTTTATCACCTTTTTTTCCACTGTATATTGGTGTGCCAAATGGAATTTCAATTTTGGGAATAATACTTCTTGGAATTGGAGTAACTGCCCTTGGTTTATTGTTTTTAATAGGCATGTGTTATGTATGTAAGTATTTTTATAAAGGAACTGTTAAATATATAAATTGGAATCTAACAATTATAAAGGGTAGGTGATAAAAATTATGAATTCTTTAAAAAAATTCAACGTTAAAAAAGTAGTAATATATCTTTTAGGAATAATGTTTGTAACACTTGGTCTTGGAACTTTGATAATGCTACAAACAGGAACAAATTTGATAAAAGGAACAAAACCTAACCACACTGTAAATGATTCTAAAACTTCAAGTCTTACTGGTATAGATGAAATTGATGTAGATGTTTCTTCTAGTGATATAAATATAATTCCAGAAAGCACATCACAGGTTAAAGCTCACTTTTATGGAGGCGTGACCTCCGGTAGTAGCTATAAAAGTCCTAAAATTCAATGCTACAAATCTGGTAACACTTTAGTTATAAAGCAGGTTGAGCCTCACATGTTTTTTGGATTTTCTAACTCGAATTTTAAACTTGATGTGTACATTCCATCTGGTTATAATAAAAATATTAAGCTAGTATCCTCTTCAGGAGACATAAACATAAATGTTAATGGTTATCATTTTAATAAGCTTGATTGTAATCTAAGCTCTGGAAGCTTAACAATAAATGATCTTACTGCTGATACCTTTAAGTATTCAAGTAGTTCAGGAGATTTAAAAGCTGATAAATTAACTACAAAAACCACTGCATTAGATTCATCTTCTGGATCTATTAATATTAATATGTTCAGTGGCGATTTAACATCAGAAAGTTCTTCTGGGGATTGCAAAATAAAATATGCGGATTTTCATAATAATATAGATGTGCATTCTTCCTCTGGCGAAATTGAACTTACGCTACCTAAATCTGCCCAGTTTGATTTAAATGCCGAGGCAAGCTCCGGAGATGTATCATGTGACTTTCCCGTAACTGTTTCTGGGAAGAATGAACACAAACTTCGAGGCATTGTAGTAAATGACAAAAATAAAATTAAACTTGATGCTTCTTCTGGGGATATAAAAATACTTAATTAGTTCATATAAATTATAAAGATGCCATGAAAATTATTTTCATGGCATCTTTATTTTTAGTACTGGATAATTACTAAAGAGTTTTCTATTAAATAAAGGTAACTTCCAAGGGATTTCTATCTACAAGTCTATTAAAACTGTATTTTGGATATCCAACCATAACTGCTCCTGTTATTCTTTTTCCTTCTGGAATATTGAACAATTTAAGCATTGGTGAATCTGGAAGCAATGCGCAAACCTCAAATAATCCAGCCCAGCATGAACCAAGTCCTAAAGAAGGTGCATATAACTCTAAATAAGCCAAAGAAAAAATAGAATTTTCTCTTCCTCTTGAGAAGTCTTTATCTGCAGTTGTTAAAACTAGATTTGGTGCCCCACGGAAAATCCCATCAACTCCAAATTCTCTGTAAGCATTAGTAAGTCCTTTAAATCTATCTTTAAGCTGAGAAGTTTCCATCCACTTAATAGTTTCTTCAAGTGCTTCTTTAACTACTTTTGTGTCAAGTATTGCTACAAATGATACTCCTTGCGCATTGCTACCAGTAGGTGCAAGTCTCGCAATATTAACTAACTTTGTGAGTTCTTCTTTAGATACTGATTCCTCTTTATAAGTTCTTATGGATCTACGAGATCTTAAAAAATGTTCAGCTTCAGCAGCATCTAATTTAGGAAAATCTTTTGAATTGATTTGACTAGCCAAAGGTGATTTAATATTATCTATAGCCTCTTTTGGGCATACAGCAGTACAATGTCCACAGGCAATACACGAATCTGCTGAAATTGCTTCTGGTCCTTTTTGTCCCATTTTAAGTACAAATGTTGGGCATTCCTTAATACATAATCCACACTTAATACATTTATCTTCATTTACAGTTATAAGACTCATTTTTTTAATCTCCTCTTCACAATCATTTTATATGTATATGCATATATTATATTGTTATTACACCATTGTCAAGTATGGTATTTATTAAAACTCCTCTTTATTTTAACCTCTTTACCATGTTTGTATATAAAAATTTTTAATGGTAAAATGCAGGTGTGTACTGTTAGTTTCCATAAAATAATGAGTCCTATTTTATTTTTGGTCTCTTTTAACTATATTTTTAATTTAAACTACCATTCTAAACTTTAAGGAGGAAATTTAATGAATTACCATGAAAATCAGAATCTAAAAAAACATATATTTCTTCAAAGAATAGAACTTACTCATTCAAATGTATATTTTAGGTTGAGTAAAACAATCAAAAATCCCCAAAATAAAGCAACCTTAATGCTACTTTCTGAGCAAGAAAAAGCGGATTATAATATATGGAAAAATTATACTAATATTGATGTAAAACCATTTAAGCTTTATGAATTATTTTATTATTTATGTTCATTAATATTGGGAATTACCTTTGGAGTAAAACTAATGGAAAAAGGTGAGGATAACCTTGAAACTGAATTAATAAAGTCTATTGTAACGGAAACAGATTTAGGCATTATTTTAGAACATGAACAGCAACAAGAAAAAGAATTAGTTGGAATAATAAATGAGGAAAAACTTAATTATGTTGGTTCCATAGTTCTTGGGTTAAATGATGCCTTAGTTGAACTTACGGCTATGCTTTCTGGTATTACCTTTGCAATTCATGATTCTAGAACAGTTATAGTTACAGCTTTCATTACTGGAGTTGCAGCAGCTTTTTCTATGGCTGGTTCCGAATATCTCTCCTCAAAAGCTGATGGTGAAACAAAAAATGCAAGGGTATCTGCTATAATTACTGGCCTTGCCTATATGTTTACAGTGGTAATTTTACTATTGCCCTACATGTTATTCTCTAACCTTTATATAGCTTTATTATTTACTATTATAAATGCTATATTAATAATCTTTTTATTTAATTTTTATATTTCAGTGGCAAAAGATTTGAATTTCAAAAAAAGATTTGGCGAAATGTTGACTATAAGTTTGGGGGTATCTTTCTTATCCTTTTTAATAGGTTTATTGATAAACAAAGTTTTTTGACAAGTTTCAAGTTAATAAAATGCCACTATAACCTTGACTTTTATTGAAATTGTGTATAATATTTATAATGAAATATGAGAGCTTCTGACCACTTCTTAAAATTGGTTGGAAGTTTTTTTCAAGTAATAAAAAAAGCAAATAAGTGTGTTTGCTGTGGAGGTTTAAAAATGGCTACTAATCGAAGTGTTAAGGGTAATTTTGTTTACAACAATATAGAGAAGATAGGTAAAAACTTTATGTATAAAAATTTTGAGCGAAGCAATTGCTATAATTGTAATTTTTCAAACTCTAATTTTAATTATACAAGTTTTAGAGGTGCACATTTTAAATCCTGTGATTTTTTTCAGTCTACGTTCAAATGGGCTGAGTTCATTGGAACAAATCTTAAGGGCAGTGATTTCAAAAATGCTATTTTTGAAAATGCTATTTTTGATTCTGTTAATTTAGCTGGTGTAGATTTCAAAGATGCAGAATTCAAAAATACGATATTTTTATCAACTGATGTGAACAGTGCTAAAAACTTTGATGCTGAAAAATACGATATCAAAATTTATGATAAAATGCCAAAACTAGAACTTAGTGATGAACTTGAAACAGCTGTTAAAGATGTAATGGAGAATAAATATGTAAAAAAATCCAGAGTTCTTGATACAAAAGATGGTCACATCAACATAATAAACTTAATGATATTATTAGAAAACTTTGATGAGAAATCTTTAATTAAAGGATTTAATCTAATTGAAGCTGAACTAGATTGTGATTTTTACACATTAAGTTATTTGATCAAGTTTTTGAAAAAAAATATGTAATATGTTCCATTTTAATGGTCATATTTAGCTAAACAAAATAAAAGTAGTAAGATTTTTTCATATCTTACTACTTTTATTTTAGTGTTAACGAAAATTTCAATTTTCAATCTAAAAAATAGCACTTAGGGGGGACCTAAGTGCTAAATACTATATTTAAAGGGGTAATCTTTAATTACTATAGTTACATATTAAACTATATATATGACAATTCTATGTCCTTATTAAATACTATTTGTAAATACTTATTATTTTCGCTATTTTTTTAATTCATATATTTTTACCCTAGTGGTGAAAACTAATTTTTTCCGAATTGTTTAATCCTGGATTACATTTTAAATACTCTAATTCCTTACGTAAATCACGAAGTAGTAAATATATCATATCGCGACTAACGCCATGACGAATTAAAATACGTTGTACTGTGGTATTCTCTCGATTACTTGGAAGTGGATAAGATGCTATTTGCCAACCATGCATTCTTAACCTATCCGAAAGATCATAAAGTGAAAAACCCGCTTTTTTTTCATCCTTTAGTGAATAACAAACTGTTGGTATACCACCATGACCATCATATAATATTTCTAGTAAATCTATGGTTTTCAGTTGTTCTCCTAAATACTGAGCAGTACTAGCACAATCTTTTTGAATTGCAGTATAACCTTCACGACCTAGTCGCAAGAAATTATAATATTGAGCGATAATTTGACCTGCTGGTCTTGAGAAATTTAAAGCAAAGGTTGGTAATTCTCCTCCCAAATAATCAACATTAAATATCAGCTCCTTTGGTAAATCAGCTACAGTTCTCCAAATAACCCAACCCACACCAAGAGGAGCCATTCCAAATTTATGACCTGAAGCATTAATTGATTTAACCCTAGGTATACAAAAATCCCACTTTAAATCTTTATGTATAAATGGGGCTATGAATCCTCCACTAGCTCCGTCTACATGAATGGGAATATCCCACCCTGTTTCATTTTGAATACTATCTAAAGCTTTTGCAATCTTCTCAACTGGCTCATATATGCCAGTAAATGTACTACCTAGAGTGACCACTACGCCAATGGTATTCTCATCACAATAATTCTTTAATTGATCGGCCTGCATACCTAATGCATCAGCTGTTATAGGAATTTCTCTAATTTCAACATCAAAATATCTTGCGAATTTATGCCAACATATCTGTACTGGTCCACATACAAAGTTAGGCTTATTTGTTGGCTTTCCTTCAGCTTCAAGGCGCTTTCTCCACTGCCATTTAAGTGCTAGACCTCCAAGCATTGCTGCTTCACTAGATCCAGTTGTTGAACACCCAATGGTATCATTTTTTTCTGGTGAATGCCATAGATTAGCTAATATACTAACACATCTCTGTTCAATTTCAGCAGTTTGTGGGTACTCATCCTTATCTATCATGTTTTTGTCAATTGACAAATCCATAAGTTCACGAACTTCATCTTCCATGTATGTAGTACAAAAAGTTGCTAAATTTTGACGTGCATTTCCATCCATAAAAAGTTCATCCGCCACCATTTGCTTAATTACATGAGGATCTGACATTTTTTCTGGCAGCTGATTTTTAGGAAGCTGTCTCTGAGATATTGAATTAGTGTACAAATCTTTAATTCCTTCTTCATCCCTCTTTTTCTTGTAATGATGTAATGCCATATTTCACTCCACCTCTCATACCCATAATTTAATAAAAATCCAAATAATTGATTTCATTGCTTTATCTTAATTATAATAGAGTTCATAATTTAAATATAGCTTTATTTAAATTAATTATCCACCTTATTATTTATGCTGTAACGTGATTGTAACTTGTCACTATTATGGGTAACTTTATCCTTGGTAAATCATACAATAAAAATGTAGATAATTAAAATTCGGGAGGAATTATGGTTAACAGAAATGAAACTGATACTTCGCGCATTAGTACTGAAAAACAAAATGATTCAACTGAAAAATATATTAGTCCCATTGACAACAACATTGATCCTGTAGATTCTCCTATTTATGATGATAATGAATCATTGACATGCCCATTTGATACGTACAGACTAGATAACAATGATGACCCAATGACTTATGATTATTCTTCTAATCGACCAATACAACCAGGACCCTATTCACCTAGACCTGTTCGCCCTTTACCTTATCCACCTCGTCCTATTCGTCCTCAGCCAATTTGGCCTCAGCCTTGGCCCTACCCTTCTAATGTGCATTATATAATACATCATCATCACCACTTTTATCATAACAGGCCTCATGACGGCAATTGGTAAATGTTATTAATAAAGTGTTCTACTTGTTGTTAAAAAAATACTTGAAAAGCCCACAGAATTTTTTCTGTGGGTTCTCTATTAAATAACCGATCAATGGTAAGAATAATATTTGTTATATAAATGGTGAAAGCAGCTTCTATTGGATTGGCGTATACCTATCAGATATGCCCTGCGAAAATGATTCTTGGGATAAATATACTACTATGGGCATGTGTGAAAACTGCGATTTGTGCTTAAAAAATTGCCCCACAGGTGCAATAGCTAATGACAGATTTATAATACATACAGACAAATGTATCACACTGCATAATGGAAGCAATGAAGAATTTCCAAAATGGCTAAACTCAAAGTGTCATAACTCAATAAGGGGTTGTATGTGCTGTCAACTTATTTGCCCTGCAAATAAGAATTATATTAAAAACATAGAAGATTTCGCTAAATTTGATGATTGTGAGACAAGAATGATATTATCAAAAACTCAATTAGATGAACTGCCCCAAATAACTTATAAAAAGTTGGAATCAATCAATTTTATAGAATATTATAACTTGCTTGCTCGTAATTTAAATGTTCTAATAGGCTATCGGCACTAAATAATACAGCATAATTGAATAATATATTTCACAATTAAAATTAAAACATTAAAATCATTTATAATATGACATGGTGTTGTCATGTTATAAATGATATTCTTTAATTATAAAGAAAGGAGCAATTATAATAATTTACAAAATAGGAGTATATGATTGGTTTAATCGTAAATGGAAATAAATTCAAGATTAATAAGAAAAATAAAATTTATATATGGAGATGAGGAATACATGAAAGATATAAACTTTAGTAATATAATAGAACGTTCCATTAAAATACGAGAAAATTATCATAAATTAGAAAATCAATATCATGGTAAAGAGTGGACGGTAGAAGAAGATGCCCTTGCTTTTTTGACAGATGCTGGGCTAGTTGGTCGATTGACTATGGCTCAACAGAATCGGTGGCCCCAAGGCGGGGATACAGTAGATGATCTGGAGCATAAACTTAGCGAATGCATTTGGTGGCTAATTGTTCTTGCAGATCGTATGGATATAGATATCAGTACATCATTGGATGATTTTTTATCTAAACTTCAGAATTAGTTAATAAACTGCTAAATAGATATCATAGGTGAATGTAATTGTTTTTATTAATTTAGGTAGGCATAAAAAAAGCTACATTTAAGCTGTATTAACATACAGTTTAAATGTAGCTTTCTCAATAGTTTCCAAGTATTATGGCAGGGGTACTAGGATTCGAACCTAGAATCAATGGTTTTGGAGACCACTACTTTACCGTTGAGCCATACCCCTAAGACATTAATATTATAACTTAAAAAATCAAGAATTGCAATAGTTTATTATTTTAGGTTTTAGATTATCTTAATTTATTACCACAATGAGGACAAAATTCAAATCTTGCTTCTACTGATTTCCCACAGTTATAGCATAATATATTAGTTTTACATGAATTATCCTCAACTATGGTCATGTTTAAATTATTTAAGATAGAATCTTTTCCATGTTCTAAATCTTCTCCTTGTACCTTATCAAGCTGGAATACACTTCCACAACATTCTGAAATCATCATATACCTTTCATCCCACTTGAAAATTGGGATGAAAAACAGTTGAAAATATTTATACGTTTTTACAAGCCTGTATGATGTAAGTTTTCCACAGGCTTTACATATCAAATTAGGGATAACTCTTAGTTTCTTTTCTTTATTGGCGATGCCCATAATTCCTATAAAAAACATTTTTTGCCTCCCTGCTTAGGCTTATACTATTTCGTTGCGGCTGTTAGACTTGCAATATTTTGTTTAAGCATATTAATATAACTTATATTACCATCATAAACCACTAACTTTACAGTTTTCATATTATATTTATCAATTATATCTCTATTTTGATTTAGGTCGTTATCATCGTCATAAATGAAGCATAATTTTTTATTGTCATCCTGCTCACTGCGAATTTCTTGCTCATCATCTGAAGAAATTGCAGCTTGGTCATTTCTATAAAATTTTATACTTTTTATACTCACACTACTTGTCATATAATTAAATTTGTCCACATCAGTTACTAATGTATATTGTTTCATTTTGCTTGATAAATTATTCAATTTGGTTATGTAGTCATCAACTTCCTTAATTGAATTTTTAAAGTTATTTTCGTATGTAACATTGTTTTTTGGATCTTTTTCCTCTATAGCATTTTTAATATTTAAGAGCATGATTCCGTAATTATCTGCATCCATCCAATAATAAGGGTTTTTCTTTCCGTAATCTTTATCTATCTTGTTTTCATAATTGGTAGTTTTAACCCCTCTTGAAACATTAGTTATTCCAACTTTACTCTTATCTACTGCATTTAAAAAGGCATCTGACCAATCTTCAAAACCAGCTCCGGCATAAATGAATAGATCTTGTTTACCAATATTTGCAATACTATCATTAGTGAATTTAAAATCTTTTTCTTCACTTTCATCTTTAAACATAAAATCCACATTATTGTTACTACCAGCTATATCCTTTACCATTGTATAAAGGTATTTATTTGTAACCATAATATCAAGCCCAACTCCAACTGAATATGTTTCCTTACTGCCTTGTGCATTTACGTCTATATTTCTATTGTTTTTACACCCCGTTATGAGTACAGCTATTATAATTAATACTATAAAAAAGGATTTTCTCAATTTTTTCACCTCTGAATTTAAAGTTCTTTATATATTATACTTTAATTTCCACCATACATAAACATTTTTTATTTATTCTTATATTGGTAATTTACTTTATACCCAAATATGTTAAAATGTAATTGCATAATATTTTAGGTGGGATAAGATGATGAATATAAATTTAGATAAAACGATTAGAGCTATGGCAGTAGCATTAGATCTAGCACAAATTAGTTCAGTAAAAAATGCAACCATTGTTGAAGATATATCAAACGTAAATTTTTCAAAACATAATTATCTAAATCATTCAAAGCGTACTACATATATTGCATTAAAACTAGGAGAACATTTTAATCTATCCGAAATTACTATGCAGAAATTGTACATAACAGCGCTATTGCATGATATTGGAGCTGCGAATTCATTAAAGGAAAGTCATATTTCAAATACTTTTGTTATAGAACATTGTAAAAAGGGTTCTGAAATAATTAAAGATTTCCCTGTTTATAGCAATATTAGTCCTTTGATTCTATTTCATCATGAGAATTTTGATGGAAGTGGTGCTATGGGTTTAAAAGGCGATGAAATCCCTTTTGTTAGCCAACTTATAAGACTTTCAGATTTAGTTGAACTACTATATTCTGAGAAGAGTCCTTCGCATGTGCAAAAAAATAGTATAATTGAATGGGTAAAATCAAATTCCAATTCTATTTTTTCACAAGAACTGGTAGATGGTTTTTTATATATAGCTGAAATAGATATATTTTGGTTTGACATTGAAAATATATCATTTATGGATTTTATTTTAGATAACATATCTCCTAAACTTGGCATTTCACTTGATTTATTTCAATTTGAAAAAATAGCTTACATTTTGGCAAGTATAATAGATAACAAAAGTGCTTTTACAGCTAAGCACTCTAGAGGTATTGCAGATCTAGCCTATATGGTTTCAAAACATGTAGGTTACTCAGACGAAAAATGTCTTCAAATGAAGATTGCTGGCCTCCTTCATGACATTGGAAAACTTGCAATCCCAAATTCCATCCTTGATAAGAACGGTAGCTTAACAGAAGATGAGTTTTCTATTATTAAATCTCATGTTTATTTTACAAAAGTTATTTTGGATAGAATTGAAGACATAAGAGAAATAAGCGATTGGGCCTCAAATCACCATGAGAAATTGAATGGTAATGGATATCCACGAAAACTAGATGCACCTAAACTTTCAGAAGAATGTAGGATAATGTGTGTCTGCGATATATATCAAGCGCTTACTGAGGACAGGCCATATAGAAGTGGACTAAATAGTCATAGAGCTCTTGCTATCCTTGATGGAATGATTGATGATGGGTTAATTTGTAACGATGCTTTAAATAAATTGAAAACAACTTTAGTGGAAAATGGTTTTATCTGAAAAATTATGCCACTTTCTTTTCTTTTTTTGTTTTTTAGGATAAAATGTTATTGAGGTGAATTCTTGTGGAATTTATAGTTAACAATGAAAGTATGACATTGGAACTTGGTTCAAAACTAGGTTCTCTTTTGAATAAAGGTGATATTATATGTCTTAATGGCGACCTTGGTACTGGTAAAACTCATTTTGCAAAGGGCATTGCAAAAGGACTTTTAATAGATGAATATATAACCAGTCCTACCTTTAACATAGTAAATGAATATACTGGTAGATTAAAACTATATCATTTTGATGTTTATAGAGTAAATGATCCTGATGAAATCTATGCCATTGGCTTTGACGAATATATATTTAGCGATGCTGTTAGTATAATCGAATGGTCAAGTTATATTGAGGAGCTTATACCAGATGAGCATATTTCAATTAGTATTGAAAAGCTTCCCAGTCGTGGAATTGATTTTAGAAAAATAGTAATAAACCACGTTGGAGATAGATACAATTATATAGAGGGGATAACACTATGAAGATTTTAAGCATAGATACAGCTACGCAAGCAGCCTCTTGTGCAGTAATTGAAGATGATAAACTACTTGGAGAAATTACTTATAATTATAAAAAACAACATTCAGTTATTTTGATGACTATTATAGATACTTTACTCAAAAACGTAAATACAAGTATAGATGACATTGATGGTTTTGTGGTTTCAAAAGGTCCAGGTTCCTTTACAGGCCTTAGAATTGGCATGTCTACAATAAAGGGTTTAAGCCAAGGTACTAACAAACCTTTTGTTGGAATTTCTTCCTTAGATGCTTTGGCATATAATCTTGCTTATACAGATGGAATTATATGTCCAATTTTAAATGCACTTAGAGGAAATGTTTATACAGCTCTTTACGTCTTTAATGGTGTAAGATTTGAAAAGCTTACTGAATACCTACTTATATCCATAGATGAGCTTTTTGCCTTAATCAAAGAATATAATAAACCTGTAACTTTTATAGGTGATGGTATATCCATCTTTAAAGAAAATATTGAAAACTCTCTTCTGGATGTTAAATTGGCACCGACTCATTTAAATATAGCACGTGCTGCTGCTTTAGGTGAGCTTGGCCTTAAAAAATTATTAAAGGGTGATTTTGATGACTTGTTCACTAGTGCACCGACATATATCAGAAAATCTCAAGCTGAGAGAGAATATGAAGAAAAGACCGGTAAAGATGTAAATGATTGATTTGATAGCAGCCCCATTTGAAAAAAAATATTTAGATTCAATACTTTGTATTGAAAACAAAAGTTTTCATGATCCTTGGAGCAAAGATTCTATGGAAAAAGAGCTCTACAATAGTTTTGCTAGATATGTTGTAATTCTAAAGGATAATCAAGTTATTGGCTATGGTGGAATGTGGCTTATTTTAGATGAGGGTCACATTACAAATATTGCTGTTCATCCAGACTTTAGAGGTTTGGGAGCTGGAAATCTAATAATGGAATCACTTATAGCAACTTGTCTTTTAGAAGATATTATAGCTCTAACTCTTGAAGTCAGAGCATCAAACACTGTTGCACAAAATCTCTATTACAAATATGGTTTTGTCCTTGAAGGTATTAGAAAAGGCTACTACGGTGATAACAAGGAAGATGCTCTTATACTTTGGAAAAGAAAGCTGAAATGAGAATGAACAGATATAAGTGATAAATTAAAACTCTTAACAAAATGAAAATAGAGCTGTTGTACTAATTTCTTAGTGCAACAGCTCCTTTTTATTTATTTATTTATTTATTTATTTATTTATTTATTTGTTTGTCCATTTATTGCTGGTTTACCTAGAAATATATATTTTATTTAATAGATCCTATGTAACTTCGAATACGATTACTATAGATACTTTTGTTCATATGCACAAAAAAAATATGATATATTCAATTCAAATCAACATTGTATAATGATGTAAATGGGTATAAAATTATACTAATATATTTATTTGGTGCATATGAACAAATTAGCAAATGAATATATATTCTTAGATTATATTCAGAGGGGGAATCATTTTATAAATTATTAGATTGTATACAGAAGATTAATCATTTTAAGTAATTATTTTAAGTAATTAGATTATGTACATGGGAGGAATTATTTATGGAACTAAAAGATACCTTGGAAAAAGTAGCCAAGCAAACAGTTATAAACAAGATTGTGGGATATCTAGATAAAAATCCCGAGGAAAATATGGATAAGATATTTAGTGCTATTCGTTTCTTAACAAAAGATGAGTTTGCACTATCTCAAATTGACTTTGTTTATAACTACTATAAGAATGACAAATCAAAACATGATTTTATTCAGAATATTTTAAAAAATACTGATAAAAAATGTTTAAAGAAACTTTTTACTAATTTTTTTGCTAATGCTAATTGGTACGCAGGGCCAAAAAGGCAAAAATATTTGGATAAAGAAAATACAGGAATTCCATTTGTTATGTTAATAAGTCCATCTATGAGGTGCCCACTTCATTGTAAAGGATGTTATGCCTCAAGTTTTAGCAAAAAAGATGATATACCACCTGAAGAAGTTGATAGAATAATAGGAGAAGCAAGAGAACTTGGAATTTATTATATTATAATTCTTGGTGGTGAACCATTTTTTAATGATTATTTGCTTGATATATATGAGAAGTATGATGATATGATGTTTACACCATTTACCAGCGGACTTCTTTTAACTGATAAAATAGCGGACAGGCTTAAAAAGTGTGGAAATGTCATACCTATGCTTTCAGTTGAAGGTTTTGAAAAGGATACTGATGATAGAAGAGGTAAGGGAACTTATAAAAAAGTTTTAAAAGCTATGGACCTGCTTAATGAAAGAGGAATTTTATTTGGTGTATCTTCAGCTGTGACAAGAACTAACATAAATGCTGTCGTAAGTGATGAATTTACAGACATGCTTATTAAAAAAGGTTCAAAAATGAGCTGGTACTTTTTATTTATGCCTGTAAATGGTGATGATAATGATTTTGATATGATGCTCACAGCGCAGCAAAGAGATTTACTGGGCAAAAGATGCAGAGAAATAAGAGACTCAAAACAATATTTCACAATTGATTTCTTTAATGATGCACCATATATTGGAGGGTGTATTGCAGGAAAGTACTACTTTCATGTTAATTCCAAAGAAGATGTTGAACCATGTGTATTTTCTCATTTTTCTACAGTTAATTTAAAAGGAAGACATCTTATTGATGCATTTAGGGATCCATTCTTTAAAAAATTGAGATCCATTCAACCATATAATAAGAATATGTTACGACCTTGCATGATGATAGATAATACTGAGGTTATACGTCATGTTTGTAAAGAAACTGGAGCCAAACCTGATGATCTTGGTGCAGAAAAAATGCTAACTGACCCAATATTCCATGAAAAAATAACAAAAAGTGCACATGAATTTATACCCTATGCAGAAAAAACTTGGAAAGATGTTTTTAACGAAAAAGGAAACGACAAGCTTTCAAAAGGATAATTTCTTTTATGAAACGTACGTAGATTTGTGTGTAAATCAAATCTACGTACGTTCTTTTATCTACTTTTCTGCCCTAGCAGAAAAGTTTCATTAACTTGTCTTGTCACTTTGAACTGTTCTTTTCAGCTTATTTTTGACTCTGCTTTTTGTAGTTGGTCTTCAGCGGCTTCTTTATGAATAAACGGTGAAACCTTCTTATACACTGCCATGGTTATAACTGAGACAACTATCCCTTTTAGAATGTTGAATGGCAATATTGATAATACAAGAAAAGAATTAAAACTAGTTATATGAGAATTTATTTTTGATCCCATAGCAACTACTGCCACTTCTGGAAAATGTAATAGCGTTTCATAAAGTGGAAATACTATAAAATAGTCTATTATACATGTACCTATTGACATCACAATAACCCCAGTAATTAAGCCAAAAACCGCATTAGCTTTTGTCTTTTTTCTCCTATATATTAATGCAGCAGTGCTGGCAAGTAGTGCTCCCGCTACGAAATTTGCAAATTCTCCTATGAATGCACTGCCACCTACAAATAAACCGTGTAATATATTTTTTATAAGTTCTATTACAATTCCTGCTACTGGTCCAAATATAAAGGCTCCTATAAGTGCTGGTAAATCACTTATGTCCAGTTTTAAAAACGTTGGAAATATTGGTATTGGTATTTCAATAAACATAAGCAGAAACCCTATTACACTTAGCATTGCAACTTTTGTCATAAAATTTAATTTTGAATTTTTCATTATTTTCCTCCAAATTTGACCTCTCCAAAGATTTTTGGCGATTCCCCATGCTTATAATCCATCAGTCTACTTCTAATATATAAGTTTCAACTGTTTCACAAAGGCGTCTAAAAAAGCCCTAACTAAAAAAGTTAGGGCTAATAAACGCAATAAGCACGTGTTTATCTTCTTTATCCAGACTATACTGTCGGCATCGGAGTTTCACCGAATCATACCAAAATTTGGTCCGCGGGCTATAACCGCCGGTAGGGATTTTCACCCTGCCCTGAAGATTGTCTTTATTTTATTTTAATCTAATTATAATTAATTTTCACTGTAAAATCAATGGTAATTTTATTATTCTATAATAATTTTTATTTTCTCTTTAAAGATTTCACAAATACTTTGTCTTCTGCACTTACTCTTGTTGATTCTATAATTTTTTGACAAGCCTTGTTAATAGTCCACTTATCAATAGCAGTTACATTTATGAATTCTACTACTCTTTCTTTGTTTACAATGTAAAGTGAACTTAAAAGCCATGCTTCGCCCATTTTTACATAATAATGATCGATTGATATATTTTCAATATCAGCAAGCATTTCCTCTAAATATTTTTGTTCATTAAAGTATTCTACATATATTATAAGCCCAAATCTTACTACCCATGGTTTTTTTGATTTTACACATTTATTAGCTAATTTATAAAACACATCAATATTGGCTAATACTAATTTTTTAAGTGATGTAACAAAACAATCACAAAGGGACCAGTTGTTCATTCTGTTAATATGCCTATTTATATACCAAAGCATTTGTCTAGTATCTTCATATTCAGAATATGCAGTTATAAATCCTTCAAGTAATTTATCTTCGTATACATCACTACTATTAAGCTTATTACGAAGCAAAGCAGTATCCTCATCAAGTGCTATTTTTTTTGCTATATCTTTTAGAATAGGTAGTCTTACCCCATAAGATTTTCCTGTATCTGGTATAATTCTAGAATTAAATTTTTTGTATTTTTCGTCACTGTTCTCTAATAATATTTTAGTTAGTTCCTCGTAATTCATAAATTTATTCTCCTTTGCGAAATAGCCAAATGTTTATAAGTTGACATATTTAATGTTTTTATTTTTTCATTGAAAGTGATATTCTATTTCTCTTTTCATCTATTTCTAAAACTGAAACTTCAACAATGTCACCGACTTTAACGATGTCTAAAGGATGCTTTACAAATTTGTTTGAAAGCTCACTTATGTGCACAAGTCCATCTTGGTGAACTCCAATGTCAACAAAGGCTCCAAAATCTGCAACGTTTCTTACGGTTCCTGTAAGTACCATTCCTAGTTTTAGCTGATTTATATCAACTATACCTGTTTTAAGTACTGGTTTTGGCATATCTTCTCTTGGATCTCTTCCTGGTTTTTTAATTTCTTTAATTATATCTGAAAGTGTTGGTGTTCCAATAGATAACTTATCTGCAAGTGTGTCGAGCCCTATAAATTTAACTTTATTATCTATATCTACGATACTCCCGTTTTTTATATCTATTTCGGAATACCCTAATATCTCCAGAAACTCTTTTGTGGCTTTATAAGATTCAGGATGCACTGATGTATTGTCAAGTGCTTCCTTGCTTTCCATAACTCTTAAAAAACCTGCACATTGCTCAAAAGCTTTTGGTCCAAGCCTTTTCACCTTTAAAAGTTCTTTTCTACTACTAAATTTACCTTTTTCTTCTCTATATTCAACTATATTTTTCGCAATATTAGCATTAATACCTGATATATAAGAAAGTAATGATGGTGTTGCTGTATTTAAATCAACTCCAACATTGTTAACACAATCTTCCACTACACCACTTAGAGATTCATCCATTTTTTTAGGATTAACGTCATGTTGATATTGACCTACTCCTATAGACTTTGGATCTATCTTAACAAACTCTGCAAGTGGATCTTGAAGTCTTCGTCCAATGGAGATTGCTCCTCTTAGTGATACATTTATATCGGGATACTCTTTGCTTGCAAGCTCAGATGCTGAATATACAGATGCTCCAGCCTCTGAAACTATAACATAATATAGTTCCATGCCTTTTTCTTGTTTAACCTCTTTTATAAGTCTTGCTACTATCTCTTCTGATTCACGACTTGCAGTACCATTTCCAAGTGATATCATCCCTACATTATGCTTATAAATAAGCTTTTTCAGAACTTTAATGGAACCTTCAACATCATTTTGAGGTGCTGTTGCATATATTGTTGCTGTATCTAAAAGCTTTCCTGTATCATCAAGCACTGCTATCTTACATCCAGTTCTAAACCCTGGATCATAACCTAAAACTGCTTTTCCTTTGATAGGTGATTGCATCATAAGTGCTTTTAAATTAGCTTTAAATATGCTAATTGCACCATCTTCCCCAACTTCAGAAAGTTCAGATCTAATTTCCCTTTCTATTGAAGGATAAATAAGCCTCTTTAATGAGTCCCTAACGCTTTCCTCTATTAATTCATCTGCATATTGATTACCTTTTAAACATTTTGTTTTTAAATAGTCAATTATTTTATCATTATTGCAAGTTATTTTTACAGATAATATCTTTTCCTTTTCCCCTCTATTTATTGCAAGAATTCTATGAGGAGGAATTTTACTTACTGATTCCTTATAATCATAATACATTTCATAGGGCGTTGGCTCATTACTTTTTCCAGAAGTCTCAATAATACCTTCTTTTTTAGCATAATGTCTCACCCATTTTCTGTATTCTGCTTCATCAGAAATTATTTCACTCATTACATCTCTAGCACCTTGCAGTGCTTCTTCAATTGAATTCACACCTTTTTCTTCATCAACAAATTCCTTAGCCTTTAATTCAGCATTTTCATCTAATTTCCCGCTAAAAATAGTTTCTGCCAATGGTTTTAGTCCTTTTTCCGTAGCAATAATTGCCCTTGTTCTCTTTTTTTGCTTGTATGGTCTATATAAATCTTCCACCTCTGTAAGAATCACTGCTCTATTAATGCTTTCTTTTAGCTCATCTGTTAATTTTCCCTGCTCTTCAATAGATTTAATCACAGCTAATTTTCTATCATCTAAGTTTCTAATATATATAAGCCTTTCATATAGGTTTCTAAGTAAAGTGTCATCTAGCCCGCCAGTTCTTTCTTTTCTATACCTAGCTATGAATGGTACAGTGCTTCCCTCATCAAGCATCTCTACCACACTATTAACTTGTTTCACACTTATTTTTAGCTCCTCAGCTAATCTCTGGTTTATATTTGTCATTTTAATCCTCCTGATAATTAAATACCCAGCTTAACACATTGAAAATAAAGAGACATACTAGATAAAGTTTTTCATGAAAATTATTGATAAAACTCTTTAAAAATACATTTCTAATTCTCCCAGCTGCAAAAGTTGAGTTAGATATAAGTATATTATATCATTTTTACGCATAGTATGATTAGAGAAATAATAAACCGTTAGGAGTTTTATCGTGAATAAAAAAATAATAACTGCATTTTTAATACTATCATTGTTACTTTTTGCATACAGTATTCAAAAATTTATTTTTACATATCACTTCAATTCTGCACAAGTTAAAAGTAATATTACCTACCTATCCTCAGATGCATTTAAAGGGAGAATGCCTGGAACTTTAGAAAATGAACTTGCCAGCACATATATTAAGTCCCAATTTCAAAGTTCAGGTATAATGCCACTTAGTGCCACATATTATGAAGATTTTAATGTTGTATATCCACAAAAAATTGATGGACTACCCTGCCTAAGAATACTTGACAAAAGTGGAGAAGTAATAAAAAGTTTTCAATATAATAAAGACTTTAAAGAAGATACTTTATCCTTTAAACAAAATCATATTAGCTTTTCCAAGGCTTCCTCCACAAATATAAATAATGATTTTATAAAAATAGTATCAGGCAATAATATTTGTGTGTTTTATGCTCCAACAGATGATAAAATTTCTTTTAGAAGTTCTTTTGATGCAAATAGCAAACTAGCTTTGTTAATCATTGTAAAAAAGGATGTACTTAAATCCATTAAAGATTATCTTAGCAAAGACAATAATGTAGACTGCTATATACCTTACAGAGAAAACACAGCAAAGATAAATAATGTACTTGGATATATAAGTGGACGAGATCCATCTCTTCCTCCAATTGTCATATCGGCACACTTTGATCACATGGGTGAAGATTTCTCTGGAAATATCTATTCAGGAGCTTTGGATAATGCCTCCGGAATAAGTTTTGTTATAGAGATGTCAAAATATATAAAATCTCTTGGTACACCGGATCGAGATATAATTTTTGCTGGTTTTAATGCTGAAGAATATGGTTTTAAAGGCTCTTCTACCTTTGCTAAAACCTATTATTCAAGAATAAAAGATGGTAAAGTATTTAATTTTGATATGATAGGTGGAAGTAGTTCAGTGCCACTTTCTATTATGGGTGCAAAAAAAGACAATACTAATACACCTTTAGTAAATGAAGTGTCAAATATCTGCGGTGAAAGCCATATAAAATATAAATTAATGTTTCAAGATGCCAGTGATCATAGCCCTTTTAGAAGTCTTGGCATTAATGCTGTTACTTTTTGCGATGATGATACATCTAAAATTCATACACCTAGTGATAAAGCAGAATTTATTAATACTAGTTCCATTGACACATGTTATACTGTAGCTTCAAAAGAAATTTTAACCTCTGCTTTCAGTAAAAATCCCATTGTTCTCTATGATAAATTTATCCTTGTATTTTCCGCAGTAGGAAGTGCTTTTGCTGGAATTTATGTTGTACTGATATTTGTGAAAAATAAGAAAAAGCTGCAGAAATAGTTCACACATAGTGGCAAGTGACAAGTTAATGAAGGTTTTCTGCCACAGCAGAAAACCCAATTAAATTTTTATTTTGCCCTAAGTCAAAATTTCCTTAACTTGTCACTGTTTCAAGCGCTGTTCTTGCACATTCAATGGTTTTGTCTATGTCTTTATCGCTATGGCTATTTGATATAAAAAAAGTTTCGAATTGAGCTGGTGGCAAATACACTCCACAATTAAGCATAGCTTTAAAATACTTTGCAAACATTTTTGTGTCACATTTTTTAGCATCTTCATAACTCATGACCTTCTTTTTTGAAAAGAAAAGCGTCATCATGGAGCCAACTCTATTTACTGTGGCATCTATATTGAAATCTTCTATTGCTTTTTCAATTCCTTTTTGAAGTTTTTCTCCTTTTCTTTCAAGTTCTGCATAAACACTTGGGTTATCCTTTAAATATCTCAGCGTTACAAGCCCCGCAGTCATTGAAAGTGGATTACCTGAAAGAGTTCCCGCTTGATATACAGGCCCTACTGGTGATACACACTGCATTATTTCTCTTTTACCACCATAAGCTCCAACAGGAAGTCCTCCGCCTATTATCTTTCCAAAACAAGTAATATCAGGTTCAACCTTATATAAACTTTGAGCGCAGGAGAGCGCAAGTCTGAAACCTGTCATTACTTCATCTATAATAAGAAGACTTTTATATTCCTTAGTTATCTTTCTTACATAATCCATAAATTCTTGAGTTGCTGGAACTACACCCATATTCCCTGAAACCGGCTCCATAATAACTGCTGCAATACGATCTCCATATTCAAGGAATATTTTTTTCACTGATTTCATGTTATTATATTCTGCAACTATAGTATTTTTTGTAACACTTTTGGGTACCCCACTACTACTTGGTACTCCTTGAGTAAGTGCTCCTGAACCTGCTTCTACCAAAAGACTATCTTCATGTCCATGATAGTTGCCTGCAAATTTAACAATCTTGTTTCTACCTGTATAACCTCTTGCAACCCTTATGGCACTCATGGTTGCTTCTGTTCCTGAATTAACCATCCTTATCATTTCTATAGATGGCACTATTTCTTTAATTAATTCTGCCATATCAACTTCAAGTCTAGTTGGTGCTCCGTAACTCAATGATTTATCTATCTGTTCTTTCAATTTGTCCCCTACGAGTTTAATATTGTGACCTAAGATCATAGGCCCATAGGAACCAACATAATCAATATATTCATTTCCATCTTCATCATAAATCTTGCTACCACTAGCACTGACTATAAATGGTGGTGCCATATTCATGTCCTTAAATGCTCTTACCGGACTATTAACGCCCCCAGGAATGCTGACTTTTGCTCTTTCAAATAATTCTTCTGACTTTACATTTTCCACAGTAATTAGCGTTACGCAAAACTGTATTCACGTAACTCCTCCTCTCAAGTTTTATTATATTGTTACTATAATAAATCATACCATAATACTACTAATCTAGGCAAAACATGATGAAAGAAAGTTTCAATTCAACATATATAAAGTTACTTCTGCTTAAACATTAGAAACAATTTTGAAAATAAATTGTCAAGAACTTGAATATACATTATAATATAGTTGGCGTAAAACTAAAAATATGGGGTATTAGTAATATGAAAAAAGCAAAATTTGTAATTATTATATCAATAATAGCGGTCATACTTGGAATGACTTTTTTTCAATTATATTTAATTCCTAAGTTTAGTGACGATAATCTTGAAAATGTTACAAATGACACAGATGCGATTACTCAAGATTTTAATAATGTGTTAATATATAAAACTAAATACATGGGTAACAATAGTAACATTATAAATATCAATAATAATCTACCACTTTCAAACATAAAAAAATCTTTTTCCATTCATCCTGAAACATTTGCAGTTGAAATCAACTACGATGTAAAAGCTTCAAGTATTGAACAGAAAAAGCTTGAACAAGCTATAATTTACAACGCCACTGTAAACTTTGTACTTGTTGGTAACCTAGAGTCTCTTAATCTAAATTTTAACGATATTACCTACACAATTTCAAGAAGTTCACTTAAAAATTGGTATGGCGTAAACCTTTCATCTTTTGAAAATATAGACAAACTAAAAAAAGGAGTTCAATCTAAACTCTCAAATAAAACGTATTTGGATAAATTTATGGAAGAAGTTGTTCAAAAATAAGTGACAAGCCTTAATAAGCAGTGACACTTAAGAGACAGTGACAAGTGACAAGCTTGCCACTTGTTTTCATTGCTTTGTTTTTCTGCATATATTGATGAAGTATCTATGAAACTCCAGATTTTCAGTAAGTTCTGGATGGAATGAAGTAGCCAGAATATCCCCCTGCCTTGCCGCCACTATATTTCCATCTATTTTATGCAAGACCCTTACATTTTCACCTACCGATGTTATATATGGTGCCCTTATAAATACAAATGGAATAGGGATTTTGGAAATTTCTTTTATTATCCCAGAGCTTGTAAAACTATCTATCTGACTACCATAGGCATTTCTTATCACCGTTATATCCATGACTCCTAGAAACTTTTTATCCTCATTCTCAATTTTTTTTGCTAAAAGAATCAAGCCTGCACAGGTTCCCCATGCTGGGAGACCCCATAAAATTTTATTTTTAATTGTTAGCATCATTCCTGTAATTTCAAGTATTTTCCCAATTGCCGTACTTTCTCCACCAGGCATTATTAATCCATCAATATGCTCAAGTTGTTCTTTTTTCTTAACTTCGACAAAGGTATGACCTAAGGCCTCAATATGATGTTTATGTTCAGCTACCCCACCTTGAATAGCAAGGACACCTATTTTCATATTACCAGCCTCTTTCCGAATATTTATCATTTAAATCTTTTATTTCAAGGCTGTCCATAGCTTCTCCTAAGTCTTCTGATACTTCCGCAAGTACTTTTGGATCATTATAATAAGTTGTAGCAAGTACTATTGCTTTTGCTCTTTTCTCAGGATTGGAAGATTTAAATATTCCTGAACCAACAAAAACTCCTTCGGAACCAAGTTGCATCATAAGTGCTGCATCTGCTGGCGTTGCAATTCCACCTGCTGCAAAATTTACAACTGGAAGTTTTCCTTCTTTCCATACATATTTAATTAAATCATAGGGTGCTGAAAATTCTTTAGAAAGACTCATAAGTTCTTGCTCATCAGCGCTTTTAACTCGTTTTATTTCGTCAACCATACACCGCATATGTCTTACCGCTTCAACCACATTCCCAGTTCCAGCCTCACCTTTTGTTCTTATCATTGCAGCGCCCTCGCCAATTCTTCTTAGAGCTTCTCCAAGATTTCTTGCTCCACATACAAATGGAACTTTAAACTCACGCTTATTTATATGAAAACTTTCATCTGCTGGCGTTAATACTTCACTTTCATCTATATAATCTACTTTAAGACTTTCAAGTATTTGAGCTTCCACAAAGTGCCCAATCCTAACCTTTGCCATAACAGGTATTGAAACAGCTGCCTGTATTTCTTTTATCATTTTAGGATCTGACATTCTTGCCACGCCGCCTTCTTTTCTTATATCTGATGGTACCCTTTCAAGCGCCATAACCGCACAAGCCCCCGCTTTTTCTGCAATGATTGCTTGCTCTGCATTAATTACATCCATTATAACTCCGCCCTTTAACATCTGAGCGAGATTTTTGTTAAGTTCATAATTTTCCATAACTCGTAGCCCCCATATATTTAATAATTTACTACATAATATCTCAAAATTAATAAATATCAAAATGTATGGATACAATTAAAAGGTAGTTGCCAGATTTTAAATACTAGTTACAAATTAAGATTTTGGTGCAGGGGTTAAAAATCACACGTATAATTTTTTAATATTATTCATTCATTAAATCGCATATAATTTTTGACATTTCCTCATCACTCTCCTTCATTCCACTATTAGCCCACTCAATTAATACTTTATAAAGCCCTCCTACTAAAAATTCAATAGTATATCTGTCTCTCTCTGGAAAATGTGACTTTTTACATACACTATTCTGGAATAATACATGAAAAAATCCAGTACATCTTTCAAGTATTAAATAATTTAAATTTGAATTATTTAAATTATTTATTAATTTATCCTGTTTTCTAAAATAAGCAAAATAAATTCGTACACTTTCGTAGTTATCAATTTTCTCACTACCTAATATTCGCTTAGCATAGTTTTCTAAAAATTCATCAAGATAATTGGTAATAATATCTTCCATTTTATTATAGTTTCTATAAAAAGCCATCCGTGAAACTCCTGCTTTTTTGGCTAATTCTGTAATAGAAATTTCGTTAAAATTCTTTTGCTCCATTAAAATCATAAGTGCAGTAAAAATACTTTCTTTTGTTATCCCATTTTGTGAGTTCTTATTTATCATAAACAATATCCCCTCTTTTGTAACACTTTATATGTATACCGTTGCAATGTTTTGTATACTGTATTATAATATATTAATCGATACGTTACAATTGTAACGCTAAAATCTAGGGGGAAAATTATGAAAATATTATATTTTACATCAACTGGAAATAGTTTGTATGTATCAAAGAAAATTGGTGGAGAATACTACTCAATTCCTAAGTTACTAAAGGAAAATAGTTTAGATTTTGAAGATGAAAAAATAGGTATAGTATTTCCAATATATAATGGTGGTGTTCCTAAAATTGTTGAGGAATTTCTAAATAAGGTGAACATTAAAAGTAAATATATTTTTGGAGTAGCAACCTATGGAGCTTTTTCTGGCTCAGCATCAGCACACCTTTTAGAAATTGGCAGCAGAAATGGATTCAAATTTTCTTATATTAAAGAAATACTTATGGTTGACAACTACCTGCCTGGTTTTGATATGAATAAGCAGATTCAAGGACAAGCTAAGAAAAAAATAGAGGAAAATCTTATGATAATAATTAAAGATATAGAGGCTGGAAATAAATATATTAAGAAAGGCTCTAATATTATGGAATTTATTAGAAAACAATTAGAAAAACATTATAACACTAATTTCGAGAAAAATTTTTCTGTGGGGAACAATTGTAATGGATGCAAAGTATGTGAAAAGGTCTGCCCTGTGGATAATATAAAAGTAGAACACAAGCCAGTTTTCAAAAATAATTGTCAACATTGTTTGGCTTGTATTCAAAATTGTCCACAGAAGGCTATAATAATTAAAAAAGAAAAAAGTGAAGCTAGATTTATTAATGAGAATATTAAATTGAAGGAAATAATTGATTCAAATAATTAATAAAAGGCTTTGAAAAATGGTTAGAAAGGTGTACTATTTTCCCACATGAATTACACTTAATATTTTCATATGTTAATTTTTTAAATGGGGAAATAGCATTCTCATTACAATAAGGACATTTCATAAAACTCATCCCACTCTCTTTAATTAAATTTTCCCTCCATTTAAATCATGCATTATTTTCCAACTACTAACTTTGGCCTAGCAGTTATAACGAAGGTAGAAACTTTCCATTGCGTTCCTTCCTTTGAAAGTGTTATTTGTCCCTCACCGGTGTCTGACTGTACGCTTTTATCTTTACTGGATGTAAATTTTAGCTTAGATTTATAATTATATATTTCTGTATTTTGTTGATTATCATCGGAATCCTTTGTTAAAGTGACACCAGTAACTTCCATGATAAAATTGTTTGTTGAACAAGCTTCTACATTCATAATATTTTCTCTGTTAATAACAAGAGTTTTATATGATTTTTCTGTCATTAATGGTTTTGTAGTTTTATCAACAAGGGATTGTATAGACGTTTGATATTCCTCAGATTTTTTTACCTCATCTGAATCATTAGTGTTTGCAAATTGTGTACCCTGGGCTTTTGATAATTCATCATATTTAGCAACTTCCTCTGAATCTACTGTATAAAAACCTTTCACAAATTCCTCTGCAACTTTTTTACCACTACTACCATCAGAAACAACCTTTTTATCACTATCTCCACCAGAACTACTGCACCCCACAAACGTTATTGATAATAAAAGTAGTAAACCTAATAATTTTATTACTTTTTTCATATTTTTCCTCCATCCTGATTAAAATTTTCAAACAATTCACAGTCATATTATATCATCATATACTATAAAATGGGTATCCACTATAAATTTTACATATTATAATGAAATGAATTTAATGTCTACTACAAAGGCAATTTTAATTCATCTTGCTAATTATGTTTCAATAGTAATTCTAACATTCTTTAGTTATTCACCCTTGAAAATTGAGTTATTAATTTTTTTTCAATAAGGCTATAATTTTCACTAATAGTGAATTCAAAATAATTATCCAACATATTTATTATTTGTTCTAAAGACATCAAATGTCCCAAAAAATATCTAGATCTTTGCAGCAAATAACTATCATTTGGAATTTTTTCATGTTCTAAAAAGTATAAATTATATATTTTATTAGCTAAATCAAAATTCTTTTCAACTGAAGTAAGATATAGTATTACTGTATGAATATACAATATTATTCCTGGTTTTAAATTTTCAAGTTCTATTTCCACGTTTGAAAAATTTTCGATGTTTTTTTTCAATATCTGAGGATAATTATTATTGTTATTTAAAACAGAATTATAGATTAGATAGCTTTGAATTTCGAATTGAAGGAGAGCTTTTTCATCAATATTTTTTAAATCTATTTCTTCAAAGCAATCCTCTGCAACTTTATATAAATAATTATTACTAAAATAATTACTAGAATAATTATTAAAAGACATTAATGATTTTAAAACATAATTTTTGTTAGTTAACAATAATAAAAAGATAGATCCATCTCCATAAATTAAAGATAGCATTGCTAAAAATAATGATGTTATTCCTAATATTTTTTTTAGCAAAATAATTTCCACTATATTTGTTGGGAATATTAAACAAACTATTCCTAATAAAATACTAGTAATTGGACCCGCTAAAGTAGCTAAAGCTATTTTTCTTAAGTTTGAATTATAATCATGTAAATCTCTAATAACGTGGATGTTAGGTATAATAAATCCAACTATATCAGTATCAATTTTAAAATTTATATTAATGAACCATTTGTTATTTTTCCTGATTAAAAGAACTGGATAACATGAGAAAACAGAGGATTTCATTCCTAAAATAATCAATAATATTTGATGTCCTAGTCCATGTATAAATGTAGTGACAAATATACTAAATAAGCAATTAACAATTATAATAAACATTTTATATCTTTCTAAACTAACCCAACCTAGAACAAAAAAATAATCAAGACTTAATATAGTAATTATAATAGATATTAATATGCCCTTATATAAATTTTGCTTCAATTTTCCACCTCCTTAGTAAAATCTAAATACTATTTTAGATTTTGCCTACTAATAAATTCATCATATAATCCTATTACAGATTATACGATAAATTTATTAGTATAATCTGTAAAAATACTAAACGTATATTTTCTTGTACTTACCGTGAAAAATATAGTAAGTATGTGTTCATAATATGATATAATATGATAAAATTATACATAAGGTGGCTTTAATCAAATATGCACGGTTCAATAAAAACATTAGCCTCGATTTTAATAATATATTGTTCTATAATAAATTTAAATTCCTATAAAATAGTAATTAATAAGCTAATATTAATGATAATAATCACAGAAATTATTTCTGTAATTGCATTTCAACAAGGTCAATTTATAGCAGTATTTCCAGAGATCGTTATACCCATTATTTTTATTTATGGAAACAATAAGAACATAATAAAAAGTGTTTGCTTATGCATATTTTCATTTATTATTACCATAGTTTTTGAATATTTAATAAGTTACATTTGCATTTATATTTTTGGAATGAATTTAAACAAATCAGTAAATAGTATGTCAATTTATTTAATAGTTTTTGTTATTGAATTTACATTAGTATTTGCCTTTAGTAAATTTTTAGGCATTTTAATAAACAAAAAAGTTAAACTAAACACTATGATTTTAAATATTAAAAATGGATTATTGATACTTTTAACTTTAATATTAACGCTTACAATTTTTTACACAAATATGATTTTACAACCTAACAATGGTAGCACTAACAAAATAATAAAGATAAATTTAATATTATTTTTTTGCTATTTAATAATTTTATTGATAATTATGTATGTACTAATTAAAAGTATTACTAAAGATTTAGAATATAAAAATAAGCAAATTCAATTTGAAAACTTGCAGCAATATACTGATAGCTTAGAAAAGATATATACAGACATGAAATCTTTTAGGCATGATTACATAAACATTCTTTCCACTATGGTTGGTTATATAGAGGAAAAAGACATGGATGGACTTGAAAAACATTTTAATCGTAATATTTTGCCTTTAAGCAAAGGTATTGAATCAAACAATTATAAATTAGGTTTATTAAAAAATATAAAACTCCCAGAATTAAAAGGCGTGCTTTCCTCTAAACTCATACGAGCTCAGGAACTCGGCATTGATGTACTTATAGACATACCCAAATCAGTAGAAAAAATTAATATGGACATTGTAGATCTTTGCAGATGTATTGGCATTTTAATTGATAACGCAGTTGAAGCCAATGTAAAATGTGATAAACCTTCCCTTAAAATCGCTATTTTTTATGGAAGTAGTTCGATTTTTTTTACTATCATAAACAATTATTCAGAAGAAATGCCACCTATTTACAAAATGTTTCAAAAAGGTTTTTCCACCAAGGGTGAAACCAGAGGATTAGGTCTTAATAGTCTCAAAGAAATTTTAGGAAAATATAATAACATCACTATAGAAACATTAAATAAGGATGATGAATTTATCCAAAATATTAAAATAGACAATCTTTAGGAGTTGATGGGATGCTTAAGGTATTTATTTGTGAAGATAATGATTTGCTACGAAAAAAGTTTACAAAAATCATAAAAAACTTTATAATCATTGAGAACTTTGACATGGAAGTAGCGCTGTCTACAGAAAATCCTTACAGTATTTTAGATTACATAACTAATAATGAAACTTCCGGATTGTATTTTTTAGATATTAATTTAAATACTGATATAGATGGCTTAATTTTAGCAGAAAAGATACGAGAATATGACCCCCGTGGCTTTATTGTGTTTATTACTACCCATGAAGAGATGACCCCTCTCATATTTAAATACCGAATAGAAGCTATGGACTATATTATAAAAGATGATTTTCATGCTGTAAATGAAAGAATATATCAATGCATTATTAATGCTAATAAAAGATATTCTGCGAAGGCTACAAAACTCGGACAAATTTTTAATGTTAAGCTTAATGATAAAATAATAAATGTTGAATATAATAAAATTTTATTTTTTGAAACTTCACAAAACAAACACAAAATCATATTGCATGCTATTGATAAACAATTTGAATTTAATTCACAGGTTAAAGAAATTGAAGACAAGTTAGATATTAATACATTTTATAAATGTCATAAATCATATATAATAAACATAAACAATATTAAGGAAATAGATGTAACAAGGCGGATTGCACATATGGTAAACGGTGAAGAATGCCTTATTTCTTTTAGAGCATTAAATGGATTAAAAAAACTACTTATGCTTACAATTCAATAATATCTAGATCATCAGGAACAATAATATTTCCCGAATAAAATTTTCTACCCTCATCAGTATATAATTTTTTTCTCTGGGTTATATTTTTATCTTCAGTATGATACATAACTATATTCTTTACATTTAATCGAGATGCATTTTCACATGCATCCTTTACTGTAGCATGATGTTTTTCGTAAGGCTTAAATATATCTTTTTGTGAAAACAAGCAAAAGGCTTCATGAAAAAGATAATCTGCATTATTTGCATATTCAAAGGACTTTTCATTATAAGGCTCATCACCTAAAAAAGTTATCTTTTTACCATTTTTAAGTATTGTACTAAACCCGAATTGTAGTTGTTTTGTGCTTCTAATATCAAAAAATTTTATATTCCAATCTAGTATAGATAATTTACATTTATCATTAATTTCACGAAATATTATCCTCGTTCCAATATATTTTGTAAATTTCTTATCTAAAAGTAGATCCGAAATTGTATTTATTGCATCAATATTTTCCTTATGGCAATAAATCGTCAAATTATTATCATATTTTCCATTGATGATTTGCTGAGCCACAGCCCTTATAACCCATATAATACCAGAAATATGGTCATTATGTCTATGTGATATAAAAACATTATGAATTTGATCCATACCAATATCTAATTTTTCTAAATTTGAAAGTATAGTATTTCCTCCACCTGTATCCACCAAAAAATGTTCTTTCCCGTTTGAAATAGTAAAACAAGTGTTATAACATTTTGTAACCATAGCACTCCCAGTACCTAAAATATTAATTACTTCCATAATTTTTGCCTCCAATTTATATTAGATTCATTAATCTTACTACATTCTCAGCAGTTTTCTCTATATTTTCTTTACCGTTTGATAAAGCTTCTTCCAAAGTTGTTAATTCTCTTACAATACCGAATATAGAATCTATGCCCTTATCGTATAATACGTCTATATTTTCACCAACTCTTCCAGCAAACGCTATTACAGGCTTGTTATATCGTTTTGCCACCGTCGCTACCCCTAAAGGCGTTTTACCATATTGAGTTTGAAAATCTATGCTTCCTTCACCAGTCCAAACCATATCTGCTAATTTCACTTTTTCCTCTAAATTTGTATATTCAATAACTATTTCTATACCCTTTTTTAGAGTACCATTTAAAAATGCCATAAGGCCTGCTCCAAGTCCTCCAGCTGCTCCTGCACCTGGAACATCTAAAATATCCTTACCTAATTGTTCCTTAACAATTTTAGCAAAATGCCTTAGGTTAATATCTAATTCTTCTATCATTTGTGAAGTAGCTCCTTTTTGCAATCCAAACACATTTGAAGCACCCTTAGCACCACATAATGGATTATTAACATCACAAGCTACTTCTATTAAAGTATTCTTTAATCTTGGATCAAAATCAACTAAATCTATATTTGCAAGGTTACTTAATTCCCCACCACCAAAGCCAATTTCATTTCCGCCTTTATCCATAAGCTTTCCACCCAAAGCCTGAATAACTCCTGCACCGCCATCATTAGTTGAACTACCACCTATACCTATTAACAGTTTTTTTACTCCATAATCTAGGCAAGCTTTTATTAATTGTCCGGTACCATAAGTTGTGGTTATTAGCGGATTTCTTTTCTGTATAGGCACTAAATGCAAACCGCTTGCACTGGCCATCTCTAATATTCCCGTTTCGCCATCACCTAAAATGCCATAGGATGCTTTTACTTCATTTCCTAATGGACCAACCACATTTAAGTAATATATATTTCCACCTGTAGCATCAACTAGGGATTGCATTGTTCCTTCCCCACCATCTGCCATTGGTACATGTATGCAATTAATGCTTTTATTGACCTTTTTAATTCCTCTTTCCATAGCTTCACAAACTTCTTTTGCCGTCATGCTTTCTTTAAAAGAATCTGGTGCCAAGAGAATAGTTAAGTTTTCTTTCATATCAATTACCTCCAAATTCAAACTATTTCTTCCTCTATAATAATAGCCTCAAGATAATTTATAAATTGTCTTAATTTGCTAGCAATTTCTCTTGTAATTTCATTATTTTCAAATAAGGATTGTACTTCATTCCTTTGTGCCTGAAGAGCTTTAAATTGTAATTCCCTTCTTTGCTTATAAAAATTAAGATCCTTATCTTTATTGCTTACTCTATTCATTTTTCTTATAATTTCATTATAATGATCTATAACTACAAATGAAGCTTTCATATTTTCTTCATTCATTTGAGCCTTTATTTTAACTATAGCGGCTTTAGAAGTTAATATCTTTGCCCGCTTTAACTCTTGCATATTTGCCTGCTCTGCAGTTGTTGATTTAACTAGTAAATTTTTAATAATCTTTCTTACTAATATAATTTTATTTATTACTCTAAACTTTATTTTTCTATCTAAATACTTCTCCATGTTATTCAGTACATACTCCTGTTTATCCATAACACAAGTAGAAATTTCGCCAGTTTTAAATAACCTTTTTATTTCAACATGCTCAGCTTTAAGCCCTATTGCTAATATATCTTTTTCTATCTTTCTATCTTGGATGTTAAGCTGGAATTCTTGCTTATTTATAAAATTATTTTTTATGATTTTTTTATAACTGGAAATTAATGATAAGGTTGCTTTTTTGTTATCTAAATCTAGATCATCATTTAAAGCTTTAATTCCAACTCTAATTACTTTTCTAAATATTTCTTTTTCTAGCATATCCACATTATAGGCATCTAGTTTTTTATCTCCCTTTGACAAAATAGGAAGAACAGTACTAGCCAAAATCAATGAAAACAAAATAACACCTGCTGCTATGAATATAATTAAGTCACGTTCGGGAAAAGCCTCATTATTGCCCAGAACATAAGGTATGGAAAAAGCTCCAGCTAAAGTTACTGAACCCCTAACACCTGAAAGCGCTGTTAAAATAGATGGCTTTAATTTATGTTTGTATACATGCTTTTTTTTACCAATATTCCAACTTTCATTCCAAAATAAATATACCCACAAAAATCTAAGAACGATCAATGTTAATGAAATAACTAAAATATATATAAATACCTGAACATTACTAATACTGTTATCCTTTAAAATCACAGATTCTACTGCTGGAATCTGTAGTCCAAGTATCAAAAACACTAAGCCATTTAATATAAATAAAATTACTGACCATGTGCTAGAAGATACAATCTTTAACTTAGAAATTGCTGATTCTGTAAAATCCGATTTAATTGATTGAACTATTCCACCTGCAACTACAGCTAAAATACCTGATACACCAAGTTCTTCGGAAATCATATAAATTATAAATGGAGTTAATATTTGCACTAATACATGGAATGTTGCATCTTCCATTCCAAGTCTTCTTATTGCCTTACTACCTCTTATTATTAAATAAGCAGTAATTATTCCGCACAAAACTCCACCTATAGCAATAACAAAAAAGCTAAACGTGGCATGAGTTATAGAAAATACTCCGCTTACGGTAGCCGCAACTGCAAATTTAAATGCAACTAAACCTGAAGCATCATTCATTAAGGCCTCGCCTTCAAGTAATCTCATTATTTGTTTTGGTAAATGGATTCTCTCTGATAATGCACCAACTGCAACTGCATCTGTTGGTGATAAAATAGCCGCCAGAGCAAAGGACGCTGACAGTGGAATAGAAGGTATCATCTTGTTTATAACTAGCCCTACTATCACTACTGTTGTAAACACCAAACCTAAGGACATTAATAAAATCGGAATTCTTAATTTCCATATCTCGTCACGCTTAACTATTTTTCCATCATTATAAAGAAGTGGTGCAATAAACAATACCATAAATAGCTCCGGGTCAAGAGGCATATTTACTCCTAGTGGAGAAACAGCTAAAACTATTCCTAGTGCTATTTGGATTAAAGGTACTGGTATCCATGGGGTAAATCTATTTATAACATTTGAAACACCAATGCTGGTAAGAAGAATTAGTACAACAATAAATATCTCCATATAATAACATAACCCCCTTAAGGTATATAAAAAAGCTACATATCTCCTAATAACTTTTTCGTGAAACCTAATAGATTTAAACATCTATATGTGTATTATACCTTAAATTCACATTATCTATATGTTTTTCAACACTAATATAAAGCCGTCAAGAAATTTATTGCAGCTTCTTAGATAGATATGCATTATAATACTCCTAGATTATAAATGAATGGGGATCAATTAAAACAAAAAATACATAAAAATCATTCTAATCTTGCTTTAATTATTAATCGATGAGTAGCAATCCTTATAGGTGTGCATGTTACAAGAGTCATAGTGGAATCCGTAGTAGGGTTTAATACTTGAACCTGGCTTGGAAGCACAACTTGTATATCATATACTTTATATTTATACTCTCCATTAACTGTTTTAACCTGTATTTCATCTCCATCTTTAAGCTCGCCTAACCTATTAAAATATTCTCCAAAAGTATAGCTTCTGTGACCTGCTAAGCAAAAATTGCCCTTTTGCCCAGGCATAGCGGTACCTTTAAAATGTCCCACTGCATATTTTAGTGTTTTAAGGTCAGCACCTTCACCTATAGCAACTTTTAAATCTATTTTGGAAATAGTCAGTATACCTATTGTTCCATTTTTTATTATGTCTTTGAGGTCCGTGGAATCTATGGTACTATCCTTGACGTTAGATTTTTTGTTGTTTTTTGAATTTTTAATTTGTTTTTCATAATTATTTATCATAGTATTTTGTTTTTGCATTGTCCAATACTTAGCCGCAAATGCATATGAGATTATTAACACACCTATTAATACTAGTACCCCAGCAATGATTCTCACCTTTCTCAATCACTTATCCCCCTTATAAAAAATAAGGGCTACAACAAAATTATATATTTTCTAATTTCAGTGTAGCCCCTAGCAATTTTTTTAACCATTAATTAATATTATACTCTTTTTCTCTTTCTACTTATTAATATTACTGAAGAACCAGCAATAATTAATACTAATCCCAATGCCATAAGAACACTTTCATCTACAAACTGTCCAGTCTTTGGCAAAGTACTTGCAGTTGTTGTAACTCTTGAAATTGGTGTTGCAGTTGCGGTTGTTGCAGTTGCTACCGGTGTTGTTGTAACTGCTGGTGTTTGAAGTTTTGTTATAGTGCTTTCAGCTGTTGTTAATTTATTGTAATTTGTAACTAAAGCCTTTTGAGCATCTGTAAGTGCATTGTATGCAGTTCTTAAAGCCGTAACAGTTTCTTTATCTGATAAAGCTACATTTTGAGGAATTGCGTCTATTTTAGCAATAACTGTAGCTGCTGCTTGTTGATCAGCAGCTTTTACTGCTGCAGCTTCAATGCTTGCAATCTGTGTTTCATCATCTGAAAGAGAGGTAATATTAGTTACAAGTTTTTGCTCATCAGCACTTAAAGCAGTGTAAGCAATACGCGCATTTTGGACATTATTTTTATCATTTAATGTAATTGCACTTGAAGCGGGTAAACTGTTTATTTGATCAATAACATTTGCTGAAGATACATCCGGTTTAGTGGATTTAAGTAATGTATAGCTATCAGTTTGAGTCATTGTATCAGTTCTATATGTTGTAATTGTGAAACTATTGCTTGTTACTGTAACCCTAGAAAATGTTGGTACTTTGATTTGTTCCTTTTTAGCTTCATAAAAATTATTTGTACCTGGTTGTTGCATTTCATAATACTTACTTCCACTGGCAGAATTAGCAGTGATATAAAGAGTACCTGTTGCATCTACTACTCTACCCTGAGCATCCACAGCGTCAGTTTTAATAGCTTGTCCGCCCTTCATTTGATAAGTTCTAGTATAACAGTGATCATGTCCATCTAAAACTACATCTATTCCTAAAGAATCAAATATTGGAGGTAAATCCACCCTTCTTTGTATTATGTCTGCATCTGTTTCATGATCTGCTGAACTGTAGATTGAATGATGTAGAACTGCTACCTTCCAAGTTGCACTTGGATTTTTTGCAATAGCATCTTTCATAAATTGTTGATGGTCTGCTTCATTTACATCATTACTGTTTAACATCAAATATAATGTATTGTTATATGTGAAGTAATAATCTGTACCAGAGTCTTTATTACCACCGGATAAACCCGCATCAAAGCTTCCATATTTATCTGATAGATTTGGAGCATCAAAGTGTGTCTTGTGTCCTGGTCCATAGGTTTCATGATTTCCTGCTATTGATGCTACTGGTAGAGATTTTAATTGCTCAGGCGCAAAATAGCCAGTGTATTCCGATTCATTGCTTGCACCATTAAGCTCTTTTCCATTATTTACTTGATCACCAACAGAAATCATAAAACTATTATCAGTAAATAGTTTAGTCGCTTTATTTAATGTATCTACCCATCCAGCGGAATCCTTGCTTATATCTCCGCCAGCACCAATCTGTGGATCACCTGCAAATAAGAAGCTGTAGCTATTTTTATTGTAAGTATTATAGCTATACGTAGCACTCCAATTAGTACCGTCACCTAAACGATAAACATATTGTGTATTTAATTTATATCCAGTAGTTGAAACCTTGTTAGCAGTGAACCCGTTATTTCCAATGGAAGTTTGTCCACTAAATGTTTGTGCCGTGCTAACTGGAAAGTCGGTGCCTGTTACATCAGATTTTAAAGCTACCTGTACTACAGGTTTTGCATTACTATTACTTGAATACCAATTAAAATTCAGCTGCGAAGAATCAGCCCCTGGAGATAATACTATGTCATTAAAATTATTATCAACACTTGCACTTGCTAGTACAGACTTACTATTTACGGAAGTTGTTGCTGCCATGCCACTTGTCATTAATACACTTGAAAAAATAACTGAAACCCCCAAAACTAATGCTACTAACTTTTTACGATTTTTCATTCATTTTACCCCTTTACATATTAATAAAATTTGGATGTATAAAACTCTAAATCCTCCCTATAAAAATTTTTACAATTACTACATTTTTCCATAGTTCAATGCAACTATTATGATATCAGCTTTCTGCGGCCGTTTCCTCCTTGTTATTGTAAATTGTGTGTAAATTTAAATCTATTGAATATTAAGAAAATTTTACCTTTTATTTAACCTAATTTTTACACAGACTTAATTTTTTACCATGATTTATGTTTTATAATTTAAGATATATGTATTTTATCTTTAAGTCATCCTGAAAAAATACCTAGGCACTTTGCCTAATTTATCATAGGAGGAAATTTATGACTAATTATTCTAACAAATCAAAAATTATTTTTTCATCAATAGTTTTAATTTTATTTTTTATCTTTTTATATTTTTTTAATATCAATCATCCCATAATTTTCACCTCCCAAAATGGTACTGCTAGTGTTGACTATGAGAAAGCAAAGGTTTTAAGTGTAAAAAATACAAACCTTAAAAAAAGTATAAATTTAAATAATCTATATTTTGGTAGTCAAGAAGTAACTGTGAGAATTCTTTCCGGGAAACACGAAGGAGATATTAAAACAATACCAAATTACTTAACAGATATTCATAATGTTTTTACCAAGGAAGGCATGACTATTATTATAGATATTGACTCAATTAACACAAAAACATATAATGCAACAGTCTATAGCTATTATAGGGCTCCGGTTGAATACCTCTTTATTTTCTTTTTCTTTTTGGCTCTAAGCATAATCGGAGGTAAAAAGGGAATTAAATCAATTTTAGGAATTATATTTACTTTTATCTGTATTATATTTTTATTCATTCCAATGATATTTAATGGATATTCTCCAATTTCAACCTCATTTTTAATAATAGTTCTTACAACTTGTGTTTCATTATTCTTATTAAGTGGTTTTACAGCAAAAACTCTCTCCGCAATACTTGGTACTATTATTGGAGTCACTATTGCTGGAACTATTGCTATGATTTTTGGAAATCTAGCTCATTTGGATGGTCTAAATGGACAAAATACAGAAACCTTAAGTCTAATTTCAACTAAATCTGGCATGCAGGTCCAGGGACTACTCCTAGCATCAATACTTATCTCTTCTTTAGGTGCAGTACTAGATTTAAGTATGTCTATTGCTTCTTCTATACAAGAAATATACATATCAAATCCAACCCTTACTTTTAAACAGCTATTTAAGTCAGGCATGAATGTAGGTAAAGATATGATGGGAACAATGGCCAATACCCTTCTACTTGCTTTTACAGGTTCTTCCCTTACTATGTTAATTGTTATATATTCTTATAACGTTAGTTTCACCCAATTAATGAATATGGACATGGTAAGTATAGAAATAATACAAGGTGTGACAGGTAGTATAGCTGTCATATTAGTGGTTCCAATTATAGCTATGATTTCTGCAAAACTAATTCCATCTTTTTTACATGTAGATAAAAATAAATCCTAGAGCTACAAAAACATAGCTCTAGGATTGCATTTCAAAAATTTTTAGTTAACAACCTTGATTTTTAGATTTTATGTGTTTGTCATAAAATTTCTCTGATTTTATTTGCAAGACGTTTTCCCATTATTTTATGAGTTTTTATGCTTGGATGGCCTGAAATTCCACGTCCATAGGATTCTAAATGATGATCATATTCTAAAAAATATATCCAGTCATTGTGTTCATTTTTTATGGACTGAACTACGCCATTTTTTACATATTCTCTTGTTATTTCTAAAGCCTCATTTTCAATCACTGGACCTATAGAACATATTATTTTAGCTTTAGGATAGTTTTTATGAATTGTATATACTAACTTCTTATATAAATCCACAAATGCTTCTCTGCCTGGCAAACAATTCTCACTAAAATCATTTGTTCCAAGGTTTATGGCTACAACTTCAGGAATCCATTTATTAAAATCCCATTTTTCTGTGCTATTAGGTATTACTAAAGGGTATTTTGATGGCATTGTATATACTGTTTCTCCACCATAATTCTTAGTAAGTCCAAAGCCAGAACAAGCAATAATCATATGTTCTGCATTTAGTTCTTTGGCAGCTAATGTTCCATAAGAATAATACGAATTGTCATATTTAGGATCATATTCTATAGTTTCATTTGCCCCTTCAATTCCAAAGCCACAACTTATGGAATCCCCTACAATTTCTATTTTTAATTTTTTACTATCATCCTTAGGTGGAATAATGTTTCCATCTCCAAAGTTAAAACCTAAAAACTGAGCCCAGCCAATATTAAATTCTGTGCGTTTAATAAGCTTAACTTCATGTTCTCCCTCTTTAAGCCCCTTAGCAAGTATATAGATTCCCTCAGCATCCTCTTCTAATTCAAGTGAATCTATTACTACTTCATTATCAACAATTACTACAAAAAAATTTCTTCCAAAGGATTTTATTTTTGCCGAAACACTTTTTCCATAAAATCTAGCGCTAATAATACTGGCAGACCAACCAAATTTAGGTCCCTTCCCTTCACTGAAATCAAATCTTCCAAAATATTTTACTCCAGGTTCTCCAAACTCCCTAGACTCTTCAAATGTAAAGTTATCCATGATAATTCCTCCATTCTCATTCTAAATCATATATACTTCTGATTCTTAGTTGTTTTGTGAATTGTTCTAAATTTAATTTTTTTGATAGAGTTTGCTTATTCGTTTTTAAAATTTTTTGCGAATTTCCATCCATATCGAAAAAATTATCATCAAATATACAGTCATAATCTGTTAACTCTAAGTCAATATACTTTGTAAAATTCTCAGCTTTAATTTTTATTAAAAAATCATCTTGGCCTTCAGTAACCTGAATTTGCAATTTGGGATTTAAAAATTCAAAATGTTTAGGTTTACAAAATAAAATTGTACCAAGTTTTATAATTTCTCCTTCTGATTCTAAAATGTATTCTAAATATATTTCTCTTTGATTTTTCTTTGTGTATATCTGTTTTTTGAAATCCAATTGTTCACAAATACTTGAAGATAGAGGTTCAGAATATACTTCCTTGGTTCCTTGGTTTATTATTTTGGAGTAATTATCTCTTAGTTTCCAAATAATTTTACCATTAAATGGTTTTAGTGTTTCATTTGTAACATAGAGATCAACTTTAGTCCCTTCATCAAAAGCAGATAAAAGTATGGGTGCAAAAAAATTTTTAGCGTAATAGTGAAGCGCCTTCCATCTACCATAATAATCTATACTTGACCAAGAGGCCACCGGCCAACAGTCATTTAGTTGCCAATATATTGCACCCATACACCTTCCGCGATTTCTTCTCCAATGCTCTACCCCATACCTTATTGCTTCAGCCTGAGTTATTTGAGATGCATACAACATATTTTCTAAACCACTAGGATATTTCAAAAATTCTGAAATGTAATATATGATTTTACCATTTCCACCTTCATGCTTTTGATGATTTTCCATAACATATGAAAATGGGTTTCTATCCTTAGGTAGTGTAAAACTCTCAACAGTTTTAATCTCAGGGAAAGATTCAAATCCAAATTCCGACACAAATCTAAAAAAATATTTTCTGTATTCAGTAAATGTTTTTAGTTCATGCCAAACCTCCCAGTAATGAGCATCTCCCATGTTATCATTATCTAATTCTTTAAAACTTCCAAGTTTTGAAGGAGATGATGGCCAATAAAACGTATTAGGATCATTTTTTTTAAGTATCTTAGGAAATAATACTTCATATTGCCTTATATACTCTTCTTCTGTAGTTTTTCTCTTGTTTATTCCCCAGTGTTTTATTGCACTTTCATTCTCATTGTTTCCACACCATATACCTAATGAAGCATGATTTCTTATTCTTTTTATGTTATCCTCAAGTTCTGCCGTGATATTTTCTTCAAATTCTTCTGATAATTCGTAATCAGCGCAGGCAAACATAAAATCCTGCCATACTATTAATCCATGTTGGTCGCACAAATCATAAAAATAATCTTCTGGATAATACCCTCCACCCCAAACACGAATGCAATTCATATTTACCATTACTGAAGATTTTATAAGTTTTTCTGTTTTTTCCTTAGTGCAACGTGACAGTATATTATCCTCTGGAATATAATCAGCCCCCATGGCAAATATTGAAGCTCCATTTATATTAAATTCAAAGCTTTCTCCCCACTTGTCTTTTTCTTTTTTTACTGTAAGGGTTCTAATTCCTATATTCATTTCTTTTTTATCTATTATTTCTTTGCCCTTCATTAAAGTTACACTTACATTGTATAAAGGATGATTGCCATATCCATTAGGCCACCACAATTCCGGATTTTTAATATTAAAACTTATAATATTCTCTTTAGATTCCGCTATTACATTTTTTTCAATAACTTCTCCCCTCGGACTATTAATTTTTACATTTATATTAAAATTTTCGTGATAGAAATTTTCATGATTAATCTTTACATATATATTAACTTCATTATGGAAATGCTCTTGAGTAACATATACTTCTTCTAGCTTTCCTAGGTTATAACACTTAATATATATATTTCTCCATATTCCCATATCAGGAATCCTAGGTCCCCAATCCCATCCAAACATATGATGTGATTTCCTGAGATTAGGGAAACCTTCCATAGCATTTGCTCCCCATATATGATTTTTCTCAAAGCTTTTCTCAATATATTTTGTGGGTGAGAAAAGTATTATATTTATAACATTTTTCCCAAGTTTCAAGACTTGCTTAACCGAAAATTTATACTGCCTATGCATATTATTTGTTTTGGAGATCAATTTACCATTTATATAAATTTCACTGATTGTATCAATCCCATCACAATATAAAATCATTTCATCACTTTTTAATATTTCTTCCGTAACATCAAAAGTCCTTTCATATTCATAATTATAATTTGCTTTTTCAAGAGTTTTCTCCTCATTATCTCTATAAAATGGTTCCTCCATTTCACCATTTTTAATCAGTTCACTAAATACTGTTCCTGGAACAGATGCAACTATCCATTCACTACAATCTTTTCTTTTCATTTTCCATGTTCCATTCAAATCAAATATAAACATACTTTTTCTCCTTTTTAATAATTATTGAAAAGGTAAATCCCCAAATAGTCCTTATATGGATTATCTGGGGATTCCAAACTGGGCATAATCAATTTCAATTATTTTTTATTAATTAATTCCAAATTTTTTCTTATGAGCTCTGTTCTTTGTTTTACACAATCTACGGATCTTAACGGATCGGCAGGAGTGGAAAAAGTATAATCTACTAATTTATCAATTGTAGTAGTTGCTACATGAGTGCGTGTATCTGAAGATGCATAATATATGTAAACATCTCCGTTATCTTTAACAATTGCACCATTTGTGAAAACAACGTTTGATACATCTCCAGTTCTCTCTATTCCTTGAGGTGCAATAAAAAATCCGTTTGGTGAAGCAATTAATTTACTTGGATCATTTAAATCAGTAGCAAATACATAAACTACATATCTTAATCCCGCAGCTGTATTTCTTACCCCATGTGCAATGTGTATCCAACCTTTTTCAGTTTTAATTGGAACACAACCAGCACCATTTTTGGTTTCAGTAATTGTATGGTATTGTCTTGGACTTATCACTGTTTCCTTATCTATTACTGCATGGGTTATATCATCACATACTCCAAAGCATACTCCACCACCGCTTCCAGTGTCTATGAATCCATCTTGTGGTCTAGTGTAGAAAGCATATTTACCATCTATAAACTCTGGATGCAATACAACATTTCTTTGCTGATGTGAAACAGTTTTTAAATTAGGTAGTCTTTCCCATGTTTTTAAATCTTTAGTCCTAACTATTCCTGCTTTTGCTATGGCCGAAGATAAATCACCAGCTATTGCCTCAGGATCCTTGCTTTCTGAGCAAAATACTCCATAAATATAACCATCTTCATGTTTTGTCAGTCTCATATCATAAACATTAGTTTCTTCTAGGTCTGTATCTGGCAGCAATATTGGATAATCCCAAAACTTAAAATTGTCTATCCCGTTATCACTTTCTGCCACAGCGAAAAATGACTTACGATCATTACCTTCTACTCTTACAACCAAATGATATTTTCCATTGAGTTCTATTGCCCCAGCATTAAATGCAGCATTAACCCCTATTCTTTCCAATAAAAACGGATTAGTGTCCTTGTTTAAATCATACTTCCAAAATAAAGGTGCATGCTCTCCTGTTATTACTGGATATTTATATCTATGATAAATACCATTACCACCTTCAACTTTTTCATTTTTTCTTTCAATTAATTCCTTATGTTGTTTTGTTAAAATTTCTAGCCTCTCTTCAAAAATTCCCATTTGTACTTATCCCCCTATTTAATAAAATCATTTATTTATATTATTTATTAAGTCTTTTTATTACTTCATAACATGTTCTGCTATTATGATAAGGGCATTTCCACATGTCAACTTTGGGTAATTTATCATGATCATTCCCTTCACCTTTAGCCATCCAAAACCACTCGCCATTAACTTTATCGATTATATTTTTATCGATAAAGTTCCACATATTATAGGAAGATTCCAGATATTTTTCATCACCAGACAGCTGATATGCATTTAAAAATCCTACAACCGCTTCTCCTTGTGGCCACCAATGCTTGTCCCTGTCCATTTCTCCATTCTCATGGAGTTCATTTATAATACCACCATCTGTATCTATTCCTTGATCTAAAACTGCCTCAGCCATATCCAATGCAATAATTTTAATCTGGTCTAACAATTTTTTATCTCCAAGAACTTCAGCTGCTTCAACAAGGAGCCAACTTCCTTCAATATCATGCCCATAGGATACAGTTTTAACTTTACTATTCCACACTTCATCAAAAAACAATTTAAAATGATGTGTATTTTTATCTATAATATGTAAAACTATAATTTCAATAATCTCTTTTAACTTTGCTTCTAATTCTTTAGATTTATAAACTCTAAATAAGTTTGTATAACCTTCTAGTACATGCAGATGGGTGTTCATTGATTTTTTTTCATTCATATCCTTGTCGCTTAAACGCAAATCCTCAAGTAAGTTCCATTCCTTAGAATATGCTTCGAAATATCCTTTATTCTCACTGTCATAGCTATGCTTCTCTATAGCATTAAATAATAACATTGCTTTCTCTAGACTTTCTTTTTCTCCTGTAGCCATATAATATTCACTTAACGCATATATAGTAAATGCTTGTCCATATATTTGTTTCTTTGTGTCATAAGGCTTACCTTCATAGTCCACTAGCCAACATACACCTGAATTTTCATAATCCCAAAAATATTTGATTATATATTCATATGCCCTTTTTGCCATAAACAAATATTCATCCTTTTTGTATAATTTATACGCCGATGAATATGTCCATAGAATCCTAGCATATAATACTGACCCTTTAGGTGCCTTCTTGTCAATTTTAAGTTCATTATCAATTTTTCCATAAAATCCACCAAACTCATCATCTACAGTATTTTCTATCCAAAATTTTAATATGTCATCAGTAAGTTCATTTTGTACATCTGATATAAATTTTTCTTTACTAATTTTACTATTTGGCATTTTAATCATCACCTTATAAAATATAATTTATAGAAATGGATATACTTTATTATCGTTTACAATTCATACCTTTTTATCAAAGGTATATACTTTATTAATATATTATATGATACTTTAATACTATTTAAAACAACTAATATTCAGTTTTATTAACATAATTTCAGTTCTTTAGATTTAAAATTTAAAAAAAAGCAAAAATAAAACGTATACATATAAAATGTATACGTTTTATAGATATATATGACAAAATAAATATAATTTCACTTTCTTATCTAGCATCATCATATAAATAAATCCTTAAGCCTCTCATTCAAAGATGATTTAAGGATTTACAATTCATATCACAAATTCTGTGATATGCTTTATCTATATTCTTCAGCATCTCCAGGTAATAATTGTGAATTGGCTTTAATATAGTTAATTAATTCATCTACCTCAGCGAATGCTACAGCTGAAAAAGTATCAGCAGCTCCATAATAGATTGCTATTCTACCAGTTTCAGCATCCTGTAATGTAGCACAAGGGAAAGTTACATTTGGTACAAAACCTGTAGTTTCATATTCTTTTTCTGGGGTTAATACATAATCTCTTGTCCTATATAAAACTTTAGATGGATTTTCTAAATCTAATATTGCAGCTCCAAAACTATAAACAAAACCATTACAAGTTCCAGAAACACCGTGATAAAACATTAACCATCCCTCTGATGTTTCTATTGGTACTGCTCCAGCGCCAATTTTAGTTCCTTGCCACCAACCAGCTCCACCACTAGTCATAACCCTTCTATGTTTTCCCCAATATACTAGATCTGGACTTTCACTAAGAAATATATCTCCGAAAGGAGTATGACCACTATCGCTTGGTCTACTAAGCAATATATAATTCCCATTAATCTTTCTTGGGAATAATACTCCATTTCTATTAAATGGAATAAATGGATTTTCAAGCCTTGTAAATTCTTTAAAATCTGTAGTTTTTCCTAAAGCCAAAGAAGCACCACCAAAATCTGTACACCAGACAATATAATAGGTATCTTCTAATTTAACTAAACGTGGATCATAAGAATAACCTGGTTGATAAGGCTGTCCTTGTTCATCATTCCATTGTATCTCTTCATTGTTTATATCCCATTTTAATCCATCTTTACTAAAACCTAAATGTATACGGGCTGTACCATTTTTGTGGTCTGCTCTAAATATACCTGCAAATCCACCTTCAAAAGGAACTACTGAACTATTATAAATACGAGCAGCTTTTGGGATTGGATTCCATCCTATAATTGGATTAGCATCATGTCTCCATACTACTCCCTTATAATCTTCTGGTTTATCTTGCCATGGTACATTTTTCATTGCTTCACCTATAATTTTAACTTTACTCACAACCATCACTCCCATTGTAATATTTACCATAAAACAGTATAATTGTATACTTCGAAAACGTTTTATTGTAATCAATTACTTACATGTTATACGATTTCTCAAAAGTATATACTTTATATTTAAATTATATGTTACTTTAATTTATTTTAAAACTACAAAACTTCAGTTTTATTAACATAAATTCAGCTGTTTACAGTTAAAAACCTATTAGATAGCTACAATTACTTATGAATGGTAGTGTATGGATAAGTTTACATATTCTTTAGGTGTTACTCCTACATTTTTTTTAAATACTCGATTGAATGAAGCAACCTCTTCATAACCAACAATCCTAGCAACTTCATAAATCTTAACCCCTGGTTGCTTAAGCAATTCTTTAGCAGCAACAATTCTAGTATCTATTAAATAATCAATAAAATTTATACCAGTTTCTTCTTTAAAAAGTGTACTAAAATAATTTGCATTTAAAAATACATGTTCAGCTACAAGTTTTAATGATATATCATTATTATAATGTTCATTGATATAAAATTTTGCCTCTTGGATTACCTTTTTCCCATTTTTATATTTTAAATTTTTTGTTTTTTCAGCTTTGATTTCTTCATTAACTTTATTTAAAATGCCAAGGAGCTCCTTTTCATTAATAGGTTTTAACAAATAATCAATTGCACCGTTTATAAAAGCTTCTCTAACATATTTGAAATTATCAAATTCACTTAATACAATAACTCTAGTACCTATGAAACTCTCTTTTATTGTTTTAATTAATCCCATCACTTCTATACCTTTTATAAATATATCTGTTATGAAAATATCTGGTTTCAAATTATTTATTATTTTTAATGCCTCTTCCACATCATCAATCTGTTCAATAACATTAAATTCATAATTTTTACCTTGAATTATATTGATTAATTCACTTCTAGCATTTTTATTATTATCTGCAATTATAATATTAATGATTAAGGCACCCCCTGGCTGATTTATGTTCTATAACATACTCGTAATGTATTTAGCTTGTTCTTTTGTTTCCCTTCCTTGCCCATAGTTTAATATCTTAATAATATTATATATCAATTTACTCAATATAACGTAAATATTTATTCTAACCTCTGTAAATTACTATTTTAGATGATGAAAAATTACTGTGTAATTAATTCTATAATAAATTCATACTAATTATTGCTGATAGACCATTTATTAATAACCATATTCCAGCAATTCTTATAGGTGTATCCTCGGCCCTGTGCCATCATTTTTAAATATAAACCTTCCTATTTTCCCTTCTTACAAAACTAAAACTATTAGCACAACTAAATACTGCTCTCTCTTGACTATAGAACTAGTTCTATTGAATTGAATTTAATTTGTTTTTTAATTAGAAGTATAGTTATTGAAAAAATTAAAACCAGAAAACTTAATAATGAGCTTAAGAAAACTAATTTTACGTTAAAAAAGTATTCAAAATTGTTATTCACTTTCTAAAGATTGCTTAAATAATTTAAGAAAAGCAGTCAGTGTGCTGAAAGCAACTACCAATATTAACTTACGAAATGATATTGGTAAACTTTTCCTTAATTTGAAAATTGCAGACAAATATCTAATGATATAGATGGCTTTACCATAGACGTGAAAATTCCAGAAAATATATTGGAGGTAAATTCATGAGATGATTTATTAATTCATAACCTTTTGGAAATGATCTACCAATCTGAATTTCGCTTGCTTTTTATAAATAAAATACCATCTTCTAGCAAACATATTGCAAAGAATATTGCTATTAGTATAACTGGAAATGAGTAACGTGCCTGACCCTCAGTAACAAAATATACACAAGTAAACATGTAAAATAGGATCAAATTATACGCACTATATGAGGCTATTTTTTTCTACTCATTAAATTACAAATAGTTTTTATGGTATATATAATTATTGAAATTATAGCTAATATGAATACTAACCATTTAATATCATTTACATATATATTTAATGCTATTTGAGCATTGCTACTTAACCCCGTTCCATATATGCTATAATTCACATCATCACTGCTAAGATATGTATTAGACAATCGTTTAAATCCTAGCATGAAAAATTGCTTTGGATGAGTTATTATCCATTTTTTAGCTGCAACAGTCAACATTCTATTTTTCTCTGTGGCATTTGCTTTAATATAATCTTTTTTTGTTACAATTGAGTTTTCCACATTTTCAGCAGGCATCCACCTACCATAATTATTTTGCGAATTATTATTTATGTACAGTACTATGCCGCTATTATTTGAAATAGGAGTAAACTCACCAAAAAGTTTTGTGTTTCTGTAAATCCATGGTGAAATACATAACATACTGATAAATAATATAATTGTGCTATGTTTTATTACAGCAACCCATTTATTTTTTAGTACTAATTCTAATATAAATATCACTAAAAAGAATAAAATAAAAAATGGTTTTATCATAGCATCAACGGCTGTAAGAACTCCAATTATAATATACTTATATTTAATATCGCTATAATATATAAATGTTATAAAAAAGAAAACAGTAGTAAACAATATTTCAGTTCCTGTGATGCTGTTATAAAAAATATTATTTGGGAAAAGAACAAATACTCCATAAATTAGCTTCCGTTTCCTTTCACTGTAAACATTTTGGAAAGATAATATCCAGTAAAAACTATAGCAAGAACTGGAGGGACTAAAAATATTGTTCCGATTTCCTTGATAATATCACTGCTTATCTCCTTGTATGTAAGCCCTATTTTAACTAATTGATTGGATCTATTTTTATCATCCTCTAAGGATGTAAATGTTTTGAAATACAAAACAGCCCCACTACCCATCAAGAACATAATTCCAAGAAAGGATGATGTAAATAACATAAATCCTCTACTGTTAATTTCTTTATTGAATTTTTCAGTTTTTAACACTAAGCTTTTCTTTATGCTATTTCCACCTATTTTATTAAACTTCTCTATTAAATTGTTTTTAATATATTTGTACTCAATGTTATTATTTAAATTCACTAATACATCATAGCAAATATAATTCTCTGCGGTATTTTTTTTTCTGCTATGAAGCTTAAGTCATAGGGATAATGGTAATTAATATAATTTTCCGTTGATTTATACATAGAATAGTTAATAGAAAGAAGTATCATAGCTCCTGCAACAAGTAATGTTACTATATATAAAACTGCCCTATAAGCAACAAACCTGTGTGTGAGGGAATTTAAACATAGGATATTATTGTTATAGAAGCTTTTAAACATTTTTGATATTGTTACTATGAGACTCATAATAAAACCTATTATAAGATATAGAGATACAATCGTTAATACAACTGATACAATCAGCATATTTCCACTGTTTTTAAATTCTTGATTTATTGTTTTTTGAAAAACTATCAATGAAGCTATAAGAATAGCTATTCCTATAATACCTATAACTAAATTAGACCTTCCAATTTATCTTTCATGGAATACTTAATAGCGTTTAAGATTTATCTTTTCAGGCATATAGTCCCTTCTAAAATCATTAATTCTAAATAAATTTAATGCTCCCTCAAGGTTTTCTTGAAGCTTGTTGCTCTCATCTGCAATATCATCAATTATTTTGCCCAAGTTTTGATTTTTCCCCATTTCTGATGCAAGTTCTATAATCGACACTGAGGTCTTCATATTATGAATCCATTCTTCCAAAATTTTATTTCTTTCTTCGTATTTTGCTTCCATACTATAAATTTTAGAAATATAATAATTATGTACATCCATTAAGCCATTAAGCACATCTTCAAAAATATAACCTGATTTTATTTTATATTGTGGACTAACTTTTCCCTCTCTCAATGAAATGTTCAAGGTCCTGTACACAAAAAATTTATATACAAGATAACATAATAAAAAAGTATCCGTTAATATTATTGGATATATATCAAATTGTTTATCAAACAGAAAATAGTAATAAAGCATAATTGTAAGCGTATTACATAGGAATAAAATTATAGCTATTTTTTCTTTTTTCAAGGTATCAATTATACTCTTAAGTAAAGACATATCCAATCCCCCTCTTAGTTATAATTGACTCTTTTACTCCCACTTGATCTAATCTCTTTTTAAGTCTTGTTATGTTAACCGTAAGTGTATTATCGTCCACAAATACAGTATCATCCCAAAGTTCCTCCAAGAGCTCTTCCCTAGAAACAACTTTATTATAATTACTCATAAAAATTTTGAGAAGCTTGTATTCATTTTTACTAAGTTCAATTATTTTATTATTTGCCTTAAGTTGCATACTTTCACAAATGAGCATAATATCATTGATTTTTATACTGTTATTTTTATCAGTATTAGTCCTTCTAAGCACTGCATTGATTTTTGCAACCAAAATTCCCATATTGAATCGCTTGGTTACATAGTCATCAGCTCCCATATTCATTCCCCTTATTTGCTCTCCCTCAGAGCTTCTTGCAGACACTATGATTACTGGCACAGTTAATTTATTTCTAATAGCCTTCAAAAAATAGAATCCATCAAACTTTGGAAGGTTAATATCTAAAAGCACTAGATCAGCGCTAGCTTTCAAAGTCTCTTCTTTTACATTATTAAAATCTGTTACAATCTGAACTTCGTAATCATATCCCACCAAATATTCTTCTATATATTTTCTAAGTAGCACATCGTCTTCAATTATTAATATTTTTTTCATTTTTACCTCACTGTATTTATCATCTTATGAATTTCAAAGTTATATACTATATAATTTTATCAAATTTCACTTGATATGTCATTAATCTACTTGTTTTCAATTCTTGCACTAAATATAGTCATTCTACCCTTCTGGCTCGTATCAATATTAACTAAGTATTAATGAAACAAAAAACACCGAGGATTTCTCCTCAGTGTTTAAAATTGTTAAATTAATTAGCTTCTTGCAAATATTTCTTGAAAATCCGCTGCCTCAAGTTTCTCTTTTACTAAAAGTTCTTCAGCAACAGCATTAAGTTTACTCCTATTGTCAGTTAGAAGCGTCAATGCTTTATTATATGCTTCATCTATAACTTTTTTTATTTCTTCATCTATTTTATTTGCAACTTCTTCACTATAGCTTTTACTTTTACCCATATCTCTACCAACAAATACATCGTCACTACCCGATTCAAAGGTTATTGGTCCAAGAGTATCACTCATTCCATAGCTCATTACCATTTTCCTTGCTATGGAAGTTGCTCTTTCAATATCATTGCTTGCACCAGTACTTATATCTCCAATAACTAGTTTTTCTGCAACTCTTCCACCTAGGAGTCCTGCGATTTCATCTTCAAGTCTTGAACGGGACATATATGAACTTTCCACATCTGGAAGATGCATAGTATACCCTCCAGCCATCCCTCTAGGAACTATACTTATTTGGTGAACAGGATCAAGCCTTGGAAGTAATTTCATTACAATCGCATGTCCTGCCTCATGGTATGCTGTAAGCCTTCTATCTTCTTCACTTACTATTCTGCTTTTCTTTTCAGGTCCGGCTACTATTCTTGTAACTGCTTCTTCAAGCTCATCCATGCCTATAAGTTTTTTAGCTCTTCGTACAGCTAAAAGTGCTGATTCATTCATTAAGTTTTCAAGATCTGCACCTGTAAATCCTGGTGTTCTCTTAGCAAGTACACTAAGCTTAATTTCTGGTTCAAGATGCTTATTTTTTGAATGCACTGCCAAAATTGCTTCTCTACCCTTTGTATCAGGGACTCCAACAAGTATTTGTCTGTCAAATCTACCTGGTCTTAGTAGTGCTGGATCAAGTACATCAGCTCTGTTCGTAGCTGCAATCATTATAATTCCTTCATTTTCTCCAAATCCATCCATCTCAACTAACAGCTGATTTAATGTCTGCTCTCGTTCGTCATTTCCTCCACCAATTCCTGCACCTCTTTGTCTTCCCACAGCATCAATTTCATCTATAAAAACTATACAAGGCGAGTTCTTTTTTGCTTGCTCAAACAAATCTCTTACTCTGGAAGCTCCTACACCTACATACATTTCTACAAAATCCGAACCGGAGATGCTAAAAAATGGTACTCCAGCCTCACCTGAAATAGCTCTTGCAAGAAGTGTCTTACCCGTTCCCGGAGGTCCTACAAGTAAAACACCTTTTGGTATACGAGCGCCCATATCTATATATTGTTTAGGTTGCTTTAAAAAATCAACTATTTCTGCAAGCTCAGCTTTTTCTTCATCTGCTCCTGCAACATCATCAAAACTAACTTTCTTCTTATTATTAGGATCCACAAGTTTTGCTTTACTTTTACCAAACTTCATTGCAGCACCACCACCTGCACCATTGGACTGCTTTATCATTGAAGAAAAAAACCATACAAACATTAATATCATTAGTACCGTAGGCAAATACTGTAACCATATAGGTAAAGTTGCAGGTTTTAGGTATATTTCCTGAACATCCGCACTCTTTGGATGATCTTTAATGAATTGAAATAATCTGGCAGATGGGACAACCGTTTCATATGTAGTTCCATTTTTTAAAGTTCCCGAAACTAACATTTTATCTTCTTCTACCGTGAAGCTTTTTATAGTTTTATTGGTCCAATCATTCTGAAATTCATTAAAATTAATAGTTTTTGAAGTCTGATTTGTTTTAAAAAGCGATAGTGCTGCAATAACAACAATAATGAAAATTATTGTTGAACCAACAACGCTTGATTTTTTTTTCATCAGAGATCCACCTCTCTTTCTAAATATATTATTAACTAAATTATCTTGATTTTAAATTAGCAAAGCATTCTGAATAATTTTGATCATCTCTTGGAGCAATTCTACCATTTCTGCTTCACTTTTATTTTTATTCACCGCAATTTCTTTTACTGGACAAAACAGAATCGCCAGTAAATTATCATTATTATAATCCTTTATAATACGGTTATTTTTCATCTCAACTATCAAATTATTAATATTGCAAATGCCTTGCATTTCTAAGCAACCACTAGCTAATGAGGGACAATTTGAAAACTGATCTACAAAGTTGAAAATTTCTTTATTTTCCCGAATATAATTATAATAACTCCTAACAAGTATTTCTATAAGTTGCTGTCCTCCCATTCCTTGATGTACATTATTTAAAAGATAATTATAAATTTCTTCTGAGTACTCACGATAAATATCTTGAAACATAATCTCTTTGTTATCAAAATATATATATACTGTGGCTGGAGAAACCCCTGCTTCTTTAGCGATCTTTGAAATAGACGTACCATAAAAACCTTCTTGAAGTATTAATTTAATTACTGCTTCTTTTATTTTTTTTTCTTTTTCATCATCCTTTTTTCTCATCTTACCACCTCTGTTTGTATTTATATAATAAACGATCATTCATTTATTGTCAATAGATGCTTTCTAAAGCACTTTAGGTGAATTTACAGATGAATTCTCTTTCTATACCTCTATTCTATTTCTCCCATTCTCTTTTGCCTTATACAAAAGTTTGTCGGCATTTTTTATACATTCTCCCTTTATAAAAGTGTCATTTTCATACAAACCTCCGCTTATAGTAATTTTAGCTTCATCTTTAAATGCAAGCTCACTAACGCTATCCCTAATTTTTTCTGCTATTTCTTTAGCTTTTCCCTTATTTGTGTCAGGTAAAATGATAATGAATTCTTCCCCTCCATACCTTCCAGCATAACCTATATTCTTAACATTACTATCAATCAAATCACTTATAGTTATCAAAACTTTATCCCCATATGGATGACCATAAGTATCATTAACTGATTTAAAAAAATCAATGTCAAACATCACTGTAGTAAATATTTCTCCTCTTGTTCTGTAATTTTCCATTGTATTATCCAGTATTTTCTCAATATAATTCCTATTATACAAATTTGTAAGACTATCTCTAATTGATTTCTCATATATAAGTTGATTTTCAATTTTCAGCTTTTCATAATGTACTAAATCGTCACAATATTTAATTATAAGTGCATAAGTTTCTAAAAATGCAAAAATAAACATTCCTATTTGAAAAACATATCTGCCATATATAGCTCCATTATTCACCAATATGTCATTACATGTTGTTATTATTAGAAATATTAGAGCCAAAAGTGTTGCTCCACTATTTTTTTCTCTCTCTCTAAATTTATTTATTAAAAATATCAATAAATAGATTACAATAATTGTTAGAATAGCTTGACTTACATATGAAAGCTTATCGTAAAATACATTGTTAGTTGTAAGACATATAATAGTAAATATTATTGAAAATGCCCATGACAGGGTAACTATTTTTTTAGATAAACTTTTGTACATATCTTTTAAAAACAACACGTATATTGGTATCCACAAATAATATGTAAGTGCCGCAGTCTTGCTTAGAAGTTCAAAAGGCATATTGGGGAAGAAATGTATAATTATTCTTTCATTGAGGAAGAGGCATCTCAATTGTACAAATACACAGAGCAAAGAAAAATATAAAAAGCACTTATTATTTTTAAGACGTGTATAAAATGGCAAGAACAACAATTCTATAATAAACAAGCTTCCAATTATTATTAAATCTACGCTTGAATTCAATATAAATTGATTCATTATTTGGTCTTTGAGTCCTAAATCCATAGAATCAATCACAGGAAAAATATCCCTATAATTAGATGTTTCAATTACTATATCAATAACGCCATTTTCAGAAGTAAAATATTGGTATGTAGGCAAATATATTGCCTTTTCATCATTATAGCTTTTCCCTACTTTCCCTGTTGATCCTTGTAAAATGCCATTTATCCAAACCTTTGAAGCCGATAGCATACTTTTAATTTCAAGTCCATATACAACTTTGGATGGTGCATATATTCTTAATCTCAATGTCATATATCCAGTGTTTTTTCCATTTAATTGGCTTTTTAATTCACTAGGTATTATCAAATATTTATCAGTTTTTTCCTGTTTCACTTTTTCTGGATCAAGTAGCTTATTATTGTACATATCCCATTGTCCATCTAACTTAACAATACCATTATGTATAAAATCATAATTATTTAGATTAATAATACCGTTGACAGCCTTAATATTACTGGCATTATGCTTATTAAGTGTTGGATAAATCACTACTAAAATTGCAAAAACAATAAGTATTATAACTTTTTTCATACGTTATCTCCTATTAACAAATAAATAGTGCTTTAACCACTATACCTGTTTTATTTTTCTTAAAGCTCGTTTTAGTAAGGCTTTTAGGTGTTTTTTTATAAAAAAAATAATGGTTCCATTTCTTCTGATATAATTGAATTTCTGATATCCCACAAAAATCAAAAAAGGTGGTACCCCAGAGTATACCAATATAATGATACCTAATTTTATGAAAAAATGCAAAAGCATTTTAGTGGTGAATATCAATAATAAGAATTCGTATTATATAACAAAAGTTTAAGCACAGCTGCAATGCGGCCGTGCTTAAACTTTTCATGGTAATCAAATTTTTAGTCCTATACTTTATAATAATCTTTTAGCTATTCTATATACATGGATTTTATAGTATTTCATGCATATGGAGAGTTCTCATCAATGTGTATTGGTGCTTTAGTTAAACTTGTTGAGTTAAGGTTTAGTACATTAACTGATAGTGATAGTGTTAACACTAAGCAACCTAGAACTAGATTTAATTTTTTCATTGTTTTATTTTTCATGATATACCTCCCTATTAATTTAAACCATCAGATAACAATAAATATTTTTCACATAGAGTAGATTTACCCTGTTTTAAGTACATAAGAGCTATTTTATCATAAACTGATTTAAGATTACTTATATCCCCATTAGTCCTTAATAACTCAATTAGTTCAACATAAACCTTCTCCACATTTTCGAAATCATTTATTTTATCATATATATCACGTAAATTATAATAACCTTTTATTAAATATTCCAGATCATTATAGTTTTTTGCGTACTTTAATCCTAGTTCAATGGATTTAACCGCCTCAGCATATAAATTCTGTTTTAATAAAACAATTGATTTTTCTATAAGACTATGTGATAATTTTTCTTTATCCGTTTCGCTTCTAAACTTTTCAGCCATCTCAAAATATTTCATACTCTCTTTAAAATCATTTTTATTACAATAATTTAAGCCTAAATTATTATACACATATCCCAAAATAGGATTCTCGTTGTCCAGATTTTTTTCTAGTAGAGATTTATATATTTCTATAGCTTTATCATAATTTTCTTTAGCTTCATAACATTGTGCTTTAATATTAAGTCCATAATTGTAGTAATAATCTTCTTTGTCACTGATTGTTAAGTATTTTTCAACAGTTTCCAAAGCTAAGTCAATTTTATTTAAATAAATATATGCATTTGCTAAATTGTACAAAGACAATCCTTCAGTGTTTTTATCTCCATAAGTAAAAGAGTAATATTGGCTTAAATTAAAATAAACTACGGCTGTATCATGTTGCAAACTTTTTCCCTTACAAGATCCCAGTCTAAGATAAACATACCCTAACTCTTTATCTTTAGAAATATCTTTATATATTATTATAGCCTTGTCATAATTAATGCAAGCTTCATCATAATTTTTCTTGTCCTCGCTTATTTCTCCAAGTTTAAAGTATGTTTTGGCTTTCACTTCCAATAAGTCATATTCACTTATTAATTCAAAAATTTCGTCTATTGTGCTTTGAGTTATGTCCTCATTTTTTAGTCTATTAAAGCAATAAATTTCAGCATCCTGTTTTGGAGAACGCATTAGGTAGGCTTCATCAATGTTCATAAGAATGTTAAGTTCTTCAGCTTTTTGGTTAAACTCTTCAGCCAACTTTACAGCCGTTGAATAAGTAACATCCCGCCTATCAGTCTCAATCATACTTATAAGACCTCTAGTGAGTTTTTCAGCCTGCAAATCTTCTTGAGTTAAATTTAATTGAATCCTCAGTTTCCTAACCTTTTCACCCGGGGTCATAAAATTCATAATATCACCTTCATTTCATAATTATGTATATGGGAATTGTACCACAATTATTCCATGCTATCAACTATTATATTCCATAAAAGCCATGTTTATCTAAATGTTTTTATAATTATTTTAAGTTTCTGATATCTTTAATAAGGGGAGTAATATTCACAATGTAAATTACCACATATTAACTTGTCACTTGTCACTGATTTCCCCTGCCACGCCCTGCACGTTATGCACTTTAGCACACTTAAACCTCTCAACGCCCGCTTCACTTAAAGCCTTCCCTGTAATTGGTCCAATACAGACAACTTCCTTATCCTTAAGTACTGCTGAGGTATCATAGCTGTCTTCCTTAAGTATAGTAACAAATCCTTTAACACAGGAAGGACTTGTAAACGTAACAACATCAATATTTGATAAAACTTCCATAAGTTCACCCTTCTCATACTTTGGTGTTACAACTTCATATATAAATACCATATCTATATGACCACCAACTTCTTTTATAGCACCATAAATAGAGTTATGAGCAAGGCTGGAAGTTGGAAGCAGTACTTTTTCACCTGTTTTAACCTTATCTCTTAGCTCCCGAGCTAAGATTTCGGTTTCAAATTCTGGTGGTGTTATATCTGCCTTTAAATAATATTTATTAAGTGCTGCTTTTGTAGCGCTTCCAATTACAGCTATTTTTAAGCCTGAAAGAACTCTTACATCGCCTCTTTCATTCATTAGACCCCTCATAAATATATTCACTGCATTTTCACTTGTAAATACAATCCAGTTATACTGCTCTATATTTTTATACATCTCTTTAATTTCAAAAGCATTTAATCTATCTCTAACCTCTATCATTGGCATGCTTAAAGGTACTGCGCCAACATCTTCTATAGCACTTGCAAATTTTTTATACTGATCCGTTGATCTAGTTACAAGTACCCTCTTCTGACTTATCTGTTTGCCTTCAAACCAATTTAATGACTCTCTAAGTGAAACTACCTCACCTACAACAATCAGTGCTGGTGACTCCATAGAGTCCTTTAAATCTACTATATTCTGCAAAGTGCTACAGACAGTTTTCTGATTTTCAAGAGTTCCATTAGAAATCACAGCTACAGGTGTGCTTTTATCTTTACCGTTCTTCGTTAGATTTGTGCATATGCTACTTAGATTATTTAATCCCATAAAAAACACCAGTGTTCCACTTAGTTTAGCTATTACACTGTAATCTATAATATTTTCATTTTTAGTAGGATCCTCGTGTCCTGTTATAACATGAAAAGAACTGCTTATACCTCTGTGTGTAAGTGGTATTCCTGCAAATGCTGTAACTGCATTGGCGGCTGAAACTCCAGGGACGATTTCAAACTCTATGCCCGCTTTAAAAAGTTCTAGCCCCTCTTCTCCACCTCTTCCAAATACAAAGGGATCGCCACCCTTAAGTCTTAAAACTATTTTGCCTTCCTTAGCTTTTTTGCATAAGAGTTCATTTATTTGCCATTGAGCAAGGGTATGTTTATTGGCGCGTTTACCTACATCTATCTTTTCAGCATCTTTCTTTGCAAAGGATAAAAATTTTGGATTAGCTAGCCTGTCATAAACTATAACATCTGCTTCTTTAATGCATTCCATTGCCCTTACAGTTATAAGTTTTTCGTCCCCTGAACCAACCCCTGCTATATATACTTTTCCCATAGAGACTATTCACCAGCCTTTTGCAATTTTAACTTTCTGCCTAATTCTATTCCTATGTTTTCATATTCTTCTGATTTCCCCACTGTAAAATCCCTAAAAATCACTTCATTATTATCATCACATACAAACCCATCTAATTTTATTTGTCCGTGAGTTTCCTCTGCATATGCTCCTATTGCAATGGTGCATCCTCCATCCATTTCCTTTAAAAAAGCTCTTTCTGCTGATACACATCTTAGATCTTTTGCATCTACCAAAGGCTTTACTATATTAAAAATAGCTTCATCTCCTTCTCTTATTTCAAAACAAAGAGCGCCCTGTCCTACCGATGGAATACAATTTTTAGTATCAATGTATTCAGCTATTCTTTCTTGTAGTGCCATTCTTTTTAGGCCTGCTGCTGCAAGAACTATAGCATCCACTTCACCGTTTTCAAGCTTTTTTATCCTGGTATCTACATTTCCCCTTAGAGGTTTAAAATAAAGATCCGGACGAATATTCTTTAGCTGAACAATTCTCCTAAGGCTGCCAGTTCCAACTGTAGCTCCCCTAGGTAAACTTAAAAGTGTTTTATTATCTCTGCTTATAAGTGCGTCTCTTGGATCTTCTCTTTTAAGAGCAGTTAGGATTCTAAACTCAGGTCCAACAGAATTTTGCACATCCTTCATGCTATGCACAGCTATGTCTATTTCGCCACTGCTAAGAGCATTTTCTATTTCAGCTATAAATAGCCCTTTACCACCAATTTCACTTAAACTTTTATCTAAAATTTTATCTCCTGTAGTTTTAATCACTCTAACTTCTACCTTTAAATCCTGGTATATATTTTTTAATTCATCAATTACCATATTTGTCTGTACTAATGCCAGATTACTCCCACGGGTTCCTATTATAATCTTTTTTATCATACACTTATCCCTTCATGAAATACTGATTTCGTTATATTGTTACAATCATTTAATTCTATGCCTTCACTGCTTAGCCAATTTATATATTTTATTACATCCTCTTTAAGATATTCCATACCTTTTTCATATTCAACAATTTTCTTTTTAGCATTTTTATCCGCTATACTTTTTATATCATCTATAACATACAAATTAACGTTATCTAGTGTTCCTATTTCCGGTTCTACATCTCTTGGAAGAGCTAGATCAAGTATACATATTGGATTGTCATTGTAATTGTTAACAAATTCATCCTTATGTATAACAAAGTGAGGTGCACTGGTGCAACTTACTATTATATCTACATCTTTAAAGGCTTCCTGCTTGCACTTAAAATCTAAACCTTCAATGTTATCTGCTGTATTTTCTATATCTAACACCTTTGTTCTTGTCCTATTTGTTACATAAATTTTTGAAATACCTTCAGCTAAAAGATACTGTATGGATAACATACTCATTTTACCTAGTCCCACAACTAAAGCTTTTTTACCCTTTAGACTTTTAAACTGGCTATGAATAAGTTTTATTCCAATGGCACTTACGGATACTGAAGTATTTGTTAAGGATGTTTGAGTTTTTATTTTTTTTGCATCTGTAATAGAATTTAAAAATAATCTATTTAGTATTTTCCCACTGCCCTTATTTATAAGTGCCTGTTTGTAAGCATCTTTTACTTGCCCAAGTATTTGATCTTCTCCAAGTACCATGGATTTAAATCCATTTGTAACTTGAAATAAATGGTAAATCGTTTGAAATCCAGTTCTAAGCACTATATTTTTTTCAGCCTCTTGGCTACATATATTAAAAAAAGAAGAATAGAAATTTTTCAGATATTCCTCTCCGTTAATTTTTTCTGAAATACCGTATATTTCACTTCTATTACAAGTTGAAACTATTACTGCTTCCTTTATTTTCCCCTCACTTTTTATCTTTTCATAGGCTCTTTTAATAGCGCTAGGTGTAAAACTCACCTTTTCTCTTGTTTCTACATTACTATTTTCATAATCAATACCAGCCATAATTAAATAGCTCATTTTTTTCACCTCTAAAATTATATGTAGTTTATAAAAAATGTAGGATAAGATTATAATCATCTTATCCTACATACACTTTAATAATAAACGAAATTTATAAATTTATCAATTCTATAATTGATTCAGCTTTTTTATCTGAGTTAAACTCAGTATCACTTATATTTAAAGATATAACAGGATACTCAGATTTCTCATATTTAAAAGCATCTTCACTTGCTATTTCAAAGGCATTAGGGTTTCTCTTTTTACATATTTCATCAGTTGCCTCAATAAGTACCTCTATATAATTTTCATTGCCAATTATTTCTTTTGCATATTCCCTGTGATCTTTATATCTACTTACAGAACTTACTATAGTTATTGTTCCACTATCTGCAAATAAATCAGCCACTTCTGCTATTCTTCTCGTCTGCTCCCGAGCATCATCTTTTGTAAACGCTAAATCACTGCTGAGTCCAAATCTAAGGCAAGCAGAATCAATATAATATACCTTTTTACCAAGATCAAACAGTTTTTTTTCAAGTTTAACTGCTATTTCGTTTTTTCCTGAGCCTGGTAGTCCTGTAAGCCAAATAACCTTGCCTTTTTGATTTAGTGCCTCTTCCCTTTGCTTTTTGGATACAAGCCTTTTCCTTATTGCAATATTTTTGCTTTTAACTTCATTTGCTCCCCTTTTAATAGATCCCTCAGCGCTGGATATAATTCCACCGCCTGCCGTATTGTAATCATCTATAATAACAAATCTCCCCAGTGCTGGAGTATCACTAAATGCATCAAAACATATTGAAGTTTTTGTTTTAATTGTAACTTCAGCCACGTCATTTTTCTTTATGGCATTAAGTTTTTCATTTGAATCCAAAGAAACTGCATCTATAACTTTATTAAATGACAATACTTCAAACTCTATTTCCTGAGTTGCAAGCTTTAATTTATATGTTTTTAATTTTTCCAGCTTATTTTTTCCAAGCCAAAATATATTCGCATTAAAAATATTGGCTGTAGAAACGTGTCTTTCTTCTTTGTGGCAGATTATCTCTCCACGTTTGTTGAAAAATTCGTCCTCAACAGTTATTCCTACAGACATTCCCGCTTTTACTACGTTCGTCTTATCTTTTTCCTGCCAAACTTCAATGGATTTAACCCTTGTAGTTTTGCCACTTGGATATATAACAATTTCGTCTCCCTTTTTAAGGGTACCTGCTTCTATTCTTCCTGCAATAATCCTTCTGCTATCAAACTTATATACATCTTGAATTGGAAATCTAAGTGCTTTTTCATCTATTCCCTTTTCTTTTTCAATATTATCCATGGTTTCTATTACAGAATCACCTCTGTACCAAGGCATGCTTTTAGGTTTTGAAGTTACATTTTCACCATTAAACGCAGAAATAGGTACATATTTTTCTGGATATATGTTTAAATTGCTAAGATATTCATTGAACTGCTGTTGCAACTCATTAAATCTCTCCTCTGAATAATCAACAAGATCCATTTTGTTTACAATTACATAAACTTTTTTTATTCCAAGTAGTGAAAGTATATATCCATGTCTCTTAGTCTGTTCTTGTATACCTTCCTTAGCATCAATTAATAAAAAAGCTGCTTCTGCACTAGCTGCACCTGAAATCATATTCTTTAAAAATTCCTTATGACCTGGTGCATCAATAATCACATAGTCTCTTTTTTTTGTAAAAAATTGAATCATTGTTATATCTATTGTAATGCCTTGCTTTTGCTCTTCTTCAAAAGCATCTAAAAGATATGCATATTCAAAACTTTTTCCCTTTTCCGCTGATATTTTTTTTACCTTTTCAATAGCACCACTAGAAAGTGAATTTGTATCATATAAAAGCCTTCCAATAAGTGTTGATTTACCATGATCCACATGTCCAACTACCACAATATTTAAATTCTCTCTTTCGCTTTTCACTCCATCCGCCCCCATTACATATACCCATGCTTTCTAAGTTTTTCTAGTGCATGAGCATCTTCTTGATCCTGCGCTCTTCCTGATCTTTCCGTATCATCCGAATTTTTAAGTTCTTCAATTATCTCGTCTAGTGTTGACGCATTTGAATCGATAGGATTTGTACATGGTGCACACCCAAGACTTCTGTACCTCTTACCATTTTTAGAGAAATACAAATCTATTATTGGGATACTTTCTCGTTTTATATACTCCCAAATATCAATTTCTCTCCAACCTAAAAGTGGATGAATTCTTATATGGTTACCCTTTTTAAAATCAGTTTTAAATTGATCCCAAAGTTCAGGTGGTTGATCTGCATAGTCCCATTCTGATTCGGCATTTCTTTCACTAAAAACTCTTTCCTTTGATCTTGACCCTTCTTCATCTCTTCTTACCCCTACAATAAGTCCGTCGAATTCATACTCAGTAACAACTTGTTGCAGTCCATCAGTTTTTAATGCCTTGCAACACACCAGTCTGCCCTTTTCTGGTCCCATTCCTTCTTCAATTGCTTTAGTATTTGTATGAACTATTAAATTAAGATGATAGTCCTTAGCAACCTTGTCCCTAAACTCTATCATTGCGGGTATTTTGTACTTTGTATCCACATGAATTAGTGGAAATGGGCAATTTCCGAAAAAAGCTTTTTGTGCAAGCCACAACATTACTGTGGAGTCCTTACCAATTGACCATAGCATTCCAAGTTTTCCAAAATGCTTATAAGCCTCTCTTAAAATATAAATACTTTCTGCTTCCAATCTGTCTAAATGATCCATATAAATTCCTCCTTAATTTCTCTCAAGTCCACATCTTCGTCTAACACTTTTTTCTAGGGCTCCAAAGATAAATTTATCTATGACAAGACCTAAAACTATTATTACAATCATCACTGACGCCACCTGATTTATATCTGCCAGATCTCTTCCTACCATAAGTATCTGTCCAATACCTTTTGTAGCTGATAGCATTTCACCTGCTATTAGTGCTCTCCAAGCAAATGACCATCCCTGTTTCATACCACTTATTATTGATGGAAGTGCAGAAGGTATTACTACATTGAAATATAATTTCAGTCCTTTTGCTCCCATGGTGCTAGCTGCTTTAACGTATATTGGATTTACATTTTTTATTCCTGCTTCTGTTGCCATAGAAATTGCAAATACTGAACCTATGGTTGTTACAAATATTATAGAACTCTCACTTAAACCAAACCAAAGTATGGCAAAGGGCAGCCAGCAAACACTTGGAAGTGTTTGCATCCCTAAAATAAGAGCACTGAAATTTTCATCTAAATATTTAAATCTTACAATGAGAAGCCCCAGTATCAATCCTACCACTAGCGAAATTGTATAACCAATAATTATTCTTCTCATACTTATAAGTATTGCCCCAATTAATGACCCATCACTTATTAATGAACCCAAAGTTTTTATAACGCTCAATGGTTCCGGAAAAGTATAGGACTTCCAAACACCCAGTACATCAACTCCTACTTTATAAACCACTTCCCATATTATTATTAGAATCATATAAAATATTACTTTTTTCAATGCTCCAATCATTGTCGTATTCGCTTTTTGCAACCTTCTCCACCTCCTCTTTAAGTTCATTCATAACTTCTCTTGCAACGTATGCCAAATCCACACTTTGTGCTTCTCTTGGCCTTGCTAATTGAATTTTGAATTCTCTTTTTATTCTCCCAGGATTGGCAGACATCACTATAACCCTATCACCTAAAAGCACTGCTTCCTCCACATTGTGAGTTACAAATACTATGGTTTTTTTTGTCTCCCACCATATCTTCTGAAGTTCAAGCTGAAGAATACTTTTGGTTTGACTATCAAGAGCTGAAAATGGCTCATCCATAAGTAAGAGTTCTGAATCCAGTGTTAGGGCCCTTGCCAGTGAAACTCTTTGTTTCATTCCACCAGAGAGTTCGTGTACATATGATTTTTCAAATTTAGACAAATGGACCATCTTTAAATACTTTATAGCTTTAATCCGTCTTTCTTCTTTTGGGATTCCTGCCATCTTCATTCCAAACTCAACATTATCAATAACGTTAAGCCAAGGAAAAAGTGCAGATTCCTGAAACATCATAGCCTTATCTGGTCCAACCTCTTTAACTACCTGACCACTAAGGCTTACAGTTCCAGAACTAGGTTTTAATAGTCCAGCAATTATATTGAGCAAAGTAGACTTCCCGCAACCAGAAGGCCCTAGAAGACATATAAACTCTCCTTTTTTTATAGATAAATTTATATTGTCTAAAGTATAAGTTTCTTTATTTTTAGTTATAAACTTTTTACTTACCTCTTTTATCTCTAACCCCAAAATTGTCGCCTCCTAATTAATGGTTTTTTCTCCTTTTGCCTTAAGTACTTTGTTTAAAATATCAAGATTAAATAATCCATTTTCATCAGCTGGTTTTTCTTTAATAAATCCTACTTTTAAAGACATATCAATCATAGCTTTGGTTGCATTTTTTTCTGGATCTACTGTGGGTGATAATCTACTAAATGAAGTTTTCAAAACATCCTTGTCTAGTGCCTTTTTAGTAAGGGTTTTAAACTCTATATTTGCATCATCTGCTGCTTTGTCTTTATTAGTATTTATATAGTCTGTTAATTCCACATGTGCCTTTAGAAAATTTTCAATTACATCAGGATGATCCTTTATGAATTCTTTTCTTGCAACTACAAGTGCAGTTGGATATTTTCCATTTCTCCAAACCTTATTAGAATCCAATACTAAATCAGCCGAAGCTTGTTTTTGAATTCTTGAACCCCATGGTTCTGGTACTAGTGCAGCGTCTATTGAACCTTTATCAAGAAGTGTTACAATATCGGGATTATCAGCGGCAACTATTTCTACATTTCCGCCTTTTGTCTTATCCTGTAATCCATTATTCGCAAGCAAGAATCTAAGAGTTAAATCCTGTGTATTGCCAAACTGAGGTATTGCAACCTTTTTATTTGCAAGATCTTTTACACTCTTAATGTTTTCACCTTTTCTGCTAACCAAAACAGCACCTGAGTCTGTGGCACCTGCTATTACCTGTAAATCTCCCTTGGATTTTGTATAACCATTTATTGCAGGTCCGGGTCCAATATAACCAATATCAACCGATCCAGATAAAAATGCCTCCACTTCTGATGACCCAGCATTAAATTGTTTCCATTGGATTGTTACCTTATCACCTAGTGCTTTTTTAAATTTTCCTTCCTCCATGCCTACTAATGCTTGAGAATGAGTTATATTAGGAAAATATGCAATTCGCACTGTTTGGGCATCATCACTTTTTTTAGCATTACATCCTGCTAAAACCCCTGCAGCCAATGTCCCAATAATAGCTAGCGTTAATAGTGTTTTTTTCATTTTTATTTCCCCCTTAATATTTATTTGATTGTTTTCTATTTGTTGAAATTATTACGTCCCTACCACATTTATCAGTAATGTGCCAATTCAGCGTATCATTAACTTCTTCCACATATAATTCAGCACCATTTCCTCCGATATCGGTTCCTAAATAATATTTAATTGCTTTAAATTTACATTCCTTTAGGCAGGCGGTGCATCCCCAGCAATCCTTCTCATATTTTATAAAAGCTTTATTACTTTCGTTTTTGTAGATTAAGCTTCCAGGACAGATTTCTAAGCATTTATTGCAACCAACACATTTATTAACATCAATTTTTATGCTCATAAATCTCATCCCTTCCAACTAAATCTCTAAATACAATATTAACTTTTCCATCTTTATACACAGAATTTATATATTTTAAGTAGTTTTTGTCATCAACTTGTGGATAATCTTCATATTCTTCATAACAATGCCATCTTGTTTCTTTTCTTGCAAGCATATGATAAATAAGTATCTTTGCCACATATAGCCTATCTAATAATTCATATATGAATAATAGGTTGTGGGCATCAGTGGCACTAAGTTTATAGGCTATAACCATTAGTTCCTTAATTTTCTTAGCTGCTTTCTTTAGGTTTTTACCATTATATCTGTAATTTTCAGATATTCCACCTGCATACTTATCCATAACTCTTTGCATTTCCTGTTCTAGCTGTTCCGTACTGTATAAGGACTTGTTGTTTTCAAGAAAATTGTTAACTTCCTTTAACTTATTTTGAATTTCTTCTTCAGAAAGTTTTTTCTCTTTAATATCTTTTATATATCTAACCGCAGAGTTTGCGGCAATTTCCCCTTCAACAAAAGCACCTGTTACATATTTTTTAGGACTTCCTCCTGCCACATCCCCAGCAGCATATAAACCATTAATTGTAGTCATTCTTGAATTATCTATCCAATAACCACATGCGCCATGCCCACCAACAATATAAGGTTCTGTTCCCTCTATTTCCACATCTTCAGTTCTTGGAGATGTTCCATTTTCAATCCATTTCAGTGTTTGAGCTGGTGCCATGTTTAAATATGCTTTAAGAAGTTCCCTCTCCTCATTTTCATTTATATCTGTAGTTTTTAAATAACAAGGTCCATTGCCTTCTAAGTTTTCCATAACCGTTGCATACAATCTATTCACCGTAGTGGATTTTCCAAACTTTCTTAAATACAGTTCTTTATTGCCGTTAACTTGAGGAGTTTTAACCCCTTGGGCAATTGTTCCTGTAGGTGCAATTGTATCTTTACACCTTAATGCAATGAACCTCATTTCAAAGGTAGTCATTTCTGCTCCCGCTCTTATGCCCATTGCATAACCCGCACCTGTATTAAAAGGACTGTACCACATCTTATGCCTTGAAAAGCCTGGATTATTAGGTTTATATATGCCTGCTGCACCCCCAGTAGTACAAATCACTGCCTTTGCATAGATAACATATAGATTTGCCTCATTTATTGAAAAACCAAAAGCACCTATTATCTTTCCATCTTTTTTTATATAGTCTATAATATTTAGCTTATTTTTAATTTGTATGTTTTTTTCTTTAGCTACTGCTTCTGCAATAATTGGTTTTATATTCTCACCATTTATCTTAATACTTCTTTTCCCACGAGTTACATATTCTCCATTTTCATCTTTTAAAATTGTAAGACCATAATCTTCTATAGTTTTTGTTACGCTATTAAGTTTTTTGGCTATGGAGTACACAAGATCCTCTCTAATCACACCACTAAATTCTTCTTTCACATATTTAACAAAAGACTCTGGAGATTCATCCTTTGTTATGTATGCGTTAAGAGCATTGACTCCAGCTGCAAGGCAACCACTTCTTTTTATATTGGCTTTCTCTGCAATTATAACCTTTACGGTTTTAGCTGCAGTTAATGCTGCAAAACAGCCTGCCGCACCTCCACCAATTATGAGAATATCAGTACTTATAATTTCAGGGTTTAACTTCATTATATCAATCCTCACTTTTTTAGTTATATTTATGAAATCCTATTAGCATTTTTGCTATCTATTTTTGTTGAAGCTTACCCATAAAGATAATTAATAATTTGTGATGTGCACTCCTCTAAACTGTTTTCATTAGTATGTATTGTAATATCGGGATTTATTGGCTCCTGGTAAGGCGAATCTATACCTGTAAAATCTTTTATAGTTCCTTGCCTTGCCTTTTTATAAATACCCTTTGGATCTCTAGTTTCACAGATCTCTAATGGGCAATTCACATAAATTTCTCTGAAATCTTCTCCTAAAAGTTTCTTAACCTTTTCTCTTTCTTCTATAAATGGTGATATGAATGTGGCTATGGTTATGATTCCAGCATCCACAAAAAGTTTTGAAAGTTCTGCTATTCTTCTTATGTTCTCTATTCTGTCTGTGCTAGAAAACCCTAAATCTTTATTGAGTCCATGCCTTACATTGTCACCATCTAAAAGATAGGTTAATTTGCCTTTATCATGAAGTCTCTGCTCAAGCATCACAGCCACTGATGATTTACCTGAACCGGAAAGGCCGGTAAACCAAAGTAGTATACCCTTTTGCTTTAAGATCTTTTCTCTGTCTTCTCTTTTTACACTTGTATTGTGCCAAACTACATTAGTTGCCTTTATATCCAAAACATCACCTCATATAACTTTTATTGCACCTTTTATATCATTTATAATATCTTCAACATCTTCAATTCCTACAGACAATCTTAAAAGATCATCATAAACTCCCATGTTTTCTTTTTCTTCCTCTGTATTTGTTACACATATTGTAGATGAAGGATGAATAATTATTGTTTTTGTATCTCCAATGTTTGTTAGGTTTTTCACTAGTTTTAGCTCATTCACAAATTTAAAAGCATTTTCTTTACTGCCAAGTCTAAATGTTAGTATTCCACTAGCTCCATCTTTATAATATTTTTGTGCAATGCCATAATACTTGGAACTTTTCAGTCCGGGATAATTTACTGAAACTATTTTTTCATTACTCTCTAAAAATTCAGCTACAGCCTTAGCATTTTTGCAATGCTGACACATCCTTAACCCTAGAGTTTCCACTCCCGTTAGGTTTAAAAATGCACTTAATGGTGAAAGTGCTGCTCCTAAATCTTTTCCTATGGTTGCTTTAAGTTTTGCAGTAAAAGCTAACTTTCCAAACTTTTTAGTGTAATCCTTAAAATTTTTAAATTTATCACTTTTATACTTGCTGCTTCCACCATCCACTATGATTCCACCTATGGAATTTGATGTACCATTTATATACTTAGAAGTGGAATGTATAACTAGATCTACTCCATGTTTTAGAGGATTTATAAGATATGGTGTCGTAATAGTTGAATCTACTATAAAAATCACATTATTATCAGTGCATACCTTTGCTACTAAATCTATATCTAGCACATCCAGCTTTGGGTTACCTATGGTTTCTCCAAATACAATTTTTGTTTTATCCGTTATATTTGCTTTTAAGCTTGCCTCATCAATTGTGCCGAGAAACTTTACGTTTATGCCAAAGGACTTAAGATTTGTAAGGAGAGTATATGTTCCTCCATAAAGTCCACTAGAGGCAATTATCTCATCTCCGGTTTCTAATATATTCATAACTGCTAAATAAATAGCGCTCATTCCGGAGGCAGCAGAGGTAGCTACTTGTCCGCCCTCAATACTTGCCATTCTTCGTTCAAATGAGTTCACAGTTGGATTTGAGATCCTTGTATATGCAAACCCCATACTTGTTCCTGACATTATCCCTTCAAGCTTTTCAGCTGAATCATGTGCAAATGCATTGGAAAGATAAATAGGAGTATTTGTGGCTCCGGCACTATCAACTTTATGATTTCCGTGTATAAGTCTCGTATTGAAATTCATAGCTCACACTCCTAATTATTTTTTCTCTATGGTAAGTAAATTGTAACCCTTATAATTTTCATCTATTGAAATTATTTTATGACCCTCTTTTTCAACGCTCTTAGGAACATTTTCAATGGGTGCCCCATCATCTAGATAAAAACCTTTCTTTTCACCAGATTTTATTTTTGAAAGTTCAATCTTTACTTTTACGAAATTTATTGGACACTGAACCCCTCTAAAATCTACTATATCCACTTTTTCTTGTTCTTTCTTTTCTTGTGTTTCTTCATCTTTTAATTCCTTTGGCAGTGTTATTTCCAGTTGCCCATTTAATGATTCATACATAGCTTTAACCTTTTCTAGCAAATATGTAATATCATCTGCATAGCTTGATATATCACTTATATCTCCAAGTTTATAATCTATTAAAGAATCGAATAATACTGAAATTTCAGGTTTTACATATCCAGTATCTATAAAGTTTGATTTAAAACCCTTAAATATTTCTCTATCCTTGTTAGAATCTATTCCCTTTAAAACAAGTAAAGTCCTTGCTGAAGATAAAGCTGAGGCGTATAAAACATCATTATCCTTATTATCTTTATATAGAGAAAGACTACCCTCAGCATTTGATATATCTAACTTAATTACATCAAGAACTCCAGTACTACACTCTCCAGCTCCCCTTCCCTTAAGAGTGAACTTTTCATCTGCTCCAAAATCATAATAAAAATCTGGATTTTCACTAAAACTTTCTACTAATGAATTTTTTTCTATAAGATCCTTTATGTCCTGAGATTTTTCTTCAATGAACTTATCAAAACATTCATAACCAAGTTTCACTTTAAGCTGGGCTAATTCTAAAAGATATTGGGGAATTTTTTTAACTGGAACTACTCCAAATAGTTCTCCCATCTTAGCACCACCGCTTCCTACTTTTCCTCCAAGGAAAACTGAATACATTGGCATTAGTCCATCTTGAGTTCTAACTGCTTTCCCGCTTAACCCAATCTTACCTTTTTCATGCTGACCACAAGAATTTTGGCATCCTGAAATAAATAATCTTGGAAGGGCATCTTTAACTTCATAACTTGCATTTTTAAATTTTTCTTTTATTGCTATTAATAAACTTTGTGATAAACAAAGACCTAACTGACAAGTTGAAGCGCCTGCGCAAGTTAATGAATTATCAATATTAAAAGGAGATGCAAATTTAAGCACGATATCTGCAAGTTTTTTTGCATCTTCACCTTTTAAACTCCTTACAAAAAATCCTTGAGTGTTAGTTACTCTTAGCGTAACTCCATAGTCTAAAGATTCTACAAATGTAATTACTGAATCTAATGATTCTGCTCTTAAATTACCACTTTGAGCATGTACATATATTGAATAATAGCCATCTTGCTTTTCAGCAAAGATTATATTTTCGTAACCTTTTTCTATTTTTTCCTCTTTAGGATTTATTTCTTCTAACGTGCTTTCAATAATTACATCTAAGTTAATTCTATTTTTAACTTTTGCCACATATCCTTTTAGCTCTTCTAAAAATTTTTCTTCCCCAAGCCGTGCTACTATATATCTTATTCTTGCCTTGTTTTTATTTGTTCTGTCTCCCTCTTTTTCAAAAAGTTCTTTTAATCCTTGAATATAATAAAGTATATCTGTATCAGGACTAAAATCCGAAAGTTTTAGTGACACTCTTGGATTTGCTCCAAAACCTCCACCAGCATAAATTTCAAAACCTTTTATTGCATTTTGAATTTTAGCTATAAAACCCAGGTCTGAAATAGTGGCATTTGCTGTATCTTCCTTACTATTTGAAAAACCTATTTTATATTTTCTTGGAAGATTCATGGTGCTTGGGTCTTTAATTAAATAGTCTGTTGCCACCTTCACATAAGGAGTTACATCAAATATTTCATCATGGGAAACCCCTGAAAGTGGAGAACATTCTACGTTTCTTACTGTATTTCCACCTGTTCCCTTAGTCGTTATTCCCTTTTCTATTAGTTCTTTCATTATTGTATACACATTTTTAAGTTCTACATTTTGAAATTGTATATCCTGCCTTGAAGTTAAATGAAGTTTTCCACTAGAATATTTTTTGGAAAGTTCACTTACTAACTTAAACTGATCTTTGTTTATAACTCCACCTGGTATTCTTGTCCTTACCATATAAGTTTCTTTTTTTCTTTGCTCATAAATACCCATAGCCACTCTAAATGCTTTAAATCTAAGTGGATCTAATTTACCGCTTACATATTCTCCAGCTTTGTTTTTAAAATCTTCTACAGCCGCGAAATGTTCATCTCTAATTTCAATCATCAATTTCACCTCATATGAATTAGTCTACTATACATTCAAGTTTCTCAACTTTTTTATCTTTATTTATACTAAATAAATTAAATACTGGTTCTTCTTTTTCTAAAGATAATATGCCATACAAAACTGTGGAATCGTACGCCAATCTCTTGTCCTCTTCTGAAGGCCTAGAAGGCGAATAAGGATGTGAATGATAGTTGCCTATTACTATCATGTCTTCATTTCTTATATCTTTAACAGCTGCAAACTGCTCCTTAGTATCCATGGAAAAATGTTCGCTACTCTTATCAATATTTGTTAGCACCCATATTTTTTCTATATGTATATCTTGTTCAGATTTATATCCCGCTAAAAACCCACAACACTCATTTGGGAATTCATTTTTCGCCTGATCTATTATATGTTGTAACTGTAGTTTTTTTATATAAATCATATTAAGCACTCCTTACTGAATTTATAAGTCACAAGCTGGGATTTCATAATCAATCAATGTTTTTATAGTTGGATGATCCCCACACACTCCGCATTTTTTATTATGATTTATCTTTATCTTCTTAAATTCCATTGTTAATGCATTATATGTCAAAAGGTAACCTGCTAAAGTCTCTCCAAGTCCTAATATATATTTTAATGCTTCAGTTGCTTGAAGCGATCCAATTACTCCTCCCATTACCCCTAAAACTCCTGCTTCTCTACAAGTTGGTACAGCCCCCTCTGGTGGTGGAGTTTGGAATATACATCTATAACAAGGTGTGCCATTGTCTGGAATAAATGTGGTAAGTTGTCCTTGAAATCTTATTATTCCTGCATGTGAAAATGGTTTTTTTGCTAGTACACAAGCGTCATTAATTAAAAACTTTGCTGCAAAATTATCTGTACCATCAATTATAAAATCATAATCTTGGTCCTTTATTATGTCTAGTATATTTTCTGAAGTTACAAACTCGTTATATGTAATTACCTTTACATCAGGGTTTATATCGTTTATGGTCTCTCTGCCAGATTCAGTTTTTAATTTGCCTACATCCTTAGTTTGATGTATTATCTGTCTTTGCAAGTTAGAAAGGTCAACCACATCTCCATCTACAAGCCCTATAGTACCGATTCCTGCTGCTGCAAGATACATTGCCGCTGGTGCCCCAAGACCTCCTGTTCCTATTACAAGTACCTTTGAATTTAAAAGTTTTTCCTGTCCTTCTACTCCAACCTCTGAAAGAATAATGTGTCTTGAATATCTCTCTATTTGATCTTCTCTAAAGTCCAAAACTTCCGCCTCCCATGAAATACAAAAATTCTATTTGGTCGTCTTCCTTAACAGCTAAAGTTGAAAATTCATCTCTTTCTACAAATTCACCATTTAGTTGAACAGAAACCATATCTGGCATCTCTACATTTTCGATTTTTAATAATTCTGTTATTGTCACCGAATCCTTTATTTCTTTAATTTCACCGTTAACTTTAACCTTCATAATTATCCCCCTCTTAATTTAACTGTTTATTAGATTTTCAATGGCTACTGCTACAGCCCCTACTGAAATGGCATTTTCTTTAAAATATCCACCTCTATTAAAAAATATATTAGTATGTTTACTAAAATAACATTTTTTCTTAGCAGTTTCCTCACTTACTCTATAAAATAGCTCTGAAGCCATTATTAGTGGTCCACTTAACACAACTAACTGCGGATTCAGTAAATTTATAAAATTTGCAAGTCCTGTTCCAAATATTTCTGCAGCTTGTGTTATAATCTCACTTGCTACAATGTCGCCTGCTTCTGCAGCCTCACTTATGTCAATATAATTAATATTTTCTACTTGCTTTTTTATTTGTGTATTTTCACCATCTATGATTTTTTGTTTAAACTTTTCTGTGATTGCCTTTATTGAAGAGTAACACTCAACACATCCAAAATTCCCACAACTGCATTTTATTCCATCAACATTTATTACCATATGTGCAAAAGCATCTTCTGCATCATTAATGGATCTTATTATATTTCCATTAGAGATTACCGCTGTTCTTATTCCCATTCCAAAATTAAAATAGGCCATATTTTTTAAATCTTTTCCGCTTCCAAATTTATATTCTGCTATTACTGCTGCATTGGCCCCATTATCCATAAAAAAATCTAGCTTCAATTTTTCTTGAAGCATATCTTTAATTTCCGTACCTTCCCAGCCTTCTGCCATAAAATTAATAGCACTTTTCATTATTCCTCTTTTTATATCAAAAGGTCCTACTGTTCCAAGTCCAGCAGCAATTGTTTCTTTGTTCTTTAATTCCGGTATTTTTTTGGCTTTTTCACATATATCTATAATTCTATCCACTGTTTTTTTAGGTGTATGGGACTTGTCCATATTAAAACGCTCTTTATATATTATGTTTAATTTTAAGTCAGTAAAAACCACTTGAGTGTAAATTCTAGAAATATCTATACCAACAAAAGCATAATCCCTAAGATTAACATCATATAAAGTTGGTTTTCTTCCTCCTGTTGACTCGCCTATGCTAGATTCAACAATCAATTTGTCAGTAACAAATGGATTCATTATACGATTTAAAGTTGTTAATTTGAATTTTGATATACCTAAAATTTGTGCTTTTGTTAATGGTCCGTTCTTTTGAATAATATCAAATATTTTTTTTGCATCCTCACCCATACTCTTTAGTTTATCAATTGTTCTTTTCATTCATAAACTCCTTACAATTTGTTTTTACCTAAGTGGTAAAAAGTTTTTATAAATTAATACCATGAATAATTTATTTTAGCCATAATGTAATAAATATATAACATAGTATTCTGCTAGGTGTGTTTGGTTTTAACATATTAGTGTTTATTCTAATGTATATTTTACTATGTGTCAATATTTTTTCATAAAAATTGCTTGTTTTTTTATAAACCAGTGTATATTTTATTATAATGATAAAAATAAGCATCTGATATTAACTGAATGTTAAAACAGTACTTAAAATTTATGCAGAAAACTAATAATTTGTTTTTGTATATCTTCTTTATTTTCTGAAGTTAACCCATATATATAATCTGAATATACAACGGTTTTATAAAATTCGCTCCGCTTTTTTGCATCTTTCAGAGTATGAAATACCTCTTTCCTAACCTCACCCATAATATCTAAAAAAAGTTCATATCTGTAATCATAAACTTTTTCTAAATCCTGCCTTATCTTTCTTGCAAGCATTGGGCTCTTTCCGTTGGTGGATATAGCAATTGTTAAATCACCTTTTTTAATCTTGGAAGGTACTATGAAATTACAAATTTCCGGTTTATCTACTACATTTACTAAAATGTTTTTTTGTGAACACTGTGAGTATACGGCTTGGTTAACATCACTATTATTTGTGGCGGCATATACAAGATAACAATCCGAAATATATTTAAAATTATATTCATGCTTTAAATATTTTACTTTTCCATCATCCACTAATTGTTTTAACTCTGGTATTACCTCATGACTTATAACAGTTACCTCCGCCATGCATTCTAATAATGACAATACTTTTCTATATGCAATATTTCCACCGCCAATAACCACACATTTTTTTTCTTTTATATCTAACATTATAGGATAATATTTATTCATATTACATAACCTTCCTTACATAATCTGTATGTTAATTATTCTTAACATACGTAATTTTTATATTAATTTGTATTATAATAGTATTGAAAACATTTTACATACATTAATTTATTCATGTATCAAAGTGGGGGTGTAATTTTGAAACAAGTAGAAGGATGTATTTTTGACCTTGACAACGTTTTGGTTGATTCTAATGATTCCACTATTTTACCAGGTGTTAAGAGATTTTTAATTAACCTTAGAGTATCAGGAATGAAATTAGCTGTTACCTCTAAAAAATATGATGCCAATAATATTTTAAAAGTTTTGGACATTCAAAATTATTTTGATGTTATTTTGGGATCAAATGACGATAATACGAATTTAGGATCACTTCTTTTAAAGACTGCTGAAGAACTTAAACTTGTTCCTGAACATTGTGTTATGTTTGACAATGAAACTGATATACTTGGTCAGGCAAAAAAATTAAACATGTCTGCCGTAGGTGTTGGAACTGATATTTCTTGCAATTATGCTGATAAAACAGTGCCAAATTTATCTGATGTAAATTCATCAATTCTGAATTTTAATTAAATTTGATTTTAAATAGTAAAGAAAAGACCAAGGATAAAATTGGTCTTTTCTTTTTTATTCTTTATTCTTTATTCTGTTTTAAGAATTCATTGATAAAAACATCAATTTCTCCATCCATTACTGAATCAATATTCCCAACTTCTGCGCCCGTTCTATGATCTTTTACCATAGTGTATGGCTGAAAAACATAAGATCTTATTTGACTTCCCCAGCCAATTTCTTTAAGATCTCCAGATAAATCCTCTATCTTTTCCTTGTGAGCTCTCTCTTTAAGTTCTACAAGCTTTGCTTTGAGCATTGCCATTGCAGTTTCTTTATTTGAGTGTTGGCTTCTTTCATTTTGACACTGAACTACTATTCCTGTAGGGAGATGAGTTATTCTTATTGCAGATTCTGTTTTGTTAACATGTTGCCCACCAGCTCCACTGGATCTAAACGTATCTATTCTTAAGTCATCCGACTTAATATCAATATCCTGTTTTTCAGTAAGTTCAGGAAGAACTTCAACCGCTGCAAAAGAAGTTTGCCTTTTTCCATTTGCATTAAAGGGAGATATTCTTACTAACCTATGAATACCTTTTTCTGCCTTTAAATGTCCATAGGCATAATCACCAGTTATTTTTAAAGTAACACTTTTGATTCCAGCCTCATCACCTGGAAGTATATCTAAAGTTTCAACTTTAAATCCTTTGGCTTCTGCCCATCTTGTATACATCCTTAAAAGCATTTCCGTCCAATCCTGTGCATCCGTTCCACCTGCACCGGTATGCAAATCTAAAATAGCATTATTTTTATCATATTTTCCTGATAAAAGTATTTCTATTCTAAATCTTTCAATTTCTTTTTCAAGATTTTTTATCTCTAATAGTATTTCCTGAAGTAAAGTTTCGTCCTCTTCTTCCTTACACATCTCTATTAGTGTCTCTACATCCTCAATTCTTTGGGAAAAGGATTCCAATAGTCCTATTCTATCCTTTAAACCTTTAGCTTCCTGAGTTATCTCTTGTGCTTTTTTCATATCATCCCAAAAATAAGTTTCCTGCATTGCACCTTCAAATTCCTCTATTTTTTGGTTCATTAGAGGTAGGTCAAAGTGAATCCCTTATTTCTTTTGTATTTTGTTTTAGTACTGTAACAACTCTTAATGCTTCTTCAAGTTTTATTAGCACCACATTCACGACCTTTATCTAAATTAAAGTTTCTGCCCTAGCAGAAACCTCATTAACTTGTTACTTCCCACTTGTCACTTGTTACCGGCTTCAATTAAGCTCTTCTTCCATGGCAGTTTTTGTACTTTTTACCTGAACCACATGGACAAGGATCATTTCTTCCTATTTTTTCTTCAGTTCTTCTAATAGGTTGATTTTCTACTGATTCATCATGATTCGTTGCCACTACTTTTGCTACTTGCTCTCTTTCTGGAGCCCTTGAAATTTGAACATGGAATAGATACTTAACAGTTTCAATTCTTATATTATAAATCATTTCAGTAAACATTTGGCTTCCTTCAAACTGATAAGCTTGAACTGGATCTTGTTGCCTATATGCTCTAAGATTCATTCCTTGTTTTAAATGATCCATATTATCAATATGATCCATCCACTTTGTATCAACAATTCTTAGAAGAATTACTCTTTCTATTTCTCTTATTTGTTCTTCGCCGAATTCTTCCTCTTTTTTGCTGTAGACACCAGTGGCTATAGTTAAAAGTTTTTCTTTAATTTCTTCATCGGATAACACCTTTAATTCTTCCACGCTTGTAGAATTATCAGGAATGCATATATCATTTAGAAATTCTAACAATTTTCGTAAATCTTCTTGCAATTCTTCTTCAATACCACTTAAATGAGATTCCACAGCATTAAAAATTATTTCTTTTACCATGGTTTGAATTTGAGCTTTCATATCCTCGCCTTCAAGTACTTCTGATCTTTGTTTGTAGATAATTTCTCTTTGTTGGTTCATAACATCATCATACTTAATTAATGTTTTTCTTATATCAAAGTTATTACCTTCAACTTTTTTCTGGGCATTTTCAATAGCACCACTAACCATCCTGCTTTCAATGGCTTCGTCATCTTGTAGTCCTAATCTTTCAACCATTCCACCAAGTTTTTCTGATCCAAATATTCTCATAAGATCATCTTGAAGTGATACATAGAATCTAGAACTTCCTGGATCTCCTTGACGACCAGAACGCCCTCTAAGTTGGTTATCAATACGTCTTGATTCGTGTCTTTCAGTACCTATTATCTTTAATCCGCCTAGTTCTACAACCCCATCTTGAAGCTTAATATCAGTACCACGTCCAGCCATATTAGTAGCTATGGTTATCATACCTTTTTCGCCTGCATGGGTTATTATTTCTGCTTCTTTTTCATGGTACTTAGCATTTAGCACTTGATGCGGTATTCCCTTTTTCTTAAGAAGATTTGAAATAACTTCTGATTTTTCAATACTTACGGTACCAACCAGAACTGGGCCACCTATTTTATGTGTCTCTTCAATCTCTTCAACTACAGCGTTAAATTTACCCATTTCAGTTTTATATACTAAATCCGGAAAATCCTTTCTACCTATTTCTTTATGGGTTGGTATAACAATAACATCTAAGTCATATATTTCTCTAAATTCTACCTCTTCAGTTAATGCAGTACCTGTCATACCAGAAAGTTTATTATACAATCTAAAATAGTTTTGGAATGTTATTGTTGCGAGTGTTTTTGATTCTTTCTGAACCTTAACTCCCTCTTTTGCTTCAATTGCTTGATGAAGTCCATCACTATATCTTCTGCCTTCCATAAGTCTTCCTGTAAATTCATCTACTATAAGAACCTCATTATCTTTAACCATATAGTCCTTATCTTTTTTCATCATATAATTACCTTTTAAGGCCTGAGCTACATGATGTTGAATTTCCATGTTGGCAGGATCAGCATAGTTATCTAAATGGAAGAACTTTTCTGCCATTTCTACTCCAGAATCATTTAATATTACAGAATTAGACTTTTCATCTACTGTGTAATCATCTTTCTTTAACATTTTAGCAAATGTATCAGCAACCTTGTAAAATTCGGTTGATTTGTCGCCCTCACCTGAAATTATAAGAGGTGTCCTAGCTTCATCAATTAAAATTGAGTCAACCTCATCCACTATGGAATAATTCAAAGGTCTTTGAACTCTCTCCTCTTTGTATACAACCATGTTATCTCTAAGATAATCAAAACCATATTCATTATTAGTACCATATGTAATATCACAAGCATATGCATTTTGTCTCTCTTCTTGAGTTAGATTATGTACTATAACACCTACTCTAAGTCCTAGAAATTCATATACTTGACCCATCCATTCCTTATCTCTTTTAGCAAGGTAGTCATTAACTGTTACTATATGAACACCTTTACCAGTTATTCCATTTAAATATGAAGGAAGAGTAGCCACAAGTGTTTTTCCTTCACCGGTTTTCATTTCTGCAATTCTACCTTGATAAAGAACCACACCACCAATAAGCTGTTCTCTAAAGTGTTTCATTCCAAGAACTCTAAGAGATGCTTCTCTTACAACAGCAAAAGATTCTGGAAGCAAATCATCTAAAGTTTCACCTTTTTCTAATCTATCTCTAAATTCCTGTGTTTTCCCTTTTAATTCCTCATCACTGAGTGTTTGCATCTTTTCGTCAAAACTTTCTATTTTATCTACTATTGGAATAACTCTATTTACTTCTTTTTCACTGTAAGATTTAAATATTTTATTAAAAATTCCCATTAATTTCATCCTCACTATACTTATAAATTATACAAAACAAAAAGTATTATACCTAATAGATTATACCATTTAACATTAGTTCATTCAATGTTTATATAAATTTATCCAATTTTATCATATTTTAAAAAAAGTTAGAATGTAAATAAATCTACATTCTAACTTTTAGCTATAAACAGGTTTATTAAAATTCTGGTTCTATAAGCCCGTAATTCCCATCTCTTCTTTTATAAACAACATTAACTTCATTTGAATTAGGATTTGTGAATACAAAGAAACTGTGTCCTAAAAGTTCCATCTGCAAAACTGCCTCTTCCTCAACCATAGGTTTTATAGCAAATTTTTTAGTTTTTACGATTGCAGGATCTTTATGTTCATTCTCATCATTTGAAACATAATCAGGTATAGATTGAAACCTTACTGACTCTGCATATTTTTTTCTATCCAATTTTGTTTTTTGTTTTCTGACTTGTCTTTCCATCTTATCTGCTACTAAATCTATTGCAGCATACATATCTGTATTTGATTCTTCTCCTCTTAGTATAGCTCCACCAAATGGAATAGTAACTTCTACTATTTTTCTATAGTTCTCTACACTCAAGGTTGCATGAGCTGTTACATCCGGGCTAAAAAACTTCTCCAATTTTGAAAGCTTTTTTTCAATAACACTTCTGAGTCCCTCTGTAACCTCTACGTTTTTTCCGCTAATTGTAATTCTCATATTAACAGCTCCTCTCAAAAACAAATTTCAATGTATATCTTTTATAGTTATCTTATTCGTTTTTACGACAAATAACAACCCCTTAATGGATAGTTAATATAAAATTTTTTATTTTATTAAAAGGTTTTCATATTATTGTTTGCCAAATAAAAATTTTTAAGCACAGATTTTATTAATTTAAAAAATAAAAGGCAGCTCCCTCCTTAGGTTTTCATTTATTTGTTTAGAATAGTTGAATAGTATCCATAAGAGTATTTATACTCTTGTTTTAAAACATATTGACATATCGTTATTTAATGATATAATTTTTTATATGGAACCAATTGAAGTTTTTAAAGCATTATCTAATGAATCAAGATTGCAAATTTTACAATGGCTTAAAGAGCCCGAGCGTCATTTTAAAACCTATGAAGGAGTTGATATGAGAGAAAAAGGGGTCTGTGTTAACCAAATCACACAGAAATTACAAATGACTCAATCTACTGCTTCGCAATATCTCTCCATACTTTTACGTGCTGGATTAATTAAAACGGAAAGAATAGGAAAGTATACTTGTTATAAAAGAGATGAAGATGCTATTAGTAGAATTTCTGACTTTATTAAAAAAGAAATATAAAATAAGAAACTGAATCCTTTCTATGAATTCAGTTTTTTATTACTGCAACATATCTATATATTGTTATATATAGATATGTTGCAACATGTATATCAATAAATATATTTAAGGAGTGAAGTACTTTGTCTAACAATTTTAAAATTTATATTTTAGCAATTACTAGTTTTTTAGTAGGAACATCTGAATACATTATATCAGGTATCTTAGATAAGATTTCAAGTTCATTTGGTATCACTATGGCCGCGGCTGGACTGCTTATTACAATTTTTTCACTTGTGTATGCTATTTGCACACCAATTCTTATGGCTTTCACAGCAAGTATGGATAGAAAAAAGCTAATTATGTACTCATTGGGTTTATTTACACTAGGCAATATCTTAGCATTTGTATTACCTGGTTATAAATTGTTTATTGTTGCACGTATTGTAATGGCACTTGGGGCAGGGCTGGTGGTTGTCACTGCACTTAATATTGCGGCTAAAATCGCTACCCATGGTAAACAAGCAAGTTCTATTGCAACAGTTATTATGGGCTTTACAGCATCATTAATTATTGGCGTGCCTATTGGAAGAGTTGTATCTAATATATTAGGCTGGAAATCTGTATTTGGAGCAATAGCTTTATTGGGATTTATTGTAGCAATTATAATATTTTTTACTATTCCAAATACAAAAGGTGATAAGCCAGTACCTCTTCTTCAGCAACTTGCTCTATTAAAACATAAAAAAGTGGCTCTTGGATTAGCAATTACATTTTTTTGGCTTGGGGGATATTCAATTGCGTATACCTATCTATCACCTTACCTTCTCACAGTTTCACATATAAGCGAAAATCTACTTAGTACAGCTTTGCTTATTTTCGGAGTTGCAAGCCTGATTGGATCTAAATTTGGTGGGTATAGTACTGATCGCTGGGGAGTAACTTTTACATTAATTGGTGGCATGATATTGCATACTCTTATGCTAATTTTGTTATCTCTAGTGACTAATTCACTAGTTGGAGTTTTGGTTGTACTTACATTATGGTCCTTTTCAGCATGGACATCTGGGCCAACGCAACAATATAACTTAATAGCAATTGAACCTGAGTCATCTGGAATTTTGTTAGGGTTAAATCAATCTATGATGCAATTCTCCATGGCTATAGGTGCTGCTTTAGGAGGTGTAATGGTAGATCATGTGTCATTAGCTTCAATTACTTGGAGTGGTTCTCTGGGCGTTGCAATTGCAGTTGTTATTGCTGTGATACTTTCAAACTTATCCTCAAACAAAATAGTTTTAGATGAATCTGCATAATCTTCTATAAATTAAAATAGGTTAAAAATAAGGATTAATATACTATTAAATAGCTTTCTTTGCTAAAAATGCACTATCACTAATTTTATTAGAAATGATTCATAGATATATATAAAATATTAAATAGGTAGTGTAAATAAATTTACACTACCACAAATAGAAACAGGAGTGATACTATGAAAATTTATGCTATTAATGGAAGTCCAAGAAAAAATAAAAATACAGCCGCATTACTTCAAAAAGCTTTAGATGGAGTAAAAGAATCAGTAAAAGATAAAGAAATTGAAACTGAAATCATTAATTTATATGATTTCAAATATACTGGATGTAAAAGTTGCTTTGCTTGCAAACGACTTGGAGGAAAGAGTTATGGCAAATGTGCAATAAATGATGATATTAGTGCAATTTTAGAAAAAGTATCCCAGGCTGATGGAATTATATTTGGATCTCCAATATATTTGAGTAATATAACAGGTCAACTACAGTCGTTTTTAGAAAGATTATTATTCCCTTATTTACTATATGATAAGAACTATTCTTCAATTGCACCAAAGAAGATGCCAACAGCATTTATTTATACAATGAATACGCCAAAGGAAAAAATGGATAAAATGGGGTATTTGTCAATTTTAAAAAGAATAGATGGTCTTCTTGGAAACATATTCACAAAACCTTTAGTTATGTATTCAAATGATACTTATCAATTTGATGATTACTCAAAATATGAAGCTGAATGCTTTTCTGAAAAAGAAAAAGCAGATCATAGAAAAATACAATTTCCTTTAGATTGTCAAAAAGCATTTGAACTAGGTGAAATTTTAATGAATAATTGTAAAGATTTAAATGAGGTCAGAGAGAATATAGATGAAATAGATGATCAAATTGTTAAGTTGATTGCTAAAAGAAGTTATTATGTTAGAGAAGCAGCCAACTTTAAAAAAGACTCTGAAGAAGTAAAAGCACCCAAACGAGTAGAAAAAATTATTGAAAAAGTTCGTAGACTTGCAGATGACAATAATTTAAACCCGAATATAATAGAGGCAGTTTATCGTAATATGATGAATTGTTTTATTAATATGGAATTAGAAGAACACAGTAAAATAAATAAATAAATAAATAAAATAGTGCTTAATGTGCGTTCTTTTAGTCCATATCTCAGTTAGTAATAATAAGCTATTTTTATCCGCTTAGTTTATAACTAAAAGGAGTTGTATGAATATAACTCCTTCATACAACTCCTCTTTTTAATGATATATTTTTCTAGCTGTTTGGCATATCCTCATCAACATGTACAACATGAGTATTTGTATTTGTTGTATTATTATTTAATACCCCTGTTGATATTGTTAGTGTCAGCATTAAACATCCTAGCGCCATAGCCAAAGTTTTAATTAGTTTGTTTTTCATAGTAAAAACCTCCAATTAATTTAATTTTTTTGATAATGACAAATATTCTTTACACATGTCTATCTTATTTTGATTTAAATACATAATCGCTAACTCATTGTAAACTGTTTTGAGCTTGTCATTATTTTCAGTATTCTTTATTAATTCAATAATCTCAAGATAAACCTTTTCCAAATTTTCATTATCTTTTATTTTATCGTAGATTTTTCCTAATAAATAATTACCTTTTAGTAAATATTCTAAATCTTTATATTCTTTTGCATATTTAATACCTAATTCAATAGTCTTAATTGCTTCATCAATTAGGTTTTGCTTTAATAAAACTTCTGATTTTTCTATAATGGTATGGGACAACAATGATCTATCTATTTCTCTTTTGAGGTTTTCTGCCATTTCAAAATATTTTATACTTTCCTTAAGATCGTTTTTATGACAATAATCCAAGCCTAAATTATTATATATATAACCTAGAAAGACACTTTTATCATCTGAAATTTTGGTAAGCAAAAATTCATATATCTTTATAGCTTCATCATACTTACCTTTAGATTCATAACAAGTAGCTTTTATACCTCTGGCGTAGATATAAAGTCTATAGTCTTTTTGCTCATCGCATACGGATAAAAATCTCTCAATAGTTTCTAAAGCTAAATCTACTCTATTTAATTTTTTATAGCTATTTGCTAAAGAATATAAACATGATTTTCTTGTTTCATTGTCACCATATTGGGCGCAGTAATATTGGCTCAATTGATAATATTCAACGGCTGTATCATATTTCAAATTATCTGCATTAAAAACTCCTAGCCTCCAATAAACATACCCTAGTTTTTCATTTTCCCCAATATTTATGTATATCTCCCTGGCCTTTTTATAAATATCGCAAGCTACCTCAAATTCTTTTTCCTTGAAGTAAATTTCACCTAGTCCACAATATGCTTTTGCCTTAACTTTTATTAAGTCGTATTCCTCTGCTAATTGAAAAATTTCATCAATTGTACTTTTAGTTATGTCATCATTTTTAAGCTTGTTTAAACAATAAATTTCAGCATCTTCAGCTGGGGAACGCATTAAATATGCTTCGTCAATATTCATTATAATGTTAAGTTCTTCTGCTTTTTCGTTAAACTTTTCAGCAAGTTTAACCCCTGTAGCAAATGTTACGTCTCTTCTTCCTGTCTCAATCATACTTATAAGTCCTCTAGTTACTCTTTCTGAAATTAAATCCTCTTGTTTAACATTTAATTGCTCTCTTAGCTTCCTAACCTTTTCTCCTGTAGTTAAAAATTTCATTACATCACCTTTTTCCCACAATATTCTATATATGTATATTATACAATGGTAAAATGGGAATAGCAACATTTTTTGTTATTTAATGTTTTTATATATTTTATGTTTTGTAATCGTTTTTAGAACCATATTTCATAGGTTTTTTAAATTAATACAACCATAAATAAGACTAATTGTTGGTGTCACAATAAGGATGTTAATATTTATTTGATTTTAAATTCAACTGATTTTTATTCTGTTCGACTATTAATTCCTATAGCCGGTACTTTCAATTTATGGATTGACCACCTTTTTACGTTTAGAACGTTCCGTATTCTTGGCCTCTTACTTTTGGAACGTTCCATTCAATTTGTCATCCTAAGTGAGCAATTTGTGACGTACCAATAACATCATCACATGAATTCAATGCATTTACTTGGAAATATGATGCACCTGAATTAATATAAATATCTGTCTCAAATCCAGTACGAGGTGTGCTATCTACAATTACTGACAACCTATCAGGTTTTAGCCCAGCTAATACCTGCCAAGCTATGGTTTCAGTTGAACCGTTCCATGATGCATAAACAATCACCGCATTTTCCCGAAATGCCTCTAAAGCAATATTAGGTTGATAAAGTGGAAAGCCTACCCATTTATTCTTAAATGCCCTATACGATAAATTTTGATTAGGAAATTGCATATCATATAATAAATTTAATGAAGGATTTTTTTCAGTATTGCCAGCATTTGCAAATTCAGAAACATAGGGCTCTTGACCCCACCCAACTAATTGATTTCCGTTAGGTAATTTTTGAAGATTTCCCTGACTTGGAACATATAACATTGGATCATGATAATATGCCCGGTCTACGTTTGCAGTCATGTTTTGAAAATTCAACTTAAGAATTAAGCCATGTGCTTTGCTCTCAGGCGGAGAGCTTGTAGATGCACAACATCCATCATCGAACAAACTTATCCTTTTTCCCTGTCTATAACGGGCATCGTGTTGCCAAGAAAATCTAGCTTTTGGACCAAAAGTAAAATCACTTTGTTTCCCACCAAGTTGCCAAATTATATTACCCGTTTTTTTATCAATATTATAAATAGCCCACATGTTACGCATACTAATTAGAAGTGTATTATTGGGTCCCTCTTCAACTGAATTCACATGGAAACAGTCCCAAATATTATTAGAACTAGTTGCAGATGATGCAGAAATCATTGAGTCTGCCGGATCAACATGATCAAGTGCACTCCAAAAGAAAAGTAGCTTGCCAGTCTCAATATCAACTTCTTGAATAGAATAGTTATCAAAATATCCACATGCTGGTCCTCCATAAGGTGTTAGATCTGCTGAAACTTGTTTCACCGCAGTAAACAAAGCAGTATTTCGATTTGTGATAGTAAACTCGTGCACATCAGCAGTATATCCTTTTTGGGCAGTAAGTTTCTTAATAATTTTATAGTTCTGATTTATAATTTGGAAATAAGCGCCAGGCTCAGGATCCCCCGCTGGAAGATTAGGATTTGCAGACTGAGTTCCTGATATGGTTCCCTGCCACATGGTAAGAACTAGTTTACCTTTATAGGATTGAACCCTAAAGTCGGAATTCTGTATATATCTACTACTAAGAGGTCTAAACCAAATTGGGTTACCAGCTTGATCCATAATTAGTGCCCCTGTTTGTCCAATCATAGCTGCCTCATATAGAGTATATGGTGAAACAAATATTACTCCAGGAGCTGTTCCTCCTTTATTCATATTAATGATAATCTTCATGGGATGCAGGTCAGGGGATGAAACAAAGTTCCACACCTGTGGACAATTATTTGTAAATTTTCCTAATGACTCTTCCAATTTAAAATTATCCATTTGAATTATCATCTCCTGTTATATAAAATAACTGTTAGAAATTGTTTTTAATTTATGCATCTATTTCTATTTATTTTTAATTTGTATATTAAATATTCCTAGTATATATTATATGTTTATCAATATACTTTGTTCCAATTAATATAAGCCATACTAATCAAATCAGAGTAACAATAACTTATACTCTTTATATTTTAATTACACACTAATTTCATTGAACTAAACCGCTATAGGCGGTGGGAGATAATCTGATATTTTTAAATTTTAGGATTAAAACTTAAGATATGTTATTAACCAATGGAGAAATACTCACATAGCTCTGAATATCGAGTATATGGCATTTCATACAACTATGCAGAGTTGTGACTCAAATGGCTATTGACGGTATTCCTGGATGAATTACGCAGGCTATGGTTGGTCATAGGAAAGGTTCTGAAGTTACACATAAAATTCATACACATATTAATAAGAAAATCACGAAATTTTTTTAGAAAAATATAATGTCACTGTACCTATGGGATAAGTTATATTTTCTAAGGCGGGAATCTTTAATTCAAAAAAAAATTATAGCAGCCTATAAAAGGCTGCTAAGTACACCATTGGTGCACAATATAAAGTTAGTTGACCTGGTCTTTGACCCCACACTCGCCTGCTGGAGCTTTTGCTACTAGGACTTAACCCCTCACTACTAACACTCTCGTTTTAAAAAACGGCAGGACTAACCTCTAAACCGCACCATGCTCACTAAACTTTGTTTAACTTACGTGGATCGTTTCGCCTGCGACTGGCATCGACTTTCAACCACAAACCTAACTCATACTATTATATTATATATTACTTTTCGCAACAGTCAAGACAATAACATCATTTCCTCCGTTTTCAAGTAATGTAATTGCACAGCAATACGTTGTGGCTCCTGTGGTAAAAACATCATCCACCAATAAAATCTTTTTCCCTGGAATATTTTTATTATTCCGGATTTTAAAACTTTTTGCCACATTTGTCCATCTTTCTTCAGAGCTTAGTCCTATCTGATCTTTTGTTTCTTTAATTTTTTTAATACAATTTATTACTTTAATTCCAAATTTCTTTCCTATGATTTTAGCTAAAATTTCACTTTGATTATAGCCTCTTTTATTAATTGAGCTTTTAGTCATAGGTACAAATGTGATTAAATCAAATTTTATTTTTTCTATTTCAATAAGCTCTATCATGAAATTCCCCAATATATCTCCACATCTAAAATTGCTTTTATATTTAAAATTCAAAATTAATTTTGTTATATTTCCAGAATAATAGGATACATTATAACCTTTTATACACAAACCATTTTTGTTTATAACAAAAGGGTCTTTACAAAAATGTATTTTATCTCTGCATTTTTTACAAATATCACCATTTTCTAAATACTCTCCACATATCTCACATTTGTAATCATATGCATATATAACACTTATAAGTGAATCAATTAAATATTCTATAAACTCAATAAACCTTTTTCCCATGCCATTTTATTAAAGCCTCTTGTTATTTTTTTAGCTAAATCAATTTGCTTATTTTCTTCTCTTGCTAAATATATAACCTCGCCTCTATTCACCATATCTCCTTTTCCAGTTCTTCCGCAAAAGTATACAAGCTGTTTATAATCATATTGCTTTTCATCTGCGAAAAAAACAATTATATTTTTGCTATCATCACTATCACATATAGCATCAAAGTCATCTGTTACAACTATAGAATCCTTGTATTTTTGGAATTCTTTTATATCTTTTATACCTTTATCATTCATTGAATAAAAAAATATATTGTGTGTTAAAGCTTTAAAGTATTTATAAATATACGATGTAACATTAAATATTTTTTGGTCATCTGGTACAGATATAATAACTCTCTTACCAACACTAATAGACCATTTTATATATTCATACACAACAAAAGGTATATCTTTATTTATATCTATTCTTGTAGTTATTACCCTTGGCTCTGCAATAGGCATTTTGTTATTTCTAATAGGTAGTACTAGCTCTTCTGATTTATTGAAAATTCTAGCTATAGAATAAGCTATTATTTTGCCGGTTTTACTACAACATTTATTTACTATATCCAATATCTCATACTTAGAATATCTAGGGTAACTTCTTATATCATCATAGATTACCAAATCATATTTCTTATGAACCATCACTGCTTTACTATAAGATGCAAAATTTAAATTAGAATTAGACATACTTCCAGTATTCCTTAAATATGTATAGTCTCTGAATTTTGTATGTTTTCTGAAATACAATATACTCTCAATATTTTTTTCTGGCTCTCCAGTTATATATAAAACATTTTTACCATCATCTACAAACTTCATTATTATTTCTATGAATATCAATGATGTATTGTAAGAAGGAGCCATTATATTTAAAAAATTTTTCTTTCCAAGACCCCACTTTAATATTGTGGTACTGGTTTGTTTTTCCCAAATACTTACCTCTTTTAAATTATTGACTATCATAGATTTTACCTCATTTTCACCATCATTAATTTATTATGTCCATAATTCTCCATTTTAATCCGGAGTATCTTTCAAACCCCTTATCATTACGTATCATGGAATGTATAGCTCTAGTCATACCTACAAGTACCACCAATTTTTTTGCCCTTGTAATTCCCGTATAAAATAAATTTCTATTCATAAGTAAAGGTGGACCCATAAAAACTGGCATAACTACAACTGGAAATTCACTTCCTTGGCTTTTATGGATAGTAATAGCATAAGCAAGATCTAATTCATCCATATTTACGTTATCATACTCCACTTCTCTTTCATCATCAAATATAACTAAGAGATTACCCTCCTCATCAATATCATTGATAAATCCACCGTCACCATTAAAAACTCCTTCACCATCTAAATCTCCTTCACCGGAAACTCTTTTCCATTTTATGGTGTAGTTATTTTTTGTTTGCATTACTTTGTCTCCGACTCTAAAAATCACATCTCTGTATTTTATTTCTTTTTTATCATCACTTTCAGCATTTAGAACCTTTTGAATTTGATTATTTAAATTTGTTACCCCAAGAATACCTTTTCTCATTGGTGATAAAACCTGAATGTCATTTTTATTGCCCCACTCTTTATTAAAATTAGGCAGCCTTTTATTTACAAGATCAATCACAGTATTTAATATGCCTTCACTCTTTTCGTTCTGAATAAAATAAAAATCCTTTCCCTTTTTATTCAAAATAGGAATTTCGCCATTATTAATCATATGAGCATTGACAATAATCATACTTTCATGAGCTTGCCTAAATATCTCTTTAAGTCTTACTACATTCACAGCTTTGCTTTCAATAATATCTCTAAGCACATTACCAGGTCCAACAGACGGAAGCTGATCAACATCACCAACAATTATAAGTCTTGTTCCAAGTCCTATGGCTTTTAACAGATTGTTCATTAAAACTATATCAATCATAGACGTTTCATCTATGATCACCACATCACATTCCAGTGGACATTCTTCTCCTTTTAAAAATCCAAATTGATCCCCGCCATCGCCAAAGCCAATTTCTAGCAATCTATGTATGGTTTTAGCTTCTTTACCTGTAGCTTCTGACATTCTTTTAGCTGCTCTTCCTGTTGGTGCTGCCATAAATACTTTTAAAGAAGCTTTTTCGAATATATCAGCTATACAATTTATAATAGTAGTTTTACCGGTTCCTGGTCCTCCAGTTATAACTTCAATTCCATTTTTAAAAGCACCAATTATGGCTTCTTTTTGAGTCTCTGCAAAATTTATTTCCTTAGAAACCTCAAACTCTTCAATTTCTTTGTCTATATCAAGGTCTATGTCTTCATATTCATTGGTTGCCATTGTTACTATTTTTTTTGTTACTCCTAGTTCACAGTAATAATATGGCATTGTAAATACGCAATTTTCATTATTTATAACTTCAACTTTAATCTTTTGCTCCAAGGTACTTTCATATACATTTTTTTCTATTTCATCATTATCTACGCCTAAAACATCACTGGCATCAATAATGAGTTTTTCCATAGGCATATAGGTATTGCCTTTCAAACAAAAATCATTTATAACATAACTTATTCCACTTTGTATTCTAAAAGGAGATCCTATTTCAACTCCTAAATTTTGTGCTATTTTATCTGCTGTTCTAAATCCAATTCCTACAATTCCTTCAGTTAAAATGTAAGGATTTTCTTTCACAACATTTATTGATTCATTATGGTATTTATTATATATTTTAACACATTGATTTGCTGTTACACCATAAGTTTGCAAAAATACCATTATATTTCTTACTTCTCGCTGTCTTGAGTAAGATTCATATATAATCTTTATCTTTTTTTTGCCAATACCTTCAATTTCATTTAGTCTTTCTATGTCATTATCCAATATTTCAAGCGTTTTGTCCCCAAACTTATCCACTATTTTTTTTGCACTTACAGGTCCTATTCCTGATATAATTCCAGAAGAAAGATATCTTTCAATTCCTATCTTTGAATCAGGTAAAACTTCCTCGTATGATTCAACCTTTAATTGTTTTCCAAATTGAGGGTGCACCGCCCATTCACCTCGGAGCTTCAATGACTGACCCTCGATAATATATGGAATACATCCAACTATAGTATATTTTTCGTTTTCATCTTTTACTTGTGCTACAACATACCCATTTTCTTCATTTTTGAAAACTATATTATCAACAATACAGCGTATTTCAGTCATAAAACCTCTCCCAATCTAAAAAGTATCTACATATAAAAATTATATCATACTGATTTTTTATTACAATACTAGACGAAAATCCCGCTTTCCATAGACTCAGCGAAGTGGCACCTATTAGAAAAATAAAAAAGGATGTCCAAAATGATTTTAAACATTTTGGACATCTCTCTATATATTATAGATATTTTTTTATTTCTTCCACTCTATCTAGTTTTTCCCAAGGTACGTCGATATCCGTTCTACCAAAGTGACCATATGCTGCTACTTGTCTATATATTGGTCTCCTTAAATCAAGATCTCTAATTATAGCACCAGGTCTTAAGTCAAATACCTTATCAATTATTTCTACGATCTTATCTTCATCGATTTTTCCAGTTCCAAAAGTATCAGCTGCTATTGACACTGGTTTTGCAACTCCAATTGCATAAGCTACTTGTATTTCAATCTTGTCAGCAACTCCAGCTGCAACTAAATTTTTTGCAACCCATCTACTAGCATATGATGCAGATCTATCAACTTTTGTTGGATCTTTTCCTGAGAAAGCACCGCCACCATGTCTACCATATCCACCGTAAGTATCTACTATTATTTTTCTTCCTGTAAGACCGGAGTCCCCTTGAGGTCCACCAACTACAAATCTCCCAGTAGGATTTATAAAATATTTAGTATCTTCATCTAAAAGTTCAGCTGGTATAACGGCATTTATAACATATTCTTTTATATCTTTCTTAATTTGTTCCTGAGTTACCTCAGGGCTGTGTTGAGTTGATATAACAATTGTATCAATTCTAACAGGTTTATTGTCCTGATATTCTACAGTTACTTGAGTTTTACCATCTGGTCTTAAATAATCTAAAGTTTTGTTTTTTCTAACTTCAGCTAATTTTCTTGAAAGTTTATGAGCTAGAGCAATTGGCATTGGCATATACTCTTCAGTTTCATTTGTTGCAAAACCAAACATCATACCTTGATCTCCAGCCCCAACTGAATCTATCTTCTCCATCTGGCCTTCTTTTGACTCTAACGCTTCATCAACGCCCATTGCTATATCAGCTGATTGCTCATCAATGGTTGTAACTACAGCGCATGTGTCACCGTCAAAGCCATATTTTGCTCTTGTATATCCAATTTCTTTTACTGTTTGTCTAACTACTTTAGGAATATCCACATAACATTTTGTTGATATTTCACCCATAACATTAACTATACCTGTGGTAACTGTTGTTTCACAAGCTACTCTTGCATTTGGATCATTTGTTAATATTGCATCTAATATAGCATCAGAAATTTGATCACACATTTTATCTGGATGCCCTTCAGTCACTGATTCAGAAGTAAATAATTTTTTCATCTTTTTCTCCTCCTAATTACAAAAAATAAAGTCCCTTCAAGTAAGAAGAGACTTATACACTATAAATCCCTCTTATCTTGCAGAATAGTATTCTGCAGGAATTGGCACCTTAATGTATTAAATACATTGGTTGCCGGGTTTCATAGGGCCATTTCCCTCCACCTCTCTTGATAAGAGTCAATTTTTATTTTGTTTTATTAAATAACATCTTAATAATGTTATCATATTTTTTCTATTTAATCAATATTATACTAAAATAAAATAAGACACATAAGTGTCTTTTGGTGGAGGAAGATGGATTTGAACCATCGAAAGCTGAGCTAACAGATTTACAGTCTGCCCCCTTTGGCCACTCGGGAATTCCTCCAAAAATGGTGCTGGCAGTAGGAATTGAACCCACAACCTACTGATTACAAGTCAGTTGCTCTACCAATTGAGCTATGCCAGCTTATTAAATTAAATTTCAAAATGGTGGGCATTACAGGGCTCGAACCTGTGACCCTCTGCTTGTAAGGCAGATGCTCTCCCAGCTGAGCTAAACGCCCATTTTGGTGGAGGAAGATGGATTTGAACCATCGAAAGCTGAGCTAACAGATTTACAGTCTGCCCCCTTTGGCCACTCGGGAATTCCTCCAATTAAACAATACAAATTGTTTTAGTCTTCTCCGTTGTTACTCATAAGTTCCTACATCGTTGACAAGTAATAGTATACAATCTTAATCATATTTTTACAAACTATAAATCCGTCGAATATTAAATCGTTCTCCCTGTTTCTCATACTACATTGCTTTTACTTGATTAGATATACCAAGTCATAATTAATTATTCAATATACTTTCTAATTATGAAAATTAGTAATTTAAGGCATCAAGATTTATAAACTTTGAAGCTATATTTTTCAATTTCCCATAATCCTCATCATCAAGTCTCCTCCTCAGAAGGGTCATAGCACTCACTATTCCTTTTTTTTCATCATCACTATTTACATCATTTTGAAGCTTGCTAAAATCAGTTGGAGAAAGACTTCTACTTATAGATAATATTTTAGCCTTATCTGTAAAACTCAGTTTATCCATTATTTTATCCTTGGATATTTTAAATATAGGCTTATTATTTTTCTCGCTATTAACCTCATTATTTTTTATATTATCTGTTTTATTTTGTTGATTTTCTATTGTTGAATTGCCATTTTGATTTTGCGTTGCAGAATTCGTATTGCTTTTGTTTTCAGAATTATCGGTACTATTTTTTGCTGTATTTTCAAGATTATTATTGCCATTTTTCACTGTATTATCTAAGCTTGAAGTTCCATTTGGTACTATATTTTTATTCCCACCATCACTAGAATTTTTATTTATCGCCTTATTATCTTTTATAGTTGAATACCCTAATTGCCTATTGTAATTACAATATTTGTAATTATATAGCATAATACAAACTGTTATCATAGTCATGGTTATTGCGGCCATACTCATAATTTTTTTATTCATATTAACGCCTCCTACCTATTAATTATTTCTATTTGGATTTTTTTTATACATATTTTCATAATATTACCTATATTAATCTCATATAGATTAATTGGGAGGATTATCAACAGTCTAAGCATAAAAACGCAAAATTTTAATACAGAAAGGTAGGTGAAATCCGTTTATGAGTCTCTAATTTCTTCAAGACATCTTCAAAAAACTATCAGTATACTGTTTCTTTTTCATTCGGATGCCTAGCATAGTAGATTTTAGCAGATTTTACGTAACGGTGCATTATTGAACAAAATGAAGACATTCTATAAAAATCCGCTTGCTTATTATGAGATTGGTTATTTTCTTAAAAATTATATTAACAACAATATTATAATTGTTTGCATTGGCACTGATAGATGTATTGGAGATTGCCTCGGACCACTTACAGGAACAATTTTAAAAAGAAAAAATTTCCCACTATCAGTCTATGGAACAATATCAGAACCAATTCATGCTTTAAATCTTGATAAAAAATTAAGTGACATTAAATCTGCTTCACCAAATTCCAAAATAATTGGTATAGATGCCTGCCTAGGTAATTCAGATAGCATTGGTGAAATCCAAATAAGAGATTATCCAATTCATCCGGGCAAAGGTGTTGGAAAATCACTACCTAATGTAGGTGATTTTTCGATAATTGGTATAGTGGATTCATGCGAAAGTAATGAAATATTTACAAATAGAAATATAAGACTAAATCTAATTTTAGAAATGTCAACAGTTATATGTGATTCCTTAATTCATTCCTACTATTTATACAAAAATGAAACAATGGCTTAATTAGCGTATGCATAAATTTAATGCATACAAAAAGTGGCTGCTACTAAATGCAGTCACTTTTTTCCTTAAATAAATTTAATGCTACTCTATTAATGAAATGTCATTACCATTTAGTTTATCTATAAAATCCAATACCTTTCCAGTTCCAAGTACAACACAGGAAACTGCATCATCGGCTACATAAACTGGTACCTTAGTTGCATATTGGATAAGCTTATCCAATCCATTTAGAAGCGAACCTCCACCTGTCATAATTATACCTTTTGCTGCAATATCAGCTGCAAGCTCTGGAGGTGTTTTTTCCAATACAGAATGTACACAATCCACTATTGCACTAACAGTATCTTCAAGAGCCTCTCTCATTTCATCTGAAGTAACCGTAAGATTTTTGGGAAGTCCTGTTATTAGGTCTCGTCCTCTAATATCTAGAGATTCTTCAACTTCTCTCTTAAATGCAGACCCAATGCTTATTTTTATATCTTCTGCAGTTCTTTCTCCAATCATTAATTTATGTTTTTTTCTAACATATTTTATTATTGACTCGTCAAACTTATCTCCTGCAACCTTTATTGACTTTCTAACAACTATTCCGCCTAATGAAATAACAGCAATATCAGTAGTTCCTCCACCAATATCTATAACCATGTGTCCACTTGCCTTAGTTATATCTAGTCCAGCTCCAATTGCTGCTGCTAATGGTTCCTCAATCAAACAAGGTTTTTTTGCTCCGGCACTAACCGCAGCATCTTTAGCGGCTCTTTTCTCAACTTCCGTAGCTTCACATGGGACACATATAACTACCCTTGGTGTATAAAATCTTCTCCTTCCACAAGCTTTTCTTATAAAATGTTTAAGCATTTTTTCAGTAATATCATAATCTGATATTACACCGTCTCGTAACGGACGAATTGCTACTATATTTCCCGGAGTTCTACCTATCATCATTCTAGCTTCTTCTCCAACTGCAAGGACTTCTTTGTTGTTACGGTTTATTGCTACAACCGATGGTTCTTTTAGAATGATACCTTTTCCCTTAAGATATACTAATACTGTTGCTGTTCCTAAATCAATACCTATATCAGATCCAATTCCAAAAAACATTCCTTCGTTCAACTCCATCTCTTATGGCATACTAGAGTAACACATTTTTATCATTTTACTTTTATTAGTTTATAAATTTACAATATGTCTCTATTTATATTATAATAGGAATGTTTCTAACCTTCAATAGCTTTGTACTTCATTTTTGTAGCTTTTCCACCTCTAATATGCCTTTCTGCTTTATTTATTTCTAAAACACCTTTAGCTTGTTCAGCAATTTGAGGATTTATTTGAGGTAATCTCTCTGTCATATCTTTGTGTATCGTACTTTTACTTACTCCAAAAACTTTAGCAGTTTTTCTAATTGTAGCTTTTGACTCAATAATATATTGTGCTACTTCTAGAACTCTTTCCTCAATATAATCTTTCAAAGTACTACCTCCTTAGTCCTTCTATATTTATAAATATGCGCTACACCCTTTATTAATTACTTAATATCAGCCATCCCGACAGATTTTTGGATGGCTGATAATCTTGCAAAACATATTTTAATACTTAATATAATTTTGAGGATTTACATCCCTATAACTTCCATCTTGCTGTTTTTCATCAATTTCAAAATATAGATGATTACAATCAACGATTCTGTCTTTAGCATTATCGCTATCTCCTACCACCGCTATTTGATCATTTTGCTTTACAGCATCTCCAGTTTTTAATTTTATACTTGATGGGTTCAAATTATCGTATATGATTTTCAGCTTTTTATCATTACTTAAGATGGTTACCCTACCACTTTCTACAACACTAACAGTTCCATTTACTGAAGAATATACAGGAATCCCTAAATTATCTACTTTTATATATTCTCCTAATATTGTCCTCGACACCTTATCTAGTCCTACTGCCATTACACCATCGGTACCCGTATATGCTTGAGCAATAACACCTTTTATAGGAGCCACCACAGTGGTTACAACTGGTGCACTTGTTGAAACACTTGCATTGTTTTTAGCTAAATTAGCATTATCCATGTTTGTATTTTTGCTTTGATCCTTTGATACATCTGCTTTAGCAGTGTTTACATTTGTTTTTGTTTTAACCTTTTTTTTGTTTAATGATACTTTATTTTCTTGTTTTACTGCAGAACTACTTTTAGGTTTTGTATTCACATATGTGGCAACTCCAGCAATTATGCAGAGGCAAAGAAATAAGATTAAATAAAAACCATCTTTCTTAAGAAAACTTAGCCTGTGATTTTTATTAGGTTGTTTGTTTAGTAAATCATTTTTATCCATTGAAAAACACCTCCGTCTTCTATTTTGTCCACAACTTAGTAAATAATACATTTTATATGTAATTTTTTTAATTTTTAGTTTTTTGAGAAAAGCATGTCACAAAATAGTTGTAGGTTTTAAGTGATAAGTGGCAATCTACTATAGATTTTCTATAGCTAATCTAGCAATGAATAAAAAAGGGAAAGTAAGAAGATTTATGTAAACAAATCCTCATACTTTCCCTTTAATTTTTCACTTTCAACTTGTTACTTTATTTACTAATCTTCTCTATACTTATCCCAGTATAGTAATGATTCAATATATCTCTATAGTTTTTACCACTCTTAGCCATAATATTAGCGCCCCATTGACTCATCCCTATATCATGTCCATAGCCAACACAATTAATTTCTAAAGACATAATATTATATTTAATATTAAAATCAGTTGAGTTAAGCCCCATAATACTTCTAAATTTAGTTCCTGTTATTGTATTTTTCCCTAGCTTTATCTCCTTAACGCCTTCACCTTTAGTTCTGCTAAGTATTTCAATTGAACTTTTTATATTTAAATAGTTTAGATTTGAATTCTTATATGCTTTATTTATTTTATTTATAAAATCTCCATAAGAAATTTTAACAGAGCTTTTATATTTTGGTGCTGATTCTTCGCCACTACTTATAACACTTTTTAAATATGGTTCATCATCACCAATAACTTCTTTTGAATCTTCGGTCTTTCCTCTACTAACAGCAAAATAAAGTGGCTCCATTACCAATTTCCCATTGTACTTCAATATTTCACCTTGAGTATCTTGTACAGCCCCAGTTATTTTATTCCAGTATTCATCTACTGATTTTTGTGGCCATTTGTTTAATATATGATCCTTGTCCATATATACTTGGCATTCCACAGTATCGGTAACATCAGCCCCTTTTGCACCAGGATATGGTTTTCCTCCATAAATTAGCATATGTGCAGCTGCAAATGTCCTTGCAGCAATAGCCTGTGCCTTAAGGGCTTCTATATTGAATTCAGCTGGCATTTCTGCAGCTACAACCCCCCTTGTGTACTCTTCCAGACTTAGCTGTACTATCTCTTTATTTTTAGCTATATACACCTTTATATCACCATCTGAATCATCTTTATTGTTAAAGACTATATCATTAGGCTTAAAATTATATTTTTCAATATCACCATCTGAATTCCCTATTTTTCCATTATCCTTGTTTCCAGAAAAACCACCTATACAAATTGATACAATTATCAAAAATAAACTTCCAGTAAATATTAGAATAATAAACTTTTTTAGCATTATTTTTCCGTTATCAATTTCATGCTACTAATATGTTTAATTGTTTAATAACGGTTTTCACCTTCCCTTCAGCTACTTTAAACATACATGCCCCTAATAATATAAATATTTCATTTTAGAATATTTATTACATAAAAAGGAATGTACCAATATTTAATTTTCAAATTAAATATTGGTACATTCCTTTTTTATTTTGTAATTATTTTTTTCATATATGGAAAAAGTCCTTATTGATTTTTCACTTTTAGCTCTTCATCTAAGCTACTATCTTTAACCCTTTTTATTTCTGCCCCTAGTAATCCTAATTTTTTTTCAATTCCGCTATAACCCCGATCTATATGATATATATCAACTATTTCCGTTTCTCCATCTGACTCTAATCCAGCCAAAATCAATGCCGCACCTGCTCTTAAATCTGTTGCCTTTACTTGTGCACCTGTAAGCTTATTTATCCCCTCAATAACTGCACTTCTACCATCTATTTTTATATTAGCACCCATTCTTTTAAGTTCTGCTATATGCATAAATCTATTTTCAAAAATTGTTTCAGTAACAACACTCGTTCCCAATACGCAACTTAATAAACTCATCATTTGAGGCTGCATATCTGTGGGGAAACCTGGATATGGCATTGTCTTAATATCAATGGGCTTCAATTCATTTCTTCCATCTATTATTAATCCATTATTATATAATTGTATATCCATTCCCATTTCTGATAGTTTTGCAATAACTGGTTTTATATGCTCATGATTTATTCCATTTATTTTCATCTTACTTCTAGTTATTCCTGCCGCAATCATAAAGGTACCTGCTTCAATTCTATCATAAATTGGTCTATGTTTAGCACCATGTAAATATTCTACTCCCGTAACCTTTAATGTGTCAGTTCCAATACCTTTTACTTTTGCACCCATCTTATTTAAAAAATTTATCAAATCGCCTATTTCTGGTTCCTGTGCTACATTTTCTATTATCGTTTCTCCCTTGGCCAGTACTGATGCCATAATTATGTTTTCTGTAGCCCCAACAGATGGATAATCCAAATATATTTTATCACCAATCAATTTTTCTGCTGAAACCTGTACATATCCATGATCAATTTTAACTTTTGCACCTAATGCTTTAAATCCCTTTAGATGTAAATCTATTGGTCTAGTGCCTATATTACACCCCCCAGGCAATGATATTTTGAAGCTTCCAAATCTTGATATCATTGCTCCCATTATTAAAAAAGAGCCTCGCATCTTTCTTACAAGATCGCCACAGGGTTTATTATCACTTAAATTAGATGTATCTATATTTACTGTTGAATTTTTGCTTTCAATTTCAACTTTTGCACCAAGACTTCTAAGCACATCACAAATTACATATACATCTAAAAGCATGGGACAATTTAATATTGTGCATTTATCTCCACTGAGAATAGTTGCTGCAATTATTGGTAATACTGCATTCTTTGCAGAACTAATTTCCACTTCACCGCTTAATGTATTTCCCCCTTTAATTATGAATTTATCCATTTTAATCCTCCAATTCATTGTTTAATAAGAAATGTCTATTAGTGGTGTACCTAAAATTATATAATTTTGACCTGATTCTTTTAATACTGCATAATTAAAGTCTTCAGACTTTCCATCATCTGATATAGCACCAAAATTTTTAGTATATGCCACTGTACTGTAACCTTCGTTAATATTCACTGTAGATATATTATCCGCATCTATATCTTTTAAATAATTTGTTATTTTATTTTGTACCACTTTTATATTACTAATAGGGGTTTTAGCTTTTAAATATTTATATATATTGATGTTACTTGCTTTTTTCCCCATAGCCTTTCTTATTTTAATTTCAATATCATTGAGACTTTCTTTTGGCGTTAATTCCCTTATAAATATGCTTACCTCTGCACCATTACCATTTTCCCTGCTTTCTATATACCCATGAATATTGTTTTTTTCAAATTCTCTACAATACTCTTTGTTATTATTTATACTCAACCAATTTTCTAGGGTACCTGAATCTTTTGCGCTTGGGATTTTTTCACCTTTATCCTCCACGTCAGTAGCAGTATTTAGTAAGTTAGAATAGGAATTATTATTACTACTACTTTCATCAATTATTTTTTCATTGTACAAATTCAAAGACTTAAGCCAATCTATACATTCATTTTTACCATCCGTGCTGATTTCATAATCTGCATTGATTCCGATTTCAGTAGTTGTACTATTAGTGCGGTTTAATATATTATTAAAAATCTCTGTGTTTTCTGCAGCAAATGCGTCTGATACTGCAAAAGTTAAAATTAAAATGCCAGTAAAACAAATTAAAATATTTTTTATTCTCACGTTTTCCCCCTACCTTTCTCTTTAGATTATTAACTTTATTTCCATTTTTTATTCTATATTCACTATTAATATATATATCTTCAATAAAAAGTGTGAAAATTTCTTAGCTGCTTTTTATTTTGCCTAGTAATCCGAGTTATAGTATTCTTTTCAAAAAAAAAAAATATGTCCAAGAATATTATTCTTAGACATATTTTCTAGATATTTTTTGTTTTAAGTCTTGCCATTGCCCTTTGCAGTGCAATTTCAGCTCTATCTGTATCCGTTTTACCGGTTTCTTTATCTTTAGCTAATCTTTCTTCTGCTCTTTCTTTGGCTTCTTTAGCTCTTCTTACATCAATTTCCTCAGGCCATTCTGAAGCATCAACTAACATTTCAACTTCTGTCTTTGTGACCTTTATAAGTCCAGTTGACGTAAATGCTATTTTTTCAGTTCCATCCGCCAGCTTAAATCTTGTTTCTGATGGTTTTAGCATTCCAACAAAGGGAATATGCTCTGGAAGTATTCCTATACCACCATTTCCCGTCTGTGTATTAATCTCTGTTACATCGCCAACATAGAATTTCTTTTGGGGAGTTACTATGCTAAGCTTCATTTTAGACGCCATGCAAAATCACTCCTTTATGCCATAGATTTAGCTTTTTCTCTAACTTCTTCTATTGAACCTGCAAATAAGAATGCTGCTTCTGGAAGCTCATCACACTTACCTTCAAGAATTTCCTTAAATCCGTTTAGTGTATCCTTTATAGTAACGAATTTACCAGGCATTCCAGTAAATTGTTCCGCAACGCTAAATGGTTGAGACAAAAATCTTTGAACTCTTCTTGCTCTATTTACAGCCATTCTATCATCTTCACCTAATTCATCAATACCAAGTATTGCTATAATATCCTGAAGTTCATTATATCTTTCAAGTATAACTCTTACCTTACTTGCGATTTCATAATGTTCTTCACCAACTATATTTGGATCAAGTATTCTAGATGTTGATTCAAGTGGGTCAACAGCTGGATATATTCCAAGTTCTGAAATAGCTCTTGATAAAACTGTTGTTGCATCAAGATGTGAAAATGTTGTTGCTGGCGCTGGGTCAGTAAAATCATCAGCAGGAACGTAAACAGCCTGAACAGATGTTATTGAACCTTGTTTTGTTGAAGTTATTCTTTCTTGAAGCGTACCCATTTCAGTTGCAAGTGTTGGTTGATAACCAACAGCACTAGGTATTCTTCCAAGTAAAGCTGAAACTTCAGATCCAGCTTGAGTAAATCTGAATATATTATCTATGAATAGAAGAACATCCTGTCCTTCATCCCTAAATTTTTCTGCCATAGTAAGACCAGTAAGAGCAACTCTCATTCTAGCTCCTGGTGGTTCATTCATTTGACCAAACACCAGTGCAGTCTTATCTATAACTCCAGATTCTTTCATTTCATAATAAAGGTCATTACCTTCTCTTGTTCTTTCTCCAACACCTGCGAATACAGACAATCCACCGTGTTCCTTTGCTATGTTGTTTATAAGTTCTTGAATAAGAACCGTTTTACCAACACCTGCACCACCAAATAGTCCTATTTTACCACCTCTTTGATAAGGTGCTAAAAGATCTATAACCTTTATACCTGTTTCAAACATTTCTGGTGATACTGATTGCTCTTCAAAACTTGGTGCTAATCTGTGAATAGGCATTAATTCTGTAGGCCCTAAATCTCCCGCTTCATCAATAGTTTTACCTAATACATTAAATAAACGTCCTAGCACAAGTTTTCCAACTGGAACACAAATTGGCTTTCCAGTATCTATTACTTCTGCACCTCTTCTTAATCCATCAGTTGACTCCATTGATATAGTTCTAACTACATCATCACCTGTATGTAGTTCAACTTCTACGATAAGTTTTTTGTTGTCTCCCATATCAATTTCCAAAGCATTAAATATATTAGGAAGGCTATCACTCTCGAATTTTATATCTACAACTGGTCCTATTACTTGAACAACTTTACCAATACCTTTTGGCATAAGTTTCCCCTCCTTACTTCAGAGCTTCTGCTCCTGAAACTATCTCAGTTATTTCACTAGTTATTGCACTTTGTCTTATTCTGTTATATTTCAATTTTAAAGCATCTAACAAATCATTAGCATTTTTTGTTGAACTATCCATTGAAGACATTCTGGACGCTTGTTCGCTAGCTTTTGAATTTAGTAAGAAGTTAAATATCTGAGCTTTTAAATGAATAAAAGCAGTACCTTCTAGCAATTCATCAGCATCGGGTTCAAACTCTCCAGCATTACCACCACTTTTTTTATCTACTTTTAATGGTAATACAACTTCATCTACAATAGATTGCCTTGCAGTTGATACAAATTTAGTATACAGCACATGTACTTCGCCAACTTCTCCACTTTTATAAAGATTTAATGCATGTTCAGCTATTGTTTTAGCTTCCTTAAGCGTTGGTTCGTCAGGTATATCTACATATTCAGCAACTGTATCGTATTGCAATCTTCTAAAGAAAGTTCTTCCTTTTTGTCCAACAGACATTAGGAGACAATTTTCTCTATCAGTTGACATTTTTCCAGTAGTTGCTGTAACAATAGCACCATTAAAACCCCCACAAAGTCCAGAATCTGATGTCAAGGCTATATATAATTTTTTGCTACTTCCGTTACCATTCACATATATACTTTTTCCAATGATACCTTCAGCAACACTCTTTATGATACTTTCAAAAGAATCATAATAGCCTTGATTTGATTCTAGATTTTTTCTGCATTTTCTTATTTTAGAGGTGGCAATAAGTCCCATAGCCTTAGTTATTTTTTTTGTACTAGTTACAGACTTAATCCTTCTTTTTATTACAAGAAGTCCTGCCATACTACACCTCCCGCATAGATACTACTACGCTTATGCTAAAAAAACTTTTTTGTATTCTTCAATTGCCTCACCAAGCATTTTTTTGATTTCATCATCTAAAACTTTTTTTGTGATAATTGCTTCTGGAACTTCTTTATGATGAGTACTCATAAATTCTAAGAATCCTTGTTCAAATTCTTTGATTTTTGTAATATCTACATCATTTAGATGATTTTCAACCACTGCATAGATTACCATAATTTGATTTTCTATAGGCATTGGAACATATTGATCTTGGTTAAAGATTTCAAGCAATCTTTTACCTTTTTCAAGTCTTCTTTTTGATTCATTATCAAGATCAGAACCAAATTGTGAGAAAGAAGCAAGTTCTCTATATTGAGCAAGTTCAAGTCTAAGTGTTCCTGAAACTTGTTTCATTGCTTTTATTTGAGCACTACCTCCAACTCTCGAAACTGATATACCTGAGTTAACAGCTGGTCTTTGCCCTGCATGGAAAAGATCTGCTTCAAGGAATATTTGCCCATCTGTTATGGATATAACATTTGTTGGTATGTAAGCTGATACATCCCCTGCTTGAGTTTCAATTATCGGAATAGCAGTAATTGATCCTCCACCTAGTTTATCTGAAAGCTTAGCTGCTCTTTCAAGAAGTCTTGAATGTAAATAGAATACATCTCCTGGATAAGCTTCTCGAGCAGGTGGTCTTCTAAGTAATAATGACATTGTTCTATAAGCAACTGCATGCTTAGTTAAATCATCATATATTATTAATACATCTTTTCCTTGATCCATGAAGTACTCACCCATAGTTACTCCAGCATATGGTGCAAGATATTGAAGTGGAGCTGTTTCAGCTGCTGAAGCTGATACAATAAATGTATAATCCATAGCACCTTTTTGAGTAAGTATATTATAAATATTAGCTACTGTAGATTGCTTTTGTCCTATAGCAACGTAAATACATATAACATCTTGACCCTTTTGGTTAATTATAGCATCAATAGTTATGGCAGTTTTACCTGTCTGTCTATCTCCTATAATAAGCTCTCTTTGACCTCTTCCAATAGGAATCATAGCATCAATTGCCTTTATACCAGTTTGTAATGGTTTATTAACTGATTTTCTTTCAATAATTCCATGAGCTACAATATCTGCTGGTCTTAGTTCAGTTTCTTTTATTGGACCTTTTCCATCTATTGGCTGACCTAGAGCATTAACAACTCTGCCTATCATAGCTTCGCCTACTGGCACTTCAACAACTCTACCAGTACTCTTAACTATGTCGCCTTCTTTTATTCCTTCTTCATTACCAAGTAAAACACAACCTACATTATCTTGTTCTAGATTCATTACCATTCCAAATACATCATTTGGAAATTCAAGAAGTTCTCCTGCCATACAGTTTTCTAAACCATATACTCTGGCAATACCGTCACCTACTTGAATTATGGTACCTGAATCCACGGATTCTACATTATTATCATAACCTTCAATTTGCTTCTTAATTATGGAAGTTATCTCTTCAGGTTTTATGTTCATAGGCTCACCCCTATCCTCTTACAAGCATTAATTTTTTTATTTCATCGATTTTGTTTTTAACTGTTCCGTCAATAACTTCGTCTCCAACTCTAACATAAACCCCACCTAGTATACTTGCATCAATACTTTCTTTCAAAATTATTAATTTATTATACTTAGCTTTTAGTTTAGCAGTTAGTGATGTTCTTTCATTATCATTTAGTGGAACGACTGTTTTTACAATTGCTATAACTTCATTTTTTTCTTCCAAACGAATTTCATCCATTTGCAGGATAATATCTTGAAGATCAACAATTCTGTGTTTTTCCACAAGTATTAGTAAAAAAGAGAGAATTTCTTTTTCTATGTTATTTTCAAAAACTCCTTTGAAAATTTCCATTTTTTTAGAAGTACTTATTTCTGGATTATTTATAACATTATTCAAATCAGTATTTCCCTTGATTAAGGTTTCAATCTGCTTTAAATCATCTATATATTCATCCACTTTGTTTTTAGCACCAGCAACTTCATAAAGTGCAAGTGCGTATCTTCTAGCTAGATATTCAAACATAATTAATTACCTACCTTAGCTATGAATTGTTCTATAAGTCTTCTATGTTCTTCTTCATCTATGGATTTTTCCAAAGCTTTTGAAGACAAAATAACAGCAAGATCTACTACCTTTTTCTTTAATTCGTCTTCTGCTTTTTCTTTTTCTCTCTCAATATCTTTTTTTGCTCTAGTAATTATTAGCTGAGCTTCATTTGAAGCTTCACTTTTAATATTACCTGATACTTTTTCAGCTTTTTCTTTATACTCTTCTACAATACTTTTACCTTTTTCTTTTGACTCATCTAAATTCTTTTGTGTTGATATCTTAAGAACTTCTGCTTCTTTCTTATCAGAATTAGCTTTGTCTATTGTTTCTTTAACTTCATTATTTCTGTCATCTATCACTTTAGTAATCTTCTCGAATAAAAAATGTTTTAAAAATAACAAAATAATTATAAAGTTTATTATAGTAATACATATTGTAACTATACTTATATTCATTTGCCCAAAAGCCTCCCTTCGGCCTCATTTTTTAACACACTCAGCTACTCTATTATTGCCATTTTGTAAATATTAACAACAAAGCGATAAATAAAGCGTATAGAGAAGTTACTTCGGCAAATGCCAAACCTATAAACATTGTAGATGTTACAGATCCTCTTGCTTCTGGTTGTCTTCCAATAGCTTCGACAGCTTTACCGGTAACAGTACCTATACCAATACCTCCGCCTAAACATCCTATTGCAGCTAAACCTGCACCTATTGCTATCATTCCATCATATAAAGCTTTAGTACTATTCATTTTTTATTCCTCCTTAAAATATAAAATTTCAATCTATAATATCTAGCACCAATTTTGATGTAGTTTATTATTAAGTTATTCTAACTCTCCACCCATTTTAGTGTAGAGCATGGTAAGCATCATAAATATATACACTTGTATTACTCCATCAAACATATCAAAGAACAGATGGAACGGTATTGGAACTATAAAGGCAAAATGACCCATACCTTGATATATAAGTCCTATAATTATAAACCCTACAAGCATATTACAAAATAGTCTTAAACATAATGATATTGGAAGAGTTATTTTTTCAAGTAAATTCATTGGTAACATTAGTATATATGGACTAATTAATTCTTTACCAAAACCACCTATTCCAACCTTACTAAAGGAATTTACATTTATAACAACAAAACTTATAATTGCAAAACCTGCTGTTACACTTATGTCTTTAGTGGAAGGGTCCACTCCAACTAATCCTGTTAGATTTAAGAAAAACAAGAAAATTCCCATTGTGCCAATGAAAGGAACAAAACTCATGTACTTTTCTCCCATATTTTCTCTTACCAATCCATTGAAGAAATCAATAAGCATTTCTAACACACTTTGCTTTTTATCTGGTAATTTTTTTAAATTGCGAGTTAAAGCTAGCACCAATATTACTATTACAACCATAATTACCCATTGTGTAACAATACTATCTGTTATACCAATATTGTGACCGCCTAAACGCAAAGTAAATAACGTTTTAGCATTCAAATCCATATTATCACTTCCTTTCTTATACTTTTATTGTGAATCCATGAATGACAACAGCTATGTAGTGAAGCGTGTATCCTATTATAATAGCTATATATTTAAATTTATCATTACCACATAGTAATATGACAATACCCAAAGTAATGATAATTCTAAATGCTGATAACAAAACAGTTAATAATTTATTACTTGACTTAGATAATATGTAACTTGTTGAAACCGCATTACCCAAAAAATTTAATGCAGCTAAAAGTAACCCCACTACTACTATATAATCGTAAGGTTTATAAAAAACATAAGATATAATAAATGCTACTATTGCAATTATTATATCAATAAAAAATACTCTCTTTAAAATAAACTTAACTTCTGAGTCCAATTTAATCACCCACCATCTGAATACGCTACATAAATTATATATCTAAGTAATTTTTATTGAAACTTGTATAATCGTTCAAATGTACTCATATTACACGTTTTCAATTGATTATCTTTGATATAATAGTTAATAATAGCTTTAGCTTATTATTTCACTATAATGACCATATTTTTTTCTCTACTTCATTTATTTGATAATACTATATTTTCTGTCTTTTTGCACTGCAATTTCATTGTAAACGAAGTCATAACCTAAAACCTGCATACATTTTTTGATTAGTAAGCTTTATTATTAGCATAAAGTACAAAATATATATGTAAATAATAAAGTTTTTTGAATAAAACAAAGGAGATGCTAAAAATCCATCTCCTTTGTTTACAAAAAGTTCATATTTTATCTTTCAACTATTAGAGCTGTTCCTTGTCCGCCACCTATACAAAGTGTAGCAAGACCTTTTTTAGCATCTCTTTTTTCCATTTCATATAAAAGTGTTACTAATATTCTTGCTCCTGATGCTCCTACTGGATGTCCAAGTGCAATAGCTCCACCATTTACATTAACTATATCCATGTTGAATTTCAAATCTTTTGCAACAGCTAAACTTTGAGCTGCAAAAGCTTCATTAGCTTCAATTAAATCTAAATCTTCAACCTTTAAATTAGCTCTTTCAAGTGCAACTTTTGTAGCTCCAACTGGACCATAACCCATTATAGCAGGGTCTACTCCCTTTGAACCAAATGCTCTTATTGTTGCAAGTGGTTTTACTCCAAGTTCTTTTGCTTTTTCAGCACTCATTATAACAAATGCAGCAGCTCCATCATTTATACCTGATGCATTTCCTGCAGTTACAGTACCATCTTTTTTAAATGAAGGTCTTAGTTTTGCTAATGTTTCAGCAGTTGTACCAAATCTTGGAAATTCATCGGTATCAAATATCTTTGGATCTCCCTTTCTCTGAGGTATTTCTACAGGAACAATTTCATCTTTAAATTTACCGTTTTTTATAGCTGCTTCTGCTTTTTGTTGTGACCATGCTGAAAATTTATCTTGTTCTTCTCTAGTAATATTCCATTTTTCTGATATATTTTCTGCAGTCATTCCCATGTGGTAATCATTAAAAGCATCCCATAATCCATCTTTGATCATTTCATCTACGAATTTTTTATCACCCATTTTAGTTCCCCATCTAGCTTCATCAACTAAATATGGAGCTCTTGACATGTTTTCCATACCACCAGCAACTACAATATCAACATCTCCTGATTGTATCATCTGGCGAGCAAGTGAAACAGCTCTAAGACCTGAACCACAGACTTTATTAATTGTAAAAGATGATACTTCAATTGGTAGTCCTGCTTTTACAGAAGACTGTCTTGCTGGGTTTTGTCCAAGTCCTGCTTGAAGAACATTACCCATAACTACTTCTTCAACGTCCTCTGGTTTTATTCCTGCTCTTTTAACAGCCTCTTTAATAACTATTGCGCCTAAGTCTACTGCTGTTATACCTTTTAATGCTCCACCAAATGAACCAACTGGTGTTCTTACTGCACTTGCGATTACTACTTCTCTCATGAAAACGACCTCCTAAAATTTATATTCTTAAGTAATTATCAATTTGTTTTGTTACGGTTATTTTCTTTCCAACATAATTATACCCACAATAAAATTTTTTATCAAGGCATTTTGTGAAAAAATAAACAATGTCTATTCATCATTTAATAATTACTGCTTAGCATGGAAATATTTTAGAATTATATCTACTATTCTTTCGGATGCATGACCGTCTCCATAAGGATTTATAGCTCTACTCATATTTAAATACTTTTCCTTATCATTGATAAGTTCATTTGTTTCATAAATTATCTTATCAACATCCGTACCTACAAGTTTTACTGTTTTTGCATCAACAGCCTCTGGTCTTTCAGTTACATTTCTTAATACTAATACAGGTTTACCAAGATGTGGAGCTTCCTCTTGTAATCCCCCTGAATCCGTCATTACCATAAAACATTTATTCATTAAATTATGAGTTTCCTTTGTATCAAGTGGTGGCAGAAGGTGTATACCTCTTACGCCATCTAAATTTTTATAAACAACGTCCCTTACCACTGGATTTAAATGAACTAAATACACTATCTCCACATTTTCATTCATAAGTGCTATGTTTTTTAGAGCCTTGCAGATGTTTTCTATTCCATCTCCCCAGTTTTCTCTTCTATGTGCTGTAACCAAAATTATCTTTTTACCTATGTAATCTAGATTATTAAGTTCTTCATTTTCAAATTTATAATCTACTTCAACAGTATGTTGCATAGCATCAATTACGGTGTTCCCTGTTATATAAATATTTTTTTCACATACTCCTTCGTTTAATAGGTTTTGCCTTGAACCCTTAGTAGGAGCAAAGTGAAGGTCAGCTATCGCACCTGTTAGCTTCCTATTCATTTCTTCTGGAAATGGGAAATATTTATTGAAAGTTCTTAGCCCAGCTTCCACATGCCCAACTGCAATTTGCCTATAAAATGCTGCTAATGATCCGGCAAAAGTAGTTGTTGTATCACCATGTACTAAAACTAAGTCTGGTTGTTCTTTTTCAAATATTTCTTCTAACCCTTCAAGAGTTCTTGTGGTTATACTTGTTAATGTCTGTTTGTCCTTCATTATATTTAAATCATAATCAGGTACTATATCAAATAAATTCAGAACCTGGTCAAGCATCTGTCTATGTTGGGCAGTTACGCATACCTTTATATCTATTTCTTTCCTCTTTTTTAGTTCCTTTACAAGAGGCGACATCTTGACGGCTTCTGGTCTAGTTCCAAAAATAGTTATAATTTTTATTTTGTTCAATTGATTTTCCTCCTAAATGTATGTTAGTTTTTATGTTTAAACAAACCAAATCTCCATGCTAAAAATACAATCAAAATTATCACAGCAGCAAAAACCATATAAGCGCTCCGATTTGTGAGTTGCATTACTATCACTGCAATCAGTCCTAATATTGCACTTATCAAATACATGATAATTACAGCCTGGCGCTGACTAAGTCCCATATTTAAAAGCCTATGATGTAAATGCCCCTTATCCCCCTGTGCTATAGGTTTTCCATTTATTTTTCTTCTTACTATTGCAAAAATAGTGTCATAAATAGGAAGCCCTAATGCCAAAATTGGCACAGCTAATACTATTGCTGAAGTAGCCTTTATTGCACCTTTCATAGCTATCGCTGCTAATAAAAATCCAATAAGCTGAGCACCTGTGTCTCCCATAAAAATTGATGCAGGGTTGAAATTATAAGGTAAAAATCCTAGTATTGCTCCTGCAAGTATAATAGTTATCACAATTATCTCAGGCTCTACTCTACCACTTAAATATGAAGCTACAATCATGGTAACGCAAGCAATAAAACCAAGCCCCGCTGAAAGTCCATCTAGACCGTCAATTAAATTAAAAGCATTGGTAACCCCTATAACCCATATCAAAGTTAGAGGAATTGCAATGTATGGATTTATAGTCAAAAATTGGCTTGCATCTCCTATGGGATTTGTAACTATGGAAATCATTGTTTTCGTACCAATAAGTACGCAAGCTGCAACTAACTGAAAACATAATTTTTGCCAAGGCTTTATAGTATATTTATCATCTATAAAACCACCTATAACAATAATAGTTGCCCCAATTAATACACCAAGTTCCGCCTCTTTAATTGGGCCTCCTTTAGCTATAAACATAATAATAAAGGACATGTAAATTGCTATACCTCCTAATTTTGGTATAGGTTTATTATGTACTCTTCTATTATCTTTTGGTACATCCACAACATCAAGAATAACCGCAAGTTTTCTTATAAGCGGAGTGCTAATAAAAGAAATTAACGTGGACAATAATGCAATTAAAAATAAATTTTCCATAATATCTTCCTTTTCGTCTGTAATTATTGTTTTTTTAATGTCTAAATATTTTAGTATCCTCGTTTATCATAAATGGAATCATCTTCATCTATCCATGAATTTGTTTTTATTATCCTGTAATCATCCTTTGTATCTCTAATAACTACCATTTCAATTCCAGCATTAATTATCAATCTTTTGCACATAGTACAAGAATTTGCATTTTCAACATACTCTGATGTTTTTGTATCCTTTCCAACAAGATATAGTATACTACTAATCATATCTTTTCTTGAAGCACTAATTATTGCGTTAGCCTCCGAATGCACCGATCTACACAGCTCATATTGCTCACCTCTTGGCACATTTAATTTTTCTCTTCTACAAGTCCCTAAATCATTACAATTTTTTCTGCCCCTTGGAGCACCTGTATACCCGGTAGCTATAATTTCATCATTTTTAACTATAATTGATCCATAATTTCTTCTTAAACAAGTTCCTCTTTCAAGTACAGTTTCTGCAATATCTAAATAATAATTATATTTATTTCTGCGCTCCAAAATGAATCTTCTCCTTCTCCATTTGTTATGCTACAAATCACCTATTATATAATTGTTCTCATATATTATATCATTAATCAAAAATCTTTTTATATTTTTTTTTATCATTTCACACTTGCAAATGATTCGCAACAAAGTATATAATTATTTTAGCAATTACTCAGGAGGATATTTTATGATAAAAATCAAAAATTTGTATTTTACTTATAATAAATCCAATCCCTATACTTTAAATGATATTAATTTAAATGTAGAAAAAGGATCTTATCTTTCAATTATAGGCGAAAATGGTAGCGGAAAAAGTACTCTTATGAAATTAATACTAAACTTATTGAAACCAACTAGTGGAACAATAGAAATATCAACAAAAAAAATTGGGTATGTACCACAAATTATGGATAATTTTAATTCAGCTTTCCCTCTAACAGTTGAAGAAATGCTAAAATCCCATATGAAAGCTCTTAAAATTAAAGATAAGGGCTGTATTGCTCGAAGTTTATCCATAGTTAAAATGGGTAATTTTAAAAATCAGCTTATAGGAAGTTTATCTGGAGGTCAACGGCAGAAAATATTTATTGCCCGGGCAATAATGGGAGTTCCAGAACTCATAGTTTTAGATGAACCTTCAAGTGGAATAGACGTTAAAAGTCAAGCTGAAATTTATTCTGTAATAAAGGATTTAAACACGGCTAAAAAAATTACAATACTTTCAGTGGAACATAATATGAAGGCTGCAATAGAAAACTCAACCCATATATTTAATATAGACAAAGGTCAAGGATACAAATCATCAATAGAAGATTATATTAATTTAAACACGGAGGTTTTACATAATGCTCCAACTATTACATCTTAGTTTTATGCAAAATGCATTAATATCATCGGTGCTTATATCAATATTATGTCCTTCAATTGGTATATTTTTAGTATTAAAAAGATATTCTATGGTAGGCGATACGCTGGCCCATTCATCATTTGCCGGAGTTGCTATAGGCCTTGTATTTGGATTTAGTCCAATTATAACTTCGTTTATTTTTACTACACTTTGTGCTGTTTTTATCGAAATATTAAAGACTTACTATAAACAATATTCCGATTTAATTCTTCCTATTGTGCTTACTTTTTCTGTAGGAATTGCCATAACATTAACAAGTAGTGGTATGGCTCAAGGTAACATAGAATCCTTTCTTTTTGGAAGCATTCTAACCGTTAGTAAAGGTGATTTGTATACAATTCTTTTTATAAGTATAATAAGCGTAATTTTATTATGCGTACTTTATGAAAAACTTGTATATATAACATTTGATGAAGATGGTGCTAAAATTGCTCAAATTAATGTTAAATTTATAAACTACTTGCTATCAATTTTAACTGGTGCTGCTATATCAGTATCAATTCGAATTATAGGTATTCTTGTTGTTTCATCCATGATTGCAGTTCCTGTAGCTACATCAATGCAACTTGGCAAAGGTTTCAAAAAAACTCTTATTTTTTCCGTTATATTTGGTTTTATTGATGTGGTTACCGGACTCATTTCATCTTATTACCTTAATTGTGCACCGGGAGGTACCATTGCATTAACTTCAGTGTTTGTGCTAGTTTTAGTTCTTGTATTTAAACAACTGGTCACACAGAAAAGCAGTTAATAGTGTCAAGTTAGAGAAAATTTTCGGCTAAATCCGGAGAATCAGAAAAAAGGCGGTCTCCTATAATGATTATATATAATCATTTGGAGATCGCCTTTTTAAATATTCTAACTTGTCACTATTCTTTGTTATTATTTTGTTCCAAAAAGTCTGTCTCCAGCATCTCCAAGACCTGGGACTATATATCCCTTTTCATTTAGTTTTTCATCAATGGATGCTAAATATATATCTACATCAGGATGTGCTTCCTGAACGGCTTTAACACCTTCTGGTGCACCTATCAAGCACATTAATCTTATATATTTTGCTCCTCTTTTTTTTAGCAGAGATATAGCATCAATAGCTGAACCTCCTGTTGCAAGCATAGGATCTGTTACAATTACTTCTCTTTCCTGAATATCTGGTGGTAATTTACAGAAATATTCCACTGGCTGTAAAGTCTTTTCATCTCTATACAATCCAATATGTCCAACCTTTGCAGCTGGTATAAGTTTAAGCATTCCATCTACCATTCCAAGTCCTGCTCTTAATATTGGAACTATAGCAACTTTTTTGCCTGCTAGTCTTTTACATTTTGTAGTACATATAGGTGTTTCAATATCTACCGTTTTCACCTGCATATCACGAGTAACCTCATATGCCATAAGCATAGCTACTTCTTCAACGAGTTCTCTAAAATCCTTTGATCCTGTTTTTTTATCTCTTATAAATGACAATTTATGTAATATTAATGGGTGGGATATTTGGGTTACTTTACTCATTTATTTATTCCTCCTGTTTTCTATTTCAGTAATTTTATCTATTCTTCTTTGATGTCTGTCGCCTTGAAATTTTGAATTTAAAAATGTATCCACAATATCTAGCGCTAGGCCTACTCCAACTACTCTTTCACCAAGAGCAATTATATTTGCATCATTATGTTCTCTGGATGCATGTGCTGAAAAAGTATCTGAGCATGCTGCTGCCCTTATTCCCTTTACTTTATTGGCAGCTATACTTATGCCAATTCCTGTTCCACATACCAATATTCCAAGATCAAAATTTTTCTTTGAAACCTCACTGGCAACTGCATATGCATAATCAGGATAATCGCATGATTCTTCAGTATATGTTCCAAAATCCTTAATTTCCAAAGATTTTTCTTCTAGATGTTTTATTATTTCCATTTTTAAAGATAGACCTGCATGATCACTACCTAATGCTATTTTCATCATTTACACCTCCGAGTATATTTACAAAAAAAGAAGACAAACGTATTGCTAAATACCTTTATCCTCCCTTAGTTTTTTTATTAATAATTTTATACTTAATTCCATATCCCTATAAGTATTTTTATAAATATCCAAACTACCACCATAAGGATCAGATACATCACCATTTCTATTTACATATAAATTTAATGGGTGCACCTTATCTTTAATACTTTCAAATTGATCCTTAATTATAGAACTCATATAATTTGTCATTGTGAGTATAAGATCCGCTTTGCTAAGCATACTTTCTGTAAGCCCCACTGCTTTTCTATTTGAAATATCAAGGCCTAAATTTTCCATCACAACAGCTGCTGAGTGCTTTGATGTAATACTATTTTTCTCAATACTCATACCTGCTGAATATGCCTTTATATTCTTTATATCACAATGCTTGTTGAATATTGCTTCTGCCATACAACTCCTGCAAGTGTTCCCTGTACAAACAAAAAGTATATTCATCCTCTTCCTCCTATATCAGTCCTATTTTTCTCAATATTTATCAATGATTCAAACTAAACATCTATTATGTTAAAACCTGCAGATTTGTTTAATCTATTCATGATTGCTACTCCAAAACCACTTTCATCGAAGGCCTCTGATATTATAACATCAATATCTGTATCATCAAAACATCTTAAAGTTTCAAAAAGATTTTTTCCTATTGATTTAATATCTTTCCTAGTTCCAAGTGATATAACAAGTTCTGCAGTATACTGATTTTTAGTTTCCTCAGTAGCCATAATTCCAACTTTCTTGCCTTTGCCTATATAATTTTGCACTATTTCATTGATTTTTGCAACAGTTTTTTTTAAATCTCCTTTAACAATTGTTACAGGTGCTTTGGGTGCATAATGCCTGTATTTCATTCCAGGGGCTTTCGGCACTAAATCTGACTTTGGCTTTTCCATTATAGCCTTGTCAATATATATGTCACTATCTATTGTTCTTAGCATTTCTAATGTTACTCCACCTGGTCTTAGTACACACGGAGGAACAACAGTACAATCAATTATTGTGGATTCAAGACCTATTTCTGATACTTCTCCACCTACTATGCATTGAATTTTCCCAAATAAATCATCAATACACCTTTGGACATCTGTAGGACTAGGTTTTCCAGAAATATTTGCGGATGGAGCTGCTATTGGTACACCCGCAGCCTTTATTATTTCTCTAGCTATAATACTACTTGGCATTCTAATACCTACGGACATTAAACCAGCAGAAGTTATATCTGGGATTATTGGTTTTTTATTCAATATTATAGTCATTGGTCCAGGCCAAAAACTTTCCATGAGTTTTTTAGCAACATGTGGTACTTCATTTACCAATTCATATATCTCCTGAAAATCAGCTATATGGACAATAAGTGGATTATCTTGTGGTCTTCCCTTGGCTATAAATATTTTTTTCACAGCTTCAGGATCAAGTGCATTTGCTCCAAGGCCATATACTGTTTCAGTTGGGAAGGCTACCAATCCTCCTTTTTTTATTATATCTCCAATATTTAAAAGTATATTTTTATCTAGCTTTTTACTATCTAAAATCTCTATTTTAGTATTCATCTATGTTCACACACCTCTTAAACTAAGACATCAGAAATTATTTTTTCATGATGCCAATATACGTTATAACACTTAAATTTTACTCTTTGATTGCCATTGATGTCAAATAGTAATATTATAAATTTGTACACATGGTAAATCCAAGTAAGACTCCTAACAAAATGCCCATCTTACTCATTCGCCCCCCCCAAAGCTTCATTGCCTCAGGTATCATTCCGAAAAACACTACATAAATCATTATTCCAGAAGCTAGTCCAAGACTGCTTCCTAGTATTGCTTTAGATATTCCCCCAATAAAAAGACCAATAGCCGCACCAAATGCCGTTGGCAAAGCCGTTATTGCTGTATATATAAATATTTTTACTGGATTAATTTTCGAGGCAACCATTGGTGCTGTGACGGCTAATCCCTCTGGTACATCATGTATAGCAATAAGTATACACATTTTCACTCCAAGACTACCTCCAACAAGAAAAGAACATCCCATAATTATTCCTTCTGGAAAGTTATGTAGCATAAGTCCTACTGCTGTTAATATCGCCACCTGCAAATGCTTATTTGCACATATGTTTTTTTTATTTAATAAGTTGTCCCCAAAATAAATAATTATTATCCCTGCTATTATACTCATAATAGTATTATTAAAACTCCATTTTTTTAAACACTCTGGAATCAAATCAAAAACTACTACAGAAAGCATTAACCCTGCGGCAAATCCAATCATGGCACCTAAAAGCCTTTTGGATGGATTTTTTATAAGAAGTCCTAAGGCAGACCCAATAAGAGTACCTAAAAGTGAGACAACACTTAAAAATAAAAATAGTATTATATTTATATTCAAAAAATACACCTCCATATCTATATTCTCTAATTATAGATATGCAGGTTTATTCAATGATATTTCTATATTCCTTTATCCTTGATATTGCTTCTTCGGTAAATGACAAGGCTGTACAACTTCTATATATCTCATTTAGAAGCGGATATTTTTTATATCCGCCTCTACTTATTATTGTATAAAAATATTGTGTCTCTGGATTCCTTTTTTTTAATTTACCGTAATAATAGCCAGCATATGGATTTTCCTTTAAAAATTCAATGTCTATGGGTCTAACATACTTATTTCTAAGTTTTGATTTACCTATTAAAACAAGTTTTATATCTTTACCACTTCCCTCTGCGTGAACTAACTCCACTTTTTCACAGGGTAAATTTATAGTTTTTATAGGAAATCCTATTGTTATACTTATTTTATATGCATCAACTTTATAATCAAGTACTTGGTTGTTTTTCATAAACACTAAAAATAGTAGTATTAACATTTCTATGACAAATAAATAAATTATAAAAAATAAATTTGTCTGCCTTGATATATATAAAATAACTGGGAGAACAATAAATAATAAACAAATAGCTAGAACAAATCTTTTGTATCTGGATGTTTGTTTTTTTATAGCTTTGTCTACATTCATAATTCTACCTCCAGATAAATATCAATCACAATAGAAACCTAATATTATACTGCTTCATTCCCTACTGATTGCATTTTTTCAGCCTGATCTTCAGTAATAAGTGAATCAATAATTTCATCTATTTCTCCATTAAGAAAAGATTCAAGTTTATAAAGAGTTAGACCTATTCTATGATCTGTAACTCTTCCTTGAGGATAATTGTAAGTTCTTATTCTTTCACTTCTGTCTCCAGTTCCAACCTTACTTTTTCTGTCTTCTGCAATCCCTGCTGATCTTTCATTTTGAGCTCTTTCAAAAAGTCTAGCCTTTAAAACCTTCATTGCTTTTTCCTTGTTTTTAAGTTGTCGTTTTTCATCTTGACATGAAACAACAAGTCCTGTTGGAAGATGTGTAATTCTTACTGCTGAATCTGTAGTATTTACACACTGTCCACCATGTCCTGAAGCTCTAAACACATCTATTCTTAAATCATTTGGACTAATATCAATTTCTACATCATCAACCTCAGGCATAACCGCTACCGTTGCTGCTGAAGTATGAATTCTACCACTTGATTCTGTATCTGGAACCCTTTGAACTCTATGTGCTCCATTTTCAAATTTAAGTCTACTATATGCACCTTGACCCTTTATCATAAACACAATTTCTTTAAAACCACCAATGTCAGTTTCGTTGGCACTCATTACTTCTATCTTCCAACCTCTAATTTCAGCATATCTTGTATACATTCTAAAAAGGTTAGCAGCAAAAAGTGCAGCTTCTTCTCCACCAGCACCACCTCTAATTTCCATGAAAACATTTTTGTTATCATTTGGATCCTTTGGTAGAAGTAATATTTTAAGTTCTTCTTCGTATTTTACAACGCTTTGTTCTAGTTCTTTTATTTCTTCTTGAACCATTTCTTCTAATTCTTTTTCAATCTTTTCCCTTAACATTTCATGGTCAGCTTCTAGATCTTCTTTAGCTTTTTTATATTCTCTATATTTATCAACTAACGTTTCTAAGTCAGAATGCTCCTTGCAAAGCTTCTGCCATTCTTTCTGATCTGCCATAATTGTTGGGTCACTAATTTTGACTGAAAGTTCTTCATATTTATTTTCTATAAAATTGAGTCTCTCAAGCATTATTTTATCACTCCGTATTTATATTTTTATTAATTTTGAATTATAGTGCGATAGAGTCGCTATAACCACAAAATCCACTTTATCACCATCTTAAAATCTCCCTTTAACTACTCTATCATTTCCTGATAGGTCTTTTATAAATTGAATATTTTTAAATTCATTTTCTTCCATTATATTCATTACAGCTTCTCGTTGGTCATACCCTATCTCAAATACCAAAGAACCACCATGGTTTAAAACACCTTTGGATTGTAATACAATTTTTCTATAAAAATCAAGTCCATCTTCTCCGCCAGATAGCGCTATAAATGGCTCATAATCCTTAACATCTTCCATTAGTGTGTCTATAACATCCTCTTTAATATATGGAGGGTTGGAAACTATAATATCAAATTTCCTATTGCTCTTAGTTGCTTCACTAAGTAAATCACTTTCATATACTTCTATTCTATCATGAAACTGCAACATATTTATATTTTTTTCAGTAACTTCAAGTGCAATATCTGAAATATCATAACAAATTATATTTATATCTTCTATATAATGTGCTAATGATATCCCAATAGCACCACTCCCACAACATAAATCACAAACTGTTTTGTACCTATTGGCTTTAATTTCATCAATGGCTTCCTCTACAAGAATTTCTGTATCCATTCTTGGTATAAGAACTCCTTCTTTTACAAAAAAATCTATTCCCATAAATTCAGCACTTTGAAGAATATATTTAACAGGCATTTTTTTTTCTCTTAATTTTATTAACCTTATATATTCTTTTACCTCATTATCTCCAACTTGTAAATTTCTATTAGTAATTATAAACAATTTATCTACATTTAAAACCTTACATAAAATAAGTTGACTATCAATCATATATGTTTCAATATTAACTTTTTTTAAAAGTTCATATCCTAATTTCAAAAGTTCTTGAATCTTCATTATTATTCCATACCTTCCGCAGCCTTTAACGCCTGAATCGCAACCTCAAGTTGACTATCATCCGGCTCCCTTGTAGTTAGTTTTTGCAACATCAATCCAGGATATGCAAACATTTGAAGCAATTTATTATCACTTCTTCCCATGAGTTTTATTACTTCATAGGTTAATCCAGATACAACTGGAAGTAATATAATTCTAGAAAGAATTCTGAAACTCAAAGATTTCCATCCAGTAAGAGAAAAAATCAATATACTTACTATCATAACCAAAAACATAAAATTTGTTCCACACCTAGGATGGAACCTTGAATACTCTTTTGCATTTTTAGGAATAAGTTCCTCATTGTGTTCATAACAAAATATAGTTTTGTGCTCCGCTCCATGATACTGAAAAAGTCTTTGTATGTCTTCCATTTTTCCTATTAATATCAAATATCCAATAAATATAACTACTCTAATTAATCCCTCTATTAAGTTTAGTACCACTGGGTTTTTAACATCTAACTTTTTAAACATGTTTGCAGCCAAAGTAGGCAATATAAAGAAAATACCTACAGCAAGAACTAAAGATATAAACATAGTGACTCCCATAATTACTTCCTCAGCCTTGTCTTTAAACAGTCTATTAAAAAACGCATCAAACTTAGATGGAGTGCTTTCTTCCTCATCTTCAAAGAATGAAGCAGAATAATTCAAGGTTTGTATACCAACTACCATTGATTCTACAAGAGAAACAAATCCTCTTATAATAGGTAAGCCTAAGAATTTATTTCTTTTTGTAAATGGTACTGTCTCTTTTAAATCAACCACTATGCTTCCGTCACTCTTTCTAACTGCAGTTGCAATACCTTTAATTCCTCTCATCATTACGCCTTCAATTACAGCCTGTCCACCTACTGAACGTTTTTTATCCATTTTCACACCCCATCTTTTTTAGGAACATCATGACACTTTCTACATCTTGCTTCATAGGATTCTGTAGCTCCTATAAGTACTATTTTATCACTATAAATTACTGGTTTTCCATTGATTAACCTTTGAGTCCTTGTGGCAGGATTACCACATACTATACAAATTGCCTGTATCTTATCAACAAACTCAGCAATTGCCATAAGTTTTGGAACACAACCAAAAGGTTCTCCTCTAAAATCCATATCTAGTCCTGCACATATAACTCTTTTATTTTGATCAGCAATTTTATTTAGTACTCCAACAATGCCATCATCTAAAAATTGGACTTCATCTACAGCTACCACATCAGTATCGTGTTCTAATAACCTAACAATATCATTACTGTTATTTATTGGAATTGCTTCTTCCTTCTCTCCACAGTGAGAAACTACATCGTCTTTACCATATCTAATATCAATTTCAGGTTTAAACACCTGAACCTTTTGCCTTGCTATTTTAGCCCTTCTTATCCGCCTTATAATCTCTTCTGATTTCCCACTATACATAGGTCCAACAACTACCTCTATCCAGCCATGATTTTTTGGTCCGTACATATTTGTATTTCCTCCTTAATGTTATGCTACTATAAACATATACATTTTAACAGATGTAATGTATTTATTAAAGAGTACTTTTTAAAATCATGTATGGTTATTGACTATAATCTCTTACCTATGATATAATATGAAAGTTGATATTGTAATTTATCATGTAATTTGAAAGAGGTGAAAAACGTGAAAGAAGGCATACAACCAGCATACTATCATGATACAGTTGTTAAATGTGCATGTGGAAATACTTTTATAACAGGTTCAACTAAAGAAGAACTTAAAGTTGATATTTGTTCAAAATGTCATCCTTTCTTCACTGGTCATCAGAATTTTGTTGACGTTGGTGGAAGAGTTGAAAGATTCAGAAAGAAATACAACTTATCAGAAGAAGAATAATATTTGTAATATTAAATGGGAAAGATTTTATCTTTCCCATTTTTCTTTGTTTATAATATCTGCTAAATCCTTATTTGTCCTGGTTTTACTCATAAGATTTATAAGTTTTTCAGTTACACCTTGAGTATTATTTTCACTATATAATGTTCTTCTAATTGAAAATGCTGCATCATACTCTTCTTGTGATAAAAGAAGTTTTTCTTTTCTTGTTCCAGATTTATAAATATCAATGGCAGGGAAAATTCTTCTTTCCTGAAGTTTTCTATCAAGATGTACTTCCATATTACCAGTACCCTTAAATTCTTCAAAAATCATATCATCCATTCTACTTCCTGTATCTACAAGCACTGTAGCGAGTATTGTAAGACTTCCGCCTTCTTTGATATTTCTTGCTGCTCCAAAGAATTTTTTTGGCATAAGTAATGCTCCAGGATCAAGTCCTCCTGATAAAGTTCTTCCTGTTGGAGTTATTGTAAGATTGTAAGCCCTTGCAAGTCTTGTTAAGCTGTCTAGAAGGATTATTACATCCTGACCTTGCTCTACCATTCTCTTTGCTCGTTCTAATACCATATAAGCAACCTTTGTGTGATGATCTGGTTCCTCATCAAAAGTTGAATAAATAACTTCACCTTTTATAGAATCTTTCATATCTGTAACTTCTTCTGGTCTTTCATCTATTAGAACTACTATAAGTTTCACTTCTGGATGGTTTAAGGATATACTTTGAGCCACAGTTTTTAGAAGTGTAGTTTTACCAGCTTTAGGTGGTGCTACAATCATACCTCTTTGACCTTTTCCAATTGGCGCCATAAGGTCCATAAGTCTTGTAGACAGTTCTCTTTCATTTTTTTCAAGTTTCATTCTTTTATTAGGATAAATTGGTATTAAAGTTTCAAATGGCTTTCTTCCAACAGCTTTTTGAGGATGTTCGCCATTAACACTTTCAACATATAAAAGTGCCTTAAATTTTTCTCCCTCTTTAGGAGTTCTAACTTTTCCTGAAACCTCATCACCAGTTTTAAGATTAAATCTTCTTATTTGTGATGGAGAAACATATATATCGTCAGTACTTGTTAAATAATTTTTTCCGCGCAAAAATCCGAAATTGTTATTATCAACAAGTTCTAAAACACCTTTTGCTGAATCTGAATCGTTTACCATTTCTTTGAATTTTTCATTTTTTTCTTCTCTTACCACTTTATCGGAAATATTATTTGTTAATGTTTCTGAATTGTTTTTAGTTGAATCAATATCTTTATCTTCAACATTGCTTACACTTTCAGTATTTTTTATTACATTTTCTTCATTACTAGAATCCTCATTCACACTATTAATTGAACTTATCGCTTCTATTTTGTTCTCCACAATTGTAACATTTTCGCCACTTTTAGGAGTTATTTTTTCTCTTAACACAACCCCGTTTTTTTCTATAGAAACAGGGGATACCCTATTTATCTCATCAATGAGCTCTTTTTTTCTGAATTTTGATAAATTCTTTATTCCAAGCCCTTTTGCTGTCTCTTTAATCTGAACAAGGGTCATACTTTCTAAGTCGCCATTATACAAAAAGAAAACACCTCCGTATTATATTCTGATATTCTTGTATTTTGATATTACTTGTTAGAAATTTAAAAAGAATTAGTAGAGATATGAATACTTTTTTTAAACTGTAACCATATATTACAATCTATCAACTTTTTAAAACTTTAAAATATCATTTTCTATTCTCATCTATAATAACCTTAAAAATGTTTTAAAACAATACTTTTCTTGTATATTAAACTCTGAAAATAATTTGAAATCATAATATTAATGTGTCATTCATATTATTTATCGCCACTATATCATAGCATATACCATATTCTTTATTTCCTTATATTTATTTATTGTTTCATAAATGCTTTTGGTATTTCCAATATAAATTATTGTTATTCCAGAATACTCACAACCACCTAAAAGCATTTTACTATTTATCAAATCCATTATTCTGAATTTATAGCAATGATATCTATCACAAATTGGGCACTTGAGTTTTAGTTCTATTTCTATATTGTTAGTCAAATAAACATTAAAATCAGGAAACATATCATTCAGTCTATTAATTTGAAACAGATTGAAATTTTTTATTTTATACTGTCCTATTTCATTTTTCAAAGAGATACTTAAGTTAGTATTACATAACAACAGTTTCACCTCCAAATTAATTCACAGTACCAAAACAATATTTTTATATTTATTATAAATAATTCTACAAAATATATAAAACTCCTCTATTGATATTTATTTTTTTCAATATACTTAAGTGTATTTTGCTTCTATGCTATAATGAAAAAAAATATATAAATCAGGAGATTTTGCAGATGGAACTTAAGATATTTGATTACATAGAAGAAGCTACAAAAAATTTAGAAGAAAAAACGGGTACTTATGAAAAAGCTTCAAATATTATATGTACATATTTAAGAAATATATTTTTAGCTAAAAAAGACAGTTTTTCCAACATAACCTCAAGAGTTAAATCTTCAAACAGCTTAAAAGAAAAGATACTTAGAAATTCTTACTATAAAAAATATTCTGTGACTGAATTGTTTGAAAATCTTTCTGATACTATAGGCATAAGAATTGAATGCCGATTTATTGAAGATGAAGTGGATATTTATAAATCTATTAAAAAACTCTTTAATAAAATTTCAAGTGATGATCTTTATTCCTCTTTAGGATCAGAGTCCATAAAATTAAATCTTTCAGATAAGCAACCTCAAGAACAAAAAAACGGTGTTAAAATATATAGAATAGATGGTCAATATGAAGAAAATGGACAACGTGTTAATTTTGAGCTCCAAATAAAATCTCTAGTAAATATGTTTTGGGGAGAAATAGAACATAAAATTATCTATAAAAACTATAACTTACTTGATGACAATATGATAACCAGTATGCTAGGTTCTATCAAGAATAGTCTTACCATGATAGATAATCAACTAAGCGGTATGTGTAAGCAAATGGCTGAAGCTAATGGGTTTAGCGTATCAAATAAAACTCTACAAACCGAAAAACTCATGTCTATATTCATTTTTGATATATATTCAAAAAGGATGAACAAAAATCTAGGATTTCTAGTGGATTTCAGAAAATCCTGTGAGATAATAATGAAATATATTTTTAGGACAAACAATGCTAAAGATTTAGATGATTATACAAGTGTACTTTTAAAAACCTTCTCAAGATTAAATGAAGTATCAAAAAATAAAATTGATTTTAGTGTGGAAATTTTCTTTGAAAGAAAGCCTTCATTTAACGATACTTTTTCAGAAATCATAGGGGAATTCATACTAAAGAATATAAATAATGACTTTCAATGGAATTTATTTTTTAGAATATTATTTGAAATTGAAATTGGTAATAATGTAGAAGATTTTGAAAGTTTTATAATATTTTTAAAAAGTAAATTTTATAAAAATCCAGCTCTACTTTTACTTCATTCCTCTCTAAAACCGGATGAAGCAAAACAAATAAAGGAAGATTTCATAAATGAAATTGCTAAAGTCATGGCTGAAGTTACATCAATAAATATTTTATACAATGAAAACATAGATGCTGTAAATAACATTTTGAAAGAATATGTAACCAAGTTGTTTGAAACCACAGATGATTATTTATCTTGGGAAAATCACAAAAAAATCTATCTCAAAATTTTTAATATACGCCTTTTATCAGTTTTTGATTATGAAATAGAAACAGATGACTTGAAAAGCATTGTTCATTGGGTGGAATCAAACCAGGGTAAATTTAATATTAGCAAATATATGCCAAAATATAACTATAAAATAAATGAACAAAAAAAGATAAAAGCTAGTGAAGCAATAAAATTATTCAATTTTAAATAAAAAATATGGTAATGAGAAATATTTCTCATTACCATATTTTTTATTTATTCATTGCAGCTTTTATAAATTCTCTAAATAGAGGATGTGGTCTGTTTGGTCTTGATTTAAATTCTGGGTGGAATTGAACTCCAACAAACCAAGGATGATCCTTAATTTCAACTATTTCTACTAATCTGTCATCAGGGCTTGTACCTGCTATTATAAGTCCCTTTGATGTTAATATATTTCTAAATTCATTGTTAAATTCATATCTATGTCTATGTCTTTCGGAAATAACTGCTTCCCCGTATGCATTTTTTGAATTTGTATCATTTGATATTTTACATTCGTATTTACCTAATCTCATAGTGCCACCCATTTTATCAATATTCTTTTGGTCTGGCATTAAATCTATGACAGGGTATTTTGTATTTGGATCTATTTCTGAACTGTTTGCACCCTTTAGTCCAGACACGTTTCTTGCATACTCAACTACTGCACACTGCATTCCAAGGCAAATCCCGAAGAATGGTACTTTGTTTTCTCTTGCCCATCTTGTAGCTTCAATTTTACCTTCTATACCTCTATCACCAAAACCTCCGGGAACAAGAACACCATCAACATCTTTTAATATTTCATCAACATTTTCTTTGTTAACATCTTCAGCATTTATCCACTTTATATTAACATTTGTTCCATTTGCATATCCGCCATGCGCTAATGACTCTGCAACTGAGATATAAGCATCATGAAGTTCTACATACTTTCCAACTAAAGCGATATTCACTTCTCCTGATAAACTTTTTATCCTTTGAACCATATCAATCCATTCAGTGTTATCTACATCTTTACAATCAAGATTTAATTTTTCGCAAACTAAATTATCTAATCCTTGTTCATTTAAAAGTAATGGAACTTCATATAAATTTTCAGCATCTAAATTTTGTATTACAGAATTTCCATTCATATTACAAAATAGACCAATTTTATCTCTTAATGATTGTGATAATTCTTTTTCTGAACGACATACAATTATATCTGGCTGAATACCGATTCCTGTAAGTTCCTTTACTGAGTGTTGTGTAGGTTTTGTTTTAAGCTCTCCAGCTTTTTCAAGATACGGTACAAGGGTAACATGTATAAAACATGAATTGCCTACTCCAACTTCATTTTTTATCTGTCTTATAGCTTCTAAAAATGGTAGTGACTCAATATCCCCAACAGTTCCACCAATTTCAGTTATAACAACATCTACATCGCCATCCTGTGCTACTGCATAAACTCTTTCCTTAAGTTCATTTGTTATATGAGGAATTACTTGAACCGTTCCTCCAAGATAGTCTCCTCTTCTTTCCTTTGTTAATACTGTCCAGTAAACTTTTCCTGTAGTAACATTACTATTTTTACTCAAATTTTCATCGATAAATCTTTCATAATGTCCTAAATCTAAATCTGTTTCAGCACCGTCATCTGTAACAAATACCTCTCCGTGCTGATATGGACTCATAGTTCCAGGATCAATATTTATGTATGGATCAAATTTCTGTATAGAAACCTTAAGTCCTCTATTTTTAAGCAACCTTCCAAGTGAAGCAGCTGTTATTCCTTTACCTAAAGACGAAACAACTCCGCCTGTTACAAAAATATATTTTGTAGTTTTCATTTATAATCCTCCTAAGTAAATATTTTTATATATAAACTGTTGACAAACACAAAGAATAAATTTATAATAGAAATTACCCTATAAAATTAAAATGGGGTTTTGCGTTTTAATTAACATAAAATCTATTGTAACATAATATTTTGTGTTTTTCCACTTCTTTTTTTATTTTTTATAATGATTTTTTCATGTCGTCTTCAATTTCAAAATACAGTTCTCTAAAGTCCTTATTGACAAAAAATTTTTCTCGTGCCTTTTTAAACCCATAATTTAGTGACTTTTTGCTGTAACTTGGGAAATAATTATTTATCATATCACTGTCTATACATTTGTATTTTTTTAACAATAGAAGCATTAAATATTTGCACTGCTGATCTTTTAATATCTTAAACAATTCATCTCTGTTTATTTTTTTATATTCGCACATAAATTCAATTATTTTTTCATATTTATCACTTGGTAACATTTACAATCACCTCATTCAAATTATTGGCAAAATGAGGCAATTTTAAACTTGTATATTAAACAAAAACAACTATAACAGTTAAAAGCTTTCTTCTAAGGCATAGAAATCCATAAAAAATATGAGTGGATTTATGTAAATAAATCCACTCATAACTTGTCACTTGTCACTTGTCACCTGTCACTTCTTCTTTGTTTACTTTTATTTCTATTTTCAAAGTTGTTATTGGTATTTTTTCACCTGAAATATCCATATCATACTTTACAAATACCTTACCACCATTTTCATCTACATCTATTTTTATTTCCTTGGTGTTTGTTGTTATCTGCAGAGTTCCATAAGGCGTATCATACATAGATATATTTTTTAGATCTTTAGCAAATTTCATTTTAGAGCTAGTAGTACCACTTCTCATAAGAACTAGTTCATCAGATTTTATCTTTAAAATTGTAGTAGTACCTTTCATTCCCGATATTTCTGTTTCCTCATAACGAGCATAATAGGTTTCATCCTTTATATAAAACTTACCTGGAGTAATTACAGCAATAGGCTCTGCATCCACACCTTGCATGCTGGATATACTTATAACGGCTTTTTTATTCATCCTATTCTCCTTAATTGTTATTTCTTTCTATGGCAAGACATATAAGTTCACTTATTAAATCTTTGTATGCCTTCCCTGATGCATCCCACATTTTTGGATACATACTTATTTTAGTAAATCCAGGAATAGTATTTACTTCGTTTAAGTATACTTCATTTGTATCTTTATCCACAAGAAAATCTACCCTTGCCATTCCAGCACAATCCAAAGCAATATAAATTTTCACTGCCAGTTCTCTTATATCTTCAAGTTCTTTATTATTCATATCTGCTGGTATTAAAATTCTAGATTCCGCATTTTCATATTTTGCTTCATAATCATAAAACTCTTTTGCAGGAAGAACTTCACCTGGAACAGCAGCTTCTGGCCTATCGTTACCAAGCACAGCTACTTCTACTTCTCTTGCATTTATAGCTTCTTCAACTAAAACTTTTCTATCGTATTTTAATGCTTCTTCAAGTCCACCTATTAATTCCTGTCTGTTATGAGCCTTTGTTATTCCAACTGAAGATCCACTATTAGAAGGTTTTATAAATAAATCATAACCTAACTTTTTCTCTATTATATTTATTATATTTTCTTTATCTTCTGCATATTTTACTGATGTTACTACAACGTAGTCAGCCTGTTTTATTTTGAAATGTTCAAGCACATATTTTGCATACACCTTATCCATACATACGGCTGAAGACATAACATTAGGACCAACACAAGGAATATCCAAAAGTCTGCATAACCCTTGCACAGTTCCATCTTCTCCACATAATCCATGAAGCACTGGAAAAACAACATCTACTCCCCTATTAAATAAAATCTTTTGTCCTTCTGATGTTTTATAGTACTCGTCTTTTTCCCACTCACCATTCTCTATTTTTTCAATAGTTCCAGAATATTCAATCCACTGTCCCTGTTTTGTTATCCCTATAGGATAAACCTCATATTTTGTAATATCTATATTTCTTAAAACAGATGCTGCTGATGCTCTAGAAACCTCATGTTCAGTTGATCTCCCACCAAATAATATAGCTACTTTTTTTTTCATATCAAATCTCTCCTCTTAAAAACTTCCTTTTTACCCATTAGTCCAAAATCATGAAATCATACAACTAAATGCAAGTTTCACTTTATAGTTTAATAATTTTCAAGCATTTTAGCAATGAGTTATCTTTAATATATATTTTACGTCATATAAATAAAAAAGATAGAGCCGCAAAATCATAGTTTTTGCGTGTTTGTGGTTCGGATTTTTATTATATTTATTTTAACCATTGTTATTCTAAGTGGCATGAATCAATATATATTAAATATATATTGATTCATGAATTCTATATTTAAATAAGTTATTCTGCATTTAAGTGCCTTATAGTGTATAATTAAATAGTATTGTTACAGTTAATTTTAATTGAAAGGTGAATGTGATGCGAGCTTTAATACTTTCAGTATCAGCAGGTGGCGGCCATATACAGGCATCACTTGCACTAAAAAATTATATCATGCAATTTGAACCAACTTCAGATATTGAAATATTGGATACAATAAAATATATAAATCCACTACTTGATAAATTGATAATTGGTAGCTATTTGCAAACAGTAAAAATGACTCCGTCTATTTTTGGGAAAATATATAAATTTACTGAAAAAGATGAAGGTTTGAATTCTGTTACAAATAAATTTAATGAGCTTATGGCTTATAAATTATTACCAATCATTGATAATTATAAACCAGATATAATAATCTGTACCCATCCATTTCCAACACAGATGGTTTCAATATTAAAACAAAAGAAGAAGCTTAATATACCTATGATTTGTATACTTACGGATTATGCTCCACATAATACTTGGATACATCCAAAGGTTGATTCATATATAGTTTCTAATAGTGATATGAAAGAGGAGATGACCTTACGAGGAGTAGACAAAGACTCTGTTTTTGATTTTGGTATACCTGTTAGTTCGGATTTTTTTCTTAAATATGACAAAAGTCAAATACTAGCAGAACTAAATCTAGACCCTCTTAAAAAGACAATTATGATTATGGGTGGTAGCCTTGGAATAGGTAAAATTGCTAGGGTATATTCTCAGCTTTCAAAACTTACTACCAATGTACAAATAATCGTCATTGCAGGAAGCAATAAAAAATTATATTCTCAACTTATGAATTTAAAAGAACATTCCACTGTTACTACAAGCATATTAGGATTTTCAAAAAATATAAACAAGTATATGCAATGTAGTGATCTTCTTATCACAAAACCTGGTGGTCTTACTATTACAGAAGCTCTAATTTGCAATGTACCTCTTGCACTTTTCTCTGCAATTCCAGGTCAAGAAAAAAAGAATGAGGAATTTTTGCTAAGACATAAACTTGCCATAACTTTAGAGGATGGAACTAATTGTAAAGAAATAATAGAAAATCTAATGTCCTCACCAAAGCAGCTTCAAGAAATGAAAGAGAACTGTAGAAAGTATTCAAAGCCAAGCTGTGGAAGAGATATTTTTAATTTAATAAATGTGCTTATTAAAAAGAGAGAAATCGCTGTTACAAAGAAAGACTAAAAAGCAGTTTCCAAATACCAGGTTCCAGGTGACGGTGATTTTCTGCTCAGCAGAAGAATCAACATACAAAAAAATATCATTTTTCTGGTATTTAGTGTTTGGTATCTGGAACCTAACAACTGCTTTTCTGCTTCTCTATGATTATCTTTACCTCAATTGACGATAGACCTTTATTCATGAAAATAAGATAGTATAAATATAAGCAAATAATACAACTTGAAGTTAAGATGATTATAATTCCAACAGCTTTATTGAATAGTATTACACAAAATACTCCTAGGACCATGAAAAATATACTTACAATTATTCTTGTAATACTTTGTTCTTTTGTAGGTAGAAATTTATATTTATTTAGCACGCTCCTGCCTCCAATCCATAATTGTAATTTCTAACAATTATGTTATATATATAATATTATCATTTTTCATCACACATTTAAATAACTTTTAAATTTTAACCCTTAATTTTTTAGCAAGGCCTTCAATTAAATCTACTATCTTAAATCTTACTACTATCTTGTTGCCGGTTCCCTTTGAATTATCAACCATATCATATTCTTCTTTTGTAAGCACTTTTTTCATTTCATTTTGCGTTTTTTCCACTTCAACATTGCCCTTTGTTATATCAGTAAAACATAGTGGTGGAAACATTACACACCACCAATTATGACCTTTTGCTGACCCAATTAATATTCTATATGCATCATATTTACCTTCTGGTAATGTTATCGCTCCATAGGTTTTTATAGGAAAATAGTCTTTACTGAGTTCTGTTGTGACTCCATAATTATATCCATTTTGCCTAACCACCTTCTGAGCTATGCTATTTATGTCATTGTTATATTTTAAAAGCAATTGCTTTGATTCATTAACGCTAGTGCTTTTACTCATCTTAGGCGATATAAAAGCTAACACCTTGTCCCTAACTTTTAGTTTTAGTGCTTGGTCATCATTAGAATCACTATTTGCTAAAACATGAAATCTAATTATCTTATTTGCTATGCTTTGCTGATTACTACTAACATTACGTTCACCATTATTGTCGTATCCTAGCATTAGCAATACAATTAAAAAAATAACTATAAATGCTAAAATTCTTTTCATTTTATCTCCCCCCCACATACTCTATTTCTAATTATTGACATATATTGTTTTTATATTCACATATGTGGGTAATATCTATAAACCTTTTTAATAAAATTTTATTCCCAATTTGTATAAATTTTGTAGTAAATGTTAATGATATTTTTAGAGGTGTCTAAAATGAAAGATTTATTACACTTAAATTATCCGAAGACATTAGAAGAGAAACGCATCATAATAGTTGCTTTTTGGTGTTTTACCCTATTAGAATCCGGGGTTTTTTTTACCATATTAAGAGATCATGGACTTTTTTCAACTTTCCTAGCAATTTCATGCATAATAGCTTTAACATTCTTTTTTATAATGGCCTCAATTACAATATATGAATTTTACATATATTTTAGAGCTGAATATGTGTTGTATATCGTACAGTGCGAAGATACTTTACTTGGAATTTCTCAGAGATTTTTGCCAGAGTGCAATCCTTGGAGAACTGCGGCAATTATAAAATATAAGAATAATATAAATGACTCCATTATTATGGGTGAAAAATTATTAATACCAATTCGCAAATAAAATTAAAAAGCTCTGTCATAAAAAGAATAATTCAACTCACCTTTAGACAGGCCCTGAAAATTAATTGTATTGGTTGTTTATTTCAAAACATGCTAATATGTCCATTATTTACGTATTATATAGTCCTTGTTATATATACTTCATCATAACTTTCTTTCATGTGTGAAAAACAATTTTGAGCTGTTAACATATCCTCAAAAAAAGCAAAGACAGTAGGTCCGCTTCCACTCATCATAGAACCCAAAGCTCCATATTTTATCATTTCTGCTTTAATTTCTTTTAGTACAGGATATTTTTTTAAAGTAACATTTTCAAGTAAATTCCTCATATTGTTGCTTACATATTTTAGGTCTTCCTTATCCATAGCCCTTATTAGATCTTCAGTATGAGGATGCCTATAAACTTTTGTTAAATCAAAATTCTTGTAAACCTCCTTAGTAGATACACCAAAATTTGGCTTTACTAAAACTAATATTTTATTTTTAAAATGCTTTAAGCTAAGTATTTTTTCCCCTATACCCTCACATAATGCAGTACCTCCTACAATACAATAAGGTATATCTGAACCTATTTCAACTCCCAGTTCCATAAGCTTTTTATCGGATGTTGCAATTTTAAAGAGTTTCCTCATACCTCTTAGTACCGCAGCACCATCAGTACTTCCCCCTGCCAGTCCTGCTGCTACTGGAATGTTTTTTATAATATCAATTTGTATACCTTCATTAATATTGTAAGTGTCCATAAAAAGTTTTGCCACTCGGTATGCAATATTTCTCTCATCTGTTGGTACATACTGCTTGTTACAAGTTATATTTATACCTTTGGAAGCCTTATTGAATTGTATTACATCATATAAATCTATTGATTGCATAATCATCTTTAATAAGTGATACTCATCTTCTCTTTTACCAACTATATCTAATGATATGTTAATTTTCGCATAAGCCTTTAATAACATATTTTTTCCTCCAAAATAATTTAAAATAAAATCAATTAATTTACTATAAAATCATTGTTCCTACACCTTCATGGGAAAATACCTCTAATAAAAGAGAATGTGGAACTCTCCCATCTATAATATGAGTTTTATGAACGCCTCCGTCAACTGCTTCTTTGCAACAATTTATTTTAGGAATCATTCCACCAGTAATTATATTTTCCTCAATTAACTTTGGTATTTCTTCTACTTTAAGTTCTGATATAAGAGAAGTCTCATCCTTTTGATCCTTTAAAAGTCCTGGTACATCAGTTATTAAAACAAATTTTTCAGCTTTTAATTTAACGCTTATTTTAGATGCTGCTAAATCCGCATTAACATTATATGTTTTTCCATCTGTTTGACCAAGAGCCACCGTTGAAATAACCGGAATATATCCACCATTTAAGCAATGCCTAATAATATCGTCATTTACCTCAACTATGTCTCCCACATAACCTATATCTTCCCCACTACTTATTTCAAGTTTTTTCGCTTTTAAAAGATTGGCATCTATTCCACATAAACCTACTGCTTTTCCACCATTCTTATCAATTAATGATACTATATCTTTATTTACTTTTCCCGCAAGTACCATTTGAACCACTTCCATAGTTTCTTCATCTGTTACTCTTAGTCCATTTACAAATTCGCTTTTTTTACCTATTTTAGCTAAAAAATCGTTAATATCTGGTCCTCCACCATGAACAACCACCACTTTAATTCCAACATAATTTAATAAAACTATATCTTTAATAACTGTATCCTTTAATTCTTCATTTATCATTGCATTTCCACCATACTTTATCACAATAGTCTTACCATTGTACTCTTGTATGTAAGGCAATGCCTGACTCAAAATGTTTGCCTTTTGTATATTTGCAGCGTTATTACTGTTAAACAAAATAATGCCCCCTTGGTATCCGATTTAAGAGTTTACACTTTATTTTTGTATAATATAATGTAATTTTATGTGTACATTTAGTTACTATTTATAAACTACAAAGACATTATACCAAAAAACAATTTATATGTGCAGTTTTTATGTAAAAACTAAAAAATAGAATGTCTATAAATTTGCACAACAAATCTATAAACATTCTCAATAATTATGAAAACTTACCGCCTGCCACTTGTTACTTACACAACAGCTCTGCCCGGTATTATTAGCTTTTGTCCTGGCAAAATATAATCAGGATTTTCTATATTATTTATTCTAACTATATCCTCTATTGTTGTGAAATACATCTTTGCTATCTTCCATAGGGTATCTCCTGCCTGAATGGCATATATAGTTATACTAGCTTTCTTTTCTGGTTTAGCGCCCTCTAAAGGCTCTATATTTACAAGAAAATCTTTATGTGCATTATAATTTACTTTAACATAAATTGATACTATGGCCTTAACTGCAATAGTTCCTGCTTCCACCACACCTTCTATACCTTCTAAACATACCTTGGCACTAGAAATCATCTCAATTTTAGAACCAAGTATTTCATTAGTTACATTAAACGGTATATCCTCTTCGAAAGCATAAATATTATTTTCTTCATTATCAGTTTTATATATAACAGAGGCTTTAACTATTCCCTCAATTAAAACCTTATCCTCCACAAGTTTTTTATCTGTTATTGAAACCTTTCCAATTATTAAAACTACTTCTGTTGGAAGTCCATTTTCTTTATTAACATCAATATTTTCCTTTACAATACTTTCAATGTTTGACTGCCCATATACTAAGTTCAATTTGTAATCCTGCTTTTCTATCTGAATATTAAGTTCTGGTGAATAAGCATCTTCGATAACTTCAATGTCTAATTTACTTTCAATTTTAATATCAACCTTTATCAATGCCTCAATATCAAGAAGCCTACTTTCCCCTAAATCATCATCTCTAATATTATATTCTGCAGCGTCAATATTAAAATCAGCATAGGAACTCATTGAACTATTTACATCTTCTGCATCAATTTCTTGTTCTAAAAGTACGTCATCAGAAAGATGAACCACATCTCCCGTATCTTTTGCCTTGTACAAAATATTAAATTTTGCAAAAGCTTCAATTTGCACTTTACCTTCTAGCAATTTTATTTGTTTTTTATGAATATTTATATCACATTTTAATATGTTTAATATTTGCGGTTTATCCATGGGAATTTGAATATTAGTCTTCGCTATTAAATTTGTGCTATTATTAGAAATGGTCTTATCAATAGAAGTTGAATTTTTTAAAAATTGTACATCCTTTAGTCCATCAACATCCTTAACTATGTGCAATTCGTTTTTAGAATAAACCTCTGACTTTAATTTAATTATACCTTCCACTGCTATTTTTCTTTCATTAACTGCCACGCAACTGATATGCTCTACATCAGCTTCTGCATTTGACGGCATTTTGTGCACTGCACCTTCAAGCTCTACATAATTTGAAAATTTAGCAGAGTAGGTTACTCCGCAAACTTCTGTCCTATCATCTACTTTTCCTAAATATAAAACATCAAATTCTAATTGACCCTCCAAATAAACCTTGTCCTGCATAACTTCTTTGCTGAGTATTGTAGGTTTTGCATCTACCAAAAGTATTTTTAATACATCCGGTTCAGTATCTGGTATGATATATTCTTCCTTTACAACAGTATCGGCAGTATTCTTTCCTAGAAACTGTTCATACTCTATATTTTCCTTCACAAGTTCTATAGCCATGTTATTCCCTCCTATAAAATACCTAGTATAATATATATGGATATGTACTATTGAATATGCCTTTTTTAAGTTATTGACAAAATTAAAATGAAATATATCTCATCTTCACTTTAATATATTCTATGATAATTAAAAAATGTTATCGAATATATATTCGATAACATTTTTTTTATACTGCGAAATCCAACTGTACTGTCTTAGTTAATACATCTGAATAACTATATGTCACTTTCCTTTGGGTACCAGATTCTAATCTAACAACAAATATGCTGGGATATGTCTTCTCAATGACGCCATTGTTAACAACTACCCTTTTCCTGCCGCTATTCGCTTTTAATACTACTTTCTGTCCCAGATGTTCTTCAATATTTCTCTTGATGGAATCTAAAACGTTCACTTTTTCCACATGAAACACCCTCTTTCCACATTTACATTATACATCAAAAACTCATCCCTGTCAAATAAACATTCAATTTTATCAGTAATGGGTACAACTTGTCAAGGTCAATTTATTCTAAATAAAATAACCCTCACGGCAAATAAAGCCTTGAGGCTAAGTTTATCTAACAAATATAGACTTTGGATATTCTTCTCTACATTTACCTAGTGTTTGTACTCCTCCAACCCCTTTTATACCCGCTATTGTATTTTTTACTACATCCTGAATGTTAGCAATTTCTCCAATGCTCATATGTGCTAAAATTTCTAATCATAAATAAAATATGCAGATTGTTTGATTCATGTTACAATTGTCCAAATTATTAAGCATTACCCATTCACGTGCTAGACGATTACTAAATAATAAAATAAATCTTCATATAATATGTATGCAGAATAAAAAAATAGGAGTTTTTTAAAGCTCCCATTTTTTAATAATATAATTTTGCCAGCACTATCATTTGAACTTTTTCAATTATAAACTTGCGAAATTTCTATAAATTCTATTATCCAAATCCTTAAATACGTTAAATATAACTCTGTCTATTTTTACTTGATTTTCACTTAAAAATTGTATTACTGTTTCTATTGCAATTTCAGTAGCTTTGTCATTTGGGAAATTGTACTCGCCTGTAGATATACAGCAAAATGCTATAGTTCTGACTTCATTTGAAACTGCACACTCTAAGCACGATAGGTAACAAGATTGTAAATTTTCTTCCAGTTCTTTTGTTAATCCAAATCTTACAATCGGCCCCACAGTATGTATCACACGTTTGCATGGCAAATTATAGGCATTTGTTATTTTTGCCATACCTGTTTTTTCTTCATGTCCTAGCCGATTCATTATATGAAAACATTCATCTCTAAGCTGTATTCCAGCTGCTGAATGTATTGCATTATCAATACAGCTGTGGCATGGTGAAAAGCAACCAAGCATCTGTGAATTAGCTGCATTTACAATTGCATCTACTTCTAATCTTGTTATATCTCCCTGCCATATTGACATTTTTTCTTTAAATGGCAAAGTTGATAATGGAAATTCATCTGCTATAGTTGGTATATCCGTGTGCTTTACAATGCCTTTCTGCATGGCTACATTCAATAGAAACTCATCTTGGACAAGTAGAAATTCTTCACTGGTTTTTTTAGGCATTCTCACATTCATAAGTGAGCGGAGTAGTCTATCCTGTTCCAAATAAGAGTCTGGAATTTTCAAATCTTTATATCTATAATCCTCATTCCTTAATTCATCTGTTAAAAAGAGTATTCTTTCTGATTGATTCATAACATAAACACCTTCATTCAAAAATCAATATTAGAACAATGTCATTTGACCATCAATAAAACTTTCTTGTCTAGCATCTTTTACTATATCACCCTCCATATTTCCACCAATCAAAAATGGTGAGTTTGGATTATACTTCTTCATGTTATCTAATACTGTTTTTTTGTCATAGTTTGCATAGCAATAAACACAACCGTGCCCACATGTATTGTATACTCCAATATCATTTCCAATCAAGCAATTGCAACCACCTCTGGTAGATTTTTTTGTGTGGATTTTTAGGTTGCTACCTATTGCACGTTCAATTATTGGTTTCGTGACACAGCCGCTACAATCAACACCATACTTTGACAGCTCCTGTCCTTCAAAACAGGTTTTAATTTTAATATGGTGTTTTTTTCCTATTTCTACGAATTCTTTTGCGACTTTACAACGTTCTTCCGCTGTCACTTCATTAACTCCTGGAAAATTACGCTTTGTCTTCTCATACAAATCGATGAAACTAATAACACAGTCATGAGTATAACCCGACAGTTCATACGCCATTTTTTCAAAGTTTTCTATATGATTTCTTAATGTATATTTATTTGTAATAAAAATTGGATCATATCGCCATCCTACCTTTTCTGCTCCAATAAGTGTTGAAAGCTTTTTAAAATCTTCCATTACTTTTTCCTTAGGTGGCACATAGGGCTCAATTTCTTTTCCATAAGGTGTAATTGTTACAAACCAGAACTGCCCAAATTCATCAAGTTCATGAATTCTAGGTAACATCGGTCCCGGATTTTTCGTGCAGAAAGACAGACAATCCACTACATCAGGTGTCAGTTTGTATTTCATAACCTGATTCTTATAATAAGGATTTCTCACATAAACATATCCATCTTTAATCCTGTTAAAAAACCACTTGCTAAAATAGGCAGGAATATCCGTCCTGCATCCTGTATTTATTATCATAAAGTTCTTATTGCCTCCGTTTTGTCTTTATCAAAACACTGTTAAATGCTTTTTACTTTAAATCTTCAAATATGAGTTCTAAGCATGGTTTTATAAAGAATTAGTAACAACAATTTTTCCATTAGCCTCATTGCTTTCCATCAAGATGTGTGCCTTTTGGATATCATCCAATGAAAAAACTTGTGCAATAGGCACTTTAATTTTATACTGTTGAATATGGTTGAATATTTCAACCAGTATTTTTTCTTTCACCGGCGTACTTGTAAACGTGGTAAAGTAAACTCCAGTGGGAATATCTACTAATGGTTCAAATCGTTCCATTTGCCATTCGCCAGCTAAAATACCTGTCATACATAAAATTCCGTTTTCTGAAACCAACCCAAGTGAATTTTTTAATGTAACCGTACCCACTAGCTCTAAGACTTTATTTACACCTTTTGGGAAAATCAACAAGAGTTGGTGTGATAAATTTGTGCCTTCCAATAATACAAAATCCGCACCCTGTTGCTTTAAAAATTCCTGCTTGTTTTTGTTTCTTGTAGTGGAAATAACAGTTGCGCCCACGCTCTTAGCAAGTTGCAACGCAGCTAACCCCACAGAACTGGTGCCTCCACGTATTAGTAAAGTATCTCCTTTGGTAAGACGTAGAGAATAGAACAGAGATGCATAAGCAGTATAATACATTTCAGGAATTGCGGCCAATTCTTCCCATTCCATATCATTGTTAATAGGGTAAACCTGATTTGATGGAATAAGGGCATATTCCGCATAACTCCCATCAAATTCACGTCCAAGATCGCCCATCAGAGAAACAACCCGCTGTCCTTTTTCATAAAAACTATCAGATGGATTTTCAATTTCCCCTACACATTCTATTCCAATAATTCGGGGTAATTTAACAGATGGGGAATCCCCTCGTCTAGTAAATATCTCCGATCGATTTATCCCGAAAGCTTTTATCTTTACCAATACCCAACCTGGTTTCACTTGAGGTATTGGCACTTCACTTACAACTAATTCTTGTGCTGTACATGCTTTTTTTAATACAACTGCTTTCATTTTCTAGATTCTCCTTTTTCAAAGAATTCAATATTTTTATACACTTTATATAAAATATTAGAAACAACTGCCAATCACATTTAGGTAAAAGTGATAAACTAATTCTCCAATAATCTCCTCTCTTCCTATCCTCATGCTATGTAATCGTATTGTTACTATCATTTTAACTATATTCTACACATAATTAATTATACTTACTTATAACCTTCTTGTCGTGTCATATATTTATTATCATAAAATACTTATTACTTCCATTATATCTTCATCAAATGCAATAGTTTGATTTTTATTTTCAGTCAATCCATCTGGATAATCCCTATTTAGTCTGATTATCGTTGCATTAGAATTTTTATATGTCATCTGCTCAAAAGGAAAACGTATGATACCAGGTGTATTAAATCCTACACCAAGCTCCAATAATACAACTTTTTTTCCCTCAATTTTTTCTACAAAAGTGTTGTAATTATCACGTGCATTATACCACGCTTCATCTTGAATAAAGTGTTCATCCTTTCGTATGTTTACATCCATTTCACCACCACAAACAGGACATTTTGGTACAAGTTCTAAGGGAATCTTACAGTCTTTTGTCTGCCTAAGCATATCTTCAACAAGGTTTTCATCATCATAAAGCTTTGAGTGGCATCCCACCGCACATTGAATATATCCGTAATCTCCCTGTGTTGCAAATATTTTTTCATCCTGGAATCCAGCTTTGCTAAACTGATGCTCCACATTTGTTGTGAGAACAAAATGTTTTTTTTGCTGTACCAGCTTGTATAACTTCTTATACAGCTCGGTAGCAGGTGTTTCGAACCGATTAAGCGCTATGTGCCTTGACCAATATGCCCATTTTTCTTCCATTGTGCCAAAGTTGTAGAAGCTAGAAGTATACAAATCTTTCATATGATATTTTTTTATAAAATCAGGAAATCTGTCAGTAAATCTTTTGCCTGAATATTTAAGTCCTGCAGCATCTGATAGTCCTGCACCCGCACCAATCAAAATGTATTCTGCAGATCTTACAGCTTCGCTTGCTTCTTTAATACGTTCTTGATAATTTTTCATAGAAACTCCCTTAATCAACTAAAACCACTACCTTACCCATTGCCATATTATTTTCCAACAAAAGATGAGCACTTGCTACATCTTTAAGTGAAAATACCTTTGCGATTGGTGGTTTTAGGTTGTATTTTTTAATATAACAAAAAATATCGTCTATACTTTTCTGTGTTGGATAATTACTAAAAAAAGAGCATAGATAAATTCCATTAATAATGTCCTTAATTGGGTCAAAATTGTCCATTGCTCCTCCCAAAATCCCTGTAATACAAATAACTCCATGATTAGAAAGACATTTCATAGATTCTTTTAAAGTTGATGGACCTATAAATTCTAATACTTTCGTTACACCATCTGGATAAACATAATGGAGCTGCTCTAGTATAGTTCCATCATCAATAAGTGCATAGTCAGCACCATGTTGCTTTAATATCTCAAGATTTTCTGATTTTCTTGTTGTAGCTAGTACAACACTTCCAATACATTTAGCTAGTTGTATTGCCACCAATCCAGCTGCACTTGTCCCCCCACGAATAAGCAGTGTATCAGAAGATTCTATTTGCAGACAGTGAAACAGTGAACCATATACTGTAAAATATGTTTCTGGCACTGCCGCAAGTTCTTCCCAACTCATGTCAGTTTCTACTGTGAATACATTCTTTTGGGGAAGTAAGGCGTATTCAGCATATCCACCATCAAAGCTGCGTCCCATACCACCCATCAAAGCAACCACATGCTGTCCTTTTTTGAATTCACTATCAGATGAATCTGATATTTCTCCGACGCATTCTATTCCAAGTATTCTCGGTAAACTTATATAACCGGCATCACCTTCAACGCTTCTCATTATTAACTCAGAACGATTAATACCAAACGCTTTTATTTTAACTAACACCCATCCTGGTTTCACTTTGGGAATAGGTACATTACTTACCGTCAGTTCTTTAGCTGTGCAGGTTTTTTCAAGAATTACCGCCTTCATAGCATTCACTTCCCCTTCAATATTATTTCACAAACTTATATTTCTTTCCAGCACTGAGGATCAGCTGCATAAGCATTGTGTGTATACCCATATGCTACAGCAGGACATCCGCGACAAAATCTTAACAATTCACATTTTGAACATTTCTCAAACTTATCATATTGTCTATATTTATCCATCTTTTCACCTAAAAAAATATCCTGCATACTTTCTGAAAAAGCATTTCCAATTAAACTTTCCATACGTCTACAAGCATAAACATCACCATTAGGTAGAATTGTCATATGACAATTTGCACAGTTACATCCATCATAAATTTTATTATCATCCAAACCTTCTGGTATAGTAAATAATCCTTTTTCATAGAGAAATAGTGTCCATAAATGATCTTTCAAATTAAATGTTGTACCAGAATCCTTATATTCTTTAAACTTTTCCCAGCAAATCTCAAGTAATTCCTTATATTCATTAGATTCAATATGTGTGCTTTTTTCAAGGCTTGTAGGACAATACCTTGCAAAAGCAAATATATCAACATGATGGTGAGCCACAAGATCAATTATTTGTGGTATCTCTGCAATATTTATTTTGGACACAGTTGTCATAACTACACACTTAATTCCTTCATTGCGGATACATTTAATTTTCTCTATGGTAGTATCAAATGATCCAGGCTTTCGAATAGAATCATGGTTATTTCTCATTCCATCGATGGAAAGCTGATACTTATCACATCCATAATATCTTAATTTTTTGCAAATTTCATCATTAAGATGGAATGGATTCCCTAATAATCCAAAGGAAACATTATGGAATTTTAACATCTCCATAAATGTCCAAAAATCTTTATGCAAAATGGGATCACCACCTGTAATATAGAAATACGGGATTCGATTTAATTTTTTACACATATCCATACAATTTTCCAATACATGCTCCATTTTCTCATAAGACATCTCAATAATAGGAATGTCATTGTCTTCTGAAAAAATATAACAATGCTGACAACGTTGGTCACAGCTATCCGTAATATGCCATTGAAATGCCAAATACTGTTCCATATCATTCACTTACCTTTCTTATTAATTTAAAATTTATTTAAACCACCAGCTTATAACTAGCAGATGGCTATTCTATTCTTTATATTATAATGCCCCCGATTCAGAAATTTCTGACAAAATCGAGGACACCACATCTTCTTTGCTTTACTAGTTGTTATTTGTCACCAGCACCACATGCAGAACTGCATGCAGTTGGTTTTGGATCTGGATTTTCCTCTGGTTTAGGTTTAGGTTTACTATCACCATCACCTGCTCCACAAGCTGAACCACAACCACCGCTTACTGCGAATGTAACGTTACCAGAATTTAAATAACTCTGTGCACTTCTTTTCCCAAAGAATTTGCTCATTCCTGACCATGCATCTAACATATTAAGTTTAATCATAATGTCACCTCCATGTCTTTATTGGATTTTTGAGGTTTTCATAAACACTAATTTTCAGTTGCTTTATCCTTCCTCTACTTATATAATAACTATATGTATTAATTTAGTAAATACGGCACTTTAATGTGTCCTTGTTACCTTTTTGTAATCTATGACATGAAAGGAGATATACTATGGTTGTTAATAAAAACTTGCCACAATGCCCTGTAGCAACTGCTGTTGCCATTATCGGTAATAAGTGGAAATTATTGATATTAAGGAACCTTTTGGCAGGTCCACAGCGATTTACTGATTTATTAAACGGTATAGACAACATTAGTAAAAAAGTACTAACTGAAAATCTTCGTTCTTTAGAGGAGGATGGTATTCTAAACAGAAAAACATATGCTGAAGAAATCCCTTTCAAAGTTGAATATAGTTTGAGTGAGATTGGTGAAACCTTGAAGCCTATCTTTGAAGTTTTAACTGACTGGGGAAACAATTACAAAAAATCCGTTAAAAATATTTCTGAGAAATAGAAAACAACAGCCTTCTTTATGGGCATTTTAAAATCAATACAAGATTTTATAGTAAAGCTTGTTGATAAAGAAGTCTTCAATAATATTACTGCGCACTTTAGTGTTATAGCAAAAGCTACTATAAGTTTCTTTAGTGGAGCACTAGTTTAAATAACTTCTACTGTATAAAACTATAGAATGATTGCAGTATATGGAAAGGGGCTATCCCATTAGCGATTTTTAAAATCGCTATGAACAGTCCTTTTTTTGTTGTCTACACCAATCTAATAATTTGAAAATATTTATAAATATTAAACACAATGCAATAATAATACATATAAATATCAAATAATAAGTTGCTTTACTATCTTCAGAACATGATATTGAAGAATTACCTTGATGATAATAATTATTTACACGGTTATGATCTTTATCCCATAAGTTGAAATCTGTTAATATATTTAATTTATTGTTAGAAGAATAAACTTTCAAGAAAGATATAAAATAATCGCCATATGGAACTTTACTTTCTATTATTATTTGATTATCTATAGTAATCGATGTGCTCATAGTTAAATGTTTAACGTTACTACCATAAATCAAATAGCCTCCATACTCACTTGGGCTCTCAATACCAATAGGCCCAATTTCTGTTCTATCTGAATTATTGATTTCAATTTTTACTATTTTATATTTATTGTTGATTCCTTTTTTTAATTGAATTACACCTAAATTTTTATCATTAATTAAAAGTAATGCATATCTATAATTATCAGAATCAGCATAACCATAAATGCTATATTTAAAATCTGATTTGCTTTTTTCTAATATTTTAATTTTATTCTTCAGATCAACATTACTTATTAAGTCATTATATTTTATACTATATAAATTCTCATATAAACTAATAGATATAATAATAAGAACAATAGGAATTAATTTTATTGTTAAACTTTTTATACCTATGTGAAACTTGAATGATTTGAATTTATCATATTTGTTTCCGCCATCTTTGCTTGTCCTTCTATAACTGTTAGATGTGTTTTGCTTGAAGCTCATTTATAATGACTCCTTTTCATCTTATATTTTTGCACACTGAATCAAATATTTTCAATTTATATATAGTTATATCAATTTTATTGATTTCATTTACAGTTATAAATGTCTGTCTTGCTTTTATTTAAGTTTATACATTATAGGCATATCCTACTTTTATATGTATTTGTCAGCCAGATATTTACACTATATCATATATGTCATAATTAACAATAAATTTAATTTTTTTTTATATATGCAATAATTTACTTGACCGGAACAGTAATAATGACAACTTCAACATTTCCGACTTATCTATACTGGTTTAAGCATAAATGTCTAAAGCCATAATTTTCCAAAAACAATTCCAAAGTATGTCATATTATGATATTATTATTGTATAATAGTTTTATTATGTGTCAGATAACTACATTGCTTTTACTTACATTACATTTTATTGGAGGTATTTATATGATTATTGATGCACATGCCCATGCAGCAGGGACCTATTCCAAAGCAGAATCTATAATGAATATGGTTCAAAAGTATGAAATTGAAAAGATCATACTTTGTACAAGCCCGAAAAATATTCTGGATTTACCAGCTCCACCAAATCTTCCGCTGAAAAAATCTCCAGATAGTAATTATTTAGTTAATAGAATGCTTAAATTTAGCTATAAGCATTTTATGAAAGACAACGGTGATGGGAATAAATATGTCTTCGAATTAAAAAATAAGGTACCTGGAAAAATAATTCAGTTCCTGTGGGTGAATCCTCTTGATAAAGGGCATATGACCAATATTGAAAGAAGCATTCGTGAGTATCAACCAAAAGGGATTAAACTTCATCAAGCATGGGATCCTTTTAAAATAGGCAAAATCGAATTTAACACACTGGCAGATATAGCGAGGTCATATAAACTACCGATTTTTATCCACTTATATTCAAAGAAGGAAACATGGAGATTACTGCAATATATAAAGAGCAATCAGGATGTTGTATTTATAATTGCACATATGGCTGGATTAGATATATTCAAATCAGATAAGAATTTTTTAAGAAATGTATTTTTCGATACTTCAGGTTCTGACCGGGTTCAGGGAAAAGACATTTTAAAGGCGATCAATTCATTTGGCTATGAGCATGTCGTTTTTGGTAGTGACACCCCTTTTGCAAACATTGATGATCAGATAAACAAGATAGATCAATTAAATTTATCTGATAATGTGAAAGAACATATTTTTAAATTGAATATTAGTAATATTTTGTCTTTATAAGCATAGTATCGGCGGTTAATGTACAAACTATTGATTTCAATTAAGTATATTCTTCAAAGATGCACAGGATTTTTACATTCATTATTCCAGGATATTATGTTTATGAGATCCTGTTCCGAGGAAGAAGATAGATATTGTATTGAATTTTTAGCAGGAGGGTTTTATAAGGTATTAATAGAATGGGCTAAAAGTGGTATGAAGTTATTTTTAGTATCACAGTAAAATACCATTACATCTTGATTTCATATATATTATACTTTTGAATTAACTTTTACAAATGAAGGTGACACGTTGTTTAAATATAAACAACGTTAAAGCCAACTGTTTAATCCATTTATGCCTAACCCAGTATAGCTAATCCGACAAAGTCCACTTTAATACATAAAATGGATATAAAATGTGGGTTTATGTAACTATACTCCTTAACGTGATATTTGTCGGTTTTGTTGGCTGCCTTATATAAACTTAAAAATGAGCATTAACTTATAAATGTAGCATCTAATGGATTTCTATCCACTAACCTCTTGTAACTATAATTAGGATATCCAACCATAACCGCAGCTGTTATCTTTTTTCCTTCTGGAATATTGAATAATTTAAGCATTGGTGAATTCTCAATGGATGCACAATACTCAAAAATCCCAGCCCAACAAGATCCAAGTCCTAGTGAAGGAGCATATAATTCTAGATAAGTCAAAGATGAAACAGAGTTATCTCTAGCACTTCTAAGATCTTTATCTGCAATAGTTATGATTAAGTTCGGAGCACCGCGAAAAATTGAATCAACTCCATTTTTCCTGTAACTTGTGACAGCGTCTTCTACTAGATACCTTAATGGGGAAATTTCTATCATCTCAATAGAAACTTCAGTAGCTTTTTCAATTAATTGTTTATTTTCAACTACCACAAAGGATATACCTTGACTGTTTTCTGCAGTTGGCGCTAACCTTGCAATATTAATTAATTTTGTTAATTCTTCTCTTGATACTGACTTGTCTTTATAATTTCTTATGGAACGACGTGATCTTAAAAAATGCTCAGTCTGCTCAGCATCTAATTTGGGAAAATCTTTTGCATCAACTTGTTGCGCTAAAGGTGTTTTGTTATTATCTATAGCAGTTGTAGGGCATATAGCTACGCAATGTCCACAAGCAATACAATTTGATTCAACTACTTCTTCAGGTACATTTTCTCCCATTTTTAAAACATTTACTGGACATTCCTTAATACACATTTCGCATTTAATACACTTTTCTTCATTTACAGTTATAAGGTTCATTTTAATCAATTCCTTTCAAAATAGTTTTTTATAAATTTAATTCAATAATCAGAGTATAAGTGCGCATAAATGCACCTATATACTAAAATAAAAAGTTTTTAATGCTTTTTATTCAATAAATCAACTTTTTATTTTTCCATAAGTTCTTTCAAGTTTTTTGTGGTTGCTTCAAATTTTTCAAGAATAAGATTCTTATTAATTTCATAAAAAGTGCTTCTGCTTTGCTTTGTTTTGTTTAATATCCTATACCGACTCATTAGCTCCAAATGTCTTGAAATAACGGACCTATCCTGTGTAAAGTTTTTTGCAATTTCTGTGATATTTTTATTACCTTGTACTGCAAGAAATTTCAAAATTTCACTTCTCACAGGGTCAAACAGAGTCTTATAGAATTCGAAATCAATGATTTGTCCAATGATTATTCCACATTCTAACTTATTATTTTGATTTTCCTTTTCCATTTCCATCACCACTTAAATTATAAGTGCACACATATGCACTTGTCAAGGATAAATATGCCTTTTAAGAATGTATCCATTTTTTGCGTCACTTTTAGCTTTTAACCCGAGATGCTACAGATGATTCTTCTCCAACCAAAGAAGAATATCGTGCGGAATTCATTTTTTTATTTAAGTATCTTAAGCGATGTTTTATAGTACTACTTTCCTTAGAGTGGTTATTACTCGAACGTATTCAAATTATGCCCCATTTATCATCAGATTAGCGAAAGTGTTTGTTGAAAATATTGATCAAGAATAAAAGGATTATAGAAAATTTTTATATTTTGACAAAAAAAATATAAGCTTTCAAAAATATATTGTATTATATGTTAAATTATATGTTAAATTATATATATATAATAAAAAGATGAAAGTTTAAAGTGGTGATGAAATGGAAAAAAGAAAGAATCTAAAAAAAATATTTAGCAGTTAAGATTTTTAAAAGATCGAGGTTTTCAATATAGTTTATTAAAAAAAGATTTTCAATATAAAAATATAAGAAAACTTATAAGTTTTGGATATGAATGGAAATACATGAAGAAAGAAGAATATATTGAAAGGATGACGAATTTTGAATGAGATAGAAAGTGAAGTATATAAAAATAGGTGGATTATTTTAGTTAATGTATTACTGGCAACCTTTATGGGAACCTTAGATGGAAGTATTGTAAATGTAGCATTACCCGTTATGTCACAAAAAATGAATGTTACTATGGGTGAAATAGAATGGGTAGTTACTAGTTTTCTTATAGTTGTTGCTGCTACAATTTTAATATTTGGAAGACTCGGCGATATTATAGGGAAAACCAAAGTTTTCAGATTTGGAATTGTGGTATTCACAATTGGATCATTATTATGTGGACTCACTAATTCTCTGCCAATTTTAGTTGCTGCAAGAGCAATACAAGCCATAGGTGCAGCAGGAACTATGTCTACAAACCAAGGAATTATTACTCAAGTATTTCCAGCTAGAGAAAGAGGAAGAGCACTTGGTGTCATAGGTACTTTTGTTGCATTAGGCGCCATGGCAGGTCCACCAATTGGTGGGTTAATAGTTTCGGCTGTAAGTTGGAGATATATTTTTTTGATAAATGTACCAATAGGTATTATAGTATTTTTAATGACGACTAAAATATTTCCTAAATCAGATAAAGCCAAAAATGAGAAATTTGATGGAAGAGGAGCAATATTATTTGCAATAACAATGGTAGCATTATTTGGTGCTATGGGACAAGGCCAAAATACAAGTTATAACAATCCAGTAATTAAAGCAGCTTTTATTATTTCAATTATATCATTTATACTGTTTATTATTGTTGAAAAAAAATTAGAAGTTCCACTACTACAATTGAATATATTCAAAAATAGCTTATTTTCAATAAGTATAACATGTGGGTTTATAGCATCTATATCAATAAGTGCATCAAATATTATATTACCTTTTTACTTTCAAGATACACAAAAACTTTCACCGGAAGTAACAGGACTACTTATGATGGTTTCACCAATTGTTTTATCGGTAGTATCTCCATTTAGTGGATATCTATCAGATAAGATTGGTTCGGAGATTCTTACGCTAATAGGACTAATAGTTACTAGCGTAGGGTTGTTATTAATAGCTACGTTAAATGAAAATTCGCCCATTATATTTCTTATGGTGTTTATAGTGATAATGACTTTGGGAAACGGAATGTTTCAGTCACCTAATAATTCATTGATTATGTCCACTGTATCCAAGGATAAGCTTGGTATAGCAGGGAGCGTAAATGCATTAGTAAGAAATGTAGCAATGGTTACAGGTACATCCTTAGCCACTCTTTTATTATATAATAGAATGAGTCATAAAATAGGATACAGGGTTATTGATTATATAAAAGGTAGAGATGACGTATTTATGTATGGAATGAGATATGTATATCTGTTTGTAGCAAGTCTATGTATAATAGGTGCTGTGATAACGGGAATAAGATATTATAATAGTAGAAAAAAAGGACTTAGATAGATTAACTTGTGTTAATCTATCTAAGCCCTGCCTGAATTACCAGTCACATGCTTAGAATCTAAACATTTTTTTAATTAATTGAATATTATCATGACTTCTTACGTGCATTTGTGTCAACCCAGTTTACAAATGCATCTATGAATATCTGTAAGAACTCCTGAGTTCTCTCATTAGTTAGGTCACCATTCTCATCTAAAAGTGTGGCAACATTTCCTATATAAGCCTCTGGTTGCTGCATAGTTGGAATGTTTAAGAATACCAATGATTGTCTTAAATGATGGTTTGCTCCGAAAGCACTTAATGCACCTGGTGATACACTTACCACTGCACCTGGTATACCATCCCATACATTTTTTCCATATGGCCGTGATCCTATATCTATGGCATTCTTAAGTACAGCTGGCACTGATCGATTGTATTCCGGCGTTACAAAAATAATGCCGTCATATTTTTCAATCTGCTTGCGGAAAGTTGTCCATGATGTTGGTGTATTGCCTTCATCATCAAAATCTTGGTTGAAAATTGAAAGTTCACTTATATCCACTTCCTCCACGTCAAAAGTTTTAGGAGATAGTTTCATTAATATTTTAGCAATCTTCCTACTAAATGATTCTTTGCGAAGACTCCCTACGATAATTCCGATTTTCTTTATTTCCATATATAATCATTCCTTTTTTAATTTTATTTTTACTCATTATTGAAAGTCGTCCATAAATCCACCTATTTTATTTAAATCAACTTCACTGCTCACGAGCGATTCACCATTTTTTAAAAAATCTAGCTTATCTTGAAAATCCGGTTTTTCTTCTCGGTATAATATGCCTAAAGGAATCTTATCTCCCCATTCCATAGCTTTCTCTATTGCCTTTAACTTATTTGTTGGATCATAACCTTCTTCTAAGTTATAAACTCTTTTTTTATACCACATATAGGTATTTATTTTATTAAAACTTATACAAGGTTGAAGTATATCAACTAGAGCATAACCTTTATGGTTTATTGCTTGTTTCATTATTTCTTTAAGGCCCTCTTTATCACTGCTGAAAGCTCTTGCTACAAAACCAGCGCCAAGGGTAATAGCAAGTAAAACTGGATTCATAGGAATATTGTTAGAACCAAAAGGCTGCACTTCTGTAACATGACCAAAATCAGTAGTTGGAGATGCTTGACCCTTTGTTAAACCATAAATTTGATTGTCGTGTACAAAATGAGTTATATCAACATTTCTTCTGATATTGTGTAAAAAATGATTTCCTCCTTCTCCATAAGAATCGCCATCTCCTGTATCAACAATTACGGTCAAATCCTTATTAACAATTTTTGCAGCAACTGCTGGTGGCAATGATCTTCCATGAAGACCACAAAACCCATTAGTATTTATATACTGTGCAGTTTTAGCAGCTTGTCCTATCCCACCAACAATAAGTACTTGATGAGGTTGTTTATCAAGTTCTGTAAGGCTTTGTTTTAAAACATCAAGTATATTTAAGTCTCCACATCCTGGGCACCATGCTGTTTCTGATGTTAAAATTTCACAATCTTTGCAATCACTCATTTTACAAAACCTCCTTTAGTTTATTAATTATGTCTTCAGCACTTAATGGTCTTCCGTCATACCTTAAAATATTGTTTTTAATTTCTATTCCAGTATTTTCTCTTATAAGCTGAGCAAGTTGACCAGTAGCATTTTGTTCAATATTAATAAGCTTTTTAGCTTTTGATGCCTTATCAATAAGAAGTTTGGTTGGTAATGGCCAAATATCTCCAAACACTAAAGCACCATACTTAGTTTTCCCTGAAGCATTAAGAAGCTTAACTGCCTCTTTAATTGGACTATATAATGAACCCCAGCCAACTAACAAGGTATCAATCTTTTCTTCACCTAAGTATTCTGGTTCAAGTATTTCTTCTTTTAAATAATTCATTTTTCTAAGTCTCTTATCATTCATTGCTATTCTAACATCTGCTGCCTCAGTAATATGTCCCCATTCATCATGTTCATCACTATCTACTAAAACAGTTTTTCCAGGGGTTCTACCAGGAATTATTCTAGGAGAAACACCTGTTTTTGTTAATAAATATCGTTTGTATTCTGTTTCTTTTGCAATTTTCTCATCACTTAAATGTCGCTCAATCTTAACTTTAGTGAAATCAAAAGGCTTAACAGTTCTAATACTATCAGCAAGAAATTGGTCTCCAAGTAAAATCACTGGAATTTGATATTTATCCGCAAGATTAAATGCCCTCATAGTCTGATAAAATGCATCCTCTGGTTCCTTTAATGCAATAACCATTTTAGGAATCTCTCCTGGTGTTGATGAAATAACAAATTTCAGGTCGGCCTGTTCTGTTCTAGTTGGCAGTCCAGTGACGGGACCTGGTCTTTGTATTTCTGCTATTACAAGAGGTACCTCTTGCATAGCGGCTAATCCCACAGCTTCAACCATAAGTGCGAATCCACCACCAGAAGTACCAGTCATTGCACGTGCTCCTGCATAAGATGCACCAATAGCCATATTAATAGCGGCTATTTCGTCTTCAGCTTGTTCTACAACAATTTCAGCCTCTTTCATTTTTGATGCCAGGTAATTCATAATACTTGTAGAAGGTGTCATTGGGTAAGCAGAATAAAATTTACAACCCGCAGCCAGTGTACCTAGTGCTATAGCATCATTACCATTTATTAAAATACTCTTATCTTTACCTTTTGCCTGCACCTCATATTTTGAAGAAACTTGCTTATATCCAATTTTAAAAGCATCTAAATTTTTATCAGCAACCTCTTTCTTGAATTTCTCATTTAACAGTTCTTCCACAAAACTCAAATCTTGATTAAACAATTTTAAAACAGCTCCAAGGGCAATACTACCAAACACTTTAGGATTACCAATGGTTTTAGCTAAAGCTTTCAAAGGAAGTTTATACACTCTGTCATCTTTGTAATCTATTTCTTCGTCTGAAATAACAAAACCCGTACTTTTTAAATCATCTATATGTAATTTAATTGTCTCTGTATTTAAAGCTATAATTCCATCAATTTCATTACAATGGGAGCTTATGTCTTCATTTCCAAACCTTATTTGAAAGAAATTATGTCCACCTCTGACCCTAGACATGTAATCTTGGATTGTAAAAGTCTCAAAACCTTTTCTCTTTAAAAGCTTTTCTAATATCGAAGCAAGTGTTTCCATGCCTTGTCCAGCTGCTCCACCAACAAGAAGATTATAAATCATGATGTTAACTTCCTTTCGTCCTTTAATTTTTTTAAAATTTAGAATATTTTTATTCTTGCAATAAATTATATCACTTTAATTATTATTAAACAACAGTTATTAAATAATAATATATGAAAAATAGTGATACACTGACTTTTTTATCAAAAGCTCTAGAATTACATTTTTTCATTTAAGCATTATGATTATTTTTTTAAATGTTTAAGGCTCTATAATTTACATTGATTGTTACCAATATCAATAGTTGTGCTAAAAATATAATTTTCTCTATATTACTCACAATAGTTAAATATCTATTATATACATTGCTTACTCCATTTTCATTTGCATTGTTTAACTGAATATTTGAAATTATTGTTTTCTTATAAAAGTCCAAATCAAAAATGTTATCTGAAGGTAAATACTTAGGAGGAATAACCAAATTAAATTTAATCAAATTAAATATAACTGCAATTCCTAGAAGGCATATGAATATCTTACACGCAAAAGATAAAAATTTTTTTCTATTATTTTTTAGCACACCATTTAAATAGTCGCCCTTCATTTTTTCCTTTGAAAATATGACAACATCTCCAATGAATTTTGTTATGATTTTTATTAGAAAGACAATTATAAAAATCCCTATTATAAAAAACAATATTCTTATATTTTCATATATTATTTTTTTTGTAGCTGTATAATCTACAGATTTATATAAAGATAATTTATCTCCTAAAACTTTACTAAGCTTAGTGTCTATATCCTTATCATCATAATCTTTTGTTTCTCTTGTGGTCATTATGTCTAGAAAAGAACTATCATTTTTATCCTGACTTGTATATGAAGTGTAGGGAATATAAACTCTTTCATATCCATCTTCTGCAGCACTGTACAATTTTAATTTCTTTTTGTGGTGAAATTCCATATTTATTTGTTACACTTGCCATATTTTCCTTATAACATGTAAGTTTAAGCTCTCCATACTGTTTTTTTACCTTGTTAAGTTCATCAAAGGTAATGCCAGTAATATTACTATTATTTTTATATTCTATTACATCTAAAACACTATTACTTAACATAAAATTAAGATAACCAGTTGCTACTATTAAAACAATTAAAATACTTAAACTTATTATTAATCTGTTCCTTGTTAATTTGATTATATTCACGCCGCTCACCCCGTTGCAGATGAGAAAATGGGCTTTACTTCATCATTATCCTCAATGGGTTTAGAAGTATTAGTTACAATTCCATAGATGCCTTTAGACAAATCTGACGCTGCCTTGATTGAACAATTTAAGGAATCAGAAACACCTACCTGTACTTGAATTTTTTGTACATAGTCTTCTTCGCCAAGTGCTCCGTTTCTAGAACTAACCTCGTATATATAATCAGTCCCATTTTCATCGTAAAGACAACTTTTTGGGATAACATTATATGATTTCTCCCGAAGTTGGTCTAAGAATACCAGTAATCATTTTTAGTGTGGTTGATTTTCCAGCACCATTAGGCCCCAGTGGACCGTAAACAGAATTCTCCTCAACAGAAATTGAAACATTATTTACTGCTGATTGGTTCTTGAATTTTCTACAAAGACTTTTTGTTTTCAAAATATAATTTGACATTTTATTCATCCTCCCTTTATGTTCTATTAAATAGTATAGGTACCATTTATAAGGATTTTAAGATTTATATATACAAAGTTAAAGTTAATATCTTTCAATTCACCAAAAAATCTTCTATAAACAGTAAATATGTTTATAGAAGATTTTTTAATGTATAAGTTCTAATGAAGTTTCTACATTTATTTAATTGCATGTTTTGTCGATGCTTAACGGTATCCCCTATTGTACTACTCGAAAAAGGAAGAAAAATATCAGCTGAAATATTATCCAATGCTTGATCCAATATGTTGAATTAGGCAGTTAAAAATTCTAAAATACATCCATTTATCGGAATAACAATGCATCCGTCATACCTACGATAGTAACATTATAGTTTGATTCCTTAAGATTTATTAAGTATGGTGTTACTAATTTATCCTCATACTGTATGATTTTTACTAAAGGTCTTAAAGAATAACCGGAATAATTCTCAACCACTATTCCTATTAAACTATTGCTTAAGATTACACAAGTGCCTATTGGGTAACATGATATTCTATCAGAAAAGGTTCTCACTAAATGCTGGTCAAACATAGTACCACCACCACCCATAATGTACTCTACAGCTTCAGATGGTAAAATGCCTTTTCTATACGGTCTATCAGATACAAGTGCATCATATACATCAGCAATTGATATTATACGCCCAAACAATGATATTTTTTCCCATTTTATATTTAATGGATAGCCTGTACCATCATACCTTTCATGATGCTCATATATACCCATAGAAACTTTAGTATGTATATTCAAATACTTTTTTACATATCTATATCCATTTTCAGAATGTAGTTTTATTGTTTCGAACTCTTCATAAGTTAATTTGGAAGGTTTATCTAATATCTCATTGGGTGTATATATTTTACCTATATCATGTAATAACGAGGCTATACCTAACAAATATAAATCCTTTTTTCTTAATTTAAGAGCTGAACCTAATACCATTGATATTACACAAACATTTACAGAATGATAAAATGTGTACTCACTAGCTACTTTTAAATCTATCATATTAACTATAATATCTTTGTTACATGATATTTCATCAACAATATTTTTCGTTAACACTTCAATAACTTTAAGAGATGATTTTATTTCGTCTTCTTTTATATTGGGTCTCATTAAATTTTTTATTGACTTCATTGTTCTCATCCTTAACGCATCACTAATAATTTCCGTTACAGTAATATCTTCAGATAGTTCATCTCTAATGTAGATTCCACTGTAACCTAAGCGAATAAGTATTTTTACATATAATAAATTAATGGATGTTCCTTTTGTTAAAAGAATTTCGCCATTATCACCATATAATGTTTTACCTAGAATCATACCTTCTCTTATATATTTAATTAATACATATCTCATTTAACTCCCTCTCAACATGGTTACTATATTATTGGTTCTGCCATCATTTCCGACAAGCCTCACGCTAAGGATATAAATAGCAATAGCTCAAAACTTTTGACTACGTTAAGCCAATACCATTTTCCTTAGAGTGGTTTTTGTCAGTTTTTTGGGTTGTATCCCGCTAACAAACAAGCATATTTCTAAAATCATTTTTAGAAATATGCTTGTTTATTGTTGTATGAATTGCTATATTTATTATTTCATCTTTCTTATTTAGAGTTTGCCATGTCATTCAGTGAATCTGCTAGAGTAGAAACTTCTTGAATGTTAGCAGAAACTTCTTGGATAGCGGATGTCTGTTGCTCAGTAGTCTCTAATGTAGAATTAGCAGTGTCTAAGGTTTTATCTACAGATTCCTGTATCTTTTTAGTAAGATCAGAAATTGTTAAAGCGGTTTCTTTTGAACTTTGAGATAAAGCTCTAATTTCAGTGGCCACAACTCCAAAACCTTTACCAGCATCGCCAGCACGAGCCGCTTCTATAGCAGCATTCAAACCAAGCATCTTTGTTTCATCAGCTATACTTTTTATGGAATCTAGTATTGTATTTATTTCTTTAGATATATCTTTTACTCTATTTATTTCATCGTTTAAAACATGCTGATTGCTACTTACATTTATAGATGAGGCAGCAAGTTCTTCCATGGTAGCAGAAATTTGGCTAAAATTATCAGCAAGATTATTTGTAACAGTGCTTATAAGCAATCCTTCATAGCCTATTTTTACCAGTGCATTTGCTACTATAAATAAAACTTCCGCTCCAGCCTGTACATTCTTTTCAGCTGATTTATTTACGTTGTTTGAAGCTTTTACATATTCATCTTCATTCACACCTAGTTCCGTTGCAATTTTTCTAAAGTTTGCTTCAACTGGATCTGATAAGAGGACTTGGCCACCTAGTATTGATCCTATGGATTTACCATTTAGAAGTATTGGTGCTGCAAAGTCAATAAGTCCTGCATGACAGGTATAGACATATGGTTTTCCTAGTCGTGTTGCTTCTTCACCACCTTTTTTATGGGATTCGGCACATCTAGATTCACCAGTGGTTGTAGATTGTGTAAGATTTGAACAAAAATTTGTGTAGGAACTTGGTTTTGTTACAGATTTACCATCTCTATTTACAGTAACGCTAGCTAAATTCGTACTGTTCGCAAAATTATCTTGAAATTTCTGAAGTATTGTAATATCCATAACATCTTTTATTTCCAATGAGTCTATATCAATTTCACCATTACTATTTTTTTTTATCATAATATAATTTCCCCCATGTATATATTTTCACTCACTAATAATTCATTGCATTTTATTGAAATTATGATACCAATTCCTTTCCTAAATTATATTTAAAAATTTCAGATTTAAGGTTTATAACGTTCAATAATATAATTATTCTTTGATCAATTATACTGATACCTCGTATACTATTTTTGCTGATGCCTACAATTTCAGAATTTAGATTTTGAATTGATTCTTCATCAATGCTAATAACCTCAGACACATCATCAACAATAATGCCCACCTTCATGTCATCTAGTTCAAGTATCAATAATCGGTTATCAGTATTTCTCTCAGATTGACCTAGTCCAAATCTTTTCTTAAGGTCAAAAATAGGAATTACTTTACCTCTTAGATTAATGACACCTTCAATGAATGATGGCACATTAGGTATTTTTGTGAATTTGGGTATTCGAATTATTTCTTTAGCACAAGAAATATCAACCGCATACTCTTCCAATCCCAAGTTAAATACAACTAACTGACAATAACTCAAATTAACACAACTCCTTTCGTATTTTTACAAATTTTAATATATAATATATATTATTAAATAAAATATCCATTTTAACCAATTGCTCCATATATTGTATATAGATTTCCTTTAAATTTCTTTTATTTTCTATTAATACCACCAATTACATTGATATTTTTTTGTGAATAATTTGGATATATCCTATTCATTTATTAGAACATCGGAGTTCGGATAGCAATATGTGTGATTAAACCCATATTTATAAACAGAGTCTCATGGTTTTATTTGCCATGAAACTCTGTTTATCTAACGAATATAGATTTTGGATATCCTTCTCTGCACTTACCTCGTGTTTGAACCCTTCCAACCCCTTTTACACCCGTTATTGTATTTTTTACAACGTCCTGTATGTTAACAACTTCTCCAATGTTCGTATATGCCACCTTTTGGCATACAAAAACCGGATCAAGGCAATGTATTAGTACTCGTTCAGGTGAACTTGCAAAATTCGCTCCAGCAGACTGAACCAAAGTACGCCAATTAGGAGAATATTTACAAGCAAGGTTTTTTACCTATATAAAGAACTGTATAAAGGATTACCAGAGACAACTATTGCTGAAAAATCATCAAATTAAGATATACCCATAACTTAAGACAAGAAGATCTTGCAGATTTATTAAGTATGCATTGTAGCACAATAGAAGGCTTAGAAGTTTATAACATCATGCCCAAACCAATAAGCA
>NZ_KK366009.1:142852-266036 GCF_000686725.1 Clostridium akagii DSM 12554 | reverse complement strand
GTTCTATCTTCTGTCAATTCCTTTGTAATCTTTCCTACTTTTTCCTTCTTAACTTTTTTTGTTTGCACATTTTGAGTACTTGCCTTATTGCTGCTAACTTGATCTGCATTAACTGTAATTGGAAATACTGATGTGAGTAGAAAAACAGCCAAAGTAACTGAAATGATCTTATCTATTTTCATATATGATTCCCCTTTATTCATAAAATGTCTATATATTATTCATATTTAGGGATTGTATCATAAATGTACTGTCGGAATTTGTATATATTTGTTTGTATATTGATTTATTTATATACAAAATTCTACATAAAGTTTATGAAAACTATGAATCAATAAGATTATATTTAAAGGATTACAGAACCATTTATTTAATATAGCAAAAAAATAAAGTATGGCAAAATAAAAAACACCAAGCTATTAACTTAGTGTTTTCAATGGACGAGTAGCCCTGTAAGCCGAGTTCTGTATTTGACAATCATCTATCTAGGCCTAATGTTACCAGTTAGGCTCAAGCGATTCACCCGAAGACGGAACGGGCAATTCCAAAATGTCTTCCTATTCGATCTTGCTTCAAGTGGGGTTTACATAGCCGCAAAGTTGCCATTGCGCTGGTGAGCTCTTACCTCGCCTTTCCACCCTTACTAGTATAGCTAAAAGCTACCTTTAGCGGTATATCTCTGTTGCACTTTCCTTAGAGTCACCTCCACCAGGAGTTGCCTGGCACCCTGCCCTACGAAGCTCGGACTTTCCTCTCCTGCAAAAGCAGCAGCGATTGTCTGGATTACTCGCAAAGCTATGATACCATATTCTCATTAAAAAAGCAAATTTTACTTTGCTTTTTTAGTGGTTTTAATTTTTTTTATGTCTTCATATATCAATATTCTGCCACAATTATCGCAATAAAGTATGTTATCCTTTTTTGTTGCTTCATCCAAAGTCATTGCTGAAACCTTCATCTTACACCCCTCGCAAATTCCATTGGTTAGCTTTACTACAACATTTTTCTTATGCTCATATTTTGAGTAAAAAGCTTTTAAATAATTTTCTGGTATTAATTTTTGTAATTTTTCAATATTTTTATTTGCAATTTCTAATTTTATTTTTGCATTTTCTATCTTTTCACTTGTATCTTTTTTATAACTATAGAAGTTGTTTTTTACATTAATCAATTCTGTCTTTAAATTTTCAATATCTATATTCAATTTTTCTTCTTTTTCTAAATGTTCTATGGCACTATCTTCAACTATTTTATGTTTTGCCTTATTATTTTTAATACTTTTCTGAAGTGCATTAATAGATTTCATATCATTGGATGAATTATTATATAGAGCAAATTCATCCTTATCTATTTTATCTCTAAATTCTTTAAGTTCTCTACTAGTTTCAGCATAGTCATCCTTTAATGCATTAATTATCTTTACTTTTTCATTATATTTGTTTTTACATTCACCAAATTCTACTTTCATCTTTCTCAGCAAATATAAATGTGCCCCATCTTTGATTATCTTTTTATTCTCCTCAACATTATTATAAGAATTCTGTAATTCGTACAACAAACTCATGTTACTCATATTAATCGTCCTCCCCTGAATTCCTGTAAACAAGATTTATTATAAAGTGTTATTTTAATAAACAAAAAGAAGCAGAAATAGCCTCTATACTATCCCTACTTCATCTTATATGGATCTGACATACTTTGTGATATTAGAATGTTGTTTTTATAACCTAATTTAGCCATTTCTACACCTATTTGCTTTGAAACCTCTACAAGTGGAAGCCATTCTGTAGCAAAGTGCCCAGCATCTATTATTGCCATCTTACTTTCATTATAATCACTTGCATAATGATATGTTATATCGCCGGTTATCACGCAATCAGCCCCTTGTTTTTTGCATAATTCCAAATAGTCACTGCCACTACCATTAACTATGGCAATTGTAGTTATAGGCATGCTTTCGTCACCAATATACCTTAAATTTTTAATTTTAAGTTTACTTTTAACTTCCATTAACAAGCTTTCAAGGGTTTGCTGTTTTTCAAGCTTCACGATTCTACCTATACCTGCATTGCTATTTATGAATTCTTCAGCATGAGTAACTTGTAATACCTTGCAATTTGTGTAACCTAACAATTTTGTTAGCGCATCATTGATGCCACCACTTACTGCATCCAAATTGGTGTGGCTTGAATACAAATTAATATCATTTGTTATCAACTTTATAATTTTTTTTCCAAGCAAAGTTTCGGATGTTATAGATGATGGTTTATGAAATAATAATGGGTGATGAGTTAGTATGAAATTGCATTTTTTATCTTTAGCTTCTTCAATAACTTCAAGAGTACAGTCTAATGCAACTAAAATTGAGCTTACGCTTTTTTCTAAATTACCAACCATAAGCCCAACATTGTCGTAACTCTCACTAAGTGTTTTGGGAGCAATTGCTTCCAAAATAGAACACATATCTCTTACTATTAAAGACATTCTAACATCCCCTCCAACTTCATAACCATCTTCTTTAGATTATTTTTTCTGCTTTGTGCCCCTTCTCCGCTATCATTAATATTATTAAATATTTTATCATACTTTTTGATTTTTAAACAGACATATTCCTTAACAAGAGGATGTTTTTTTTCTAATAAAATTTTGCTAACCTCGTAATATACATCACTTAGAACCTTTGGTTCATTATTATATTTTATTTTTATTACTTCATAGTATTTATTTTCATCTTTACATAAATCCTCATCTAAAACAATATATCCACTTTCATATATATATTTCCTTAATACATCAGGATTCTGGACAGGTTGAAGTACTACATAGTCTAGACTTTTAAAGACCTGTATTCCTTCCTCTATTATATCTCTTATAAGATTACCACCCATTCCTGCAATTATAGCTACATTTACTTCCCTAGGCTTAACTGTTGAAAACCCTGGCCCTAATCTGCATTCTATTGATTTTTCTGCGTTTTCATGTTTAATATTCGCCCTAGCTTTCTCTACAGGTCCCATATTAATGTCTGATGCAATTGCATGTTTGCATATTCCTTTTTCAATTAAATATATAGGCACATATCCATGATCAGTTCCTATATCAGCAATACTATCACATTTTTCTATCATTTTCGCAATACATTCCAGTCTGGAACTAATCTCCATAAACTACTCCTTTAGATGTTTTATGTATCCTCAGTAAAATAACAATCCTAAGATTGTTATTTTATCATCTTAAACTCCATAATACCCTCTGCTGAATAAGCAAAAATACAATTACTACAGCTAGAGAAAAATATATGTACTTATATGCTGATTTTTTATAATGCTTTGCATTCAAGTGAGCTGCATAATACATACAGAAAACTAAAGCCATATTTAATAATCCATATTCCAATTGTTTTAATACAAAATCTTTACTAGTTCCCATAATAGTTGGCTCAAATTTAACATTAAATGATAAAGGCATCTTTTGTGGAAGCATATTCCCATAATATAAATACAAAGGCCTTGCAATAAAAATTATTATTAATATGCTTACTAAAAAGAAAGGTATTCTAAAATAATTATCTTTATATAACCTCTCAGTTATTTTGTTTGTTAAACTCCAATTTCCATCTTCAATACCTATAAGTCTTAATTCATTTTCAAACTCTGTGACATTTATAGGAGATACAGCATAAACATCTTCCTTTGTCTTTATAAAAAAGATATTTTCATTATGTGTTACATTCATATTTACAGCACCAAATTTATAGAAAAAACATCTCCCTATTGCAAAGCTACGTCCTCCATAACCACTTAATTTTATAGCATCAAGATTTCCTGTAGTTTTAGTATATTTTTCTAAATCTATATATGGTATTTTAATTTTCTTTAGTCCAAATATACTGGATATTGTTAACATTTCATTTTCAAATTGATAATTCAATGTAGCAAACTGTAAAATATAATAAAGTTGGTAAATATTAAATATTACTAGAAATGTTCTTAGAAAAACATTAAGCACATAGTCATTTATAAATATTGATGTTACAAAAATCATACTATTACATAATACCGTAATTAATAATATAATCATACTGCCCTTTATCCTCTTTTTGGGTCTAAAACACTTCATTTCCTCACCCTCTAACAAATATATTATATCAAAATATTTGATGAAAAACAGTTAATGTTTTACTGTACTGTGTCAAAATCAAAACCTTGAGTTCTTAAGTAGTCAATTACCGGTTGAAGAGCTAGTACCGTATTTTTTTTAGCTCCAGCATCATGCATTAATATTACTACCACATTTTTACCTACAGTATACTTTCTTAGTTGTTCTAATAAATATGGTACACTAGGATCAAATCCATGTGAATCGTCTGTTTCGTCATTCCAGTCTATATATCTATATCCTGCTTTTGTTGCCGCTTCTCTAAAAGGAAGTAATCTGCCTGGATGATCTTTAGTATCAAATGACCCACCAGGAAATCTAACTAATTCGGAATTATATTTGTCTCCTAATATATTTTTTAAAATTGCATCGCACTTGTCCAAATCCTTCACAAAATTCTCAGGGCCTTCTGCATAATTTAGCTGATGGCTGTAAGTATGATTTCCAATAATTTCTCCATCAACTGATTCTTTTTTCACAAGCTCAGGATATTTCTCAGCCTGTGACCCTATTATAAAAAAGTTAGCTTTTATTTTATTGTTATCTAAGATCTGAAGTATTGATGTTGTATTAATTGATGGACCATCATCAAATGTTAGATATGCCATCTTTTTACCATCAGTTCGCTTAATGCTCCATGGTGCAACTTCCCCTGGTACTATTTTTCTATTTTCTCTAGGTACTCTACTTTCTCTTTTATTCATAACAATTTTTTTATTGTTTTTATGAGTTATATCTACATTTTTTTTATTTTCGGCTTTGTTATACACAACAAATATAGTGGTTAGTGCTACTACTAAAATCAAACTACCAAATATAATTATATTTTTTTTATTCACAATCTTATTTTTATTTTTTTGTCCTCGAAAATTAAGCATAAATTTTTCCGCCCCTAATAGTATTTATATTCACATTATTTGCAAATTCTTTGTTCAGTATACCCCATAACTGTAAACCATTCAAGTTAAAATAAGTTAATTTAAAAATAAGCTACAATCAATTTATGATTGTAGCTTATTTTTAATACAACTAATACAACTAATCCAAATAATCTTTTAATTTTTTACTTCTACTTGGATGTCTTAATTTTCTAAGTGCCTTAGCCTCTATCTGTCTAATTCTCTCTCTTGTAACATTAAATTCCTTGCCAACTTCTTCTAGAGTTCTAGCTCTTCCATCATCAAGACCAAACCTCAATCTTAGTACTTTTTCTTCCCGAGGTGTTAACGTGTCAAGCACATTAATAAGTTGTTCTTTAAGCATTGTAAATGCTGCTGCCTCTGCTGGAGCTAATGCATCATCATCGGGAATAAAATCACCTAGGTGACTGTCTTCTTCTTCTCCTATTGGAGTTTCCAGTGATACTGGTTCCTGTGCAATCTTCATTATTTCCCTAACCTTATCTACAGGCATTTCCATAATTTTAGCTATTTCTTCTGCTTGTGGCTCTCTTCCAAGTTCCTGAAGTAGTTGTCTTGAAACTCTAATTAATTTGTTTATAGTTTCTACCATATGCACTGGAATTCTTATAGTTCGCGCTTGGTCAGCTATAGCTCTCGTAATGGCCTGTCGTATCCACCATGTTGCATAAGTACTAAATTTATAACCTTTTCTATAATCAAATTTTTCTACAGCTTTTATAAGTCCAAGATTTCCTTCTTGTATTAAATCCAAAAATTGCATTCCTCTTCCTACATATCTTTTTGCAATACTAACAACAAGCCTTAAATTTGCTTCTGCTAATTTCTTTCTTGCAATCTGATCTCCTTCTTCTATCCTTTGTGCTAAGGATACTTCTTCGTCTGGTGACAAAAGTGGAACCTTCCCAATTTCCTTTAAATACATTCTAACTGGGTCATCAATTGAAATTCCTTCTGGAACTGATAAATCTAGTTCCCCCTCCTCAACCTCAATTTCTTTAATATCTCCACTAACATCTATACCCATGGTTTCTAAAACTTCATAAATTTTTTCAATTTGTTCTGGGCTTAAATCTATATTTTCTAGTTCATCCATTATTTCTTTATAAGTCAATGAACCTTTTTTCTTACCCTTATCTATAAGTTTTTTAACAAGTGTCATTTTTTCACTTTGTGCCTTGTCATTTGAAATTTGATTGCTTACTAGTTCTTTTTTCTCTTTAATCGCTTTTTCTTTATGTTCTTTCACTTTTTTTTCTTTCACCAAAATGGCCTCCTTTCGTACTTATATCATGCCGTTTATCTTATTTTGTATTATGTTCAATTCTCTCACCATTTGTAATGATTCCTCTAGTCTTCCATTAGATTCATAATCTTTAATTTTTTTCATAATTTCTTTTTTTGACTCCTCTAATCTATATTTTTTTACATTTTTAATGTAATCATCAATAAGCATTTTATTGTCGCAATCATCATTCTTAAGTTCTTCCTCAATTATATTTACCCATTCAGAAGAGCTATCTACATCATCACATTTTGATTCTACTATCTTAATTAGTTTTTCCTTTTGCTGTCCTATATTTTCTACAATTATATTAAATATTTTTTTATGACTATCCATATTTAGGTCGTCACTATTTATCTTACTATTTATATAATCGTATGATTCATTATCCAAAATCATAAATTTTAGTATAAGTCTTTCAGCTTTAAGATATGCAGGCTCCATATATAATTTCTGCCCATATATCTCCATATTATTCATTGTTTGTAATGTTTTAGTGTTCTTTTGCATTTCTTCACTTAACAGGTCATAAATTGCCTGTTCTTTAATTCCCGTAGTTTCGGAAACTTTTTTTATATATATATCCTTTTCTATAGGATCTAAATCCACAAGAATATCTGAAACCAACTTCACGTATTTCATCTTTTGTTCAGTATTTTCTAAATCTAAACCTTCAGCTACGCTTTGAATTCTATAATCTATAAGTGGCATGGCGTTTTTAATCAATTCTTCATAAGCCTCTTTTCCATTATTTCTTACAAATTCATCTGGATCTTTACCCTCTGGTACTTTTAACACTTTCACTTGTAGCCCAGTATCCTTAAGTATTTTAAGACCTCTAAGTGTTGCTTTTTGACCAGCAACATCCGCATCATAGGATATTATAATATCATCTGCATATTTTTTTAATAATTTTGCTTGAGACATGGTAAGTGCAGTTCCTAATGATGCCACAACATTCGTAATTCCATACTGATGAAGAGTTATGCAATCCATATATCCTTCTACAATTATAAATGTTCGTTGATTATCATTTTTTAGTGCAAAATTTAGACCATATAAATTTACTCCTTTTTTGAATAGAGGAGATTCTGGGGAATTCAGATATTTTGGTTTAGAATCATCTAAAACCCTTCCTCCAAATCCAATAACCTTGCCTCTATAATCAAATACAGGGAAAATAATTCTATTTCTAAATCTATCGTATTTGTTTCCTTTATCATTTTTAATTATTAACCCATTTGTTAACAAATCGGCTTCACTGTATCCCTTTTTTCTTAAAAAATTCATTATACCATGCCAATCATCTAAGGCATAGCCTAATCCGAATTTTCTTATTGTATTATCACTAATACCTCTTCCTAAAAAATATTCATTGGACCTTTTATCATTTTTTAAATTGGCGAAAAAGAATCTTGCAGCATCCACATTTAGCTTTATTAATCTCTCATTGGCATTATTTTTTTTACTATTACCACTTTCTAAAAAGTCTAAATCCATATGCACTCTTTCAGCAAGTATCCTAACCGAATCTACAAAAGACAAGTTTCTAATTTTCATAACAAATGTTATTACGTTACCGGCTTCTCCACATCCAAAACATTTATAAATTTGTTTATCCCTAGACACACTAAAAGAAGGTGACTTTTCGTTATGAAATGGACAAAGCCCAGTATAATTTCTTCCACTTCTCTTTAGTCTTACCTTTTCAGATATTACATCCACAATATCATTTTCATATTTTATCTTCTCAATAACATCTTCAGGTATCACGAGGACACCCCCACCTAACCTATTATTTTATTCCGAACATTTATTATTTCGACAAAATAGTTTAAAATCCCTTTTTTTTTCAAAAATTAAATTCAATTTTTTCAAATATATTAACTGTTAGCTTTATTCTGCCCAAATTTAATAATGGTTTATTCCACATTTTTAATAAACCATTAATTTAGGCACATATTTTTCGTTAAATATAGCTAAGCAATAATCATCACTCATTCCTGAAATATAATCAGCAACCCCTTGATATAAACCTTCTTTTTCTATGATTTTCCTATATACCTCTGGTAATTCATTAGGTCTTTTTATAAAATAAAGAAAAACTTGTTCAATCACAAATTTTGCCTTTTCCCTCTCAATGCTGAGCTTACTGCCATTATAAATATTAGTAAACATAAATGATCTAAGTCCCATAAGCGCTTTTTCGATTTTTTCACTTAGGTCTACCTGAAAAATACCTTTTTTAAGATTATCTAGAGTTTTATAAATGCAATCTCTTACTAATGTATTTATTCTATCACTTGAGCTGAAACCTAAAACTTCTATATATTCTTTAGGTAGTTCTTCTTGCTTTAAAATTCCAGCTCTTATAGAATCATCTACATCATGATTTACATATGCTATTTTATCACTAAACTTAACAACTTGTCCTTCTAAAGTAAAAGCTTTTATCTTTTTATTTTGAAAACCACTATGATGAAGTATGCCATCAAGAACTTCTTTTGTAAGATTTAGTCCTTGCCCTTGGTTTTCAAGTCTTGTAAGAACCCTTATGCTATTCACATTATGCTTAAACCCATTAGGTAAAAGCTGATTTAAAATTTCCTCCCCATTATGAGCAAATGCAACATGACCAATATCGTGTCCAAGTGCTATTGCTTCAACCAAGTCTTCATTTAATCCTATACCCTTCCCAATAGTTCTGCTGATTTGTGATACTTCAAGTGTATGAGTGAGCCTAGTTCTATAATGATCGCCAAAAGTTTTAATAAAAACTTGTGTCTTATGTTTTAGTCTTCTAAAAGATTTGCAATGTATAATCCTATCCCTGTCAACCATAAAGCAAGTTCTATTTTCATCAGGGTTTTCATATTTGTCTCGACCAATTGATTTTGAAGATATGATTCCTTGAGTTACAATGATTTTTTCTTCCTTTTCTTCTATCATTTCTCTTATATTCATATCAAAATCACCTTTCCTATTATATTTTAATTCTATACAACTATTAAAAATCCTTCTTGTTTCTTTATATATTTTACATGTATAGTTAAAAATTTTTTTTATAATGTATATTATGTAATATTTACTAATATGCTTATAATGAAAGTTATAAGCAAGGGGTGGCTTATGCCTAAAACAACAGTGAATTATAAAACAGATTTATTATCTCAAGCAGAGATTAAAAAGAACATTTTAAGCGAATATAATTTAGAGAATTCTAATGTATATCAAATTAAATTTAAAGATACGGACAAGCAAAGAGCTGTATATAAAATAGAATCTAACTTTAAATATTATTGCCTAAAAAAAGTATATTATACTAAAGATGAACTACTTTTTGTATACTCCAGTATTGAATGGATTTATAGATTTAATTTAAATGTACCTAGAATTCTTCCTACACAAACTGGTAAAAGATTTGTCTCATTTAATGGAATGCTATTTATACTTACTCCATGGATTGATGGAGACAAATGCGATTATGATAATATGAAACATGTAATAGACTCATCTATTACTTTAGCGAATTTCCACAAGTTTTCACGGAACTTTTATCCAATCCCAGGTAGTAAATTACGTCTAGGCTATGAAGACATGTACTTATCAATGAATCGGCATTTTAATCAATTACTTGATTTTTCAAACCTTGCCTTCAAATATGGTGATAATTTTTCAAAAATATATATTGAAAATTTTGATGCGTGCATAACTTTAGCCAAAATTTCAATAGAAAATGCTTCACACATAAACTCAAATAATTTAAGCAAATCCCTATGCCATCTTGACTATGTAAATAAAAACATAATATTTGATAAGTTCAATAAACTTTGGATAATAGATTTTGATAAATGCAAAATGGATTATTCAGCTCACGATATCTCATATTTTCTTAGAAGAATTCTAAAAAGAGAAACCACTAACTGGGATTTTGAACTTTTAAAAAATTGTCTTACTGCCTACCATAACATTCTTCCATTAACCGCAGATGATTATTGGTATATATCATCCTATATTAGTTTCCCACAGAAACAATGGAGATTATTAAGGGATTACTACAATAACATAAATGTGTGTAATAAGCAAGCTTTTATTGTTTTACTAGAAAAGTCTATGACAACCATGGAAAAACATATTGAAACTTCGCTAAACTTTAGCAATAGTTTGAAAACCTTAATACCTTAATGTTGATGAGAGCAACATGGCAAGGCACGTTCATAGGCTACTCGCTACGCTTAAGAAAGTGTAGCACGAATAGCCTATTTCACATACCTTGCCATGCTGCTTATCAAGATTAATTAATATAAATAAAATTTATATTATATTTATTTATATTAATGTTGCTATATTGTAATATTTTATTATGTTACCGTTATAGGGACTCCACGTTTTCACATGCTTCTAAAATCATTATTATATAAAAATGATACCTAATTTTGTTCATAGAGTTGGTACAATCCTATAATAAATTTGGAGGTGCTTTAATTGGGGAAAAAAATAACCATTATAACTCTTTTTACAATAGTAATTACATCTCTTGCTTTATATTTTCAATGGGCAGAATTTTATGAAGGTTTCAGTTATAGTTCTGAAAATCTTGCATTTTCAATAATATTTTTATCATCATGGCTACTATTTAGTTTTTACTTTGGCACAATTGAAGACAAAAGATATCAAAAGTTTATCATTGTATATTGTGGTATTAATATCATCGCCGCCAGGCATGATATTTAGTTTTATAGGATATTTGCTTGGAGGTTTGGTATCAAAATTAAAAAAATCATAAAAATTATTTAACTCTTTTATTTTGATTTTAGATTTAGTTTTAACAATATAGCCCATATTTCATATCCAAGAAATGTTCCTGCAGTATTCATCAATATATCATTTAATTGCACAAATCTTCCAGTAAAAATCTGAAGGAATTCAATTGTTCCCGAAAAAATTAAACCAATTAAAATCCCATAAATCCATTTATTTTTGAGTTTCTTAAAAACAATTGAGGAGAAGAAACCAAAAGGAGTAAAGAGAGCAATATTCAACAATGTTGCCATGGATAACCCTTCTTGTCCAAATAAAGCAAAGCTATAATTCACACGACCATTAACTATTGCAGTTGTGCTGAAGTCTCCACCAATGATTCCTGTTATCTTTAATATAGTTATAACAACAAGAATCCATGCGAATTCACATAACATGCTCAACGGTTTAAATTCTATTGTGCTTTTAGTTAAAAACTTTCCACCAGTGAATATAATAAAAACAATAAATGCTATAGGTATTAAATAAATTAACGTTCCTATTCCTTCTCTCAAATAATTTATTAACATTTCTAGTTCTCCCTTCTTTTCGTGGCACATATAAATAAACTTTACTCCGCATTTTCTTACTATTGTTCTATCCTACTATTATGTAACTACATTCACTTTTTTTTTGCTAAAATTCTTCCTTAGCCAATAAGTAACCTTTTCCGATAACACAGTCATTCCAAAAATAAGGCTAATTAAATATGTATTATTCACTGAAAAACAAAAGGGACTGCATCTTAAAATGATTTTCAAACATTCTAATCCAGTCCCTAGAATTTTGTCCTTTAACTCTTAGCTCTTAGCTCTTATCTCTTATCTTAAAAAACTGATATTTGGTACCTGGAATCTGCCTCCTAGCCTCTTGGGTTCTTAACCTGGGCTTGTGCTGCTGCAAGTCTTGCAAGCGGTACTCTGAATGGAGAACATGACACATAATCAAGCCCTACATTATGGCAAAATTCAACGGAAGAAGGATCTCCACCATGCTCACCACATAATCCAAGATGAATATCTGGTCTTGTTTTTCTCCCTAATGTAACTGCTAGTTCAACTAATTTACCAACACCTATTTGATCTAGCTTTGCAAATGGATCGGATTCATAAATCTTATTGTCATAATAGTCACCTAAGAATTTACCTGCATCATCTCTTGAAAATCCAAAAGTAAGTTGAGTCAAATCATTAGTTCCAAAAGAGAAAAATTCTGCTTCTTTTGCTATTTCATCAGCAAGAAGTGCTGCTCTTGGAACTTCAATCATAGTACCAACCTTATATTTTAAATCTATTCCTTCTCTCTTTATAATTGCATCTGCTGTTTCTAGAACAATATTTTTTACAAATTTCAATTCTTTTAGTTCCCCTACAAGTGGAATCATTATTTCAGGTACTATGTTATAGCGCTTATTCCTTATAACCTCAATGGCAGACTCTATAACTGCTGTTGTTTGCATTTCTGCTATTTCTGGATAAGATACACAAAGTCTGCAACCCCGGTGCCCCATCATTGGATTAAATTCATGTAAATATGATATTGTCCCCTTTAATTCATCAAGACTGATATTCATCTCCACTGCCAAATTTTTTATATCTTCTTCAGCAGTTGGAAGGAATTCATGAAGTGGTGGATCTAAGAATCTTATAGTGACTTCCTTACCTTCCATAGCTTCATAAATTCCAATAAAATCTTTTTTCTGCATTGGTAGTATTTTTGCTAATGCTTTTTTCCTTTGTTCAGTAGTTTTTGCAACAATCATTTCCCTTACTGCCGCTATTCTATCCTCTTCAAAGAACATATGCTCAGTTCTACATAGCCCGATACCTTCAGCTCCAAATTCTATAGCCTGTCTTGCATCTTTTGGAGTATCAGCATTAGTCCTTACCTTTAACTTTCTGATGCTATCAGCCCAGCCCATGAATGTTTCAAAATAGCCACTTATTTCAGGCGATGATGTCTTAATTGCCCCACCATATACATTTCCTGTACTACCATCTAAAGATATAAAATCTCCTTCATGATAAGTCTTTCCTTTAACTGAAAAAATCTTTTCATCTTCATTTATATTTATTTCTCCGCAACCAGCAACGCAACAAGTACCCATACCTCTAGCTACAACAGCTGCATGAGATGTCATTCCCCCTCGGACTGTTAATATACCTTCTGCGGCAACCATACCTTCAATGTCTTCTGGAGATGTCTCAAGCCTTACTAAAATCACCTTTTCTCCTGATCCATGGTGATTTTTTGCTTCTTCAGCCGTGAAACAAATTTTCCCACTTGCGGCACCAGGTGAAGCTGGTAGACCATGAGCAATTACTTCTGTCTTTTTTAGTTCAGAAATATCAAAAACTGGGTGTAATAAAGAATCTAGCTGCTTTGGTTCAACTCTTAATATTGCCTCGTCTTTTGATAAAGAACCGTCATTTACCATATCAACGGCAATTTTAAGTGCAGCTTGAGCTGTCCTCTTTCCATTCCTTGTTTGAAGAAAATATAATTTGCTTTGTTCTATGGTAAACTCCATGTCTTGCATATCCTTATAATGCTTTTCTAATTTTTGTGCGATATTCATAAATTCATCAAAACACTGTGGAAGATCCTCTGCAAGTTTTGTTATTGGTTGTGGAGTTCTTATTCCTGCAACAACATCTTCACCCTGAGCATTTATTAAATACTCTCCAAATATTTTCTTTTCTCCTGTAGCAGGATCTCTAGTAAATGCAACACCAGTACCTGATGTATCACCCATATTTCCGAATACCATTGCTTGAACATTTACTGCTGTTCCCCAATCTCCTGGTATGTCATTAATTCTTCTATAAACTATTGCCCTTGGATTATCCCAAGATCTAAACACCGCTGTTATTGACTCTAATAGTTGTTCTTTGGGATCTTGTGGAAAATCTGTGCCTATTTCTTTTTTATATAATTGTTTGAATTTTAATACAAGTTTTTTTAAGTCTTCACTTTTAAGTTCTGTATCAAATTTAACATTATTTTCTTCTTTTGCTGAATCAATAAGATTCTCAAATTTTCTCTTCTCTATACCCATAACTACATCAGAAAACATCTGGATAAACCTTCTATATGAATCGTATGCAAATCTATCATTATTCATTAGTTTTGCTATGCCTTCAACAGTGTTATCATTTAACCCTAAGTTAAGAATTGTGTCCATCATTCCTGGCATAGATACCCTTGCTCCTGACCTTACAGATACGAGAAGCGGTTTTTCCGTGTCACCAAAACGTTTACTTGAAATATTTTCAAGTTGCTTTAAAGCCTCATTAATTTGGTCTTTGATATCATCAGAAATCTTTTTATCATCAGTATAATACTTAACACAAGCTTCAGTACTTACAGTAAATCCTTGTGGAACAGGAATACCTAAATTAGTCATTTCAGCCAGATTAGCGCCTTTTCCACCTAGCAAATTTCTCATTTTAGCATTTCCCTCTTTAAAAAGATACACATACTTTTTACTTTCCATAGTAACATACATCCCCTTTTGATTAATTTTTGTATCTATACTAAAGGATTAAATCCATTAGTTCAATTAACCTAAAACGTTACATTTATGAATAGAATAATAAATCCAACTATTCAATTCCCAAGTTTTACAAGCAGTTTAGTTATATTGGTTTTTGACACCTTGCCCACTATTTTATATAAATCCTTATTTTCCTCTGTAAATTTCTCTACTACTGGTAAACTATCTACTTCGTGTTCTATAATTTTTTTTGCTGACATATATGCTGAATCTTCTGGTTTTACACATATGATATTTGGCATTCTAGTCATGATAACACCTACTGGTATCTGTTTCATATCACCAGTACCTCCTATGGCAAGCTTCAAAAAATCTTTCCTTGAAACTGCACCTACTAGGCATCCTTTGTTTTCAATGAATAAAGTTCCAACATCATTTAAAAACAAATACACAATTGCATCATATACCTTTGTTTCCTCCCCTGTAACTACAGGCTTTGTCATTATATCTTTTACTTTTATTTTTCTTATGTAATCATATAAAACACTATTAGAGGGTTTTTGTGAATATATATATCCTACCTTTGGTCTCGCTTCCAGTATCCCCGTCATAGTAAGAATTGCTAAATCAGATCTCAAAGCAGCTCTTGTAACATTAAGTCTTCCAGCAATTTTCTCACTAGTTATAGGGGGGTTTTCCTTAACCAACCTTATTATTTCTTCTTGTCTCGGTGAGAATTTAATTGTGCACACCCTCTTTCTAAATTGTACAATCTAATTATAACATTTAATTGAAATTAATAGTATACACTTTACAATTTTTGTACAAATTTTAATTACTACATATATTTCATTGAAAACATAAAGGGACTGCAAATAAATTTTCACAAACAAATTTATTTGCAGTCCCTTTTAATCTCAATAAGCATGAATCTTTTTTTAACTTATTACTTGTCTTTGTCTTTGTCTTTGTCTTTGTCTGTTTCTTTGTCTGTTTCTGTTTCTGTTTCCTTTTTCTCTTCATCCTCAAATTTTACTGTATATTGAAAAGAATTGTCAGCTTCATTACTTTTTGTGAAATTATCTTTTACGTCTTGTGCCTTATTCTTTACATCCTGTGCCTTATCCTTCACAGAAGAAAAAGTGTCTTTAATAATCTTATTTACTACTTCTACAGACCCATCTTCTCTAGTTATCTCAATAGTTACTTTTGTAACAACTGCTGTTAAAAATATTATAGCAAGCAGTGAAGGTAAAACAACAATTAGTGCAGCACTTGCTACAACACCTGCACTTATAGGTATATCCACAAGCACTTTTTCATCTTTTTTAACCTTTATTCTAGTTACATTTCCTTTTCTTATAACTTCTTTTACCCAATCAATGAACTCTTCTTTAGAAGTGTACATTGCATCTTTAGTAGTGGTTTGGGTTTTTTCAATGTATACTAGCGCCTCTACTACATTTCCTTCAGTTGCTTCTAATGCTTCTTTTGCTTCTGTATAGCTAACTCCTGTTCTCTCTCTAATGATATCAATTTTTTCTAGTGTAATTTCTTCCATATCAATCATTCCTCCTTAAACTATCTAATATTTCCAAACTCTTGGGCTTTTTACCGTAACTTTGAAAAATCAAATCACTTAATATTCCATATATTTCATCTTTGATTTGATTGTTTAAATTGATTCTATAGATTTTATCCAATTGTAATTTAGATAAAAATTTTAACGTATTAAAAGCTGCATGACTTATTATCTTGCCATTACTCTTTCTACATTCTGGACAAATTCCTCCGTAATATTCGTAACTAAAGTAATTTGAAGAATTTATTTTTTTTCTGCACTTAGTGCAATAGTCCATGTTAAGTCCATATCCAGTAAGTGTTAGCAATTTTATTTCAAATGCTCTTATTAAAGTGTCTAAATCCCCCACCTTATTCCTCATAAGGTAAAAAGCAATAACAAGCTCCTTAAATAATAATCTATTGCTTTCGCCCTCTACCATGGAAAAATCGATTAATTCACAAAGATAGGAGGCATATGCTATAGTGTCTAAATCTGATAAAAATTCTTGGAAAGAATCTAATATTATACCTTCATTTAAGCTGAACATACCCTTACCTTTAAATAGAGTATAATTTCCAAAACAAAAATCCAAGGTACTTGCCATAAGCTTACTTCTACTCTTTTTTGCACCTTTTGCCATTACACTTAGCTTACCAAATTTTTCTGTAAATATCCATAAAAGCTTATCATTTTCACCTATATCTTTACTCTTTAGGATTACTCCTCTACTGTTAAATATAGACAGAATACCACCCCTCTACCTATATTCTTTCCGTTTTATCAAAATTAATTATTATTTTTATTTTTTGTATCCAAATTCATTTAGTAAAAATGGATTATCTCTCCACTCTTTTTTAACTTTAACCCAAATCTTTAATCTTATCTTTGCCTGCAAAAGTTTTGCAATATCTTCTGTAGCATGTTTATTTATTTTATTAAGCATGGTACCTTCCTTACCTATTATAATTCCCTTATGAGAATCTTTTTCGCAATATAAATTTGCTTCTATCTTGTATACAAGCTTTTCGTTTTGCTTCATTGTTAAAATTTCAACGGCTATGCCATGAGGTACTTCTTCTTTTAACAATCTCAATGCCTTTTCTCTTATTATTTCGCCAACTACAAATTTCTCCTGTACATCTGTAAGCATGTCATCAGGATAATATTTAGGTCCCTCTGGCATGTTTTTCTTCATCAAATCTAATAATACATCAACGTTTTTACCGTTAAAAGCGCATATTGGAATTATTTCTTTAAAGTCGAATTTGCTAGAATAATTTTTTAAGGTTTCAGCAATTCTTTCAGTGGTTGATTCATCTATTTTATTAATTACTAAAAACACAGGAATGTTTATATCCTTTAATTGCTCAAGTATATACTCATCGCCTCTGCCCATTTCTACATCTGCATTTGCTACAAACACAATCAAATCCACGTCTTTAAATGAGTCTGTGGCTAATTTTACCATGTACTCACCTAGCTTGTGTCTCGGTTTATGTATTCCTGGAGTATCTACAAATATTAATTGAGACTCTTCATCCGTTAATATTGTATGTATATTATTTCTTGTAGTTTGTGGCTTATTTGATACTATGGACAACTTTTCACCCATTATATAATTAAGTAAAGTTGATTTTCCTACATTTGGTCTTCCTACGATTGTTATATATCCTGATTTAAACATATGTCCTCCTTATTTATGTTTCTTTGAAAAAGTATACTAGGATAATCCCTAGTTATTGTTTTTTAGATGCCTTATCTAGATCATTACTTGTAAATGCACCGGGTAAAATTTCCTCTAACTTTTTAACTATATAATCATCTTCGTTTTTAGCAAGAATTACAATTGCACTTGCTTTAGCAAATTCTGCTATCACTTGTCTACATATACCGCATGGATATGTATAGTTTTTAACATCTCCCACAATGGCAATGGCTTTGATTTCTTTTGACCCTTCCGATATAGCCTTAAAAATCGCAGTTCTCTCTGCACAATTTGTGGCTCCATATGATGCATTCTCAATATTACATCCTGTAAAAATCTTACCATTTTCCATGAGCACAGCGGCTCCAACTTTAAATTTCGAATATGGCGCATATGCCATTTCTCTTGCTCCTAATGCCTCAATTATTATTTTTTTATAATCCATATTATCTCCTCAATCTTAATCACAAATTGTGTATAGATTATAACACTATCATAACATAAAAGTATATAGCCACGCTTTATTCAAATATTTTAAATAACAATATTGTAAGAAGTGTACCAAATGCTGCTCCAACTAATACTTCAAATATAGAGTGTACTTCAGAATCCACCCTGCTCTGTGCTACTATCAATGCTAAAAGATAACATAAAATGATTACTAGCGGTTGTGCTGATATTAATGCTATTAATGTAGCTAGAGAAAAAGAAATTGCACTGTGTCCACTGGGCATTCCGCCTCTAAGAGGTGTTCCTTCACCAAATATTGCCTTTACAATAAGTGTAGCTATACATACAATTACTAATATTACAAATATCATATATGGGTTTGAATTTTTAATCTTATTTATTACTACTAGTGATATTGGTCTTACTTTATCCCCGAATATAATATAACCAACTATAACAGAATTTATTGCAGTAACTAATACGGCTCCTGCTGCAACGTTCTTTGCTATTTTAGCCAATGGATGATAATAGTTAGCTAGCATATCTACAGTGCACTCTACTGCCGTATTAACCATCTCAGCCGATATTACTAGTGTAATTGAAATAGTTATAATAAGAAGTTCAACTTTACTTATATCAGTTAAAAAACAAGCTGTCAAAACAATTAATGTTGCCACCATATCTATTCGCATGTTTCTTTGTGTTCTAACCGCATAGAGTATTCCATCAATTGCATAATTAAAACTGTCCACTACTTTTCCTACTTTTCCTACTTTCATATACTAGTCACCCTTTTCACCCTAACTATCTGTTTAGTTTAAATTTGTTTAATATTTCTTCTTCTCGGTTTCTCATAATTTTTTTATCCTCAGTCTCCATATGGTCATATCCCAATAGATGCAGCACCGAATGAACTGAAAGGTATGCACACTCACGTATAAACGAATGTCCAAACTCTAACCTTTGCTGCTCTGCTCTCTCTAAAGAAATTGCTATATCTCCAAGTACAATTCTACCTTCATTTAGGTATATATCTCCAAATTTAATATCTTTATATATATCCTTATAAACTTTTTTTTGTGGATAATCAAGCATAGGAAAGGAAAGTACATCTGTAATTGAATCTATATTTCTATTCTCATTATTTATTTTTTTTATTGTCTCATTATCAATTAAAATAACCGAAACTTCATATTCACTATTAACCCCTTCTTCTTTAAGTGAATAGTCGATTATTTTTTTTAAAATATCTTGATTTTCCTCTGAAAATTTTATTTTATTTTGCCTATTATCAATTAAGATCATTTTATTTCCCCTTTTTCTGGCCTAATTGTGATTTATCAGTAGGATATTCAATTCTCTGATGATAAATTCCATTTAAAGCACTTAGAAATGCCTTCCTTATTTCATTTAACTCCCTAAACGTCAAATCGCAATCATCTAATTGCCCTTCATTTAATTTACTGGTTATTATATTATTAACCATTTCTTCTATTTTACCCTTTGTTGGTTCTTGTATTGACCTCACAGCAGCCTCAACACTATCCGCAATCATTATTATTGCACTTTCTTTGGTTCTAGGAATTGGCCCCGGGTATCTGAAATTTTCTTCCACAATTTCTTCCGGGTTATCAGCAGAATTTTTCATAGTGATGTAAAAATATTTAGCCAAAGTTGTCCCATGATGTTCTGCTATTACATCTTTAATGGCTTTAGGTAATTTGTATTCTTCTGCAAGTTCTAATCCGTCCTTTACATGTGAAATTACAACTAATGCACTTAGATTAGGTGTCATCTTATCATGAGGATTATCCGTGCCAAACTGGTTTTCCTTAAAAAAATATGGTCTTACTACTTTTCCAATGTCGTGATAATACGAAGCGACTCTTGCAAGTACTTGATTTCCTCCAACCTTTTCCGCAGCAACCTCCGCCAAATTTGCCACCATAATGCTGTGGTGATATGTTCCCGGTGCCTCAACTAGCAATCTTTTAAGGAGCTTTTGATTAGGATTAGAAAGTTCCAAAAGTTTCATTGCTGTAACAATATTAAAAACATTTTCCAAAATAGGAAGAAATCCTATAGTTAATATTGCTGAAATAAAAGCTCCCACAAAGGCAAAAGCCGTAGTCTCAAGTATATCAAAAAAATTATTTATAACTAAAAACCCTATAGAAAAAGTAAGTATTGAATTTGCTATTCCTATGTAAAGTGATGCATACAATATGTCATTTCGCATCTGCATCTTTTTTAGAAATAATGATGTTATAAGTGTACTCATTATTGCTATTAATATTATTTGCATATTAAATTCCACTACCGTAGACATCAATATACAATTAAATAGACTTATAAATAATGATACCCTCTCATCTAATAAAATAGTTAGTAGCATTGGTAAAAATGCAAGTGGAATTAAAAATGGTGATATTATATTTATAGTCCTTGCTAAAATCAAAAAAACTATATTGAGCAAAAATATAAGTATTAAATTATTATTGTTTTTAAACAATTCGTTGTGTTTTTTATACAAATAATAACCTTGAATAAATAAAATAATAAAATCAAGAGCCCCTAGACTTACGTATATGTACCAATTAGAATTTTTATTGTTATTAAGTAGTCCTAAATCTGACAATACATCTAATTGTTGTTTTGTAACTGGTTCTCCTTCTTTTACTACTAGCTGACCTTTTTTTATCATCACCGGGGCAACTTTTTTCTTAGCACTATTTTTAATATCACTTGTTTTATCTTGATTAATAAAAAGATTAGGTTTTATATAATATTCCGTTGCAATTATGCCAAGTTCAGCCACTTCTTTTTTAAATTTAGATTTGCTAAATTGACTATTTATATAATTTTCTGCATTTTTCTTATCATAATCATCGTCTTCTTTTATTCCATTTGAAAACATACCTTTAATGGTTTTTAAAATGAAGCTTTGCAAATTATTATTATCATCTACACTAATTGTCATCCATGTATTTATCTGTTCAGCTGTCAGCTTGTTATTATATAACATATAACTTCTAAACATATTTTGTTTTTGATTTATGTCTATATTTTGTGCTCTAAGCCCATTAATTTTATCGAAACCACTATTTAAATCCTGTTCTGACTCTGTTTCAACTTCTTCATTTTTGTCATATTGCTGTCCAACAGAATCCGCTGCTTCCTTTTCTCTTTCATCTGTTGCTGTTTTATCTTCAACATCTCTCTGGGCCTTTATATCAATATTTGCTATTTCACCCTCTTTTAAATTGTAAGTTTTGGGCACGATAGACGTTAGCATAATGGCGTAAATTATAATAAAAGCGATAAAAAATATAAAAGTTTTTTTTGATATTTCACCTCTTATTATCTTTGTAATCTTCATATGAATTCACCCTTTTGTTTTTCTTTCTATTTTTCAACTTCAGCTATGTTTTCCTCAGTGGTAACAAGGACTCTTACCTTGAGCATATTTCCTTCCACACTGCTTTCCACAATTTTATTTACAATATTAACACTCCTATTAAATTTTAAAATTATATTTTTATATATTGAGCTAGCGGTTTTCTCTGTAGCACTTTTAGCATCTAACTTAACATTCTGATCTTTTACCTCATAATAAGTTTCCTTTTTTATGAAATTATCATCTTCTTCTATTTTATCATATTTGACAAATTTATTTAAACTATTTTTGAAATAAAATTTCTTTCCAAATAAGTCTATAAAATAGTTTTTTATTGAATTACCTGTCCGAGTTTTTTTCAAATAACTTAACGGAACTTCCCTTGCTTCATCATAATAAGTTTTTGCTATTACATCTCCACTAGCATGTACATTGAATTTTGCTCCTTCTTTACCTTGCTCTCCAACAACCAGAAGTTGCCCTTTTTTAACCACATCTCCTGACTTTACAACTGTTGTTCCAGCTTTTGTATAAACTCTAGTTATTATACCATCTTTTTTTGCCACAATATTACATGGAGCTTTATCATTTACAACTTCAGGCAATGCTTGCCTTTCCACTAATGTAACTTTCAATTTAGATCCTTCCATTCTTACCCTAACCCACATTATATTATCATTGTTTTTCTTGAGTTCTTCCTCTATTACATAAACATTTAAATTTCTTTTATAAGTTCCTGGTACCACTCCTATGTTCTTCAGTTCCTCCCTTATCTCATAAGGTGAAACGTTTTTTTCTGTACTTATATCTATTCCCCAAATAAAATTAGACAAATATGTTATTAATCCAATAAAGACTAGTATTCCAAGCACCATTGCAATTCTTCTTTTGAGTTTTATTTTTAAAAATACAATACCTGTCCTCTTAATTATCTTGATTTTGCTCCTTGTTTTATATGCCAGCTTCCTAGTTATATTATAATCTCCATAATTTATATCAAAGCTCATACTATTTATGGTTTCTTTTTTTATATTCATTAGTACTACGTTATTTTTCCATAATAAATTGATAAATCTTTCCAATTCATTAGATTGAATAAGTACTCTGAGCACACTATCCTTGTTACTAAAAAAATTATATTTATTCCCCATCATTCCTACCCTCGTATTCTATGGATTTAAATTTACCACCTAGCACTACAGTTCTTCCTGAAATAAATAATATTTCAAGATTGTATCCATTTATATACATATTTCCATAACAACATTTTACTTTTATAAAATCATCGCAAAATTTTAGTATTCCTTGATGATTTTCAATAGTTATTTCTTCATTTCCAATAACTATTATTCTTGGCATACTTAACGCTATATCCTTAGGTATATCTAATTTATCAGCCAGCTTTTCTTTAACCTTTGAAATTTTATTTTCCAAAATAAAATACCCACAAAAATGCTTTCATATAAATTTATGAAAGCAGATGTGTATAAATTACTCATTTTTATAATAGTTCAAAAAAATAAGAAGCCCGGTTACCCGGACTTCATCTATTTACTATTTACTTAAATATTCCTTAACTAATGTACTGACTAAAGAACCATCGGCACGACCTTTAGTTTTAGGAACTATAGCAGCCATAATTTTTCCCATATCTTTCATGCTATTAGCTTCTATTTCGCTAGCTATATCAATTATTAATTTTTTTATCTCGTCTTCTGTTAACTGCTGAGGAAGGTAATTCATCAGAATTTCAATTTCAGCATTTGAAGCATCCACAAGATCCTTTCTCTTTCCTTTTTCAAATTCTATAAGAGAATCACGTCTTAACTTAACTTCTTTCGCCAAAACTTCAATAATCTGCTCATCATCCAATTTAATGGATTTTGTCTTTTCAATCTGTAACACAGCAGCTCTTGCCATACTTATAGTAGTGGCTTTGATTTTATCTTTACTCTTTAGAGCGTCTTTCCAATCCTGCTGTAGCTTTTCTTTAAGGGACATTTTGAGTGCCTTCTTTCAAAAATCTATTTAAATTTTCTTTTTCTAGCAGCTTCGGATTTCTTCTTTTTCTTAACACTAGGTTTTTCGTAATGCTCTCTTTTTCTTACTTCTGAAAGCACTCCTGCTCTGGCACATTTTTTCTTAAATCTTCTCAAAGCATTTTCGATTGTTTCATTTTCTCCAACTTTAATTTCTGACATCTGTATCCCTCCCTCCGCTAGTACAATTCAAATTAAAACTAGCTTCCATATGGGCTAAATAGCACTTTGCCTATTATACAACATTTATTACCTCAATGTCAATATCCTTCATCGTTTAGGCCGCTTCATTATATATTTTATGCAGCTATTTTAAATTTCAACTTCTTATACCACAGATATTCTTAATTTTTTCCCTCCAAGAACATGAAAATGTACATGAGGAACAGTTTGACCACCATCTTCATTACAATTTGATACAACTCTATATCCGCTATCTGCTATCCCTAGTTCTTTTGTTATCTTCCTAATAACCGTATAAATGTGTCCTATAACTTCTTCGTCATTAACTGTTAAGTCATTTAAACTTGAAATATGTTTTTTTGGTATAACAATAACATGCACAGGTGCTTCCGGATTTATATCCTTAAAGCATAATACTTTATCGTCCTCATACACCTTTGTACTTGGTATTTCTCCTTTAATAATCTTACAAAACAGACATTCTTCCATATTATCACCACCTAATATATATTATTCAACATAAATATATAACTTCCTTCAAGGCACCTTAAAAAATAGCAATCAAATATGCTAGCATATTTTGTGTTAAATGCCTAGAATATTCAGAATTATTCTGTTTTTTATTCTACCGTACCTAATATATGTTCCTCTGCCAATTTATCAAGTTTAGTTTCAGCTATTTCTCCCATAATTGGACTAGCTAGTTTTGCTACAACTTTTATATAATTTTTTGTATATCCTTCACACAAAAAATCATCACCTTTAAACTTGTTATCGTAGAGTACACTCATTTTTCTACCTAGAAATTTTCCCATGAATTTTTCTTCTAATCTTTTATTCAATTCCATTAGTTTTTTACTTCTTAGCTCTTTGATATTTCCATCAACTTGTTCTTTCATCTCTGCAGCTTTTGTACCATTTCTTGGGCTATATTTAAATATATGCATCTTTGAAAGCTGAATTTCACTTAAAAATTCAAAAGTTGCATTAAATTCATCCGCCGTTTCTCCAGGAAAACCTACGATTACATCCGTAGTTATAGAAACATCTTTTATATGTTTTCTCAGTTCATTTACAATTCTTTTATATTCTGCTGCAGTATACTTTCTATTCATCCTTTTAAGAGTTTCATCACAGCCACTTTGAAGTGACAGATGAAAATGAGGGCATAACTTTTTTAATTGAGTAATCTTTTCTATAACTCCATCTGTAAAGAATGTCGGATCAATAGAACCGATTCTAATTCTTTCGATGCCACCGATCTCATCTATCTTTTGAAGTAATTTTAAAAGATTCCAATCTCCTTCTAAATCTTTGCCATATGAAGCTGTATGTATACCTGATAAAATTATTTCTTTAAATCCATGGGCAGAAAGTCTGGCAACCTCTTCTAATACTTTTTCTGGCTCTTTACTACATACTCCTCCCCGTGCATAGGGAATAAGACAGTAAGAACAAAATTGATTACAACCATCCTGTATTTTTAGAAATGCTCTTGTTTTATCCTGATATTCTTCAATGTGAAGATCTTCAAATCCTTTACTCTTAAATACATCATTAACTGCTATCTGCTGTTTTTTTTCATCCATAGCTCTATTTACATAATAAACAATTTGTCCTTTGTTCTTTGTGCCTAATATTACATCTACACCATCTATTTGTGAGATTTCTTCAGGCGCAATTTGTGCATAACATCCAACTACAGCAATTATAGCATCGTTGTTTAATTTTCTTACTTTGCTTATCATCTGTCTTGATTTTTTATCACCAACATTAGTCACTGTACACGTATTAATTACATATACATCAGAAATTTCATTATGATTTACTACTTTATAATTCTCATTTATAAATTTTTCTGCCATAGCCTCAGTTTCGTATTGATTAACTCTGCAGCCAAGTGTAATAAACGCAACCTTCATTAAATTTTTCCTCCAATATCTCCTAGCTCATAAAGCAACAATGATGCACACACAAGTCCAGCGGTTTCAGTTCTAAGAATTCTTGGTCCAAGTGTTACAATTTGTGCACCCAGATTATCTAATTTTTCTATTTCTTCTTCCTCAAATCCACCTTCTGGTCCTATTAAAATGGCTATACTATTTATTTTTTTACCATTTAAATTTCGGATCATAGCTTTAATTCCAAAATCTTCTTTACTTTCGTAAGGTACTACAATTAGATCATAAGAATCTGCCTCACTTAAAAAACCTTCCAGTTCCATAGGCTGGTTAACCTTTGGTATTATTGTTCTTTTAGACTGTTTACATGCCTCAAGGGCAATTTTATTCCATCTGTCCACTTTTTTATATTCTTTTAATTCATTTTTTACTACAACCCTTTCAGTAATTACAGGTGTAATGGATGTAACTCCTAGTTCAGTTGATTTTTGAATAATAAAATCCATTTTAGCTGCTTTAGGTAGCCCTTGATATAAATAAATTTTTAATGCGCTTTCATTATTAATATCTGCTTTCTCTATAATTTCACACAATACATTGGTTTTATTTATATCCTTTATTTGTGCTAAAAATTCTTCACCCTTGCAATTATTTATATTTACTTGATCCCCAGATTTCAATCTAAGTACCCTATAAATATGTTTAACATCGTCACCTTGTATGTTAACTATATTACCATCAATAAAACTTTCATCGACAAAAAATTTGTGCATAAAAATAGACTCACTCCTCGCAGGAAATCTAAAAAAATATACCAATATTGCAACTAGTTATTTCTTTAGGATTCATAAACTAACATAAAATCAAAGTTTGGCAACTATGCAAATCCATTCACCTTGATTGTTTATTTCCAGTATTTCAAAACCATACTGTTTTAATTTATTTACAACATCACTTGCTCTATCCTTTATTATTCCTGAAGTTATAAAATATCCATCCTTCTCTAAAACCTTCACAACATCTGGCGTTAATGGAATAATCACATCAGCTATTATGTTTGCAACTACTACATTTGCCTTTCCTTGAATTACATCCAAAAGATCACCATGTCTAATTTCAATATTATCTAATTTGTTATAGCTTACATTTTGTTTAGCAGAGTCAACTGCTACTGGATCCAGATCAACACCAATTACCTTTTTAGCCTTTAACTGCGCTGAAGTAATGGCCAATATTCCCGAACCTGTACCTATATCAAATATAACGCTATCTTCATGAACATATCTTTCTAAAGCTTGAATACACATTCTTGTAGTTTCGTGAGTTCCTGTACCGAAAGCCATACCAGGATCAAGTTCTACAATTAATTCATGTTCTTTCTTTTCATATTCTTCCCAAATTGGTTTAACTACTATTCTTGCGCCTACTCTTGTTGCTTTGTAATATTCTTTCCAGTTATTTTCCCAATCCACTTCATTAACCTTATTAAACGTTACAATTCCTTCGCCCTTATCTATTCCAAATTCTTTCAAATTATCTATAGCTTCTTTTATATACTTAATATATCCGTCAAATTTATCACTTTGCTTATAATATGCCTTGATCACAGCTCCCTCTTTTACATTTAAAAGGGTTTCATCAAAATAATCCCAATCTCCTGCATGCTTCTTTTTAAACTCCAAATCGTTGTAATCTTCAACAGAAACTCCCTTAACTTCTGTGTTATACAAAATTCCATTTACTGCTTCTACGGCTTCACTACTAGTTATTATTTTAACTTCAATCCATTCTTTATCCATTTGAAAATTCCTCCATACTGCAATATTATGCCAATTTATTTTACAGATTAATCATTTACTTTGATCTAAAACCTTTTTAACCAATGACTTGTATCCTCTTATAATTTCTCTAAGCTCATCGTCACTGTCTTCCATTTCATCATTTATATCAGATCTAAGTTCCTCAATTCTATTACTAATTAAATCAACAATTTTTTTCACTTCTTCTTTTTCTAATTCAAGTTTCACACTAATCACCCCATAAATTATTCTCTACACTATAATTATAACAAAAAAAACGTACAGATTATGTACGATTTTTTTGATTTTCTAAAAACCTATTATTTAAAGCCATGTTTTAGCTTGTCATAAAATGATTTTTTTTCTTCTTCAGTTGTTTCCCCACTTGCTTCCATGAACAACTTCAGTGCATCCTTTTGCTTGTCATTTAATGTCTTTGGCACATCAACAATTACTCTGACATATTGATCGCCTCTACCACTTCCATTAACTCTAGGAACACCTTTTCCTTTAAGTCTAAATCTTGTTCCAGGTTGAGTTCCTGTTGGTATTGTATATTTTACATCTCCATCAACAGTAGGTACTTTTATCTCTATTCCAAGTGCAGCCTTTGCAAAAGACAAATGTGTATCTATATATATGTCAAAACCTTCTCTTTTGAAAATCTTGCTTGGTCCAACTCTTAAATTAATATATAAATCTCCTGAAGGTCCATTATTCTTTCCATGTTCTCCATGCCCTCTTAGTGGTATAACATTTCCTGTGTCAACTCCAGCTGGAATCTTCACTGTTATTTTTCTATTTTTACGTACTGTTCCTGTACCGTGACAACTAGTGCATGGATCTGTTATTATTTTTCCTTTACCTCCACATTTGTCACAAGTGGCCTGTGTTACAAAACTTCCAAGTGGCGTATTTCTCTGAACTCTTATTTCTCCAGTCCCATGACACTTATCACAAGTTTTTGGAGATGTTCCAGCCTTAGCACCTGTTCCACTACACTTTTCACAATTCTCACTTCTTGTAATGGATATTTCCTTTTCAACTCCAAAAACAGCTTCTTCAAATGATAGAGTAATTGTATACTCCATATCGTTTCCTCTTTCAGGACCATTTCTTCTTCTTCCTCCGCCTTGCTGAGAGAATCCACCCCCAAAGAAAGATCCAAAGATATCGCCTAAATCAGAAAAATCAAAATCCCCTGCTCCTTGGCCTGCGCCTGGACCTGCGCCATTAAAATCTGCTGTACCATATTGATCATAATTAGATTTTTTCTGTGGATCAGACAGAATCTGATACGCTTCATTTATTTCTTTGAATTTTTCCTCTGATTCCTTATCTCCCTTGTTTTTATCAGGATGATATTTTATTGCAAATTTTCTGAAAGCTTTCTTTATTTCGTCCTCACTAGCTCCTTTTTGCAGACCTAACACTTCGTAGTAATCTTTTTTTGCCATCCATTTTACACCACCTATATTTATATATAAATTCCAGTTTATAAGCACAGTTAAACTACCATATAACCTAAAGTAAGGGAAGGGGCTATACCCATTCCCTTATATATTATACTTTGAAACACATAATTTTTCTACAATTATTTATCTTTATCTTTTTCTTTATCTTCATCAACTTTAAAGTCAGCATCAACTACATTGTCATCTTTAGCATTCGTTCCTGCTGCTCCCTCTGCATTAGCATCAGCTCCTGCTGCGCCTTCTGCTCCTTGTGCTTCTGAATATGCCTTTGTAGATACAGCATAAAATGCTTGAGTTAATTCTTCAGTTGAAGCTTTAATAGCGTCTAAATCATCACTATCCTTAATTTTCTTTAGTGCTTCTGCTTTAGCTTCAATATCTGCTTTATCTTCAGCTGATACTTTATCTCCAAGATCTTTTAATGCTTTTTCTGTTTGATAAACCATTTGATCAGCACCATTTTTTATTTCAATTGATTCTTTTCTCTTCTTATCTTCATCTGCATATTTTTCAGCTTCTTTAACTGCCTTATCTATTTCACTATCACTAAGATTTGTTGATGCAGTTATTGTAATATTAGCTTCTTTACCAGTACCTTTGTCTTTAGCTGAAACATTTACTATTCCGTTAGCATCTATATCAAATGTAACTTCAATTTGTGGAATTCCTCTAGGAGCTGGTGCTATTCCTGATAATGTGAATGTACCAAGTGTCTTGTTATCATTAGCCATTGGTCTTTCACCTTGAACAACGTGTATTTCAACAGAAGTTTGACCATCAGCTGCAGTTGAGAACACTTGACTCTTTCTTGTTGGAACTGTTGTATTTCTTTCAATCAATGCTGTAGCAACATTACCATAAGTCTCAATTCCAAGTGTTAATGGAGTTACATCAAGAAGTAATACATCTTTAACATCACCAGTCAATACACCAGCTTGTATAGCTGCACCTACTGCAACACACTCATCAGGGTTAACTCCTTTTGAAGGATCTTTTCCTGTAAATTCTTTAACTGCATCTTGTACTGCAGGAATTCTTGTTGAACCTCCTACAAGTAATACTTTATCTATATCACTAATTGTTAGTGATGCATCTGCAAGTGCCTTTCTCATTGGTTCTATTGTAGCAGCAACTAAATCATGAGTTAATTCATTGAATTTTGCTCTTGATAGAGTAATATCTATGTGCTTTGGACCATTTGCATCTGCAGTTATAAATGGTAGATTTATATTTGTCTGCATTGAAGATGACAATTCAATTTTAGCTTTTTCAGCAGCTTCTTTTAATCTTTGAAGTGCAGTTTTATCATTTCTAAGATCAATACCATTTTCTGCTTTGAATGTGTCAGCAATATAATTCATTACATTGTTATCAAAGTCATCTCCACCAAGTTTTGTATTACCATTTGTAGATTTAACTTCAAAAACTCCATCTCCAAGTTCAAGTATAGATACATCAAATGTACCACCACCAAGATCATATACAAATATCTTTTGGTTTGTATCCATTTTATCCATACCATAAGCAAGAGCTGCTGCTGTAGGCTCATTTATAATTCTTAATACTTCAAGTCCTGCTATTTTACCAGCATCTTTAGTTGCTTGTCTTTGGCTATCATTAAAATAAGCTGGAACAGTAATTACTGCTTGAGTAACTGTTTCTCCAAGATATGATTCAGCATCTGTTTTTAATTTTTGAAGAATATAAGCTGAAATTTCTTGTGGAGTATGTTCTTTTCCATCTACATTTACTTTAAATCCAGTACCCATTTGTCTTTTAATTGATATTATTGTTTTGTCTGGATTAGTTATTGATTGTCTTTTTGCAACTTGGCCAACCAATCTTTCTCCACCTTTTTGAAATGATACAACAGATGGAGTTGTTCTAGCTCCTTCTGCATTTGCAATTACAATTGGGTCTCCACCTTCCATAACTGCTACACATGAATTAGTTGTTCCTAAATCGATACCTATTACTTTTGACATAATAAAAACCTCCTGATTTTTCAATTAAAATTTATTTCTAAATTTAGCATGATTTTCTAATTTGCTACTCTAACCATACTATATCTTATAACTTTATCTTGTTTCTTGTATCCCTTTTGTAATACCTCAACAATTGTATTTTCTCCATATGCCTCATCTTCTACATGTACTATTGCATCATGTAAATTAGGATCAAATTCACCACTAGCATCTATTTCCTCAACGCCTAATTTTCCCAAAGAATCTTTAAATTGTCTAAGTGTCATTTCGATTCCCTTTTTTATGTCCTCTACACTTCCATCAATGGCTACAGCTCTTTCCATATTGTCTAGAGCAGGCAATACATTTTTAAGCACATCAATACAAGCGTCTGAATAAATGCCTTCCTTTTCCTTAACAGTTCTGTTTCTATAGTTTTCATATTCTGCCGAAGTTCTAAGAAGTCTTTCTTTAATGGCATCCAATTCATTTTGTAATTTAAAATTCTCATCCTTTAGCTTAGCTCTCCCAAATTTCATTTCTTTAAGCTCCTTCTCCAAAGATGTACTCTTCTCTTCAATGTCTTCAACTTCTACATCTTCAAGTTTTTGTTCATCTTCAAGAATTTCAGATGATCCTTCATTGTCATCGCCTGTTACCTTTACTTCTTCGACTTCAATAATATTTTCGTCTTTACAATCATTTTCTTCTTTTTTAATTTCAGTCATTATATTTCACCTCTAATCATCATCAAGATACATCTTATTGATATTTTTATTTAATTCATTGGTTAAATTTGCCAATATGGCTACAACCTTAGAATATGGAATTCTTGTTGGCCCTATTACACCAATGGAACCAAGCGGTCGATCACCAATACCGTAAACGGCAGTTATAATACTACATTCTTTTGCCTTTTCCAGATTGTTCTCTTTACCAATTATTATAGACATTTTACCTTTATTACCTAAAATGTCCACCATATTACTTACATTGTCTACAAACGACAATATTTTCTTTGCCTTATCTATATCTTTAAATTCTGGATATTCCAGAATGTTTGTAGCTCCTTCAAAGTATACATCTTTGTCATCCTTGTCACTTAATCCATCATACAAGTCGGGGATAATTGAATCAAAAATATCTTCATATCCATTTAAGTCTTTTTTTAAATTATTGATAACTTCAAGATTAATCATATTGATTGATAAATTTTTGAGTCTCAAATTTAATAAGTTATTTATTTGATTCAAGCTTTCACTCGTTACAGGCTTTTTAATTCTTATCAGACTATTTTTGATAAGCCCGCCATCTGTTACAATTACAAATACAACATTATAGTTATCCACACTTATTAATTGAACTGATTTTATTCTACTTTCCATGACAGACGGTGCCTTGACCACGCCTATCAAATTTGTGAGTTCAGACAGAACTATTGTTGCTTGACGAACTATTTTATCTACTTCATGGAGTGCATCATTTAAAAATTCATTTTTAATTATATATTCTTCTTGAGGTGACAGTTTGTGTAAATGCATCATTTTGTCAACATAAAGTCTATAGCCTTTGTCAGAAGGTTTTCTTCCTGAAGAACTATGAAGTTGCTCTATATACCCCATATCCTCTAAATCCGCCATTTCATTTCTTATTGTTGCAGAGCTTACACCTAGATTATATTTTTTTGCTATTGTTCTTGAACCAACCGGCTCTGCTGTACTTATATAATCATGTACTATTGCGTGAAGAATTTTTAATTTCCTTTCATCCATATCCATAGTTATCACCTCTTTATTAGCACTCGGCACTGCTGAGTGCTAATTACCATAGCTTTAAATTATCACTGCACAATATTTTTGTCAACTTTTATCGTAATTGTCAATTGATGCTTACAGGCATATTGTCCGTGTTTATTTACTATATACTCTGTTTTTCTCCATATTATCACCAATTGCTCTAGCTTTTAATTATAAAGTCACTTAAAACATAGTTTGAAATTTCTATCCCCCTACCTGAAAGACGCATTCTGCCTAGGTTTTCAATTATTAATTTATCTTTTTTATATTTATTTATTACATCACCATATACATCATAAATATCTTTTTTAAATCTTTTATTAAACTCTTCTAAGGAAATACCTTGAATTTTCCTAAGACCTAAAAACATAAATTCCTCCATATCATCTTCAATAGTGTTATTATATTTTTCTACTATTACGCTTTCATTATTTTTTATATTTTCTATATATTTTTTCACATTGGCCTCATTTCTATACCTAACACCTTTATAATATGAATGTGCACTAGATCCCACGCCAATATAACTATTTAAATCCCAATATACAATATTGTGTTTACACTGAAATCCCATTTTAGAGAAATTAGATATTTCATATTGATAATATGAATTTTCTTTTAACATTTTTTTTGTATCTGCATACATCTTTAAAACATTATCTTCACTTGGCAAATCTTCTTCACTGTATAATTTATAAAAAGCTGTACCTTCTTCCAATATCAAACTATAACAAGACAGATGTTCAGGCTTTAACCTTATTACCGTTTCTAGAGTTTCACACCACATTTCCATTGTTTGTCCTGGAAGTCCAAACATTAAATCTATATTTATATTATCAAATCCCAGATTTCTTGCTAGATTATAACTTTTAGTAAAATCTTCATAACTGTGAATTCTTCCAAGTTTTTTTAACAATGTATCTTGAACTGCTTGAAGACCAATGCTAAGCCTGTTTACTCCCATGGACTTTAATACCTCTAGCTTTTCTTCTGTGAATGTCCCTGGATTCCCTTCTATGGTAAATTCAACATCTTTATCAATCCTTAGCTCACTTATAATCTTTTTTAAAGCAATTAATGATTTTAAATTCAAATAGGTGGGCGTTCCCCCACCTATAAATATAGTTTTTATAATATTTTTGGCTTTAAATGTTCTTAATTCATTCCCTAATGCTTCAATGTAATCATCCATTAAGGGTTCTAAGTTACAAAATGAAGGGAAATCGCAGTAAAGACACTTCTGTTTGCAGAAGGGTATGTGAATATATAAAGCTATTTCTTTCATAAAGGTTTAACCCCCCTCCTAAATTTAGGTATCTAAAAAAAATACTAGCGTAATTAGCTAGTTATTTTTTAGATACCTTATAATAATTACTAGTCTACCTTTAATATAGACATAAATGCTTCTTGAGGTATTTCCACATTTCCAACTTGTCTCATTCTCTTTTTTCCTTCTTTTTGCTTGGAAAGCAATTTCTTCTTTCTACTTATATCACCACCGTAACATTTAGCAAGTACATCTTTTCTAAGAGCTTTAACTGTTTCCCTAGCGATAACTTTAGCTCCTACAGCGGCTTGAATTGGAACTTCAAACATCTGTCTAGGTATGATTCCCTTTAATTTTTCTGCTATTGCTCTTCCTTTATGGTATGCACTTTCCTCTGGTACTATCATGGATAATGCATCTACAACATCCCCATTTAAAAGTATGTCTAGCTTAACAAGCTTTGCAACTGCATACCCATCCATTTCATAGTCAAATGAAGCATACCCTCTGCTCTTTGATTTTAATACATCAAAAAAATCATATATAATTTCATTTAAAGGAATTTTATAGTTTAATACAACTCTAGTTGTTTCAATATATTGCATATCAATAAATGTTCCTCTTCTATTTTGGCAAAGTTCCATTATCGTTCCAACATACTCTGATGGTGTAATTATAGAAGACTTAACCACAGGTTCCTCCATAAAATCAATTTCTGAAAAATCAGGTAAATTTGTTGGGTTTGTTATTTCTAAAAGAGTTCCATCAGTCTTAATTATTTTATATATAACAGATGGTGCCGTAGTTATAATATCCAGATTGAATTCTCTTTCAACTCTCTCTTGAATTATTTCCATGTGCAAAAGCCCTAAAAATCCACATCTGAATCCAAATCCCAACGCTAATGATGTTTCTGGTTCAAAACTAAGTGCAGCGTCATTTACTTGAAGTTTTTCAAGTGCATCTTTAAGTTCTCCATATTTAGCACCATCTATAGGATAAATACCGCAGAATACCATAGGTATTGCTGGTCTATAACCTTCAAGGGCCTCTGAAGTAGGTCTACTTACCTCAGTTATTGTATCTCCTACATGAGCATCTCGAACATCCCTCATTGATGCTGTTATATATCCAACGTCTCCTGCCCTCAATTCTTTTACTGGTAAATATGCTGGCGAAAAAATACCAACCTCTATGACCAAAAATTCCTTTTTAGTAGCCATAAGTTTTATCTTTGTTCCCGCTCTTACAACACCATCCATTACTCTTATATAACTTATGACCCCTTTATATCCATCATAATAAGAGTCAAATATAAGTGCCTTCAGTGGTGCCTCTTCGTCCCCAGTTGGTGCTGGTATTTTTTCTATAACTGCTTCTAAAACATCTTCAATATTAAGTCCAGTTTTTGCAGAAATAAGTGGTGCTTCTCCTGCTTCTATTCCAATTACATCCTCAATTTGTTTTTTGATTTCTTCCGGTCTTGCACTTGGTAAATCAATTTTATTTATTACCGGCAATACTTCAAGTCCATGATCTAAAGCAAGATAACAATTTGCTAAAGTTTGAGCTTGAATTCCTTGTGTAGCATCCACAATTAGTATTGCTCCCTCGCAAGCCGTAAGACTTCTTGAAACTTCATAGTTAAAATCCACATGTCCTGGCGTATCTATCAAATTAAATATGTATTCATGACCATCTTTCCCCTTATATACAAGCCTGGCTGCCTGAGACTTTATGGTTATACCTCTTTCTCTTTCTAGGTCCATGTTATCTAATACTTGCTCTTCCATTTCTCTTTTAGTAAGTGTACCTGTTTTTTCTAAAAGCCTATCTGCAAGTGTGGACTTGCCATGATCTATATGTGCAACTATACAAAAATTTCTTATATATTTTTCCCTAATACTCTGCATTTGTATCCTCCTGTATTCCTCTGTGTCTATAGCTAATTATAACATAGCCTATCCGCATTCTGTCAATATAAACCCATTTATATTATGTAAGTTACTTTAGGTAGTTGTTTACATTAAGTTTATATTTAGATACATCTGATCTTACGTTATATATTTTTTCATCCACACTTTCTAGATTTTTAATGATTTTTTCCTTATTGTCTCCAAGATAAATTTGTTCTTTATATATTTTTTTATGTAAATTATCTATTATTTTCCCATTTATACATAACCTATACTTTTCAGTTTCAAACCTTAAATCAAACGGCATAAAGTTAAACAGTACTCTATACTTAGGTATAGTGATTTTAAAAACTAAATCATTGTCATCGGTTTTATATTCTTGTGGATTATTTATTTTATTTTCAAGTGTATCAAGTTTTTTTTCCATATCATTAAGATCAAATTTATTAATCATATTCCTATAACTTTGTTCTGAAGTTTTCATATGAACTTCATTACAATAAATCATCCTATTTAATTCCATATTACTTATGCCTATACCAATAAAAACAGAAATAACTAGTATTATAAAAAAAAATTTACTTATTTTACTCATAATTTAAAAGTGCCCTCCCATATTACTCTAGCATACTACTCAGATATGAGTTATTACGCATGCTACTATTTAAAGGATGTACTTTTTTACGTTTTTTATTCACTTGTTGTAAGTTCCTTGTAACAATTGCGAGGCATCTTATTGTATATACTGATCTATCTCTTCCTTACTTAACGCCGGTTGAAGTGATATATTTATTCCATTTGCAATAACTTTTGATACAGAATCAATTACAACATCAACTTCTTTAGGTGTAACCATTAGATCTCCTACATAAGGATGCAAAATTCCCTCTATCATTTTTTGCTTTTCATTTTTATCAATTGATTTAAGCATATCATAAAATTGTTTTCCACTTTCAGCATTTTTTATCATTTCGTCAAGTACCATATCAATGGTATCATTAGCAATAGTTGCTGCATCCACCACTGTAGGTACCCCAATTGCGATTACAGGAACACCTAAGGTTTTTTCGCTTATCTCCATCCTTCTGTTACCAACTCCAGAACCTGGTGATATTCCTGTTGTACCGATTTGTATTGTTGAATTAACTCTATCAAGTTTTCTTGAAGCCAAAGCGTCAATGCATATAATAAGATTGGGCTTAATTTTGTCTACTATACCTTTTATTATTTCCCAGGTTTCCATGCCTGTTATTCCCAAAACTCCTGGGGCAATTGAACATACAGGTCTTATTCCTTCATCAAAACTATCAGGTATAAGCTGTTTTAAATGTCTTGTAATCATAAGTTTACTTACAACCTTAGGACCAAGTGCATCTGGAGTTACTTTCCAATTCCCAAGACCAACAACAAGTGCTGTAGTGCTGTCTTCAAGCTTAATAAGCTTTGAAAGTTCCGTAGCTAAAACTTTGCTTACATCTGTCATAGTCTCAGTATCATAGTGAGTGTACTTTGGCATATCGATAGTAATATATGTACCAATTGGCTTTTTCATTAGGTCTTCGCCTTGACTCGTTAGTATTTTAACATCTGTAATTTTAATTTCACCCACAATACTAGTGGAAACATCAACGCCTTGAATTTCTTTCTTACTTTCTTCTTCATATATTTCTTTGGCTTCAACTGCTAAATCAGTTCTTATGCTCATTAATTTCACCCCTTAAAATTATTCTATGGGTCTATTGTTTCTCTTAATGCAGATACTATTCTTTTAAAGTAATACTTGTGGAAAGATTTTTTTAATGATATAATACATATGTTATATATGAGAATGCTCGTAGGATATTCCCCAATTGTGAGTGTTTATAATATTATAAGGGAGTGAAACTAAATGGCTAACATTAAATCTGCAAAAAAAAGAATAAAAGTAACTGAAGTTAAGACTCTTAGAAATAGGATGATTAAATCTGCTTTAAAAACTACTCTAAAGAAGTTTGAAGTAGCAATTATTGCAAAAAACACTGAGGATGCTAAGGTTAACTATGTTGAAGTAGTAAAATCTTTAGATATGGCTGCTTCAAAGGGAGTTATACATAAAAACAAGGCAGCTCGATTTAAATCAAGATTTGCCGCAAAATTGCATGCTTTAGAAGCTTAATAAATTAACCGGTGTTTATCACCGGCTATTTATTTTTTTGTATTTTTTCAAAAATCTTAAACTACTGCACTTTTAATTATAAGTAACTCCATCTTTATTCTGTCATCGCTTCCTTGACTCTTTAGTTGCTTTTCGGTTTCTATACATATTTCTTCTGCTTTAATAATTTGTTTCACAGTATAACTTCTGCATTGAATCATCATTTTTTCACATACATATGGGTGCAGTCTAAATTCCCTTGCAAGTTCCTCTGCATTCTGGCCGTTTTCCATGCCTAGCTTTAAATTCAACATAATATTATATTGTCTTTCTATCATTGATAGTATTACTGTGGCTTTTTCACCTCTGAACATAAGATCATCAAGAATATTAATTGCAGATTCTGGTTTCCTTTGAGATAAAAAATCAACAAGGTTAAATATATCCTTATCGCTTTTTGCAATTGTTAAATCCAAAATATCTTTTTTTTCAATAGGTCTATCACCAGTATAATCGCATAATTTATCTATTTCATTTTTAATGATGTCCATATTATTTTCAACTTCACTACAAAAATAGCTTAATTGTGTCTTATCAATACTTTTACCTCTTTTATCAAACATTTCTTTAACTTTTTTTTGAAGCATAACTCCTTTTAATTTTGTAAATTCAACAACACATGCTTTTTTATCAAGCTTTTTTGCCTTGCTACTTAATTTTTCTCTATCATTATCATATACATAATACATTATTAAAATACAATGCTTAGGCACATGTGCCGCATAATCTTGAAGTTTCTTAATAATGTCGTTACTGTTTTTGTTTACATTTTTTGTTTTATCACTTAGAAAATCAGACCTGTAAACAACCACCACTTTTTTTTCACTCATAAAAGGTAATGTTTCACAAGCATTAAAGATTTGATCATATTGAACTATATTTCCATCATATTTAAAATAATTCAAATCTAAAAAGTCTCCATTTACGTTTTTATCAATAATATCTTTAATATTTTTCTTAATAATGTTTTCATTGAAACCACAAAGTATGTAATAACTATCAAACTTGTTTGCCTTAATTCTATTTTCTAGCTCTAAAAAATTAATCATTCCATCACCTACTATTTAAGTACTAATACTTTATTATTTATTATTTCTAAGTCAACATCGTCTTTAGGCAAATTTGACTTTTTTTCACTTGAATCTTCATTAATTATATCATAATTTTGCAAACAGTTTATGCCATAATACTTTATTCCATCATTGTAAAAATAAATAATGTTATTTTTATCTTTAACGTTAATTACTTTAAGTATTGTTTTATTTTTCCCTTGGCTTTTAGGTATTATTATCAAATATTTATTTCTAACTAAAATGTCATAACTATTTTGCGCATTGTTAACAAACTTATTTACAAAAAATTTTCCTTTGAGTTCCTGTCTTTCATTGCTATCTTTTATTTCATAATTTGATACTAATATTGTATTCCATTTATCCTTCACTAAAAAACCGTATCCGTTTTTTAATTGCAAGTATGACATACCAGGTAAAAAACTGTATTGATTTATTAATATAATTACAAAAAAAAGCATAGGTCCATACTTTACACTTTTATATCCCTTTCTCATAAGAATATAACATAAATATAAATACATTATAAAAATAGCATAAATTGGCGGTATATACACCATAGGAGGTGTCAGTTTTAGTAGTATGCTTATGCCTCCATTAAGCGCAGTTAATAACATGTATATTGGCATTGAAATAATACCAAATAACATCTTAACCGGAGATGCTACCAATGCCACATTGCCTAAAACAACCAAAATGGAGAATATAGGTACTAAAAATATATTCCCTAAAATAGACCCAAAACTAAAACTTTTCAATGTAAATAATGCATAGGGCAATGATAGACTTTGAACACTTAAACTTATACTGAGACTCTCATTAATCCTTTTAGGCAATTTGTATAAAGCTTTTGATATCTTTTTATAAAACATTGCTATTCCAAGTGTTGCAAGAAACGAGAGCATGAATCCAACGTCTAATATGTAATAAGGTTTCAGCAGTACGAGCAGCATACCAGCTAAACTTAAGGCTGAGTATACATCATAATTTTTACTAAGCTTTTTTGAATATTTCAATATTATAATCATTATTAATGCCCTAACTGTAGATGGTTGACACCCAGTAAATAGTGTGTATATTATACCCCCTATAATTGATAATTCTAAACTAAGACATAATCTCAATACTTTAAAAACAATTAACATATGTAGCCCTGATACACAAATAGCATATACGATACCCAAACCTTTAAAATCGTTTTTGCTATCCTGTGAAAGCTGGGCTGAATCACCAAATGCTATGGCCATTATTTCCGACCCAAGCTCTTCACCAATTTCACTATTAAATTTTTTATGAATTTTGTCTTTAAAAGTGTAGAGTATTGATATAAAATCATTGCTTTTACTTCCAATTTTAATAACCTTATAGTTACCGATTACTCCATAATCATAATCAGTGCTCTTATTAAAATATCCCTTTAGAAGAACTTTCTGTCCAATATCAACATTTTTAAGGTTGCCATTTATGCTTACTTTCCTACCTATATAACTTGCTGTTGTATAAAATTGGCTTTTATTTATAATTCTAACATTTAATTCTGATTCTACTGGTAATCCTACACCAAAATAGCTTAGCAAGCTGGAAAATCCAATAATAAAAAATAGCATCATAAAAGCAAAAAATTTTTTTTCACAAATTAAAAAAACACATATTAAAAAAGATGCAGCAATTGCCACATCTAAAAATAAAAAATCATTGAGTAATATGCCACAAAGATCTCCTATAATCATAGAAATAAAAAAGCAAACTAATGGTTTTTCCATCATTATTTCCCTCCATGTTATTATTTTATCCAATAACATGAATGTTAAACACAAATTTAAATCGTATGATTACTGTATAAAATTTTCTCGCTTTATAAAAATCTTTTTAATAAATAAAACCAAAATATATGCTACTATCATTAATAAAACAATCAGCATACCAGAAAAATCAATTACTTCTAAACCAATAAACATAGCTCCAAATTTAGTAATAATAATCATAATGTTACTAGCAATATACACTAATAATAATGAGTCGAAAATCCAGTTTTTAATAAACCTTATTTTAAACATCAATATAATTTGTCCAGCAGAAAAAAACGTAAAGATTTCTGTAATATTTCTATTACTTGAACTACTTATAGGTAGATTAAATGTCACAATACAAATCAAAGCAAGTATTACTGAATCAAATATAATACTAATACCCTTTTCATTCCAAATACTTTTGTCAGTATACCTTTTTACACTTAAATTATTCCACAATTTTTCTCTAGATGAGAATATTAACAAAGATATAATGAGTCCATTAAACATATTAAACCAAAGTATTTCATTAAATGACAGTGGCATCTTGTTATAAAATATCATTGATAATAAACAAAATAAAAATTGACTTAAACTTGATGTGCACAATAATTCAATTATATACCTAAGTGAATTAATTATGGTTTTACTATCGTATACAAAATCTATTATTAATTTAAAATCAATTTTTTTCACATACATATCGCTAAGCTTTTTTACAACATTACTACAATTTTCACCATACGCAATGGATAAATCAGCTATTTTTAGAGGCGGTAAATCCATTAACTTGTTTCCTGTCAATGCAACTTTATAGTCGATATCTTTATATGCTTTTACTATTTTTGTTTTATGTGTTGAAAGTATTCTTGAAAAAATACTCACCTTCTGTATATTTCTTTCTATTTCAACGTCTTCTGTATAGTCCATTTCAATTCCAGATATTACAGTTTCACCTATATTTAAAATACCCATATTCTTTCCAACCGCCATAGCTGTTAGTTTACTATCTTCTGTATATATAACTGGTTTAAGTCCCATTAACCTTGACTTTTTTATATATAAATCCGTATCTTCCATAATAGGATTTTCTAAGCCAATAAGCCCTGCAAATATAAGATTACTCTCAATGTTTTCATTAACAGATGGCTTGTATGTAAAGTTTCTATATGCCAGTCCAATAACATACAAGGATTCATTTGACATATCTATGTCAGCTAGCTTTATTTCCTCAATCTCCTCTTCTGTAAGTTCTTTTTCAATACCATTTTTCATTATGTGTGTGCATTCCTCTATTAAAACATCCACTGCACCTTTAACGTATGCTCTATAATTTTTGTCAATTTTATTTACGGTGGTCTTGATCCTTTTTTCTTTATCGTATGGCATTTTCAATATTCTTTTTTGATTTCTTTCAAGTTCAATTTTATTAATTCCATTTTGCTTTCCAAAATTCAGAAGCGCAATTTCAATTTGATCTTCACTACCATTAATATTACCAATCTCTGAATCATTACAAAGCAAAGCTATTTCTATAATTCTTTTGTTATTATCATTTCTTTGGAATTCATATCCAATACGCTGAATCATACTAGAATCATATATACTTGAGACCTTCACAATACCTTTTGTAAATATATTTTCTTTCTCTGAAATTAATACATCCATATTTGATGCCACTTCAATCTTAGATATACCTTTAACAAATATGCCTTGTCTTTTAAAATTAATCTTTATAAAAGCACTTATAACATATATTATTATTGAAATACTAAAAGGTATTGATGTTATGAGCAATGTAGCCACTGATAACCACAGTTGTGATATGTTACTTTTTTTTGTAATTTCAGTCACAAAAATAATAATAGATGCAAAAATGCCAAATAATGATACAGTATTAACTACACTACCTATTCCCTTATAAAATAAATTTTCCTGCTGTTCAATTTCCAAAAATGTTTCCATAAGTTTACCGATTTCAGTATTCATACCAACTGCTACAACAATACCTTCACCTTCCCCATGATGCACCACAGATGATTTGAAAAGTATATTTCTCATTTCCGACAAACTTAAATCATACTCTAAAAGCCTTGCGGAATATTTATCAATTATATTATTATCCCTTGTCACAGCAGTTTCAATTACACTAAGATTTTCACAATCCATTATTCTTATATCTGCTGGTATAACACTGCCCTTAGTGTAAACAACTATATCACCTACAACTACCTCTTCATTGCTAATGGTAGTTAACTTTCCATTCCTTATAACAGTACATTCTCCTGAATTAAATTTAACCAAAGCTTTTAGATCTTTTTTATCTTTATATTTTTCCATAAAAAGCATTGCTATACTTATTAATAATAATAGTACTAACACTGCTACCGGAAAATACATGTGTAAAATTGAATATAAAACTATACATACTAGCAAGGATGCTGTCCATGGCTGAACTGCCTGTTTTAATATAGATTTCACGATTTTTTTCTTTTGCATGTTTATTATTTTATTAGAACCATATTTTTCTCTATTTAATTTAACTTCTTCCTCAATAAGCCCATGAGTTGCGTTGCTTTGCATTAAGTTAACTACATCATTCCAAGCCAAATTATACCAATCAGTCATCAAAATTTCCCCCTGCATTACTCCTTTTGCTTTAAATAATCTTTTCTATCATTTAATATTTAAGTAGCAATTACTATTTATTGTTTTTAACTATTCTATATTATTATCGTACTATAGATGTTAAAAATATAGCACAATACCTATAAATCAATATATAAATTTAATTAATACTACTATATTAACACACTTTCAAATAGTTAAAAATTAAAAATTTACAATTGAAAGATATGAAAATTTTGCTTCTGATGCGAAAAAGCACTAAAATCAATATAAATGCTAAAAGTTATAGTCAAATATAATACACAATCTATATATTAGTAGTGAGTAATATATTATTATTCTACTGCATATTTATGGAGGTAAATTTTATGAATACTGCTGATAACCTAGACATTCCAGTAGATTTATTCGAAGAGTTGTATTTGACGGATCATCATAGTTTAAAAAATAAATATAAGTTTTTAGGTCAAGGAGCAAGTAGAATCGTATATGCTATAGATGAAACTTATGTTGTTAAGTTTTCCAAAAATAAAACAGGAAAATACCAATGTAAAACTGAAGATTATATATACAATAGTATAGATTCAAAATATAAAAAATTTTTTTGTCCTATAGTTTGGTATAAAGAAGGCATGATAGTAATGAGAAGAGCTTTACCATTCTCTGAAATACTTGGTTTTAAACATGGAAATATTTTTGATTATACAAGTATAAAACGAAATAGCGATTTTTTTATATCTGTTAAAAATATTGCAAAACATTATGATTTACTGTATCCAGACATAAAGGCTATCTCCTCCTGGGGAATACTAAATCAAAAGCCGTTGCTTATAGATTATGGATGCACTAATGCCTTATACGATAAATACTTTGACTAATTATGATGTTTAAAAACGTTTTAACAAAATTTCAACGTACATAGATTTGATTTAAACGAATCTATGTACGTTCAGTTTTCATATTATATATTTAACACTAAAATAGAAAAATCACCATTACGTATAACTTATTTATGTGTAGTTTTTAATTTATTTCAATATAATCCATAATTTTTTTTCCTCTGTTTGGCCCAATTGCAGTTTCCATATCCTTCTCAGAGTTAATTCTTCCACCATTACTCTGTCTAAATTTTATAATTTTTTCTGCAATTCCCTTACCAATACCCGGTATTTTCTTATTTATAATATCATCTTCAGTTGCTCTATTTATATCTAGTTTATCATTCCCTGTGTTTGTATTAGTTCCATCAGCATTAACATTTGTGCCTCCTATGGCAGCAGCACCTTGAGTAGTATTTTGAGTTTTTGATTTTACCTCAATATCATCTCCATCGGATATTTTTTTTGCGCCATTAATACTAAAACAATCTGCATTTTCAGTGAATCCACCAGCCTTGTCAATCAAATCTTTCACCATTTTACCATTTTCCAATGTATAGACTCCTGGCTTTTTTACTTCTCCATATATTTGTGCATTGATTACTTTTTTAACTCCGCCCCCACTTTCATCAACTGTATTATAAGATGCTTCACTTTTATTTTCAGTAAAATTGCTTCCTTTATATACAGATATATCATTGTAATCCATATTTTTCTTAGATTTTTGTATAGTATACCCAACTATAAGGAATACTATAAATATAACTGCAATTAGTGTTGCTCCTATTATTTTTTTATTATTCATAAACGTCCCTCCTTTTATACTAATTATTGACAAATATATTGGTAAATACTCATATTTCTTTTGCCAGTTATAGTTTTTTTTGTTATACTAAAAACATCAAACTTTTTTGGAATCACACAATCCCCTATGCTGTGTGCCCTAAAAAGAATAAAGGAGGGTACAATGAAAAAAGTAGTCACAGTTCTAGTTATAGTTTTTTTAGTACTAAGCAATATAAGCATAAAAACAAATGCGGAAACTTTAAGCCCACCTAATGTCTCAGGTGATGGCATAGTTTTAATGGATGCTACCACAGGAGAAATATTATATGGGAAAAATATAGATGAACAATTTCACCCTGCTTCTACAACAAAAATAATGACAGCGCTTTTGACAATTGAAAATACTAAATCTGATGATATTGTAACTTTAAGCAATGATTTCACTACTAAAAACCATACTCTTTTAGATGGAAATACTCTTTGTCTACAAAATGGAGAGCAACTACCAGTAAAGGATTTATTGTATGGTTTGCTTTTGCGTTCAGCTAACGATTCAGCTGTTGCACTGGCTGATCACATTAGTGGTTCAGTACCTGCTTTCGCAAAGTTAATGAATGAGAGAGCAAAAGAACTTGGATGCACTAATACAAATTTTCAAAATCCAAACGGTCTTTATGACAAAGATCACTTAACATCAGCCAAAGATTTGGCTCTTATATTAAAAAAGCTTTCTACCTATCCTGAATTCAAGGAGATTGCCACTACGACCTCTTATAAAATTTCTCCCACCAACAAAACTGACCAAGCTGCATCAACCATAAACAGGACTTTGAGAAATGAAAATAAACTAGTATATAAGGGCACGGGGGACTATTGTGATGGAATTGATGGTGGTAAAACAGGTTATACAACTCAATCACTCCATTCTTACGTAGCTGCTGCAACAAGAAACGGTCATAGACTGATAGTTACAATTATGCATAGTGACGATCAAAAATATTTTGTAGATGCAAAAGCGCTTTTTGACTATGGTTTTACTAATTTTAATTTGACCAAAGAGTATTCAACGGGAGATATAGTAACCTACTACAAAGAATCTAATGGTAAAAAGATTCCTCTTATTGCTGCAGAAGACTTTTATTATACATCAGCTAAAGATTCTACTTCAAAACCTAGCTTTAAATTTATTAATAATTCAATAAAAACAACTAAATTTCATAAAGGACAAAAGGTAACTAATATTGATTTAAATCTAGATGGTAAATTGTTAGGAAACCTAAACCTGCTGAGTGGTATTACATATTCTCCTAGTATTTTTTCATCTAATTCTAATCCCTTAAATTTAAATAAGACTAAAGCAATTTATTTAATTATAGGAATATTTGTGTTACTTTATGCCCTCGTAATCTATAGAAAGAAAAAATTAAAAGGAAAAAAGTTTAGAGACTATTATAAATAGCATCTAAACTTTTTTTCCTAATATTTTTTTTTCAATTCTAAAATCAAATCTTTAATATCCTTTGGAATATCTATTTCAAGTTCAACTAGTTTTCCTGTTTTAGGATGTGGAAAACTTAATTTATATGCATGAAGTGCCTGCCTTGTAATAATATCATTATCCCCACCATATAGAGTGTCACCAAAAATCGGATGTCCAATACTGCTCAGATGTACCCTTATTTGATGAGTTCTCCCTGTTTCAAGCTCCAGTTTTAATATGTCACCTGCATTTAAGCTTTCAACTACTTCATAGTGTGTTACACTACTTTGCCCTCTTTCATCTATAACCCTGTTTATACTGTCTCCACCAGTTCTGTATATTGGCAAATCAATTATCCCAGTATTTTTTTCTAGACTTCCCATAACCACCGCTATATATCCTTTTTTAAATGATTCTAATTTCATATCTCTAGCAAGTGCCATATGAGCAAATTGATTTTTTGCAATTAGAATAAGACCTGATGTATCCATATCTAATCTATTGACAAGCCTAACTATACAATCTTCCCCTTTTTCTTTAAAGTAGTATAATAATCCATTTGCAAGGGTTCCTTCTTGATATCGCTTAGTTGGATGAACTACTATTCCTGGTGGTTTATTAACAACAACTACATCCTCGTCTTCATATATAATAGACAAATCCATTTTCTGAGGAACAATATCCTGACTTTCCTCCCTGTGTAAGTCTATTTGAATCTTATCCTCATTCCTTAAAATATAATTCATTTTCACAGGGAATCCATTAACAAAAATTCTTCTTTCAATGGCGGCTTTTTTTATAAACCTTGAGGATATATTTAATTTATTTTTTAGATATTCTCTTATTTTAGTACCAATAGCTTCATCCTTAATACAATACTCTAGTTTGTTATCCATTTTTTCATTCACACATCCTAATCTACTATTGCTATTACCTCTATTTCAACTAATGCATCCTTAGGAAGCTTAACCTCAACACAAGATCTTGCGGGTTGATTATCCTTAAAATACTTACCATACACCTCATTCACATCTGGAAAATCGCCCATATTCTTAATAAATACGGTAGTCTTCACAACCTTATCAAAAGAAGAATTAGCTTCATCTAATATTTTTCCTATATTCTTTAAGCACTGATCAGTTGCATTCTTTACATTGTCATCAACTAATTTGCCTGTTATAGGATCTAATGGTATTTGACCTGACGTATAGAGTAAGTTTCCTACTTTTATTGCCTGAGAATATGGACCAATAGCTTTAGGTGCATTTTTTGTGTTAATAATAATTTTTTCCATTGTTATCGCTCCTTATATCATTTGTTTATGTCATCTCCAAGTACTACAATTATATCATATTTGTTGCTTTTTTCTTCCACTAATTCATAGTCACTAGCCTTTATTACATTTCCCATATCATCATTTATTTTAGTAAGATTATTTTCATCCGTACCATAAAAAGTGAGCTTTGTTACAGCCACTGGTTTTTGAGGTGCATTTCCAGTAGTAATATTGGTAAACCCTTTGCTGTTAAGTTGTGTCTTAAAACCTTTTGCAAAACCATTTTTAGTAGTACCATTTAATATTTCAATTTTAACATCAGCCTTTTTAACATCAGCCTTTGCTTTAACACTGCTACCTAATAATTTGCTATTTGCAGCATCATCCATTAAATAATATTTGTTACTATCAATCCCAACAGTTAATCCATTTGCCACAGACATTGTAACTTTTGATTTATCCAAATGACTAAAAGCACGTGCATATTTAAGAACATCATAGGTGCTCATGTTACTTTCAATATTTTTTGATACGGAAGATATTATAGCTGGATACTTTATTATTGTTGAAAATCTACTGAATTTATTCATAGTAGTTTCCAAAAAAGTTTGTTCGTTTTTTATTCTTCCAATTTCTCCTGACAAAATAGCGGTATCATTATTATTTTTAACCCATCTATAATATTCTTCTGCCTTTTGCCCATCAAGATTTTGAGTACTTCCATTATCGAAATGAATATGTAAGTTCTGCACATTATCGTCATAGTCCATTTTTTTGTTTACATTCATTGTTATTCCACCAATTGAATTTATTATATTTCTAAACGATGTATAATCTAGCTGAACATAATAATTCACTTTGATATTCATTAAATTCTCAACACTGCTTTGCAAAAATTTAGCACCGTCTACTGAAGTAGCATAATTTAGCTTAGCTGCTTTTTTATCAACTTTTATAAGTGAATCTCTAGGTATTGATACTATGTTTAGTTTTTTATTTTCAGGTTCGTAATGAAATAGTACTATTGAATTTGCTTGATTTGAATTACTAACTTTACTTGAATCCCCTGTATCATTGGAACCTACATCAACCCCTGCAAGCAAAATATTAACAGGTTGATTTTTCTCTGGAACCACAGCTTTTACATTCACCAAATTAGATTTGCTATTTGTTCCAGATAGATAAAATACTGAAAAACATGTAATCCCCACTGCAAGACAAATAAAAATAGCTAAAATAGGAATTCCAACTCTCTTTAATATCTTTTTTACATTGAAGTCTTTTTTATTATTTTCCATTTTCATAACTCCCCCTTATAAGCTTCCTAAATTAAATAATCATTTATTATAATCTTTTTCTTTTGCTACTTTACATATAATAAAGTTCCTTGCCTCAACAGTATCTTTATGTATCAAATTACCCCTGCTTATAACTACTTCTATTGTTTTATCAAAAGAGAGTATTAGTGCCTCATCTAAACTCCTAAAAGCCGCATTACGAAGTTCCTCTATACCCGGAAATTTTCTAGATGTTTCAATGTAGTCAGCTAGGTATATTACCTTTTCTAAAAGGCTCATATCACTTTTACCTATAGTATGATTTTTAATTGCACTAAGTATATCTTCATCTTCAACGCCCATCACTTTTTGTGCCATAATAGCACCTGCTGCTCCGTGGAGTAATGATGGATTTGCCTCCAATACATAATCAATATCCACTCCATTTTTCCTGCATATATCTAATATCTCTTTTTTATCAATTTCTTTAGCACAATCATGTATTAATCCTGCTATTTTGGCTTTTTTTATATTAGCGCCATATTGTTTAGCCAATTTTTCTGCTGCATCTTCAACTCCTAGGCTATGATTATACCTACCTTGGCTTAGATTTTCTTTTAAGTAATTTCTCATTTGTTCTTCATTCCACATAAAAATCACCTCACTTTGTATATAATTTTAATTTTTTTATATCTTCATTCACAGAGTAAGGCACAAGATAAGATATATTTTTACCATTTTCAATTCTTTTTCTAATATAGGAAGATGATATATCCATTTGAGGTAAATTAATTAAAATTATATTCTTGTTATATATTTTCTCAATTTTATTCTTTTGATTACATATTTGTTCTTCCTTGTAACCTGGCCTAATAAAAACCGCTAGCTTACAAAGTTCTAAAATAACGCTAACGTTCTTCCATCCCTCAATTTCCATTAAACAGTCCACTCCGCATATAAAATACCACTGTGTATCAGGTTCTTTTTCACTTAAATATTCAAGAGTTTCATATGTAAAACTATATCCCTCTTTTAAAATTTCGTAATTATTTATTTCAAAAAAACTTTCATATTTTATTGCTTTCTCCACTACCTTATATCTAATATTGGCCTCAGTTATTTCATTGTTTTTTTTATGTGGTGGATTACCTGTTGGTATAAAAACTATCTTATCCAGTTCCAGTTTTTCTAAAGCCTCATATGCAATATGCATATGACCATTATGAAATGGATCAAAAGTTCCACCAATTATCCCTTTTTTCATCTTAATACCTCTTTAGTTGATTTGTTTATAAAGTTTGATATAAATGTTAAAACTATATCTAAATATATTATTTATTATACCACATTTTTCTTTTAGTATATGTAAAAAATTGTATTGCATAAAAATAATCAGGCGAAATCTAACATCACCTGATTGAAACACTACTTTCTATATTAATTCTATTTTAGAATTTTTATTTGATTTTTTGTAAAGTACAAATTTTTTTCCGATTGCCTGTACTCCGTCACAACCTATCTTATCGCATATATAGTCACTTGCTTCTCTTGACGTATATTCACTGTTATCTAAAACAGCTATCTTAATAAGTTCCCTTGCTTCAAGCGCGTCCCTTACTTGCTTTAAAAACGCACCCTCTATTCCATTTTTTCCAACATGAAATATTGGCTCAAGTTTCATAGCCAGTGATCTTAGGTAACTTCTTTGTTTGCTGGTTATCATTTTATCACTCCTATACTAAAAATTCGAATTCAAAATTATTTAATCTTACAAAGTCATTGTCTTGTATTCCCATAGAAATAAGCTCCGCAATAACGCCTTTGTTTTTAAGCACCTTGTGAAAATACATTAGTGATTCAGGATTATTTACATTAACACTGTCAAGTAATCTATCAACAAAAGTCCCCTCCACAATATAAACATTACCTTCTTTTATTATATTGTAAGTAAATCTTCTTTCTTCTTCAACAAACTTATCATCTTGACTAATTTCAAGATCTGCTATTGGAATATTGGAAAGCTGTCTTGCTGCTTCCTTAAGTAAATCATCTACGCCCTGTCTTGTAGCTGCAGATATTTTGAATACATGTTTGTATCCCATTTCATTTAGCTTAGCTTTGAAACTTTCAAAGACATCATCTCCATAGCATATATCACTTTTGTTAGCAGCTATAATTTGAGGTCTATCCCATAGTTTAACGCTATACTTCTTAAGTTCCTCATTGATTTTCTCAAAATCATCTAATGGATCTCTTCCCTCACTACCTGAAATGTCAATAACATGAATTAGAAGTCTTGTTCTCTCAATATGTCTTAAAAACTGTATTCCAAGACCTACGCCTTCAGCAGCACCCTCAATTATTCCAGGAATATCTGCCATTACAAATCCTGGTATTCCAGGTAAACTTACTACTCCTAGGTTTGGTTTAATAGTAGTAAAATGATAATTTGCAATCTTTGGAGTGGCTTTCGAAACAACTGATAGAAGTGTAGATTTACCAACGTTAGGGAATCCTACAAGTCCTACATCTGCAAGAAGTTTTAATTCAAGACTAATCCATCTTTCTTCTCCAGGCATACCTGGCTCTGCAAAATTTGGTGCCTGTCTTGTAGATGTACAGAACTTAACATTCCCTTTTCCGCCTTTTCCACCTCTAGCTATTACAATCTTGTCATCTTTGTGAGATAAATCTGCCATTATTTTATTACTCTCAGCATCTCTTATAATAGTACCAACAGGCACTTTTATAAATAAATTCTCTCCTTCTTTTCCGTAACACTTTGAACCAGAACCTCCTGTACCATTTTCTGCAACAAATTTTCTATTGTAGGTAAAATCTAGCAGGGTGGTCATATTAACATCTGTTATAATTGTTACACTACCACCATTACCACCGTCACCACCATCAGGGCCACCTAATGGTACATACTTTTCTCTTCTGAACGAAACCGAACCATTTCCGCCTTTTCCAGACTTAATAAATACTTTGGCCGTATCAATAAACATATTAATCTCCTTTTAAAGAACAAATTTTATGATTTAAAAAAGCACCCCCGGTAAAAGGGTGCTCCAAAATTATTCAGCTATACTATCCTCAATAACTACAGGATAAACACTTGCTTTCTTTTTGTCTTTTCCTACTCTTTCAAATTTAACTACTCCATCAATTTTAGCATAAAGTGTATCATCTGATCCTTTTCCTACGTTAGTGCCTGGGTGAATCTTTGTTCCTCTTTGTCTAACAAGTATGTTTCCGCCGAGTACGAATTCTCCATCTGCACTTTTAACTCCAAGTCTCTTTGATTCACTGTCTCTTCCATTTCTTGAGCTACCTACTCCTTTTTTATGAGCAAATAACTGAAGGTTCATTTTTAGCATTCTACTGCACCTCCTTTACTTCTAGTTTAATATAATCTTTGTAATTATCTTCTATGTTCTTAATTCCTAAAAGCATGGTTTCCATCAATACTTGACATTTTTTAATTTGTGCTTCACATTGATCATTTAAATCTAAATTCAAATAACCATCATGTTCACCAATTTTAGCTTTTACCTTTACTATATCCGTTATACCATTACAAATGGATATGGATACAGCAGATACAGCACTACATACTATGTCATATCCTTCATAACCATAATCGGCATGACCATTTATATCAAATGAAACTAAGTAATTACATTTTCTTTCAAAAACAACTTTTATCATAATTAAGCTTCTATCTTTTCAATTACAAGCTTAGTATAAGGTTGTCTGTGTCCTTGTTTTCTTCTATAGTCTTTTTTACGCTTAAATTTGAACACTATAATTTTTTTAGCTTTTCCTTGCGCTGTTACTTTTGCAATGACTTTAGCTCCTTCAACTACAGGCTTACCTAAAACTAATCCATCTTCCTTGCTAACTGCAAGAACATTAGATAGTTCAACACTTGAATCAATTTCAGCTTCTAGTTTTTCAACGAATATTACGTCTCCTTCTGAAACTTTGTATTGTTTTCCACCAGTTACTACAACTGCGTACATAAAAACACCTCCTCATTCCAGTCTCGCCAACTCAGGTACACAAGATTCTAAAATCCTATGTTTCGATAAAACCCTCTGCGTGCGGTCTACATATGACAGTTTATCATATGTCACCATATTTGTAAAGTAAATCACCCATATATTTTATAAGCTTTCATTTCTTGTATTTGACTTTGAAATACTAGCATTTCAACCTTTATTCTATCAACATTTTTCACATAATTAACATAGATATTTTTATTCAGTCCCTGAATATCCTCTACAAAACTCTCCAGAGATTTAGTTATTTCTGCCTTGTATACTTCACCTATTTCAATATATATATGTTTATTTTCATTTTTTAATGAAATCCTAAGTATATCATTTCTAATTAAATGCTTTAAATAAGAAAATTTCAGTATTTTGCCCTTACCAAAACAATGGCTACAATCCTCTTCTATATAATCTAATATAGATTTTCCCCTTCTACGCCTTGCGATCTGTACAAGATTAAGTTCTGTAAAAGGATATATTATGGTCTTATTTTTATCATCTTTAAATCCATGTTCTAAAATACTCAGTATTTTTTTCTTTGCTTTTTTATCTTGAATATCAATAAAATCTATAACAATTATTCCACTTAAATTTCTAAGTTTTATTTGTCTTGTTATTTCCTTTGCTGCTTCAAAATTTGTTATTTCCACTGTTTTTTCTATATTTATACCTTTTATATTTTTCCCCGAGTTTACATCTACAACATACATTGCCTCTGTTTTATCAATAACTATTGATCCACCACAAGGCAAAATCACATTTTTATTTCTGAGGGCCAAGATCTCACTTTCGACTCTATAAAATTCCATTATAGGAATATTATCCTTATAGAGTTGAACGCTTGTTTTTATATCCGTTTTATCTTTAAAATAGTCCTTCAAAAACTCATAATCAGTTTCACTATTCACTACCACTTTTCTCGTGGATTCACCAACAGCATCTCGTAAAATCTTTCCTAAAACTCCCCCAGGACTATATAAAAGTTTGGGTTTATTTGTGAACGTTGCCTTCTTTACAATATCACTGTATACTCCATATAGCTTATTTATTTCTTGGTTTATTTCTTCAATAGGCACTTTTTCTGCATTGGTTCTTATCATAACGCCTACATCCAAAGGTTTATATATTTCTTCAAGAAATTTTTCTTGCAAATCTGAATCCACAATTTTTTTTGAGATGTTTATTTCACTAGTTAGTGTTTCTATCACAGAATACCTTCCTGGTATACTTATATTATTGTTTACCTTAGGGCCTTTACTTCCCATACTTTCTTTAACAATTTCAACTAACAGCTCTTCACCCTTTTTAACATTCAGATTTCCAAACCTAGAATCTAAATACATATAAGCATTTTTTCCTACTCCAATATCTACAAAGGCACACTTTATACCCAGGACAATATTTTTAACTATACCCTTATAAATTTGTCCTGGATAAACTGTCTCTTCATCTTCCTCAATATAACATTCACGAAGTTTTTCATCCTCTGTTATACATATTTTAAGTATGTCCTTTTGTCTTTCAATATATACATCTTTCAAATTTTGCACCTCGATACTTTAGATTAATAATCTAATCTGTATATTTTTCAAAATATTCCCATAGGGGTATGATATTTGTGCCCCTAGCTCCATATATCTCTTTTCTAATGATTTCAGTAAAAGCTATAGGCTCAACGTTATTTGTATGCGTTTTAATATATTCAGAAACTAATTCTGATGAAAGATTTTCCCTGCTTCCACAAGAAATAGTCGCATTAATAATCAAAACATTATTTTTTATTTCAAATTTAAATTCCCTTACCATTGGCCTTATATTTGTATCTTTTTCGCCACTTTTTGTCTTTTTAATTATATTCCACTGGTCTTCTTTTGATAATTGTAAAAGTTTTTCTTCTAAACCATTAGTATCTTCATATTTAATCCTTATTTCATAACTTGCGCTGTCAACAGCTGACATAGACTGTGGAATCTTTTTTCCATCTTTATCACAGGATTCTTTTATTCCAACCACTTTCAAAAGTTTTAAACTATCTGTTGACTTTTTGTTAAATCTTTCTTTAATTTCTTCACAATCTACTTCTTCACCGAACTCTATATCCAAATACTCTCCTGTGGAATGCATTCCAACTGATAGAGGTTGTGCAATGGAAAGTCTCATATGTGGGTTAAATCCATTGGAATATTCCACTGGAAGTGCTGCTCTTTTAAAGGTTCTCTGCAACGCCCTCATAAGATCAAGATGAGCGACGAATTTTATATCAGGACCTTTTTTAAATTTTATTGAATAACGCACCTTCAAAACACTCTCCCTCTTTAAACTTTAGATTAACGCCACAGCTAGTACATCCAAGCCTGCAATCTGGAGTAATTGCTGCCTCTTTTGCCTTTTCATTTTCACCAATAAGGAACTCTTTATTAACTCCAATTTCAATGAAATCCCAAGGAAAAACTTCATTATAACTTCTATCTCTATAAGCATAAAAATCTCCATCAACATTGCAATCTTTCAAAGCCCTCATCCAAGCATCATTACTAAAATACTCTGTCCATGCGTCAAATTTAGCACCATTTTCAAACGCCTTTACCAATACATCGCACATTTTTCTATCACCTCTTGCAAATATAGCTTCAAGGTAACTCACCGGAGTTTCATGCCAATTATAAGTTATTTTTCCATTCATAGTCTTCCTAAGTTCACTGATTTTTCCTCTTACGGAAGTCATTTTATCCATAGGTGCCCATTGGAATGGTGTGAATGGTTTTGGAATAAAGATAGATGTACTAACAGTAACCTTTAGCCCTTTTTTCCTCTCTGGCTTTGGAATTTTATAATATTCATCTAGTACTTTTGCAGATAAGGATGCTATTTCCTTCACATCATCTATTGTTTCATATGGAAGTCCTATCATGTAATAAAGTTTAATTGTAGACCACCCTGCGACAAACGCATCAGAGACGGAATCAATTAGATTTTTCTCAGTTACTCCCTTGTTTATAACATCTCTCATCCTTTGAGACCCTGCTTCTGGAGCAAATGTAAGTCCGGTCTTTCTTACCTTTTCTATCTCCTTTATAAGGTCAACTGAGAAAGAATCTATTCTAAGCGATGGAAGTGACACTCCAACATTTTCATTTTTATATTTTTCAACTAGTGAAAACACCAAATTTTGAATATCAGAATAATCACATATACTTAACGAAGTAAGTGAAAGATTTTCATATCCAGTATTTTCAATAAGTTTATCTGCAAGTTCAACTAATTTATCCGTCTTTTTCTCTCTTACAGGTCTATATACCATTCCAGCCTGACAAAATCTACATCCTCTTGTACATCCCCTAAAGGTTTCAAGCATTATTCTGTCATGGATTATTTCATTGTAAGGAACTATTATTTTATCAGGATAGTCCACTTCATTAAAATTAGTAATTATACGTTTTTTTACTCGCTTTGGTACATCAACAAACTTAGGATTAAATTCTTTTATAGTTCCATCTTCATTATAAATCACATCATATAAGCTAGGTACATAAGTTCCTTCAATCTTAGATGCTGCTCTTAGAAATTCACTTTTACTTTTACCCTTGAATTTTTTGTATAAATCTAATATGTCATTTAAGTGTTCTTCTCCTTCTCCTAAAGAAAATATATCAGCTATATCATGTAGTGGCTCAGGATTGTACGCACATGGTCCTCCGCATAATATTATTGGATCTTCTTCCCTTCTTTTAGAAGCTCTGACTTCCATTCCTGACATATTAAGCATATTTAAAATATTCGTATAACTCATCTCATATTGAAGGGTGAATGCAACAAAATCAAATTCACTTAACGGATCCTTTGTCTCAAGAGTATAAAGAGGGATATCATTCTCCCTCATTAATTTTTCCATATCAGGCCAAGGCGCAAATGCTCTTTCACAATATGTGTCCTCTCTTTTATTCAAAACATGATATAGTATTTTCATTCCAAGATGAGACATACCTATCTCATATACGTCTGGAAAACAAAATGCAAATCTAATATCCACTTCATTTTTATCTTTGATACAACTGTTAAGTTCTCCGCCCACATAACGTGCCGGCTTTTCTACTCTATATAAAATATCATCAGTTATTTTTTTCAACTTTTCTTCCCCCTACTAGGCTATTCATTTTTATATTTTAACATATTAAGCTGTAAAATGAAATTGTTTTAGAAGCATACAAAAAATGCCTTAGAATAAAAACTTATTTTTACACTAAGACATTTTATAGTTTTTCATAAATTAATGGAACATATTTCTCCATTGATCTTTACATTTTCAAATTTAATATTCTCTATATTTTTAACATGAATTGTGTTTTTCACTCCATTTAATTCTGAATCTTTTATATACACATTTTTTATGGGGCTTCGGTTATAAGCTTCTAAGAAAATACCATTTTCAGCATTTATATTATTTTCAATTGAAGTTTTTATATTTGAAAGAAATATATTTTTTATAATTGGAGTAAATTCTCCAATATCATTTTCCTCATAATTCATGGTAGCATGAATTACAGCAATCTTTGCTTTGCTAATAATACTATCCCTAACATATATATTTTCAATGGTGCCCCCACGAACAGAATTTGTTTTAATTCTAAGCGGATAATCTAAATCTTTACTATGAAAAATATTTTTCTCTGCAAATATATTTTTAACTCCGCCAGCCACCTCACTTCCGATGGTTATTCCTCCGTGCCCTGCTTTAAACATATTATTTCTTATTATTATATTTTCTGATGGTACATTTATTCTCCTTCCATCGTTGTTTCTTCCAGACTTAATTGCAATACAATCATCACCTGTGTCAATTTCACAGTCTTCTATAATAACATTTTTGCAAAACTCCGGGTCAATACCATCATTGTTATAATAAAGAGTTTTGATTTTTACTCCTTTTATCAATATATTTTCACTAAGACATGGATGTATCTCCCACATTGGTGAATTAATTATACTTATACCTTCAATTAATATATTTTTACAATTAACAGTCTCTAAAAAACTAGGTCTAAGAGTGGACACCTCATCACTTAATATTCTTTTTTTCACCGAAAAACCGTTTTCTGCCCACTTAAACAACTTTTCTCTAATAATTTGTTGGTTTTCCTGTCCAAAATGCCCATACTTCCATGGCATCCAATTATAGTAATCAGCTTGACCATCTATAATTCCGCTACCAGTTATAGCTATATTTTGCTCATTAATAGCATATATAAATGGTGAAAAATTATAGCACTCTATTCCTTCCCAAAATGTGTTTACAATTGGATAAAATGCATTAGTTTTATTTCTAATAAACTTTATTACAGAATTATCTCCAAGTTCTAGATTAACCCCACTTTTAAGTGTTATAGCGCCTGTATAATAAATCCCTGAGGATACCTTTACCGTTCCTCCCCCTTTCTCATAACACTCTTCAATAGCAGCTTTAAAAACATGGGTATAATCTTTTACTAACTGCTCTTTGCAAGTAGGTTCTATGTCTCCTCTTTCAGATGTTACAAAATATTGTTCTTTTGTATCTAAAATATATTTACTATACTTATCATCATTAATGAAATATATTTTATTATCAAAATTTGGACGATTTAACATTACTGATTTTTCTATAGATTTATATAAATCTTCATTCCAATATATTCCATTTTTCACAATAGTTCCCCCCAATCAATATCCTAATTTATCTGCTACAATTATTATTTTAATTCTACCTTCAAATTTAATTCCGTTATGAATAATGGTAGTAAAATTACAAATTCTTTTTTTACAATCACAATCCATACAATATCCAGTTTCTGTGCAAGGCGTCTCATGTTTTATTCTTTTTGAATTCATTGGAGCTATATCCTTTATCCTTTTAAATGCATCATCAATGCTATCCACAATTTTATTAATGCCAGCTACAATTATTACATTTTTAGGTCCAAAAATCATTGCAGCAACCCTATTTCCAGTACAATCCGTATTGACTAATTCACCATTCTTAGTAATAGCATTTGTGCCTGTTATCAAATAATCTGCTGTGAGTGATTTTCTGTGTATCTCCACTATGTCTGGATAAAAAGGAAGTTTTTGATATCTATCAAAAAATTTATAGTTTCCATTCCTAAGTATATCTACTATTCCCATTTCATTGAGTGTGGTAGATCCACCCATTGCAACGCTTGCACCTTCTTCAATCATGTCTAATAATTTTATTTTTGCCTCTTCAGGTGTCTCCACATATAATGCTTTAAAATGTTTTTGGTTTAAAACTTTTACTATTTTTTCTGCCTTACAAATATACTGCCACTTCTTTATTTCATCCATCTATCTAGACTCCTCTTGTTTCACCTGGTACAAATTTTTGTTTTTTATATCCTACATTATTATTTCCAAAACACTGTTCATATCTCCACCCTGTTAATTCTTCAATTGCTCCCTTTGCTTCTGGAGTTACGTCATCTTTAGAACCTCCAGCCTGAACCCTATTTACTTCATCTACCAATAATTTGTGGCTTTCTTTTGTAAGTTTGAATCTTGCTGCCGCAACCCAAGTTATAAGAAGTAATACAAATGGAACTGCGATGGCAATTATGCAGATTCCCACTATAGCACTATGTGGTTGCATACTAACCTTTATATTTTTTCCACTTTTAAAACCACAGGCTGCCAATGCGAATCCAAGCACTGCTGATTCTACTGCTTGTGCTATCTTTCCAAAAAAACTGTTTACACCGTTATATACTCCTTCTCTTCTCTTACCTGTTATTGCTTCATCTATATCTGCAATAAATCCCATCTGATAAGTTGGCACAAAATCTATAGAAGTTTTGCCTGCAATATTAACTATTGCAAATACTACTAATAAAGTTACTATTAATGATGATCTTCCCATAATAACCATACCTAGGTAACCTGCAAGAGATACAAAAACTATTGCTGATCCCACCATGAATGCCTTTGGACCTCCGAACCTATATGCTAGAATAATATATCCAAATAAAGCGATACATGAAACTATTGCTGAAACACCATTTATATTTGCTACTGTAACAGATGATACCAATAAAACATCTATTGCAAAGAAGGTAAATACTCCCCCAGTTATTTGTTTAAAAATACTTCCCAAAAACCACATAACACTGTGAAGTCTAAATGATCTATTCCTCATACTTGAAGATATATCCAATCCAAGTTTTTTAAATATTTCTATTATTGAACCTGCCGAATCCTCATAAACGATTGTCTTTGGATCCCTCTCATAAACATTGCAATAAAAAAAGATTAGTGCTAAAGCCATTATTATTCCATAGGTGACTCCAGTATATAAAAATGCCTTTGGTGCGTTTTTACCAAACATTATGAAAAATTGTGCAGGGATAAATGCTGCTATAATGCTTGATATATTACCACAGTATGATTTACCTCCAATAAGTTTTGCTTTTTCAGCTGCATTTTGGGTCATCTCAGCTGGAAGTGTAGTTCCTGGTACAAATATTAATGTATAGCATGTTTCATAAAGGAAGTTAATAATAAAGTAGAAAACAAATGTGTGTCCATTTGTCCATAATAATGGAAATAAAATAACTATTCCAATTATACCTATAAGCATAAAAAATTTTCTTCTTCCAAATTTTATACCCAGTTTTGTTTTACCAAAATTATCACTTATAAATCCTAGAATAGGATTACCAACAGCATCAATAAGCCTTGCAACTGTAAATATAAGCCCTGCTTGTATTGCACCAATTCCACATACAGTTACATAAAAATACATAAGCCAAGCAGATATCATTCCAGCTGCTCCACTTCCAAGGAAATTAATGCTTGAGTATCCAAGAATATTTCTTATTTTTAATTTTTCATTCATGATTTTCCCCCTAACGATATCGTTTACATGGTGCAAATTTTAAATAACTTGACTATTCAATAAGTTCATATTCCGCTGCTGCCAAAACAAATGGTCCTAGTCCCTTAGGTTCATTACTAACTATTGGTTCACTTATATAGTAACTAAATGTTCCATCCCTATTGTCATTACCACCTAGTCCTGCCACATAACATATCTTGTTTAAATTTAAGTATCCATCTCTGGTTTCTAATGTAAATTCACTAATCAGCCCTTTATATGCTTCTTTAGCTATACTTTTTAATTCTTTAGGTAATAGCCCTTTCCTCACGCCTTTTAGTAATGCATATACAATCATGGACGATCCTGACGCTTCTAGATAATTTCCCTTTCTACCTCCTTCATCTAATACTTGATACCAAACATGACTTTCCACATCCTGAATTTTCAGCAAAGAAGAAATGCAATTATTTAAAATTTCAATTAGCCTGCTTCTATCTTTATTATCTTCACTAATAACTTCTAAAGTATCTACCAGGGCCATCACGTACCATCCCATTGACCTACTCCAAAAGTGTTTAGATAAACCAGTTTCCTTATTAGCCCATAGTTGCTGTCTAGCTTCATCATATGCATGATACAAAAGTCCTGTTTTTTCATCTTTTAGGTTTTTTTCACTTATTATAAACTGCTTTGTTACATCATAAAATTCTGATGATTCCCCAAATTGTTTTATATATTTAGCATAAAAAGTGGCTCCCATATACAAGCCATCAAGCCATATCTGATTAGGATATATATTTTTATGCCAAAATACTCCTTCCTTTGTTCGTGGGTGATCATCTAGCTGCGTTCTTAAAGAATCTACTGCTTTTTTATATTTTAAATTTTTAGTTTCCGAGTACAGACTCAACAATATTTTTCCATTATTTAAATGATCTATATTGTATTCATCTTTTCTGTAACCGTTTATACTTCCATCCTCATTAATAAAATGATCCATAGTTTTCATTATAAATTCCAAATACTTTTTGTCCTTTGTTTGTTTATATATCTGGTATATTCCATCTAAAGTTAATCCATATTCGTAGCCCCAGTGATCTGTTAATTCAATGTTTTTTTCAATTATTGAATCTGACATCCATTTTCCATAATTATTCACATCTTTAACCTCCAATAAAATAAGTTTATCCTATTCATTTGTTAACGTTAACATTGTTATGTAAAAATGAAATCTAACTAACAATAGCTTTACATAAATATTCCCCCTTATATGTTATTTTGTGTATATGTTAACGTTAACGTGTATGATATAATCAAATAATATCACCATTATTTGCCACTGTCAATAATTATTTTTTTTACATATATATGTTTGCTAATGCATAATATATTTTACCTTTTATTAATCTGAAAGAAAATAAAATATAAATTGTGTGTTTTATTTTCTTTCAGATGCCTTAACATAATCATTTAATGATATATTCCCATAATTCTTAATTCCTTCTATAATTTCACTTTCATAAATTATTTTTAACATCTGCATATCCTCATCAAGAACAATTAGTATAATATATCTATTTTTTTCAACAAGACTAAGAGCTTTTAATAAACTTTCTTTACAATATATTGATAATATTTTATTATTCATATATCCTTTTTTCATAAATCTAAATTTCTTTTTTATAATATCGCTCATAATTATATATGCAATCCTTTCTTTCTCTTTTATTGAATAATAAATTATATAAATAGCAATAATACCAAAGGTAAAATTTATCTGTCCCCTAAAAAAACAAAATATATAATACAGCATAAATATGCAACCAATTGTTATGCTTGTAATTATAGTAATTATATTAGCTACCCGATAAGTCTTAAATGCTGACAATAATGCTCTTAATATTCTACCTCCATCTAATGGCAATGTAGGTACTAAATTAAATATTCCTAAACAGACATTTGTAAAAACTAAAGATTTTAAAATTCCATAATTTAGGTATAAACTTAATATATAAAAAATAACCGCCAGTACTAAATTAAAAATTGGTCCTGACAGTAATATTGTTACTTCTTCTATTACCGACGCCTGGTCAATATTATTAAGCCTTAGCACAGCGCCAAAAGGAAGTATTTTTACACTTCCATCCTTATAGCCGAAATGTCTTGCAGTGAAATAGTGAATATATTCATGTAAAATTACCATAATAAATGCCATAAGATAATTTCCATTAAAACTATAAGCTAAAATCAAAAGAACATATGGTATTACTTGCTTACAAAGGTTTATCAAAACATCACTCCATGCCTATTTCTTTGGAAATCATTAAAACTATATCTTTATATAGTCCAAAGGATTTAGTTTTTCTCCCATATATGTTAATTCGAAATATAAATTATAGGATTTATCTTCACCAGTATTCCCGGATTTAGCAATTGTTTGATTTTTATTAACTTTGATTCCTTTTTTAACCTCTATTATATTTAAATGAGCATATTTTGTTTCAATGCCACTTCCATGGTCAATAATTATATATTTGCCATCCTCTTTATTCTCCCCCGCTTCCTCAACAACCCCATTATAGACTGTATTAATATTTGTATTCAGTGGTATATAAAATTCAATGCCATTGTGTAGTATTTTTTTACCACTACCTTTGCTGTCATTAAATATGGCTACTTTGTTAGATACAGGTGCTGCGAATTCTTGATTTATCTGCTGTTGTATGGTTTTTCCACCCGTGAATTTTGCCCTTTCACTATCAATAAAATTTTCAACCTTATTCTCTATATCATTAAAATTTTCAGCTTTAATATACTTTTCAATATTACTAACATTAATACTATTAGAATAATTCACAATTGAATTTACATTATAATTTTTATCAATGCTGTTTTTACAAAAGGCGTATATAATCTTAGTTTGTGGATTAACAAATGTTTTACACGTGAATACTACTATAAAAAGCACCAAAGTTCCTAAAAGTTGAACTTTTATTGTTTGAATTATTTTTGCTCTATTAAAATATTTTTTTTGACGTTGACCTAACTTTAAACCTCTAGAAACATTTGTTCTATTTGATATAGAATTGTAATAATTCTCATATTGACTATTATAACTACCCATTTATTCCTCCCACTATAATTCATACAATATCATGTATATTAAAATCAAATGATTTTATTACAAAATTGTATGATAAAAGGGTTTGAATATTATTTATAAATTTTCTAAATAATAAAAAAAAGTTTTCTCAAAATAGAAATTAATTTCCATTTTGAGAAAACTCTTATTGAGTTCTACTTTTCATTCTTTTAATAGGAATATTAGCTACCAAAGCCGGTGATGAACCTTCCCCATCCTGTACTTTAGTCAACTTAACCTCAACATCAGAATTGTCTATTTCCACATATTTCGCTATTACATTCATTATTTCTTCTTTTATGAGGTCTAAAAGCTCTGGGGATAGGTCTGCCCTATCGTGAATCAAAATTAATTTTAATCTTTCATTCGCCACATCCTTGGATGCAGGCTTCCTTGAAAAAAGACTAAATAAATCCATCATACTCCCCCCTATCTCTTTCTAAATAAATTTTTAATTGCAGTAACAATGCTTGTAGATTCTTTATCATCTAGTGATACAAAGGGAACCTCTTCGCCAGTTATTCGCTTTGCAATATCCCTAAAGGCACTGCCTGCTTTTGAATTTTGATTTAATACTATTGGCTCGCCTCTATTAGTTGATATTGTAACGTCTTTATCATTTGGTACAACACCAATTAATTTGATTGCAAGATTATCAATTATATCATCTATTCCTAGCATATCACCTTTTTTTATCATTTCAATATCAATTCTGTTTACTACAAGTTTATGATCATCTAAGCCTTTTGCATCAAGTTTCCCAATTACTCTATCTGCATCTCTTATTGATGTTACTTCAGGATTTACAACAACGATAGCTCTATCTGCACCTATTACAGCATTTTCAAAACCTTGCTCAATTCCTGCTGGACAATCTATAAGTACATAATCATAAACACTTTTTAATTCATTTACAACCTTCAGCATTTGTTCAGCGCTTATATCATTTTTATCCCTTGTCTGTGCTGTTGGAAGTAAAAATAAAGTTTCATACCTCTTATCCTTTATAAGAGCTTGCTTAAGTCTACAATTCTCTTCAATCACATCCAAAAGTGTAAAAACTATTCTGTTTTCAAGACCCATAAGTACATCTAAATTTCTAAGCCCTGTATCTCCGTCAACCACAACAACCTTTTTTCCCATAGCTGCAAGTGCAGTACCAATGTTTGCCGTAGTTGTAGTCTTTCCAACTCCACCTTTTCCAGATGTTATTACAATAGCTTCTCCCATGAAATATACCTCCATTAATAAAATTTGTCCGAATCAGTACTATATACGAAGATATATAAAATATCTTTAACAATCAAGTAAAATCAACGTCTACCTACCATTATACTAAATATACCACTAAGAAGCTAGTACAAAAATCAATAAAACTTATTAGGTGAATATGGTTCTACAATTATAGTATTATCTTTTATCTTAGCTACCTCTGGATAATTAGGTTTTTCATCGGTTTCTGGTGCTTTTGTAATTGTACTCGCTATTTGCAAAACATTAGGTTCGAGTCTAAATGCGGCAATTATAGCCCTATCATTACCATTGGTTCCTGCATGGGCATCACCTTTAAGAATACCAAGAACAATTATATTTCCCGTTGCAAAAACTTCAGATCCAGGATTAACATCACCAATTATAACTACATTTCCCGGGTAATTAACAATCTGTCCACTTCTTACAGTTTTTTTTATAAATTTGGTTTTCCCCTCATATATTCCTGAAAATACTTTGCTTGGTTTCTCCTCAGTATCTTCAAATATACAATCTTTTACAAGAAAATCTTCAAATAAAACATCACTTAAACTTTTAAGCTCTCTATCTCTTACAAGTTTAAGTTGTGTGCTAATCTTCAATGTACAGCCTTTGTAGAACCTTTTACCTCTAGAAAGTTTTTCTCTCAATATCTCTAGCATTTCATTGAAATCTTTGAACCTATTCATATCAATTACTACATTTAATCCATCTTTATTACCTTTTAATAGAATCTTGTCCTCACTCATATTAACCTCCAAAGGCTCTAACGTTCATTATGTATAATTCAACATATATAATAAAAGTCCTTCTTTTTCATATGTATTTTATATTGTATAATAGTTCCACTACTTTATATATCGTGGTATTATTCTACTTCTAAACTCTTCTGCTAAAATATCCATTACAATTGAGTCATATTTTATTTGTCCTATGATTTTAGCTTGCCTTAATCGTCCAACTTCTTTAAAACCAACACTTTTATAACACTTTACTGCATTCTCATTAAAAGAAAATACACTAAGCCTTACGCTGTTTAAATTAATCAGATTAAAAGCATAATCAATAAGTAGTGTAATTGCCTCTTTTCCAAATCCTTTATTCCAAAGATTTTTATCTCCAATGAGAATGCTAAGCATTGAAGTTCTATTTATAAAATCAATATTAAACAATGCGCATCTGCCAATGCATTTATTACTTTCATTATGGAAAATAGAAAATACATGTTGATTGCTATTAATAATTCCGCTGACTTCATTTCTAATCCTTTCAGCTGAAGTAGGTGTATACGCCTCATAGCCTAAAGGCAAAGACACATTAAAATCATTTAACCAGTTAGCTAAATTATCTGCATCCCCCATGCTTATATACGCAAGGGAAACTTTTTCTCCTATTATTTTTTTATTTACTAGCATATTCTGCTTCCTTTCAAATCAGATATCTAATTTAATTTTATCAATTTACGTTAAAGTTTCGCTTTGTTTTTTTTATATATCTTCATTATACACTATAAAAGTTCATCTTATAAAATTCTCACTACTTGATGCATCGTGATTTAATTTATTGGCTTAAGGCTCATGTCAAAGTCGTCTGCATAATTTGCCATTCGTGGATCGTTTTTAAAATAGCTCTCATACATACCCTTAGCAACGTAGGCAGCATCCTTACCATAACCTCCATCAAATATAACTACAGCTATTGCAATTTTAGGATCGTCAGCTGGTGCATAACCAACAAACCAGGCATAATCTGATCTACCCTGCTTAGCCTGTATAGATGGATCGGCTTTCTCTGAAGTACCAGTCTTACCTCCTGTTTTTATAGGAAAATCCCCAAGAGCTGCCTGTGCAGTACCATCCATCTTACCCCCTATGCCCGAAGTAACTGCATTCATTCCATTCATGACTGCACTCCTAGTTGCCGAACTCATATCTGCTTTATCTAATACCTCAGTTTTAGTAGCAGACACGACTTTACCATCAGCATCTTTTATATTGTCAATTAAATGAAGTTTATTTCTTGTGCCACCATTGGCAATAGTTGCAATATAATCTGCCATCTGTAGAGGTGTGAAGTTATCCATACCCTGACCAATAGACGCTTCATATATATTGTATGGAAGACTTATAGAATCATATCCTGACTGTATTGCCTGATAGTTTATGTCATTAACAATTGATTGCAAATCTCCATCAGTGAAATTTTTTTCTTTATACTTAGGATCTGTTGCTATAAGCTGTTTAAATAAATCTTCATAATTGCTCTTAGAAAAAGTTCCATTTCTCACAGAGTTTTGTACATCATTTTTAATTTCCGTTTTTACTTCCAAAAGACTTTTTCCATTGTGCTTAATATTAGCATCGCCATCTCTATTTTCCAAATCTATGCTTGGAAACCTTCCTCCAGTTGCACCAACCCCGCTAGTTAAATCTTGCTCAATATTTATAATATCTTCCTTTGCTAATATATTTTTCTGAGATTTAATATTATAAACCTGACCAAAATTTTCACTTATTTCAATTCCTGTCCCAGGGCTAGCTGAATTTGGATCAGCTCCTAATCCAAAACCCCATGCATATTTTGCTAAAATATCATCTCCAGCTTTGGCCTTTAATTGTTTGCCCACATTCATAAAATATGGATTACTGGATAATTCTAATGCACTTAACAGATTTACGTTACCAAGTGGCCCATCTGAGTAAAAATGGTTAATGTTTCCTCCTCCCATATCAAAAAAACCCTGATCTGGGTAAATTGTGTTAACGTTTATTGCTCCCGTTTCAAGTCCTGCTATTGCTGTCATTGGTTTAAAAGTAGAACCCGGAGGTACAAGTGACATAGTTGCATAATTATACAATGGTTTAGGAAAATAATCAAAACTATCTTTTCTAATTGTAGTATTTCCACTTATACTTGTGTCTATTGGGAATCTATAGTCAATATCACTTTGTGACATCCCCTTAGCTTTTGCCATTTTTTCATAATCCGGAGTAAAATATTTTTCAATTTGAGATTCCGTTAATCCTTGGGAGGTTGAAAAATCATTGGGATTAAACCCTGGATCACTTGCAAGTGCTAGTATTCCACCAGTATTAATATCAATGGCCACAGCGGCTCCCCTTGTGGCATTTGATACATCTACATCACCACCTGATAGCTTTGTTTGTGCTTGTAATTGCTTCATTTTATTGTTAAGCGCTTCTTCTGTTGCATACTGAAGATTTGCATCAAGTGTAAGCTGAACATTATTTCCAGGAGAAGCCTCTCGACTTGCAAGTTCATTTTTCACTCTGCCTTGCTTATCAACCTGCACCACATCTGTACCGTTCTCTCCCCTAAGCTCACTTTCCATTACAGATTCAATTCCTGAAGATCCAACATAATCAGAACTTGTATCATAACCCTTTTCAGAATACTTTTCTTCATCATCGGGGTTAATTTTGTTTATATATCCTAAAACCGATGAAGCAAGTTCATCATATGGATATTTTCTCATGGTCTGATTTTCTACATTTATTCCCGGTAGTTCCGAAAGGCTTTGGTCGAATATAAGTGATGTATTTTTCTTTATGTTACTTGCTATATTAACGGATTTATATCCAGAAAAGCTATTCATTTTTATAGCATCATTTACAATCAAATAACGTCTTATTTCTTCTGGCGTTGCCTTTATATTGGAATTTATAGCTCCCATTTTAGTAAGATATTCATCAAGGTATTCATTATAAACATCTTCTGGCGTTATTTTTAATAGTTCATCATTCAACTCTGTAGTTTCTTCTGAAGTTAATTCTTTTTCCCTCTTATTGCCAAATTTATTCCTCAATATCTTATTTTGAAAACCGGCTTTTTTTAAAAATTTCAGCTTACCAGTTTTTATCTCATTATTGTCAATTGAACTAAGTTGAAAAATATACTGCTGAAGAAGTTCTTTATAAACCTCTTCAGGTTTTAGCTTTAACAGTTGATTATTTAGCTTATTTTTTTGATCAGGCGTTAATTCTGCTTCCTTTTTATTATCAAATTGTTTTATTAATATGTCATCTTGAAAGCCTCTATCTTTTAAAAATCGTAACTGCATAGTATGTACTTCATTAGGATTACTTGTATTAAATTCAAATCTATATGGTTCTATCTTTAAAGGGAAACTATCGGTTTGCACCTCTTTATTATCATCTAAAATTTTGAATACCTTTTGTAGTGTTGTAAATAAATTTTTACTAGCATCAACAGTATCAGTATATGTAAGATTATAACTTTGCACGTCAGTAGCAAGATTAATTCCATTTTTGTCTGTTATTAAACCTCTTGGTGCCGTTATTGTTATAAACTTATGCGATTTTGTATTTGACTGATCACTATAATACTGTCCATTTGTTACTTGTAAATTATACAGTCTTACCACTAGCACTAAAAATAAAACTAACATTATTATAGCTAAGGCAGTATACCTATTGAGTATTTTTTTTAACATCTTCTTTCTTTCCATTTTATCACCACTTTCAACTTTCCATTAGAATGCAATACAGGATTTTTAGTGTTACATATACATAATTCAACATATATTCTAAAAATCCTTTTTTTTGCATATATTTCATGAATTTGGCGGTAATAAAAAAGAAGCTGCGTTAAAATAAAATCTAAATTCTATTTTAGCGCAACTTCTTGATGGAATTCTTTAATTTACAGGTTTCAATTGTGTATCAATATCATAGCTGTAATTTGCCATTCGAGGGTCATTTTTAAAATAGCCCTCGTACATACCTCTAGCAACATTGGCAACATCACTACCATAACCACCATCAAATATTACTACAGCTATGGCAATTTGAGGATTATCAGCCGGTGCATATCCTACATAATACCCATAATCTCCTCTACCAACTTTGCCTTGGATTTCAGGTGTACTAAACTCCGCCGTACCTGTTTTACCGCCTGAAGGAATGGGGAATTTCCCAAGTGCTGGATAAGCTGTACCCGCTTGACCGCCTGCACCTTGAGCCGTAACACCATTCATGCCTTGCATAACTAATGCCCTAGTGGTAGCACTCATATCTGCTTTGTCTATAACCTCTGGTTTTGTAGTAGAAACTATCTTTCCGCTAGAATCTTTTACATTATCAACCAAATGAAGTTTATATCTTGTGCCACCATTTGCAATAGTTGCTACATAATTTGCAAGTTGAAGCGGTGTGAAATTGTTCATTCCTTGCCCAATAGAAGCCTCATAAATATTATATGGAAGACTTAAAGAACCGTGGCCTGTTTGTACTGCCTCGTAGTATACATCATTCACCACTGCTTGCACGTCACTATCAGTGATATTTTTACCTTTATACTTAGGATCCGTATCAACTAATTGCTTAAACAAATCCGTGTAGTTGGTCTTTGAAAAAGTTCCATTTTTTACAGAGTCCGTTATATCCTTTTTAATTTCAGTTTTTATTTCTGAAAGTTTTTTACCATTAGCACTAATATTAATATCATTATCTCTGTCATATAAATCTAGTTGGGGAAGTTTTCCTCCCGTTCCTGCAACAACTCCATTAGTTAAATCCTCTTCAATATTTAAAAGAAATTGGATTGCTGAGTTGTTTTTCTGAGAAACAGTATTATATACCTGCCCAAAATTTTCATTTATCTCTATTCCTGTGCCCGGATTTTTAAAACTCGGATCAGCTCCTAGTCCAAACTGCCATGCATACTTAGCTAAAGTATCATCTCCAGATTTTGTTGCTCTTAATAATCCTCCCACACTCATAAAAAATGGGTTACTTGATAACTGTATTGCGCTTACTACATTTACCCGCCCATGTGGCCCATCTGATTTAAATGGAAGCAAATGCCCTCCACCTATATCAAACACAGCTTCATCATCATAAGTGTACCCGGCATTTATAGCACCTGTTTCAAGTCCTGCTATAGCCGTCATTGGCTTGAAAGTAGACCCTGAAGGTATCAAAGACATAGTTGCATAATTATACAAGTATTTTGGGTAATAATCAAATTTATCTTTTCTAATTGTGGTATTTCCCTTTATACTAGTGTCTATTGGAAACATATAATCAATTAAACTTTGTGGTTTATTTTGAGCCTTTGCCATTTTTTCATAGTCTGGTGTAAAGTATTTTTCTATTTGAGCTTCTGTCAATCCTTGGGAAGTAGCAAAATCGTTTGGATTAAATCCTGGTAGACTTGCAAGTGCCAATATTCCCCCGGTATGAATGTCTATTGCTACAGCTGCTCCTCTTGTAGCATTTGATACATCTAGATCGCCGCCTGATGTTTTTGCAGCTTGTAATGTTTTCATTTCAGTGCTCAAAGCATTTTCTGTGGCATATTGCACATTTGCATCTATTGTAAGCTGAACATTATTTCCTGGAGATGCCTGACGACTTGCAAGTTCATTCTTAACTCTTCCTTGCTTATCAACCTGAACTACATCCCCTCCATTATCGCCTTTAAGCTGACTTTCCATTGCTGATTCAATTCCCGCTGCCCCAACATAATCAGAACTTGTATCATACCCTTTTTCCGAATACTTTTCCTGTTCATCTGGGTTTATTTTGCTTATATATCCTAGAACTGATGAACCCAACTGATCATAAGGATATTGCCTCATAGGTTGATTTTCTACATTAATTCCAGGTAGTTCTGAAAGGCTTTGCTTAAATATAAGTGAAGTATCTTTCTTTATATTACTTGCTATATTAACTGATTTGTATCCGGAAAAGCTATTCATTTTTATACTATCTTTTACAATTAGGTACTTTCTTATTACATCTGGAGTTGCTTGAATTTTTAAACTTGAAATTCCTTTTATCACACCATATTGCTTAAGAAGACTATTGTAAATTGTCTCAGGTGTTAATTTTAAAAGTTCATCATTAAGTTCAGTAGTTTCAGAAGATGTTAAATCAGCTTCTTTTTTATTGCTGAATTTGTGTTTTAATATACTATCTTGAAAACCTCGATCTTTTAAAAATCTTAACTGCATAGTTTCTATTTCTGCAGATGTGGTTGCCGTAAATTCAAATCTGTAAGGTCCGACCTTTAACGGAAAACTATCAGTCTGTGATTCCCCATTATCATCTAAGATTTTAAATGCTTTTTGTAGTGTTGCAAATAGCTTTGTTCCAGCTTCATCTGTATCTGTATATGTAAGGTTGTAACTTTGTACTTCAGTTGCAAGTGCTATTCCATTTTTATCTGTTATTAACCCTCTTGGAGCTGCTATTGTTATAAGCTTATGAGCTTTAGTATTTGCTGTATCACTATAATATTGTCCATTTGCAACTTGCAAATTATATAACTGTGCACCTATTATTGCAAATAAAACAACCATTATTACGATTAGAGCAGTATACCTGTTAAATATTTTTTTGAATTTCTTTTTTCTTTCCATTTTATCACCACTTTAAAATTTCCATTTTTTTATCATGTAAGGTTTCTGACATAATCTATAAATAGGCTTATACACAAATATAGCTAATACAAAACTATATATGGCAACAAAAACACTTGAATATAGCATTACCTTTATACCAATAAAATATAAAATTATATAAACAAGAATGCCCTTAAAAAAAGTCAGTCCTAAAATTGTCAAAATTGGTATTAACCTTTTTTCCTTAAATAAATTTCGTCCAATTTCACCTGCCAAAACACAAAGTAACATATTTACAAGCATATTTACGCCAAACCCATTTATAAAAAATAAGTCTTGCAATGCACCTGAAATTAAACCAACTTTAAGTGCTGACCACCTATCATTAATTATTGAATAAGAAATCACAAATAAGAATAACAAGCTAGGGTAGTATCCATACACTGAAAAGAATGGAACCATGGAATTATCCAACACTTCCAAAGCAAAAATTAAAATCGTTAAAATTACAACTTTTTTCATATAAATCACCCTAGTACTTTATTTCGTTTAAATCAATGTTTTTAGGTATAACAACAGAAACCTCTTCTAATTTTGTAAAGTCAACATATGGCTTTATTATGGCAGTTGTACTAACTGTAGTTGGATCCTTTCCCACGCTAATAACTTCACCTATTGGAATACCCTTTGGATACAGAGAACCAAACGTTATTATCCGATCACCTTTTTTTATATCAGCATTTTGTGGTAGATTACTCAGTATTCCTAGCTTATTATTATTATCATCCTCATAACCAGCTACTATACCACTATTGTCTCTAGATTTTTCATCCATTGCGCCAACTCCAATATTTGCATTGTTTAGTGTACCAACAACACTTGAAGTCTTACCAACAGAGATTACTTTTCCAACAAGTCCCTGTTCTGTTATTACTGCAAAATCAATCTTTATACCGTCATTTGAACCTTTATCAATCAGGAAACTGTCCTCTGCATCGCTGCTTCCTTTACCAGTTACATTACAATTTTCATAATCATATGCAGCTCCCGGAGCTAATAATTTTGCCATTGCCGAAACTCTTGTTAATTTATTATTTAAAGCATCATATTCTGCTACCTTATTCTTCATACTTATATTCTCTGCTTTTAAACTTTCGTTTTCCTGTTTTATCTGTGAAAAATGAGTTACAAAACTGAACCAATCTGCTAACCCATTTGTACTTTTATAAACTACTCCTTGAACTGAAGTAAAAACACCACCAACACCACTTTCTAAAAATGTCGCATTTTGTCTCTTAACGCTGAACCCAATTAGAAACAAAAAGCTAACTGACAGAACAATTATTGTTACCGCCAGCTTATTCTTTATGAATTTCATTTTTATCCTCTATTACTCTTACTTATTTTATCAAAATGTTCAAGAGCTTTTCCTGCTCCAAGGGCTACGCAGTCAAGTGGTGCTTCTGCAATATGTACTGGCATATGAGTTTCACTATTAATCAAACTATCAAGTCCTCTTAAAAGTGCTCCTCCTCCTGTAAGCATAATTCCCTTATCCATAATATCTGAAGCAAGTTCTGGTGGTGTTTTTTCAAGCGTAAGTTTAATTGCATCAATTATTAAAGCAACTGGTTCTCTTAATGCTTCTCTAACTTCAGCTTCACTAATTTCAATATTTTTTGGTAATCCTGATATTAAATCTCTTCCTTTTATTTCCATAGTTTCTTCAACATCATTTGTCTTAAATGCTGAACCAAGTTGCAGTTTAACATTTTCTGCGGTTCTTTCACCAATCATCAAATTGTACTCTTTTTTTATGTATGTTATTATTGCTTGGTCTAGTTCATCTCCAGCAACTCTAAGTGACTTGCTAGTAACAATACCACCAAGTGAAATAACTGCAACTTCTGTAGTACCACCACCTATATCAACAACCAAACTTCCTGTTGGTTCCTCTACAGGTAAACCAGCTCCAATAGCTGCTGCCATTGGTTCTTCCATAAGTTGAACTTCTCTAGCTCCAGCCCTCTTTGTTGCCTCATCTATGGCTCTTCTTTCTACTTCTGTCACTCCTGAAGGAAAGCAAACTATTATTCTAGGACTTGCAAAAGAACTTTTTGAAGTTACTTTAGATATAAATCTTTTAAGCATACTTTCAGTAACGTCAAAATCTGCAATAACTCCATCTCTTAGTGGTCTTATTGCCACTATATTTCCTGGTGTCCTACCTATCATCTGTTTTGCTTCTTCTCCCACAGCAAGAACTGTCTTAGTATTTGTATTAATTGCTACCACCGACGGTTCCCTTAGAACAATACCTTTACCTTTTACATATACTAATGTATTTGCCGTGCCCAAATCTATACCCATATCTCTAGATATACCAAAAAACGCCATTAAAATTTCTCCTTTCAAAATCAACAAATTCCTTTTTCTTTTAAACTGACATAAACACCATTGCCAATGATAATATGGTCTAAAACATCTATACCAATTATCTTACCACATTCTTTAAGCCTATTAGTAACACTAATGTCTTCTGAACTCGGTGTTGGATCTCCTGATGGATGATTATGACATATAATAACTGAAGCACTATGACCTAAAATAGCTTCACTAAATACCTCTCTTGGATGAACAATGGAAGAATTCAAACTTCCCACAGAAATATCACATACACGAATGACTATATTCTTAGTATTAAGCAAAATAATTTTCAAAATTTCCTTATTGTAACTTTTCATTTCTTCCATTACTAAATTTGCCGCATCCCTAGAACTAGTGATTTTGTATGTATCACCTGAACCATATGTTTTTGATCTTTTGGTTATTTCACTCAAAGCAATTATTTGCATGGCTTTGGCAATTCCAATTCCATGGATTTCAACTAGTTCATTATAACTTAATTTTAATAAACCATTAAGTCCATTTCCATGTTTTAATAAATCATTACATAAATTCAAAACATTATTTTTTGACGTTCCTGTCCTCAAAATAACTGCCAAAAGCTCACAATTTGACAAAGCCTTAGCACCATACCTTTTTAGCCGCTCTCTTGGTCGTTCATTTTCCGGGAAATCAAAAAGTTTAAGCGAATTGTCCAACAATACACCTTCTCTATAGATTTATTCCCATCTCCCCAAACATTTTATTTAGCTTATTAAGTGGCAATCCTACAACATTATAAAAACACCCTTCTATAGCTTCAACAAATACCCCAGCATAACCTTGTATTCCATAGGCCCCCGCTTTATCTTCGTATTCTTCCAAACATAAGTATTTTTCTATGTCCTGATTTGATAAGTTTGAAAACTTAACTTTCGTGCAGGCATAGTCACATTTAATTATATCAAAATTTACATTAATAATCGTAATACCCGTATATACACTATGCACTTTTCCACTTAACATCTTGATCATCCTAAAAGCATCTTGTTTATCTTTTGGTTTTCCTAATATAAGGTTATCTATTGATACAATCGTATCGCAACCAATAACAGTAACATCAGATTCACTAAATGCGTAGGTGGCGCTTGAAACTGCCTCTGCTTTTGCCTTAGAAAGTTTCATAACATATTCTGGTACACTACCATTAAATTTAATTGTTTGTTCATCAAAATCGCTTGGAATCACCTTGAAATCTTTGATAACTCTACTAAGGAGCTCTATCCTTCTTTCAGAAGCTGATGCTAGAATAAATTTCATTCTTCCACTTCCTAATGTTTTCTATATAATAGTATTGCCAATACTATACCAATTATAGTCATTATATTGATATTAAAACTTACTCCAAGGGTTAAACTCATAATTTTTAAATCTAAAATAAGAGGTTTACTTGTACCTATGGTATATGCACTCTTTAAAAAAACAAAGTTTGAAAAACGTGTGCCAATTAAGTCACCTAAAATAGTTCCACATATTCCTCCTAATAAAATAACAAATATGAAATACTTTGAGTTTTTCGCTAACATATCCCCATATCCCCCAAATTGTTTATACATCTAATACAGTTTATCATTTAATGTATCGTTAAACAAGTATTTCACAAGTTATTAACAATTTTTTTTGTGTTTATTCTCATTTAGCCATTTTTTTAAATTCAGTATACATAAATTGAATACTATCATTTGTATTGTTTTTACTATAGCTTTCTGGAAGCTTATCAATATACTTTTCTAATTCCAGTAGCACCTTCTTATTTTTATAATCACCTTCAACTTTTTTTAAATTGTTTTTCCACTTTTTTAACGCTTGCAATTGTACGGATTTGACATCCTTATCATTTAATTTACTAATTATTTGTAAATTAGCATCTATAATTTCTACTATTTCCGAGTTACATATATCACCAATATTTATGTCATAACTTATTTCACTACTATCAAACTTATTATCAGTTAATAATTTCACTGCACTTGTATATGATTCTCCCCTCTTGTACATTCCGAAAATAACCCTTATTTTTCCACCATCATTAATTTCAATTGGATTTCCAATGGCCCCTAACGACTTCGTAAGCTCGTCGGCATATTCTTTTTTGGAAAAAATCCCACCTTGCAAAAAAACATATTCAGAGTTCTTTGATGTATTACTAGACACACTGGTTGTTTTGCTACTAACTGTTCCATTTAGATATTTACTATTTTTTAGCAATAGCTTGGACACTACAGTACCAATAGACAATGCCACTAATAATATAATTATTAATATTATTATAAAATATTTATTGCCACCTTGTTTCTTTTTTAAATCGTATCGTGTATATCTCATTCTCTCATCTCCCAATACATTACTACTATTAATCATATTTTTCATGAGAGAAATTATTCTAAAAAAAAATCGACATTAATTTGAGTTTTAACATCATATATTTCTTTTCATTATCATAGCATTTGAACTAGACTGGCTATTTATGAAAAAATCATTACTTATCCTAACTAATTTAAATCCATTACTCATTAATAGGTTTAATGTTTTTTTTTCTTTCACAGAAATACCTATGAGAAACTCCTTTATACCATAATTATGTAAAAAAAATTTCAATATTTTATCCAATATGATATTGCCTTCATTGTTATCTAAATAAAAGCAATCTAAAACAAAACATGAAATCCATATAATATTTTCATCCTTGAATTCAATTCTTCCTTTAAATATGCCAATCAAAGCGTTGTCTTTAAGAATTTTAAGAAAAATTTCAGATTCACTTATATAATATTCTAAAAATATTTCATTAATTTCATTAATTTCTAAATAGTCATCATTTCCATAGTATACAAGATTATTTTTTTTATTAAACCATTTTTGTATACAATTTAAATCATCCATTACAACATTAGATATATTTATGTCTTTATAATTTATAGAAACCTCAAACATATACACACCTCTTCTCTAATATTTTAATTCTACATAGGATTAAAATTTCCTCCGTTGATTTTAATATATTTTGCAGCGTAAATATAAAAATGCTCCAAGTAAGTTTGATGGAAATCAAACTTACTTGGAGCATCACCAAATTTGGTGTATTAACTATGAAGATTTATAGTTAATTTTGTGTTTGTATTATCATAGCTAAACACAAGGTTTACTATATGCCTATTTTTCTTTTGGAAGCTATGTTTATTGCATTAAATAAAATACCTGATACAACTGTATTTATTACACAAGCAGGAATCACAATGGATAAAAATAATAGTCTAAAGCTTGTTGGAAGCCCAACTATAAAAAACGCTGAAGTTAAAAATATAGTTCCACTAACAATTGTCCCCACCGCAGTAACTATAAGTATTTTTATTTGATTATTCAGTACATTTCTTATTGGCATTAAAAATAAGAACATAATATTGGTAGTTATTATTTTGTCAATTATGTTAGGTAATTGACCTCCTGGAAAAGTTGTTGTAAGTGCAGCTAATAACCCTGCAACAATTCCTGTACATAAGCAAGTCTTGTAATCATTATTCAAAAGTATTATTATAAATAATAATGCTAAAGAGAAGTCTGGTTTCATACCCAAAACAAGTGGTGGCGTCATCTGGCTTAATATTGCACCTATTGCTAAAAGTAAAGAATTTATAACCAATTTTTTTATATTCATAATGTTTTTCTCCCCGTCTCTTTATTTGATTTATTTTTGATAAATATATAAATTACTCTTGTTTAAATAAAATATTATTATAAATTTGCATAAAAAAACTCCGTCCTAAATTATACATTAGGACGGAGATACTTCCGCGGTACCACCTAAATTGTGTTAAACACCTCTTATTCGAATACTAAAATATTCTATCCGTTATAACGTACGGCAAACGATAACCACTACTCTTCTCTAAGTTAAGAGAATTTCGGTTTACTCCTCGAAGGTCCATTCATCAATCGTTGTCGTACTGAGATTCCACCACCCTCAGCTCTCTTTGACTAAACAGAATGACTACTCTTCCTTGTCAATGGATTTATTACATTGATTTCTTGTATACATAATAACATATTAAAAACCATTGTCAATACCTTTAAAGTCATTTTTATTATTCCCATTTATCCCAAACTAGAGGTTCATATCCAACAGTAGCTAGTTTCCCATTTCTAACAATGGGGGTTATATAAAGTTTTGGATTGTTTAAAAGTATTTCTTCTTTTATGTCACTACTTCTAATTGACTCAATATTTAATTTCTTATATTCTTTAGATTTGCTATTTATCAAATTATTGATACCTATTTCAGATTTAATACTTTGTAATTCGCCTTTGCTTATTTCCTTAAGTTTTAAATCTATGAATTGATACTTGATTTTTCTTTCCTTAAAATATCGTTCAGCTTTCTGTGTATCAAAAGATTTTTTAATGCCAAAAATTTGAATATTCATCCCTTTGCTCCCCTTAGGCATTTTTGACCCAACTATATTATGCTTTTAATAAGGCATCTTCAAAAAAATAGCTACCAGTGTGGGCTAGCTATTTCCTTTCAGATGCCATATCAATGATTTAATTAAATTTGTACCTCTTACTCGTTAAACGATAAGCATGTTTAGTTAGTTTTCTTCCTGCAGTGCCAGGAAGATTTGATACTGTACCAAGCAAGCGGTATCTCATCCGGCGATATAATTTTTCATCGCTGTTCTTTAAATATAACCACAAATCTGTTTTCTTTTTAAGATTTTCTTTAGTTCCAGAAACCAGAAGCAGTACAGATGAAATTGTCATCATCACCGATAGATATTTTTTCATATAGCTGTCTAAACGTTTATTAGGTCTTTCCTTCATATTACAGTAAAAATCAATCATAAGTTTGTTTACGCGAAGCTGCTGGTCGATACGTTTTATCATAACATTCTCATTTACAGACTGATCTGATCTGCCGATAAAATATCTATAAAGGTCAATATCCATATAATAAAGTGTTTTAACATATGGCAATGGCTGATAAACAAAAAGATTGTCCACATAAAAAGTATGTTTAGGTAGCACAAGTCCGCATTCATGCAAAAGTGCTGTCCTATAAATCACAGAATGCATAAGAATGTACTGTGACACCCTAAACCTGCCCACATCATTCCATCCAAACAAGCAGTTCTGTGGCAACACGTTTTTATAATTAACCGTATGGCTAGTATTATCCTCTGAATGCTCATATACATAATTACAAATCATCATGTCTAATTGTTTTTCATGCCCTTGAAGCTCCTTTAGAACGGATATAGTTTTTAACATTCCAGGAACATCTAGCCAATCATCAGAATCTACAACTTTGAAGTATAAACCTTTTGCATTTTTAATGCCAGTATTTACAGCCTCCCCATGTCCTCCATTTTCTTGATGTATAACCTTTATTATGCTAGGGTAATTGCTAGCGTAATAATCAGCAATTTTAGCTGTATCGTCAGAAGAACCATCATCCACAAGTATTATCTCTACATCTTCTCCACCTTGAATTAGTGTCTTTATACAATGATCCATGTACGCTGCTGAATTATAGCAGGGTACTGTAAATGTTATTATCTTCATCAATCTTTTCCTTTCTCTACGCCAATCATATGGTCCGCTAGTTTTAACGCACATTCAATGATTGCATCCATGTTATAGTATTTATATTCTGCTAGCCTACCAAGTAAATGAAAATCAGAGCATCCCTCTGTAAGCTTTTTATATTTTCTGTAAAGCTCAAAATTTTCGTCGTTAAGTATAGCATAATATGGTATTTCACCTTCATTGCCTGTGTATTCCCTTGGATATTCCTTCATAGTAGTAGTTTTTCCCTGAATATTCTGGCCCGTTAAATGCTTGAATTCAGTAATTCTAGTAAATGGCTTATCCACTGTGTAATTAATAGTGCCTTTTGACTGATACCAAGTCATATCATGTGTTTCAAATAAAAAATCTAACGTTCTATAAGGTAACCTACCAAAACGACAGTCAAAAAACTCATCCAAGGCACCTGTGTATACCACTGTTCCTTTAAATGGTTTTTCATTAAAAAGTATATCATTACCAATCATCTTTAAAACCATATTTGCATCTGTATCAAGTTGTAAATCTATATTAGGATGCTTCAGTAACTTCTCAAAAAGTGAAGTATACCCATTAGACGGAATTCCTTGATATTTATCCTGAAAATATCTATTGTCACGTGAAATTAGTATAGGAACTCTTGCTATAACTGATGGATCTATATGGTCAGGAGTAACACCCCACTGTTTTTCAGTATAGTGGAGGAATACATTGTTGTAAACAAAGTCAGCAAGTTCAACTAGTTCACTGTCTGTCTGATCCCGCAATTGTGAAATTGTCAGTCGCTTATCCGTGCCATAAGTAGCAACTAGCTTTTTCTCAAGTCTACTTGCCTTTTCAGAATCAAATGCCATATAAAGAGAATTTAGATTAAATGGAACTGGCATAAGTGTCCCATGAATATCCGCAAGAACCTCATGAGAGTAATCTCTCCACTGAGTGAAGCGGGAAATATAATCAAATACTCGCTTGCTCCCGCTGTGGAATATATGAGGTCCATATTTATGAACTAGTATACCATCTTCATTTAAAAAATCGTATGTATTGCCTCCAATATGACTTCTTTTTTCAATTATCAATACCTTTTTTCCTTGTGTCTCTGCAAGTTCTCTAGATATCACCGCACCTGCAAGTCCACAGCCTATTACTAGACAATCATATGTGTTATTCATCTGCTAGTGTTTCCTCCATTCATTGCTTATTATGTATTATGTTGAAAATTATATACTTGATTTAATTATGCATTATCACTGTACATCAAATAAAAAAATAAACACTTACTTATTTTTTATCATAATCTTTGTTTATGTTATTGTCAATAAAATCCCTAATTTTAAATAGTAACTTTCCAAGGATTTTCTTTTCCTTCCATAAATAAAATACAGCTTAAAATAGAATGCTCTACCATATCGCTTACAGCTTGGTCAGTGTAAAATGCTGTGTGGGGCGTCAATATTACATTGGGAAAAGATCTTAAAATTGCTAGCTCTCTATTTGCTAATATTTGACCTTTCAAATCTTTATAATAAATATCTCCTTCATGTTCAATGACATCTAATGCCGCTCCACCAATTTTTTTCTCTTCGATACCTTCAATTAAATCATCAGTATTAATAAGAGATCCACGAGCTGTATTAATAATAAATACGCCATCTTTCATAAGCTTTATAGCTTTTTTATTAATTAAATGGTAATTATCATTTGTTGCAGGTACATGCATGGTAATAATATCACTGCTTGTAAAAAGTTTTTCTAATGATACATACTCTGCATATTTCTTAGTCTCTTCATTTTCATATAAATCGTAAGCCAACATCTTTGTATCAAAACCACTTAAATGCTTAATTACCATTTTCCCAATTTTTCCGGTACCAATAATACCTACTGTTAAGTTATGCAATTCCTTACCTTGAACACCTTTTAACGAATAATCTTGAACATTGCTACTTTCAATAATAGCTTTCATTTTTCGTGTTGCCATAAGAATCATCATAATTGTATAATCAGCCACACTATTTGTGGAATAGGTCACATTCCCCACCCCAATGCCTATTTCTTTAGCTTTTTTTATGTCTATATGATCATATCCTATTGTTCTAGTAGATATAAATTTCACTCCAATTTCATGAAATTTATCTATCAATTCAGAATTAATTTCAGTAGTTATAATACTTATACACTGAAATCCTTTTGCCAAATTTACATTGTCCATTGTTGGTTCATCATCACATAACACAACTTCGATTTTGTATTTTTTCATGAACTCTTCAAAGTATATAGTTTCATCTTTTCTATGACTATACGCTAATATTCTCATTTTTTTCTGCTTCCTTTCTTACTATTGATTACATATAAAAAATTATATATATACTTGTATTATAACATAAAACAACATTCTTACCTTTTAAAAAATATGGACTTTTGAAAATTTTTCCTTCTAGTTTTATATCGCTACTTTATTGAATTTCCTTGACATTTATAAACACTTATTGTAATATACTAATATAAAGTAACTTAATAATATTAAATAATAAGGAAGTGTTCAAAATGGTAAAAGTAGTTTATGGTGAAAATGTTACCGATGGTGCAGGTGTACATCTAAATCGTGTAATTGGAACTAAGAAGTTAGAAGATATTGACCCCTTCCTATTACTAGATGAGTTCAGAAGTGAGGACAAAAATGATTATATTGCTGGATTTCCTATGCATCCCCATAGAGGTTTTGATACTATAACCTATATGGTAGAAGGAAGCTTTACACATAAGGATTCCAAAGGACACCATGGAAGTTTAAATGCTGGTGAAGTTCAATGGATGACAGCTGGCAAAGGTATTATTCATGAAGAGATGCCTGCCATGGAAAATGGCCAGCTTTGGGGATATCAGCTTTGGATAAACCTGCCTGCAAAAGATAAAATGATGGCTCCCAAATACAGGCATTTAACCAATGCAACTATGCCTTTAGTTAAAGAAGATGGTGTTACTGTAAAAATTATTTCTGGTGATTATAATGGTACCGTCGGCCCTATTGAATTAATTTTTCCAGTAAATTATTTTGATGTGAGATTAACCCATGGCACTTTTGAAAAAGAGCTTCGCATAACTAATTTAATTTATGTGCATACTGGAAAAGTTAAAATTATTGCAGATAAAGAAATAGAAGTTACTGCTGGAAATATGGCTATTATTTCTGATTTTGACAAAGTACGCGTTCAAGGAAAAGACGCAGGTTTCTTATTTATGAGTGCTGATCCAATAAATGAGCCAATCGTTCGTTATGGTCCCTTTGTTATGAATACTATGGATGAAATAATTCAAGCCGTGGATGATGCAAATGATGGAACCCTATGAGTTACAATACAAGAAGTAAATTCATGCATTATCACAAATTTCAATAAAATAGGGATGTAAGTAGATTTGTGTGAACAAATCTACTTACATCCCTAACCATTTACAATAATTACAAATAGTTTTACATTACAAATGCCAAATTGTGTACCTTATCACTGATTTTTTTAGTATTCAACACTCTTAAGGCATAGTCCTTTAGCCTTAGCAATTGGCCCAAATTCTTCTCTTTTCTTTTCATTTAATACCTTTTCAACATCAGAGATTTTAATCTTGCCACTACCTATTGCTATTAGCGTACCAGCAATAATTCTTTCCATATTAAGTAAAAATCCATCTCCATTAAATTCTATCTCTATTATGCCATCTGTTTGTGTTATATTTATGTAATTTATAGTTCTAATAGTAGTTTTAGTGTCGGTTTTTAAGTTTGTGAACCCCTTAAAATCATGTTCCCCAATTAATACTTCTGCTGCTTTTTTCATTTCATTTGAATTTAATTTTTCTTCAATTTGATAAACATACCTTCTAGTAAACACATCTCTAAATTTATTATTATTTATTGTGTAAACATAAGTTTTTGATTTCACATTATATCCTGCATGAAATCTTTCCCCAACATCTTCTAGAGATTTCACTACTATATCTTCAGGTAAAAACTCATATAAATAGTCAAGCATAGTATCAATAGTAAACTTACAATTAGTATGAAAATTCGCTACATAATTTTCAGCATGAACTCCTACATCAGTTCTTCCACATCCTACTACCATAACCTTTTCTTCTGCCATTTTAGTTAATACGGCTTCTATTTTAAATTGAATGGTTGATTCTCCTTGCTTTTGTTTTTGCCACCCATTGTATCTACTTCCATCATACTGAACTGTCATTTTAATATTTCTCATTTTGTACCACCCTTAATCTATTTTCTTTTCCCTTACTTTTGATCTTTTAAAATCAAGTATAAATTATTATTCACAAAGCTTATTATAACACTTTCTTTGAAAAACAACAGTATAACCTAAGACAAATTACTATTTTTCAAAGTCTTCATAAAAATTCCTTATTTCTTCATAAATCTTGGTCTTCATAAGGTTTATTTCATTAAAAGAATTTATCCACATTATTCCCATCAAACTATTAGTAATAAACATACCCTTACATTTTTTTATTTTTTCTAACGAAAACTTACCTTCTATGATATTATACTTTATCCCTAATTTTCTAATAATAAAATTTCTCACTGTTCCGTTCAAAATTCCGCACTCAATTGATGGCGTTAATATAGAATCCTCCATGATTACAAAAACATTAGAAATGCTACCTTCACCTAATAGATTTTCAGTATTCATAAATAAGACCTCATCATAGCCTTCTTTTATTGCTAGCTCTCTTTCAATGATATTATCCATATAGTTAAAACTTTTTAAGTAAACCATATGACTCTGTGGATCCCTTTTTAACTTACTTAGTTTAACTTTAAACCCCATATCATATTGATTTTTTGTATATGATAAATCTCTTCTTGTAAAAACTATATTTTTATCTGATACCATTATCTTCACAGCACAATTTTCCACTCCATGAAGTTCTTCCAGCACCATTTCTTTAGAAACTATATTTTTAATTCCTAATTTTATTAATCCTTGATTTAGTCTATTTAAATGTTCATCTAAAAAAGCCGGATTCTTCAAAACTAAAATCGTCTCAAATAATCCTTTTCCAAAATAAAATCCACTATCAAATTCTACTTTCTTCTTATCACAATTTATTAAGTTAATTACCATTTAATCCTCTCCATTACTAAGTACTCTCATCAATGCAATTCCCTTTTGTAATGTCTCTTCATACTCAAATTCACGTTCTGATTCATAAGTAATACCTCCACCTACTCCAAAATAAGCTTTACCTTGCTTTAAATGAATAGTTCTTATTACTATGTTTAAATCTGTGCTCTCATCAAAACCAAGATACCCAATGCATCCTGTATAAAGATTTCTTCGAACATCCTCCAATTCTTCAATAATCTCCATGGATCGTATTTTAGGTGCTCCAGTAATTGATCCTCCTGGAAAACAAGCCTTAATACAATCAATAACATTATACTGATCTTTTAGTCTACCCGTTATATTTGCCACTAAATGATGTACTGTGGAATATGTTTCAATTTTATAAAGCTCAGTTACTTTAACTGAATTAGGCTGGCATACCTTGCTTAAGTCATTTCTTTCTAAATCCACTATCATAAGAAGTTCCGACTTTTCTTTTTCACTATTTTTAAGTTCTTGAATCAATAAATCATCCTGCTCTGGGTCTGTTCCTCTTGGCCTTGTACCTTTAATTGGTCTAGTATTAGCTATTTTGTTAGCCACATTTAAAAATCTTTCTGGTGAAGAACACGCTATCTCAAAACCTTCTAATTTCATATACGCAGAAAAAGGAGCTGGGCTTATATTCCTTAAGTCTTTGTAAAGTTCATAAGAATCACCTATATAATCGCAATGAAATCTTTGAGTTAAATTCATCACGTATATATCTCCATTTTTTATATAGTTTATAACCTTATCAACTGCTTCTAAATACTTTTCTTTAGTAAAATTAGATTTAAAATTTTCCTTTTTTATAATTTTTGTTACCGATTTATATTCAACTTCTTTACCGTTTCGAATTTTTATTCTTATATCTTCAATACTTTCCATAGCTCCATTTAAAATACCAAGTGCCGATACGAACGTTTGTTTTTTTAAATTATCTATAATAATCAAATTGTCATAAAAATTATAATACACCTGTGGAATTATAACATCATCTAATGCATTGCTAGGTAAAACTTCAATTTCTCTCCCCAAATCATATGCTAAATATCCAATTCCCCCAGCTATAAAAGGGATTTCGGTGTAATTCTCGATCTTATATTTTTGTAGTATTTTTTGCAAATTATAAAATATGTCCCCTTTAACCTCTACTCCATCTATCCATACAATACCAGCTTTTTCTTTGATTGTAATAAAAGGATTAACCCCAATAAAAGAATATCTACCTATAATCTCATAATCTCTTCCACTATCCAAAAACACTGTATTGATTTCTTCTTTAAATACAGAATATAGTTCAAATGGTTCTAATTTCGTAACTATTTTCTCTAAAATTACTTTCAAATTGCTTGTCTCCAATCTATTTCTTAGAATTAGACATGTAAAAACAAAATAAACTAGTCATTATATACTAGTTTATTTTGTTCAAGTACATTGTTATATATTCTTGCCTCATTCACAAAGTTCTCAAGGATTTCATGCCCGAATTCAGTTAACTCTGCCTCTGGATGAAACTGAACACCTTCTAAACAATATTTATTATGTTTTATTCCCATAATAACCCCATCCTTAGTTTCAGCCGTGACATATAATGTACTCGGCAAAGTACAAGTCTTAACAATCAACGAATGATATCTTGTTGCTTTAAAAGGGTTTTTAATACCTTTAAAAACACCCTGTCCATTGTGGAACACTTCACTTATCTTTCCATGGGCAGGTTTTATTCCTTTAATTATCTCACAACCAAAACACTGAGCAATTGCTTGATGACCAAGGCATATTCCTAGTATGGGTATTTTTTCTTTAAATTGCTCAATAATTTCAAGACAACTTCCTGCCTCTTTTGGACTTTTGGGTCCTGGTGAAATTATTATTCCTTCAGGATTTATATCTTTAATTTTCTCAACTGAAATTTTATCATTTCTATAAATAAGTACTTTCTCATTTATTTCCTCAAAATACCTTGCCAAGTTATATACAAAAGAATCATAATTATCAATTATTAAAAACATATATTACTCCATTCCAACTATATATACTACTTGCAAAAAATTAATTTATACTAAACTTTTTATAAGATTATCAATGACAGCATCTTCATCATTGTTCTTCTTAACAACATCGCTAACTGATTTAAAACCTTCCCGTTCTTTTACTTTACTTCCTGTAGAAGTTACAACTAAATGCACCTTATCTAGTTTGGTAGTTTCTAAGAAGCTTTTAATTGCAGGTGCTACGCCGCTAGCCCATAATGGAGAAACTACAATAATTTCATCGGCATCAGTTGATTTCTTATTGATTTTTATTTCAACATTCTTTTTTGTCATAGCATAATATCCGCCTTTTAAAAATCCTAAAACACCCTTCCAATCTTGGTTATCTGTAATTTCTGTAACCTCACAAGAAAGCTTATCACCTATCTTTTCTGCAACCCTTTTGCTGTTCCCAGTTTTTGAAAAATACACAACTTTATAATTCATAATGCCATCTCCTAAAATTTTATTTTACAACTCGTTTTAAATGCCCAATTACAAAGATACCTATACAATTTTTTTCTCATGGCATAAGAGAATGGTTCATTACGCCTTCACAATTTTTTTCACCTTTGATAATTATATCATTGTTGCATTATTATTTAAATGAATTTACTTTAAATTTAATCATAACAAAAGCACCTAACTAAATAGATGCTTTTGTTCTATCTGAATCTTTAAATAGTAATTTTCCCTATTTAAAACTAATGATATTCACCTGCTGTTCATCATAAAATGTGTAGCTATTTTTTTCTATAGCTTTTCTACCTGTAAGAAATAATATTTTTTTTCCACCATCTCTAAAATATCTACAATTACGTGATTAAGTTTATTAGATTGCCTTTTTATCTTAGACGCAGCACTAATAATAAGTTTTTCATCGGCGTTACATTCATCTAAAATCATCTGGGCATATCCATCTATTATTGTTAATGGAGTTTTCATTTCGCGAGTGGCATTATCAAAAACACCTTTCTATGTCCCCCTAGTTTAATTAAACCATCCCTGTCTTTTTTTATAGTTTCTATTTGTTCTTTTATTTTCCCCTTCATTATTTTAAAACTTTGCCCTAATTCTCCAATTTCATCATTGGATTCTATAAATACATCAATATTAAAATTACCATTACTGATCTCTTTTGCACTTTTGTTTAATTTAATGATTGGAATAATGATTTTGGTAGAAAGAAGTATGGAAAATATAAAAAACATGAATAGCATAAAAACCTTTAGTTTAATCACAAGATTATTACCATTCTGAAACAATTCTGTATAATCTACTGTATACCTTAAAACTCCCAATGTAGTTTTATCTATATACAAAGGCTCTGAAAAAATAACTTTATAGGTCTTATCTAACTTTACAATCTTATATGCAGATTGTCCCTTTACTGCGGACTTTAAATCCATAAAACTATCTGTTATTAACTTTCCAGAATCTGAAAACATATTTCCATTACTATTATCCGTGTCTAAAAGTAAACTTCCATCTTTTTTATATAATACAATTCTAGTGTTTAGCTTGGAAGATAACGCAGCCCCTATATCGCTAGATTTTTTTTCAAATTCACCTGAATTAGATTTTATACTATTTATCATAAGAAACTGTTTAAGATATGTATTTATGTCTGTTTGTGAACTTAGTAGCTCATTACTTATTACTTTCTCATTATTTACTATAACTATATTATTTATGAATATGGTGATGAATGTAAAACACAGACAAAAAATAAGAAGAAATCCTATGGTGAATTTATATCTAATTGAAAATTTCATCCTCATATTCGCACCTTCTATCATAATCAATAATTTCATATCATTTTATATCCAACACCAAAAACCGTCTTTATTATTGACTCTCCATTTTAATATAATGGATTATTATATCACTTATATCTTCTTCATCTTCAATAACAAGTATAGTTTTATCCATAACGCAAACCACCCTAAATTTAGAAATCATATATTCCATAATATTATAATAGAAATATTGCCAAACTGTAAACAAAGGTAAAAAAATAATTAGTTTATCCAGTATTATTTATGATACCTTACCATACAAAAAAAAATGACACAAACCACTGAAATTCCTCAATAGTTTATGTCATATTGTTAGAGTGTTTATTACTACTCTGCTTCTGAAACAACTGTAAATCTCTCATTTATATGGTCTTGACTATCTATTTCATCTACAACAGCAATAGCATAATCTGCATAACTTACATAACTTTTTCCTTTTGAATTCAGAATCATATTGTCCTTACCTGTTTTATAAGTACCTGTCCTTTTTCCTATTGGGTCAAAAAATGCAGCTGGACTAATAAATGTCCATTTAATGAACCTAGTAGCTTGTAAATCCTCAAGATTTTTTCCTTGGTTAAATGCTGTGGCAAAAAATTCTTTAGGAAATTCTGGTGTTTCTAGTAACCGAGTTGTTTGTTCTTCATCCACAAACAAACTTCCTGCACCACCTACAACTATTAATGTTGTATTAGGCGCTCCTTTCATTGCATCTATTAAAGTTCTTCCTGCTAATACATGAAGTCCTTCTTCTCCAACAGGTGCACCAAATGCATTTACTACAATGTCAAATAGTTTTAAATCATCTGATTTTAATTCAAATACGTCTTTTTCTAATATAGTAAGATTTTTATCAATAAGTTTTGATGCATTTCTTACTATGGCTGTTACATTATGTCCTCTGTCTTTTGCTTCTTTTAATATAAGGCTACCTACTTTTCCACTTGCTCCTATAATTCCAATTTTCATAATTAATTCCCTCCTTGTATTTTTTATTTATGTAGTGTACTTATAGTCTTTAAATAGAGCCTATGCAAAATGCATAGGCTCTGAAAATGCATATGCTTCCCTTCCTTGTACTAAAGGGAGTTATGTGTTCCATCACAATAAGTGCCGTTAAATATAGTATAGTCCTAATTTAGCAAAAGTAATATAAAAAATTATAATTTAAACTTCTGTACCAATTCATTAAGTTTTTGCGAAAGCTCTTCTTGCGTTTTTGAAGTTTCTCCCACTCTCACAATAGCATTTGATGTTTCATCAATACTATTTTGAATGTCTCCAGTACTTTCTGCAGAAAGCTGTGCATTTTCTGCCAAAGTTTGAATGGCCATACTAACTTGACTCACTGTTGCCTCTATCTCCTCTGACATAGATGAGATTTCCTCTGACATTGAGCTTACAAATTCACCATCAGCGCCATATTGCTTACCTGATTTTGCATATTCTTGTAGCACAGGATTAATATTTTCACTAATGAATTTAAGTATATCATTGCTATCTACTGATAAATTTTTAAATGCGTCTTGAACTTTTATTATAGTGCCCTGAATAGTATTTACAGTTTGTGAGGATTGCTCTGCAAGCTTCCTTACTTCATCTGCAACTACTGCAAACCCCTTGCCCTGTTCGCCTGCTCTAGCTGCCTCGATTGCAGCATTTAAAGCAAGTAAATTGGTCTGTTCCGCAATGGATGCAATTCCATCTGCCATGATTTTTATTTCACTAACAATTTTTCCATCTTCTATAGCTGTCAATATATTTTTTTCTTTTTCTTGATAAATACCTCCACTTTTTTCCAAAACATCTTTAGCATATATCTGAACTTGTTTTGCTTTTTCTTTGATTTTAGATGCATTATTACTGCCTTCCATAGCCTTAGAAGCTAATTCTTCCATGCTTGAACTGACCTCTTCAACTGATGCGTTTATCTCTTCTGATGTAGAACTAGTTTCTTGAACAGAATTATTTATTTCCACTGTTGAAACGTATATAATTTCTATTTTAGATGTTATTTCCTGAACTATTGCTGAAAGTTCTTCAGAAGATTCATTTATATTACTAGAATTATGTATTATTTCCATTACTAATTCTTTAATATTTTGCTGTGCTGTATTTAAATTTTCCCCTGTTTGCCCAAACTCATCTTTTCTTGTAATAGTAATTGGGGTGGAAAAATCATAAGAAGACAATCTGGTTGCAAAACTTTTTATCTTGATTAATGGATTTATTATATTTTTACTTAATATATAGGCCATAAAAATTACAATTAGAAACGACACTAATGTGCATACTAAAATCGTTTTCTTAGCAGAGTTAAATGCATTTATATTATTTGAATTTGCATTCTCAGCTAATTTCTGATTTATGCTAATACATTGTTTTAAATTTTCTACCATGGATGTTCTTATTACTTCAAGCTGTGAATTATAAACATTAACTGCCTCATCATAATTATTAGCTTGAACTAGTTCAATAATTTTTGTTCTTGCATCTCTATATTTTATTAAATCATTCTTAAAATTATTATAGGCCTTATCCTCTTCTGTTGATGTGGATGGTATACTTTCATATTCATTTTGAGATTTTACATCCAAACTTGTTAAATTATTTACATTATTTATTTGGTCATTTAATTTTGTTTTATCTCTTTCAAAAACAGTTCTAAGCATATCAGCTCTAATCTCATTTAGATTTCCTTTAATTTCCTCTAAATCCTTAATTGATATCAAACTATCACTGTAAATAGATTTTGATCCTTTATTAATTTTCGATGAACTTAATATTCCCTCTACTCCTATTAAGCCAATAAAAATACAAATCACTAAAAATACTAATATAAGCTTTTTCTTTACGCCTAAATTCACAAAAAATTTCATTTTAACGCTCCTTATCTTCTAAATGAATTGTAATAATTTTATTTAGCTAAGTTATCCCAGGCTCCTCCTATGATGACAATTTTTACTTTTATAACTTAATTCGATTATACCATATTTCAATATTTTATATGTTTTTCCCATAATTTTTTTGTTGAAATTTTTATTATTTATATAATTCCTATTAAAATGGAAATACTGTACTACAATTAGCACAGTATTTTTATTCGTATTTATAATTTTTTTATTTTAGTAACATAGTTTACCTCATATTTCATCAATACTACAAAAAGGATTAAAGCTTTCTGATAAAGCATATAAATGTGGATATTCTGATTTTAAATGTTTACTATAATTCAGCCATTCTTTACTTATTAAAACATATGCTCTTTCCGTATCCACCGCAAGATGTTCATAATCTTTTGTAGACAAATTTGCTGCGTCACGATATTTAAATTCTTCACACATATGAAATATTGCCAGTAGAAGATCCGTAAATGTATCATGTTCAACTAAGTTATTATTCTCTAACAAACCGATTAAACAACTACGTCTATTTAGCAAAAATTCACTGAGGATACTAACATCATCCTTGTACATATCAATACAAAATTGAAAATTATTAATAAACTTATACGCCTTTGAATACTGATAGTTTTCCCACTGAGCATTTATTCTGAAATTTGTTGAATAATCATTAAATTTAGTATCATATTTGGAGCATATTTTTATAAAATCATTTCCGAATTCACTAAAGAATACGCCTATTGTCATATTTATACTTTTCTTTAACTTTGTTTTGTCCCTGCTAACCATAATATTATCAATTATTATGGTTGAAAAAATATAATAAATTGGCAAAAATGCCAATTGTGACAAAAATTCTTTTAGTAGATACATTGAGTCTCTAAAAATATAATAGTGCATTACGTATATCATTAGTGAAGGGATTATAAGTAATGACAAAAGCAATATGCTTAAATTTATTTTTTTCATAAATGCAGCCCCCCTTAAATACAAGATTTTATATACTACCTATAATATAAAAAAATAGTAATATGTTTTAATTATTGTTACAAATTAAAACATATTACTATTTACACGTATTAATATTTTAAATGTATATAATCTTAGCACGTTCAAAATTCAACCTTTGTTTTGGTGCAGGTGATGGGACTTAAACCCACACGTCCTTAAACTTCATAGTCGTATAAAAACCTTGAATTCATTATATCCCAGAGGTTATATAAAATCAATTAAATTTTACCTATGCTATATTTTCTACAATAGATATATCATATTCAACCATTTGGTGCATCCTGATCAACATGTACAACATGAGTATTTGTATTTGTTGTATTATTATTTAATACCCCCGTTGATATTGTTAGTGTCAGCATTAAACATCCTAGTGCCATAGCCAAAGTTTTAATTAGTTTGTTTTTCATAGTAAAAACCTCCAATTAATTTAATTTTTTTGATAATGACAAATATTTTTTACACATGTCTATCTTATTTTGATTTAAATACATAATGGCTAACTCATTGTAAATTGTTTTGAGCTTGTCATTATTTTCAGTATTCTTTACTAACTCAATAATCTCAAGATAAACCTTTTCTAAATTTTCATTATCTTTTATTTTATCGTAGATTTTCCCTAATAAATAATCGCCTTTTAGTAAATATTCTAAATATTTATATTCTTTTGCATATTTAATACCCAATTCAATAGACTTAATTGCTTCGTCTATTAAGTTTTGCTTTAATAAAACTTCTGATTTTTCTATAAGTGTCGCCGCTAAGTTTGCTTTATCAATGTCATTCCTAAATTTTTCTGCCATTTCAAAATATTTTATACTTTCCTTAAAATCGTTTTTACCAGCATATGCTCTCGCTAAATTATTGTAAGCGTAACCTAAAAAAATATTTTTATCATCTGAAACTTTTAAAAGTGCTTCTTTATATATATCTATTACCTTGTCATAATCTTTTTTCACCTCATAGCAGGTTGCTTTAATAACATATGCAAAGATATATAATCTAAAATCTTCTTCTTCATTACAAACTGATAAAAACTCATCAACAGTTTCTAGAGCTAGATTTATTTGATTTGATTTCTTATAACTGTTTGCTAAAGAATATAAACATAATTTTTTTGTTTTAGAATCCTTATATTCCAAGCAGTAATATAGACTTATTTGATAATATTCAATGGCTGCATCGTATTTTAGCGCTTCTGCCTTGCAAAATCCCAACTTCCAATAAACATAACCTAGCTGTTCATTTTTATTAATGCCTATGTATATTTCCCTGGCTTTTTTATAAATATCGCAAGCTATTTCAAATTCCTTTTCTTTGAAATAAATCTCACCAAGACTACAATATGCCTTAGCCCTCACTTCTATCAATTCATATTCATTGGCTATCTGAAAAATTTCATCTATTCTACTCCTTTCTATTTCAGTATTCATTAACTTATTTAAACAATAAACCTCTGCATCTTCTTTTGGTGAACGCATTAAGTAAGCCTCATCAATATTTGAAATAATATCAAGTTCCTCTGCCTTTTCATTAAACTTTTCAACCAATTTAACAGCAGTCTTATACGTTACATCACGCCTCCCTGTCTCAATCATACTTATAAGCCCTCTCGTAACATTTTCTGTTTGTAAATCTTCTTGATTTAATTTTAATTGAGTTCTCAATCTTCTAACCTTTTCACCTGTAGTTAAAAATTTCATAATACCACCTTATTTCTTATTAATATACTTTAAATACATTATATTACATCGTCTTGATGACCGCAACATTTTTTATTGTTTGAAGTTATTGTTTACATTCAGAAAAACAAGATTATACTCATCCTTATGCCTTATAATCAATATTCATCATCAAATAAGCAATTATATACAGTAGAATTGGACTCTTTCATTCTGAATAATTAAAATCCGTAGAATTTTCAATAAAATCATTAGGAAAATTTTTTTCTACTCTGTCTATCCAAGAGTGCTTATCAACATAGTTTGCCAAAACATATCCATAATCACCTTTTAGTCGCAATTCCTTAATTATATTAATCAAATTTTTTCCATATTTAGCCCACCTTTATATTCATTATTCTACTGGATATCCATGTATATTAACACCACCATCCATATGTGCTCTAACTTTAGTTTCTCCATTTCCACAAATTACTTGACCGAAATATCATTGTCCTACAGTCCCGTCTGGCTTAATTAGTTTTCCTTTCATCAATGCTTCTTGTGTCAATTCTACACCATATTTATTAGGAATAATGGTACATGAAATAAAAAAAATAGCAACACGACTAATTGTTTTTCACAAATTAACCGTATTGCAATTTTGAACGTGTATAATCTTAGTACTCTCAATAGTTTAAATCAAAATTTGGTGCAGGTGATGGGACTTGAACCCACACGTCCTAAAACACACGCACCTCAAGCGTGCCTGTCTGCCGTTCCAGCACACCTGCTTATCATTTCAATAAATTTCTATAGGTTATTTTATCACATATGAATTTCTTTGTCAATATTTGGACTTGTTGATGAAATTTTAATTTTTTTTTTGAAAAGTTAATACAAGTTATGGTAAAATATAGTTGATAAGTAGTTTTAATTTTGAATTTTTACTGCATATATCATCATATTATATAGGAGGAGATTTTATGAATCAAAAAATAAATACAGATTACGACCCCTACTTTGAAACAGATATGACTGGTAATATTACTGAATGTAATTCTAAATTTACTAATTTAATAAATTATTCAAAAAGCGATATTATTGGTAAAAGCTTGCAGGCTCTTTGCTCCTTACTTAAAATTAATTCTCCATCCTTTCTTAACAACACTGATTCTAATAAATTTTATTATATATTTACAAAACATAATAACCCAATAGAAGTAAAAATCTCAATTAAAGATTTTTATGATAAAAAGGTATTTATATTTTATGATAATCATTCCTCTTGGCTAGATGATAAATTTCATTTTATTGAACAAATCCACACCAATGATAAATCTGGAATTGCCATATATAATTTTTCTGATTTTATCCTTTTAGCTAGTAATCAACGCTATTTGAATTTTTTTCCTTCTCCATATAACAAAAAAGCTTATGGTATTGGAAGACATCCAAAAGATATTATCACCAATTTTCATGGTAGTGCTTTAGAAAATATAATCTTAAATGTCACTAAAACAGAAAAACCATTTCATTCAAGACAATATAAATATATTGATGATTCATCAAAGGAGAGCTATTGGTCTATATCAATTAATCCAATACAAAATGGAAATAAACCAAAGTATATTTTACTAATTATATCAAATGTAACTAGACAGGTAGAGCGTATTAAGCTTATTAAGCAACAGTCTAAAACTATCCATCAGCAAAGACGACAACTAAATGTAATTCTTGAAAATACCTCTGCTGGTATATCAATTGTTGATAAGCTAGGAAACCATACTAAGTTTAATAATAATATTGCCCATTGGTATGATTTATTTGAAGTTCCAACTGATTATCCATACATCAATAGAAATTACTACGATGAAAATGAGGTTTTTATTTCTAAAAGTATCCTTCCAATATCATATTTACTTGACAAAAACAGAAGTTGTACAAAACAAATACATATAAAAGAAGAAAACAATGAATTATACTATTTAATCAATTGGTCTCCTGTATTTACAAGAAATGATAATTTCTCTATGGGTATAATTACAACTAACGATATAACCTGTGAAATCGAGAAGCAAAAACAATTAGAGAAATTAATGCAAATGCATGAGGATTTTTTTTCTTTTATAGCCCATGAATTCAAAACCCCAATTACAACAATAAGTTCTACAATACAGCTCCTTGAACTTGTTTATAAGGAGCAAATGACTGAAAAAATAAGACATGGAATAAGTACTATTAAACGAAATACATATCAACAAATGCGTTTAGTAAATAATCTTTTAGATATAACAAGAGCTGAAGCTGGGTATCTGAAAACTTATCGAAAAAATTATGATATTGTTAATACCACTAACGTTATAATAGAATCTATAAATTCTTTTGCTGCTTCGAAAAATATAGCTGTTATATTTAAATCTGATTTAGATAAAAAAACAATTGCTATAGATGATGAAAAATATGAACGAGTGCTTCTAAACTTGCTATCAAATGCTATTAAATTTACACCTTGTAACAAACATATTTATATAAGCCTTTACTCTGACAATACTAATATTTATGTTGATGTTAAAGATGAAGGTCCTGGAATTCCTCAAGAAAAGATAAATATAATTTTTGATCGTTTTGGCCAGGTGGGAAGTTCCTATACCCGTGAATCTGAAGGAACTGGAATAGGTTTATGCTTAGTAAAACTACTTTTGAAAGCTATGAACGGAGATATTAAGCTAAAAAGTCAAGAAGGTATCGGCTCTATTTTCACCATAGTTTTACCAATCAACACAATAGATACTGAAGAAGTTGTTCCTACTCATGATTTTACTGATGACCACTTAGTTAAATCTCTTAATATAGAATTTTCAAATATATATTCATGCTAAAAAATAGTACCATTTGAAATGACATGAAAATCATTTTAAATGGTACTATTTTTATTATTTGCCATAAATCCATTTATATATATTGTAACTAAATCTTATTTTTTTTACATACTTGTCTGTTTCCGGGAAAGGTATGTAGTGAAGCTTTTTCCCATCTATAGAGTGCTTGGCACTACTAAGCCATTTCCTAACGTTTCCACTGCCACCATTATATGCTGCAGCTACAAGATCTAAGTCTTTAAATTCATCCCTTAAATTTCCTAAATACCAACATCCCATACTTATATTATATTCAGCATCGTACAAATTATTTGCATTAAAACCGTTATTGCCCATTTTTGCAGAAGCCCACTGCCCTGTTGATGAGGTGATTTGCATGAGCCCATAGGCATCTTTGTTAGATTTAGCCTTAGGGTTAAAGTTGCTTTCTGTTCTAATTACAGCTGCCACAAAATACGGATCCAAATTATATTTTGCCGAATATTTATAAACATAACTAGAATATTTTATTGGATAAAAATATTTACCAATACTTTTTATATTTAATGCTACTGAAGCTACAATAATCACTAGTAAAAGTATGATTCTTAGGTTTTTATAATTCATTAATTCCTCCTATTGTGCAGTCAGCAATTCAAGAATATTCTCAAGTTGTTTTTCCGTGTTTTCTAGTTGAAAACTATTGTCAATTATAAAATCCACATAATCTTTTTTCTTGTCTAAAGGCATTTGAGAGTTTATCCTATCCATTACTTGTTCTATATTAAATTTATCTCTATCCATTACCCTTTTTATCTGAATTTCCTCGCTAGTCCAAATGAGTATATTAAAATCCATATCATTATATATTCCTGTTTCAATTAATATGGGGGCATCTACAATACACATAGTTTCATTTAAACTCCTATAAAAATCAATATGTTTTTTAATCTCTTTTTTTATATATGGAATCATAATGGTTTCAAGCTTTCCTCTTTCCTCTGGAAATCTAAATACAAAGTCTCCCAGCTTTCTTCTATTTAGTTTTCCATCCTCACTAAAAAACTCATGACCAAATTTTTTTTTTATTATATCTGCAATTTCCGGGTACACTCCTAATATATTTCTTGATATTATATCCGCGTCGATAACTGGAATTGACCTTTCTTTAAGCATTATAGAAACTGCACTTTTACCAGTTCCAATTCCTCCCGTAAGTCCAATACATAACATTGTCATCAACCTCTATCCCAATTTTTATTTTGCATCATACCAGGTTTTACCTAAATTTATATCCACTTCAAGAGGAACTTTTAATTCTATGGCATTTTCCATTTCATTCTTTACAATATTTGCAACCGTTTCTTGTTCCTCCTCATATACATTGAGTATTAGTTCGTCATGAACCTGTAGTACTATAGTAGTTTTTAACTTTTCTTTTTTTAGTCTATTGTATACTTTAACCATAGCAATTTTTATAATATCTGCTGCACTACCTTGAATGGGTGTATTCATCGCAAGTCTTTCTCCAAAAGACGCCACCATTTTATTTTTAGCGTTTATCTCTGGTATTGCACGTCGCCTATTAAGTATTGTTGTTACTGCTGAATCTTCTTTAGCTTTAGTAACAATGCCTTGTAAATACTGTTTTACCTTTGGATATCTTTCTAAATAAGTATCAATATATAATTTGGCTTCTTTTCTGGATATCTTAAGATCTTCTGCTAGACTAAACTCACCTATGCCATATACAATTCCAAAATTAACCGCCTTAGCATTACTTCTAAGATCATGTGTCACCTCATCAATTGGTACATTAAACACTTCCGATGCAGTTTTGGTATGTATATCAATATGTTCCTTAAAGGCATTTATCAAATTTTCGTCTCCAGCTATATGCGCTAGTACTCTTAATTCAATCTGTGAATAATCCGCTGACATAAGTAAATTTGTATCCTCATCTGGAATAAATACCTTTCGTATTTCTCTTCCCATTTCATATTTTATTGGTATGTTTTGGAGATTTGGTTCCGTGCTTGAAAGCCTTCCCGTAGTTGTAACTGTTTGATTAAAACTTGAATGAATCCTACCATCCACATCAACTACATTTTTAAGACCTTCCACATAAGTTGAATCAAGTTTAGTAAGTTGCCTAAAATAAGTTATTTTATCTATAATAGGATGCTTATCTCTTAATTTTAATAAAACTTCTGCTTTAGTTGAAAATCCTGTCTTTGTCTTTTTAATAACAGGTAAATCTAGCTTTTCAAATAATATTTTTCCTAGCTGCTTTGGTGAGCTTATATTAAATTCTTCCCCTGCCATAGCGTATATTTCATCTTGTGTCTTTTGTATTTCGCTGCTGAACTTTACACCAAGTTCATCTAACTTTTTTTTGTCAACGTTAAAACCCCTAGTCTCCATGGATGCTAACACTTCAATTAATGGTTGTTCAACATTATATAAAAGTTCTTCCATTTCTAAAAGCTTAATCTTGACTTTTAAGCTTTTAGAAATTTTCTCAAGGGAGTTCACTTCCTTCACCTTTATTAATTCTTCACAACTAGTAACATCTATATTCAAAGTTTCATATATTATGCTTTTAAGCTCATATTCGCCTCTTGACGCATCCGTAAGATACGCTGCAACCTTAGTATCAAAAGCGAGTCCTTTTAGCGTTATTTTAAGTTTACTAAGTGCTGTATACACAGCTTTTGCATCATGAATTACTTTTTTTATACTCTCATTTTCAAATAGATCCCTTAAAAGTTTTGTAACCTCATTAGGTGTAACTTTAAATATATCACTGAAATTGATTATATAATTTTTGCTTTCATAATTAATATTAATTTTGTTTATTTCAATTTTAGAGTATACATTTTCATTTGATATTTCAAAAACAAAATAAACTAGGCTATCTTTAACGGATTCAACAAGATTTTTTAGACCCTTAATATTATCAATAGTAACACATTCCACCTCTACCTCATTTATTGCTTTTTCTTCTTCGGTAATAGGTATTTTTTCTATCAGTCTCTTAAATTGTAATCTTGTGAATAGCTCTCTAACCGCTTTAGCATCATAATTTTCTTTTGATTTTATTTCGTTCAAATCAATTTCTATTGGAACATTAGTAAGTATTGTGGCAAGTTTTTTACTAAAAATCGCCTGCTCACTATACTGCATAAGATTTTCCTTGAGTTTTTTTCCACTGATTTTATCTATATTCATCAGTACGTTTTCAATACATCCATATTCCTGTATAAGCTTATATGCAGTTTTTTCTCCAATGCCTGGTACTCCAGGTATGTTATCGGATTTATCACCCATAAGACCTTTTACATCAATAAATTGTGTTGGCGTTACACCATAGTCATTAATCATTCTATCTTTATCATAGATTTCTTTTTCCGACATACCTTTTTTGTTAATAACTACTTTTACATTATCTTTTGCAAGCTGAAGAGCATCTCTATCCCCTGTAACAATATAGGTTTCGATATCATGATCATTTGCGTATACTGATAGTGTTCCTATTAAATCGTCTGCTTCAAAACCTTCAATTTCAAATATACAAATAGCAAGTTTTTCTAAAAGTTCCTTGACTATAGGAAATTGCTCCGCAAGTTCAGGTGGCATTTTTTTTCTTCCTGCTTTATATTCAGTGTACTCTTTATGTCTAAAAGTTGGAGCCTTCATATCAAAAGTAGTAACTATGTAATCTGGCTTTATCTCTTCTTTCATTTTAAAAAGCATATTCACAAATCCATAAATAGCATTTGTATTTATCCCTTCATCATTAGTAAGGGTTGGTAAGGCAAAAAATGCTCTGTACATAAGACTGTGCCCATCTAAAATAAGCAATCTTTCCATTTAATCACTTCTCCATTCTGGATTTCCTTTGTAACAGGGGTATAATTATAATATCTGTAATCAGTATACAATTATAACATCTAATAATGTAAAACGCTAAATGTATTTCAAAAATACTGATTTAATACTATAATATTTATTATAAACCATTTGTTCCATTTTATAAAACATAATAAATGAGGTGTTTCCCTTGATAAAAGACGATTATAGTGCAAAAGTATCAGATCAATTCAATTCCCTTATTAAAGAGATACGAAATATTAATAATTTACATACAGAGAAATTATCTCTGATTAATACTTCCTTAAAAAAATTTATTGGTATTAGTTCTATCATGATAAATTCCATGTCAGAATCTGATGTGCTAAATCTTATGAAACGAAATGGTTCTTTTGATGCCAATTACTGCATAATAGCTGCCGCTCTTTTATATGAAGAGGCTATTATCTTTGATAAAAAGGATGAGTACCTTAAGGCCTATTCAAAATACTCAAAAGCTTTTTATTTGATACTGAAAATAAAATCTTTAAACCTAGAATGTGAAATTGTAGGATACCAGGATATTATGAAAAATGTATCCTCTGCTTTAGAGAACTTCCATCTTCCGTTTAATATCCGAAAAGATTTGATTACCTACCATGAACTCTCAGGTGAGTATTCAAAAGCAGAAGATAATATTTATGATCTGTTAGAAAATCCCGATACACATTCATTTGCAAAAGAAAAACTAAAAGAGTTTTATAATAATTTATTACTAAAGGATGATTTGACTTTGGAAAAAGGCAACCTTCCTAGAGGTGAAATCCTTGAAGCCCTTGAAAAAATATAGTTTCAGGTTACAATCCTAAAAAATCAGTGGCAAGTGGTAACTTGTCACTCTAACCTATAGTTCCATGTCTATTCCATTAATCTTAAGCCATTCTTCCTGAAGATGATAGTTTGGTAAGATGCTAGCAACTAAGCTCCAAAAATTTTTAGAATGGTCCTTATGTACCATATGACACATCTCATGCACTACAATATAATCAATAACCTCACCCTTAGCCATGGAACATCTCCAATTAAATAGAAGGTCATTGTAATAGGTACAACTTGCCCATCTACGTTTTTGTTGCTTAACCCTTATATTTCTTGGAATTTCATGAAAATATCTTTGATAATATTTAACCCTCTCTACCACTGTTTCTAAGGTTTTTTCTCTATACCAAAGTTCTAGTGCATTTCTAATTAAGTCCTTATTTTCCTCTAAAACTTTTACTTCAAGTGTATCACCTTCTAATCTTACCTTTTCTTCACCTTTACCTATTTTAAGTTGTAATTTAACTTTTTCCCCTAAATATAAAAATATCTCTTCACTTTTAAATTCATGTTTGGCTTTTATCTCCATATTTTTGAACATGTATATTTTTTTTAGAATCCAAGGTGCTTTTTCTTTTACACAGTTTATAATTAAAATTTGTGATACTCCAATTGGTGCGGAAACAATTATATTATCAGGAGCTTCAATAGCTATTTTTATGGTCTTTCTCCTTGAATATATTACATTAAATTCTATTGTTTTACCTGCATAAACAAAATACAATTTCATAATCTATATTAGCCCTCCAATATTTGCACCAATGCCATAAAAAGCCACCCCAAGTATAATGGATAAAACTATATAGTTGAAAGCATTTAGTTGTTTTTTCCCTTTAAATAAATTAAAACCCTCATACATAAAGGTGGAAAAAGTAGTGTATCCTCCCAAGATTCCATCACCTAAAAATGAATGCAACATATTATTCTTAACTGCTGATGAAACAATTCCAAGTAACATCGCCCCTGTTATATTTATAATAAAAGTCCCTACTGGAAAACTACAATTCCATTTTTTACTTGTAACCTTACCAATAGAATATCTAGTTACGCTTCCAAATATTCCACCTATACCAACTAATATATATTCCATATTTCTCCTCTATGCCTCATCACTTATATCATCTTCATCTTTTATTTTAACCTTAATCATTTTAACAGTATTCTCACCTAAGATTACTGCCATAATTCCCATTCCTATAGATAATGCCACATATAATAAAACATAATTATAACTATTTTTTTGTATTAATCCATAAATATCCTTACAAAAGGTGGCAAATGTTGTGTAAGTTCCAATAAAACCTGTAGTTATTCCAAGTTTAAGTTGATCATCAAAGTTTTTTAATTTTAATGTCAGTGCAAATACAAAAGCTAATGCAAAACATCCTGATATATTAATTATTAATGTGTTTATTGGAAGTGGACCTGAATATTTCAAATTAATATTTTTAATACCAAATCTAAGTATTGTTCCAAAAAAACCAAATAGACCAACATATAAAATTTTTTTCATTCTAGTCCCCCATTTAGTATATTAAATAAAATAAACTCCTATAGGTAGCAAGACCTATAGGAGTCATCAGCTAATTAATCTAAAATACTCTAGCATAAAACTAGTTATTTTTTAAGACCTGTAATAAGCATTTAAAGGTGAACTCCTTCACCTTTTGTAATTATAACATGTAATTTTTCTTGCTTCAACTTACAATTATATTTATTAATTTATATATACGTCTCCCAATATTTACGCAAGAATAATATATTTCAATACAAACCAATAATGGCTTAGACTACCTAGCATCACGAAAATATGGAAAATCTCATGAAACCCGAAATACTTATTTTTAACTTTAGGAATTTTTAATGCATATATAATCCCCCCTACGGTATATAAAACTCCACCAATAACAAGCCACATTACCCCTGACACTGGCATAACTTTTGATAATGGATAAAATGCTAAAACTACAAGCCACCCCATTGCAATATAAAAGCTTGTTGAGAGCCACCTTGGTGCACTAAACCAAAAGTTTTTAATCAATATTCCAAGTATAGCCAATGTCCATATTACACCAAATATACTGTATCCAACTTTTCCTCTTAGACTAATAAGGCATATAGGTGTGTAGCTTCCTGCAATCAGTACATATATCATAGAATGATCTATTCTTCTTAATACATTTATGACTTTTTGTGAAGCATATGTCAAGTGGTATATAGAACTTGCACTATAAAGTAATATCAAACTAATTCCGAAAACAATTGAAACTCCTAAATCTCTCACATCCCTTAATTGCAGAGAAATATTAATAAGGATTACTAGTCCTACCATAGATACAAGCACTCCTAGCAGATGTGTTAACCCACTAACTGGGTCTCTAAATTTACTAAACATATTATCATCTCCTGATTTTTTAATATATATATTGTTTTATATAGTTTTTAAAACTATTTGTTATCATATGTATATATTATATTATCCACACTAATATTTCAAGAGTAATTTGGTTAATTTTCATATATATTTTTATATTGTTCCTTATTTATATTATTATGCATATTTGAAATTATTAAATACTTTGGTATTATGTATGTGTACATAATAAATAATACTAATTATTATTACTAGAAAGGATGATTATATGAAGGACAAAAGTATAAATTTAACTTCTTTAATAGCAGAAATTACTTGTTTTACAGATATAACCCTTGAAGATATTCCAAACCTAGATTTATATATGGACCAAGTAACAACTTTATTTGAAGATAAATTAAGCTCCACTAAACGAAGCCCTGAAGATAAAATAATGACTAAAACAATGATAAATAATTATGCCAAGGCAAAGATATTTTCACCTATTAAAAACAAAAAATATAATAAAGATCAAATTATATTATTATGCCTTATTTATAATTTAAAGCAAAGCCTTTCATTATCGGATATAAGCACTATATTTAAACCTATTGTTGATGATATAAACTCTGAGGATAAAACTATGCTTTCTCTTGAAGAATTATATGATGCTTTTTTATCAATGAAAAAGACTTCCTTGGAAACTTTTGATAATAAATTTCAGATTCTTATGGATGATATAAAAAATAAAACTAGCGCACTACCAAGTGGTGAAAACGAGAAAAAGCAACTTATTTTGCTTGTCTTTATGCTAATTCAAAATGCAAATACAAATATCAGAATGTCAGAAAAGATCATAGATAATTTTTTTAATGAGGAAAAGAAGAAATAATTTGAAGATAAACTCACATTTACTTGTAAGTTCACCATTTTTATATTAAAATATCAGTAATAATTCTTAACATAAATAGGGGGAAAATCATGACTTTCAAAGAAAAATTATTAAAAAACACAGTAAATTCTATAACCTTTAAATTAGTGGCTGCTGTGGTAATCGTTCAAATTTTCAGTTCGTACATTGGACAATTGGTTACTAGGGCTATCTATGCAGGAAGAGATAGCCTTAAAAATACAGGCGTGCCTACTGACTTTTTAAATGGTACAGTTGGTGTGGTAGTCTCATCTGCTGTTAGCATCGTGATAACGGTTTTTATTATTGTTTTCGTTTATGATAGGTTGGTTTTAACAAGACTTAGAAAGGTAATGTCCTATACTAAAAAACTCAGCGATGGCGATTTATCAGATAAACTTGTTTTTAGTGGAAATGACGAAATCAGCAATCTTGGAAACTCCTTAAATCTAGCTGTATCAAATATAAAATCTATGATATCAAATATAGTAGATTCATCTGAAACCATTGGCGATTCTAGTAGTACACTGCTCGCTTCTTCAAAAGCTTCTTCAACTAAGGTTAATGATATAAATTCATCTTCAAGTAAATTATCTAATGTAGCCATTGATTTAAATAATGGTTCACAAAACGCTAATTCCTCAACTCAGGAAATAGTAGAGATTACAACTTCCCTTTTAAATAAAGCGAAAACTGCAATCGATTCTTCTAGTAATATGAAAGCAAGAGCGGTTGACATGAAAGCTAAAATTAATCAATCACTGGAAAATACGAATAATACATATAATGAAAAACAGGAAAATATACTAAAAGCAATAGAAGCTGGTAAAATAGTAGATGACATTCAGTTAATGGCTGACACCATAAGTAGCATTGCAGCTCAAACAAATTTACTTGCACTTAATGCAGCAATAGAAGCTGCTAGAGCCGGGGAGCAAGGCAAAGGTTTTGCTGTTGTTGCGGAAGAGGTAAGAAAACTTGCAGAACAATCCTCAGATGCCATTTCAAATGTTGAAAATTTGGTTACGGAAGTTAAAAAAGTATTTGAAAATCTTTCAAAAAGCTCCCAAGAGGTTTTAAGTTTTATTGATAAAGATGTACAATCTGATTACAAACTTTTGATTCATTCCGCAGATCAATATGCAGATGATGCCAAGTTTATGAATGATATATCCACAGAAGTAAGTAATTCTGCTCAATTAGTAGATAGGTCCGTTGAAAATATTAGTAATGTTATAGAAAGTCTTGCCGAAATATCAGAAATAATAACAAACTCCTCAGAGGGAATTTCTGAAAGTCTTACTGAAATTTCTTCAACTTTTGAAACTACTACCGAATCTATGGAAAAACAAGCTGATATGTCAAATAATTTAATAAAGTCAGTAGACGTATTCAAAATATAAAAAAAGCTACCTAAAGGTGATTTCAATCACATCTAGGTAGCTCTTTTTTTATCCTTTATTCCATTACACTAACTATATATTTATTATTTATACAATGTTCCTATATCTCTTCTGTAATACATATCATCAAATTTAACATTGTCGATATCCCTGTAGGTAGCTCTAATTGCCTCTTCTAGACTCTTATCTGTATTTACTAATGCAATAACTCTACCACCTGTTGTCTTTAGTATTCCTGATGCTGCTGTAGCTCCAGCCACAAACACTTTACTTTTAGCATTTTTAATATCAATAGTTTTTCCTGTTTCATACTTTCCAGGATATCCTCCTGATGCTAACACTACACAAGATGAACTTTCTTTTTTCCATTGAATTTTAGTATATTTTAATTTCCCATCAATGGCGTTTAACATAATTTCTGTAAAGTCACTAATTAAAAGTGGAAGTACTGCTTGAGTTTCTGGATCTCCCATTCTAACATTATATTCCAAAAGATATGTTCCTTTTTTAGTTATCATTATTCCAAAGAAAATAATACCACAATAATCCATATTTTCTGTTTTAATGCCTTCAAGAGTTGGCAACAATATTTTGTCATGGAATTCTTTTAAAACCTCCGGGGTACAATATGGATTGGGAACTATAGCTCCCATTCCCCCTGTATTAGGTCCTTGATCTTTATCAAAAACCTGTTTATGATCTTTAGCTGATATAAATGGAATTATAACATTTCCATCAGTTACAGAAAGTATAGATGCCTCTACTCCATCTAAAAACTCTTCAAAAACTACAGTTTTTCCAGCGCCTTTAAATACATCATCTATCATAAATTCATTTAATGCTTTTATAGCATCATGGCAAGATTCACATATTATAACACCCTTACCAGCTGCAAGTCCATCTGCTTTTACAACTAAAGGATATTCAGCATTTTCGGCATATTTCTTAGCAATTTCAATATCTTGAAAAACTTCATAAGACGCAGTTTTAATGCCATACTTTTTCATAAAATCTTTAGAAAATGACTTGCTTCCTTCAAGCTGTGCTGCCACTTTTGATGGTCCAAATATCTTTAGCCCATTTTTCTTAAATACGTCCACAATTCCCTGAACAAGCTTTACTTCTGGTCCAACAACAGTTAGGTCTATATTTTCCTGTTTTGCAAAAAGTAATAATTCTTCAATGGTATCCAAATCTACATTTTCACATTTATTTTCCATTGATGTTCCACCATTTCCAGGAGCACAATAAATTTTCTCAACAGCTTTACTTAATGAAATTTTCCACGCCATGGCATGTTCCCTTCCACCATTTCCAATAACTAATACCTTCAATTCCTCACATCCTTTTTATAGGTTATCTGAAAAAGCACTATTATTGCCTTTTGCAGTATATCCTAATCACTACAAATTCATATATATATTTAAAATAGCCCCAACTTATCTAATGCTTAAAGTGTCTTATTCCTGTAAATACCATTGAGATCCCATTTTCATTACAAGCATTTATGGAATCTTTATCTCTTATTGAGCCCCCCGGCTGAACAATGGCCTGAATATTATGTTTTGCTGCCTCTTCAACTATGTCTCCAAATGGAAAGAATGCATCTGATGCAAGTACTACCCCATCTTTTGCTCTATCTAATGCATCTATTGTAGGCCAAATTCTATTTACCTGGCCTCCACCAATACCTTTTGCCATTCCATTTTTAACTACTACTATAGCATTTGATTTCACATATTTTACAACTTTCATACCGAAAATCAAATCCTTCATCTCTGCTTCTGATGGTTTTTTATCAGTTACATATTTAACTTGGTCAACAAGCTTATCGTCTGATCCCTGAACTAGTATTCCACCATCTACCTTTGCATATTCCATTGTATCTTGAGGTTTTATTGATGCTTTTATAACTCTTAAATTTTTCTTCTTCTGCAAAAATTCTAATGCATCATTATCAAAATCTGGCGCAATTACTATTTCTAAGAATATCTTTCCAATCTCTTCAGCAGTTTTTAAGTCTATTGTTCTATTAACTGCAACTATTCCTCCAAAAATAGAGACTTCATCGCAGGAAAAAGCACGAAGATATGCATCATATATATTGTCTGCTATTGCTGCTCCACAAGGTGTGTTATGTTTAACAGAGCAACACATTGGTTCCTCAAATTCGCATACTACTTTCCATGCTATATCCATATCTCTTATATTATTATAAGAGAGTTCTTTACCATTAAGTTGCTGAAAATCCTTCATAGCACCCTTAGTTGAAGTAGAAACATAAAATGCTGCAGCTTGATGTGGATTTTCACCATATCTTAAATCCATAGCTTTTTTATATGACATACTTAAATATTCAGGATAAACTTCTTCTCCAAGTAAAAACTTACTAACAGCTGCATCATAGGCTGACATTAAATTGAATACTTTCCCTGCAAGTACTCTTTTATCATCAAAATCCACATCACCTTTTTCAGCTATCTGATCCATAATTTTATCATAATCATTTACATCAGTTAATACTGTTACATCCCTGAAATTCTTAGCCGCTGCCCTTATCATTGTAGGCCCGCCTATATCTATAAATTCTATTTTTTCTTCAAAGGTCAAATCCTCTTGAACTTTATCAAAAAAAGGATAAAGATTAACCACTACCATATCAATAGTTTTTATTCCGTATTCCTCAATTTTCTTCATATGTTCTTTATTATCTCTTATAGCCAGTATTCCACCATGAATTTTAGGATGAAGTGTTTTAACTCTTCCATCAAGCATCTCAGGAAAATCTGTGATTTCTGAAACTTCAGTAACTGCAATTCCGTTGTCCTTAAGATATTTGAATGTTCCTCCAGTAGATATAATTTCCACGTCTTTTTCTCTAAGAAATGTAGCAAGCCTTAAAATATTATCTTTATTAAAAACACTTATTAATGCTCTTTTTATCATCGTATATCCTCCTTGTAATGCTCATACCGCCCTAAATAATAATTTAGATCATTTGACTTTCCTAATTTTTAACAATTACTCGTCTTAAATCAACAATAATCTTACCTTCTGAAATAAGTTTTATAGCCTCAGGAAGTGCAACATGTTCTTGTTCTAGTACTCTCTTTTGAAGCTCCTCTGCAACATCTGTAGAAAATACCTGCACAGCTTTTTGTATTATTATCGGTCCAGTATCAGTTCCTTCATCCACAAAATGAACTGTACAACCTGAAACTTTAACTCCATATTCTATAGCTGCTCTATGTACATTTAATCCATACATCCCTTTACCACAAAAAGCTGGTATCAAAGATGGATGAATATTAATTATCCTGTTTTTATATTTTTTTAACAAATCACCTTTTAATATAGAAAGAAACCCTGCCGTTACTATTAAATCAACGTCTCTAGCTTCAACTATTTTCAAAATTTCATCAGATAGTTTATCACCGTATTGTTTTTTTGAAAAAGCTAATGCATCTATTTTGTTTTGCCTAGCTCTCTCAATTCCATATGCCTTTTCACTGTCACTGATTACTATTTCAATTTTGCAGTTTAAATATCCAGACTGAACCTTATCAATTACAGATTGTAAATTAGTTCCTCCACCCGAAATAAGTACTGCTACTTTAAACATACACCATGGCCTCCTGCCTCAACATGACCAATTTCAAAGGCTTTTTCTCCCATTTGTTGTAAATTGTTAAGTATAGCGTCTTTATCTTCTGCTTTTACGCATAACACGAAACCAATACCCATATTGAATGTATTGTACATATCTTCTTCTGTAACTCCAAGAGTCATTAAATATTTAAATATTTCAGGAAGCTCATAACTGTCTTTATTTATTACGGCTACAAAATCTCCTTTAAACATTCTTGGAATATTTTCATAAAAGCCACCACCGGTTATATGTGCCATACCTTTTAACTCAAATTTCTCCATAAGCTCTAATACTGGCTTTACATATATTTTTGTTGGGGTTAAAAGAACCTCGCCTATTTTTCTGCCATAAAAGTCAATATCTATATCAGGTATTAATTTTCTAACTAATGAAAATCCATTACTATGAAGTCCAGAAGAAGCTATTCCAATAAGTACATCTTTATCTGCAATTTTACTTCCATCAATAATCTCATCTCTTTCAACTACGCCAACTGAAAATCCAGCTAAATCATAATCTCCATCCTTATAGAAACCTGGCATTTCTGCTGTTTCCCCACCAATAAGTGCACTTTCAGCTTGAATGCAACCTTCAGAAACACCTTTTACTATTTGTGATGCAGTCTCAGAAGAAAGCTTTCCGCAAGCCATATAATCAAGAAAGAATAAAGGTTTTGCTCCGTGGCATAATATATCATTAACGCACATGGCAACACAGTCAACTCCAACTGTATCATATTTTTCCATTTTAAATGCTATTGCCAGTTTTGTTCCAACTCCATCAGTACCCGAAACCAGTACAGGATTCTTATAGCTGCCCATTGCAAACATTCCTGCAAAGCTACCTAGATTATTTAGAACTCCATTTGTATATGTTTTTTCAGCATAGCTTTTAATTTTACTTACAGTTTTATAACCTTCCTCAATACTTACACCAGCATCCTTATAAGTTACCATTCGTACACAACCTTTCAAAATTATACTTCAAATCTTTCCTTATCAACTTCAATTGGTGCTGAAATAGGATATACTCCTTTAAAACAACCAAGACAATATTTTCTATCTTCACCTAAAGTTTTTAGAAGAGAATCTATACTTAGATATCCAAGACTATCTGCACCTATATAATCTCTTATCTCCTCTACTTCCTTATAAGAACCTATAAGCTCTTTTCTATATGAAATATTTATTCCGAAATAACATGGATATTTTACAACAGGTGATGATACTCTAAAGTGAATTTCCTTGGCCCCTGCTTGCCTAAGTAAATCTACAAGCTTCTTACTAGTTGTCCCTCTTACTATAGAATCATCTATTATAACAACTCTTTTCCCTTCAATATTAACCTTTAATGCGTTTAGTTTTACAGATACAGCCTTCTCCCGAAGCTCCTGAGTTGGGGCAATAAAAGTTCTTCCCACATATTTGTTTTTAATAAGACCAATACCATATGGAATTCCAGATGCTTTTGCATATCCAACTGCCGCTGAAAGGCCTGAGTCTGGAACACCAATTACAATATCTGCTTCTACAGGTGAGTCATGGTAAAGTTGCTCTCCAGCCAGTTCCCTAGAATTGTACACACTTATTCCATCAATAACACTATCAGGCCTTGCAAAATAAATATATTCAAAAGCACAAGTTTCACACTTAGTTTTTTCCGCAAAATTTATACTCTTTATTCCTTCTTTATCTATGATGACAATTTCTCCTGGATTAACATCCCTTACAAGTTCTGCCCCAACAGCATCAAGCGCACAGCTTTCTGAACACAAAATATAACTATTATCAAATTTACCTATGCAAAGAGGTCTTATACCATTTGGATCCCTGACCCCAATTAATTTATCCTCAGTTAAAATTACAATAGCATATGAGCCTTTTATTGCTTGCATAGTATCAACCACTGCATTTTCTATGCCTTTTTTTGCACTTCTTGAAATCAAATTTAGTATTACTTCAGTATCTATTGAGGTTTGAAAAAGTGTTCCACCATCCTCTAATAATTCCTTTATAACATCTGCATTTACAAGATTACCGTTATGAGCTATAGAAATGGATCCCAATTTGCAATTACTTAGTATTGGTTGAGCATTAACAACATTACTTCCACCTGTAGTTGAATATCTAACGTGGCCAATTGCTGCATTACCAGGCATTTTGTCTAAATTTTCTGTATTAAATACATCAGTTACAAGTCCCATACCTTTTTGGAGATTAATTTCACCGTTATTACATACCGCAATACCAGCACTTTCCTGCCCTCTGTGTTGAAGTGCATATAGACCGTAATATGTTAAATGTGATACGTCTATATTTTCATTGGAGAATATTCCAAAAACGCCACATTCCTCTTTAAATTTATCTTGCTCTAGATCTATCAAATTAAACCTCCTCTATAAGTAATTATTTACCTGTGATTCTTTTTAATATTTCAACATAAGCTTCTTTTACACTACCCATATCTCTTCTAAATCTATCTTTATCTAATTTTTCATTAGTATGCACATCCCATAACCTGCATGTATCTGGTGATATTTCATCTGCTAATAGTATTTCCCCATTATATCTTCCAAATTCCAATTTAAAATCAATAAGCTTAATATCTTGCTTTAAGAAAAATTCTTTAAGTATATCATTAATTTTGCTTGTCATTGAATATATAGTTTTTAATTCTTCAAATGTGCTAAGCCCTATTGCGACTGCATGAGTATCATTTATTAATGGGTCATCATAATCATCATTTTTATAGCATATTTCTAATACTGTAGTTTTTAAAGGTGAACCCTCTTCAAGTCCAAGTCGTTTAGCCATACTACCTGCTGCGACATTTCTAACTATTACTTCAAGTGGCACTATTTGAACTTTTTTACAAAGTTGATCTTTCTCATTTAATTTTTCAATAAAGTGTGTTTTTATTCCATGTTTTTCTACAAGTTCAAATAGCATAGTTGTTATACTGTTGTTAAGTAAACCTTTGTCTTCTATTTGTCCTTTTTTTATTCCGTTAAAAGCTGTTGCATCATCTTTATAATGAATTATTACCTCATCTGATTTTTCTGTAGCATATACCTGTTTTGCTTTTCCTTCATATAATAATTCTTTCTTCTCCATTATAATTCCACTCCCTCTTCGTTTTCACTAATAAATTTACTTTTCATATCTTTTCTAAATAAAACCAATTTTTCTTTTAAATCAGGATATTTTAATGCCAATATTTCAACTGCAAGCATTCCTGCGTTGTAACTGTTGTTTATTCCAACGGTAGCAACAGGAATTGACTTTGGCATCTGCACTATAGCTAAAAGTGAATCCATTCCATTTAACGCGGCGTTTATAGGAACTCCTATAACTGGCAGTGTTGTATGGGATGCAATTACGCCTGGAAGATGTGCTGCAAGTCCTGCTCCTGCTATAATACATTCATAATTTTCTTTTTCTAAATTATGAATTACCTCCACCAATTTTTCTGGAACTCTGTGAGCTGATAAAATATGCGCACTATATTCTATGCCAAATTCTTTCAGTACACTCGCAGCACCCTTCATCGTCTCTACATCTGACTTACTTCCAAAAATAATCGCTACCTTCATTAAAATACCTCCTTAAATTTAAAAACTCCACAAATAGAATGAGTAAATTCATTTGCAGAGTAGCCAATTAGTAGATTTAAAGAATAAGACTTTAACTCTACTATAATAAATTTACCCATAGTGAGAAAGTTACGGCTTTCTGTAGATACTCCCAAACCAATTATCAGGATTATATGGATATATATTTTTTTTTATCTTAATTAAATATTAACATTAGCGCTCTAAAAAGTCAATATGATTACGTGTAAATTCAACATAACATTCGTGCATTGACGTATGTTATGTTGAATTATCAACTTTACATTCGTTATTTTAGCAAAATAATATTTTTATTTTTGTTGCAATTTTGTAATTATATGGTATAATTATCATATAATTCATATTTGAGTTGTAAGACATAATTCATGATTACAAATAATATATCCCCAAGTTAATCTATACCATAATAAATTATGGTAATTTATAAAGGAGGTTTTATCATGAACAAATCTTTACAAAAACTACTTTTACTTGCCCTTATCATTTCCACAACTGCATTACCCTCAAACGCATTACTTAATGGGACAAACTCAACAAGTGTTACTAAATCCAAAACCACATTTAACGCAAAACCTTTTATCAAAATTAAAAGGTCATCAACCTCAGGACCAGTTGGATATAATCCAACACAAATTAAAACTGCTTATGGACTTAATAACGTGTCAGCTACTGGTGCAGGCGAAACGATTGCAATTGTTGACTCTTATGGAAGTCCAACAATTCAAAATGACTTAACTTCTTTCTCAAATCAATTTGGTCTTGCCAAAGCTAACCTAACAATTGCATATCCAAGTGGAAAGCCAAGTACAAATGATGCTGGCTGGGCTCTAGAAACATCTTTGGATGTTGAATGGGCACATGCCATCGCACCAAATGCTACCATTCTTTTGGTAGTTGCAAAATCCTCCTCAACTAGTGATTTACTTGCAGGTATTGATTACGCTACTTCTCATGGTGCACAAGTTGTTTCTAATAGCTGGGGAGGATCTGAATTTTCAGGTGAATCCTCTTATGATTCTCATTTTAATCATTCAGGTATCGTTTATGTAGCATCTTCTGGTGACGATGGTTCAGGTGTTTCTTGGCCTGCCGCATCTCCCAATGTTTTATCCGTTGGAGGTACCACATTAAACATTAATTCTGCAGGAGCATATCAAAGTGAAACTGCATGGTCTGGTTCAGGTGGTGGTACAAGCCCTTATGAAGCTATACCAAGCTATCAAAGTTCATTAAGTACTATTCTAGGTTCCCATCGTGGAAATCCTGATATAGCTTGGGATGCTGATCCAAATACTGGTGTTGCTGTTTATGATACCACTAAATACGATAGTCAATCAGGATGGTTCCAAATTGGTGGTACAAGCTTTGGATCACCAAGTTGGGCAGGTCTAATAGCTTTATTTGACCAAAGTAGTGGAAAAACCAGTAATAGCACTACTACTCTAGCCAATCTTTATAATTCAAGCTACAGTGCAGCCTATAATGATATTACCAGTGGTTCTAATGGTGCTTATAGTGCTAAATCCGGTTACGATTTAGTAACCGGCATTGGAAGCCCAAAAGTTGACAAACTTATCGTAGACATAGCTAATAGTGCTAAGTAGGTCATTTATAACAGAACTGAAAGTACATTCAAATACTTAAAATTTGTTGTTAAGAGTTAATTTAGTTACAAGTCACTGAGGAAATTTCTGCTAAAGTAGAAAATCAATTTTAAAATACAAACTAGGAAAATAAAAAGGCTACATCACAATAAGATTTTTTTATTGTGATGTAGCCTCATTATTTATAATTATTTAAAATATTTCACGCCAGATTCAAATATTTTTTGATCCTTATTTCCTTGAATGTTTATTCCTACATTTTCTCCAATTCTTTCACTATGCCCCATTTTACCAAAGACTCTTCCATCAGGACTTGTTATCCCCTCTACTGCAAACATGGAACCATTAGGATTAAATTCAATATCATAACTTGCCTTTCCTGAAAAATCTACATACTGAGTTGCAATTTGCCCATTATCAAATAAAGTTTTAACTACATCATCATTTCCAACAAATCTTCCCTCACCATGTGATACAGGAATTGCATAAATGTCACCAATGTTCACTCCAGATAACCAAGGTGATTTTATTGAAATAATCTTAGTGTTAACAACAGTGGATACATGTCTTCCTATACTGTTATAAGTTAATGTAGGACAAGACTCATCTATATCCCTTATTTCACCAAATGGCACAAGACCTAACTTTATAAGTGCCTGGAAGCCATTACATATTCCAAGTATTAAACCATCTCTTTCTTTTATAAGTTTCATAATACTCTCGGAAACTCTAGGATTTCTAAGCACTGCAGCTATAAATTTTCCTGATCCATCTGGTTCATCACCCGCACTAAAACCACCTGGGAGCATTATAATTTGTGATTTATCAATTTGCTTAACCATGTATTCTATGGATTCTTGAATTAATTTTGAATTAAGATTTTTAAGCACCATAACATTGCATTCAGCCCCTGCTTTTGTAAATGCTTTTTCTGAATCATATTCACAGTTAGTTCCTGGGAATACAGGAATAAATACTTTAGGTCTAGCAATCTTTATAGCAGGTGATTTTCTATTTCTTTCCGTAAACTCTGAAATCTTAATCTCTTTTTTTTCTTCTAGAGCCTTAGTTGGGAATATTGTTTCTAAAGGTTCCGTCCATGCCTTAAGCATTTCATCTATAGAAATTCTAACATCTTTATAAATAATATCTTCTTTGTCATTCGTAAAACCTAGTTCAAAGTATTTAGTGTCTCCCATAAGCTCTCTTATGTTTTCACTTTCAGGTATTTCTAAAATTATTGAACCAAAGTCTGGTGAAAATAAAGTAGTTTCAACTATGTTAGCATTAATTGTAACACCAATTTTGTTACCAAATGCCATTTTTCCAATAGCTTCTATAATTCCACCTTGCTTTACTGTATAAGAAGCAATTATTTTATTTGCTTCAACAAGTTTATGAATTGTATTATATCCCTTGATTAATAATTTGAAGTTTGGTAATTCATTTTCATCTCTTGTTAAAGGTACAACAACAACATGGCTACCAACCCTCTTGAATTCCTGAGACACAACAACTTTTGAATCAACTATGTTTACTGCAAAACTTACAAGAGTTGGCGGTACATTAATATCCTTAAATGTACCAGACATACTGTCTTTTCCACCTATTGCTGGTATTTCAAGCATCCTCTGTGCATAAAATGCTCCAAGAAGTGCTGAAAAAGGTTTACCCCATCTTTCTGGATCTTTTCCGAGTCTTTCAAAATATTCTTGAAAAGTAAGTCTTATGCTACTATAATCCCCTCCACACGCAACAATTTTAGACACAGACTCCACTACTGCATATAAAGCTCCATGAAACGGACTCCAAGATGAAATATTAGGATTGTATCCAAAAGTCATTAAAGTTGCTGTTTCAGTATCTCCATTTAAAACTGGAAGTTTTGCTGCCATACCTTCTGAAGGTGTCATTTGATATTTACCACCAAAAGGTAAAAGAATAGTATTGCCTCCAACTGTACTGTCAAATCTCTCAACTAATCCTTTTTCACTGCAAACATTTAAATCCTTCAATGTTTCTATGATTTTGCTTTTTACATCTTTTATTTTTCCATTAGACTTAAAGTAATTTTTTGATTCATCGGGCTCATTGACAAATACATCAACCTTTTGAGTTATACCATTTGTATCAAGAAAAGCTCTACTAATATCTACTATATATTTTTCTCTCCAACTTAATTTCAGTCTAGGTTCTTCAGTTACAATGGCAACTTTTTTTGCCTCAAGATTTTCTTCAAGAGCTAGTTGTATAAACTTATCAGCATTTTCTTTATCAACAACTACAGCTATTCTTTCTTGAGATTCAGAAATAGCAAGTTCCGTACCATCAAGACCTTCATATTTTTTTGTAACTAAATCTAAATTTATGTCTAATCCATCACTAAGTTCACCTATAGCAACTGAAACTCCACCTGCGCCAAAGTCATTACATTTTTTTATTAAAGTGCTAGCTGACGGATTCCTGAAAAGCCTTTGCAGCTTCCTCTCCGTTGGAGCATTCCCTTTTTGGACCTCTGCTCCACAAGTTGATAGCGATTTCTCATCATGTTCTTTAGATGAACCTGTGGCACCACCACAGCCATCTCTACCAGTTCTTCCGCCAAGCAGAATTATAATATCACCTGCTTCTGGTTTCTTTCTAACTATGTTTTTCTTTAGCATTGCTCCAACAACTGCTCCAATTTCCATTCTTTTTGCTGCATAACCTTCATGATAAACTTCTGTCACCTGACCTGTTGCAAGGCCTATTTGATTACCATAAGAACTATACCCATTGGCCGCTCCTGTGGTAATCTTTCGCTGTGGCAATCTTCCTGGTATTGTATCTGCAATGTCTCTCCTAGGATCAGCACTCCCTGTTACTCGCATTGCTTGATAAACATAAGCTCTTCCTGAAAGTGGATCTCTTATACATCCTCCAATGCAAGTTGCTGCACCACCAAAAGGCTCGATTTCAGTGGGATGATTATGAGTTTCATTTTTAAACATAACTAACCATTTTTCTTTTTTACCATTTACTTTAATTTCAGTTTCTATGCTACATGCATTGATTTCGTCAGAAGTATCAAGATCTTGAAGTTTTCCATTTTTCTTAATTTCCTTCATTGCCATGAGTGCTATATCCATAAGACAAATTTCTCTTTTTTCATCTTTATATACAGCTTTTCTCACATCCAAGTATTCATCATAAACCTTTGCTGCCACCTTATTATAGTTACCAGATTCAAATTTCACATTTTCGATTCTCGTCGCAAACGTTGTATGCCTGCAGTGATCGGACCAATAAGTATCAATAACTTTAATTTCAGTGTAACTAGGATTTCTTTTTTCAGTATCTCTAAAATATTCCTTGCAAAATTTAATATCCTCAAAGCTCATTGCAAGACCTTCCGATAAACGGAACTCTTCAAGCTTATCATCCTGCATGTCTGTAAACCCATCTAATATTTTAACTTCACTTGGAAGTTCAACTTTATTTTCAATGGAAGCGGTTTTTTCGAAAAGAGCTTCTCTTGAATCTACAGGATTTATGCAATACTTTTTAATCTTTTCTATTTCCTCTTCATTTATCTCTCCATTTAGTATGTAAACTTTAGCACTTGCCACATCAGATTTTTCATTTTGTGATAATATTTTAATGCATTGAACTGCGGAATCTGCTCTTTGGTCATATTGCCCTGGTAAAAATTCTACTGCAAAAGCATAACTATCTTCACCTATTTCTAATTCTTCATCATATATGTTATCTACTACTGGTTCTGAAAATATTATTTTTTTAGAATTTTCCCATTCATTATCTGATATTTCACAAACATCATATCTATTTACTACTCTTAGGTTTTTTAAACCTTTTATATTAAGGTTTTCTTTAATATCGTGGAATAATTCATAGGCTTCCACGTTAAAGCCTTTCTTTTTCTCTACAAATATTCTTCTAACCCTATTATTCATCTAATATTCTCCTCATTACTTTTTTTACGAACGTTTTATTGTTATTATTACATATTATTCGTTCAATCATATTATAAAGCATCTCAAATAAAATAACAAGCCAAAATTGCACGCTGAAATTTCATCGAATATTTGTAAATGTTTTTTTATATTAATCAGTTGCAAAAATATACTCCTTCTTATGCACAATTAACTATTTTTTTCATATGATAATAATAGTTAAAAATATAAAGGAGCAAATATTTATGCCATATTGTCCATGCGAACATACAAAAAACAATAATTATTATAGTAACAGATCTGAACTTCCAACTCCTAATTCCTATATAAGAGCATTTCATGCGTCTCCATCTACACCTGCTGTTGATGTTTATGCTAACGAAAATCTTATAATAAAGAACCTTGCTTATAAACAACTATCACCCTATGTTCCCGTAATTCCAGGAACCTATAATATAAAGATTTATCCTGCGGGGACAGCAACAAACCCAGTCATTGATACGACCGTGAATGTTCCTGAAAACACTATATTGAATTTGGCCATCATAGGTAAGCTCCCTAATCTAAGCATATTTCCTATTCCAGAGCCAATTGTTGCACAAGATTTTGGGCGAGCATGTATAAGATTTATCCATTTATCACCTACTGCACCTAAAGTTGATATATCGCTTACAAATGGAACTAAAGTGTTTAATAATGTTGGATTTAAAGATATCACAGACTACGCATGCATTCCTGCTGGAACCTATTCATTCAACGTTATCCCTTCTGGCACTACAAACACAATACTTACTATTCCAAATATCCAACTTGCATCTAACAATTACTATACTCTTTATGCTCTAGGTGATGTTAACGGTAATCCACCATTAGAAGCTCTTCTAGTTACTGAACCAAGATAAATTTTTTTTTACAACATATTCCTATGATAAAATAAGTTAACATGTGTTATTATTATTATTATACTCTACAGAAGAATTGAGGCAAAATACTATGGGATATAACATTATAGATCTGATTGATAAATCTATAGCTATTATAAACAAAAAAAAAGAAATTTATGAACACATATCACAAGAAACTTATACTGTACCTGGTATGAAAATAATGTCAAAGGTTTTTATTAAAGAAGCCGATGAAACAATACTATATTACCAAAAATTAAAAGATGAGATTGCTGGCAAAAGTCCAGAAGATATAAATTTTGGAGTATATGATAAGATGTCATTTTTAATAAATGAATTTAATAGAAAAATATATGTGACAAAAGCAACTAATGTTAGGGAATATTTAAAATTCTCTCTTGGTTTAGAAAAGGATACTTTTTCCCTGCTCCTAGATTTGCAAGGTAGATTTGTTATTAATGAAGATGACATTCGCACAAAAACATATAAGATATTATCCTATATAATAGAAAACAAAGAAAAACAAATCGAAATGCTTGAAACTGTATTGAAAAAATACTAGTTTTATCAATTTATTAGTTTCTCTTTCAGAAGCTATAAATTTTTTTATTTATTAAAAGGTTAGATAATGTATATTGGTTTATACAAATTACTGTACATTAACTAACCTCTTATTGAATTTCCTACCTCAGTAGAAATTTCTACTTACCTATCAAATTTTATAAGGTGTTTCTCTGATATTTCGTTAACCTTATCCACGCGTCTTGTATACTTTTCAATATCCTTAAGAAAATCCGTAGTTAACCATACCTTTACAATTTCCATAGCTATTGCGGAGCCTATTATTTTGGCCCCTATGCAAAGAACATTGGTATTTGAATGCATTCTAGCTAATTTAGCACAGAATGGATCCTGGCAAACAGCAGCATTTAATCCATATATCTTATTGGCAATTAAAGCGCTACCATAACCAACACCATCAATAAATATACCACGTTCTGCCTCACCCTTTGCAACAGATAATGCTGCCGGGTACACAAAATCTGATAAATCACTTGATTCTTCACTAAATGTTCCAAAATCCCGCACAATATGTCCCTGACTCTCTAAATATACCTTTACCTCTTCTTTCAAAGAGAACCCAGCATGATCACTAGCAATTGCGATTTTCATAATATTTTGCATCTCCATTCCAAGTTATTTTTATAGCTATAATTATAATCTCTATAGCATAAATCATCAAGCTTTCTCTATTACCCTTGACTTATATAGTTAAATAAACTATACTAACAGAGCGGCAAGGAAAGATGTAACAATTTAATATCGCGGGATGGAGCAGTTGGTAGCTCGTCGGGCTCATAACCCGAAGGTCATAGGTTCAAGTCCTATTCCCGCAACCATAGTTACTATGA
>NZ_KK366009.1:0-142517 GCF_000686725.1 Clostridium akagii DSM 12554 | reverse complement strand
TCTTAACAACTTAATATCGCGGGATGGAGCAGTTGGTAGCTCGTCGGGCTCATAACCCGAAGGTCATAGGTTCAAGTCCTATTCCCGCAACCATATAAGCGTTCTAATATTTAGAACGCTTATATTATTTTTTGAACTATGTTTTTAGTACTGTATTTCATTAAAATAGCTTTATACTTCAATTCTATATTTCAACTATTTATCCATCCTTAATTTTCTTAAAAATGTTGACAAATTTCTATAATTATCATATATTATATATGAACACATGAACACATGAACATATGTGCATATGAGGAGTGATTAAAATGTTTTCTGAAAAAGAAAAAATAGATGTCTGTGATTGTAACGTAATCCACCCTGATATAATCAAAAATGTCAGGTCACATATGATAGATGAAGAGTTACTTTATGATTTATCAGATTTATATAAAATATTTGGAGACACAACAAGGGTTAAAATCTTACATGTGCTATCACTTTCAGAAATGTGTGTATGTGATATTGCAACCTTACTAGGAATGAAACAATCTTCCGTATCCCACCAGCTTAAAACATTAAGAACTGCAAAACTTATTAAATATAGGAGAGCTGGCAAAGTTGTTTATTATTCCTTAGATGATGACCATGTTAAACAAATATTTAATCAAGGACTTGCACATCTAACCGAGAAATAAAATTCGACTAACCAATTAAATATATAACAAAATGTTTCTCTGCTCGCCAATATATAAAAGTTTCATATTATAGCAATAGAAGGAGGCGTTTTTTATGGCTGAAAATACAAAAAAAGAATTATTACTAGAAGGTTTATGCTGCGCTAACTGTGCCGCAAAAATAGAAACAAGAGTCAAAGATTTACCTGGAGTAAATAATGCATCAATGAATTTTGTAAATAAAGTTCTTACAATTGAAGTAGATATACCAGAAAATATATCTAACGTTATGGGAATGTCAAAACAAATAATTAATCGTATTGAGCCTGATGTAATTGTTAAGGAAAGAGTGAAAAATTACAAAAAGGTTGAATCAAAACAAGATATCCATATAAATCAAACCTTTATAGATAGGTTAAAAGAAAAAAAAGATTTATTACTAATAATACTTGGTGCAATTATTTACCTAATCACCTTCTTCTTAAGTAATGGTTCAAATATAAAACTTCCACTATACATTATTGCTTTCTTATTAATAGGTTCCGAAGTTCTTGTTAAATCTTTTAAAAATATTTTAAAAGGCGAACTATTTGATGAAAATTTTTTAATGAGTATTGCTTCCATTGGTGCTTTGGCAATTAAACAATATCCAGAAGCTGTTGGAGTTATGCTTTTTTATCAAGTTGGTGAGTTCCTGCAAGGAATTGCTGTGAATCATTCAAGAAAATCCATCTCAGCCCTTATGGATATAAAGCCTGACTTTGCAAACCTGAAGATAGGTACTGACCTAAAAAAAGTGGATCCAAATGATGTAAATGTTGGTGATATAATAATTATAAAACCTGGTGAAAAAGTTCCTCTTGATGGTAATGTTATAGATGGAAAATCTCTTATGAATACTTCAAACCTCACAGGTGAATCTGTTCCAAGAGAAGTAGAAGTAGGAAGTACCGTACTAAGTGGTTTTATAAATACCACTGGTCTTTTAACTGTGAAAGTTGAAAAAGTCTTTGGAGAATCTTCCATAGCAAAAATCTTAGAGTTAACCGAAAATGCAAGTTCAAAAAAAGCAAATGCTGAGAACTTTATAACTAAATTTGCTAGGTATTATACTCCCATTGTTACATTTTCAGCATTAGCATTAGCATTTATACCACCTCTTATTATTCCTGGCGCTGCTTTTTCAAGCTGGTTATATAGAGCCTTAATTTTCCTTGTTATATCTTGTCCATGTGCTCTTGTAATATCAGTTCCATTGGGTTTCTTTGGTGGAATCGGTGCCGCTTCAAAAAAAGGCATTCTTGTTAAAGGAAGTAACTATTTAGAAGCACTTAATGATGCCAGTATAGTAGTTTTTGATAAAACTGGAACTTTAACAAAAGGTGTATTTAATGTAACTGAAATTTTTGCAAACACAAAATTTGATAAAAACGCATTACTCCAGTATACAGCCTTTGCTGAAAGCTATTCAAATCACCCAATCGCAACATCCATTGTAAAATACTACAATATGCCCATAGACACAAACAATATATCAAACTATACTGAGCTTTCCGGCTATGGTGTTAGTGCTGATGTTAATGGTAAAAATATACTCGCTGGTAATTCAAAACTTATGGATAATAATAATATTCAGCATATAAATATAGATTCCTTTGGAACCATAATTCATGTTGCTATTGATAAGGTTTATGCTGGTTATATTATAATTTCCGATGAAATAAAAGATGATTCAAAAGTTGCTATAAAAGAACTTAAAAAGATTGGCATCAAAAAAATTGTTATGCTTACTGGGGACAATAAAAAAGTTGCTACTATAATCGCCGAGAAATTAGGTATTGATGAAGTTTACTCAGAACTTTTACCACAACAAAAGGTTGAAATACTAGAAAGCCTATATACAAATATGTCTAATAAAGAAAAATTGTTATTTGTTGGTGATGGTGTAAATGATGCTCCCGTACTTTCCAGAGCAGATATCGGAGTAGCTATGGGTGGTTTAGGTTCAGATGCTGCTATTGAAGCATCTGATATAGTAATTATGAATGATGAACCTTCTAAACTAGTAACAGCTTTAAAAATAGCATCAAGGACAAAACACATCGTAGTTCAAAATATTGTTTTTGCATTAAGTATAAAAATTATTCTTTTAGTTTTTGGTGCTTTAGGTTTCGCTACAATGTGGGAGGCAGTTTTTGGAGATGTTGGCGTAGCATTAATTGCAGTTTTAAACTCAATGAGAGTCTTGAATGTAAAAAAAATATAAACTTATAATTCTAAAATCCAACTTTTCAAGTTATTGAATATTTATCAGCTAAAACCGAGAAATAATAAAATAAAAAAGTCCACAGATTTAGTAAACATAATCTGCGGACTTTCTTTTTCTATATGGTACTATTTCGCCCAAGGAAAACTTGCCTCTTGCATCTCGACTTAAAATATAATTTCATAAATCCCTATTATTATAAGTATAATTCCAGCTAAAGGAGCCGAAAGTTTTCCTAAAAAATTTTGAATATAATCATGCCCAAGTTTAATGCCAGCCCAAATAGAAAGTAAACTGATTATAAATGCAAATATTGATGTCACAAAAGGATTTATACCTGCAAGTCCTGCCCCAATTCCATTTGCCATATTATTAAGTGCTAATGCACATCCTAAAATAATGCTTTCACTGACACTAATGTATCCTGAGAAATCCAAATCTGCTAAAAAAGGATTTTCTAATATCTTTGGGATTTTGCCAATAGATCCATAACTACTTATTTCAATTTTACATACTTGACTTTGATTTTTATTACTATCATCTTTAAATATGTTTCTCATCTCTTTTACAAAAATCCAGCATCCAACTACAATTATTATTATCGAACCTAAAAATGTTGCTTGTTTTTGGTTCAATACATTCGAAATCACTGAACCTAGAAGCATTGATATAAGCGTACCTAACCCAGTTATAAAAGCTATAATTAAGTTTGATATAAATGGTATCTGCATTTTTCTAGTACCATATGAGATTCCAACTGCAAAATTATCTGTATTGCTTACCACTGCTAGTAACATCATTACAACAAAATATGACTTTATCATAATGTTCCGCCCTTCACATTAATCCGTATAAGTATTATATGTTTGTGCGAAAGGCTTTGTTACTAAATGCCAAGATTTCAGCTTCAATCATTGAAAATTTGCGAATGAAATGCAATTTTCAAGGTAAAAGTATATTAAATATTTTTTTAAGTTCAGCTTCATCTTTTTGGTTTCTCTGGGTATAATTTTTAAACTGCTCATCATCAATTTTATTGATGTCAAAATATTTTGCGTCATCACTACCAAAATAAAGACCACACGTACTTGCAACAGGAGACATCATGTAATTTTCTGTCAAATTTATTTTAAGTTCTCCTTTCCTATCCAAAAGCTTAAATAACTTGACTTTTTCTGCATGATCCCTTAATGATGGATAACCAAACGCAGGTCTTATGCCTATATATTCACCTTTAAATAAACTCCCCACTTCTAGGTCTTCTGAAGGCGAATATCCCCAATATTTTTTTCTAATTTCAAGATGAAGATATTCCGCAAAGGCTTCTGCAAGTCTATCTGCAAGTATGATAACCATGGATGCACCATAGTCATCCCCACTTGCCTTTAATTTATCTGCATATTCTTTTGCACCAATTCCCCCCGTTGTAATGAATCCGCCTAGATAATCCTTAACTCCACTATTTTTAGGAGCCACATAATCGGATAGACACCTATAAATATTCTCTTTTTTGCTTTCCTGTTGCCTTAGCAAGTTAAATGTAATAACCTCTGACCCACTATAAATTTCAATATTATCTTCTATTGCGTTTGCTTCAAAAATACCAAACACACCGTTAGCTGTTAATACATTTTCATTTTCAATTTTATCTAGCATTTTATTTGCATCATAAAATAATTTTTTAGCCTCTTCACCAAACTTTGGATCCTCCATTATTCTTGGATATACCATTCCCATATCCCAAGCAATAAAAAAGAAACTCCAATCAATATATTTTCTTAATTTGGCAATGGGGAAATTTAATAATTTTTTTATTCCTAAAAAATTAGGTTTTGTTATATTAGCAGTTTTCCAATCCTTACTGAAACTATTTTCTCTTGCATATTCTAAAGATACAAACTTTCTTGGGAACCGAGCATAATTTTCTCTTATTGTCTTGTATTCCTCTTTAATTTGTTTCAAATATTGTGTCTTCTTATCTTTATTTAAAAGCAATTTTGCTGCTTCTACTGCTTTTGAAGCATCTGTTGTATGAATAACTCCTTTTGAGTACATAGGTTCAATTTTTAAAGCGGTATGAGTCTTTGAAGTTGTTGCACCACCTATCATAAGTGGAATATTGAACCCTTGTCTTTCCATCTCTTCTGCCACATTTGCCATTTCCTCTAGAGATGGCGTAATAAGCCCACTGAGAGCAATTATGTCAGCCTTTTCACGTTTTGCAGTTTCCAATATCACCTCTGCTGGTACCATAACTCCAAGGTCTATAACTTCAAAATTATTACAAGAAAGAACTACTGATACAATATTTTTACCTATATCATGAACATCTCCTTTAACTGTTGCAAATACAACTTTTCCAACACTAGAACTTAGTCCACCTTTTTCCTCTTCAATATACGGAGAAAGACATTCTACCGCACGTTTCATAACCCTAGCACTTTTAACTACTTGAGGAAGAAACATTTTTCCCTCTCCAAACAATTCACCAACAACTTTCATGCCATCCATAAGTGGTTCCTCAATTATTTGCAGTGCCTTGTCATATTCTCCTCTGGCTTCTTCCACGTCTTCCTTAATAAACTCAGTTATACCCTTTATTACAGCGTGCTTTAATCTAGACTTACAATCCTCATTTCTCCAAGAATTTTTATTACCTTCTACTTTTTTATCGGAGACCTTATAACTTTCTGCAAATTCCAAAAGTTCTTCTGCCGCTAATGAATGTGTGTTTAGAATTACATTCTCAACCTTTTGTAATAAATCTTTATCAATTTCATCGTAGATTTGAATCATTCCAGCATTTACAATTCCCATATCCATACCAGCTTTAATTGCATGATACAAAAACGCTGAATGCATTGCTTCTCTTATTCCATTATTTCCTCTAAAAGAAAATGAAAGATTACTAACTCCACCACTTACTTTAGCATAGGGCAAATTTTCTTTAATCCACCTAGTAGCATTAATATAATCTACAGCATAGTTGTTATGTTCCTCCATGCCTGTAGCTATAGCTAAAATATTCGGATCAAATATAATATTTTCTGGCGAAAACTTAACCTGATCAACTAAAATGTCATATGCTCTTTTACATATATTTATCTTCTTCTCATAAGTATCTGCCTGACCTTTTTCATCAAAAGCCATGACTACAACCCCTGCTCCAAATTTTTTTATTAAATTTGCACGTCTTATGAATTCCGCGTCACCGGCCTTTAAACTTATTGAATTTACAATTGCCTTACCTTGTATGGCTTTTAATCCGGTTATTATAACTTCAAATTTTGAAGAATCAATCATTACGGGTACCTTTGATATTTCCGGTTCACTGGCCACAAGTTTGAGAAAAATATCCATCTCTTCTTTTGATTCTAAAAGTGCATCATCAAAATTTATATCAATTATTTGTGCACCGTTTTCCACTTGTTCTTTTGCTACTGATAATGCTTCTTCATATTTTTTTTCCCTAATTAGTCTTGCAAATTTAGCCGAACCTGCCACATTTGTTCTTTCTCCAATGTTTACAAATTTATTTTCTTTGCTTATTTTCTGAGCTTCTAGTCCACAATATATAGTCTCTGGTTCTATATCAGGAACGATTCTAGGTTTAATACCTGCTACCGAATCACTAATTGCCTTAATATGCTCCGGTGTAGTTCCACAGCAGCCTCCAACAATATTTAAATGTCCTTGACTAGCTAATCCCTTAACAAGCTGAGCTGTGATTTCTGGAAGTTCATCGTACTCACCAAATGAGTTTGGAAGTCCTGCATTTGGATAAAAAGTGACATACCTGTTTTGTGTCTTAGAAAGATATTTTATAAATGGTATAAGTTCCTTAGCTCCAAATGAACAATTAAGTCCTATTCCAATTACATCCTCATCCACCATAGTATTGGCAAAAGCTTCTAAAGTCTGCCCTGATAAAATTCTTCCACTTTTATCTGCAATAGTTCCGGATATTATAATAGGTAACCTTTTACCTTTTTTTAGAAACATGTTTTTTGCTGCAAATAATGCGGCCCTTGCATTTAAAGCATCAAATATGGTTTCAATTATTAGAATGTCCACCTTTCCATCAATCAAACCATCAATTTGTTCACTGTAAGCTTCAACAAGTTCATCAAAACTAGTATTCCTGAGCCCAGGGTTTTCAACATCTGGAGAAAGGGATGCAGTTCTATTTGTAGGTCCGATAGCTCCAGCTACAAACCGAGGTTTCTCCGGAGTTTTCTCAGTATATTTGTCTGCCGCCTCTCTTGCAAGTTTTGCTCCATTAAAATTTATTTCATATATTTTTTCTGTCATATCATAGTCGCTCTGAGAAATTCTAGTTCCACTAAAAGTGTTTGTTTCAATTATATCTGCCCCAGCTTCTAGGTATCTCTCATGAATACTACTAATGATATCCGGATTTGTAATATTTAAAATATCATTATTTCCCTTTTGGTTAATTGAGCAGTGGCAATGCCCACTGTAGTCTCCTTCAGCTAATTTATAATCTTGTATGCAAGTTCCCATGGCACCATCTAGTACCAGTATTCTTTTCTTTAATAAATTTTTTATATTGTAATTCATAGATCATAGCCCCCTCATAAATATAATTTAATACACAAAAAAGCTGCATTTCATAAGAAAAGCAGCGTAAATTATATAATTCGCTCCTTTCTTATCTTTCAGAAATATATTTCATTTCTGCAGGAATTAACACCGTTACATTCGAATGAGAATGCCGGTTGTTGGGTTTCATAGGGCCAGTCCCTCCACCTCTCTTGATAAGAACAAGATTTTATTCAATTTTATATCACATATATAAATTTTAAACATTATGTTTAACATTGTCAATATATTTTTAAGATTTTATATTTTGTTTGAAAATTAAATAGTAATTTTATTATGATTAAATAATCTATTGAAATTTAATTTATATTATGCTATAGTATATCGTTGCATAAGCAATATATTATAAAAAGTTCATAACCCATTCAAACTACCAAAAACAACTATAAATAATCGGAGGTTCACAAATGAAAACACGAACTAATAAAACTTTCAAAAGCATTCGTATTAAACTCCTTGTTATAATGCTTTTATTGTGCATATTACCAGTTATCTTCCTTGGTTACATATCTTATATTAAATCATATAACATATTAAGTAAAAGACTGGACACTAGTACAAATCAAACATTAAAAGAAATCGACACAGGAATTAATAATTATTTTTTAGCAATGGATAGTGATATCAATCTTCTAAGCAACGATTACGATATTATGAATTTATCATCGCATCCCGACTTTCAGCAATATGCATTAAGCTTTATTACAGAAGTTAAGAATAGTAATAATAGCCTCATGAACGTTTATTTTTCTGATGCTAGTAAACACATGACAATTTATCCTCAACAACAGTTCCCTGCAGGTTATGACCCAACTACCAGAGGATGGTATACTGATTCTCTGAAAAATCCAAATAAAATATCATATAGCCCTGTGTATAAAGACTCGGTTACAGGTAAAAATATTATAACTATTTCAAAACCGGTATATAATGATGGACATTTAGTAGGAGTTGTAGCCCTAGATATTGATTTAAGTACACTAAGTAATAATCTAGTAACTTCCAAGATAGGTAATTCAGGTTATATTTTCCTGACTGACAAAGATGGAACCATGATTGCTAACAAAGATAAATCTCTGCTAGGAACAAAAAAAATAACCACTAGTGAACTTTGGGGTAAAATAAAATCTAGTAAATTTGGTTTTACTGAATACAAGGATAATGGTAATGAAATGTTTTCTTCATATCAGACAAATTCTCTAACTGGATGGAGAGTAGTTAGTTCATTATATAAAAGCGAACTATCAAATGATACTAATTCAATTATGTATATATCCTTTTTCTGCATATTGGCTACAATTATTTTGGCAATTATAATTTCATATCTAGTAAGCGATAGTATTGTTAAAAAATTCAATATATTAAAATTTGCATTTTCAAAGGCATCCAGTGGTGATTTATCTGTAAAAACTAATATAAATTCTGGTGATGAATTCGAACTTTTAAGTGATGATTTTAATGACATGATTAATAATATAAGCCAAATGACCAAAAGTGTAAAAAAATCTTCTGATAATATTTTAAATACTTCTAACATTATTAGTAGCATGTCCAGAGAAACTTCAACTTCAATCACTGAAGTTGCAACTACCATTGATCAACTTGCACAAGGTTCAAGTGTTCAAGCGCACAATATATTTGGTAGTGTAGATGAGTTTGATTCCTTGGCGTCAAAAATGGAAAATATAAGTACCGCAACTGAAAATATAAACGATATTTCTAAAAGCACCCGTAATTTGGCTAAAAAGGGTTCTGGAATTATGACTACATTAACTGAGAAAACTAGCTCTGTAAACAAATCTTCAAATGAAGTTGCCCAGGCTGTAAATGATATGACTGAATCTTCTAAGGAAATAGGTCTTATTACTGAAACAATAAACAGCATAGCACAGCAAACAAACTTACTTGCTCTAAATGCTGCTATTGAAGCAGCCCGAGCAGGTGATGCAGGAAAAGGTTTTTCTGTAGTTGCTGAAGAAATCCGAAACTTAGCTGAAAAATCCACTAATTCCACAAATGAGATTTACAATTTAGTAGAAAAGATCAAAGCAAAGAATATCACTGCAACAAAATCAATTAATACTTCTATGAGTATAGTAAAAGAGCAAAGCGAGGTAGTAAATCAAAGTGAAACTATATTTAGTGAACTCTCTGATTCAATAGAACTTTTGATAAGTGATATTTCCTCTATTAAAAATCACATTATGGATACAAACAAAAGTAAAGACGATATATTGGGCAAACTGCAAAATATATCTGCGGTCTCTGAAGAATCTTCCGCTAGTACTGAAGAAGTATCAGCTACAACAGAAGAGATAACTGCTACTATGTCTGAATTCAACAATGTAGCACAAAAACTAAAAGAAATTACGGATACTCTAGAAACAGAAATAAATAAATTTAGTTAATAATAAAACAAGCCAATAACCAGGGGTGGTTATTGACTTGTTTTTTATTTAACCTTAATATATAAGTAAAACTTAGATTAAATTTGATTTTAAAAGTAAAAATACGATTAACTATTAGGAGAATACTATGAACACAACAGTTTATTTGATACGACATGGAGAAACGGAATGGAACAAACTTGGGAAATTTCAAGGAAGCAAAGACATATCTCTGTCTGAAGAAGGAATTTCACAAGCAAAATATCTAGCTGAAAGATTAGTTGGAAGCTTCGATTATCTTTATACAAGCCCTTTAATTCGTGCTTTAAAAACGGCAGAAATTATAAGTGAAAAATCAAAAATTAAACCAACAATTTTCACTGAAATGCGAGAAATAAACTATGGTGATTGGGAAGGCCTTAACGTACATGAAATAAAAAAAGCCTATTCTCATGAATTTGATTTATGGAAAAATGACAAAATAACAGCCCCTATATGTGGCGGAGATGGAAGCCTTAAAAATGCTGCCAAAAGAGGTAAGGATTCAGTTTTAAAAATAGTCCAAGTTCATCCAGGGAAAAGAATAGTTATAGTAGCGCACGGAGGAATAATAAAAGCTGCTATTATTGGTCTTTTAAATCTCGAAATGACCATGTACCACAAAATGTCCATTGGAAATACTTCAATAACAAAACTTATATTCAATGATAAATTTGAACCAGTAATAGAATTTCTGAACGATACAAATCATTTGATTGATACTGTTTAGATATTATTTGATTATAAGGGTCTTACCCTTATAATCAAATCAAACCTTCAAGGCATTTTTATCTAATGTCCATTGTTGATTGTTTTCTAGACTAATTAAATACATTATTAAAATAGTTTTCCGTGATCCCTATTACTTCCAATTCCCATGAATTTTTTTCATATATATGGTTTGCACCCTCTATAATTTCAAGCTTAGAGTTATTTCGATAAATTTCCATATACTTTTGTGAAGCTTTTAAAGGAACTACTTCATCTTTATTACCGTGTATAATAATGGATTTATTTTCATAATTTGCTGCTCTATCATATATCTTTATATTTTTTATATCATCAATGAATTTTTTCCCAAGAAGCAATCCCTCCACATCAAAGTTTCCAGTCTGAATAAATTCTTCTAATTTGTCACCTACATATGCGTTAGATAATATTATTTTGTCCATAGTTCCTGCAGGTGACCAAAGACAAAGTGTATTAATCTCATCTTTTCTATCTCCAGCAATAATACTTGCAATAGCTCCCCCCATACTGAATCCCATTATTCCTATTCTTTCCTTATCTATAAAATCCAAATTTTTTACATAATCCAAAATATTATTGGCATCTTCTATTTCCGTTCTAAGTGTCATATCAACAAATTCCCCGTCGCTTTCACCAGAACCAGAAAAATCAAATCTAATACTTGCAATTCCTAATTTTTCTAATTTTCTCGACAGTTTTACAAACATAAAATGAGGTCCCATTTTATTGCCACAAAATCCATGATATATTATAACTATGGGTACCTTTTTATTCACACCATCAGGAATATGAAGTGCACCTCTTAACATTAAATTACCGCTTTTTATCTCTACTGATTTCTGCATTACAAACACCTCTATCTTTTCCCTAGTATTCCTATATACTTAATATATTGTTTTTATTGTATTTTGTCAATAAGTAATTTCTTAACATTACATGAATAAATCATAAAAATCAATTATTAGGTTTGATTTCACCAACCATAATAATATAGTTACTTTATTCCCCATTAATTTCTATAATAATCCAATTTTATTGTTATTGCCGTTAAATGTTTATTAATAGCTTGTGTTTTCCTAAAATTTTATCTATAATTACATTGTATTTGGTAAATTTTATTATTTAAATCAAATTCTTATAATAATTTTGCCAATATTTTTCTACTAATGGATTTAATTTATACTTAATAATTTTAAGAGGAGTTGTTAAAATGTCATGGTTTAAGAATTTGAAAATTTTTCAAAAGTTAATACTATCATTTATTCTTGTTGCAATTTTAATAGTGATTGTAGGTCTTATTGGAGTACGAAACATGGAAAACTTAAATTCTAATACATCAACAATCTATAATGTCAATCTTCAAGCAATACAGAGAATGAACAACATAAAACTCAATATAGCCGATATACGCTATGACATAATTAAGATTACATATCAAAATAATGAAAACAATCAAAACCCAGCCCTTGAACATACAATAGATAAACTAGCTAAAAATAATGCTTCTCTTATTAGCTATTATGAAAAAAATTTGCTTTCTGATAAAGATAAATCTGTATTCTCTAAATTTAAGGCAGACTTGACTGCATATGAGAATACATATACAAATATAGTAAACCTAACCAATATCAATGATTTTCAAAACGCTAAAGAAAATTTTCCTAAACTCACACCCCTGCGAACAAATCTATATGGCGATTTAGATAAATTAATTAAAGTTAATAACGATGATTCTTCCAAATTTTATAATAATAATACACTCACGTTTAATAATTCATTAAATATTATTATTGGAATAATAATATTAGGTTTAATACTTTCTATTACACTTGGAATTCTAATATCCTCAATGCTTTCAAAGCAAATAAAAAATGTATTAGAATTTGCACAAGCCTTAGGTAAAGGTGACCTTACTACCACTATTCAGATTTCTACTAAAGACGAAATTGGACACCTATCTCAAGCTTTAAATGAGGCATCAGCAAATATTAAATCTTTAATTTCAAAAATAATGGAAAGTACTTCAAATATGAGTTCATCCAGTGAAGAATTATCAGCTACTTCAGAAGAGGTTTTTTCTAAAATTGAAAATATTAATCAATCATCAAATGATATAAGCAAAAGTTCTGAGGAATTAAGTTCAACTGTACAAGAAGTCACCGCTACCATAGAAGAAATAAATTCAAACATAACTAATTTATCTCTTAAAGCAGAAGAAAACAGTAGTTCTGCTAAACTTATAAAAACTCGTGCCGGCTCAATTAAAACCAAGGGAACAAATGCATCTCAGGTCACTATAAATACATACAATGATAAAAATACCAAGATAATTGCAGCAATTGAGGAAGGCAAAATAGTTGGTGAAATCATATCTATGGCAGAATCAATTGCAGGAATAGCTGAACAGACCAATTTACTTGCGCTAAATGCAGCAATCGAAGCATCCAGAGCAGGTGAGCAAGGGCGTGGTTTTGCAGTTGTTGCTGAAGAGGTAAAAAAATTAGCGGAACAATCTTCATCAAATGTATCAAGCATTCAAACTGTTATAATTCAAGTTCAAAATGCTTTTAAAAACCTTTCACAAAATGCCAATGAATTACTGGTTTTTATAGATGGAACTGTTATAGATGACTATAAATTACTAGTTGAGACTGGAATACAATATGAAAAAGATGCTGAATATTTTAGTAATGTATCAGATGAAATATCATCTACAACCAAGATAATGTCTGAATCTATATTCCAAGTAAATGATGCTATACAAAATGTTTCTGCAACTGCAGAAGAGAGTTCCGCAAAAACAGGAGAAATACAAGGTAGTATAAATGAAACCTCAATGGCTATGGATGAAGTCGCTAAATCTTCACAGATTCAAGCGGAACTTGCTGAACATTTAACTATTATGACCGAAAAATTTAAATTGTAATATACATCTTATAAGTGACATATAAAAATCTTTCAATAAAATAGAAAATAAGTGGATTCATGCAAACAAATCCACTTATTTTACTATTTCATTGTTTTATCATTCTAACTATATATCAGAAAATTCAATACTAATCTTTTCCACATGTACTGCTGAACCCTCATTAATTTCGCAAATTTCACCATTTACTATATGTTTCACTGGGAGATTTATTTTAAACTTACTTCCCTCACCATACTTACTTTCTACACATATATTGCCTCCATGCATATCCACTAGAGATTTAACTAATGAAAGTCCTATTCCGCTACCTTCATGATCTCGAGTAAATGATTTATCTACTTGGACAAATCTCTCAAAAACAGAATCAATCTTGTCTTTTTCTATGCCAATGCCTGTATCTTCTACAACTATTTCAACATTGGCATCACCATCATGAACACCTACGAAAATAGAACCTCCTGCATTGGAAAATTTAACGGCGTTAGACAAAAGATTAAGAATAATTCTTTCAATCTTTTCAAAATCGCAAGCTATAATTTTTTCTTCTATATCCGTATCAAAAGTAATACTTATTCCCCTACTTTTTATGTAATTAGCCGCAGATTGCGTTATATCCTCTACAACTGAAACTATATCCATGTTTTTAAAATCAGCCTTCAAGTATCCAGAATCAATTTTATTTACATCAATCAAATTATTTACAAGCTTCAAAAGCCTATAACAATTTTGCTTCATAACATTAAAATGTTTGCTAATATCTCTTCCTGCAATCTTAATTGATCCATCCCTAATATAAAGATTCAGTAGCTGCAGGGTACTCAGCAAAATATTTAAGGGTGTCCTTAATTCGTGAGATATATTTGCGAAAAATTCCAGTTCTTGTTGACTTTCAACAAGTATTTTTTCTTTGGATTTAAGCTTTTCTGAATATTCAATAACCTCATCCTTAGCCCTAATATAATGTAGTATTATAACTATAAATAGACTCATTAAGAAAATGGAAATTCCCCACTGAGATAAATATAATTCAGAATGATTGGAATTGAAATTCCAATTTAAAACATCAAAAATTCCAAAACAGCAAAGTGCAATAAACCCAAATAGAAATGTTTTTATCTCAGTATTCCAAGAATCGTAAGCTTTAATAATTGATATAATAATTATTATCATACTTATTGAAAATGATACATAAAAAATATGCACTGTACTATCAATACGAATTATATTAAAAAAATTCAATAACAAACTTAAAACTAAGAGTACTAAATGAAATCCCATCACATTTTTGTAAATAATTTCAAATTTATTTTCCAACAGATTATTTATAAATAAACTAAATGCTACAGGTATTAAATATTGAGAAATTATTTTTATATATTCCCAATACTGAGGAGCATAAAAAAACATTTGTTTTATTTCTCCGCCAGCTATAAGCCATATTCCTGAAGTTATGCAGGCGAAACTAAAGGACATAAAAATTTTACTACCTTTTAGCTTTATAATTGAAACAATTAAAACACTAAAGCCCACAAAAACAAATAAGCATGCAAATATGAATGAAGGCAAGTTTTCTTTTATTACATTTATCAAGTGGTTACTTGCGGAGCTTATTTCAAAATTTCTTACATTCCCTACAGCTGAAGTATCCAATGAATGCATTCTAATATAAACAGTTTTACCAGCATAATCATTAGGCAATTCTATAATATGCCAAAATGATCCTGGGAGCTTGTGCAGATTATCACTATTAAAACTTCCAAAACTATATATTAATTTATCATTTATAAACATTTGAAAATCTTGATTATAAGTGTAAAAATATATACTTGGATCTCTAAAATTTTCCTTAGTAAGCACCACTTTCAGCCAAGCATATCCTTTTGAATCATTTATATGAGGATTCAATGGCGATTTAAGGCTTTTCCAAGAAGTTTTATCATTAACCCATGTTGAATTTCCATCTTTATCTTTAGGTGAATCTCCATCCCTATATTGCCAACCATTAGTAATAGATATTGATGGCATCTTTTTTACGAAATGTGAGTTTTCTATATTGGAAATAGTTATCCACATTAAAAGCATTGTAATTACTATTGTTCCTACTATTGTCTTTTTCATAAATATCTCCTTAAAAATCATGACAAATTTTATCCCCGCAAACTTAATTATAACAAATTTGTATCCAATATAACACATTATACTTATATTAACATGTTTTTTTTATCTTTTAACTAATTGTCTCCAACTTTTCATCATATTGATTTTATCATAAATTAGGAACATTAATGTTGATTAATTTATATAATATACTATATTACAAAAATACTTAGCATCATGTCACTATGAATTTTCATATTATGACCCATGCTAATTAAGTAATATTTAAGGAGTGATAAACTTATGGATGATAAAGATATTTTTGACTGTAAACCAGAAAAAAAGATTCTCCAGGTTCCTGTAGTTGTTGGATATGGAGAAAAACAAGAGCTAGTAGTTAAAGTTTCTACTGTCTCACCTCCTAGTCCTCCAATCTTCCGAATTGTAGATATAGACAAAGAAGTTGTAATTACCAACTTTTCAATAGTACCTCCAACTTGTAAGACAGGTGATAAATGGATTGGGAAAGTAATTCTAGATGGATATATTGATAAAAATGTAAACTACAAAACCATAACCGATTATGCATGTGACGCTGTAAATGGACCATTATTCCAATTTACAACAAGAATAGATTTTGCATCTTTTGTCGATGTGGCTGCAAGAGAACCCTTCGATGAATATGACAACGTAGAAATACTTGAGGCATATGTGGAAGGTGAAAAAGAAGAATTACTAGAACCAAATCCATTACAAGAGGGTGCTCCTGATTGGGCTGTAACCTACAACAAGCTTCTTGAAAAAATAATTGTTAAAATAAAACTTAAAATCACAAAAATAGAGCACGTTAAAGTCCTTGTAGATCTTTAAAATTTTCCCCATATAAATAAATAGATTGGATTTAAAATAATATAAATAAACTAAGCACAGCTAAAATTTAACTGTGCTTTTTATATAAGGCATCTTAAGGAAAAATGTCAGTGTGACTATTCTATTTTCTTTTAGATGCCTAACTTGAAATTTCTATTCACTGATTTTTTGATATCCTCTTAAGTGATTCCAAATCCATATTCATCAATTCTTCAATTGGATGATCATCATCCAATTGAAACTGTAAAACCTCATCTTTAAATTTTGGCACCAAAATATTTTTCTCAACATTTTCATCTTTTTGCTCTTTTTTAGCATCTTGATTTTCCTCTTCTGGCGCATCCTGTTTTTGTTCCTCTGTTATATCATGTTTTTGTTCTTGTGCGGAGCCTTGTGCTTTTCATCCTGCTTTTCATCCTGCTTTTCATCCTGCTTTTCATCCTGCTTTTCATCCTGCTTTTCATGATTTTTTGAGTAATATGTGATTTTAATGTCACCTAATACCTGAATTTCATAGCTAACATCGTTATGATGTTTGTTCTTCAATTTAAAATCACAAGTTGGTTCAAATGAAACTTCTTCGATTTTTCCTCTTTCTCCATGTAAAACGCTATAATCTTCTAACCCATCTGCTAAAGATAAAATTTCATTAAAAGTTTTTCTTATAGTTTTAACTTGATAGTTACTTTTTCGTCTAGAATCATGTCTATAAAATATAAGTATATCATAATCACCATAAACCCCCATTTGGCTTTCTGGCAATTCCTTTGTGAAAATATTTTGAAGTTTAACTTTACAGTCAATTATAGTGTTATGCTCAAACTCCAGTAGCTCTGTACTATCAGAAATCTTTTTATTAACTGTGGTCATAACCTTATTAATCTCCTTGTTTTTATTACTATACTTATATTTTATATTTGTTTTTGATATACTGTTACCATTATTGAAAATATAACACATTATTTGTGTTATATTATATTATTCAAAAACTTCTATAACATTATTGAAAATATCACTATTTTCTTTAATCTTCACATCATTTCCCATTACGCACAAATAATTTTTTTCTGTAACATCCTTCAATAATTTGGAGTATCCTTTTATATCTTCTTTACTAGTGCTTAATATTTCTTCCCTTTCATTTTGTATAAAAGCTTCTGTGATTTTTTTGAAGTAATTTTCATCAGAACGTTCACCCTTTTTTCTAGAACTTAGAGGTGCATCCAAATTTGATATGGTTCCAATAATATATTTTGTCATTTCATAATCATCCGCATTAAAACTATCTGCAAATTTATATGATTCATCATACACCTTTAGTGTTTCCTTAAGTCCAGGATCTCTATAAGAATAAAAAACCAAATTACCACTTTGGGAAATTGACACTCCACAACCATAAGCTCCACCCATAACTCTTAAGTTGTTCCATAAATAATTTAAGGATAATACATTCCTTAAAACCTGCAATTTTCCTGAATATTCATAGCCAAGTTTTTTAAAATTATAACCTTTAACTGCATATTGAACCTTGCTTGAAGTAGTTAGACCTTCATTTTCAGCAATATTTAAACTTTTTACAAACACAAATTCACTGTTTGTATTTTTATCCTCAATCTCCAATATGTGAATACTATCTTTAAACAAGTCATATATTGCTTTTTCTCCAGTTAGACTTATTACTAAATTTCCCTTAGTAAATAAGCTATTACAAACTTCTTCTATATTCTTGCATATATCTTCATATTTATTATCCATATTTTTATCTATGTCACATATAAACTTATAAAATTCTATACCTTTTATGCTCTCATTGTACTTACCCACATTAGAGAAATATGAAGTAAGCCTCCCCAATGCAACAACATGACCATTTTGATTAATAGTTGCTTCCAATTTTGATTTTAGTTGCTGAACTATTTCTTTAATTCTCTTCTTATTATGGAATTTACTTTTGTACATGATTTGGTGAAGTATTTCAATGGACTCACCAATTTTTTCACTAAGAACTTTCACCTTAACTGTAAATTTAGGATAATAATCGTCAGTTGTATCTTTACTACCAATTATAGTGTTTGTAAAACTAATTTCTCCAGTTTTAATATTTATTTCATTAGCTAACTCATCATATTTGTACTTTTCTGTATCCACCATTCCTAGGATTTCTTCCAGTAATGCAAGGTATGGAAGATGTTCCTTTGAGATTTTACTTGAATCAAAATATAAATTGAAATAAGCTATTTTATTTGTAAATATATTATGATAAAGTGTTTTTATTCCATGAATTTCTGTCTCACTTAGTGGTATTTTTTCTGGTTCTCTGTCAATATCACTTAGAGATAACAATGGAATTTTTCTAAGATCTTCTGCCGAATCTTCACTTTCCTGCCTTATTTTTAAATTTTCTGTTTGGATCAAGATTTTTTTAAGATCTTCGGAATTTAATGAATTCTTAAATTCTTTTAACCTTTCCTTTAACCTATTGGAACTTCTTTCTCCAATGGTTTTTGAAGGTTTAACAATAACTAAGCTTTGATGATTACTATTTAACATATACTTATCAATGATTTTTTCAAAATAATTAGTAGTTAATGCTGATTTAACCCTTGATAAACTGTCTTCAAACTTTAAGTTCACAAGTGGGTTTTCATCATAAAGCCAGCTTTCCATTGATACTATACTGTAAATTAATCCTTTAGGCATTGAACCAAAATCGGCTTCTCTTAGCTGGAATTCCTTAACGCTTATTGCTGCTTCTATTAGTTTCTTATCTATTCCATGATTCACAAGTTCTTTAAGAGTCTCAAATACTACTTTTTTAAACTCATCCTGTTTTTCTTCATTGGAATTCTTTAAAATAACTGAAAAATATGGTTGCAGAATACTGTTATCGTAAACTCCAGATACATCTTTACCTATTCCAGCATTAAGTAATGCTTTTTTAAGTGGTGCTGCACTGCTTTCAAGTAGTAAATATTCAAGTATATCAAAAGCAAGACTAATTTCTGCATTATTAGATTTTTCCGTAGCAAAATTCAAACTTAAATAAGTTTTATCAATTTCTGATTCATTGGACAATATAGGATATTCTTCTACTATTACAGTGTTTACCCCTATTGGCTTTTGAAGTTGAATGCTAGAATCTACTTGAATTTTATCATAACTGCTTAAATACTCTTTATCTAGAAATTCTAATTTTTCCTCTAAGTTCATAGCTCCATATAAATATATATAGCTATTGGCCGGACTATAATATTTTTTATGTGAATCAATAAAATTTTCATAGGTTAAGTCAGGTATATTTTCAGGATCTCCACCTGATTCAAAACCATAAGTAGTATCAGGGAAAAGTGAATTTTGTATTTTTCTCATAAGAATTCCATCTGGTGATGAGAAAGCTCCCTTCATTTCATTGTAAACAACACCTTTATAGGTAATATCTTCATCCGCTTTATTCAGTTCGTAATGCCATCCTTCCTGCTTAAATATATCCTCATATTTATAGATATTAGGATGAAACACAGAATCCATATAAACACCTATAAGATTTAAAAAATCCTTGTTATTTTTACTGGCAACTGGGTACATTGTCTTATCGCTAAAAGTGAATGCATTTAAAAAAGTGTTTAAAGAACCTTTTAGAAGCTCTACAAATGGTTCTTTAACTGGATATTTTTCAGAACCACATAAAACGGAATGTTCCAATATATGAAATACTCCTGTACTGTCCTTAGGTGGTGTCCTAAAGCTAATGGAAAATACTTTATTGTCATCATCATTTTCTAAATATAGAAGCTTTGCTCCGCTTTTAACATGTTGAAAAATAAACGCTGTGGCATTTATCTCTTTAACTTCTTCTTGCTGCAAAAATTTGAATCCATGACAAATATCATCTTTTTCAAAAAAATTCATAATACATCGCTCCTTTATTTATTATATTTTTTCCAATACTATAAATGAATACTCCACATTATTTTCCACATTATTTTCTTCTTCTATAACTCTATATTTATTTATATCAAATTTAGGGAAATATGTATCCCCCTCTTGGGTAGAGACTATTTTTGTTAAATATAATCTCTTGCAGTAAGGAAGCAATTGTTTGTAAATTTCCCCTCCGCCGATAATAAAAAACTCTTCAGAAGAATCTTCATATTTAAATATTTCTTTTATATCATTTACTACTGTTACCATAGCATTTGCAGCAGTATACTCTTTATTTTCAGTAATAACAATATGTTTCCTGCCAGGCAATACTCCAGGCAAAGATTCAAAGGTTTTCCTCCCCATAACAATTGTTTTCCCCGTAGTTATCTTTTTAAATCTTTTTAAATCATTAGAAATATGCCATATTAATTTATTTTGGTTACCTATCACATAATTCTCGTTAAAAGCAACTATAATACTTAACATTAAACAGATACCTCCATTTTTATTTTACCAAGATGTTTGTAATCGATAAGTTTAATGTCATCTGGAGTAAAATCATAAAAGTTTGTTATTTCAGGATTAATCCATAACTTTGGAGCTATAATATCCTGTTCTCTTCTTCCAAGCTGTAATCTCATTCCTTCAATTTGATTTTCATAAATATGAGCATTATTCACAACGTGTGTAAATAAACCAGGTTTAAAACCAGTTACTTGAGCAATTAAATGTACAAGCACCGCATACTGACTCATATTAAATGGAACGCCTAGGGGCATATCTCCACTTCTTTGTATTAGCATACAGTTAAGCCTATCTCCATTTACGTCCCAAAGTGTTTCATAACAACATGGTTGTAATGCCATATCTGGTAGATCTTCAATATTCCACAATGATATAATCATTCTTCTATCCTGTGGGTTTGTTTTAAGTGTATTTATAAGCTTATCAATCTGTTTAAATTTATTAACTTGATAACCATATGCTTTTCCTATTGTTCCATCAGGTCTCATCCATTCATCCCAAATATGAACATTTTGCTCTTGAAGCCTAGTAACATCATTTGACTGATCTTTATATATCCATAGTAGTTCTTTTACTGCTGTTTTAAAAGCCACAAACTTTGTTGTTAATATTGGAAACTCTTTTGATAAATCGTGTTGCATAATTTGATGTGGTAATTTAAATGTAGAAACTCCTGTTCTATTGTTATCATAATAACCCTTTTCTAAAATATTTTGAACAATATCCAAATATTGTTTATCAGCATAACTCATAATTTATCACTCCATTTCTCTTCATATGTTTTACATGTTCAAAACCAATTTGTTCCGCTGAGAAAATAAATCCTTTATATTATTATATCATTCATTAGAAATAAGCTCTATATTTACAACTTATTATTATCACAATAACTTCAACATACATATAATATTTTATAGTAACTATTATTTAGGAAGATATGAAAATTGAAAACTTATTAACCTTTGATGTGCAAAATTTGTGTATTCAATGTTAGTAACTTCAATACCAAGTACAACCTTAGTTTCTCTATATTAGTTATTAATAAAATGTATTCAGAGGTGTACTGTGAAGTGTTTCATATTGAAATTAATACTAAAAAACGAATATTAACACTATTTAACAACGGTACAAAACTAAAACAATATCATGTTGCTGTTGGTAAACCCTCTACTCCTACGCCACTAGGTAACTGGATTATTATAAAAAAAGGCTTGTGGGGAAATCAATTCGGAGGGCATTTTATGCAACTTAATGTTCCATTTGGCATTTACGGTATTCACGGAACTGATATGCCACGTTCAATTTCTCAAGCAGTAAGCCACGGATGTATCCGAATGCACAGCAAAGATGCAAAAGAACTGTATAATCTAGTTACGCTTGGGACTCCAGTGTATATTTACTAGTAACATAATAAGATGTGCTATTTCATCATCCCCAAAATCCTATATGATCAAATTGCTTAAGCATTCCAATCATACTCCATATTTTCTTCCACGTTAAAAATATTGATTTCTTTTCAATAGATAATTTCCAATATAAAAACCATATCGTTCATAAAATGGTAGAGTCTCATCATTTGCATAAACTACACCAATTTGAATATTTGTTATTCCATTTGCTTTAAACCAGGTCAAAGCACTCTCCATAAGCTGTCCGCCTATTCCAAACTTCCGATACTGCTTTTCAATATAGATAGATTCTATTTCCCCTGAATTATTTTCAATTGAACTTAAGCAATACCCTACGTATTTATTAGTAGCGCTATCAAAAACCATATCTATCTTAATAATACCATTCTGCGCTTTTTCATAAATGGCTTCCATTCTTTTACTAAATATGAAATTTTCATATTTAGTCTTAAAATGAATTGATTTTTCAATGTGGATAGAATTCAATTGTTCCCATAATGGCTTAATCAGTTTAATTTCTTCTATGTTTTTTTCAACCAAATGTATATTACTAAATCCTTTTTCAAAACAAAAAAACTTTCCTTTTCTAAAATTCACAATACCTACTTTTTCATATCCTACTTTTTCATATAATTTGCAGGCCGCTTTATTTTTGGTAAATGCATCCAGTCTTATTGATTTATAGTTATTATCTCTTGCAAAACCCTCAGCAAAATTTATTAGTGATTTTGCTATTCCCATTCCTTGATATTTGGGATCAACGCACAATCTATGAATTACTAATTGTTTCCCAGAAACATAATTCCAATTTAATTCCCCATACTCCCGAGCTTGATCATCGTTTAGAACTATGATACCAGTAATGATTTTATTTTCAACACTTGCATATAAAGTTCCATGTGAAATATCTTGGCCTATTATTTCTCTACTAGGATAACTATCATCCCATTGATAAATTTCTTTTGATTCCATATGAATAATGCCACTTTTGATTATATGTATAATGGAATCTATCTCTTTGATTTCAGCTTTTCTTATTGCCATATTTAAATTTAATTTGAATATTTTTATCCAAATTAAATTTCACCCCCATTCATTTGATATCTTGAACCAACCGAAGTATTAATTACCCAATTATACCATAAAAAGTTGAAATATAGTTTTCATTATATGTTTTCAAGTACAAATTTTCTGATATAATAATATGAAATAAAAAATCCACTTGAATAAATAGTATAAAAAAAATAGCAAATGCTTTGAGGAGAACTATATGACTAACACTAGTAGCAAAACGCTTCCATATTTAGCAGCAACTATAAGTTGTACCATATTCGGATTAAGCTTTTTATTTTCCAAAATGGCGCTTGATGCATCTAGCCCTATTGCTCTTGTGGCGTTCAGATTTCTTATTGCATTTATAATTATGTCAGTTTTAATAAAATTTAAAATGTTTAAGGTTAATTACAAAAATAAAGAGATTAAAGATCTTATTTTGCTTAGCATCGCTGAACCAGTGTTTTATTTCATTTTCGAAACCTATGGAATAAAGGCCACATCTTCCTCTATAGCTGGACTTATGCTTTCCCTAATTCCAATAGCTGTTACAATACTAGGTGCATTTTTTCTAAATGAAATTCCTTCAATTAGAAAAATACGCTTTATATTGTTGTCAGTTTCTGGGGTAGCCCTTATAGGCATTATGAGTAATTCAAGTGGTGGAGGTAATTCACTTTTGGGAATGGCACTATTACTTGGTGCTGTAACCTCAGCCGGTTTTTTTAGTATTATTTCAAGAAAAGCTTCAAAACATTTTACGCCAATTGAAATAACATATTTTATGATGTTTGTGGCCGCTGTATTTTTTAATTTAATGTGGCTAGGTAATCTGGTTATACACAAAAAAATCACATCATATTTTGAACCACTTAGAAGTTTAACTTTTGATATTTCAATAATATATCTTGGAATTTTATCTTCAATAGTTGCATATTCACTGATTAATTATACTCTCTCAAAAATACAAGCCTCTAAGTCCTCTGTATTTTCAAATCTCTCCACTATAGTTTCAATAGCTGCAGGTGTTATTTTTCTTAGAGAAAGCTTTCATATTTATGAATTAGTCGGCTCAGTGCTAATATTGATAGGCTTATGGGGTGCAAATAAATATAATTAGGAATATTTAATTGTTATAATAAAAATACTGTTATACATTGATGGAGGTATAAATGAAAGATAATAAGGAACGAATAATATTTCATATAGATGTAAATTCTGCTTTCCTTTCTTGGTCAGCTGCAGATGCTATGAAAAATGGAGAAAAACTAGATATTAGAGACATACCTTCTGTCATTGGGGGGGATGAATCCAGTAGACGTGGCGTAGTTCTAGCTAAATCTAACTCGGCTAAAAAATATGGCATTATTACTGGGGAAAGTCTATTTTCTGCAAGGAAAAAATATCCTAACCTCAAAGTTATTTCTCCTTGTTTCCCAGTATATGAGAAATATAGTAAATCTATGATTGATCTTTTACAGGAGTATACGCCTTTACTTCAGCAATATTCAATTGATGAATGTTTTTTAGATGTTACTAATGATTTAAGGGATGAACCAATAAAAATGGCAGAGGCTATACGAGAGCGTATAAAAACTGAACTTGGTTTTACAGTTAATATAGGTATATCTAATAATAAGCTTTTAGCTAAAATGGCTTCGGAATTTAATAAGCCTGACAAGGTTAACACTCTATACTCTTCAGAAATAAAAGAAAAGCTTTGGCCTCTAAGTGTAGGTGAATTATTTATGGTAGGTAAAAAAGCCACTGAGAAGCTTAATAAGCTTTATATATACACTATTGGGGAACTAGCAAATTATAGTGCTGAGTTGTTAAAATCAAAATTTAAAAGCTATGGTTTAATGATTTGGGAATATGCAAATGGAATAGATACTTCTGATGTTGAGTGCAATACAAGTGAAATGAAAGTTATTAGTAATTCTACCACCTTTGCTGAGGATATAAGCGACAGCGAATCCGCATATAAGGTTTTAAGGTCTCTTTCAGAAAATTTATCAACAAGATTAAGAGAATTAAATAAATGCTGTAATTCTATTTCTGTAAGCATAAGAAGTAGTGATTTCAAAAATTATTCCCACCAAAAGAAACTAATTAATCCAACAGATTCCAATAGACAAATTATCACAGTTGCATTGCAGTTATTTGACGAAGTGTGGAAAAAGGAACCCATTAGACTGCTTGGAGTATCATTGACACAATTAGTAGATGAAGGATATTATCAAATGTCTCTTTTTGAAGTTGCTCAAGATGATAAGGAAAAGGCACTTGATAAAGCAATTGACTCAATAAGAAAAAGATATGGTCATGATATCATTTCAAATTAAGTTAAAATTAAAAGCTAAATATTATTTAAGATTTTTATTAAATCTATTAAACATGTGAATAGTTATTCTACTGCATATTAGTCCTAAAATAATACCAGCTAAAACATCTGTAGGATAATGCACATATAAATATAATCGTGAGAAAGCTATCAATGCGGCTAAGCCGAAGATTTGAGGTGCATAATTTTTAAAGTACTTAGCTAATATCCCTGCTGCTGCAAATGAAGCTGCCGCATGACCGGAAGGAAATGAATATGATGAAGGCTCTGCAATTAACCGGTTAGCTGATGAAATATCTGACGGCCTTATTCGCTGAACTATATGTTTAATTATTCCCTCTCCTAAAATCGTACTTATTACTATAGATACTAGAACCATAAATCCTATTTTCCTATGTTTTTTGCTAATCATTAATAGAGCAGCTATGAGAATCCATATGGCTCCTACATTCCCTAAAGACGTTATTACAACCATAGCTTTATCCATTATATGTCCATGCATATTTCTTTGTATATATAAAAGAATAAAATTATCAAAATCCAATACAATACTAATTAAATTTCCTGTAATAGTCATGTTTTTCTCCCCTCATCATTGTATTTCTTCTCAGTCATCTTCAAAAAAATCCAACAATTTTTTCTCTACTAGTATATCCCCATATTATTTATTATCACCAAATTAAATTAAAATTAGATTAAAACAATCCTATTAATAATTATTAATAACTTTATTATATACTTTGTGGTAAAATCAGGGTAAAAGTTTATATGTTTAGGAAAGAGGTTATTATGAATAATAAAATTTTGATTATTGAAGATGACATATCTATTAGCGAAATGGTTAAGAATTACTTAATAAAGGATGGCTTCATAGTAACAGCTGCTTTTGATGGTGAGGAGGCAATACTCAAATATTTGAATAATGATTTTGATTTACTTCTTCTTGATTTAATGATGCCTAAATTAGACGGCATAGAAACTCTAAAAATCATTAGAGAAAAAAGTTCAGTACCTATATTAATTATGTCTGCAAAAGATAGTGATGTAGATAAAGCCATTGGTCTTGGTCTTGGGGCTGATGATTATATATCCAAACCTTTCTCTATGATTGAAATTTCTGCAAGAATCAAAGCAGCTATTAGACGAGCTACAAAATACTCCAGCAATAATAATGATAAGAAAAAAGAACCACAAGTATTTAATGTAGGAAAGCTTACCATAGATGTAGATAATTTTTGTGTTATTAAAAATGAAGTAGCTATTCAACTTACTTCTAAGGAGTTTGAAATATTAAAATTGTTTCTCAAAAATCCAAATAGAGTTTTTACTAAATCTCAACTTTACAATTTTATTTGGAAAGATGAGTACTTTGGTGATGAAAATGTAATTAATGTACACATAAGACGACTAAGAGAAAAGATAGAAGATGACCCATCAAACCCACAGTATATAAAGACATTATGGGGCATTGGTTATAAACTGGAGGTCACCTAAGTGATTACTTTATTATTAATTATAATAGTTATTTTAGTCCTAATAATAATTTTTCAATACAGATCTAAAAAGCAAATAAGTAAGGACTTAATATATATGAGAACTAAATTAGATAAAATCATAAATGAAGATACTAACGAAAAGCTTCTAGTCGTTACTGGTAACACTGAGCTTAAAAAATTACTTATAACGATTAATAGTCTTTTAGATTTCAGTCATAAAATACTAGTAGGATATAGAAAAAAAGAAATATCAATGAGCAAAATGCTTTCAAATATATCTCATGATTTAAAAACTCCCCTTACCGTAATCCTTGGATATATAGAAACTATAAAACTAGACAATGATATGTTAATGGAGGAAAGAGAACTCTTACTTACTAAAGTTCACAATAAAACTCTTGAAGTAATTGAACTTATAAATAAATTTTTTGATTTAGCAAAACTAGAATCAGGAGATAAAGAAGTTCCGTTAACAAGAGTAAATATGAATGAAGTTTGTATGAAAAATATATTAGACTTTTATGATAATTTAACAACAAAAGGTTACGAAGTGAATATTAGTATTCCTGAAACAAATATTTTTGCCTTTGGAAATCTAGAGGCACTAGAAAGAATAATGAACAATTTGATTTCTAATGCCATTAAGTATGGAAATCATGGCAAGTACCTTGGCTTAACTTTAAGTTATGATAAAAATTTTTGTTATGTGGAAGTTTTAGATAAAGGCAAAGGTATTGATGAAATTAATATAGATAAGGTATTTGAGAGGATCTACACTCTAGAAGACTCTAGGAATAAATTGTATCAAGGCAGTGGCCTAGGGCTCACTATAACTAAAAGGCTTGTTGAAAAATTGGGGGGCAAAATCTCTCTTAAGAGCAAACCCTATGAGAAAACTAGCTTCACCTTTAAATTGAAGAGAATAACTTATTAGTTTGAGATTACTTAATAAATTTGAGAGTAGCATGGATATGCACGTTGGGATGCTACTCGCTAAACTTAACTTTTGCTGAACTTAAGAATTTTGTAAGATTTGCTTAATAAAAAAGACAAGTCCATGCCATACAATGAAACTATAGTAATAACAAGATGAGGATGCCTTAAATAAGAAAGGGGTAATGCGGTATGGAATATATATTAAGAACAACTAATTTAGTGAAAAATTTCAAAGATAAACATGTGGTATCTGATGTAAGTATGAATGTTAAAAAAGGAGAAATTTATGGTTTTTTAGGTCCTAATGGGGCAGGCAAAACCACAATTATGAAGATGATAGTGAATCTTATTAAACCTAGTAGCGGCGAAATTGAAATTTTTGGTGATAAACTTAACAACAAATCCTATGAAACTTTGAAACGAATAGGATGCATAATTGAATATCCTGTATTTTATGATAACCTCACCTCTAAAGAAAACCTAGACCTTCATTGTGAGTACATGGGATATTACGATAAAAGTGCCATAGATAAAGCGCTGGACCTTGTAAATTTAAAAGGTATAGATGATAAGGCAGTTAAAGACCTTTCTCTAGGTATGAAGCAGCGGCTTGGAATAGCTCGTGCTATTCTAACTAAACCTGATTTATTAATACTAGATGAACCCATCAATGGTCTTGATCCAATAGGAATTAAAGAAGTTAGGAATCTATTCAAAATGTTAAGTAAAGAATATGGCATAACAATTTTAATATCTAGCCATATTTTAGTTGAAATCGAGCAAATTGCTGACACTATAGGAATAATTAATAAAGGAATGTTAATTAAAGAAGTTTCCATGGCAAGCATAAGAGATGATCATACTGATTATATCGAAATAATTACTAAGGATTATACCCAGGCTGCCTTTATTTTAGAAAATGATTTAAATATTTCTAACTTTAAAATTATAGACAATTCCATAATAAGAATATATGACTTGACACAACCTCAAAAGGATATTTCAAAAGCTTTAATTTTAAAAGGTATTGAGATTGAAGCTATAAATAAGAAAAATACTTCCTTAGAAGATTATTTCTTAAAACTTTTAAATGGTGGTGATTTAAGTGCTTAAATTGATGAAACTGGAAATTAAGAAGTTCAAATTTGGTGGAACCATAAAAGGAGTTATAATTGCAAATTTATTTATGTTATTTATTTTACTTATTTCTATTTATGCCTCGCAAACGGATAAGGAAATGACCCTTAATACTTATAATAATATTTTTTTATTTACAGGTATTTTGGTAAGAGCTACTTTCTCAATTTTTGCAGCTGTATTGATTTCAAAACTAATAATTGGTGAATACAAAAACAAAACAATAAACATTTTGTTTACCTATCCAATAAACAGGAAAAAGATGATGGTAGCAAAGTTAGCTATTGTATTGATATTCGCTTTTACAGCTATGATAATCTCAAATATTTTCCTGAACTCCAGTCTATTCATTTTAAATATCTTTACGCCTTTTATTAAAGATTCATTGACACCTAGTATTTTAATGAAAATTTCAATTAATACTGTTATATACTCAGTAGCATTTTCCTTTGTGAGCTTAATTCCTGTATATGTAGGTATGCAAAGAAAATCTGGCTCAGCTACATTAGTAACCTCAATTATAATCATAAGTTTATTAAATAGTGGATTTAAGGGAAATTCCTTAAGCTCCATTATCATAATTCCAATAATCCTTGCACTAATAGGAATTGTTGCTGCATATTTGTCCATAAAAGATGTAGAAAAATCAGATGTGGTGAATTTCTAATTGAAATAAAATATATATTAAGGACAACTAATTTAGTGAAAACTTTTAACTGGGAGTTGTTTAAGTGCTTAAATTAATGAAACTAGAAATTAAGAAGTTTAAATTTGGTGGAACAATAAAAGGAGTTATAATTGCAAATTTAATTATGTTATTTATTTTATTTATGAGTCTATTGCAATCGAAAACCACTCATGATATAGCACTTAGAACGTATACTGATGTTTTTTTGACTACAGGTATTTTAGTAAGGGCTACTTTCTCAATTTTTGCAGCAGTATTGATTTCAAAATTAATAATTGATGAATACAAAAACAAAACAATAAACATTTTATTCACTTATCCAATAAACAGGGTAAAACTTATGGTAGCAAAATTAACTATTGTTTTAATATTCTCTTTTGTCGCTATGATAATCTCAAATTTTTTTTTGGATTCCAGTATGTTTATTTTAAATGTATTTGTGAATTTTATTCACGATCCTTTTAAAATTTATACTTTAGTAAAATCATTAACTAATATTCTTATATACTCAATTTCATTTTCCTTTATTAACCTAATTCCTGTATATATCGGTATGATTAAAAAATCAAGTTCAGCCACAATTGTATCTTCTATTATATTGGTAACTCTACTCAACAATGGCAATAGTCAAAATTCCTTAAGCTCCATTACCATAATTCCAATAATCCTTGCACTAATAGGAATTGTTGCTGCATATTTGTCCATAAAAGATGTAGAAAAATCAGATGTTACTAATTGCTAGATAAAATACCCAAAATAAAGGCTATAGATATTAGCCTACTTGAAGAAGGTAATATTAAGGAATACTTGGAATGAGTGGATTTATTGTTGTAGCTTCTGTTTGCTTATTAAAATTTAAAAAAATCGAGCATAACATAAGTTATACTCGATAAATTTTATAATGTTTCAGCATTGTCACCGTTAACCATTTTTAAATTTTCATAAAAATCTGTGACAGCTGTCGTAATATATGGTGTTAACCATAGGAATCCAATCCCCAAAGTAATTATACTCAATAAATACCAACCTATAAAACTAAAGTAAAGACAAAATAGTTGCCATTTATGCCCAATCATCATTTCTTTGCTTAATCTTATTGATTCTAAAGCTCCTATTTTAGGACTATCGTTTAAAATATAATTTGCCATGGAATATCTAAAAGATGCTATAATTCCTGGTACTATCAAAAGTAATGACCATAAAAAAACAAATATTCCTCTAACAATATTTAATAAAAGAGCAGAAGCAAAATTATTAAAACCGCTAAACATGTCTTCAATTTTAAATTCCTCACCTCTAACTAATTTCATAAAACAAAGAGTAACTCCAAGTGCCAATGCTCCACCAATTACTATCTCAACAATTGCTCCAATATATGGGATTGCTGATATTCCAAGCAATATTCCATATATAAGCGTTATTAAAACAGCTGGTGTCCAGTTTCCTCTTAACTGATTACGTGCCTCGCTTCTAAACTCATGACTTTTTTTGATTTGCAAAATATTCCCCCTATGAATCTAATGTGTTTATTTCGACATAATATTTACATTACATCCTAAATTGTATACTAAGTTCCATGTTTTTTCAACCTGTACGTAGTGAAAATTTAATTATATTCATAGTTGTGACTAATTAGCAACAAATTAATCGAACAATCTAACCTGCTGAATTTAACCCTTACTAATATCTGCGGATCATTATCTCTAAAAAAGTCTTTTCTTACTTTCATTTCCTTGGTCATAATCTGAAAATCACTATTTTCAGGATTTTTAAGTCTACAGCTGTATACTATAGGGAAATAAGTTCTTATAAATTTCCCTTCTGCTAGTGCTGTAAGTTCAATAATTGAAATTCAAGTTGCTTTGCTATAAAAAACACTGGATCAAGTGCATGATTACTGTTAAATTACCTGATTTTCCATATTTTTTCAATTAGCCTCTTGAATATTTTTAAGTATAAAGCGTATAATAAGAATCATAAAGGATATAACGATTGAGCAAAAAGTTTATAATGTTGGAAAAGATTCTATTACAGTTGTTTTAACAATTCTAATAGAATTCCAACTAATTTATTAATTAAATAAATTTATGCTTGGTCGAGCAGAACATATTTATATGTTATGACCTACTTAATTATAGTCTGATGATTATAATAAGGTAATAAGCTATAAATATTTGTGCTTGAAAATCGTTATATCCTTTTTATAGCTGGGACTGAAAAAAGTTTTAGCGAAATTAATAGGAAATAATCTAATTAACCTTAGATTATTTCCTATTTTACTTTTTTGAGTTTATTTATTGGCAATTTAATATTGCTTCTTCAAGTAAATTAAACGCAAAAGACAATTGTTCTTCATTAACGATAAGAGGCGGATGCCATGTTATGCAGTTTCCATTTGATAGTTTAAAAGATAAACCATTTTTCAAACAATAATAAAGCATTTTTTCACAAATTTCCTCATCTTTTTCCTTTGTAGTTCTATCCTTCACCATCTCAAAAGTTATTAATAGCCCTATTATTCTTATATCACCAATGCACTCATATTTTTCATAAAGCTTCTTTGAACATTTTAAGGCAAAAGTTGATTGTCTCCTACAATTTTCTAGAAGATTAAAATCATCCATATATTCAATAGTAGCAAGAATTGCTGCAGAGCCTAGTGCTGGTTTTTCATGAGTGTAGTGACCAAGTGAAATATCTTGTGCTAAATCATATTTTGATTTTGTAAGTATGCAAGCTTGTGGAATCACGCTACCTCCAAGTCCTTTGCCTAGCACAAGAATGTCAGGCTCCACATTGAAATTTTTGTGCACATAAAACTCCCCACTTCTACCCAGTGCTGTGGGAATCTCATCAAAAATCAATAAAATCTCATTATCATCACAAATCTGTCTTAACCTTTCAAAATACATTTGTGGCGGAATATGAGTATCTGTAGCTCTAACAGGTTCTAATAATATTGCACCTATTTCACCTTCATTTTTTATTATGTACTCCATATAATCCAAACAAAAGTTTGCAACTGCTTGCTTGTCAGAACTATGAATAAGATTTCTGTAGGCATTGTAGGCAATAGACCTTATGCACCCAGGCATAAGTGGTCCCATATCCTTTTTGAAAGTATATTCCCCACCAACAGAAATTGAATCAAGTCCTGCACCATGAAAAGATTCCCATAAAGAAATCACCTTATATTTTCCTGTAACCTTTCTAGCTATTTTAAGCGCAATTCCCACAGCTGCACCACCTGAAGGAGTAAACAATACCTTGTAATCTTTAGAAATTGTTTTATCAACTAAAGCTTTTGCTGCCTTAACAACAATTTCTGATGTATATCTTCTTGGTATAAATGATAGTTCATCCAGCTGATTTTTCACGGCTTTAATTACATATGGATTTTTATATCCAACTTGATGCACGCTATTACCATGAAAATCCAGATATTTTTTCCCGGATATATCCTCTATGTAACAACCCTCAGCCTTTGTTATAACATTCATACAAGGTGTAGACATGGATTGTTTTATAAAAAAGTTTTCATCCCTTTTTAATAAAACTTTGGTCTTTTCAGAGAGAGTATTAAAAAAATTTGAGCGAAGTGGTGTGAAATTCACGTCTCCTTCTCTATTTAAACCGGCTTTATTTTGCATTTGGTCTTCTACCTTCCTCTATGAACTCATTTATCTTTTTTATTAATTCAGGTAGTTCCTTCATTGTATTTATTGTGAAATCTGCCCCAGCGTCTAAAAAAGCTTGCTCTGTAACTTTTATAACCTCATTTTTCTTTATTTGTGGCAAATTCTGAAACTCCGCATAATTTAATCCCATTTGAGAACTTCCAACAACAACTCCTACAGACCAAACTCCTGCATTTAATCCTTCTTCTATATCTGACTTTGTATCTCCAACCTTTACAACCTTACAAGTAGCCGAAAGTTTTAAGGCTTCAATATTCCTATATATCATATAGGGAAAAGGCCTTCCACAAGAATTCGTAGCGTCTGGAGTTATCCAAAAATCCGGTTCATAGCCATACGTTTTAGCATTTTCCAAAACTACCTCTAACATTTTATCTGTATAACCCGTAGTTGAACCAATTTTCAAGCCACTACGTCTTAATGTATTAATTGTTTCTACAACATCCGGTAATGGTTCTGAAAACCTAGCCAGTGAACTTATAAGTAATGGTTCAAATTTTGAATACAAATCATATACATCTTCCTCATTAAAATTCCTACCGTACTTCTCTCTCCAGAGATCATTTATCCGTTTCATCTCTAGCATAGTCTTAATATGATCTATCTTGAGCATTCCCATAGGTTTTCTTGCTTCCTCCACTGTTACTTCAATGCCATTATCCATAAATACTTGTAAGAATACATTCACAGGTGCAAAACATCCAAAATCCACAGTGGTTCCTGCCCAATCTAAAATTATTCCTTCAACTCCACTCATGATTTTTTCCCTCCCATATAGTCACCTATTATCCCACACAATTTTTTAATATCTTCCTCGTAAATCTCCCCTATATTACCAATCCTAAAAGTATCCGTTTCGGTTAATTTACCTGGGTATAAAACATATCCTCTTTTCTTTACATAGTTATAGAAATCATTAAAATCAAATTCCAGGTTAGGGAAACGAAAAGTAGTTATAATTGGAGATTGAAGATTTTCTCTAATATATGGCTCAAAGCCCATGTATTTTAGCATTTTTCTTAGTATAAAATTATTGTTCTTATATCTTTCATTTCTTGCTAGAACTCCTCCCTCCTCAATCAATTCATCTATAGCCTTAGAAAAAGCAGCAACTACATGAGTAGGTGAGGTAAATCTCCATTTACCGTCATTGTCCATATACTTCCACTGATCGTATAAATCCAAACATAAACTTTTAGAATTTCCTTCACATTTAAGAAGTTTTTCTCTCCTGGCAATTACAAAACAAAAACCTGGTACCCCCTGAATGCACTTGTTGGCACTGCTAATCAAATAATCTATGCTCAGTTTTTGAACATCAATTGGTATTCCGCCAAAACTACTCATTGCATCTATAATTAATATTTTGCCATATTCTTTAGAAATTTTTGCAATGTCCTCAATTGGATTTAATATTCCTGTGGTTGTTTCACAATGAACCATAACAATATGAGTTATGGACTTATCCTTATTAAGAATATCTTTTATTTCATCTATTTCAAAAATCTTGTCATATTCTGTATGATAATTAACATAGTCAATTCCTATATATTTAGCCATAGTTATAATTCTTTCACCATAAGCTCCATTGCACACAATTAGTAGTTTATCCCCTTTGTTTATAACAGAGTTTAAAATAGACTCCACCCCAAAGCTTCCACTTCCTTGCATCAAAACAGATGTATACGTTTCTTCCGAAGCTCCTGCAATCTCCAATAATTGTTTTCTGATTTTCTGAGTGATAGCTTTATACTCATCATCCCAAGTACAGCGGTCAAAGAGCATTTGCTCTTTCACCTTTTTAGAAGTTGTAAGTGGTCCTGGTGTTAATAATTTGTATTCATTCATATTATTTTATCTCCAATTTCTTACATTATTTTGCTGATTTAAAAAAGTCTATATGTTTTTGTAAAAGCTCCACTGTTAATGGCTGTGAGAATTTTTTAGAATTACTTGGTTTATTTAAATTACTAATATTTTCACCTTTATACAATGCTACAGGATAGGTTTTTATAAGATCACCTCTTGCTTTAGTAATAATAATTTTTGCCATTTCCTGTGCTAATTTTGTCGTAGCACTGTCACTTTTTTTAACTACTGCTATGGACTCTGTAAGAGAATAATTGCCTTCAATTGGATCTACATAATCTATTGGCTTACCAGATACTTTATCTTGTACTGCCTGATGACGAAGACCAAACCCTACTGCCACTTCTCCAACTCTTACTTTTTCTATTGGACCTGACCCTCCAGCTTCAAGATTCGCACCACAATTCACAATAATATTATGAAGGATGTCCTTGCCTTCAGTCTCACCGTACTGACTTATTATAGCTTGAACCATAAGCCAACCTGTGGATGAACTCATTATATTTGGTATAGAAACTAGACCTTTATACTCAGCTTTAGATAAATCCTTAAGAGATGTGGGCATAGTTAATCCTTTTTCTTTCATAACCTGTGTATTTAAAAATATTGAACCTGTATTTGCAAGTATTGGTGTATAAAAAGAAGGATATTTTTCTATGGCGTTTGTAGTAAAATCTAAATTTTCGTACATATTATTTTTCTTCTGTGAACTATCAATATAAAAAGAACTCATAGTAATTAAATTTGCTTGAATCTTATCTCCTTCAAGCATGAGCTTACCGCCAAGTTCAGAAGTTCCAAATGATTTCAATACATATTTATCACTATACCCTGCAGTATTTAAGCTCTTCTCCATTGCTTGCACCGCTTCCACATCTGCATTTGTATAAATTACAACTTTTTGAGCCTTAGTACTAGAACATCCTGATAACCCTACTAAAGTAAAACAAATAACTAAAATAGAAACAAATATCAAATTTTTTTTCATGTTATAATCTCTCCCTGTTTGACTGAATTTTTTTATTTGCTAGTTCGCAGCAAATTTTAATAATAATATTTGTTAGAAAAACAATAATTGACAAGATGAATATTTGATTATAATCCTCAAAGTGCTGAAGTTCTTGTATTTTGCTAGTTATGACAGAAGTTGTTGCACCAACAAGAAATATAATTGCACTAATTGTAACCATGGAATTAATAAAATAGTATCCAAACATCTCAATTATTGTAGATATGGAATTGGGAATTATAACTCTAATGATTGTTTTAATCCACGTATCTCCCATTAACTCTCCTGTAGTTTCAAAAGCTGGATTTATTTTTGAAAGTGAGTTTTTTGCCATTAAATATGGTGTAGTAAATAGATGAATGATATTACAAATAATAATTATGGTAAATGTTTCTTTTAAATCACTATTATTAAAAAACATTAGGTAAGCAATTCCTAGTACCATTCCAGGCACACTATTTGTGATCATAGAAAAAACATCGATACTTTTTGTAACTTTTTTACTAAGATTAGTTCTAACATTTATTAAGGCTGAAACATATGAAATTACTACGCCAAGTACCGATGAAATAATAGCAACATATAATGAATTTACATAAACCTCTTTTATTTGCCCCGTGGTAAACATTTGGAATATAAATTTGGTAGTAAATCTCATATCATAGGGATAATTAACAACAAAAGGAGCTATAAACATCACTAGAAATACAGATACAATTGAAATTATCGTTAATATAGAAATGCTAGCAAAACTTATATCTCGGAATTTGTTTTTAACTATCTCAGTTTTTGAAAACTTGTCATAATGAAAATTAAATTTTTCTAAATAGTTTAAAAATACAATACCTATAATAGATGGAACAAGCATTATAAGTGCAATGGCTGAACCACTATTAAAATTTGGTATAGATCCTAACATAACTTGATATAACATAGTGGATAAAACATTATAAGTTCCTTGTAGTGATGTAGGTATTCCAAAATCCGTAAAGCTCAGCATAAATGTTAAAACAAATGCTCCTCCTAAAGTACCTATAAGTGGATGAATTATGGTATTTATAAAACTTCTCAAAAAGTTGTCACCCATAAGCTTTGAAACAACCATGAATTTTTTATCAATATATCCAAATGAATTATTTACTAAAAGAAAAGCAAAAGGCACAGTGTATATAATGTAACCAAGTAACAACCCATTAAAACCATAAATATCAAACATTTGTCTTCCCAAAATTTTTGTTAATAATCCCTGTTTACCAAATGAATATATAATAACAAACCCATAGGTGATTGTAGGCAGAAGCATCGGAACTGATATTCCCACTTTTATTATTGCATTTATAGGTTTTAAAATATTTGTACAATTTACTGCATAAGCCAAAATAAAAGCCAATATTGTTGTTATTAAAGCTGCCACTACTGAAACTTGAATGCTATTTTGGGTTGCCGTATAAATTTCCTTATTGTGAAGCAAAGGAATAAAACTACTTAGCGAATTCCTCAAAAGTACAACTAAAGGTGCAAAAAGAAAGACCATGAAAAATAATGCTATCACTGTAAAAATAATTTTTATCTCTAATTTTTTATTATGCATAACACTCTCCAAACAAATTGTAAATATTATCTCGTTTTATTTGTAATTGATGCACTATAAATTCTTCCACAAAACTATTATTAGGTTTATTAATAACCTCCTTAGGTGTGCCATACTGAGATATAATGCCCTTGTCTATAATCAATACCTTATGAGAAATTGTCAAAGCTTCCTCTGGGTCATGGGTGACAATAATCGTCGTAATCTTGTACTTTTGAGTAATTGCTTTAATTCTATCTTTAATTGTTTCTTTTATTACTCCATCCAGTGCACTTAAAGGTTCATCTAAAAGTAGGATTTTAGGTTTTGTTACCAGAGTTCGAGCTAATGCTACCCTTTGTTTTTGACCACCTGACAGTTGCTCTATCTTTTTAGATAAATGTGGTCTAAGTTCTAAAAAATCTATAATATCCTCGAGTTCTTCCTTGCTTAATAAATCAGGCTTATTTTTAAGTCCATAAACAATATTTTTATAAGCATTTAAATTAGGGAAAAGTGCATAATCTTGAAATACAATATTAAATCCTCGTTTTTTCATAGGTACTTTACTTATATCTGTTCCATTATAAATAATTGAACCACTATCCATAGGTACTAGCCCTAAGATTATATTTAATAATGTGGTTTTCCCACTTCCACTAAGACCTAGCATTGAAACTATTTCACCCTCTTCTATTTGAAGACTTATTCCATCAAGCACAAGCCTTCCTCCAAATGTTTTTTTAATATTTTTCAGTTCTAACATTTTTCACCTCCACTGATTTACTACTCCATAAGTATAATCCACAGGTCCTGGATTTATATTATGATTGGGTTAATTGTATGTAAATCATTGCTATGTGTTTACAATATCATGACAATATTATTACCATATATATTCAAACCTTAACAATATGGGCTTGAATATTATCACCATTTATGATAATATTGGTATATTAAATTAGACAAAATCATAATTAAATAGGGTGGTTTATATGTTACCAAGTGAAAGGCAAAAAAAGTTTTTAGACTTATTATCCATTAAAGATGTAATTGCCATATCTGATTTTATGGAAGAATTCAGTATATCCATTGAAACAGTAAGAAGAGACTTATCCATTTTAGAAAAGCAGGGTAAAATAGAAAAGGTATATGGTGGTGCAAAACTAAAAAAGCCATTACTAAGTGAACCTGCCATGGAAGAAAGAATGGTACATAAATTAAAAGAAAAAGATTTGATTGGTAAAAAGTGTAGCGAATTAATCAATGATGGAGATTGTATTTTTATTGATAGTGGTTCCACCACATACCATATTGCAAAATATATTAGAAACAAAAAAAATCTCACAATTATAACTAATTCTATCGCCGTAGTAAATGAATTAATAACTACTGATTTTGAGATAATCATAATCGGAGGTAAAATACGACAGGAAGAACGTTCTGTTGTAACCTATGACTATATCTTCAACTTCTCAGAGCTTAACATACAAAAAAGCTTTATTTGTGCTGGTGGCATAACAGCTGAAAATGGTATTTCAGATTTTAATATGCAAGAAGTAGTTACAAGAAAAAAGATAATTGAAAGGTCAAAAACAATTTATGTAGCAGCTGACAGTAGTAAATTTGGACGAGACGTAATGATAAGCATAGCACCCTTAGATAAAATAGACTTTATTATCACAGACTCTTCTTTAAGCAAAAATTTAATAAATAGTTTCAAAAAATCTAAGACCTTATTAATATTAGCTAGCAAAGAGGGATAAAAATTCATTTTATTCATTCCTCCTTACAAAAAAAATTCTAGCAAATTAAATAACCGTTTTGTCATTTTTAATTATTTCTCTATTATTTTATGATAATGACAATCTTGCTTGAAGTTTGGTGGTATTTTATTTAAGTGAATTTCAAATTCATCAAATATAAAATAATCCACAATTAGTTTTGTTCTCCTTGACTACAGAAATTGCATCTAACTTTGTAAGAATATCTACTTGCCCCATGACATATCTCCCCCATAATCAATTAATCAAATTTATATTAGAGTTTAACTTCACAAAAATAAAGCATACCGATATTATATATCATCATGCTTTAAATTTCCATAATAGGCTTATAATTCTTATAATAATATGATTTCTACGCGCTTCAGGTAAATATATAAATACCTAATAAAACTATAGTTGTTGCTGCAAATCCAATTGTTTTCCAATATCTATAAAATGCTGCTTCTCCAATTCCATATATTGAAAATATAATTAATGAACTTAGCATTACTAAATCGAAGTATCTATGAGTCACATATGAAATTAAACCAACCACAAAAAACATAATACCAACTAACAGCATACAAATAACTTTAATCATCATTTCTTTATCCGTAGCATTATGAGGTAACTCCTGATGTTGCTTCCTTGCTAGGGTTATTCCATTTTTTTTAATCAAGTATTGTACATTTGTTATGATTTGTCCTGCACCAAATGCTAGCAAAAGCGCTCTAAATATTTCTTGTTTCCAAGTCATGTGTTATCTCCTCCTTTGATAAACTGAGTTCTTGGCATCTTTGATGGTTAGAACTCTTTATTCAGGGGCGTATCCATGGGATAAATTGCTTATAATTTTCCTAAGGGCATCGTATAATACTTGTGTATTATCATCACTTAATCCCACCAAAGCTTCTTTGTTAATTCTTTATTTCAAACGTTCATTTCAAACTCTCTTTTACTTTTTTAATATATTGTAATTTTTGAGAAACATCTTTTTCATAACCTTGATCAGTTGGAATGTAGTAATGTTTATCCTTAAGATTGTCCGGTAGACACTGCATATTTGTTAGTTTTTCATCTGCATTATGGGCATACTCATAACCTTTGCCATAACCAATATCAGCCATAAGGCTTGTTGACGCATTTCTTAAATGTAAGGGTACTCCTTCAGAAACAGTGTTTTGCACATCATGTTTTGCTCTTTCATACGCAATGTAAAGTGAATTTGATTTCGGAGCCATGGCAAGATATATGACTGCTTGAGTAAGATTCACCGTGCATTCAGGCATTCCTATATAGTGAGAAGCTTCATAGGCAGCTATTGTTATTTGTAATGCTACAGGATCAGCAATTCCAACATCTTCAGATGCGAAACGTATTAATCTTCTTGCTACATAAAGTGGATCCTCGCCACCCTCTAACATTCTTGCTAACCAATAAACTGAAGCATCAGGGTCACTATTTCTCATTGATTTATGGAGGGCTGAAATAATATTATAGTGTTCTTCACCTTTTTTATCATATAGTAGAACTTTTTTATTAAAACATTCTTCGATTATTTCTTTTTGTATATTGATTTTTCCTGCGATCATTGGTGTTGTAGTAACAGCTAGCTCCAATACATTAAGTGCAGTTCTTGCATCACCACTAGAGAATTTTGCTATCATTTTAAGCAATGAAATATCAATACTTATAGGTAATCCTTTATAACCTCTTTCATCTGAAAATACATTTTTTAAAAGTTTTACAATATCTTCAACATTCAAAGCTTTTAATACAAATACCTTTGAACGCGATAAAAGTGCAGAATTGACCTCAAAGGATGGATTTTCTGTAGTAGCACCTATTAAAATGATACTTCCTTTTTCCACATAAGGCAGAAAAACATCCTGTTGTGATTTATTGAAACGGTGGAGCTCATCCACAAAAAGAAGGGTTCTTATTCCCAAGTGCTTACTTGTTTCTGCTTTCACCATAACTTCCTTTATTTCCTTTATTCCTGAAGCTACAGCACTAAATGTTATAAATTCTGCACGAGTAATTTTCGCAATAATAAAGGCTAAAGTAGTTTTACCAACACCTGGTGGTCCCCAAAAAATCATTGAGGTAAGAGTATCCGTTTCAATTAAATTTCTAAGTAACTTACCTTTACCTAAAATTTCTTCTTGACCAACATATTCATCTAAGCTCCTCGGACGCACTCTATCTGCCAAAGGAGATTTATAAGCTAATTTATCAAACATTGAGTTTTGCATAAAATCCATTCTAACACCTTCTATTGAAATAGAAAGTACATAGATTTTTTGTAATAAAATCTATGTACTTTCCCTTATTTTATTATTCAAAACATAAACCAAATGATTATTACTTTTCGCTTTTCACGTATGCTTTTATAATTTCAGCTATATACATAGTATGATAATCGTTGTCTGTATAGCTTTGATCAATAAGTGCATGAACATCAAAGTTTTCTGGTTTTAGCTCTGTATGATAAAGCTTTCTGCATATTAGCACAACTTTAGCCTCTTCAAAATATGGAGTGTTCTCCTGAAATTCCACCGTAAGCTTACTCTCTTTTATTTTATCCTCATCTCTTCCTGATACACTTCCAAGTAGATTAAGAGCTGCTCGATATTTTTCATCATATACTGTTAGTGAAAATGTATCTTCTCTATCTATAAATTCTTTTGTATAACGTTGTGGTCTAATGTAAATAGTAGCTACATTTTTGTTCCATATTATTCCGAGTCCTCCCCAACTAGCAGTCATGGCATTGACCTTTTCTTTATTTCCTGCGGCTACTACTAACCATTCTTTTCTAATTGTTGTAAAAGGATTTAAATTTAAATCTGCTACTTTTATTTCTTTTAATGTCATAATGTTTCCCTCCCATTTTTAAGTGATACTATCTTTATCACTAATAAAATTTTATGCTTCTTTAATGTTAATCAATACAATAATCATACCACTTTTTAGATTTATATCATATTTTTATCTTTATTATTTTTAAGTACATAGAATTATTACTTTAATAAGTATACCCTAGCCTCGTATGGTCTTAATAAAAAATCACAAAACTCGTGATCTTTAACCTGGTAATTACTTATTAATAATTCTGCTTTTTCATACTCCAAATTTTTCTCTAATTTAAATTCAATCTCAGCCTCATAAAAATTAAGTACAACTAATAATTTCTCATCATTATAGCTTCTTGTATATGCAAATATACTCTCATGGTCTAAAAGCAAAATGTCTATATCCCCATAAACTATTACCTCATGTTCTTTTCTAAGTTTAATCAATTTTTGATAGTAGTAAAATACCGAATTTTTATCTTCTAACGCACTTGCCACATTTATCTCACTATAATTAGAATTCACCTTTATCCATGGCGTAGCTTTTGAAAAGCCTGCATTTATAGAATTATCCCATTGCACTGGCGTTCTAGCATTATCTCTTCCTTTTGCATAAATTGACTTTAGTAATACATCTTTAGGTACTCCCTGCTGTGATTTTTCTTTAAACATATTTTGAATTTCTATATCCTTGTAATCATCAACATTTTTAAATTTAACATTGGTCATGGCTATTTCTTCACCTTGATATATATATGGAGTTCCCTGCCATGTATGAATAAATGTTGCAAGCATCTTTGCAGACTGAGTTCTATATTCTCCATCATTACCGAACCGTGAAACTAATCTTGGCTGATCATGATTATTTAAAAATAATGAATTCCACCCCTTGTCTTTTAGTGCATCATACCATTTATACATTATGTTTTTGAAGGTAGTTAGCTTCCAAGCAGTAACGTCCCATTTACCGCCATCTCCAGAATCTATGTCCATAAGTTCAAATTGAAATAACATATTTAATTCATTTCTATCTTCATTCACATAAAGTTGTGCAATTTCAGGGGTAATACCTGGTGTTTCCCCTACAGTCATAATATCATATTTACTTAAAACTTTTCTGTTCATCTCTTGCAGATACTCATGTACTCTTGGTCCATTAGCTGTAAATGGAAAACTATTGCCGTAAAGATCTTTTTCTGCTTTTTCACCATCTGGAAGTTCTGGTACCTTTGAAATAAAATTAATAACATCCATCCTATAACCATCTATTCCTTTGTCCAGCCAAAATTTCATCATATCATATACTTCATTTCTCACTTTTACATTTTCCCAATTTAGATCCGGCTGTTTTTTTGAAAACAAATGCAGATAATACTGCTTTGTTTTCTCATCAAACTCCCAAGATGAACCACTGAAAAAAGATTCCCAATTATTCGGAAGATTTTCACCTTTTCCATCTTTCCATATATAATAATCTCTATAAGGATTGTCCTTAGATTTTCTACTCTTAGCAAACCATTCATGCTCATCTGAAGTATGATTTACTACCAAATCCATTATTAATTTAAGTCCTCTTGTATGCATCTCTTTCAATAATTCATTAAAATCCTCTTCTGTTCCAAATTCTTTCATAACTCGTCTGTAATTACTAATATCATAACCATTATCATCGTTTGGCGATTGATAAATTGGAGATAACCATATAATATTAACACCTAACTCCTTTAAGTAATCTAATTTTTCAATTATACCCTTTAAATCCCCTACTCCATCTCCGCTAGAATCCTTAAAACTCCTTGGATAAATTTGATATACTACTCCCTCTTTCCACCAAGTTTTTTTCATTTTTATTTCCCCTCCATCTAATTTATTTAAGCATAAGTATGTATGCCATTATTTTAAATTCATGATTCTATATGACTTGTATTAATCTTAATCTTTATCCTCTACTATGTAAACCATATCACAGCGGAAAGTTATGAAATAATATATCTCTATTGGAAAACTTGGAATTAATACACATACACATAAAAATTCGCAATAAATCCATTGATGGCTTTATTGCGAATTTTAGATATTTTAATATTTAATTTTAAAGATGGGCTGACACTAATTAACTGTTAATCACTACTTTGTAGTCATTAAACCAATTATTTTTTTGAATATGCCTTATATACCCAGTACTACCAATATACCAAACACAATCCTTTTTAATAGCGTTATAATAAAAATTGCTATTAATGGTGAAAAATCAATCATCATATTAGTAAAAAATCTTTCCTGAATCTTTCTACCAGGTAGGAGAAAGGGATTAGTAACTTTGTGTAATAATTCTATATATTGATTTGTACGGTTAGCATAAACCCAAGATAAAACCACTTCTAATATTATTGCATAATAAAGCACATTAAAAATCATGTTAATTAAGCTAATCATATTTTTTGTCCTCCCAAATTCCAGTAATCCATTTGATTTATATCTTTTCTTTATTATAGCAGACATTTGCTAAATATCTAGCTTATATTTACATCATAGATGATGTATTTAACTTTAAAGTCGAATGTGAGCCTTTAAAATCGAAAATATTATACCCTAATGATTTCAATATTTGATGAAATCAATTCAAATTGTTGTTCTTTAATATTTGTGTCAGTTATTAAATGATCAATTTGATCGAAAGACGCAAACCTATAGAGACCATCTATATTCAATTTGGAACTATCAGTTACTAGAACAACTTTTTTAGAATTCGTGATAATCCTCTGTTTAACTTCAAGTTCTCTATAAGATCGTGCGCAAGGACCATCTGAACGAAATCCATCACAACCTATAAATGCTATATCAGCCTGTATACTTTCAATAGCATTAGTTGCCCAATAGCCAACAAATGACATACTCTTTTTTCGTAATTCCCCACCAGTTACAAGAAGTTGGTTTTTAGTGTTCTCTAAAGCTTGTGCTACAATTAATGAGGTTGTAATAATTACTAAATCACTTTTAAGATTCAATAACTTAGCAATTTGTAGAACCGTAGTTCCAGAATCTAAAATAACAACAGCTTTTTCTGGTATCATTTGGGCTGCCTTTTGAGCAATTCTAAATTTTACCTCTATATTTTTCAACAATTTATCATCAAAGTAAGACTCTAAATAATTAGTGGCTATAATAGCACTACCATGACCTTTATTAATAATATTATCTTTTTCTAAACTTAAAGGTTTAACCAATATGTTCACCCCACTTAAAATTATAATATAATTATAAAATAAATTTTTCTATTTCTAAAGCTACTCCATCATTCTGTACAGAGCCTGTAACCTTGGTCGCGTAACTTTTAACAAAATCATCTGCATTTCCCATAGCTATTCCACATCCTACTATGGATAACATCTCGATATCATTTTTTCCATCACCAAATGCATAGCTATTTTCTATTGGAATGTTTAAGCGCTCCAGTATTTTTAATATTCCTGAAGCTTTTGTGTTTGCCTTTGAACATAATTCGAAAGATTTTTCTTCCATATTGTAAGTATGGTAAATACCCCCATTCCCTAATGATACACAATAATCTATTCCTTTTCTATCATTACATAACATTTCTATTTTATATGTGTCTATATTTTCAAGGTTATAATTACCTTTTAAATATTTTTTAGATATGCTATAAGAATCATAGAATGAATGTAATCTTTTATATTCATCCTTAATATATGAATATTTTTCACCCTGTAATATATATTGAATATTAAGCTGTTCAAAATTGTATGTAATCTCTTTTATAAAATCCTTTTTAATAGATTCTTTATATATGCATTTTTCATTTACTTTTACATAGGCGCCATTAGTAAATATAAAACCATCAAACCCAAAATTACGTATAGCTTCATTTAGAAAAGCATACGGTCTACCTGTTGCAATAAAAACATAATCCCCGTTTGTTTTTAGCGCACCTATAGCCTTTTTTACTCTATGGGTCATATCTGTCAATCCATTTAAACAGTCTATTATTGTTCCATCTATATCAAAAAATACTGCCTTTTTCATAATTTTTGCTCCCCCTCAATATTAATTCATTCTCATTCGCTACTGTTTGATATCATTTTATTCCGTTTATTGCTTATTGTCAATTGATTTAATTGCATTTTCATATTATAATTGTTAGAATAGAAGTAAATGAGAATAAAGTGAGATTTGGAGGAAGTTATGTTTATGGAAGAAAGGCACACGCATATTTTGGATTTATTAGAAAAGGACGGAAAAGTGTTAGTAAAAAATTTAAGTGTACAATTTCAAGTAAGTGAAAGTATGATTCGAAAAGATCTTCATGTTTTGGAGAAAAATAACCTATTACAACGTACTTATGGTGGCGCTATTATCCTAAAACGTACTATAGTAAATGCTGAAGCTTTATTTAATCGAATTGAAAAAGATACAGACTTGAAAGAAATCATAGCAAAAAAAGCCTACGAACTAGTCAGAGATGATGATACAATCTTTTTAGATGCATCAAGTATTTCCTATTTCCTTGCAAAGTTACTTATACAAAATGGTAAAAATATTACCTTAATTACAAATATGGTTGAAATATCATCAATGATTCATTCAGATTTAAAATTGCATGTTATCTTTATAGGAGGAGATTATAATGCTTATGTAGGCGGGAATGTGGGTTTTCATTCTATTGAACAAATTAAACTTTATCGTTGTAATAAATCTTTTATAGGATGTAGTGGAATAGATCTTATATCTGGAAGTATTAGTACCAGTATGTCTGAGGATGCAGGTACTAAAAAAGCAATTATGAGTATATCTAAAGAATTATATCTAATGGCACCAAATGAGAGATTCAATCTAGATGGAATCTTCATTTTTTCAAATATAACAGACTTTAATAGTATTATTACGGAAACTGATCCCAATAATACTATAGTGACTTTGCTTAATCAATACGATGTAAATGTAATTTAGAACCTTTACAATCAACATTCCACCATTTGTATATAACAATTTTCAAATCTTGTATAATACCTAACTAATACAAACTATTAGGTTATTATTTTTAGGTTCAAGAACTTATTTAACATATCCATAAGTTCTTGTATAACCTCAAATCTAAGATCACATGAGACCTTCTTTGCAGCAAATTTCCAACATCCATGTAAAATTAGCTATATGACTGTACTTAACTTTATATCCTAACTGCTGCGCATATTTCTTCATTTCTTCGATGTCTGTATAATATTCATCCTCAATTATGCCCCATAAATCCTCTCTACCCTTTTGAATCAAATATTCCTTTTCCTTGAGCCTCTCTTTATTGTTTAGAAACATTAGATCCGCTATAATAATTGTTCCACCTATTTTTAAGTATCCCATTAATAAATTTATTGCTTTCTGCTTTTCTACAAAATTCAAATGATGAAATGCAAAGGTTGAAGTAACAACATCGAATTCATTTTTTATAAAAGGTTCCTCTAAAAAGTTACCTAGCCTCAATTTAATATTAGGATATTTAACTCTAGCTTTTAAAAGCATTTCTACGCTTTGATCAACCCCTGTGTATTCCACGTTTTGACCCGTTTTCCCATAGAGATTTCCTGTGCCACATCCAATATCGATCACTTTTTCAGCCTTATGTTTAGATACTAATTTACTTACACCTTCTAATACCAAATCATAATTTTCAAAAAGATTTAAGTCACCACCCACATTCGCCTTAATTGAATCATCATAATTCGTAGCCCATGAATCAAAACCCCATTTATCCATCCAATTACTTCTTTTTTCTTTGTTTCCACTAAGGCATCTATCTATTTTATTGAAATAATCACTGTAATCTGTAACTCTATCTGAATTTAATGCTTCATTGACACTTTGCTCCAGCGTATTTTTAATATTTTTTAACTCATTAATTTTATTATCCACAGCTTTTAGCTGAAGATCTAGCCCATGTATTATTTTGTATTCATCAAATTTTTTAGCTAACAGCTCCTTAATATTCTTTAATGGTATCCCCATCTCCTTTAAAAGAATTAACTGCCTTAGTTTTAATATATTCTCCTCATTGTAGTTTCTATAGTTGTTCTCCTCACGATTTGGAACTATGATATCTAAATCCTCATATATTCTTAATGCTTTTGGAGAAATGCTAAATTGATTGCAAACTTTTTTTGTATTCATGTAAAATCACCTCTATAACAATATAAACCCTGCCCCTTGGGCAAGGTCAATAGTAAAGTTCATCTTTAAATCTCTATTTATATATATCAGAAAATTCTATATTGAGTTTCTGTATAAACCTTTCGCTTACTGATTCGGTAGCTGCAATTTCGTCATTAGCGTTCTCTACTTGTTTACATGGAAGATATATAATGAATTCGCTTCCATGCCCTACTTCACTTTTCACTGATATTTTTCCACCATGTAGTTCCACTAACCCCTTTACAAGTGAAAGCCCTATTCCACTACCTTCATTATCTCGTGCAAGGGATTTATCAACTTGTACAAAACGTTCAAAAATAGCATTTAATTTGTTTTTTGGAATGCCTCTGCCAGTATCTTTTACTCGCAGGCAAATATTTTCCCTGCCATCCTCTATATTAACCATGATACTACCCCCACTTGGAGTAAACTTTATTGCATTAGATAATAAATTCATAATAACTCTTTCTATTTTTTCTGGATCACAGGCAATGATTTTTTCTTCAACATCTGTATCAAATATTAGCGATAAACCTTTATTTTCTATGTAATCAGCTACAGATAGCGTTATGTCTTCCACCAGACAAATTATATTATTGTTAGTTCTATTTATATCAAAGTAACCCAAATCCATTTTTGTAATATCAATCAAATTATTAACTAGTCTCAAAAGTCGAAAACAATTTTGTTTCATTATGTTTGTATATTTGTATATATCAGCACCCGCATCTCTACATGCATAATCTTTTAGTTTAAGCTCATGTACCTGTAGTGCCGAAAAGATAACATTTATTGGAGTTCTCAATTCATGAGAAATATTAGAAAAAAACTCCGTTCTTATCCTATCATATTCTTCAATTTCATATAGCCTTTTACCTTCTTTTTCAGCTTTTTTTTGTAGTTCTAACGAATATTTTAGTTGTTTCTCACTTTCCTTTAAAGCATATTCAGTTTTCATACGATAAGTAGTTTCTTTTTCTAATATAAGATTAGATTCTTTAATTTCAGAAGTTATTTTTTTTAGTTGCTCTGCTCTTCCCTTAGCATTATTTTCTAAAACAATAATCTCTTGTTCCATATATGAAAGTTTTAAATATGTTTCAACCCTTGCAAGGATTTCTTTATTATTAAATGGCATAGATATATAATCTACACCTCCACAAGTAAATAGCTTATCCTTTTCAAAAATTTCATCGCTTCCAATGATGAAAATAATGGTTGTTTTACTAAAAGTTTTATCGGATTTTAAAATATTACATACTTTATATCCATCCATACCAGCCATCTTGATTTTAAGTAAAATTAATTTTGGTAGGTTTTCTCTTGCAGACCTCAGTGCCAATTCACCATTTAAAGCAATTTTAACATCGTATCCCCTATGCTTAAGTATCATAGTCAATATATTCACATTTGAACAATCATCATCAACAATAAGCACATTTACTTTACCTAAATAATTTTGTAAAATATCCATAATTCATGGCTCCATTTCATATTGATAGTTTGTTTTTTTAATTAAATTTCCACATAATTTTTTTGTGATTTATCCCCATAGTTCTATTAAAGTTATGATACATGCCAGTATTATCATTATAATCCATATTTTATAATATTAACATAAGTATAATATATTTTATTTTTTATTTATACTTATTTATGCTTTTAATGCTAAATTATTGTAATTCATATTGATTATTTCCGGATTACTTGATATCCTATATATGTAAATGCAATATTTTACAATTTTTTTGATTAGGGGTGAGGATATATCATGTCAAGATTTACATTACCTAGAGACATATATTTTGGAGAAGGCTCACTAGCAACGTTAAAAACCTTAAAGGGTAAAAAAGCAGTAGTGGTTGTTGGTGGCTACTCTATGCAAAAATTTGGTTTTTTAGATAAGGTGGTTAATTATTTAAAAGAAGCTGATATTCAAGTTAAGCTAATTGAAGGTGTTGAACCAGACCCCTCTGTGGAAACAGTTATGAATGGTGCATCTATAATGAGGGATTTTCAGCCCGACTGGATTGTATCAATTGGTGGCGGTTCACCAATTGATGCTGCTAAAGCTATGTGGATATTTTATGAATACCCAGACTTTACTTTTGAACAAGCTATTATCCCCTTTGGTCTACCAGAATTAAGACAAAAGGCAAAATTTATAGCTATTCCTTCTACTAGTGGTACAGGAACAGAAGTTACAGCTTTTTCTGTTATAACAGATTATAAAAAGAAGATCAAATATCCTATAGCTGATTTTAACATAACTCCCGATATAGCAATAGTTGATCCCGAACTAGCTCAAACTATGCCACAGAATCTTATAGCCAATACTGGTTTGGATGCTTTAACCCATGCTATTGAAGCTTATGTTGCTGTATTTAACTCAGCTTTTTCAGATCCACTTGCACTACAAGCTATTGTTATGGTAAAGGAATATTTATTAGACTCTTATAATGGGGATAAAAAGGCTAGAAATGAAATGCACTCAGCTCAATGCTTGGCTGGGATGGCATTTTCAAATGCACTACTTGGTATAACCCACTCAATGGCTCATAAAACAGGTGCTGTTTTCAGTATTGCCCATGGATGTGCTAATGCAATTTATTTACCATATGTAATTCAATATAATTCTAAAATATGTAGTCACAGATATGCAACTATAGCTAATAAGCTTGATCTATCCGGACAAACTGATGATGAATTAGTTGATTCTTTAGTCAAATGGATACAAGCTATGGATAAAAAGATGGATATTCCTCTTACTCTTAAAGATTACGGAATATCCGAGGAAGATTTTAAGTCTAATATTGAATATATTTCTCATAACGCAGTATTGGATGCTTGTACGGGTTCAAATCCAAGAGAAATAGATGACAAAACAATGGAAAAACTATTTACTTGTATCTACTATGGTGAAAAAGTAACTTTCTAAATATAATTTAAAGTCACTTTTTCACCAAAAACTACTGGCACTATTTTGATATAGTGCCAATATTATTAAATATCTTCCCTACCTCTTCATCTATGATCATATGACCGCTATAATTAATAAAATAAATCGTTGTTTTTGTCAGAATTCCAGACATATTCAATGCTTTGTGTTATCTCTATTGCTTTTTCCATACCAATTCTATCGGCAACAAAGCCTAATGCCGTGTACCTTGTCCGCCTGGAACCTATATTCTTCAACTCGGCCGAGTATTTCAACTACCCCATTAATCAGTTTTTATTCTTTTTTCTTGTTACTCTTTTTGTAACTAAAATCAACCCTTCTAAAAATAATAATATAAACCAAGCTTCTTTATACCTTTCATTGTAAGTAAAAAAATATGCTATTAAAAACACAAATGCTTCCACGCAAAATATATAAAATATTGTATCAACCTTATTTGTAGTGGTAGATTTTTTTCTACTTATAATCAAGCATACAAGTGCAACAAAAATACCTATAATCCAAACATCCAATTTAATTACTCCCTTTTATCACATCACTTATACTGATTTACCCCTATTTTATAATATAAGTGATTACCCTAATTTAAAATATATTTTCCCAATGCCTCATTTGTATCATAGAACCAGTCATCAATATTATCTATAGTAATCTTATTCATATTCTTATAATAAGCTAGCCTCAGTTGTTTTCTGTGTTTATAAATAATATCTATAGAATAATCAATTTTAGCAGAGTTATTAACTACAAGTTTTTCATTATCACAATGAGACAGGATATTAAGACAAATTTCCCTTTTACTTTCATTTGGAACTTCCTTTCAAATATCTACTATTTTTTTATAGAGAGTCAATGAGGATTTTTAAGCATCAGATTAAGAACATATCCAGGCATTGTTCCCTTCATCACCACATCACCTAAAATGATAACTTTATTAACATTTAATTTTTTTACTGTTCAATGGTGATGATTCACAATTGCAATTTTACAATATTATACCATATTTAGCTATAATGTAACATAAAAAAATACGAAGGAAATGCAGATTTAGTGCATTTCCTTCGTACCCTAACGCAATATTTATGTAATATTTTAATCTACTCCTCACCTTAACAATGGCATACTCCCTGTTAGCTTGTTTACCTTTTTCTTATTACCACAGATAGCAATACCCAAATAAGTGTGTTCTACTTCCAATATAGTTGATACTTTCTCTATATATTCGTCATAAATATTGCACCCTTGGGCAATATCAGAAAAGTCCACCACAATAATATCATCAAAATCAGAAGTGTATAATCTTTTTCTAAGTTGTCTAAGTATTTCCTTGTCTCCTTTTAATATTGGTACAGGTATTTTAGTGATCCCTAGGTGTTTTTCACCAGAAGCATCAGTAGCATCATCACCCACTATTTCTGGGATATGCTTTCCTAAGGTAATTCCTAATATTGCAGCTGTATTTGCAATTATTCCTAATGGAAGATCTTCATCTATTACTATAACGCATTTTAAACCTTGTTCTATTATCAGCGGTATTCTTTTGTCAGTCATTTTCTTTCCTCCTACATTCACCTATAAAAATATTCATGTATTGTTTTGGAGTTAGTCCAATTAATTTTTTAAAGAAATTTGTAAAATGGCTCTGATCTGTAAAACCTGTTCGTAGTGCCACATCTATTGGCATTATTCCCTGTTCTAAAAATTTTTTTGCCTTACCAATTCTAATTGTTTCAAGATAGCTGTATGGTGATATTCCTTTTTGTTTAGTAAAAGAGCGTACCAAATAATATTTGCTTAGCCCAGTTAAAGTACTTAACTCATTTAATGTGATATTTTTCATGTAGCTACTTTCAAAAAAATCACATACAGACTTGATTTCTGAATTAGATTGTTGCTGTGATTTTGCCTCAAAAACATGATCATATTCAGATATCAGTTGTTCAATTATCAGCAAAAATATTTCCTCTTTTTTAAAATCTTTTTCCTCTTGCATCACCATGATATGTAATTCTCTCAAAGAATGGACTAAATCGTTGCGAAACAGAACAGTTTCCATAAAATAAGGCAGATAATCTTCCCCAGTTATTTCAAGTGCAATTTTTCTCATTACTTCAGGTTGAATATTAATGCATCGGTAATCAAGTGTTCTGCCATCAATTTGTCTGCATGTATGAGCATCATGAGGATTAAACAAAATTAAATCACCGGTTTCAATAGTATATTCTTTATTTTTGCAACATAAATGTCTCTGACCACTCTCAATAAATCCAATTACATAATATTCATGAAAATGGTTTGGAAACTTTTGCTTAATACCTTTAAAGCTATAAGCTTCTATATTTAAATCTGTATCAAAACAAACAGTTCGAGTTTCATTTTTCATCTGCTAACCTCCTTCAAAACTATCTGCTTTAAAGATACCATTAATAATTTAATGCATATTGTATGATGTTGCTTATATAGCAATATTTACTCATTTTATTAATTGAATAAAAGAATATCCTAATTTAAAACCATAAAATATTAATATTATGCCACAAATTATATTTATCCATTTTATTATTCTATTGAATTTGTTTTGAAACATCGAAACAAAAGTTGCCAAAACATTAAACCATAAAAATGATGCCAAACATACTCCCAGTATAAAATATATTGCCATTTCAGAAGGCAGAGAAGTGCGTAGTCCTCCTAATAACAAAGATCCATCAATTATAGCTTGAGGATTTAGCCAAGTCACCGCAAAGCAAGAAATAATAGTTTTAATTAAAGAATTGTCTGCCATTTCAGAATCTGATGATTGTGAGTTTGAACGAATTAGTCCAATTCCTATATAAACTACAACGACACTACCAAATAAAAGTATTATGCCTTTTAATATAGAAAATTTATCAACCAAAAATCCTATTCCGAAAAAACATGAAATGGCCAGGGAAATGTCAAAAAAAATAGTTATAAATGCAACTTGATATGTTTTGAATTTACTTTCTCCCATTGCGGTATTTATTAGATATAAATTTTGCGTTCCTATAGGTGCAACATATGCAATTCCAAATATTAAACCCTGTAATATATATTTAAACATGTTTTTACTCCCATCTATAATTTCCATTGAAATTTAATTAATAATTTCATATCCTTCATTTGATAGTGCATTTGCTGCATTATCGATATCCTTATCTTTCACAAGTATATAATCTGTATCAAAGGTAGAAATTGCAAATATACTGATTTTCTCATGTGCTAGGATTGTGCTAATTGAAGAGATAATCCCAATTAATGAAAAATCTAATGTTCCTTGAACCTTTAGAACTCTCCAATCTTTTTCACATTTGATATCCCTCGGAATACAATCTTCATAGCATACAATTGATAGTTCATCTACTGTTTTTGTTATAGAATAAAAAGGACTATTTTTTCCCCATTTGGGAATTGATTCTTCAGCACTTAATCTACATACTCCATATTTTTCTTTTAGTAATTTTAATGTTAATGTTTTTTCTAACATACAACTTCACTCCTTTTCCTTAAAGGCATCTGAAATAAAATATCAAGTAAAAGATGCCCTAATATTTTATTTTGCATTTATAAATCTATTTTATAAATAAAAATAGAGCCTTTCAGCTCCATCCTTTTAGTACAAGAACCAATCATATTATAATTTCTAATTTCACATGTAAGAATCATAACTTTCCTTTGAACCAATTTCCTTCACACAATTTATTAAAGATACTATATCTAAATTTTTATTTTTAATATTATTTTCTAAACTTTCAAAATATCCTTTATCTACTTCACTGTCTTCAATCTTAGATTTTGAAAGCTTAAATTTCCATTCTATCAATGAATATATTTCATCAAATGATATTATGTTTTCGATTTTATATTTTATTGAATTCATTATTTCTATATTCTCATCTGAAAATAATTTTATAAGTTCAATCTTTTCATTGGCAAATGTTAAAAATAAAATACACTTGTTTTCATCATTATAAATTGTATCAATAGGAATATAACAGACACCTTTTTCTGTGTAACTATACCGATTATCAACTATTTCGTCTACTAAGAAATCTTCCAATGTAAAACACCTCACTCTCTATAATTATATACTCGAAATAAAGGCATTTTTCTTTATGAATTATTTTACAAAGAAACAAATTTTTCTATTTAGCCTATCAGTGCTAACCTTTTCATCCACCACTCTTTATTAAAATTTAAAGGCTTAACAGGAACTATAATCATATATTCGCTATTTACTTCGATAATTTCGTTAACACCTGCGTATACCGTATCTATGTATAAATTAAATGGTTTCACTTTTCGTTGCACAGTGTTTTCATAATCATTAATATATTCATATAATTTTTCATTTCCAAATGTCTCAAAATGTGAAAGGGCATTATTACCCCCACCAACCATATACCACCATTCTATAAAGGGTTTCCAAGCATTTTTGCAACAATCTTTTAGCTCCAAAAATGAGAATCCCGAAAAATCAGGTGGATTAAACATATCATTTTTCAAATCAAATCTTTGTTTTGAAATAACTTTTTCTCCCCTATCCCTTATAATATTATTAAACCACTGGCTCCATTGTTCTTTTAATATAATTATTGAAGACTCAAACAACTTGTTACTCCATGTTTTAGGTGGCCAAAGCTTATTCTCACCACTTAAGCTACCGTCATCTATTAATCCATATATACACCCAGTATAAATAGCAAAATTTAATGATAAATCACTGGATACTGTTATTTTCCATGATTCAGCATCTTTTTTATGCATAATTTGCCTCCTATTGCTTATCTTTATATCTTTATATCTTTATATCTTTATTCAATTATACAAAATTTCAATATAATTTTCAAACCTAGAAGCTGGTGCACCGTATGCCCTATGGGATTTACTTCAGGTAATATTCGTAACCTTTTGAGCAGAACAAGCACTAAAGATTAGTAACATAATTTTAATTATAGTTATATCAAAAAAAGTAAAAAGGCCATACTAATCTTAATATGGTCTTACAATAGTGAAATTCAAATTAATCTTTATCTACAGTTTTGATTACAAAATTGCAAGGTTCACCGTCACAGTTCAATACTTCCTCATCATCTTTGCCTACATATATTTCTTCATTTTTAACAAAATTACCTTTTACATTATTAGTTTTTTTATCTTCCATTATTAATTCCTCCTCAAATACAATATTTTTATTTGATCTAATATTTATTAATTAATGTCTATGTACTTTCTATGTATTAAATATAACACTATAATACATAGTAGTCAATACTTATTGTTAATTAATATTTATTATTGCTTGTTCTTTGCAAATGCCTACCCTTTAGTAAAATTTTTATTTTTATCATAGCAATCAATGCATCCTTCTGCTGTATTCTCATTCACTCCATCCATGGCGCAAAATTTTGTATTTAGTATGCCTAAAGACAAAAAATATTATCTGTTACAAAACTTGGATATTCCTTTTTCTATTAGGCTCTGTTTTAAATAAGTGTTGATATATGCTGTTTTTATGAAAATATGTTATAATATAGATACGATCGGCTTTTGGATAGTTCACAGTAACATACACCATAGTTATACTATGGTTATGGATTTTAAGACAAGACAGGCGATATTTATGTAAATTATGTATAATAAGAATATATGGTATTAAATAATCGTATTAAATTGTAGCCATAAATTAGAATATATAGGAGGTACAATGAGCAAAGTGAGAGGTAGATGGAGTCAAAAACAAACAGATGAGAAAGTGCTGTCTGTAATTAACAGTATTTGTTCTATAAGCATAATAATATTGGTATGTATGCAGATTTTAGGTGTTTGGAAAAGTGCGACCAATATATTTTACCCATTGGTTGGTGTGTTAATGTTAATTCAAACCATTCAGTATTGGAAGAAAAATAAAGAAGTTGGTAAACTTAGTTTATGTGCTACGATACTTTATTTGGGGTTTTCAATTTTTATATATGTAATAAGATAAAATCAAATTTGTAGGATGGATTGGATTAAAATATTACTTTCAAAGGAAAACGCATAAATAACGAGGTTGTTCCTCAAGTTCGGCTATGATAAAAATTAGTTATTGCTTTTAAGTGCCTCATTAAAAAATGCTACGATCTCATCCAAAACGTTCTTGTCCAATTCTTCTGAAACAGAGTAATCATAGGTGGCATAATAGTTATCAATTTGTTTTTTAGAAATATTCTCGCCATAATCACTCTTCATCTTATTCAATACATTCTGTTTTGATGCTCTGCAGGACAGTGCATGCTCTGATAATGACAAATTATGATTTTTATGTTTGAAAATATGTACTTTTACGAATTAATTTGTGATTTTAGAAGCCTTATTTACAATAGATAACTTATATGGCACATCTTTATCATCTTCACTATGCATAATGAGAACAGGTATTATAGACCGATTGATACCATTAATAGCTGTATAGTTAGAATATTTTCCAAACCTTATCAGCTCATTTAAAGAAATAAACGGTGATAATACGTAGATTAAATTACCAACCATTCCTTTGCCTCGCTCAAGCACCATCTCTTTGCCAGAATTAAACCCAGAACTCTCAACTACTGCGACAACATTATGATTTATATTCAGTATAGATGATACTACAGTAAATCCTCCCCAGCTATGCCCATATAGAAGAATCCTCAGTTTCTGTTTATGTTCAATAAATGTAAGAGCATGGTCTAAATCAACAATTGACTGACTCAAGCCTACTATATTGATCCCTTGGCTAATTCCACATCCTGTATTATCATAAGAGAAAACCAAATAAGCATTGTCAATGAGATATTCAAACTCCCTTAAATATTGTCCCCATTGATGAGTGCCACCAAACCCATGAACAAATACGATAACAGCTTTCGGGTTTATTGTATTTGTGCCAGTATAAATATAGCCTGATAATTCTACTCCATTACTTGTAGGAAAAGACACTGATTCACGATTTATATTGGTAAGACTCTCAAATGTGGTTTCATTGCTGCTAATAAAATTCCTATTCCAATAAAAAGCAAGATTACTAATCCAGTATCTTTTGAAATGTTTATGCTATGATTGTAAAATATATGCTCATATAATATAATTATGCAAACATAGATTCCTTTAGCATAATTACCTTTTTGTCTAAATCAACCTCTGCCTCAATTCCATATGGAATGATACATCTTGGTTCTGCATGTCCAAAATTCACATTATATAATATTGGTAAATCTTTATTTTCAATAATTTTATAATAAATTTTTTTGTATTCCTCATAATATTTCTCGCCCTGTGGCTTTCCAACGATTATTCCACTAATGACATCAAATATACCTGTATCTTTTAAAGCAATTAATTCCTTTTCCAATATTTCTGGTTTTGGTTTTTCTTCACAAGTTTCAATAAACAATATTTTATCTTTCCATTCATTTAACGTGGGGAATAATCCATACTTGTCACATATATGTTTTTCATCGCAATATCGTATACTAGTTAATATATCATAAAAGCTTTCAAGGCACCCACCCAAAAGTCTTCCATTAAATTTCCCTTTCCCTTGTAGAACTTCATATCCTTTTTCCTCTAAATGCTCTACTCTGCTTGTGCCAATTGCATCTATAGAAAAATCTGTACGATCCTCATACCACACATTACTTGATTCTATACAATCTTCATTATGATGCTCAAAGTATTTCAAAAATGTTTTTCTCGTATATGGCAACATTTCTTTATTAAGTTCAGCTAAATCGCAAACAAAGGTAGGCCCATAAAAAGTTCCCATTCCCAGTTTATAGAACATCAAATGATTAATTGTTGTATCTGAAAAACCTGTAAATAATTTAGGATTATTTTTAGCAGCACTAACAAAATCACTATCATCTAATAAATAGGGTAATGTTCTATATGTATCATCCCCCCCAATTGCACATATAATGCCTTTTATGGACATATCATAAAAAGCATCTTTTAAATCCTGTGCTCTAGCTTCTGGATGATTTTTTAAATACTCTATTCCTTTTAATGCATTTGGCATTACAACTGGTACTAATCCAAACTCATTTATTCTCTTTAGTCCCAAATCTAATTCATGTTTTGCAAAATCTTCACCAAGCATACCACTGGACATACTTACAATTGCAACTTTATCCCCTTTTACTAATGATTTTGGCTTTTTCATAAACATCACTCCATATATCAATTATTCATATGACTATTTGCATCAATTCATGTTTTTTTATCCATCAATCTATTAATTACTTTGCCCAATATGCTGGGCGAATCAGCATATTGGGTATCTTTGTATAAGAATCGCCCTTGGCAGTGTTGAGCTGGGCTTGTGTAACAAAGATGCTATTTGTGAGATTAGCTCCACAAATATCTGCATCTCGCAAATCAGCTCCAATGAGATCAGCATTACTCAAATCTACTCCTCTAAGGTTCGCCGCAATAAGATATGCACCCCTTAGGTCTGCACCTATAAGATTAGTTTTTCTCAGGTCCTTACCAAAATAATCTAATTTTCCAGATTTGACCTTCCCCTTTTTTGAAGAACTATTCTTATATCTACGGCTTTTACTTCTCACCAGTTCACTTGTATTTTTAAGAATCATATTAACTCTAATCCTATGTTTTTCCACATCCAGTGCTAATAGAGAGTAAGCGTCAACAATTGTAAGCCGTTCAGTATCTTCCATCAATGAATTTATCTCCTCTTGTATACTCTGGTCGGTTTGCAGCACAAATGCTTGAGTAAGATACCATAACATTTCGTGAAGTTGCCTCATAATCAGGAATGCCTGAAACATTTCATTTGCATATTTTGGGTGTTGTTGCCAATCACGTTCAACATAAGTTACCTGAGCTATCTTTTGACCAGCACCAAAGCAGTCATAAGCAGTACAACCCTTAAGTCCCTTATTCCTAAGATTTTTGTGAACAGAGCAGTTAAAATCTGATTGCAAATTTATGCACGGCTTACCGGCCTCTTTATTGGTTGGGAAACCTTCTGAAGCTGAAAAGTACAATGCTATGCAGCATAGACCAAAACATTTTTTGCAGTCACCCCTCAATTCTTTATTCCCTTTTTCTTCATATGTATTCATATTTATTTACCTCACACTATTCTCATCTTTTTACTAAATACTTTAACTATTATATCATTTATTACAAATAAATTCTATATTTTCAAGTTGTATTGTGGTTAATTGCATAATAATATTAGTAAGCATAGGTTAATTTCTTACAAAATAGCATGACAAAGCCCTACACTAGGTCAGCTAAGACTAAATGTAGGGCTTCTTTTTTTATATCTTTAGTAATTAATCTATTTCTAATTCGTCAATATCAACTTGATTTAAAACCTCTTTTAATTTTATTAATTCTTCTTTGTTTAAAGTTATTCCCTTGCCCATTTTCTCATGGTTTTCATCCCACTCACGAATATCTATCTTAGCCTTTTTATTATTCCAAGTCATTACATTGACTTCTCTTTTCCATCCTTTTGCATTTTCTGATATAGTGCCTATAGTTTTTTTAATATCAAATTTAAACTCTGCCATTTTTATCTCTCCTCATATGTGATCCTATGGTATATTTTAACCTGTTCAAGGATTAAATTCAAGTTAACTATACTGTTACCTCAAACTTATAACTTGTCACTTATCATCATCATATACTTTTCATTTTATATAGCTGCTTCATCAAACTAAATATATACTCAATATCTTCATCGTTACTTATTTGTATTTCATAATCCCCATTTCCCCAATGTCCTGTATTTGAAACATCTCTGGCAATTTTTCTAGGATCATCTAGAGTTCCAACTTTCGTATTTAACTCCCTCATCAGTAACCTTTGTATACTATTATTATACACAAAAAAGAAGTCTAATTTGATTTTAGACAATTAACTATTAAAAAATACCCATATTTGTTTTATTTATTTGCTTTTCAATCTACGCTACAAGTAATTTCGATATCATTTCCTTCACTGTCGGTAAACTCTAAAACCTTATTTTTACCTATAATAGTTAGCGGAAAAACAATTTTACAATTTAATTGTTTCAGCTTTTCTTGTACTAAATTAATATCATTAACCTCAAAACTTGGAATACAATTATCTCCCCATCTAACTTCTTCATTAACTTTTTCATTAGCAAACAATCCGTATCTGAACCCATCGATATCAAAAACACTGTATATTGCGTCTGCTTCAGTAACCTTTTGACCTAACAGTTTTTCATAAAACTCAATAGCTCTCTCCATATCTTTCACACATATATATAATGATCTTATCCTTAAATTCAATTTCATAAACTCCGCCTCCAAAAATTCCTTCAACTAGCTTAGCTTGTCACTTGTATTTTAGTTGTTAATCGCGTCCGCCCAAAATTGCCACTCCAACTTATCTCCTGAATTCAGCTTATAACTAGATGCTCCAACGCTTGCTTTTTTGCCATTAACATAATACACCCATCCGCTACTTGGACCTTTACTTTTCTCATGTTCATGGTTTATATCTGATACATAAATCCCCGTAATGCTATTTGTATACTGAATATATATGTCCTGTCTTTTTAATGCACTTATCGTTATGTCTGCAACGGACATTCCCTCTAAGTTTTCATGAGAGCTGTAATTTTTACTACTATCTTCATGATCAATGATACTGAAATTAGGTTGCTCGGTATTATTCACTGAACTATTAACTTGTGATTTTTCATCTACTGATGCTATATTTTTAGAGTCATTTTTGCTATTTCCAGCTGTAGCGCTTGAAGAAGCTACCTTTGAATCAGTAGTATTTTTAGATGTATTAGCTGAAGGATTATCCTCCACTTTAGATTTATTTTCTCCTACTATAGTATTGTTATCGGAAGAGGAATTACTCACTTGTATTTTGTTAGAATTTGTTCCTGATCCATTTTTTTTAGTACTAGTCAAATTTTTTGATGACGCCACATTTTTACCTGCCGCAGTTTCAATTTGCTGTGATGTTATCTTTTGCTGAATATGATTTACCAGTATTCCTAATATGCAGCAGATAAATATAACAAGTATTATTAATACAGTCTTTCTTTTCAATTTCTATGCACCTTCTCTTTTTATAGAAACAAACCAACTAGGTTCCAAGATTTCAGTTTTTTATTTTACTACTGCTTTTCTTTTTCCTCTTAAGACTACTACACCTACTGAAACTAAAGCTATTACTATAAGCAATAAACAAATGACAATTTCCGAATCGATAAATCCCCCTTTAGTAGCTAATGTTTTTGATGAATTTTTCACTAGTTTTTCTTCATTTTTCTGTGGACTTGACTCCTTAGTGCTTGATGACTTACTAGGATTTGATAAAGATACTGCTTCCCCCGAAAGCGTTGTTTTCTTATCTTGAATCTGAGAATTTTGTAATAATGCAGTTTGTACTGGTTGCATTGTAGTCTTTCCTGTTTGGGTAGTACTCCGATCAATAGATGCTACCTCTTTACCCGGCACTACTGCTACTAAACTAGGCTGACCTCCTTGCTTAGCTGGCTCCTCATGATTTCCAGAAGTATCCTGCTTAGCATAATCGTAAACAGAAAGTTTACTTGCATCTATATTACTAGAATAAAAATTATAACTACCAATATCATTAAAACTTTTAAGTGCGATAAGTGCCCTTAATGCTTCTTCTGTTGATAAATCCGTACCTAGGGGATCATCTAAAGTATGTTTATAATTCCCGTTTACTCCTTTAAAGGATAGTAGTGCCTTTACTAAATTTCCATTAGTTTTAAGAAAATCGCCTTGCCCTGGATCTATACCAATTGATGTAAGCCCGAGTATTACCATTGAAAGAGTTTCACTAGTTTTACCATTGTTTGACGAAATATATCCACTAATGTCTTCGGCGTTTGTTAGGTAGTTAACTGCACTATCTATTGAAGCCTTCACCTTATTATCACTATTATAATAAGGTGCTAAGGCATAAAGTGCCATTCCTGTTATATCAGGGTCTGCTAAATTCCCAGTAAATGTCCATCCCCCTGTAGGTATTTTCTTGTTTATTATAGTATTTTTAAGGTCATCTTTTGTGATCTTATACTTGCTACTAGAAATATTTCCATAGTTATATGCGCTTAAAGCAAATATTAAATCATTAATCTGAAAATCATTTATATCTCTGTTATAAAGCTCCTGCACCAGATCTTGTCCCATAAAATCATATGGTGTATATCCTATTGAAGTAAGTGATATAATTTCTTTTTCAAGTTCCGTGTTGCTTATATTTTTAACTCCACTGTCATTTATGGTATTTGCAAAGTCCAGTGCAAATTGCTTATTTGAATTTAGCCCTAATTTTTTCATATCAACAGCAATCCATGGGTCAGAAATTTGTGACAAAGCATTAGCTGTAGATGAAATTTCCTTGTCTACATCAGCTAAAATTCCATTATTATCTATAGTATTACTATAACTTGAATCTTTATAACTAAATCCTGGCGCATTTTTACCATCAATATTGAATGTACCTTCATCCATTACCACTGTGGGCGGTTGATCTTTGTTATATCCACTTATCTTATAAGTGTGACTGCCATATTTAAGACCTTTTACCTGTATGCCCCCATTACTATTAGTAACATAATTTTCATTATCAATAGTAACCTGAGCTCCAACAATTGGTGAATTTGTTGGTATTGGATTCCAATTATCATCATAGGAATCATGCTTCCAGCTAAATGTCATTGTAAAAGAGGTACCAGGTTGTACCACTTCAGGACTAAACTTTAATGAATTTAAAAAAGCAGTGTTCATATCCTTATTCCCATAATAAAATACTATTTCATCACCTGAAACTGGCGTATATGGATAAGGTGCATCCACTGTTTTTCCATCTGCATGTTTTACATAATTCATCCATCCATCATAGCCGTGCTGAATACTACCTGATTTTATATTATCAATTTCTGATAAATAACTTTTATCTCCTGAATACTGAATTTTATTTTGCTTAAGAACATCAATTGCAACTTCTTCTGCCGTGTTTCCTGTTCCGTAACCTTTAACTATTGTTCCACTAAGTCCTTCTATTCTAACAAGACAATTTCCCTTAGTGTCAGCCTTTGCTACTGCTACCAAATTGCTAAAAGAAAGTGTTATTGCCATTAATAATATAAGTATAATCCTTCCGATTTTTTTCAATTTTTCTCCTCCTCGTATTTCTTTATATATGTAATTTCAAGTCTTCTTTTAAATCTGTCCATCACCCTATAAAATACATCAAAAAATATTATGCAGAATACAAAACTGCTTGCTGCATGTGCTAAATCAAAAGTTATTCCTGTAAGATATGCGAAAATAATGCTTTTTAAAGTAAGTGGTTTTATAAAGCCTACCACATACCACAAATCCATAATCCAATCAAACAAGAATCCATAAAAAAAGCAAATGAATGCAAAAATTTCCCCAGAAATATGACTTTTCTTTTTTCCAATAATTCCAGAAATGAAGCCAACCATACCCCAAGCAAACATCTGCCAGGGAGTCCAAGGTCCCTGGCCTAAAAATATATTTGAAACAAAAGCTGTTGTGCTTCCAATTAAAAATCCTTCATAAGGTCCAAATACAAGCCCTGAAATAGCTACAATAAAAGTTGTTGGTTTTATATTGGGAAAAGGTACAAATACAACTCTTCCAATTGCACCAAAGGTACTTAATGTAGCAATCAGTGCAATCTCCTTATTGCCAAGAGAACTTTGTTCAAAGTATATATAACTTAAAACTAATATAATCATAACTCCTAGGGTAATAATCCAGGAAAAATCTCCCTTTAACTTAAATGTTAAAAACCCAAGTATAACAAAAATTAATATGGTGAATGCTATAATTATCTTCTTCATTTTGTTTCCTCATTTTCTACGTACAATTCCTGTGCTTGTTTTAATGTGAAAATATTTTTCTCACGGCTTCTAATTAATTTGTTTATGGTTGTAGTATAAAAAATTCCATTCCCAAGGACCTCTTCACGACTTCCTATAGCTACTTTTTCACCACTAAACATAAGCATAAATTCACTACAAAACTCGCCTGCAAAGTCTGTGTCATGGGTTATTAACAGCACTGTCGTCCCCTGATTATTTATCTTCTTAAGCACTTTGCCCAGGTTTTCTTTTATTTTTATATCTAGTCCTCTAGTTGGTTCATCTAACATTAATATTTTTGGTTTTACCACCATAATCGAAGCAATGGCAACTCTTTGTCTTTGCCCACCACTTAAATCTCTTGGATTCTTGTCTTTTACATCATATATATCAAAAGATTTTAGTATTTCATCAATTAGGGTGTAATCTTTAATATTAAAGTTATCCAGCGTGAATTTTATTTCTTCGTATACTGTCTCTTTTGTTAGATAATCATTAGGATTTTGTGACACATAGCCTATAGTTCCAGCCATATCCCTTAGTTTCAACTTAGCCACTTCTCTCCCTAAAACTTTAATGCTACCACTATATTTTTTAATGCCCATTATTGCTTTCATAAAAGTACTTTTGCCAGCGCCATTGGCACCAAGAATTCCAATAAAATCGCCTTTTTTTATGGAAACATTTAAATCCTTAACTGCCTCGTAATCTTCATAAGTACAAAAAAGGTGTTTTATATCAATAATTATGTTACCACTATTTTTAACTTCATCTATTGGACTTTTGAATTTTAATTTTTTTATACTATTTCTCATTTGTTTCAAATCTCCAGGTATTTGTTCCATTTTTAATAATTTCGCAAACTTAAGATATGTTGGCATAAAATCTAAAAGCCTTTTATCTAAACTTTTATAATAAGATTCCTTTTCACCATAAAAAATTATATTCCCATCCTCCATAACTGAAATTTCATCAGCCAAATCAAACCATCTATCAACCCTTTGTTCAATTACTATAATTGTTATGCCAAGTTCTATATTTATCTTTTTTATAATTGCACACACTTCATCCGCAGCTGATGGATCAAGCTGTGAGGTAGGTTCATCTAAAATAATGCAATTGGGCATATAACTAAGTGCAGCAGTAATTGCTACTTTTTGTTTTTCGCCACCTGAGAGGGAGACTATGTCCCTATATGCAATATGTGAAATATTGGTAAATTGAAGTGATTCAAAAACTCTTCTTTTTATTTTTTCCTCAGGTGTACCAACGTTCTCAAGTCCAAATGCTATTTCCCTATGAACTCTATTCATGGTAAGCTGCCGTTCAGGATCTTGAAACACCATAGTTATTTCCTTTGCTCTTTCTTTTTGGCTAATATTTCTTATGTTTTCCCCTTTTATATAAACATTTCCACCCACAGTACCCCCATAAAAATCAGGAACTGCACCTGTTATACATTTTGCAAGAGTAGACTTGCCCGAACCAGATTTTCCTGTTATAAGTACAATATCTCCTTGATCAACAGCAAAATTGATATTATTTAATGTCTTCATTTTTTCTCTAGGATAATAATAATCTAAATTTTCAAGCTTAATGTATGACATATTTTTTCTCCTTTAGAATACATAGCAGTTCACCTGCTAATACAAATGTTAAAATAAAAATTGTGATGGATCCTTTATTGATTATTTTGCTTAGATTAATATCATCATAAACATTAAAATTATCTTTTCCTAAAGCTTTAATTATGATAAATGCCCCAAGTAAAATCATTGATGAAAAAAGAATGATATAATCGTTATTAATAAATTTCTTCCTGTCATATACTGTTCTCTTTGAACTTAAAAACCCTCGTACGAAGGACGATTCTCCAATATCAAAAGCGCTCTCTAGTGAGTCTTCAAGAATTACTGACAAAAGTGGAACATAGGTTTTTATTTTATTTTTCAGACCTTTCGCCTTAAAATCTACACCCCTTATACTGTAAATTTCCCTTAATGAAGTCATCCTTTTTTTCATTTGTGGAAACATTTTTAATGAAATCATCATTGTTACTGTAGTTTTTGGCATAACACTAGAAAAAAATGAAACTGCCTTATCCGAATCTATCATAACCCCAAGTAACATAAAAATTAAAATTACCAGTAGTAGCTTAAAGGAAAGAGATAATGCGTATATAAATGCTTCAAGCGTAAATGCTCTATTAAATAAAATAAATATTATTGTTTTGCCTTGGGTTACAAAAATCAAGTTAATAATGATTGTTAAAATTGCAAAAGGAACAAACAATAAAATGCTTCTTTTTAGTGATGAAAGTTTACTGGCTACCACCAAAATACACATAATAGGTATAAATATTCCACCTACTATTAGTGGATTGTCTGAACATATCACCAAAATAAGTAACACAAAATTAAGTACAAGTGTTGAAAATACATGGATGTTATCAAGTTTTTTTCGCATTTTCCTCCAAAAAAATATGCCAGACGTCTGTCTGGCAAAGTTTATTTATGCGGACCACAAAAAATCCCACATAATATAATCCCATGCCTTCCCTCCGAAGGTGGATAAATCACGAAAACATAAAAGATATCCTGACTTGTACTTCATCTTAATGGCACTCTTCCCAGAAAAAATTTTCCAGTGATAATGTGCCCTTCATCTGTACTCACAGTAGCGGGGGCTGCTGCGGATTTAAACCGCATTCCCTTATATGTTTTCATATTTGATTTTAAAATTTAAAAATACTCTACTATCTTCAATTATAATTTATGTTAACACAATGTCAATATAATTATTGCTTATTTTTTGTTATTGTAATATTATGGCATTAATAATCATCCATAAACCTATTAATATAAGGAGTATAAATTTATGAAAAATAGAAACTGGATAGAAAATTTTATTCACACCTTAATACTACTATTTTATATTATATTAACTAATAATTTATTGAATAATTTATATGAGAAATCCCAAATCACTTACAATATTTTACCATACCATATTTTATATATTGTTATATTTATAATATTGGGTTTTTTAGTTGGTTCATTAAGTTTTTTTCACGAAATTACGAAGCCTGGAATATGGAAAATAAATTTATTCAAACTAATATTTTTGGGAATACCTACAGCATACTTTGTTTTATGTTTACTTATAACTTATTTTAATATAAACTGGCTATCATTTATTACAAATATGTATTTGGTTGTTTCTGTATCTTCAAATATGTGCAGTGTGATATGTTTATTATTAGGTTATACACTAATAACAAGTTTTTATAAAATTGATAATAAAAACTGTTCTAAATCAATATATAAATGATTTAGAACAGTTTTTTTATCTATGCTACTTTTTTCATCTTTTTTCTGTATTTCATTGTAACTAAAAGTGCTATCCCTAATGAAATACTTAACGCACCCACATCCATAAGCACACCAAAATCTAATGCTGAGCCTGTTTGTGGCAAATTTTTCACTGCTGCTTGTACAGCTGGAGTTGTCACTGCCTTTACAGGTGTTACTATTGGTGTTACTACTGGTGATGTTACTGTGGTACTTGTATTATCTATCTGCTGAGTTACTGCCGTAGTGGAAAGCTCCCAATTATTTGAGCAAGCTGGAGTTATTGTCTTATTATTTGTAATATAGCTCATCATTAGGCTTCTCACTTGTCCATCATCGCCCATTGCCTTAGTTGAGCTATAGGTCACAATACTTGGATCAGTATTACTTAGTCCTGCAGCCTTCATAAAACCCCCGCCGCCATTATATCTATAGTCATTAATTGCAACGGTAAATGTATCGGTATCCCTAACTAATTTTCCATTTACCTTGAGATTCTTTATCCTGTTATCAGTAGCAACCCTTCCTGTGTTTGGATCTAATGAACACCCTGGTTGTGTTAAATCCACATCATAGGTTGCTCCATATAATTGGTCTAAATTGTAGTCTGGAACATTTAATGCCGAATCCTTAGCAATTGGATCACTGGAATTTTTTACTTGCTGGTAATATCTTACTGAGAATTCCATCCAATCCGTAAGTTGCTTACCAGTCATCTTTACTCCATAAAGATAATTTTCATAAACATATACGGACATTATATCCTTTATAGTTACGTCACCCTTTGGAATATAGGCTGCTGAACTTAATGGTGCTGCTATAGAAAGCTGTGTTCCTGCAGCATTTTGTTGTACCTTATTTATTAATTCCATTATAGGAGTAGGCTTTACTGTTTGTCCATCTCCTTCAAATTCACCAGTGGAGGTTCCAAGTTTAGTTTGTGTATAGGTTAAAGTCTTAGCCTGATATGGCTGAATTAATTGAACTATTGTAGGATCTTCAGTAATAGTATTATCCATTTGTACATTCTTTGTGTTCAATCCAGTAAAAGTTCCATTGGCATCTAGGCTTATATCAATTTGTGAAACATAGGCCCCCCATTTATTAGGTTCAACTACTGGTACGACTTTACCAGCTGGATCTTTTAAGGTTAAATCATTTACCGTATTATGAACATGACCTGCTACTATAGCATCTATACCATTTACACTAGTAGCAATTGCTTTTACTTGATTTTCAGGTATAACATCAGATGCACTTTCTTCCCCACTATGCGCCGCTACAATAACTATATCAGCTCCAGCAGCTCTTACCTTTGGTACCCATAATTTAGCTTCATCTACTAAATCATTAAAATGAAGACCTGCATAGTGTGTAGGATCTTCCCAATCTGGTATACACTTTGTTGTAAGTCCCAGTATTCCTACTTTAATTGTTTTTCCATTTACAATAAAGTTCTTAATATAATATGGTTTAACAAAGTTTGTATTATCACTATTATAGGTATTGGCTGATAATACGTTAATTCCTTCTTTATTTGCATCATTTATAACTCTATTAAGAGTTGGTAATCCATAGTTGAATTCATGGTTTCCAAGGGTCCATGTATCATACTTCATTGCTCCCATAGCTTTCATCAATGGGTACTCAGAAGTTGTATCTATCTTATCAAAATAATAGGAAAGTGGTGTTCCTTGAATAGTATCACCATCATCAATAAGCATAACATTGGAATTTTTTGCTCTTACACTATTAACATAAGTTGATACCTTTGCGAGTCCTACAGAAGATGATGGTGCAGCATTTGAAGCATAATCATAGTTAAGCACATGTCCATGTATATCTGAAGTTGCTAGTACTGAAATAGTTGCAGAAGAAGGTGTTGGCACACTTCCGCCGCTAATCTTTGTTACATTAGATGCCTTATCTACAGTAAGTTCATATTTTGCCTGATATTGTGAAACTGTAGCTATTACATTTACTTTATCCCCTGCAGAAATTCCACTTAATGATGGTACTTTATAAATATCAATATTACCAGTGGAATCAGTTAGTGTGGAATCAGCCGTTGGATCGTAAGTGGTTAATACTAGGTTATCTAATTCAACCAATTGGCTTTGTAAATTTGAGTTGATGTCTGCTATCTTTACAACTTTAGGAGTTACAACATTTCCTGAACTCAAAGTAGTGATATTACTAGCATCCTGTGGTGTGATTTCTAAGAGACTGTTATAAACTGATAGAGGCCCAGTAACTTGAATTTGATCTCCTTTTTTTACTGCAGATTTTGCCTTAGAATTAAAAACACAAATCCCCGCAGTATTGTCTTGAATAAATAAATTATCCCCACTAACTGTTGTTACAATTCCAGTAATAGTAACATTCCCTGAAGTTAGCTTTCTTGCATCTGCTATATTTATAGAGGTGGTAGCTAATGAAGTTACCGATGCATTTGCAGTAGAAACATTAAATAAATTGGACATTACTATTAGCGCTACTAAAATTGTTAGTAGTCGCTTTTTAGATTCAACTAATTTAAACAATATAATCCCCCCTTTTATTTTTACCATTTAAAGGATATCATATTATACAATTAATTTCGTTAAATTGGCATTAATTTAATGTTAAATATTGTAATCAAATACTATAGTTTCTTTTCACTATTAGTGGTATACTTGATTGTATAATATTGTAAATTAAGGCTTGGTATAAACCATATAGAGATTATTAGAATTTATTAAAAGGAGATGCTTATCATGGATGGTACTATAATTTCTTATTCTATCAAAGCTAAAGCCCACGAACTAGCAATTATTAAATTAAAATCACAAAATTTATCAGAGACTTCTCCAACAGATTTAGCTAATCAATATTTGAAAATTTATAATGAAGTTTTTACCGCACTGCAACTAGAAGAAAATAATGATAATAAATTAAGCAAAGCGAAAAAACATACCAAAAAGAAATAAACTAACCTTGATTTGTACAAAAAAAAGAACTCATTACGAGTTCTTTCTAAATAAACTATTATTTTAAATCTGTATTTTAATTGTTAGTAGGTGATTATATTTTATACATTTAAAATACGTGAAAAATTATCTTATAGCTACTAAAACAATTGATACTCCAGACAAACATATTTATTCTGAACCTAGGTAGACAAAACCTTGTTATGAATTATCGTCGCTTATTTTGTATGCTTTTTTTATCTTTATTATTGCCTCAAGCTTAGTATATATTGCTGCTTGTGCATCAAAAAGCTTTTCTTTTTCTAATTCAATCTGTGATTTTGTAAATTTGGGATCATAATAAGTTTTTGTACTTATTGCTAGCTTTTCGCTAATTTCATTTTTGATAATTTCTTTATCCCAAGCAAGCAATTGATCTTCAATACTTTTATACTTTTCATTTTGTTCGTCCTCAATCTCTTTTATAACTTCTTCTCTTAACTCAAAATAATTTTCCATATTATCAACCACCTTTAAACATATAATTCTATATGTAAACGATGATATCCTTCTTTTTTTGAATAATATAAATAAATATATTTATATTTTATCTAAATCATTTTCTGAGTAGACTTTAATCCCATTTTCCATTAGTATTTCTGCTGTTAAACCAGTACCTTTTATTAGTTTTCCTGAAAATGTTCCATCGTATATAAACTCATTTCCACAAGACGGGCTTTTAGATTTTAATATCGCTTTTTTTATACCAATAATCTTGGCTATATCTAAAGTTTTTTCTGCTCCATTAGTGAATCTTTCAGTTAAATTTTGTCCATCCTTGCTAATAACTTGCTTATTCCCACTTTTATCTATAACAATTTCACAACTTATTCTTGGGGTAGATAGCCCTGCTAACTGTTCTGGACAAATAGCTATAGCTTTCCCTACCTTCACTAATTCGCATATAACCTTGTTTTCGCTATTTTTACCATCATACCTGCAATTTACTCCCGCTAAACATGCACTTACTAAATACATAATAAACAATACCCCCTATTAAACCTTATTATCTAAGGCAAATTCAACGGCAGAAATAGCGTGTATTGTGGTTGTATCAAAAACTGGTATATTAACATCTTCTTGTTTTATCAATATAGGTATTTCTGTACATCCGAGCACTACACCTTCCGCACCATTCAGAACTAAATTATTTATTATATTAATGTATTTTTTCTTTGAAGTTTCACTTATTATACCTTTACATAACTCATTATAGATAATTTCATGAACAATTTTTCTCTCATTTTCTTCTGGAATTATTACATCAATATTAAATTTTTCTTCTAATATCTTTTTATAAAAATCTTGTTCCATAGTAAATTTGGTTCCCAATAATCCTACCTTTTTCATTCCCTTTTTAACTACTTGTTGCCCCGTTACTTCTGCTATATGCAAAACTTTAATTTCTGCCCTATCTTCTATATCACTTGCCATTTTATGCATAGTATTTGTACATATTATAATAAAATCCGCACCACCTCTTTTGAGTTTTTGTGCAGCATCAACCATGATATCAGTTAATTTATCCCATTTTTCTTCATGCTGTAATATTTCTATTTCTTCAAAATCCACTGAATACATTAAACATTTTGCAGAATGAAAACCTCCCAGTTTTAATTGAGCTGTTTGGTTTATGATTCTGTAATACTCAAGTGATGATTCCCAGCTCATTCCGCCTATCATTCCAATTATTTTCAAATTTATCCCTCCTACCTTCATTCACAAAATATTATATTAACATTATATTTCTCTGTTAATTCATTATGAAATGTTTCCGCTTTTGGCATATTCTGAAATTCTTATATTTAATTATATCAGATTTCATTATTGCAAATCACAGAAATCCAAAAATTTAGCATAATAAAAAGCTCCTGTAAAAACAAGAGCTTTTATTATACTAATTAAATTTTCTATTATTTAAATATCTTAATACGTTCTTCTAATGGTGAAAATTGTTTTTCATCAGGTTTAGCTGTTGGGTTTCCAAAAGGCATTTGTGCAATTAATTTCCAATTATTTGGTATTTTCCATTCATTTTTTACGTCAGCTTCAATAAGCTCATTATAATGTTGCAAAGATGCCCCTAATCCTTCAATTTCTAACGAAGTCCAGATAGCGTATTGGTGCATACCACTTGATTGCTGAGCCCAAACTGGAAAATTATCTTTATAAAGAGAAAATTGTTCTTGTAACCCTTGAATTATAGCACTATCCTCAAAGAATAAAACTGTACCATACCCACTCTTAAATGAGTTTATTTTGTCTTCAGTAGCGCTAAATTGATCAGCAGGAACTATCTTCCTTAAAGCTTCTTTTGCTATATCCCACAATTTATCGTGATGTTTTCCTAGTAATAAAACCACTCTTGTACTTTGAGAATTAAATGATGATGGCGTATACTTTACAGCATGTTCAATGACCTCTTTAATCTTCTCATCTGTTACCACTACCTCTTTGCTAATTCCATAAATTGAACGTCTCTCTTCTGTTGCAGTATAAAAATCTTTTGTCATATTAATCATTCCTTTCAAATTTAACTATTTTTTATTTATTTGCATATTGGTGTTTGTGTATTCTTATTTAACAAAATTAAATGATTTCAACTTGTAAATATTTATTATCATTGTTTTCGTTAGTTGATTACATTTAGTAACTATCTCTATATTTATTATCACATACTAGTTTTCATTAGTCAATGATTATTTAGAAATTTTTTTAAATAATAAATATATCTCTTTTAATGTGTAATTTGTTTTAATGCAAATTCTAAAACCTTTTCACCGTTCATCATTCCATAATCTACTGATGGTATTATAGCAACTGGAATTCCTTTTTCATCACATAATTTTTTAGCTGCGGGTAACCTAAATCTTATCTGTGGCCCTAGTAATGCCACATCTAAATTATCTAGCTTTTTAGATATCTGTGATACAGCAAAAGCTTTAATTTCAGCCTCTATTCCTTTTAATTCTGCCGTTTTTTTCATTTTTGTTGCCAAAATACTTGTTGACATACCACCTGCACAAAACAAATAGATATTAACCATAATAAATTTCCACCTTTCAATTATTATTAATTTTTTATAGGTATAACTTATATTCAAGTCCTAACCATTATAATATATCATTTCCTTCATTGTCTGGATAAATCATATTATATCCTTATACTTCCTAATATTCCATATATAAATAATAAAAACGTTATATTTAGGCGATAATTCCTAAATATAACGTTTTTATTTAATCAACAAACATGAACATAAATTTTTGTAGTACAAATATTAATTAATTTTAAATTTATTTATTTCATCACCTAATTGTTCTGCTAATGTTTTAAGATCACTTGAATATTTGGTGAACTGTTCCATTGTAGCTGAAATTTCTTCTGTTGAGGCCGTAACTTCCTCAGTTGCTGATGCTGTCTGTTCAGATATATATGAGATATTCTGAATTTCTGATACTGTTGATTGTTTTTTAGCATCTATCTCCACAACTGATATTTTTACTTCATCAACCTTTGTAATCATTAAGTTGATTGATTTTAATATTTCACTAAATATATCCTTGGTTTGCCCTACTGCCAAGTCTTGTTCATTTACTACAGATTCAGTAGATTTAATAGCATTTACCGCTGTGTCCGATTTCATCTGTATACCTGTTATAATTCCTTTAATCTCCTCTGTTGATTTTTTTGACTGTTCAGCAAGTTTTCTTATTTCTCCTGCAACTACAGCAAATCCTTTACCAGCCTCACCTGCACGGGCAGATTCTATACTTGCATTTAATGATAAAAGATTAGTTTGTTCTGTTATACTTGCCAATGTTTCAGAAATATCATTTATTTGCTTAGTGCTTTCATTCATATCTTGAACAATGTGGTTAACTTCTTTAGTTGACATTTTAGTTTTATTTGATTTTTCAATTAAGGTATCTATCATTGATAGCCCCTCTGATCCCAATTTTTTAGTATCTCTTGAAATGGCATCCATTTCTTTAGAGTTAGTAGTAATTTTATCTATTCTACTAGATAGATCATTCATTTGTGAAACACCATTTTGAGCGTTCTCAGCTTGTTCAACTGCTCCTCCAGAAACTTGTTCTATTGCACTTGCAACCTCACTTATAGACGCTGTTACTTCCTCAGACATACTTGCAAGACTTGTTGATGTATCTAACACAGTGTTTGAGGAGATTGTAACATTTTTCATAAGATTAGAAATATTTTTCATCATTAAATTAAATGATAAAGCCAGATCTTTGAATTCGTCTTTTGTGGAAACACTTATATCTACGGTTAAATCACCATCTGAAGCTTTTGCAAATACTTCTTTTAGCTTTTTGATATTTTGTGCTATACCTTTACTCAATATAAACGCCATAGAAATTGATATTAGCCCCATTAATACCAATATTAATAATGTAACATATAGTATTGAGTTTGTATCATTAGTCAATTCACTGCTTGAGAGTGTAGCTACTAATTTCCACCCAGTAAGGTTATTTGTTTCATATACTCCAAAGTTTTTTGCACCATTATATGTATAATTAACAAATCCATTATTCCCTGTTTTAGCTTGATTCCAAAATGATAGTTTGGCTGCTGCATTTGTGCCTATAACACTTTTTTCAGGATGAGCTATAACATTACCATTTAAGTCAGCTATAAATACATATCCTGAAGTTCCTATTTTTTTTGTTGCAATTTTATTTACAAGTGTATCTAGAGAAATGTTCACAGCTGCAACACCAATTATTTTTCCATCTTTTTCAACTGTTTTTGCTAAAGCCACAACCATTTTTCCTTTTTGAGCATCTTTAAAAGGTAAAGTTATTATTAATTTCCCCTTACTAGCCATTGCCTGTTTGTACCAAGCCCTTTCAGTTGCTTTATACCCATCTGGCATTTTTTGACTAGGATATATGTCAAACTTACCACTTTCAGTTCCATAATATGTAGTAAATATGTCCTTATCGCTTTCTTTTATGTTTTTTAATACATCAGGCACATAATTAGAAGCATCACCTGTATCGATATTTATGAAATTATAATTGTTTGACATGGTTGAAACCATATCAGTAAATCCTTGAAAATATGAAGATAACCCATCATTTACTTCTGTTAATGTTTGTGTACTTGTAACCGTCAATTTTTTATTAAGAATTGACTGTGACTGAATGTATGAACCAACCCCTAATATAATTAATGGAATTACACAAATTGACACTAAGCTAATAATTAATTTGCCCCTAATGCTGTTTAAATTTAATTTCATAATTATTCCCCCTATTTATCGCCGCACAATACTTCACAATATATTCTTTTTCGACTTAAATTAATATTACTTTACTTGTTTTTATAAAATATTAAGTTATAATACAATTTAATTCAAATTATCCGAGAATGATTATAGCTCCAAGTTTAACCATATTATAATGATTAAACTTAGAGCTATATAATTTTGTAGAAAATAAATCAATAACCTTGCTACTAATATTAGATTTACTAATTAATTTTGAATTTATTTATTTCAGCCTCTAATTGTTCTGCTAATGTTTTAAGATTGCTTGAATATCTTGTGAATTCTTCCATAGTTGCCGTTATTTCTTCTGTTGATGCTGTAACTTCCTCTGAAGCAGAAGCCGTTTGTTCAGATATATATGAGATGTTTTGAATTTCTGATACTGTAGATTGTTTTTTTTCATTTATATCTATAATAGATAGCTTTACTTCATCAACTTTTTTAATCATTACATTAATGGATTTTAGGATTTCACTAAATATATCTTTAGTTTCACCAACTGCTATCTCCTGCTCATTCACTATGCTTTCAGTAGATTTAATTGCTCCAACTGCTATATCTGATTTTTTCTGTATACTCGTTATTATGTTTTTAATTTCCTCTGTGGATTTTTTTGATTGGTCAGCCAGTTTTCTTATCTCACCTGCAACAACAGCAAACCCTTTACCTGCCTCACCTGCACGGGCAGATTCTATACTTGCATTTAATGATAAAAGATTGGTTTGTTCTGTTATACTTGCTAGTGTTTCAGATATAGCATTTATCTGCTTAGTGCTTTCATTCATATCTTCAACAATATCGTTAACCTCTTTGGTTGATTTTTTAGTTCTGTTTGATTTTTCTATTAATGTATCTATCATATGCAATCCTTTTGATCCCAAATCTTTAGTATCATTTGAAATTTCATCCATTTCATTGGAGTTTATACTAATTTTATCTAATTTGCTTGATAAATTCTCCATGGATGATACTCCCTTTTGAGCATTTTGTGCCTGTTCCGTTGCTCCATTAGCAACATCCTCTATTGCCTTTGCGACTTCACTAATTGATGCCGTTACTTCCTCTGACATACTTGCAAGACTTGTAGATGTATCTAGCACCGTGTTCGATGACTTTGTAACACTATTCATAAGATTTGATATGTTTTTCATCATAGAATTAAATGATATAGACAAATCTTTGAATTCGTCTTTTGTGGATACACTTATATCTACGGTTAAATCACCATCTGAAGCTTTGGCAAATACTTCTTTTAGCTTTTTGATATTTTGGGATATTCCTTTACTTAATATAAAAGCCATAAATGTTGCAAGTAATCCCATTACTACTAGTACCAATAATGTAACATAGAGTATTGAATTTGTATCATTAGTTAATTCACTGTTGGCTAATGTTGCTACTAATTTCCAGCCCGTGAGACTATTTGTCTGATATAATCCGAATTTTTTTGAACCATTGTATGTATATGCAACAAATCCATTATTACTAGATTTAGCCTGATTCCAAAATGATAGTTTAGATGCTTGATTTGTACCAATAAGGCTTTTTTCAGGGTGAGCAATAATATTCCCATTTACATCAGAAATAAAAATATAACCTGAAGTTCCAACTTTCTTCGCAGATATTTTATTTACAAGTGTATTTAATGAGATATTCATGGCTGCAACGCCAATTACTTTACCATCTTTTTCAACTGTTTTTGCCAAAGAAACAACATTTTGACCTGTTTGAGCATCTTTAAAAGGTAGTGTTACTATCACTTTGCCCTTATGTTCTAACGCCATTTTATACCAAGGCCTTACTGTTGCACTATATCCAGCTGGCATTTCTTTACTTGGATATATGTTGAATTTTCCACTCTCGGTTCCATAATAAGTACTAAATATATCCGAATTACTCTCTTTTATACCTTTTAGCAGATCCGGTACGCCTATTAAATTATTACTTGAGTCAATATTAATGAAATCATAATTACTGGACATGGTTGAAACCATCTCTTTAAATCCACCAAAATATGAAGATAAACCATCATTTACTTCCGTAAGCGTTTGCACGCTTGTCACCGTTAATTTTTGACTAAGAATTGATTTTGATTGAATATATGAACCAACACCTAATATAATTAGTGGAATCACACAAATTGATACTAAACTAAGAATTAATTTACTCCGGATACTATTTAAATTTATTTTCATTATTATCCCCCCACTTCACATTCGGCTCATGTATATTATATATCATGATATGTTATTTTTCGACATAAATTGATATAACTTTACATGTTTTTTTGAAAATACCAAATTATAAAAAAGGTTGATTAATTTATTAATTACATTTTTTTCCATCTTTCAATATTGAAGTTATTTTTATATGTTTTTGAAATTACATTGCTTTGTTGTTAATCTCTTCCAATTATCTTGCTTCTTCGCTCCATTAAAATCACATCATGCCACTCACCACTACTCATTTTACTTATTTTTTCTCTTATTCCTATTTCTCTAAACCCGCAGCTTTTATGTAAAACTATGCTACCTAGGTTTTCTTTAATTATTCCTGATTGCAAAGTCCAAAATCCATTTTCTTCAGATAATTTAACTAAATTGGTTAGCAGTGCCTTTCCTATGCCTTTTCCTCTATATTCTTCCCCTATATATATGCTAACTTCCGCAACTCCTGCGTAAACACATCTGCTAGAAGTTGGGCTTAATGCACACCAACCAATTACTATATTACCCAAATGTGCTACTAGCCTGCAAGTTTTAATATGACTATCATCCCATTCTTCTAAGCTTGGTAACTCAGTTTGAAATGTAGCTTTACCTGTATTTATACCTTCTGAATAAACCTTTACTACTCCCTGCCAATCAGTCTCAGTCATTTCCTTAATATTATAATCCATTTGTATTCCCTCCTCTATTATTATCGAACTTTTAGAGCTTATATGCCTTCACATGTGCTCCTGCAAAAGCTCCGTCAACAAGATCAGAGTCTATTTTACTATATACATCACCTAAGTTTTTCTGCTTAGCTATATCTTCTATAATTTCCTTTGTATATATATTTACTGGCGTAATTTCAATATCTTTAAACCCTATCTTTGCAAGGATTCTATTATACTCTTTAACTGGTAATGCACCTGCAATGCAACCTACCCACATTTCTACACTCTGCTTTATACTTTCCGGTATATCTTTAAGCATAACAACATCAGCAATTGCAAGCCTTCCACCCTTTTTTAATACTCTGTAAGCTTCCCTTAAAGCATCTTCTTTACTTTCACAAAGGTTTATAACACAATTTGATGTAACAACGTTTATGGTTTCATTATTAAGTGGAATATCTTCAATGTATCCTTTTATAAATTGTACATTGTTTACTCCAATTTTTTCTTTATTATCATTGGCTAATTTAAGCATTTCATCTGTCATATCAAGACCATAAACTTTTCCTGTTTCGCCTACATATTTAGATGAAATGAATACGTCAATTCCACCACCACTTCCTAAATCTAAAACAACTTCTCCCTTTTGTGGATTTGCAAGTACAACAGGGTTTGCACATCCAAGTGAAGCATTAACAACTTCATCTGGTAATCCTTGAATAAAATCTTTTGTATATAATTTTGAATTATTTGTAGTATCACTTCCACACCCACATGCGTTTTTGGATTTAGAATTTACTCGTTTAGCTATATTTCCATAATATGATTTCACTTCATTTTTAATATTAACCTTCATAGATTACTCCTCCTAACAATTTTTGTTTATATTTACAGCTTTTGTTAATAGTTTTAAACTCTCAAGTACCTGCTGCCTTTTATCCTCTTGAATATTCATAAAAATGTCATTGTAGTACTTCCCCATAGTTGCTTCTATATTTTCGAATATTTTTGTTCCACTACGGGTTAATTTTATGGTTATATATCTTCTATCCTCTTGGTGCAATTCCCTGGCTACTAAACCGTCTTCCACTAGTTTATTTATAGTTCTACTCATTGTGCTTTTATCAAGAGTTAAAATTTCAGAAAGTTCATTTAATGAAATTTCTCCTGATCTTCCAACCTCCACAATAGCATGACATTGTGATATGGTAACTCCTGAGCAGTTTGAGTCTCCCTTTTCTAAAATACCTAATTCTCTTACCAATAATCTGATTAACTCACGTAAATAATTACTCTCTTTGTTCTCCATTTGCTCACCTCTATTTGATTGTATCATGAAACTGTTGTATATTGCAGCTATTATATATAAATAATATTCACTAATAAGCCTATAATTTAATTTAATAGTTTTCTAACATCTTTTAGATTTCTAATAATATTATAGTCTCTATGGGTAACCTTGTTGTAGATATATATTCTCCAATCTCTACACAATACAAATGAGCTAATACCAAGTTCTATTGCTCCATCACAATTTTTTATACTATCATCAATAAAGATGGCTTCTTCAGCAGAAATTTTAAGTTCCTCAAGTGCTGTCTTATACATCAACTCATTTGGTTTTGTCACTCCCTTAACTGAAGATATAACAAACGATGAAAAATACTCCATTAAATTAGCTTTCCTAAAAACAGTCTCAAGTGATGGCCATGCATCTGATACAACTGCTAATTTGTATTTTTTACTTAATTCCGGTATGAACTTAAAAACATCCTTATAAAAACTATATTTGTAGTAGTTATACACCAAATCCTTGGCAATAGCTTGTATCTGTTTATTATGTAGTTGTAATTGAGGCATGTACTTAGAAAATATCCTGTAATATTCAACAAAATGTTTGTATTCTTCTTTTTCATTAATAATAAGATTTTGATCACTAATATATTCTCCTGCTTTTATAAATGCTTGCCTCTTTTGTGAGGCTGATATTGAATTGTAATTTTTTTTATCTACATAGCTAAAAAAATTAGGTGATATAAACCATTCACCGGTCACTGGTGCATTTAACACTGTACCTGAATCAATTAAAATGGCTTTAATTTTATGTTTATCAAAAGATAATGTTTTTTTACCTTTATTTAATTGCATTATTCTCACCTCTCGTTGTAATATAACTTATTGTACATTTTATCCTTAATGTTGTATTTGTTTTTTCTGAAAAAAATAAAGCTACAGAATCCTTGGCATTCACCCGAATTTTCTGTAGCTTTATAATTATGTTTGCTACTGCTTTTTCTCTTAGTCCAGTAACTCTATATGTTTAAATGATTCTTAATTTCCTTGTCTAGTCTATTAAGCCTACCATCCTGTATAATAGTTTTATTAGCAATATAATTAACATCATCTTTTATTTCTGATAAACCCATATTTAAATCATAAATGCCTTTTGAATTTTCTTCAACTTTACATCTTATTTCAGCAGTTATTTCGTAATTAACTTTATAACCATCCACAAGGGATTTTAACTTATCATCTATATCAACTTCTATTTTAGTATATATATTCTTTATATCTTGTTTAACACTATCCATATCATGCTTTACTTCACTCATACTTTTTTCCATTGAGTCAAAACGATTATTGATTTGTCCATACATCTTGGTTAAAAGTTCAAATGTTTTATCGCTTTCCATTTATTCACCGCCTAGCTATCATTATAAACTTTTTGTATTTTAATTTCAATTATATCTTTATCATATTTATTAGTGTCCCTTATTATAATGTTTTTATAATTATAACATTAATTTGATTTTTTTATATAACTTCCTTCTGTTTTTCTCTATTTACGAAATAATCATTATATATCATAAATTTTCTATTAATTGGTCTGTATCCTTTTTTTAATAGTGAGTGAATCCTATTAGTAGCATCTGGAATTGCTTTTGTAAGAATAGCTTCCACATTAAACACCTCGTAAAAATTTTCATTAACAGTTTCTAAAATATTTTCAATAACTAATTTTGTTTCATAATTAGTTTTCAGATCAATTCGAAGTACTCCATAGTGATTAAATTCATCCTCTTCAACTCTATGAAACATTTCGATAGTGCCAATTTTCTCCCTTGTATCATTGAAAATTATTGTCCATCTTACAAAATATTTGTTTTTATACGAAAACTCCCAAAACTCGATTGCCTGTTTCATTGTTTCAATTGTAGTATAGTGAAAATCATCTCCATCACAATTATCAGAATTCAAAAACATTACTCCTTTTTCATCTGAATAACACTCTAATAATTCCTCAGCATCATCCATCATTGTTTGCCTTAATGTTATTATGTTATTTTTATATATCGGACATTCTTCATAAATATTTCGCATTATGCCCTCCCCCAATTTCTGCAAACAATTCGCAGGTTAAATATATGGATTTAAAAATATTTGCTATTTTAGTCTTCATGAATTCTTTTTCCTCCAAACGCATGAATTGTCCTTGTACCCGCAATGCATTTTCCACCTTGCATTGTACCTTTTGGAATAAATATTTCATCACCTGCATTTAAAACAAAATCTACTCCATTCATAGTAACAGTATATTGTCCACAAACACAAACCATATACTCATCAAATTCGTGTTTATGTTCTTTAGAAATTTTATCAGAATAACATGTCCAAAAAGCCATTTGACTATCATCTTTACCCTGAAAAAAATAGCCATCAATATCTTTTGTATTTTGCTGATTACCGCTGATATGGTTATTTTCATTCTTCATAAACTCTGGAAAATCTTTCATATAATCACCCCATTATATCAAACTCATTACTTTGCACCTGCTTTTATTATTGGACCTCCAGAATTTATTATAAATCCTTTATAATCTCCGGATTTTTGTTTTTGTACAGTAACAAAACTATATCCAATTGAAGGATAAGTATCAGTTTCTTTTTCCTTTGAAACAAAATACACTTTCCAAGTATCCCACCAAGTTTTTTTTGCATCCATAATAAGTACATAATCATTACTTCTGTTTTTAAAAATATTATCTTCCTTAGATTCGTAATCAAACATACCTTGCACAGCTGCATTTATAATATCAGAATTAACACCACTTATTTTATTTAAAAAGGTAATTCTATAAGAAATGCTAATATCTTTATTTTTCTTATTTATCGTCTCCTTGGTACCCGCTTCAATTGCATTTTTCTGATAATTAATAGCTTTATAAATCCCCAATACAGACAAAGTAATTAAACATAATAAAACTACCATTATTGTTTTATTAAGTTTAATCAATTTATAATGTTTTTTATTCATAAATCAATTTTAACCTCCAGTTTTCCAAACCAAACTTCCTCAGTTTTGTCCCAAATACGATTTTGAACAAACTTAAAATAGTCTATATTTATCTATAACTTAATAATAGGTTGTTAATCATTTGTATTTTAGGTTGCATAACAATAAGATGTGATGATTGCCACTCTTCTCCTGAACCAACTAGAAATACTCTATTAAAAACCTTTTTTAAATTTGAAAAGTGTTTACAATTTTCTATTTCATCTATTCTCCAACCCGATAAAGGAAGTCCAAAATCCCCATTATTTTTATTGCATTCAGATAGTAAATAAATAATAAAGTTATCATTTAGACTATCATGCATGTTTTCTATATATTCTTGTGTTTTTATTTCAATTGCTATTCCCCTTTGCTGATGGAGTGGGCTATTTCTATGATTATTATCCCTAAATATTGATTTAAGGCTGCTATCTATATTATTTTCTTTACATAATTGCTCATATGCTAATTTTGCTTCTGGACGTAGATTACTTGCCCACACGCCATAAAACTTTTTATTATATGTAAAAGCCCTAACCTTTTCAAAAATACTTGGTATCAACCTAACTGTTGGCACGGTTATAAATTCAATTAAATTCATACCTACCTTAAGATCTATCTGAACTGGCGACTGCTGAAAATCATTATGATAAGCCATTGCCGTCAAAACCTGCACCAAATTATTTGTTTTAATAATTTCCGTACAATTACCTCTATTTATCTCTTCTAAAAATGGAGCACGAACAAATTCATAATGTATTTCATCATTATTATTTTTCCTAAACATAGCGGCTAGTATTTTCAAATCAATTTTTTCTAACATAAGATATTTTTTCCTTTCCTCTAGATTGGATTATATGGAAGGAACTTATAGCAGTGCTGGTAAATTTCAATATAATATTTATTTTGTATAATATATTCTCTCCAGAAATGATCTATTAAAGCTGAGCAATCATTCTGACTTCTTTGTAAGTTCTTCCACCCGATTCATATTTAAACACTTCTTTTTTTTCAAAACCCAATTTCGAATACAGAGCAATAGCAACTGGATTATCAACTTCAGCACTTGTATAAAGTTGTATATGACCATATTTGTTTAAAATAAATTTCATAAATTTTTGTAAAGCCACTTTCCCCATTCCTTGGTTTTGATATTTCACATCTACCATAAATCTGCTCATCGACCATCCTTTCAGTTCAACATCAAAATCGTATAAAATGAAACCAATCATTATATTTTCATTGTAAATACCTAATGGATATAAATTAGGTTCATATGCCGCTTGGACTAAAGAAAACATATTGGATGCGACAAATTTGTTCTGTTCTTCACTTAACTTAAGGTCTATACATTTCTGATAATTTGTTATATCAATTTCTTTAAACTTAATATTCATCTTGCTAATTTCACTCATTAATTTCTCCTTACGAAATATTTTTTTCTTGCAATATAGGCTTTATTCTAAACCAAATGAAAACTCTATAATGGATTTTTCATTAATATCGATATTTTCTACAAATATTTTGTCAATTACTGTCTTAAATTTTCCACTAAAACAACTTAATTCATTGATTACATTATCAAACTCTTTCTGCTCCTTCAATCTACCCACAGTTAAGTGAGGACAATATGTTATCTTCTTGATTAAAAAATTCTGTAATATCCCACTGTATAATTTATCGTGTAATTCAATTATATTGTCATTTCCCTTCTTCACATTAAGAAATAAAAAACCATCTCTAAAATCACCTGTGATATCCTTCAATTGGATATCAAACTTTTTTATTCCTTTCAATGATTCCTTAAAATGCTCATTTAACTCATTAGTGGATATATTACTTTCAAACGGGAAAACGATAGTGATATGAGGTGGGATGCACTTTACGAGTGGGTAATACTTTTCTCTTATGCTATTTATACTATTGTAGTTGTTGAATTTAGGAAATAAGATTACTGATCTTTTCAAAAAATCCCTCCTCTGTAAATGAACTTTGCTCCACAGCATATGTTGAAAGATTTACCTTAAATCTATCCTTAATCATCTTTTCATTTTACTAAAATCCCATAGCAGTTTTTACACTCTCCATTTTTTCCCTTGATGTAAGCATTTCTAAAAGTTTAAATGCCACATAAGGAGCTGTTTCTGGGCAATACGAAGTAATAATATTTTTATCAACTACAATTGGTTCATTTAAAACATTAACACCAAATTCTTTTAACTGTTTTTGCCTATATGCATCTCTTAGATGATATGTAGTAGCTTTACGATTTTTTAAAACTCCGCTTTTACCCACTGGCAACGCTGCCACACAAATAGTAGCAATAATTTTTCCTTTTGAATCAAACTTTCTTATTAAATTCAGAAAGCGCTCATCATAAGCTTCTTCATAAAATCCAAATTCTTCAAATCCACCAGGAATGGCTAGTGCATCATAGTCATCAACATTAATTTCATCTATTGTTTTATCTACTAATACAGGAATATTAAATGTACTTTTAACTTGTTTATGAAATCCACAAGTTACTACTGGAACATCATATCCATAATCATTTCTTGCCCAGCCCATAACATCTACAAATACACTAAATTCCATTGTTTCAAATCCCTTAGCTAAAAAAAGTAATGTTTTCATTTGCCGCCTCCATATTTTTATTTGATATTTTATCGTCACATAAATATCTTTCTACTCAAATAATTTAAAGCAATTTCTTTAACTCTGTTTTTAAACTCTTTTTCATTTCTTCTAGTTCTTCATCAGACGGTATATACTTTTCACTATACATTTCCTCTTTTAATAATTTCCAAACAGGTCCAGGATTTGGTGTATCCGCAGCACACCTTAGGAATAAATGCCAATGAATATATATTCCTTCTCCTTGCCCTAATAACTCATAATTTAATTTATCGGGCTTAAATGCATTGTATGTAGCCTCAGCTACTAATGACATTTCATTTAGGAACTTGTTTCTAAAAAATGTATTTCAGTAGCATGTACCTTGCATAAAAATAAAGTATATCCTTTAAAACGTTGATAATCCCCTAATATGACATAACCAGTTTCTAACTCCTTAACAAAATATCTGTTTTTACCTTCAATGGTTTCTTGAATTCTATCACATACTGTGCACATACAAATCTCCCCACTGCCGATATCGGTTCAGTTCTATATTATGATTCCAAAGCAACTTAAAATACTACTGCATCATAAATCGCATTATATACCTTAGTTAAATCGTAACATAAATATATAACTATGGAAATATCAAGATTTGAGGTGAATGCTCATAGTTCAATCCAATATCTCTGAACTAATCCTTCATCCTCGTGTACTTCATTTTCAAATATTCCACCACAAGATTTTATTGTCTTTGCAGAAGCAATATTATCAGAATCACATGTAATTAATACTTTTTTCATTTCCAATTTTCTACATTCATCCAATGTAATTTTCAGCATTTCCGTAGCATAACCTTTTCTGCGTTCAATTTTTCTTACACTATAGCCAATATGCCCTCCGTAATTATATAAATATTCATTTAATGAATGCCTTAGATTAATCATACCAACTAAACTGTTATCTTCTTCCCTTATTGCCAGGAACACATTTGCAGTTACCTCAGTATGTTTTGTATTCTCTTTTTCGTTATCTAGTACAAACTTTATCCATTCTTCATAAACATCATAGTTTTGCAAATATGATGCTCCCGCCATATCATCACCGTTTTCCATAAATCCTTTTTTGTACTCTAAAACCTGCTCTTTATATTCCATAGATGGTCTTAATAATCTCATAACATTCCTCCCTAGTATTATTTTATGAGGTGCAAAGATAATTGTTTTTAATATATTCCATCCATTTACTTTGCATTTTTTTCTCTGTTATACCAAAAATATCTACAAAGTTATTTGGTTTTTTTATTAAATCATATAGCTTATTGTAACCAAACTCTTCAATTATTGATTCTATTATGGTGTATGAGTATTGATACCCATTGAGCTTAAAAAACGTTTCATAATCCTCGCCAGTATCTAGATCTTTGAATGTAGGAATACAATTTTTTAGTAATCCATTCTTAACGGTTTCCCTTATCCATTTTGCATCATTATCTTTTGCTTCATAACCAGCGATTCCCTCATTAAGCCATCTTGGTGTATTCTCATTTATTTTATTTACTATTATATGAGTAAACTCATGGACCGCTGTATTTAACACGTTATCGAAATTTGAGCCTGGTGGTGGATTTAAAGGAGATGCTATTATAATTTTACCACCACCGATTCCACCTCTTATCCAATCCGGTGCATTGGATAATCCTAAAGCAGTATGAAGCTCGTTACGGCCTGAATAAATCTCAATAGTTATTTTTTCTTGCAATTTTTGCTTATAATTTGTTGTAATTCTCCTATAATTATCTTCGAGAACATGTGCTACTGTATGGAGGCATGTCCTGTCTATTTCTGCATTATAAATTATAAAATGCTCAGTTTCTTTTCCTAAATTTAATTTATAATCTACCATTAATTCATCAACTTTACTCATCATTTTAACATCATTCAAATTTGGATTTTTATCTATGTACCACTGGTATGTTTGCTTTAATCCCTTTTCCAGTGAAATTGTAGGAATATACAAACCGTCTTCTATCAATTTTTTTATATCAAGCATGTATGTTACATCTCTAAAAGGGAAATATGACCTTGACGCCAATTTTATTCGGTTTATATCTATTTTTTTTATGATAGGACTTTTACCTACAACTTCGCCACATTTTGTTATAAAAGTTCCCCAAGAAACTATTTCTGGATTTGTAACATTGTATATCTTTGAAACATTTTTGTTATTCATTGAACTTTCAAATACTCTAATCAAATCATCAATATGTATGAATTGAGTTGTAATACTATTTCCAAAAGGTAACGGAATAGCTTTATTATTTCTAATCCTATCAAAAAAATATGCTTCTCTATATAAATTATTATTTTCACCATAAATATATGTAGGTCTAAAAATCATGTATGGAAGTCCGCTATTTATAACAAGATCCTCTGCTTCTTTTTTATTAACACCATACTTTCCCCAGTTAGGGTTTTCTCCTTTTTCAAAGCATTCTTGTATAAGAACATTACTTGGCTTATATACTGCTCCTGATGAGCAAAATATATACTTTTTTAATAGGCTATTACAAGTTGAACTTAACAAAACCTCCACATCATATTTTGTATATGCAGATATATCAAAAATGAATTCATATTTTCTTCCCTTTAAAACTTCTTGCATTTCCTTCCTTGATTTCCTATCACAAATCAAATGTTCTCTAAATCCATCATAATCTATTTTTTTATTTCCTCTTGTAAGAATATCAACATTATAACCTTGTTCAATAAGATATTTCGCCAAAGAACTACTTACAAACGTAGTTCCTCCCATAACCAAAATAGACTTCATTTAAACACTCCTTCTACTATTTGAATACCATTATTACATAAGGTGTTACAAATTATTAAATTTTCTATTCAAATAGTTCGTTTACAATTGGGATAATATTAATTAGTGGTTCTTCATAAGGATGAATTTCTTTTATAACTTTAATGGCATTCTTAACGTATTCTCTGTTACATCTTATTTCAATCTTACATTCTTCGCCCTCAGATATTTTACCAACTTCACCATTAAAGGGATCCGAGCCTTCTAATGGTCTCCAATATCCTCTTACCCTTGTTATAGATATAACATTATCATAATTCCCAACTTTACCTGCCTTTATTTTATTAAGTTCATTTCTTAATTTTATGATATATTCTTCTGGAACATACATTTCAATTTTCACTTCTTTAAATTCCATTATAATGATCTCTCCTTTCATTTTCTTCGCTGTATATCTTTGATATATTACATCCAATCCAGTACCCCATAAAATTAAATGATATACCCAATGCTCAGTTTATTAACATTAACGAAGAGTATCTACTATCATTTTTTAGCCTATGATCTCAATACGTTTTGTAGTGATTCGAACATTTTTTCTTTTCTGCTTCATCATTAAACTTACCAAAATAGTCCAGTATTTCTATAGAAAAATCTATAAAGGCATTTCCCACCGCCGTAATAATATTATTATCTCTCACTACATTTTCATTTACATAGGTATCCCTTGGAAATGGATCTTCTTGTACCATAGGAAAATATTCCTTAAGCTTATCTTCAGTTAAAGCAGTGGTATATTTTTTCTCTTTTAATATACCTGCTCTAGCTAAATACTGTGGGCCTGCACATATTGCAGATAATAGTTTTCCTTGATCATTTAGTTTATTTATGAGCTCTGTTAACTCACGTCTTTGCTCGTCATTTAAACCATCAACATCTTTATACTCCACAGCTTCTTTAACTGTAGTTATTGGATAATAGCACATACCCGAAGTACTTTTTATAACCTTAATTTCATAAGCAATTGGAACTATTTCTTTACCTATTAAATGACAAGCTAATGTCATTTCAAAATCCACCATATTATCATAAATAAAGCATAAAATTTTTCCCATTAAATAGTCATACTCCTTTACAAACCATATATCACCTATTTTATATTAACCTTTATTGACAATTATACATTTATTGTCTGCCTAATTTCAACATATTATCAATAATCACTCATTTATGATGAACTTTATACCTTTTAAAATCACTATTGTGGAAGTTCTTTATCCCGTAAATCAAAAAAGTATTCAATAGTTTCTTTATCCTTTGAGCTTCCATAGAGGTTAACGCTAAAAGTAATACTGTCATAATCAACTGATGGTATTATGGCAACTTTGAATAATCATTAATCAATTTATGGATTTCATTCAATAGAACAGGAAAATCAGTATATCCATCACGAGCAATAAAATGTTTGCCTGATGAAAGAATAATAAGATTTGCATCTAGGGCTTTTGCTAGTTTTTGTGTAGCTTCGGTTGGAACAATATCATCATCTGTTGCAGTAATAACAATTCTTGATGAAATGAGACTTTTTATTCTTGCAATATCAAGTGATTCATCTAAAAATTCTTGAATGCCTTCTGTTTGGACATCCATTGGATTTTCATTTATGAACCCCGACGCAAGTATTGTACCTTTGATTTTTATGCTTTTTTCTAGAATATAACGCAGTGCCGTAACACATCCAAGACTATGACCAATAAATATCGTATTTTCATCAATATCTAAAATATTTTTACGAAGATGTTTAAGCCAGGGTTCAAGATGTGGATCACTGGAATTAGGCATATTAAGAATATGAATTTTAACATTACTATTTTTAAACTGATCTTTCAGCCATGGAAACCACTCTGCCTTACTGGAAGATGTATAACCATGGATAACATAGATATTAGTACTTTTCATTTTATCATTTCTCCTAATTATATGAATATTTCATTTATTGCTGATGCAATATAACTAAGGGTTTTCATTATATTTATTAAAACTACTCAGCTAAAAAATCAGATATCATTTTTATAAAATTGGTTTTCCATTTTGATTACCTGTCTTAACCAAATGAGTTTTTCCAAACCTTGTATCCACATAAATATCTTCAAATTCTATATTTAATGCTAAAACTTGCTTGTCATACATTTTCCTAACTATTTTCTCGCCTTTTGCACTTTTATAAACAGACTTGCTCATATTCAAACCTCTATAAATTTGACAATTTAGTAGGGTATAATAATACTACAATTGAAGATATTGTCCCAATGCATGCTCCAAGAATTAATGGACAGATAATAAATCGTTGAAAAATAGTGTTTTGCCTTAACTTATCAGTAATTAAAACACCCAAAATAGAAGCCAAAAACAGTCCAACTATATATGTAATTCGATAAGAATTAGAGACTTTAAGTGATGATCTACAATTACTACATTCATATGATTTATGTCCTAATATCTTTGTTTTATCAGTCATTTCATATTTACAAACTGGGCATTTCATTTTAAACATTCTTTCCCTCCTAGCCATCTTAAACATGGCACATTATTTTACCTTTGCGCCTTAAAATATAAAAATACTATATAAAATATTGTTAATGAAAAACGATTTTATTTGGAAATCGCACAGTAAAAAGCTATCGTTATCTAGCTATCCTAGAACCACTTCCACCTAATGAAATTGATGCACCAAGCATAAATCCCAAATCATATAAACGACCTCTATTATTGGTTTCATAAATACGTACATTGACGTTAAATATACTAATTATAAATGTAATTGGTGCGATTAATCCATGCCATAAACCAGCCCAAAATCCAGCACGCTTAGCATTGGGTAACTTATACTTTGAATTTTGTCCCGCAACTGCAAGTATATTTGTCATAATACCATTCATCTCCTTTTAACTAATTATTTAAATTATATTACCTAACTTCAAAAAAGAATTACATTAAAATTAGTTTCATACATATCTCCGCTATTGAAGATATTTCCAGTAACATTTATGATACAACTCTCAACAAATCACCTCTTCAACCTTCTTAATAATAGCCTCTATACTTGGAAACAGGCTTGGATATTTAGTCTCTTTATTTTCAACAAAAATTACCCCATCTTCTTTAAGTATTTTTACATTTCTTTGTACACTTGGTTTACTGTACATTGTGGGATTAATATGAGTTGCAAAAATAATAGGCGCCTTAGTTGATAATAAATTTGTAGTAAGCATATTATCTGCTATTCCATTTGCTGCCTTTCCAATGGTATTAGCAGAAACGGGTGCAACAAGCATTAAATCAGCCTTATATGACAGTGACTGGTGATTCATATCATAAGCTTTGGGAAGTTCAAACTGTTCAATCTGGATTGGTGTTCCTGCCTCTCTCTGCACCATAAGTGGTGTAACAAAATTAACTGCATTTGTAGTCATAACAACATGTACTTCAGCCCCTCGTTTTTTTAATTCCTTAATTAATATAAGTGACTTATCTGCTGGACTACATGCTGTGATTCCTAAAGTTATTATTTTTCCAGATAACATATTTATCCCTCCATTTTTATATTATTTTTACTATTATGTATTAACCTTACGCACTAAGTATACAATTATCATCAGTTGAATTTCAACAGGCAATTAATATAATGTTTATATTGTTGTTTTAAAAAGTATTTACAACTCAGGTATAAATATGTATAATAATATCATCACGTTATATATCGAAGTGATATATAACGTGATGATATCAATTTTAATATATGAAAGGAGTTAACTTTAATGATTGAATTCATAATACTTGGTTTCCTTATGACCAGGAACATGACTGGCTACGATATTAAACAGACAATGAACATAAGTACCTCAAATTTTATGGATGCTAGTTTTGGCAGCATTTACCCATCCTTAAAAAGATTAGTACAAAAAAAGTTAATATATCTTGAGGAAATCGCAACCAATGGTAAATTGAAAAAAATATACTCTATAACAGATCAAGGTAAAGAAGAATTTATTATATGGCTAAAATCCCCAATAGAAGTTTCTAAGACCAATACTACAAGTGCATTATCTAAAATATTTTTTTTTGATAACCTAAATAATGAAGAGATAACTAATTCAATAAATACATATATAAATGATTTAACTAAATTGAAAAATAATTTATTAGATGTAAAGGAAATGCTTAAAAAGCATGATAATAACTTCGAAATTTCCACACTGAATTTTGGGTTAGATTTCTATGACTTCACTATAAATTGGTACAAAAATTATTTGGACAGTGTAAATAAAAAACTATAAAAAGAAAACTATACCAGGGGGAAAATTATGAAAACTACAATTTATTATTTTTCTGGAACAGGAAACTCATTAAAAGTAGCGAAGAATTTAGCTGAGAAGTTAGGACATACAGAAGTCATACCAATTACTAGTGCTATAAAAGAAAATAGTGGGATTTTATTTTCTTCAGAAAGAGTTGGTATTGTTTATCCTGTGTATATTTGGGGTATTCCTCAAATAGTATCTAAATTCATTAAAAAAATATCAAAAACAAATAAGATTAATTATTTGTTTGCTATAGCTACTAATCATACACAAGTAGCTGGTTCTTTAATGATATTAGCTAATAGACTTCGTTCTAGAAGGTTAAAACTTTCAGCAGGATTTTCAGTAATTATGCCTAATAGTTATACACTTTCACAAAAGGAACATTCTATGGATAACTTAAAACCTTTATTTACTGCCTCAGAAAAAAGATTGGACGAAATATCATTACTTATAAAAGATGAAAATGAATGTGAAATTGAAAGAGGTCCTCTCAATCAACGTATTATAAATACTGGACTTATTAATCACTTTGTATCTTTTATTTTTCCATGGCTGGACATACCTTTTTCCACTGATAATAAATGTATTTCATGTGGATTGTGTGAAAAAATATGCCCAGTTCAGAATATTAAATTAAGAAAGGGTAAACCTGTTTGGCTGCATAAATGTGAACAATGTTTTCGATGTATAAATTTATGCCCCCAGCAATCAATACAATATTTAAATAAAACTTCTGGCAAATTCAGATATAAAAATCCTTATGTTAACTTAGATGATTTGATAAAAAAATAATTCAAATAGGAGATGTTTTTATATGAAAATCATAGTATTAAATGGAAGTCCTAAAGGTGACCTCAGTGCTACAATGCAGTATATTAAATATATTCAAAAAAAATTTAGCCAACATGAATTAAAAATAATTAATATTGCTGAAAGAATTGGTCAGATAGAAAAAGATAAAAAAGTTTTTGATGATATCATTAATGAAATTAAGAGCAGTGATGGAGTTATTTGGGGATTTCCTCTTTATTTTTTCCTTGTTTCTTCACAATATAAAAGATTTATAGAATTAATTTTTGAAAGAAATGTAGAAGCTGCCTTTAAGGGAATATATACTTCAATTTTAGCTACATCAGTTAAGTTACTTGACCATACTGCAATAAATTATATGAATTCTATTTGTGATGATTTAAATATGAACTATGTAGATTACTTCTCAGCACATATGGACGATTTAGAAAAAGAAAGTGAAAGAAAAAATTTGTTACAATTTGCCCAGAACTATTTTGATGCAATAGAAAATAGAAGAGTCACTTTTAAAAATTATAGCTCAATAAACTATTCGCCAATACAATATAATTCCGAAACAAATTCTGGTAAAATAGATGTTTTGAGTAAAAAAATGGTTATAGTAACTGATTCTTTAGAAGACAGTAATTTAAAAAACATGATAGAACAATTTAGAAACTCATTCTCTAGTAATATCGAGCTAATAAGTCTTAAAGATATAGATATAAAAGGCGGGTGCCTAGGATGCATAAGGTGTGGATACGATTTTACATGTGCTTACACTGGTAAAGATGGTTTTATTGACTTTTATAATAGCAAAATGAAGACTGCTGATATAATAATCTTTGCTGGCACCATTAAAGACAGGTATTTATCTTCTATCTGGAAAAGATACTTTGATAGATCATTTTTTAATGCACACACACCCTCTCTTTCTGGCAAGCAACTAGGATTTATAATATCCGGTCCTCTAAGGCAGATACCTAATTTAATGGAAATGCTAGAAGGATATGCACAATGGCAGATGTCAAACATAGTAGGATTTGTAACTGATGAGCAAAAAACATCTAAGGAAATTGATGAACAGTTATATTCTTTAGCACTGAATGTTACTCATTTTTCAATTATGGATTACCATAAGCCTTATACCTTTCTTGGAACAGGTTTTTGGAAGATAGCTAGAGATGAAATATGGGGAAATTTAAGATTCCCGTTTATCGCTGACTATAAGGCTTACAGGGAACTTAATATATATGATTTTCCCCAAAAGAACTATAAATCTAGGATAAAAAACTTAATATTGATTCTAATGGTTAAAATTCCAGCTATAAGAAAAGAAACTTATGCAAATAGATTAAAACCTAACATAATTGCTTCCTTAAAGAAAATTGTAGAAGATCCAAACTTATAATCCAGATAAAAACAGTGAATTTGATTTTTCCAATTCTAAAGGAAGCATTTCTACCTCCTCAATTAGTGAATAATGTAACGTAATTTATTTTAGTGTGCGTCCATTATAACATTTAAGTGGACGTTCTTCTACTCCTATCATACAATAATTACAGTTTATACACCTTGATCCATTTTGCTTACCTTCACTAAATTTTCTGATATTTCTATCTTGAATTTTTCATAAGAGAAAATAAATTCTTTCTTTTATTGTCATTTTATTTATAAGGAAAGTAATGTGGGATTTTAGATTGAAATTCTTTTAACCTTACTATATGATTATCACCATTAAATTCAATCAGTGATACACCATCAAATTCTCCTATATTTCCATCATATTCACATTTGAAATACCATTCAACTGCAATCATATTTCCTTCATGAATAAATTGCTTTATATCCCACACTTTTACTGTTCCTCTTTTATTCCACTCTTCAAACCATTTTTGAATAACTTCTACTCCAATGTACTCAGGTCCATAACATTCACTGTAGATTGCTTTTGAATCAAAAATTTCTTTTAATAGCAAACCATTCTTATTTAACCAAGACTGAAAATAGTTTTTAATAATTTTTTCTCGTTCCATAATCAGATTCACCTTCCTCCATCCAGTCTTTTGATTTTATTTGTAAATTCCACTACATCCTGATTAATAAATTCTACATTTTCATTCTTGCCTTTTTCTGATTTAGAAAATACATAACACTTTTTATTCTTATAAGGAAATTCACCTTTTTCTTTCTCAATAATCCAGTCATAAGTTCTTCTACCAATTAGAATAGTATCAACTGTGTTGTAGAATTCAGAATATCCATTATCTCCTTCACCTTCAGTTTTAAACAACCATTCCAAAGAATCATCTTCTGTCGCTATGTAACCATCTAAACTTGTTGCAATATATAAAACTAACTTTCTATTGTTAGACATATATAAACCTCCATATTTATAAAATTCAATCTAATTATAAAATATATTTAGTGAACAATAATTTACGATTGGCCAATAATAAATTAATATGATGTCTTAAATACGCTTACTTTTATTACTATAATTATTAGTCGGGTAGGAATGGAGTCTTATGCATCTTTCCACCTAATAACCAGTCTTTCGTGTTTTCACGCACCCGGCTCAAACCACTATTTACCTCGAGCAAACTGAAAATCAAATTTAACTTATATTTACCTAATATAATGGATAGTTATATACTTCTGATTGGGAAAAATAAATACAATTGCCCATTTTCTTTAGGGCAATTATAATCAACTACATCACTTTCTAAATATAACCCTTTTGTAAAATTGTCTTCCCAAGGTTTGAAATTTCTTGAAATATCACTCATTAATCCCCAAACACCTAAAATATTTCCTTTTCATCTTTCTTTTCCATAAATTCAATCTCATCAAAACGATTATCGGCATTTTCCCATAACTTTTTTAGTTCCCCTTTTTTTAACAATCAAATTGAAATGTTTAGACATATTTTCTGTATTTTTCAGGTTATACTCTGTTTGTTCCACAGGTATGTTAATAAAATCAAATTCAACAAAATATTTTCTTATATCTTCAATATCAACATAAAAATGAGGAACATTCATTTCTGTGTCATCTTCATCTCTCAAGATAGTATTATTATCAATATGTTTATACAGATCAGCATTTTGATATGTCAAACTATCTTTTGAGAGTAGGGTAATAAATAATTCTCCTTTGTTTTTTAATACTCTCTTTATTTCTTCAAGGGATTTAATAAACCCTTGAGTATCTGCATGATAGATAACATTGTAAGCTATTATACAATCAAATGTACCATTAGCAAATGGTAGGTTAAGCATGTCGCATACGTCTGCTGTAATATTTAAACGTTCTTTCTCTGCCCAGTTTTTTAAGTGATTTACAGCATAATCGGATAAGTCTACAGAATTCACTTCAAATCCTTTTTGTGCAAAATAAATTGAGTGTCTCCCCAATCCGCATCCTAAATCAAGAAACTTTTTAAATCCTTTTGATTTCCATGATTCAGTTAAATAACATGACTCTATTGTTGGAATTAACCATTGGTTACTTTCATTTTTGCTCCAATCCCAAGCTTTTGATTCAGTCATATATTCTCCTCCTTTTTTAGCAATAGTGCCTTCATATAGTAATGATTTTATTATCTTTATAAAAAGTATTAAGCTTTTACGCAAAAAAACAATATATAAATTATTTAAATTACATTAACTACATTAAACCCTTGTTTTTCAGCTTTCTCCACGAAATTTTCTCCATCGATATGAATACAATAGACTTGTTTTCTATATTTTTTAGGAATAATTTCACTTAAAACCCTTAGTGATGTGTGTACATTACCCTTAAAGTCCTTAAGGCACGTATCATGATATATTATATTACCTAACTTCAAAAAAGGGATTACGTCAAAATTAGTTTCATATGTATCTCCACTATAAAAAATATCATTTCCCTCATAAAATTTTAATGTATAAGAATATGTATTAATTGTTTTAGAATGCTTAGTTAGTGAAGGGAAAATCTCCAAATCCAAAGAATCTATTTTTCTATTTTTAGTATCCATTATCATAAAACTCTCGTCTTCAATCAAGCCAAGAAGTTCTAAAAAACTCCTTACTTTATCTTTTTCATAAAAATAAACGTTTGTTACTATCTTGTACTTCCAATAGCAAAATCCAATGAAACTGGCTAAGGAACCTACATGATCTGAGTGCATATGTGTAATTAATACATGAATATATTTTACTCTCGCAATTAAATTTTTTTCTACAATTGTTTTAAATACAGATTCCCCACAATCTATAAGTAATAATGTCTCATTCTTTTTCAAATAAGCAGAGGTATTTCCTTCTTTAGTATTATATCCTGATCCTCTCCCTAAAAAATATAATTTATTCACAACATCACTCCTTGTATATTTACATTAATATGGTAACATTTAGTGTTTCATTTCAAATTCCGTTTTCCACTTGTCATTTTTCAGCCAGTTGAACAACTGTTTAGATTGAATATAACTTTTTTTCCCATCATTATTAAGTTGAAGTACATCTCTAATATATTGAATATTAAGAGCATTCTTTGAACCAAGATAGAAAGCTGGTTGTATAGTTATATTAACTTTATTTGAATAAGATATATTAAGTATTGAAGGTCCGACATTTGCTTTAAATAAAGCAACATTTTGTGATTTTGGGATTTTGCCTCTGTATATTGTGGCTCCATGTAGCCAATATGTAATTTCACTCAAAGTAATTTTTTGATTTCTTGGCGCCCATGAAAATGCGGCAGGCGAATCATCTACTAAACTAACAACTCCCCCCCTTGCTATACTTTTAAGTTCCATGGTAGAAATCACCCTAGCATTATCGGTAACTTGCTGCACAGATTTTGAAGAATCATTCTCTTTACTATGTTTTGCCACATAACCTGCTATGAAAATTAGAGATATTATTAATATCAAAACACAATATATTATAGTTTTTTTATTACTAGCCATATAACCCCCAATTAAATATCATAGTTCCTATAATTAATTCATAATTATTTACACAATTACTATTTTAAAATAAGCATTTATATATTTTTTAATATTATTAAACTCAAGCCTAAATACTCCATTAATACTATTTTCATAACTTATGTTTTTTATTATTTCACATCCATAATAATATCCTGTTCTATAAGACGTGAATTTTTGAGTTTTGACACAAAATAATTTATTATATATGCTATTATCAAATTCTTCATCATCAATTATTTTTTTAAGATTTATCCCCATATTTGTTTTCATTTTTTTGCAATTAGTAATCCATTCACCAACTTCATTATTCTCTAACAATCCAAACCAATATGCTGAATTTTCCGGTATGCCAAATAGTATCATACTCATATATGTAGCCATACCTTCTACAATTAATGTTCTAAAATATTTATCATCAATTAAATTATAATTATCTGGATAGAACTCTTTATTTAAATCATAATGTGCTGCGTGAATCATTTCGTGTGACATAAAAGCATCTAAATTATATTTTCCCTTAGAACGTAGCATGATTGCTTTTAAATCAACAAAAACATAAGAGTAGTTATTTATAATTATACTATGTCCATCTATAACCCCGTCTCCAATAAAAATTATTAGTCCAATATCATTTTTAAATCCATTTTTTTCCATCATATTGGCCATTTTTTTGAATTTAATAATTAGAGTGTTTGATAAGTTAATTACATCGTCAATATCTAAATCAGTTTGTAGAGAACTCATAATATCTTGGTCAAATGGTTTTTTATAACAAAATACTTTAAAATATTCTTTAAAAAAAACTTCTTGATCGATTATTTCATTTATATTATTGGATCTCATTTCCTTAATTGCTAGATTCATTATTTTATTTTCCATAAGATTCTCCTACTAATAAAATCTAAAATTACATATATATGTTGATTTTAATATTACACAGAATTTATAAAGATGCAATGCTCAATCAAATTTTAGTATATGATATAAAATATCCTTTTATTTCATATCATATCATTTATTACAAATAATCTCTATATAAGCGACAAATTTTATTTGGCTTAATTTAAAAACTTATTTATTAATGTACAAGGCTAAGCTGTGGATAAGCGCTATATTTTTATAAACATAGTTAAAATCAAAAGACCCCATATTTAGACATTTAAGCCTAAATATGAGGTCTTTTATGATTGTACAAATGAAAATTTTATTTGTTAGCTGATTGTTCAACAGCAACTGCAACAGCAACTGTAGCTCCAACCATTGGATTATTACCCATTCCGATAAGACCCATCATTTCAACGTGAGCTGGAACTGATGATGATCCTGCGAATTGTGCATCTGAATGCATTCTTCCCATAGTATCAGTCATACCGTATGAAGCTGGACCTGCTCCCATGTTATCAGGGTGAAGTGTTCTTCCAGTACCACCACCTGAAGCAACTGAGAAATATTTCTTTCCTTGATTAATACATTCTTTTTTGTATGTTCCAGCAACTGGATGTTGGAATCTTGTTGGGTTAGTTGAGTTTCCTGTTATTGAAACATCAACGCCCTCACTATGCATTATAGCAACGCCTTCTCTAACATCGTCAGCGCCGTAACATCTAACAGCACCTCTTGCTCCATCTGAGTAAGCAGTTTCTTTAACTACTGTAAGCTCTGATGTATAATAATCGAATTTAGTTTGAACATATGTAAATCCGTTTATTCTTGAAATTATAAATGCAGCATCTTTTCCAAGACCGTTAAGTATTACTCTTAAAGGCTCTTTTCTTACTTTGTTTGCAGCAATAGCAAGTCCAATTGCTCCTTCAGCAGCAGCAAAAGATTCGTGTCCTGCAAGGAATGCGAAACATTTTGTTTCTTCTCTTAAAAGCATTGCAGCTAAGTTACCATGTCCTAATCCAACTTTTCTGTCATCTGCAACTGATCCAGGGATACAAAAAGCTTGTAAACCTTCTCCTATTGCTTCAGAAGCTTTGTCAGCTTTAGTACATCCTTTTTTAATTGCGATTGCAGCACCTACTGTGTAAGCCCAACACGCGTTTTCAAAGCAAATTGGCTGAATTTTTCTAACTATATCATAAACGTTTATTCCCTTTTCATCACAAACTGCTTTAGCTTCTTCTATTGTATTCATACCATATTTCTTTAATACTGGTATGATTTGGTCAATTCTTCTTTCATAACTTTCAAATAATGCCATTATGTTTTCCCTCCTTACCTCTTATTCTTGTCTTGGATCGATAACTTTTACAGCTTCTGCAAATCTACCATAACTTGAAGTAGCTTTTTCCATTGCTTCGTTAGCGTCCACGCCTTTTTTGATCATATCCATTACTTTACCAAAGTTTACAAATTCATAACCTATAACTTCATTGTTAGCATCTAGTGCTACATGTTTAACGTAACCTTCAGCCATTTCTAAATATCTTGTTCCTTTAGCCTTAGTTCCGTACATAGTACCAACTTGGCTTCTAAGTCCTTTTCCTAAGTCCTCAAGACCTGCTCCGATAGGTAGTCCACCTTCTGAGAAAGCTGTTTGAGTTCTTCCGTATACTATTTGCAAGAATAATTCTCTCATTGCTGTGTTTATAGCATCACAAACAAGATCAGTGTTTAATGCTTCAAGAATTGTTTTTCCAGGCAGTATTTCTGAAGCCATAGCTGCTGAATGAGTCATTCCTGAACATCCGATTGTTTCTATTAATGCTTCTTCGATAATACCTTCTTTAACATTAAGAGTTAATTTACATGCACCTTGTTGTGGAGCACACCAACCTATTCCGTGTGTTAAACCTGATATATCTTTTATTTCTTTAGATTGTACCCATTTTCCTTCTTCTGGGATTGGCGCTGATCCGTGATTAGGTCCTTTAGCAACGCACATCATACTTGCTACTTCTGTTGAATAAATCATTAAAATTTCTCCTTCCTACACAAATACTTAATTCGTTAATACTTTAACAAAAAAGATATTGTATTGTACATAACAATACATAGTAACTACATAAGTAATTACAACAACCATTTAATTTTAACAAATAAACCTCACAGTAACAACATTTTTTCAAAAAAACATTATTATAAGAGCTGTTTTTATTATTTTTAATCTACTGATTATATAATATAATCTAAATATGTATATTTTTTAACACTCTTTAGAAATATATATGTCAAACTAAAAATACAACTTGACTATAATACATCCCCATGGTATAATTCTTAATGTTGACTTTGCCGATGTGGCGGAACGGCATACGCTCACGACTCAAAATCGTGCGGGAAACCATGTGGGTTCGAATCCCACCATCGGCACCAAGATTTTTTAAGAAACCTGTTAAGTGTTGAAACCATTGTGTTTCATAACTTAACAGGTTTTTATTTTTAATATGTTTAGGTAATTCTAAATCTATTATTTTATTCCAAATAGGTAAAACTAAAGCAATAAATGGACTTACAATGCAAATGCTGTGGATTTTAGTCCCATTATATTTTGCATAAAGTAATTTATTTTATTCTCTTTAGAATTCTTCTACTATTAACCCTCATTTAAGGGTGCATACACATTTTATTTCCTATGATGCAAAATTAAAATATAATAAATTCAAACTCGCCTGTAGCTTATACAATGGCACATTATTATGATTATGCCTATCCTCTCCATTCTCCGCTAATTTTGTGTTTTCTGCAAATTCATGCACATGCGTTTGTATCCCTGTTGAAGACTGTTTGGTTAGGCCATTATTACCTTTATCAAATGTAGGAAGATTAAGTATTTCCTGCTTACTTGGTATTCTATTTACCGGCAATTTATTAATATGCACATTAGCTTCTATTGCTGTAGAATGTGCACCTCCAACATCATGATATGCGATCATCATATTTTTCATATATTATAAATTATAAGTACCCTAAGAATATATAAAAAATCGTCTCAAATTAATAAAATAATATGAAACAATCCCTTAAAATCCAATAACATATCTAATTTAAAATTGTAATGAAATATTTTTCAAAAGTACAATACTTAAAGGATAACTATAACACTACATTATTTAATAGACTCTGAAAAGTCATTCAATAATTATTTATTTTAATGTATCTAAACTGCCCTTCCAGGAATTATTGCATCTAATATTCCTACAACCAAAGCTGCTAATATCGCCCCAATTATGGATACCCTCATATAAGGAACTAAAAATTGAGTGGCATATATTATCACCACAGTGACCAAGAACCCACTTATCCCCCTTCCAAAAGGTGATGCATCAACTCCCATAATTAACTCTACTAAATAATCTAATACAATTATTATAGCTGCAGCTAACAAAAAACCCCACAGCCCATTTATTGTAAAACCTGGTGTTACATATGACGTTATTGATAAAATAATAGCCACATATACTAATCTCCAAATCCAATGTAAACCACCCTTATCGTGGGTATTTTTACTTTTTTCAAAATCTTTGTTATGTGCCATTTATAATTACCTCCATTATCAAAATAATAACTATTTATAAGACATATATAATTTGTTCATATTGTAACTAAATTATTCAATTTTTAAAGAACCTTGTTCGCATTTTCATTTATAATTTACATCACATTCTTTTCAATATGTTAACTAACCCAAGGTTATAGTGCAGATACTTAATATACCATTACCTATATAATTTTGAGTGTTAAAAAGAGCTCCTTTAAGAGCTCTTAAATATTACCTTCGCGTATTTGAAAGTAAATCTGCTACGATATCACATGTAACCGTTATGTAATCAGCTGTCCATAGTGCCCCCGAAGAGTTTATTAAGACTGGTGACAATCCAGAAAGTACATGGGTTTCAATTTCTCCACTTCCCACAGCTTCACGGTTTACCTCGTGACCATTTAACAAATTTATAGTTTCTTCAACTATTTCCATATGACTAAGCTCCTCAGTTCCAATGTCAATAAATAAATCTTTTATTGTTTACTTTGTCACTATATTTATACGCAATATAAAAGAAACACTCATTTGTGAATGTTTCTTTATTAATTCTTGCTCTCTTTATTTCTCTAACTACATGCATAATGTCACAGATTATGCCCCCATTACTGCAAACTTTTTTAATTATATTCTTAATCCCCTGATTTTTGCAAATAATTTCCTTGCTGCCCCTAAATAATAACAACAACAACAATAATAATAATAATAATAATAATATATTGTACGTTCACTTGCTGGAATGCTTAACTCAGCTTCATATTCCCTATTATTGATATCTCCTTTTTCAAGTTCTCTATCTGGCTCTTTAAAATAAACAATTTGGATTTCACCTATGAACATCTTTTGTTTTATTACTAAACAAATTTCATCATTGCCTATATATTTCATTGTTCCCTTGTAGCAAATGTAATAGTTCCTGTGCCATAAGTCTCCATATGTTTTGTATGTCACTAATAATACTGATGAAGAATGTATCAATAATAAATCAGGTAATTATGGTAAAAAAAATCTGTTAATATTTTTTTCAAAATCTGTAACGAAATCTATGTTTTATTTTCTTCATGAATCTTTTTGTGTTAAATTACAAATACTACTAGTGTACTCAAGTACATATGTATTGGAAAACTTAGGAGGTATCATTAGATGGAAACAAAAAACGCTAAACAACATGTTCAAGATGTAACAACTAAGCTTCAAGATGCAAAGAATTGTTTGAACCAAGCACTTAGCTCAGTAGAAAAACCTGAAAATAAACAACAAATTGCAAATACTCTTGACTCAGTAGATATTGCTTTACAAGATGCAAATGCTACACTTTCAAATTACAAGGAATAAATTTTGAGTAAGGAGGAATGTATCTTATATTCCTCCTTAAATTTTGTTATGTCTTATTTTAAGATCCTGAAGCTGCTTTTTGAAATGTGTATCGGTTTACCCAAGTTGGCTATTGAAATATGTATTTCTATTAATCATTATTTTTAAATGGTGAAACTTTGATGTTACTCAAGACTTCTTTTCTTCCAGTTCCTTAGTATTTCTTACCCATTTACTAATCTCATATAGAATTTTAGTTTTCAAAATTTTTTCTACATTTGATTTACTGGACCTTATTTCTTTTGCGATTTGTTCATAAGTTCTATAATCTCTATATCTCATTTGTAATATTGTTTCTTTCTCTTTATATTGCCCTATGGCTCTTTTCATTCCCAACTCTATATTATTTAGGTCAGATTCTTTTTCGTCTATTTCTGCTCCTAATATGCTTATCTCTGTAGCTGTATCTATTATTCTTTTTTCTATCCAAGTTTCCTGCTTAATAAATTCTCTCTGCTTAGTTAGCATACGTTAGAAATTGTCCATAATAGAGGGAGCAATCGTAATTGTGTACTTAAACTTAAAAATGTAAATTAATTCTCAATGTTGCAGCCTCAGAAGATGTTGATGAAAATCTTAACACTGCAGAACGAAATAAACTTATCTCGCTATGTTTCCATAATAAGATAAGTTTATTTTTTATTCAACACTACCCTTGTATATCTTTGTATACAAATATTCTCATTTCACCCCCATATGGATTTGCCAAACTATCTATAAAATGGTCGGTACTGATTTTTTTGAAGATCAATACAATTTCATGCTTGTTTTCCTTCAAACTGTAAATTATATAGTCTTGAATAAATACCATTGATATTAAGTAAGGTTTCATGATCTCCTACCTCTGGAATGATTCCATTATCTAAAACCAAGATTTTATCAGCATGTTGGATGGTGGATAGCCTGTGTGCTACTACCATTGTGCTTCTACCCTTCATAATGATGTCTAAGGCTTTTTGAACTGCATCCTCAGACTCAGAATCCAAAGAGGAGGTAGCTTCATCTAAAAGAAGTATAGGTGCATTCTTAAGTATAGCCCTAGCTATTGCAATTCTTTGTCTTTGCCCCCCTGAGAGGTGTGCTCCTCTTTCCCCAACTTCAGTTCCATAACCAGAAGAAAGCGTCATTATGAACTCATGAGCATTGGCAGACTTTGCTGATTCAATAACTTGTTCTAATGTGGCATTCTCCTTTCCATATGATATATTATCTGCAATTGTTCCGCTAAAAAGATAATTATCTTGAGGAACATATGCTATGAGACTTCTTAACTCTTCAAGACTAAAGGTATTTATATCTTTTCCAAATACCTTTATACAACCTTCTTTAATGTTGTAAAATTTTAAAAGGAGTTTAAACAAAGTACTTTTACCACCTCCGCTGGAGCCTACAATAGCTATAACTTCATTTTTGCCAACCTCTATATTTACACTATTTAAAACATTAGTTTCTTCATATGCAAACTTAATATTTTCAAATTCTATAATTCCATCTTGAGCATCCCTTTCTACATTTTCTAAATTGTTTAATGTTACAGTGGTTTCTTCTTCTTTTATATCTAAAATTTCAAATATTCTATCTATTCCTGCAAGAGAACTTTGAAGCTGGGTCAAAAATACCCCTAAGGAATTAAACATCCACATTACACCATTTAACATCTGGATTATAGCAATAAGTTTCCCAAAAGTAAGCGTGTTATTAATAATAAAGACTATACCTATTACGTAAATACCAATAAAGCTCATATTTCCGAGAAAGCTATTGATGCCATTTAAGAAAGAATTTTTAATTACACGATTTATGGACCACTTTCTAATATCTTCATTATTCATCTTAAACTTTTTCTCCATTAATCCTAATAGATTAAATGATTTAATAACTTGTATACCACCTAAAGTATCTGTAAGGTTTTGATTTAAGGAAGATAATAAATCTTGTATTTTATCACTAACCTTTTTTAAGGGTTTGATAAATATAGTGTTTGAAATTATGGTAGATGCTCCAATTATAACTCCCAAAATGGCCATACGCCAATCAATATAAAATATAACTATAATAGACCCCATACCAGATACAATTGGCATCATTACCATTAAAAGCTGATTACCATAAGCATTTTCAGCAGTTTGAACATCATTTGTTAGCCTTGAAATCAAATCTCCACTATGATTATTTTCAATGTATTTTACAGGAAGCTTTTCTATATGGAAAAATAATATTCTTCGAATTTCACCTGTAGTCTTTTTTATACTGCTATCAAAGGCATAAGATAAAAAAGGAATAATTATTACTAATATACCAAATCCTGTCGCCATAAAAATGATACCTTTCATTAGTGCATTCATGTCTTTACTTAAAAGTGCATCTGTCATTGCCTTTATTCCAACCGCTGAAAAAAAGTTGCAAATAAAATTAATAAAACTAAGTCCAATTAATCCTATGCTATATAGAGGCCAATTTTTCTTTAAAAATTTGGTTATTCTAAATAAATTATTATTTTTTAGCTTTTTTAACATATTATTGCCTCCCTATGCATCTAATTTTCCAATTTTATTTTCAGGTTTGTCAATAAATTGTTTTAAGTAGAGTTGTTTGTATAATGCATCTTTTAGAAATAACTCTTCATGATTACCTTCTTCCACAACACATCCATCATCTATCACAAGTATTCTATCTACATTCTGAATGGTAGATAGTCTATGGGCAACAACTAATGTTGTCCTATTTTCCATAAGCTTCAAAAGTGCATTTTGTACTTCCTTTTCTGACTCTGTATCTAATGCAGAGGTGGCTTCATCTAATAGAAGAATAGGCGCATTTTTAAGGATAGCTCTTGCTATAGCAATTCTTTGCTTTTGACCTCCTGATAACTTGACTCCTCTTTCACCAATTAAAGTATCATATCCCTTAGGCAGTGACATAATAAAATCATCACAATTAGCTAGTTTCGCGGCAGTGGTTATTTCCTCCTTCGAAGCCTGATGATTTCCATATGCTATGTTTACATAAATGCTTTCAGGGAAAAGATAATTATCCTGAGATACTGTAGATATCAAATTTCGCATATCAGTTAGCTTCCAAGATCTAATATCATGATTATATATTTTTATACTACCTTTATTAACGCCATAAAAACCGTTAATTAATTTTAGTAATGTGCTTTTGCCACAGCCGCTACGACCCACTAAGGCCACCGTTTCGCCATTTTTTATATTGAAGCTTAATTCTTTTAAAATATTTTTGTCTTCATTATATGAAAAACACACACCTTCAAATCTTATGGTATGAACTTTAGCGTTAATATTAAATTTAGTACCATTTGTTCTTTCCTTTGCTTCATTCCATATTTCATTTATTCGCTCAGTACCTGCCGAAGCTGACCTAAATCCCTTTATCAGATTAGGAACATTACTCAAAGGATTAACCACGTAGTCTACAAGCTGGATAAATGCTATTAACATCCCGACTGTAATTTCACCATGAACACCTAAATATCCTCCGTAAGCAAAACAAAGAACAAATGGAATTATATTCATAAGGATACCAAAAGGAGATACTATAGCCTCAATTAAACAAGCCTTCAATCCTTTGGAAACAGATTCATTAACAGCCTCATCGTATCTTCCCTTCATATTTTCTTGAAGAACAAAAGATTTTATAACAAGAAGACCAGAAATACAATCTTCTGCTAGAGAATTTACCTTACCTATCTCATCCTGTTGCTGTTTTATATATTTTTGTACCGGCTTGCTTAAAGTTATAGAGAGTACCATCAACAGCGGAATTGAAATTACAGTGAACAAAGCAAGCTTCCAACTTATTATAAATAGATATGTCCCAGATACAATCACTCTTAAGGGAATAGCTAAAAGATCAGCTAATGTACCTTGCAAAAAGTTTTGTATGAGTACTAGGTCAGTATTTATTCTTGAAACTAAATCTCCAGAGGAATGTTTGTCCAAATAAGGAATTGGAAGATTACTAATGTTTCTAAAGGTTTTCTGCCTAATATCAAATAAGCAACACTCTGTAAACCTTCCTGTAAAAAATGCTTTAATAAATTTTATTGCCATATCTAAGAATATTACTGCAAAAAATAAAACTAAAAACTTTTTTAGCGCTATAAAGTTCTTTGCAATAGCTGCATCCGCAATTCCACCTAATGCTTTTGCAAAATATATTCCTATAATAACTTCAACGACAACTGCAAATAAAGTTATTATTATGTAACTTCTATATTTTTTTACAAATGGAAATAAACTTATAACAGCCATCTTTGTGGACGATTTTTTTTTACTCATAAACAACACTCCTCTCAATGCAAAAAATCCACTACCTTGTCCTCTAATGGACTTTTGGATTTTTAGGTTAACGAATAATAGACGCAGTTCGACTATTGGTAGCATATATTTTCTTAATAATTGTTTCTTTTTAATGTTTAATATTTTTTCTATTAAGTATATTTTAATTGTATTGCCTATATCAAATTTCGTCAACTATATTTTGTATTTTTATGAAATAATATATAACATTTCAATATATTGTTTCCATTAGACCATCAGTTATCATTTTTGATATTACTTAAACCCTAGACAAAATCAGCAAATGTTATTCACTGCCTGCGAACTTTTGTTGTTTTATATTCCTGTGATTTTTAATGCCTATAAATCATCATTTACTAAAATTAATTGTTTTAATGATGATTTTAGTGTAAAATGTAGAATAATATCCAACAAGTTACTTATATTTGAATTAATCGCTTTGTTTAACAGTATATATTTAAATGGATAGTTCAGTAGTAGTGTTCACACTTGCGTGTCCTAGAAAATTTTATCTATAAAATAAATAAGATTTCAATATGATATAAATGGGAAATTCGAAATTTACAAAGATACAAGAAAGAAAACTAGTGCACTATTTTACCATGATAATGGCTTAGGAACCGATAAAAGTATAACAACTCCTTATGATTCACAATTTTATGATTTAAAAGAAAAATACAAATATCCATTTGGAAAACATAGTTCTGCACTCAGACTAAAAAATAGCCACTGTGAATTGTGTGGGGCCAATAATATATCGGTAATAGTAATAATGCACTAAGTAAGAAAGCTCACAGAAATAAAATCTGATAAACCCTGGAACATTGCAATGCTAAAAAACAATAGGAAAACTCTAGCAGCATGTGAAATCTGCTATAGCTTAATGCAAATGCAAACCTAAGGTTATATGATTTGTGGAGAGCAACATACATAGAGAAGTGTACGTGTGGTTCGGTGGAGAGTATGTGGGAAAATCATTACTATGATTGCACCCTTTACTTATCCTACTGAATAGTTATACAAGAGGAGCATATTGTAAGTTATACGTGATTATGGATATATTAAGCAGAAAGATGGTAGCTTGGGAAGTTTGCCATGAGGAACTTGGAGAACTAGCATCAGATTTAGTAGAAAGAGCTGTTTTAGCAGAGCAAATTAGTGGAAGACCATTAGTGCTACATTCTGATAATGGAGTTCCTATGAAATCTTACACACCGAAGACAAAGCTTGAAATGCTTGGTATTATGTCATCATATTCAAGACCTAGAGTAAGCAATTATAATCCTTATTCGGAAGCATTGTTTAAGACTTGCAAATATACTTCAAGCTATCCTAAAGATGGATTTACAAATATAGAAGAAGCAAGAGATTTGGTTTACAAATTTGTAAATTGATACAATAATATACATTATCATAGTGGATTGAATTTTGTAACGCCAATGAGTAGGCATACCGGTAATGCCTAATGTATAATTTATCCCAGAAATTAAGTTTATAAATCAGCCAGAGAGTTGCATCCAAAGAGATTTAATAGAGGAGTACGAAACTGGGAATTACCAGAAATCGTGACATTAAATCCGATATCTGAAAATAAAGCGAGTGTTAAGAACATAATTTAGTCTACATAGATCTACATGTTAAATATTAACAACGGCGAATGAAAAATATTATGCGACAAGTATCTTGACAGTCACCGGTACTCTACCGTGGGTATTTGTTTTTTTTTAATAAATCTTGAAGCATATTAAGCTCTAATTCTTTTTTACCAACGAGTTCTCTAAGCTTACGATTTTCATCTTCAAGTGCTCTTTCTTTAGTGCTTGGTTTATATTCGTCTGGCTCAGTAGCATTAATTACATTAAGTTGTCGCTTAAAGGTGGAGAGTGTGGATGGTGATAATTCGTATTTTTTGCAAACCTGGGAATTTGTTAACCCACTATTTAATTCTTCAATAATCTTTATTTTATCATCTAATGTAAATCGTCTTCTTGCCATATTTTTAACCTCCATCTTATATTTTTATGTTAACATGTTCGTTATAAACTGTCGAAGACTATTATGGGTTCAGAATTATATTTGTAATGAATTTTTTAAATAAGATGAACGTTCATCATCATTCATTGCCAATAGTTAATCTCTTATTTTGAATTGGTAATTTCTCAGTTACATTACTTGATTCCACGTTGTCTTCTACATCAATTGTTACTTTTGATTTCAAATACTTCATCAAATAGTCTCTACAATATGATGTTAAATTTTTCAAAATTTGAAATCTGCATCTTTTCCCGAGCTACTTAAGCCAGTGAATCGTATTTTTCGAACAAAATAGCTGTTACACTAATTTCTTAGTGCAACAGTGTCATTATACATTAAACATTCTTGATATACCATTTATCAGTAGCCATACACCAGCAAATCTTACAGGAAAGTATGATAAAGTACCACCCTTTTTAAATAAAAGCATGACTATCTTTTTTATAAATATATTAATCAGTACTCCCAAAACTATCTCTACACATCCTATAATTAACATTGAATTCATATTAAACACCCCTTTTTATTATTTTTTTAAAAACCTTTTTCAGTTTTACTTATAATCTTCATCAGTATTGTAGATACTAATAATCCAACTATGCCAGCAGACCCTAATACAATTATGGTTTGAATTTGTGCTTCCAAAGAGGCGTTATTAAATATGATATCTTTAAGTGATTTTATTCCCCAAGTTTCTGGCATAAATTTTGAAATAATTTGAATTGCTTTTGGCAATTCTAGTTCATCCATTGAGAAGAAGCTTCCTCCAAGAATTCCCGTTAAGGCCATTATTGATGCGCCTATTATAGTAAAGGTTTGATGTTTTTTCACAAAAGGTACAAACACCATTACTATTCCAACTATAGCAAAGAAATATATTGCTAATATGATTACCTCTGGAACAACATTATTAACTATTTTTGCATTCAACGCATATTTTCCAACTAAAAGTATTATTGCTATAATTATCATTCCAAATATATAGTTAGCTATAATTTTGCTTAACAAATATTTCGAATATTTTGTTGGTGTTCCTTTTATTCTATTAGAAGTATTATTTTCTTTTTCCTCTACTAATGTTCTAAATCCTTGGATTGCAACGAACCATAGAAACATTAACAAAAATCCAATTAAACTTTGGGTAATTTTATTCTCTGAATTTTGACCATTTTTTAAATTTTCGTATGAAAATTTAACACTACTATCATTATTTGTTTTTTTAATAAGCTTACTATATAGACTATGATTATTATCACCTAAAATTTTTGAAATGTTTTTTGAATCTAAATTGACCTTTTGCAATGTATTTTCATCGGATATAATAATCTGTGAAAGATTTTCTCCATCAATATTATCATAATTTTCAATAAGAGTAGCATCTAAAGATTCATTATTTTCTAATTTATACTCAAACCCTTTATTAATAACAACTCCAACAGTGATATTATCACTATCTACTTTATTTTTTATTTCACTTTCTGATGAACTTATTAAGTTTAAATCATGTTGATTTTTCATCATTAATATCAATTGTTTTGAAGCTTCACTATTATCTTTATCCGCAAAATATACATTTGTTTTATTCACGCTACTACTTGAATATGATACTAAAAATGTAAGCAGTAACGGTGCTAAAATTATAGCAAAAACTGCTAATCTGTTATTAAATAAGAGTTTTAATTGAATTTTTATCATGTTTAATATATGCATTTTTACCGTCCTCTCTAGATTATTTAATTACATTATTACCCATTAAAGCACTTTTCTTATTGCTTCTAAACTTAATTTTATTACCTTGACTTGCTAAAATTAGCGCTATTAGCACAAATATTACTGTCATACCTAATAATTCAAAAATATCTTTATATATAAAATTAATTCCATTTCCTTCGCAAATCCCAAGATAACAATTAACTGCTTTTCCATTTGGAATTATTTTTTGAATAATTCCAAGGGTATATGGAAAACTATTTTTATTGAAAAGACTTCCTCCAAGAAAACTAAATCCCCATAAAATCGGTGCCATAACACTTGAAACTGCCATATGATCTTTTGCAAGTATTCCAGCACAAACTACAATACTTCCTATGGTAAAACCATAAACAACGGTTATTAGTAAAATTTCAGGTACATTATTGTACTTTACATTGAAAGCTATACCGCTTACAACTATTACCGTAATCATTTGCACTACTATTGCTATTACTATTCCTATAATTTTCCCAAGAATATATTGAAAATTTGACGTTGGTGTTGATTTTATTCTATTCATAGTATTATTTAATTTATCGCTTACTATATTATGGGTAAGCTCAAAAGCTGTTATTATAGAAAACATTACAGTTATTGCAAAAACTTCATATTGCATCATATTTAATGGTTTTGCGTTACTTCTTGTAGCAACTTCTAAAACTTTTGATGACATACTACTAGTATCTTCTATAGAAGTAACTAATTTATTAAGATCTTCTTTGCTTATTGAAGTTTTACTTTTCATCTCATCTTCAGCTTGGTCTTGTTCTACCCTCATTGTAGATATATTCTTATCAAAGCTATTTAAAATAGTTTTTACTATTAAAACATCATCAGATTTACTATTATCACCTAGAACTCCAATCTTGATTTTTTTATTGTTTAAGTAATCTTTTGTAAAATTATTAGGAACATATACAAGTGCTGCCGCAGTTCCATTGCTTACAAGCTCCTTACCTTTAGCATAGCTATTAACTTTTTCTAAATTCATTACTTTTTTTATATCTTTGCTTTTAAATACATCATCTCTTAAAGTTTCAGATAGATTTAAACTTTGATAGTCAGTATCCTCGCTATAATATGCCACATTGAATGTTTTCAATATATTTTTATTACTGCTGTTAAAAACAGATCCAAGTATTAGAATAATTGCAACTGGAAATAATACTAGCTTGAAATAAAATACTTTTGATTTTAATAAGAGTTTTGTATCTAACAAAAACAAATGTAATAACTTATTCATGATTTTTATCCCCCATTCAATTAGTCCCTTAAAGATTTACCTGTGATTTGCAAGAAAATACTTTCCAAATTTACTTCTTCATATTTAAAACTTGATAAATTTATTCCTAGATTTCTTATATCTTCAACAACATTAATAATATTTCTTTTACGCTGATCTACTAATAATGATATCTGATTATTACTTATTCTAACCTTTTCTGTTCCAGCAACATTTTTAACTTTCTCTAAAGCCTCTTTACTAGCTTTGGTATATGTAACTGTCAACTTATCTTTTGACTGTGAATTTTTCTTTAACTCCTCCTTAGTTCCTAGTGCTATCAACTTTCCATGGTCTACAATAGCAACTCTTTTACAAAGATACTCAACCTCTTCCATATAATGACTTGTATAAATTACTGTCATGCCTCTTTCTTTATTTAATTTTTTCACTGTCTCTAGTATATGATTTCTAGACTGTGGATCTATTCCAACTGTTGGCTCGTCTAGAATTAGAAGCTTAGGATTGTTCATCAAAGCAACTCCAATATTAACTCTTCTCTTCATTCCACCTGAAAACTCTCCAACAGTCTGATTTTTTCTATCTTCAAGCTCAATTATCTTTAGGATTTCACTAACCCTTTCTTTTAGTTTTTTTCCTTTCAATCCATAAAGGCATCCAAAAAACTCCAAATTATCTTTTGCGCTTAAAGTGTCATATAAAGCTATATCTTGAGGTACTATTCCCATTACTTTCTTTATTTGTATAGGTTCTTCTCTTAATAATTTATTATCAACTTTTATCTCTCCGCTTGTTGGCGATATTACAGTACTTATCATGGATACTATAGTAGATTTTCCTGCACCATTAGGTCCTAAAAGTCCAAATACCTCACCATCATCAATATTAAGTGAAAGATTGTTCACAGCAGTAAAATCTCCATATTTTTTTGTTATATTCATTAATTCTAACATTTTAACGCCTCCAATTTTCTATAGTTTTATTCTACTTAATAGAGCTTTATTTTACTATTGACTAAAGTAATAGTTTTACATATTACTTTAGTAATAGTTTTACATTTTACCTAGTAATAGTTCTACATATTACTTTAGCAACTATAAACGAACGAATTTGGTAACATATTTTACTATTTAAATTTAAATAGAATTTCAAAAATCAAAAAAACGGATAAAAAATGTCCTTTCTTTTCTGACCCTTTTTACATTTCAATTTCAATTTCAAAAAATATAAATCTACTCCCAAAATTTAAAATATGGTATAGAGGAATTGCTGTGCATAGTGATTTGAAAAATCGCTAATGCAACAGCCCCATCTAATGTCACAGGTAAAATACAAAAAAATTATTCTGATATTTATAATAAAAACTAAGCAATTACGCAGAATTTATACAAATATCAGAATAATTTATTAATGAGAATGACGCTAAATTATTATCGAATAGAATATTAAAGTCATACATAAATGAAAGTATCTGTACATCCTATTTTTCTAACTTCTGTAAAAGCCTTAAGGCATTGTTTTTTTACAGTCTTTCCTGTTTTCTTTGATATTTTGACAGAACATTTTTCTGTATCTTCTTCTTTACCTTTAGCTATGATATTTTATACCTTTCATCATAAACCATAGTTCCTTCAAATTCCGAAATAATACCTATCTCATTGGTAGCTATTGCCAATCTTTTCTTATGCATAGCATAATGCGTAGTATGATTTTTATTTCTCTCAAATGTGTATATTATTTGACACTTAGTTTTATTTAGCCTTATCGCACTCAATGATACAATAACTACTAGATGTTTTTATAACATTCAATAAATTTAATCCTGAACCTTTAATTAGCCTTTCAAACTCATTTTTACTTCTAACACTTCCCCCATGTGTGCAAACCAAAAATAGCAAATCTCTAAATGCTTCTTCTAGAGAAATTTTATCCTCAGAAAGTAAATTCTCAATTATAATAACTCTTCCTTTATCCGACATAGCTTCACTAATATTTTTAAGTATATTCTCTACATGTTCATCATCCCAATTATTTAGTACTTTACTTACTATATATAAATCTCCACCATCTGGGATCTTTTTGAACATATCACCAGCAACCAATTGGTAGCGGTTACCTAATTCTTCATTTTCCATATTATTTTTTGCTCTCTCTATTGTGTCTGGAAGATCAAACAATACACATTTAGAATTATTGCTTGACCTCATTATTTCTGTTATTAATTGTCCCATACCTCCTGCAACATCCACAATTAGATTGAACCTTTCAAAATTATATGCATCCAATAATGAAGGTAAACTTATTCTTGAATAAACCTCCATGGCTTTATCCATAGATTCTAAGTTACTTTTGCCGTCACTATTATTTTCATCATACTTATTACCATAAAACTTTTCAAAAGAAGATTGTCCTTTTTTAATGCTGTAATCCATTTTAAGCATAGATTGTATAACAGTTTCATGCATCAGATATTTCACCATTGGATAAATTGATTTAGGGCTTCCAGGTATGAGAACTTCGCCGTATTCCGTTACTACATAATTACCCTCTTCATCCTTAGTCAATAATCCTATGGCTTGTAATACTCTTAGTAATCTATTCAATTCTGAAGATTTTAAATCCAAAGAATCTGCCAAACCTTCAACTGAAATTTTTTTATCCTTTAATAATGAAAATAAATTAAGATCTACGGCTGTTTTCATTGCAAGGGCAAATCCTACCCCAGATACAAGCTGCATTATAGCAGCTTGCGGATAAACCTTAGATTTTTGTTCTTCATTTTTACTCTTATTAACCATCTCTTAATTCCTCCAATATATTAATATTACTGATTAATTCTTACCCTTACATGAAAATCTTATATATAGGGTATATGTTCCGTAATCTTATTTAAATTCTTTATATAATTGTCAAAAAACACGTTAATTGTGTCTTCCTTAAACTGATTCTTATTATATTCAATATTAATATTCAATCTATTTGTTATAATCATTGTAAATATTTTCAATTTATAACTAAAAACTTCTTCACCACTTATATTTTTTCCACTAGGTAATGTAGATATTTTAAATACATCTGTGTTTAAATCCGTGTCAAAATTGCCCATATGGCTAAACGATATTTCTGGATTTAATTTTAAATTAATGCGTAGTTTTTTATCTAAGCTAGATATATATCTCAAAATGCCATAACCAATACCATCATTGGGAATATTTTTTAAAGATTTATTGAAATATTCTAAGCACAACTTGTAATTTTCTGTTTCAGGAAGCTTAAAAGCTGCTGGATACATTGCAGCAAATCTTCCAACTGTTCTTGAAATATTGACACCTTCTAATATTAAATCTCTACCATGACTTCCCAAATTCACAATAAGATCATTACTTCCGGTCCATTGTTTTATCGTTACCCCTAATGCATACAAAAATATAGCTTCTATTTTTACATCTTTCTTATTTTTAACCAAATTAATTAATCTTTCAGTATCCTCATAATTTAATTTTCTTTGTACAATAAAATTATCCCTTATAAAAGGAGCACCAATTTTATTATCTACAGGTAATTCTACTAATTCAGTATTTTCAACTTCGTCCCAGTAACTTTTTTCACTTAAAAGCTGGCTGCTTTTTGCATATTTATATATATATTCAACCCACTTTTTAAATGAATCTGTTTTATTAGGTAATACAATTTGTTGTTTATTACTTAACTGCGTAAATGCTGTAATAAAATCCTCAAAAATTATTCTCCATGACATATGATCTATAACCATTTGATGTATTACAATCAATAAATGTTCGCCAGCGTTGCCTTTTATAAGTCCAAGTTTTACTAATGGTCCATTCTCTAAATCAATACTTGCATGTATACTATCTATAACATTTTCTGCATCCTTAACAAAATCTTGAGAATTCTCTAAATCAACAACTTTAATATCAAAAAGCTTTCCATCTATTCCTCTATTATACTGATATATCTTGTCACTTTGTCGTTTTAAGATTATTCTAAGAGCATCATGATGTTTAACAATTTCTGTGAAAATCCTCTCGGTATTTTTCTTTCCAAACCCTTCTTTCCTATACAATACAAATGCAAGATTTCTATACCCTAACGTTCTTGTATTACGCTGTAACATCCAAAATTGTATAGGCGAAAAAGGCATTCCTCCTAATACTAAAGAGTTATCAATTTCTTTAGTATTTACCTTTATTTTAGATGAAAGTTCCCCTATTGTTTGATACTTAAATATATCTTTTAATTGCAATGACAGCCTGTATTTATCCATTTTTGCAATTAACTGAATTGCTTTTATTGAATCTCCGCCTAACACAAAGAAGTTATCTTTAATACCTACTTTATCTACTCCAATAATCTCTGCCCATATGTTACATAATATCTCTTGTATTTCATTTTGAGGTGCGATATACTTTTCCTCAATTTTTAACTCTTCTTCAGTATTTGGCAGGAAACTAGTATCTACCTTCCCATTATTGTTTAAATTTATCTTTTGAACAGGTATAATATTTTGTGGAACCATATAATTAGGTAAATGCTCCATAAGATAATCTTTTAAATTTATAGGTTCTATCTCTTCACTGCATGTAATATAAGCGGAAATATACTGTATATTTAGATGGTTTTTTCTGCATAATACAACTGCATCTTTTATGCCTTTATATGATAATATTCTGTTCTTTATTTCGTCTAATTCAATTCTATATCCCCTGATTTTTACTTGGTTATCTTTTCTACCTATAAACTGGATATTTCCATCTTCTGTCCATCTACCTAAATCACCTGTCTTATACATTTTTCTTTTGGAATCTATTATATCCTTAACAAATCTTTCTCTAGTTAATTTTTCATTATTAATATATCCTTTCGCAACACCTTCGCCTGATATACAAATTTCACCCACAACACCTTCAGGTACTAACCTATGTTTTTTATCCAGTATATATATATTATAATTTTTCAGTGGTTTACCAATTGTTATATCCTTTAAAGAATAGGTCTCCTCTGGTTTTATAGTATATGCTGTTGCATCAATACAACACTCTGTTGGTCCGTATGTGTTAGTTATATATGGCTTATTCTCTCCAAAATTATCATAAAATTTTTTTACTTCCTCTAGCAATAATGTTTCTCCTCCTATTATGAAGTGTTTAACATGAATTCTATTATAAAAACACGTATCTGATAAAATGGTAATATAAGAAGGAGTTCCATCAGATATATCAATCTCATTTTCTTTATAAAATCTTATAAGTTCAATTGCATTAGTTCTTATATAATTTGGTATAATATATAACCTGTGTCCTAAAAGAAGAGATGGAAAAATCTGTTTACACGAAGCATCAAATACAAATGGAGCTAATAATGCTAAATTTAAACTGCCTGTATACATACTATAAATTTTTTCCTCAAAAGCTTGTACAAAATTTATTACGCTGCTTTGCTTAATCATTACACCCTTGGGTTTTCCTGTAGAACCCGATGTATATATAACATAGACTAAATCTTCTGGCATAGATAGCTTTCTTAAATTATGTGACTTTCCAAAATATATTTCCTCATCTTCAATACATATTTCCTTTACTTCTGATTGAAATTTATTTTTATTAACATTATCAGTAAGTAATATACGAACATTACTATCATCTAGCATGTATTTTATTCTCTCTTTTGGATAGATTGAATCAATTGGTAAATATGCAGCACCAGCCTTTAATACCCCAAGTATACTAATTATAAACTTTTCAGTACGTTCAACCATAATTCCTATAATTTCATTTCTAGAAACATTATTTTTAATTAGTAAACTAGCAAGCTGATTTGCCTTCTCATTTAATTTCCTATAGGTTAATGATCCATTTACGCCTGTTACCGCAAAATTATTAGGCATTTTCTCTACTTGGGTTTCAAAAATTTCACATATTGTTTTTTCATTTGTACAATCTACCGATATATTATTTCCGAATTCAATAATTTTTTTCTTTTCACTTTTTGAAAGTAGCTTTATATCACTAATAAGATTGTCTTCGTTACTAACCATAAATTCAAGTATATTTAAAAAGTGTTTTACTAACCGCTTAGCTGTGCTTCTTTTAAATAGTTTTGAGCAATAATTAAGTTCAAATTTCATATCATTTTCTTTAGGATATCCATATAGAACCATATCAAATTTAGAAGTGTTGTTTTTATAAGTATAAGGTATGTACTTTACGCCATTTACTTTTATTTCTGTATTTTCTATTGATTGTAGGACAATCATTGCATTAAACAAGGCGTTTACATTCAAATTTCTATCAATTTTGAGTTTATCTATAAGTCTTTCAAAAGGATAATCTTGATTTTCGTAAGCTTTTAAAGTACTGTCTTTTACCTCTAAAAGAAAATCTTTAATTACTTTTTCTTCCGTTGGGTAATTTCTAAACGCCAATGTATTAACAAACATTCCTATCATATTTTCAAGCTCTTTATTACTTCTACCAGAAATAGGTGATCCTATTACTATATCCTCTTGATGTGTATACTTAAGTAGTAATATATTAAATGCGGTCATTAACGTCATAAAAGGAGTAACTTGTAATTTTTCGTTAAGTTTATTAAACTTTAATGCAAGCTCCCTACCTAAATAAAATTCTATCCTCTCTCCATCATAATTTTTAAATGAGGTTCTAGGAAAATCCAGTGGCAAATTAAGAATAGGTAATTCTCCTTTAAATCTATCTTCCCAATATTTTTCTTGTTTTTTCATATCTTCAGATATAAATAACTGATTTTGCCATATTGCGAAGTCTTTAAACTGAATTCTAATTTCTGGCATATCAATATTTTCGTAAAATGAAATAAGTTCTTTTTCAAAAACTTCAACTGATGCACCATCAGCTATAATATGATGCATATCAACCATTAAAAAATGTTTATTACTATCATTTATCCTTGCCAATGAAGCTCTAATAAGTGGTACTTCTTTTAGATCAAATGGTTTTATGAATTTATCAATTAAGTCATCTAGCTCATCATTATTACAATTAAACTTATTTATTTTAAATTTAACATTCTCTTCAATTTTTTGAACCGGTTCACCATTTACAATGTCAAAAGATGTTCTTAAGGTTTCATGCCTTTCTATTACTTTTCTAAAAGCATTTTCAAAACGCAACTCATCTAATATACCATCTATAATTAAAAATAATGGAATATTATATGATATGTCGTTTTTATTTATCTGCTTTAATATAAAAATTCTCTTTTGAGATGACGAAAGAGAATAATATTTAGCTTTCTCAGCTCTAGGTATAATTGAGTACCCAGTCTTTTTTGAATCATTATCAATAAAATCTGCTAACTTTTTAATAGTAGGATTATTAAATAAATCTGAAATTTTAATATTCATTTCCAGTTCTTTATTAATCACATTGGCTATTCTAATTGCTATAATTGAATCTCCACCTATTTCATAAAAATTAGATTCTATATCAATTTGATTAAACCCAAGAGCATTTCCCCATACTTGTCCTACTATAACTTCAAGTTTTGAATATTTATCATCTTTTTTACCAATTAATTTTATATCGATGCTATCACCTTTGTGTGCTACTAAGTGCACTCTTGGTTGCATCCGGATATTAGCCCAATATCGCTCTCTAAGAAAAGGATATGTAGGTATACTAATTCTCCTTCTTTTTTCTCCTATATATATATAGTTCCATTTAATATCAATTCCATTTTCATAGAATTCACCTATTTGGTACAATATTATAATGTCTTCCTTGCCACCTGCTACAAACTCTTCAATTTTTTCATTTGCAAGTTTTATTGAGCCTTCATTACTTATATTAGAAATTTTATTTATATCTTCAACATTTAACAATGATTTGTACAACTCTTTTAACTTTTGCTTAAAATCAGTTTTATCTTTTATAACTATAAACTTTTTATAGTTACATTGCCTCCTACCTGTATTAGCTGTATAACAGAAATCCGATAAACTATAATTTTCTTCTTTATTAGCAAAATCTATGTACTTTTTTACTAACTCTACAAGGGAATTTTTGCTTTTTGCAGAAATAGTTAATATTTCTGGCCCATGCTTTTCTTCTAAATTGTAATTTATTTCTGATACTTCTTGTAAAACAATATGAGCGTTAGTTCCGCTAAACCCAAAGGAACTAACACCTGTTATAACTGGTGTGCTTCCTTTTTTCCATTTAGATACAATATCATTAAAGTATATTGGCGAATTGCTAAAGTCAATAAATGGATTTGGTTCATGAAAACCTATATTAGGAGGAATAACTCCATTTTTTAATGCTAATACAACTTTAATTAAGGATGCCATTCCAGAAACTGCATTTGTATGTCCTATATTAGGTTTTGCTGAACCTATCCCACAAAATTGCTTTTTATCGGTATATCGCCTAAATGCGTTTGTTATACCTTTAATCTCTATTGAATCACCTAATTTTGTTCCTGTTCCATGAGTTTCAATATATTGTATTGATTCTGGATTGATTTTAGCCCTTTTCCATGCCCTAACTAATAAATTTTCTTGAGCTTCTGCACTTGGTGCCGTAATTCCATTTGATGCTCCATCATTATTTATTGCACTTCCCTTAATTACTGCGTAAATATTATCTCTATCCTCAATAGCTTTATTCAAAGGTTTTAAAACTATTGAGGATACACCTTCTCCCCAAGCAGTTCCTTTTGAATTTTTATCAAATACATTTATTTCTCCAGTTTTTGATTCTATTTCCCTCATATCTTGTATTTTAGTAGGTAATAAAAATAAGTTTACCCCACCCGTTATAGCCATTTTACATTCTTTATTTTTTAATGCTTCACATGCCATATGTACTGCAACTAATCCAGAAGAACACGCGGAATCAATAACTAAACTTGGTCCTTTTAGATTTAAAATATAGGATACTCGACTTGCAAGTAATCCTGGAAGATTCCCTGTGGTTACAAGAAAGTCTTCATCTTCTATCAAAGATCCATAATGAGCTTTTAAATCAACACTATGATCATTTCCTACATAAATGCCTGTATCTGAACCATATATTGCCTTTCCAGCATATCCTGAATCCTCAATAGCATTATAAATGACCTCTAATAATAGCCTTTGTTTAGGATTCATTAATTTTGCTTCTTTTGGTGAAATTCTAAAAAATGATGGATCGAATTTATCAATCTCATCTAAAAATCCAGCCTTAAAATATATATCTTCATCCTCTTCATTTAAAATTTGATTTAAGTACTTTTTTCTTTCAAGTGGCACACCTGTAATATTACACCTTCGATTAACAATATTATCCCAATATTCTTCCTTATTTTTTGCTTTTGGAAAGCGACAGCTCATACCTATAATTGCTATATCATTACTTTTATTATAGGGTTTATCTGCTAATTGTTTTAATATTTTTAATGCCATATTCTTTTCAATTTTTTTATCTCTGACTTGCTGTAGTATATATTTTGTTACTATTATATTATCATCCATAATTACACCCCCATTTTATGCTAAGTGATTTTTCCAAGGCACAACTAAATACAACTACATTCCACGTAGAGTTTATAGAAATATTTATTTCAAATAAATATTAGAGCCTAGTTGTTGTAAATACTTTTTCATCATTTTTACAAATTACTTGAACTAAATTTCTAGCCTGTAAAACTACGGTTGGTAAACCTCCTCCAACTCCGACCCAGTGACCAATCATATAAAATCCATCAAGTCCAGGTAGTGTTCTTTTTAAATTCTTCTCATTTTTTATGCATTCAATTTCCTTTGACCATCCCATCCAACTTCCATTTCTGTTATTTGTATATCGCTCTATAGTGCATGGTGTTGAAACGTCAACAACTTCAATATTGGATTTTATTCCTTCAATATATTTATCTAACGCATCAATTACTTCACTTGCTATCCTTAACTTCTCATCATTATATTTTTTACTACTGCTTTTTCTAAGCTCTTCCCAATATTCATAGTTTGTATTATTGTATACTACAACACTCGTTTTACCTTCTGGTGAAAAATATTGATTTTTATTGTAAATTTTTACAAAGATATTATCTATGCTTTCATTAGCATAAGTTTTTATAGGCTCACTTAATTCCAAACTCATATAATGAGGAAATTCATCAAGTTTTTTTGACACACCTAGTCCTATATATACTTTAGGCTGATTTGTCTTTAAATTTTCATAACAATATTTTATTCCGTCATCAACATATTTACCTTTAAGCATTTGAAAAATTGTATTGTAGCCGTCAGCAGCAGAAACAATTAAATCCCCATTATCAGTTTTACCATTTTTTAATTTGGCTCCCACAGCCACATCATTTTTAACTAATATTTCAGATACCTCTGAATTGTAATATATTTTTCCTCCGAGATTAATATATCTTTCTTCAATTATATCTGAGAATCTCCTAGAGCCTTCTACAGGATATCCTGCAACTTTAATGTTGTGCCAAGCCATAGTAACAATAAAATTCACTATAGTGTTATCGTATTTAAACCAGAAAATCCTCTTAAAATTTTTTCGAACAAATTCACTTTTAAATCCTTTTGCAAACTCTTCTATTGTGATTTTGCACCATTTAGTAATAACTTTCTTATAATTAACGGATTTAGCATTGTCTGAATTTAATTGAGCAGTTGACACTTCTCTAATAGAATCTGTTAAAGATAGTATCTTTTCTTTGTCCTCTGGTGCAACCCTAATAAATTCTTTTTCCAACTTGTCCACATCTGAATATAATGTAAATTCACTTCCATCTTTAAGCTTTATAACCGCAAAATCATCATCATTAATAAAATTCATATTTTGAATAACATTTAATTCTTTCCAATACTCGTAGAATTCATTTTTAGAATCTGATCCCATAAGCCAAGTAATGCATCCTTCAAAGTAATACTCTCCTCTCTTCCAGCCTGTGCAAAGACCTCCTGAAGAGTAACCCTTCTCATAAATAACTGTTTCATAACCATTCATCTGTAAATAACATCCCATTGACATTCCAGCTATACCGCTACCAATTATAATAATTTTTTTATTTTCCATATTTTCACCCTCGCTTTATATATTTAATTGTTTTTCAAAATTTCCAGCCCATCATCAATATTTATATTTCCACTTTTTAAATTATCTAATAAGACTTCAATTTTACTTTGTAAACCATGGTTATTTGAATTTTCTCCATGCGTTACATTACTTTTTTCTAGTTCGTTATCAATATATTCTGAGAGTTCTACAACTGATGAATAAGTGAAAATATCGGAAATATCAACTACATTAGGATACTTTTTATCTATTAACTTCAACAATTGAGTTGCCATAATAGAATCTCCCCCAAGGCTATTGAAGCTTTCATATAAATCAACTTCCTCAATAGCTAAAACTTTACCATACATTTCAGCAATATTTTTTTCCGTCTCAGTATAGTCTTCACCTTTTCCCTTTATTACAACATTACTGTCTATTATCTTCTTATCCGTTGTTACGTTTTTATTACTATTTTCAACATTATAATTTAATTTTTCTCTGATATTCGTTGCTAATAAAAAAGGTAATTCGTCCTCAACACTTGATAGTACTTTTATATTCATTGCTCCTGGAATAACATTTGTAAGATTATTATCAATAACTTTATTTAATACTTTAATTGCACTATTAGTATCAATTAACTTAAATATTGACCTTTCTTCAGTAATCCCATACTCAGCTGATATACCTACATCACGCCACGCCTGCCAATTAATTGAGATTGTTTTTTTGTTGGTTTTATTCCTATAATATGCAAATGAATCCAAGTACGCATTTGCAGCAGTATAATCGCCTTGTCCTGAACCACCAAATATAGCTGTAATAGATGAAAATAAAATCAAGAAATCAAGATTTTCCTCACGTGTTAAATTATCAATTAACCATGTTCCTTTTATTTTAGGTGCTGTAACCTCATTAAATACATCATAACTTTTTCTAAATAAGAAGCCTTCTCCTGCAACACCTGCACAATGAAATACTCCATTAATTTTTCCATATTTACTTTTTATATCTTTAAAAGTCCTATTCATACTTTCATAATCACAAATATCACAGCTATAGCATACTACATGCGTTCCTTTATTCTCTATATCTTTAATTTTCTTTAATTTTTTTACAAGATGAGCATTTTCATTTTGTTCTATTATGCTATCCCATTCATTTACCGCTGGTAACTTTGAACGGTTAATCAATATTAATCTCACTTTGCTTATACTTGCTAGGTATTCGGATATTTCTAATCCTATATCTCCTGTTCCACCAGTTACAATATAAACTCCGTTATCTCTAATATTTAATCCGCTACGCGCATTTTCATCAGCTTTATTATCAAAATCACCTTGTATCATTTCACTCATATAACGATAGTTATTTCTAAATGCAACCTGATAGCTCTCATATTTCTGTTCTATTTCCTTACAAATGCTCTCTACAGAGGTTTTGTCATCTATATCAAATGCTCTGCATTTGATATTTTTGAATTCATAGTTTACTACTTTTCCCACTCCAATCATAGCGGCATTAAGGGGATTAATAACTCTCTCATCTCCTGTTACCTCTGTAGCATAATCCGAAATGAGAATTAACTCTAAATCTTGTTTAAATTTATTTTTACTTATACCTTTTACTAGATAAAATACACTATTTAAACCTTTAAGTTGCTTTTCACTTAAGTCTTCATAAGAATTTATAGTATCACCTGATATGGAAGATAAGTGAATTATCTTATCAACTTTTCTATTACTATTAGTAATATCACACAGTAAATCCACATAGTCATTCTCTGTGCCTTCAATAATATAATAATTATTATTAATTTTTTTGTAACAATCTCCAAATTCTACTTTTATTACTTGTTCCTCATTATATGTTAATTTATTAACGATCTTATTATACAATCCCCTAGAATCCATAAATACCAATATGTTATCTTTATTGATAATTTCACCGTTTTGGCTCTGAATCTTTTTTTCAATCCACTTCAATCTGTAGTATGAATTTACCGTTTCAGTTTCATTTTGAATCAGTTTAGACATACTATTAACCCTTTTTAATATATAGTCGCTTATCTCAGCAAAAATATTACCGTTTATGTCTATTAATTGTATATCACATATTTTAGTCTCTTTATTGCTAGATTTCTTTCTAACATATGCATAAAATTTAGCTGGCATTGCAGAATATATTTTAAAGTCCTTGTAAGATATCGGCAAAAATGTATCTTCATCATCTTCATTAATAAATACATTTACTGCATTATCTAGTAATGCTGGATGTATTATTAATTCATTTAAATCGCTCTTAAATTCATCTGATATTTCCAATTCCACTAGCTGTTCATTTGGTGCCATTATTACTTCTTTAAAATTTAACCATCTAGGTCCAAATGAAAATACATTGCTATGTAAATTGTTTGCTTCGTATTTTACTTTAACTTTTTCTCTTGTTTTATCACGTTTTATTCTATCTAAATCAAAGTTTAATTGCTCTTTATTAGCCATTTGGTAAACTTTTCCCTCAGCATGGACTACCCACTTATCTTCTTGCTTACTTGCTATTATAAATGTCACAAAGCCCTTTTCTTTTTTAACAACTGTGTTTACTAATTTATTTTCATCTCCTCTAACAATTAGTGGAGTAAGAAAAATTACATCTTTTAGTTCTAACATGTCATTTTTATAAAATACCGAGCATGCTTTTCTTGCCATTTCTATATAAGTTGTCCCAGGCATTACACTCTCACCCATTATTTTATGATTACTTAATACCCAATTCTTTTTCACATTAAATGTAGTTAAAAATATCATTTCATCAACTGAATCTGCTAGACATATATCTATTAACGGGTGTTTAATATCCTTAATAATTTTCTGTTCTGTTTTTTGTCCCTTTATTTTCCCCCAATATTTAGTTCTTTCAAAGCAATACGTGGGTAGTTCTACTGTTCTTCTGAATTTATCTTTATATAATAATCCCCAATTGATTTTTGCACCCTTTGTATACAATCTACATAATCCATCCATACTTAACAGTATATAATCTCCTTTTTTCTTCAAAATTTCCACTAACAAATTATTAGCTTCAGCACTTATATTTTTATGCTGTGCAGTAGTTATCTCACCATCTTCGATTATTTTTTTTTGGTTTGATCCAATTTTATGGTATCCATAATATACACCACTACTTGATATATCCTTTAGGTCACTTGATAAAATCATATCCATTTTTTTCGATAATTCATGAAAATCCTTTACTATAATAGCTATCCTATAATTGTAATGGTCCCTACCTTGATTAGATGTATAGCAAATATTTTTTATATTAGTTTGCTTTTCTTCCTCAATAAATTTACTGTATTCCTTTAATAGTCCCTTAAGGGACCTCTCTGTTTTAGCTGATACCGTGAATATTTCATAGGGTAAATCAAATTCTATATCAGATTCTGTAATCTTAGGCGGCTCCTCAACAATAACGTGACAATTGGTTCCTGCAAATCCAAATGAACTAATTCCAGCTCTCCTTGGTGTATTACCCTTTTCCCATTTATGTGGTTTATCAACTAAATAGACTGGAGATTTAATAAAATTAATAAATGGGTTTAACTCTTTAAAATTAATACTAGGTGGAATCACCTTATTTTTCATTGCTAAAATAACCTTAATTAATGAAGCTAATCCCGAGACGGCAACAGTATGCCCAATATTTCCTTTAGCAGATCCTATTCCACAAAATTGATTTTTATCTGTATATTTTGAAAATGCATTTGTTATTCCCTTAATTTCTATAGGATCACCCAATTTTGTACCAGTGCCATGTGCCTCAATATATTGAATAGTAGTTGGATCTATATTTGAATTTTTCCAAGACTTAATAATTACGTCTTCCTGGGCCAAAGCGTTTGGCGCTGTTATTCCATTAGTAGCCCCATCATTGTTAACAGCACTTCCCTTTATCACTCCATAAATATTATCTCCGTCTTTTTCTGCTTTACTTAATGGCTTCAATATAACAGATGCTACTCCTTCACTAAATAAAGTACCATCTGCATCCTTGTCAAAAGTTTTTACCTTACCGTTTTTAGATTCCATCATTGAACGTGGAATCTTTTTAAAATACGGGAAAGATGCTAAAGCAACAGCACCCACTATTGCCATATGACATTCATTATTTTTTAATGCATTACATGCTAGGTGTACCCCTAGCAAACCAGAACTACATGCAGAATCTATAACTAAAGAGCTCCCCTTTAAATTATATAAATGATTGATCCTGCCTGCCAATAATGCTGGCCAATTTCCTGTCATGCTAGTAGATTCTTCTTTTGTAATATATTTATACATAGTGTCATTTATACAGTCTCTACCTACAAATACTGATGTATTTGTGCCATATAATTTATCTCTTGTATATCCTGCATCTACAATTGCTGTCCATACTGTTTCCAGTAATACTCTATGCATTGGGTCCATGCCTTTTGCTTCTATTGGTGATATATTAAATATTCCAGCATCAAACTTATCAACATCTTCTAAATATCCCGAATTTCTGGTGTCTTCAAGTTCATCTTCATTTATAAGCATTGTTGATAAGAAATCAGTATATTCACTATTAGTAATAACTGATTTAATATATTCAAGTCTATCCTTTTGAAAAGTTGTTTTGCATTCTACTCCCCTAATCAAATTATACCAATATTCATTTACATTTTTTGCTTTAGGCAATCTACAACTAATACCAATAATTGCTATGTCCTCACTGTTATGCTCTCTGATTTTTAATTCATTTATCATTTTTTTAGCTTCTTCTTGTGATAAATTATGTTTTGCAACCTGATCAAATATATACTTTGGGATTAAGCTCAATGTTCATCACTCCTTAAACTATTTCTTATAGCACAAGCCGTATAAATTGTGCTTACATATACTTAAATTAATTTATTGGCTTCATCGGCATTAATTTCTCCAAATACCAACTTATTTAAAATATTATCAATATTTTCATTTTCTCCATCACACTTATCGCCTTTTAGAGTTTTATATATGTAATTTGAAATTTCAGATATTGATGGATATGAAAATATATCAGATATATCTAACAATGAAGGAAAATCTTTTTGAAGTTCTTTTACTAAGTAGGTGGCTAATATAGAATCTCCACCTATTTCATAGAATTTATCATTTACTGAAATTTGCTCTAAACCTAAAACCTTCGTCCAACATTTAAGAACCATTTTTTCTAAAGTATCATAATCGTATAGTGTAATTTCATCTTTTCTCTCCTTTACTTCACTATTCAATTCATCATCATAATATTCTCCAGAGGCTTCTATATTTATTAATTTTAATATTTCTTTAGATAACATAAATTTTAATTTATCTTTGTATAATCCAAACACCTTATAATCTATTTCTCCTATAATAACCTTATAAATATCTTTGTTAAGAACATTATCAAAACAAATAATAGCTTCTTCTTTATCAATACTTTTAAATCCCTTTTCATTATTATCCTTACCCAAATTATTTTTATCATTACCATATTGATCTAAATAATTAGCTAACATTCCAACTTCGTTCCAGGCTGTCCAATTTATTGTTAAAGTTTTCTGTTCTGGTTTCCTTCTCCTTCTAAAATCAACGTATGAATCCATATAAGCATTTGCAGCAGTATAATCTGATTGCCCAATACCTCCATTCAAAGATGTAATTGATGAAAACATAATGAAAAAATCAAGTTTTTCATTATCTGTAAGATAATCTAATAACCACGTACCTTGAATTTTAGGTCTAATTACGGAGCTAAATTTGGTATTGCTTTTACTAAAAATAAATCCATCTCCTGCTACACCAGCACTATGAACAATCCCATCTATATGACCAAATTTATGCTTCACGTCATAAATCACTTGTTTTAGTTTCTCAATACTTGCAACATCAGCTTTATAATAATTGAAACTAGATCCACTTTCCTTAATTTCATTAATTATTCTGATTTTATATATATTTTTTTCATTTTCTTGGTATCTATTTGAAAATTCAGAACGCCCTATAATAATTAAATTTACTTGTTCTCTTGATGAAATGTATTTAGCAATTTCAATACCTATTCCTCCCATGCCTCCTGTTATAATGTATACTCCATTTTTCCTTATATTTACCTTTTCATCCTTTAGTTTTTGTAAATCAACCTTCTTCAATTGCTGAATATATCTACTGCCATTCCTATATCCAACAACGCCTTCTCTGCTTTTGTAAATTATTTCCTTCATGAGGTCATCTATTTCTATACTACTATCTATATCAATACATCTTACAGATATCTTAGAATACTCCTCTCCTATTACCTTGCCAATACCAAAAAATGAAGCATTATGAGGCTTTATGGTGATTTCCTTACCATCTATACCCTGCGCATAATCAGCTATAAGCAGAAGTTGTATATTCCTTTTTATGCTTTTCGTAATTGCTTTAGTTAAATAAAATAAGCTGTATACTCCTTTTTTCATACTGGTTTTAAGCTTAGCTACATCATTAATATTTTCATTGTCAACAGTCATCATATGAATAACTTGTCTAATTGGTGATTGTTCTAAATCATTAAATAACTTTTCATAGTCATCTTCTGTACCTTCAATTTCAAATTTAAATTCATTTACTTTAGAATATTTTTCTCCTAATTCCACCTCAATGACTTCTTTTCCATTCGACAATAATTTTTTGATAATTTGATCAGATATCCCCCTTTTATCTTTAAAAATTAAAATACAATCATTTTCAAGTTTATCAAGTTTATCAACTTTATAATCATTTTCTATTACCCACCCTAAGCTATGGTACATATTTATATCACTAGAACTTCTCCCCACCAAATCAAAATCATGAACCTTTTTTACAATATAATTAGTTATTTTTCCAAATGCTTTCCCCTGTTCATTTAACAGCAATATATCAAATTTACCAGTTTCATTATTTGTATTACCCTTTTTTAGTATATAACTATAGAATTTTTTCGGAGTAGGTCCAAAAATTCGGAATTCCTTATAGTAATAAGGTAAATATAATCCATCCAACAGTAAGTTTCCCGAATTAACAGCACAATCCATCATTGCAGGATGAAGATAAAAATCTTTTAAATCATTTTCATATATATTAGGAATTTCAAGTTCACATAATGCACCTTCATTACTAGTAAAAAGCTTACTAATACTATGCCACCTTTTTCCAACTTGTACTAATTTTCCCCTGGATCTTGTATCTTCCTCTACGATATTAAAAGTTTCAAAATCACATTTGTTTATACCATCTAATATATATTCTGTGTTACTTGATACATCATTTCTTTCTACTATGTAAGCAGTGTTGCATTTCTTCACTAATTTTTTAATATCATATAATTTAGCATCTTCTTGATTTTCGTCCTTATAAATTAAAGCTTCTGAATGTCTTATCCATTCTCCATTTTTAGCCTTGCTAATGACTTTGAGTTCTAAGTTATTATCTTTAATGTTAACTATAGCTTGAACTTCTCGAACATCTTCTTCCACAATTAAGAGATTATAAAACATTACATTTTTCAGAACTATATTACAACTACTGCCATAATGGGCTTTCCCTATCTCTCTAGCCATCTCTATATATGCAGTTCCTGGCACTGCATATGAACCATTAACCATATGTTCATTTAAAACCCAGTATTCTTTAACATTTAGATAAGATACATATATCTTAATATTTGGAGAATCTAATGCAATGAAACCCATTAAAGGATGTTTATATTCCTCAAAAAATACATTTTCCAGTTTCTTCTTCTTTAGATCTAACTCAATCCACAATCTTTTCTTGTCAAACTGATATGTTGGTAGGCTTACTTTTTTACACCCAAAGCCCATATATATATCTTCAAAATCTATATCTATTCCTCTACAATATTGACTACTTAAAATATGCAAGCTTGATTTTTCAATATTCAACGGCTTTTCTCTTATACCGGCAATTATATTTTTAACCTCTTCCCCTAGATCTCTTACTTGAGAATTTTTCTTAATTTCTCCATAATATATACCTTTAGAAGTATCATTTTTCAACTTCCCCTCCATCAGCTTATTGAGACTATTTATTAGTTCCCTTTTATTTTCTACAACTAGGGCTATCCTGTAATTATTTTGTCCTCTTCCCGTATTAACGGTATAACATACATCAACTAATACAACATCTTCTTTTTCTAAAAACTCAATATACGCATTTATTAAATTACATAATGCTTCCTTGGTTTTGGCAGATAATGTGAAAATATGTTGTTTAAACACTTCTATTCTATCTTGTTCAACCTTTGGCGGTTCCTCTAAAATCACATGACAGTTTGTACCACTTAATCCAAAGCTGCTAATTCCACATCTTAGAAACTCTCCCTCAGGTTCCCACTTAATTATTTTGTCATTAACATATACTGGTGAATCAATGAAATCTATATTTTTATTAGGACTAATAAAATTTAAACTTGGTGGTATTTTTCTATTTTTCATTGCCATAACCATTTTTATAAGCCCAGATAATCCTGCTAAACTATCAAGATGCCCAATGTTGGTTTTCACTGAGCTAATTGAACAAAACTGTTTTTTGTTTGTAAATCTACTAAAAGCGTTTTTAATTGCATTAACTTCTATTGGATCACCCAGTTTAGTACCAGTTCCATGTGCTTCAATATGAGTAATTGTTTTAGGATCAATATGTGCATCCTTCCATGCATCTAAGATTACATTTTCCTGTGCCTCTACATTTGGGGCTGTAATTCCTACTGAAACTCCATCATTATTTATGGCACTTCCCTTTATAACCGCATAAATATGATCATTGTCAATAATAGCGTTGCTTAATGATTTAATCAAAATTGCTGCTACTCCCTCACCACTATTAGTTCCATCTGCTTCATTATCAAAGGTTTTTATTTTATAATCAGAAGAGGCATTCCCTATATTCACTAGATTCTCATCATCAATCTTTGGCAATATCTTTATATTTACGCCTCCAACTAATGCAGTTTCACATTGATCATTTTTTATTGACTGACAAGCTAAGTGTAGTGCTACCAAAGATGATGAACATGCAGTATCAATAACAATAGCCGGACCCTTAAAATCTAAAATGTATGCTAATCTACTCGCTAAAATAGATCTAATATTTCCAGATGTAGAGAGTCCCATCAATGATGGAAGTCCCTCCTTAATCATTTCCAAATATTCATTAAACCCATCGTCGCTTAATCCTACGTAGATTCCAGTCTTTGTTCCTTGCAATTTATTAGCTCCATATCCTGAATCTTCTATGGCACTCCAAGCTGTCTCTAAGAACAATCTTTGTCTTGGATTCATCAGTCTAGCCTCATTAGGAATGATACCGAAAAAATCACAGTCAAATTTGTCTATCTCATCCAAATATCCTATTCTTGTATATTTAATTTCTTCGCTTTTATTATTAATTCCTGAACCGTCAAAATATCTATCTGAATCCTGCTTCCTATTAAATGGTATATTTCTAATACATTCCTTACCTTTTGCAAGTAGATCCCAATACTCATTCAAATTATTTGCTTCTGCAAATTTACATGAAACCCCTATTATGGCAATATCATTTTTAGGGACTTGATCTATTGCTATATTTTTGTCTTCTGCATCTTTAAATTCCAGATTGTCTAGTTTCAAATCATCTAAACTAATATAGTTATCCATTCTGATACCTCGCTTAAATATTATTAAATACACTAACTAGTATTTTATATTTGAAAATCGTGAAAATATTTAAAACTGTTACTCTCTCTAAAAAGTTGGTTAAATCTTTGAATTTGTTCTTCTTTTGGTGTTTTTTTGGTTTTGAATACTGACTTCAACATTTCAACCGCCATATTCATTTGTCCTAAGGTAGGTTCTCCACCAGTACTTGAAAGTACTTCTTGTATTTGTTCAATCCTTTTGTAAGGCTCAACTACTCCTTTTTCGTATTCCTCATTATTCCAATTATTATTTTTAGTGCACACAGCAATTCCTAAGCTTCTCGAAATTATAGAATATACCTTTTCTTCTCCTTCTATTACATGCTCACTTTTCATTTGTTCCAGATCCTCTTCTTTATCATAGCTATATGCATTAATCCTAGATATATTGTTTCTGAAAAGATTTCGAAGCACTGCCTTAGGTCCAAACTCTACTACACTATCGATATTGTTCTTATCTAGATATTCCATAATAGATTTCCACTTTACAGGTTTAACTATTTGCTCAGATAAGTTACCAACAATTTCATCACTGCTTTTGTACGGTAATGCACTTGCATTTGACAATATTGTATACTTTGGATCTTTAAACACGTATTTTAATAGCTCAGATTTCAATTTTATTGCTGCTGGTTCCATAAGCTTAGAGTGAAATGCCCCACTTACGTTAAGCTTAATTACTTCCGCTCCCCTATCTTTTAACATTTTACTAAGTAATTCTACAGCAGAGGCTTCACCAGATATAACCACATTATTCAAAGCATTGTAATTTGCTATACCAATAATCATCCCTTGGGAAGAAAGCTTAGAACATTCTTCTTGCACAACTTTTTCATCAAAATTTCTAATAGCAGCCATGGTCCCTTTACTATTTTCAGCTGATTCCTGCATTAACTTTCCTCTTAATCTCACTAATTTTAATGCATCCGCAAAGTCAATTGCCTCAGCGCAAACTAATGCAGAGTATTCTCCAAGACTATGTCCGACTAAAAAATTTGGTATTTCTCCTTTCTGTTCAATATAAGCTCTAAATTGAGCTACACTTGTTGTTAATATAGCTGGCTGTGTATTTTCTGTTTTAGAAAGCTCCCTTTTGCCATCTTCAAAACACATACTCTTTAAATCGAAGCCTAATACTTCATTTGCAGTTTCATATGTTTTCTTTACAATATCAAATTTATCATATAATTTTTTTCCCATTCCTATATATTGTGATCCTTGTCCTGAAAATAAAGATGCTATTTTAGACATAATTTTCCTCCCTAATTCTAATTTAAATTTCTTCAAAGGTTAATACTTGATATCCTTTATACTGAATCATTCCCAATTATTGATTTAATTAACTTTATATAATTATAAAATAATTGTTGAATCTTACTTTGTTTAAGTTTTTTAGAGTTATATTTGCACACAATATCAATTTCACTGTTGCCTTTATGAACTTCAAATATCAAATCATAAAGTGTTAAATAATTAAACTTCGATTGAGTTACTTCTGTAAACATTGCTACTATTGAATTCTCATTAGTCCTATCTACTATTATGTTACTTTTATAGGTATCGTACATTATTTCATTATTGAAGTTGTTCAAATTATCCTTAACATTTTTAGCAATGTCATAAAAATTCTTCATTCCTAGAAGATTAAATTTCAGCTCACTAACTATATCATCTTCACTTATTGATGCCTGAATACTAAATACACTCTCTTTACAAATTTCTGATATTAAAAATACATAACTAGCCATTAATATATGTGTTATTTCATAATTTCCACCTTGCTTCATTTGTACTATTTTTTCAAACATTTTATCTTTAAATTTAAATCTAAATGTGCTATCTGCATTGTGCTCATTTCCTTTTACAATATAGTCTGCTGGAAATTGTATTGATTTTACATGTTTATCTAATTTCTTTTTTGTTTTTTCCTTATTATCAATTCTTTTAGCTAAGCTATAAATTGTTGGATGTGAGAAAATGTCTGTGATTTCAATTTTATTTGGATAAATCTTTTTTATTTCATTATACATTGCTACAATTTTTATAGAATTCCCTCCAACTTCAAAGAAATTATCATATATACCAACATTATTCATTTCTAAAAGTTTACACCATATACTACTTATGTTTTTTTGCGTATCTGTATCTGCATCTTGATAATAATTTCCTACATCTTTACGGTTATTTATAGGTTCTGGTAAATCTTTTAAATTCACTTTACCATTATTTGTCAATGGGATTTTTTCAATTTCAACAAATCTTTTAGGCACCATATAATATGGTAATTTATTAGATAAATACCTAACCACTTCAGTAATAGTTATATTCCCATTTGCTACATAGTAAAGTGCTAAATCCTGACTTCCTATTCCATTTTTTATTCCCACTGCTATGCATTCCTTTATTTTTTCATGTTTATTCGCAACACTCTGAACTTCACCAAGCTCAATACGATAACCATTGATTTTCACTTGATTATCTAATCTACCTATTAATTCTATATCACCATTAGGCAGCCATCTTGCCAAATCTCCTGTTTTATACATTCTTTTGCCCTTTGAAAAAGGATTATCTACAAACTTTGATTTAGTTAGTTCTTCCATGTTCAGGTATCCTCTTGATAATCCATCTCCAGCAATACACAGTTCTCCAGCATTTCCATTTGGTATAAGATTATCGTTTTTGTCTAAAATATACATTTGAGTATTGGAAATAGGTTTACCAACATTGACATCATTTTCTTCCGTTAAATCCTTTATTGATGACCATATTGTGGTTTCAGTTGGTCCATACATATTATAAATTCTTGCCTTTGTTAACTTACGAATTTCAAATAATAAATCCTTAGGGAATACTTCTCCACCAATCATCATTACCTTTAATTTTTTAAAACTATTTTTTGCATTGTCAGCACTAAGCATTAATTTGATTCTTGATGGTGTAGTTTGAATTACATTCACATCTGTTTTTATTATTAATTCATTAAGCAATTTTGGATCCATTTGTTCTTTGAGGCCGGCAATAACCACCTTTAATCCCTTAGATAATGAAAAAATACTCTCTAATCCAAAAATATCAAATGAACATGTTGTTACAGAAACTATTACATCGTCATCTTGAATTTTAATTTTGCTATTTATTCCATCAATGAAATTATTAACTGATCTATGTTCTATGGCTACACCTTTTGACTTTCCTGTGGAACCAGATGTATAAATAACATATGCTAAATCACTTGATATATTTATATTATTTAATCTTGAATCTGATTGTCCTGCTATATCCTCTGATCTAATATCAACAATATTTCCACTAAAATCAATTTTCGATTTCAGATCACTCTCAGTCAAAACAATTTTTGCTTTACTGTCGTCTAACATATAATTAATTCTATCCATTGGATAATCTGAATCTATTGGCAAATAACATCCTCCTGATTTTAAAATTCCAATGATACCGCTGATAAGTTCAAATGATTTTTTAACTATTATTGGTATTATATTATTATTTTTTATACCTTTATTTATAAGATATCTTGCTACTTTATTTGATCTTTTCTCTAGTTCAAAGTACGTAAGCTTAGAACCATTAAACTCCAAGGCTATAGCATTTGGTGTTCTCTCAACCTGTTCTTCAAATAGCTCTTGAATTGTCTTTGCTTTCATATAATCCTTGTCAGTATTATTAAACGTATATAGCAACATTTCTCTTTCCTCTCCGCTTATCATATCTATTTTAGATAACTCTATATTAGGATTGTTAGATACGTGTTTTATTATAGTGAATAAACTTTCAAATATCTCATTTATAGTATTTTCCAAAAAAATACTATTGTTGTATATAATTTTTACAGTTATTTCCTCCCCCGGTACTATTAACACTTCCAAATTATAATCTGTTTGCTCAAATACATCTTCCTCTTTAATTCTTAAATCTGAGTCACCTTCCTTATCTAGACTTAATAGCTTTTCATCAATAGGATAATTCTCATATATAACTGTATGATTAATAAGTTTATTTCTCATATTTGTAAAAGCTTGTACTTCTGCTAATGAGGCATATGCATATGATGCATTCGATTGAATAAAATCTGTATTTACCTTCTTTGCAAGTTCTATAAACTTTGTATCCACTTCACTTTTCACTCTCAAAGGAACTGTATTTATAAATAATCCAACCATATTTTCTATGTTTTGAACTTTCACTTGTCTCCCTGAAATTACTGTACCAAATACAACATCATCTGCATTATTATATTTTTGTAGCAGCACTCCCCAGGCCGCTTGTATTATTGCATTTAATGTCAAGTTGTTTTTTTCTGCTATGTTCTTCAATTTTGCTGTTAATTTTTTATCGGTTTTTTTTATTGTTTTTTTATATTTGAATTTTTTTTTGTTTGTATTTAATTTTGGAAATTCTACCTTTTTTTCATAGCCATTAAGATAACTCTTCCAATACTCTAAAGCTTCACTTTTGTTACATTTATCTAGCCATAACAAGTAATCATTATATGCTTGAGTTTCTTCTATTACTATTTTTTTACCCTCAGCTAGTGCTTTGTACATCTCCACTATTTCTTTCATTACTATTCCTACACTCCAGCCATCCATAATAATATGATGGAAACTGCCCACTAGCCTGCATTTGTTTTCTCCAGTTCTTATTGCACTTACCCTTATTAAACAATCATTTTCTAAATCAAACCCTCTATTTTTATCTTCATTTTTGAACTCTTCTATATAATCTTTCTTATTTTTTTCATCAAGATTTCTTATATCCTCATATTGTATTTCTATCTCTCTTTTTCTTAAAACTGCCTGCTTCAATTTACTTATTCCTTCATAAAAAAATGCAGTTCTCAATATCTCATGTTTTTCTATTATCTTATTTAACACTTCTGTTAATATATAAAGGTTTAAATTTCCCTCTATTTTAAAGTCAAATTGTTCAAAATATGCATGCGAGTCTTTATCAGATATTAAGTTATACAACATACCCTCCTGCATAGGTGTTAATGAATGTATTTTTTCTATATCCTTTTTTCTCAAAAGTATCTTTTCTAAATCTTCTATACTTAATTCACTATCTCCATAATCACTAGGTGTTTTTTCACTTTCTTTTTTGCTTTCGCAATGATTAATAATTTCTAATAATTTTTCTATATAAAGCTGTGATAATTTTTTTATGCTTTCATATTTATATTGCCCTGTACTATAGTTAAAAACTAATTCCAGCTTCCCATTAACAATTAAACCATTTATAGATATTGACTCTATTTTATTATTTAATTTAGATATACTTTCTCCGCCTGACAAATCTGAATATTTAAACGATTTTCCTTCTGGATTGTTTGTGAATTCTCCAAGATAATTAAAACCTATTTCTGGTTTTACATTAAAGCATATATTGTCCTTATTTTGCGGCTCAGTTAAATATTTTATTATTCCATAACCTACACCCTTATTAGGTATATGTCTTAAAGTCTCTTTAACATATTTTATTGAATATCCAATATCACCACTGTGTTTAACATCAATAATTACTGGGTACATTGAAGTAAACCAACCTATAGTTCTTTCTATCGAAATGTCCTCTAAAATAGCCTCTCTTCCATGCCCTTCAAGGTTTATTAATATTTTTTCTTTTTCAGCCCATTTTTCTATTGCAAGTGCTAAGGCGCAAAGTAATATGTCATTTATCTCTGTCCTATATGCTTTATTGGTTTTTCTAAGTAATCTTTCTGTTTCCTCTTTAGTAAATTTTGCAGTAATATCTTCGCCTTGGCCAAATGTTCCATTATTATTTTTATAGTCCTTTGGCAATTTTCTAACTTCTTCAGCCTGAACTGCCTTCCAATACTTACCTTCACTGATAAATTTCTTTGAATTAGCGTATTCTTTAAGCTTTTCTACCCACTTTTTATAGGAGCTAGTCTTCCTTGAAAAGCTTACTTCTTCTCCATTTTCAATGCTCCTATATGCTTCTTCTAAATCCTCATGTAGTATTCTCCAGGAAACTCCGTCAATTACTAAGTGATGAGCTACTATTAACAAATAATCTCCA